>NZ_JACIBX010000037.1 GCF_014195545.1 Limimaricola variabilis | reverse complement strand
GCGGGGGTTCTCCATCCGAGGCATTTGCGCGGCGTAGCGTTCAGCCGGTCGCAGATCTCGCGGATGTCGTGGTCGGAGAGTTGGCCGATGTCGCGCTCCCGGGGCAGCCAGCGGCGGGCACGGCGGTTGGTGTTCTCGACCGTGCCCTTCTGCCAAGGCGCGGAGGGGTCGCAGAACCAGCTGTTCGTGCCGATCTCGGCTTGGAGATGCGGCCACGAGACGAACTCGCTGCCCCGATCGAAGGTGATCGATCTGCGCGCCGGTTGGGGCAGGGCACGGATCGCCGCGATGACCTTGTCCATGACGGGTCGGGTCCGCTTGTCGGCGTTCTTCAGCAGCACGGTGAACCGACTGACGCGCTCGACGAGCGAGGTCACGTTGGCGGAGCCGAACCGCTGCCGGAACAGCATCAAGTCAGCCTCCCAGTGACCGAACTGGGAGCGTTGCGCCACGGCTTCGGGTCGAAACAGGATGCTGACATCGCGGTGGAATTTCGGCGCGCGACGCTTGCGGGCGCGTCTCGGGCGCCGGGCCTTGCGATGGGTCGGGAGATACCACCACAGCTCTTCGCGCATGCCTTCTTTGGCGTAGATGTAGCGATAGATGGTTTCCTGGCAGACCCGCAGCGGCGCGCGCTCGATGCGCATCCGGCCGGCGATCTGCTCCGGGGTCCAGCCGTCCTTGATCCGATCGACGACTTGGTCACGCAGCTGCGAATGGCGGATCAGCTTGCGCTGCCGCGCCCGACGATCGCTGGTTCTCAACTGCGCGGCCATCGCGAAGTAGCCCACGACCTTGGGCATGCAGGGATCCTGGAAATGATTGCGCCTGAGCTCGCGGAAAATGGTCGAGCGGTGACGCTGCAATATCCGCGCCATCTCGTTCACGGACACCCTGGCATGGCGCCAGCGTTCGATCTTGCGGCGCTCCTCAAGCGTCAACTGCGCGTATACACGTCCCATACTGGAAAACTCCTGCTTGATAGGGCATTGTTTTCAAACAAGAGTCGCAGTTGGAAGTAGCGCGCGCCC
>NZ_JACIBX010000036.1 GCF_014195545.1 Limimaricola variabilis | reverse complement strand
GCGCCGGGCCGTCCTGTCGTTCAGAGCTTTTCGGTGAGCTCGGGCAGCGCGGTGAACAGGTCGGCGACGAGGCCGTAATCGGCGACCTGGAAGATCGGCGCCTCCTCGTCCTTGTTGATCGCCACGATGACCTTGGAGTCCTTCATCCCCGCGAGGTGCTGGATCGCGCCGGAGATGCCGACCGCGACGTAGAGCGCGGGCGCCACCACCTTGCCGGTCTGGCCGACCTGCCAGTCGTTCGGGGCAAAGCCCGAGTCAACCGCGGCACGGCTCGCGCCGACGGCGGCGCCGAGCTTGTCGGCGAGCTTCTCGATCAGCGCGAAGTTCTCCTGCGAGCCGACGCCGCGGCCGCCCGAGACCACGATCCCGGCCGAGGTCAGCTCCGGCCGGTCGCTCTCGGCGAGCTTGTCCTCGACCCAGGCGGACAGGCCCGGATCGGCGGCGGGCGCCACGTCCTCGACCGAGGCCGACCCGCCGTCGCCCGCCGGCTCGAAGCCGGTGGTGCGGATGGTGATCACCTTGGTCGCGTCGCGCGACTTCACGGTCTGCACCGCGTTGCCGGCATAGACCGGGCGGTCGAAGCTGCCGTCGCCATGCACCGCCAGCACGTCGGGGATGATCATCACGTCGAGGAGCGCCGCGACGCGCGGCATGACGTTCTTGGCGTCGGTGGTGGCGGGGGCGGCGATCACCTCGTGGCCTTCGGCCAGCTGCGCCACCAGCGCCGCGACCGGCTCGGCCAGGCGGTGGGAGTAGAGCGGATCCTCGGCGCAGAGCACGCGGACCACGCCTTGAATCGTCGCCGCGGCGTTTGCGGCGTCCTTGGCCTTGGCGCCGACGCACAGGAGCGTCACATCGCCCAGACCCTGCACCGCCGAGACGGCGCGGGCGGTGGCGTCACGGTTCAATTCGCCGTCCGTGACCTCGGCCAGAAGCAGCACGCTCATCCCACGACCCCCAGATCCTTCAGCTTCTCGACCAGCTCGTCGACCGAGCCGACCATCATCCCCGCCTTGCGCTCCGGCGGCTCGGCGGTCTTCACCACCTCCAGCCGCGGGCTGACGTCGACGCCGAAATCGGCCGCCGTCTTCTCGTC
>NZ_JACIBX010000035.1 GCF_014195545.1 Limimaricola variabilis | reverse complement strand
GCTACGACAGATGCCCGAAGGTCTTCCTTTCTGCCATCGCCCTGGCCGCGACCGTCATGTTCTGGCTTTGAGGGTTAACGAGTCCTGACCCTAGCTAGGTCAGCGGCGAGGACTATGAGCTTAAGTTTCGCACCCGGCCCACGACGCCAGCGATCACTATGGCACAGGCTAGCCCGGATATTCCAACATCCTTCTGCATTGACCCCAAGCGTCGTCTATCCTCAATTTACAACCAGGTCGCTCGACGTTCGCAGTGCGGCAAAATGCTGGTTTACCTGTCACGTCACAAAGTGTGGAAATCGCCGATGCCGAATGCGATCACCATCATTAACGCGCGTTTCGAAAGCAATCTTTCAGCAGACTCTGACCAGAGCAGGAAGCCGGCCGGAGCCGATGCCCATGTGGCCGGCACCGAGGTCGACTGGGCACCGACCGGGCTTCCCAAGCGTCGGCGCAATGTCCGATCATGGGTCACATTCTGGCATGATGAGGCCAGCGCTTCTGGTTTCCTGGCTAATAGGCATACGTGGATCCCCATTCTTTCTAGCGCTACGAAAGTTTCGGCCGGGCTTCTTCTGCCCTATGCAAGCTATGGCGACGTCAACTGGCGTGGCCGTTCTCCCGCGCCCATTGCTTTGAAACACACGCCGAAAAGTCCCGAGCTGAGCCGGGTTTTCGCCATAACCTCTATCGGCCTTGGCGGGCTCGGACCAGGTGCATTGGCCTTTGGTCAAGGCAACTATGCCATCCGAAACGTCATCCGTGAGCAGAGTGGGCTTGAATTCGAGGCACAGGTCCTGCCAGATGACCAAAAGCTTGATCCGCTGAACATGTCGCTTTGGAGCAGTGAAGAGGCGCTCGTAAATTTTGCCTACCGGAGCGAGCCACATAGGAGCGCCATGGGCGCGAAGGATCATCCGGACTTGCTGCGAGGATCGTTCACACGCTGTCATGTGAAATCGTTTTGGGTCGAATAGGTCGAGCCTACAGAACTTCCACCAATTCCAAAAGAAGGCTTGAGAGGTCGGTAACTCCGGGTTGGCAATCAGATTGCATAGCTATGCTGTAGCAAATATTACATAATGTAGATTACGCGAAATATCTAATGTAGCAGCAAAGCTAAAGTGTCACCCATGAGCAATGCAGAAGTGTCACTCTCGCCTGCACCGAGCACAGGCAGAGAGACCGAGCATGGGATGGG
>NZ_JACIBX010000034.1 GCF_014195545.1 Limimaricola variabilis | reverse complement strand
CGCCGAGGTGTTCCGGGCCAAGATGCTGGAGAAGAGGACGTGAGCGCCCTACCCTCCAACCACCGCGGAGTCGCGGTTCAAGTATCGCTCACCACCCCGAATGGGTGTTGAGCAGGAACTGCGCGAAGATCGGTGCGCAGGCGGCGCCGAGACCGCGCGCATTGCCGCCCACCGCGCCAGCCTCGATCCGTGGTGGGATTAAGCCGCGCAGATCGACCCGGTCGAGCCCCGCCCTGACCCGTTCCACCAAGGATGCGCGCACCTGCTCGGGAAAGCCGCCATCGATCAGCACCGCCTCGAAGTCGATGACCGCACAGACAGTGGCGGCGGCGCGCGCCAGCTCCTCGCCCGCCTCGTCGAGCCAGGGCTCGATTACGTCGCTCATGCCGGACCAGTCCTGCGGCAGGCTCCACAGCCGCGCCGGGTCGTGGCCGGCCGCCTCGAGCCGCCGCTCGAGCATGTGCAACGAGGCCGTGTCGATAAGCTGCGCCGGCCGACCGGCGGCGTCGCGCGTCGGCAACGACCCCATGGCCCCGGCATTGCCGCGCGCGCCCTCGAACACCGAATGGTTCAGCACCACGCCGCCGCCGATGAAGGAGCCCACGAAGAAATAGGCGTAGTCGCGAAACGCCCGTCCCCTTCCATAGACATGCTCTGCGCGACAGGCGGCCGTGGTGTCGTTGTCGACGAAGACGGGAAAGGCCGAGAACCGGCCGATCTCGGCGGCGAAATCGAAACCGCGCCAGCCGTCGAGCGCCGCTGGCGGCGCGCCGATGGTTTCGGGCCAGATCCAGAGCTCGTGCGGCCGGGCGACGCCGATCCCGGCGACCCGGTCGCGCAGCCGCGCCGGCAGCCGTGCCAACAGATCCTCGATGCCCGCTTCGAGAAACCGCATGATGCCGGCGGGATCGGGATAACGGTAGGTGTCGTGCAGCTGGCCACGTGGCTGGCCCAGCAAGTCGACGATCAGCAGATCGGCGCTGCGACGCCCGATCTTGAGGCCGATCGAAAACGCCCCGTCCGGATCGAGCCCCACCGGGACGCGCGGCTTGCCGACGCGCCCACGCTGCGGCGTGCCGCGCAACACCATGCCATCCTCGTCGAGACGGCGCAGGATCACCGAGACGGTCTGGGGAGAGAGGCCCGAAAGCCGCGCCAGATCGCTGCCGGGCATGGGACCATGTCGTTGCATCAGGCTGAGCAGCAGCCGCTCGTTGTGATCGCGCAATCCGCGCTGGTTCGCGCCGCCCGCAAGGCTGCGCACTTCGGATTTGTCCATCCGATATCCTCCCTGCCCCCATCATGCAGCACATTCAATTATTAAATCAACTGGATTTATTTATTGACTGGCCGGCAGAATCGACGCTAACGTTCGGTCAA
>NZ_JACIBX010000033.1 GCF_014195545.1 Limimaricola variabilis | reverse complement strand
TGTAGCAGCAAAGCTAAAGTGTCACCCATGAGCAATGCAGAAGTGTCACTCTCGCCTGCACCGAGCACAGGCAGAGAGACCGAGCATGGGATGGGTTCTGATGAGCGAGCGCGAGTTGCAGCGCGTCGAGGTTCTGGCGCAAATCGATGACGGTCGGATCGCTGTCCAGAACGGCGCACACTTATTGGGGCTGACCCGGCGCCAGATCTTCCGGCTGCTGAAGCGGTATCGGGCGGATGGTGCGGCGGCGATCCGGCACCGGGCGCGCGGGCGCGCTCCGAACAACCAAATCCATACCGCCAAGCGCGACTATGCCCTGTCGTTGATCCGCGAGAGCTATGCGGATTTCGGGCCGACGCTGGCGGCGGAGCGGTTGCGGGACGACCACGGTCTGACGGTCTCGCGCGAGACCCTGCGCAAGTGGATGGTCGCGGACGGCTTGTGGCTGTCGCGCAAGCAGCGCCGGGCCTTTCACCAGCCGCGCCTGCGCCGCGAATGTTTCGGCGAGCTGATCCAGATCGACGGCTCGGAGCATCGCTGGTTCGAGGATCGTGGCGATCCCTGCACGCTGCTGGTCTTCATCGACGATGCCACCAGCAGGCTGATGGAACTGCGCTTCGTCATCTCCGAAAGCACGTTCAGCTATTTCGAGGCACTGGAGCGCTACCTGGTGCAACATGGCCGTCCGGTCGCCTTCTACAGCGACAAGCACTCGGTGTTTCGGGTGCCCAAACCCAGCGACCACATGACCGGCATGACCCAGTTCGGTCGGGCCCTGGCGGAGCTGCAGATCGAGATCCTGTGCGCCCATTCGAGCCAGGCCAAGGGCCGTGTCGAGCGCGCCAACCGCACGCTGCAGGACCGGCTGGTGAAGGAGCTGCGTCTGGCCGGCATCTCGGACATCGCGGCGGCGAACGCGTTCCTGCCGGGCTTCGTGGCGCGCTATAACGCGAAGTTCGCCAAGCCCGCCGCCAGGCCGGACAACCTGCACAGGCCGCTGAATGTCGCGCCGGATCGACTGGTCGAGATATTCTGCCTGCGCGACAAGCGCTATGTCAGCAAGGATCTGACGCTGAAATACGACCACAAGTGCATCCGGCTGGAGGTGAACGAGCTGACCCGCGAACTGGTGGGCAAATTCGCCGATACCTACGAGTTTCCCGATGGCCGCATCCAGGTCCGGCACAAGGGCATCGTCCTGCCCTGCACCATCTTCGACCCGCATCAGCAGCGTGTCACCCACGCCGCGATCACCGAGAACAAGCACCTCGGCGCGGTGCTGGCCCACATCAAGCGACAGCAGGACAAGGCCACGGCTGCACCCGAGGTGCGTCCCGAGAGCGCCCGCACCGGGTATCGCAAGACCGGTCGCCGCAACGATGGCTGGAACTCGAAGCTGGCCCGCCGCGCCCAGGCCCGCGCAGCCGGTCAGGCCTCCGAGAACTGAGGTCTCCGCCCTGCCCGGCTGCGCTCCCGTCAGAACCACCAGCGACACTTCTGCTTTGCAGAACCGGTGACAATTCTGCTTGGTTGCAACA
>NZ_JACIBX010000032.1 GCF_014195545.1 Limimaricola variabilis | reverse complement strand
TAGCCTAGTGTCTCCTCAAGGAACTCCGGAAAGGGCCGGGTATCAGCGTCGCAGATCACCACCAGATCGCCGGAGCTGTTCTCGAGCGCGTTGCGTAGGTTCCCAGCCTTGAACCCTGCATTGCCCTCTCGGCTCTGGTAGATCGCGCCTTCCTCGCGCGCCATCTGCGCCATTGCCTCGCGCTTGCCGTCGTCAAGCACGTGAACGCGCACATCGATCGGATGCGGATAGCGCAGCGCCTTGGCGTCGCGCACCCCGAGACGGACCAATTCCGGATCCTCGCTGTAAGTCGCGAAGAAGACGTCGACCACCAACGGGCGCACTGGCGCATCGGGATCATCGCTGATTTCGTCGAAGCTAGCCGGCGGCGTGCCGGGTTGCGGGCTCCGCGCGCTCCACAGGTTGAGCACGAACAGGATCAGTCCGATATAGGCGGCGGTCTCGGCCAACAGCAGCGGCACCGAGAACCACAACGCGTCGAAATTCACCGAACTGGTCCAGCGCCAATAGAGATACCAAGCCCCGAAGCACAGGCTGGCCGTCGCGAGAAAATGCCAGACCGCTTCGTGAAGCGGCCCGTGCCGGGCTGGCTGCCAAGGTTCCTGTCGCTCGAACCGGGTCAATGGGTTATTCAATCCAGCATCCGATCAAGTAGTTGGGTGGGGACATCATGGTAGGTCACGGCTAACCATTTCAAATTTCGACGTCCACATAGCCTGCTTTGGCCCCGACGACCGAACAATGTTATCGCCAGTGTGAAGAACCGACCTGCCTGGCGCCCGTCCCTAGCCTGGGGGAACTTCGGAATGTCCGATGTGACCTGACCAGCACGCGCGTCCCCGCCACACCCCGGTAGCCGTTCCGGTCAACCTCGCACAGCGGCGAACGCGCGCCTTTGGCAGCGCCAGTCCTCGCCTCGGCCTCTGCTTTCATGGTCCGCTCAGCTGCGAAGCCGATCATCCCCCGAAGAAGGTCTGCGGCACCGCACTTCTCAACGAGTTCTCTCAGGTCCATCATGGGCTTGGTTTGGTCTTCGCGGTCATCCCTCGATTCAGGTAGGCTTTCGTAATCCCACCCATCCGAGAAACATGATGGCCGTCTCAGCTACATCACATTGACAGACGCGATCAGAGAATTCCGTAGGACATGATCCAGTCAGCCTCGACGACCCTCATAGACCTGCCGCAATTTGACGTTACGTCATAGCAAAGACCGGAGGGTGTCCAAATGCAAACGATAGTGCCAGACGTGGTGAGCTTTGGCGGCTGGATCTTGCTCTCTACCCCGCTTCTTTGGCTGGCGCTGATCCGTATATGGGATCAGGTCATCGGGGAACGTGATATCGGGGCAAACTTGATCATCACCGGCTTGGCGACCCTCTGGGCCGCTGCACTCAGCCTTTGGTCCTGAGCTGCAGCTGAATAGCCCTCCGTTACTCACAGGACGAAGTCGCCGGCAGTGAGGGCACTGACGTTCGCAAGGCGGATCTCGAAGTCGGGTGTCCTGTCGCCGTTGACATCCCCCCGCAGCAAGAGGTCAGAGCCTGATTTTGCGTGCCAGACCGAATGCGCTTGTGCGCTGGTGTGGCTGAAGAGAAAGGCTTGGTCGCCCGCAGCCATAGTCCTCGTGTTCGCATCGATTCCACTAAGGTCGATGAGATCGATGCCCGAGACAAGATCATGGATTTCATCGCACTGCTTGCCTTGCCCGCTATCGGATGTTGAGGAGAAGACGAAGACGTCGCGCAGTCCGTCGCCCGCGCCGCCGTAGATCATATCCCGGCCCCCGCCCCCATTCAGGATGTCGGATCCGGCGCCCCCGAATAGGGTGTCCTTGCCCTCGCCCCCGTAGAGCCAGTCATTGCCTCGGTTCCCCAGGAGCACATCATTGCCCTCATGACCGTGGATCATGTCGTGCCCATTCTGTCCGATTAGATCGTCGGAGCGCTTTGTACCGTTGAGCGTCAGGTTCGAGGGCAAGGGCTCGAAGCCGCCCAGATCTCCGGGCCTCACCTCCATTGCCGAGAGGGTGCCGCGGATGGGCTGGCCGGAATATTTCCATTCCCCCGCCCAGACCTCCAGTGAAGGATCCACGCACCAGAGGTTGGCGAAGCCTTTCATCTCCCCGGCCGTCCACGTGCCGTACAGCATATCGCTGCTGTCGAAGCGACCGATCACCGTGCCATCGACAACGAAGATGGCCTCTGATCCGGTGACCACCATCTCGTAGGTGTGAGAAACCTCGGTTGCATCGAAGCCAAGGTCCACGATCACCGGTGCCCACCCATTGCTCTGCTCAAGCGTGACAACCTCGCCGGAGGCGGCCTGCATATAGATGTTGAGGCGGACATGGTGGATGTCGATGTCCCCGTCACCGTCGAAGTCGCCTCCGTCCCGGCCCAGAAACTCGAAATCAAACTCGATCCAGGGATCGTTGAAGTGATC
>NZ_JACIBX010000031.1 GCF_014195545.1 Limimaricola variabilis | reverse complement strand
GATCACTTCAACGATCCCTGGATCGAGTTTGATTTCGAGTTTCTGGGCCGGGACGGAGGCGACTTCGACGGTGACGGGGACATCGACATCCACCACGTCCGTCTAAACATCTACATGCAGACTGCCTTCGGAGATGTAATCACGCTCGAGCAGACCAACGGGTGGCAGCCGGTAATCGTCGACCTCGGGTTCGATGCGACCGAAGGCTTTCACACCTATGAGATGGTGGTCACTGGGTCAGAAGCCGTCTTCGTTGTCGACGGGGCGGTGATCGGCCGCTTCGGCGGCGGTGATATGCTCTATGGCACATGGACGACTGGTGAGATGAAGGGCTTCGCCAACCTCTGGTGCGTGGATCCTTCACTGGAGAACTGGGCGGGAGAGTGGGCCTATTCAGGCAAGCCTATCGTTGGCACTCTTTCGTCTATGGAGGTGAGACCGGGGGAGCTGGGCGGCTTTGGGGCTTTGCCTTCGAACCTGACGCTGAACGGTACAAAGCGCTCCGACGATCTAATCGGACAGAATGGGCACGACATGATCTACGGGCATGAGGGCAATGATGTGCTCTCGGGGAACCGAGGCCATGACCGGCTTTACGGCGGCGAGGGCAAAGACACCCTCTTCGGGGGCGCCGGATCGGACATCCTGAATGGGGGCGGGGGCCAGGATATGCTATATGGTGGCGCGGGCGACGGACTGCGCGACGTCTTCGTCTTCACCTCAACGTCCGATAGCGCGCAAGGCAAGCAGTGCGATAAGATCCATGATTTTGTCTCGGGCATCGATCTCATCGACCTTAGTGGAATCGATGCGAACACAAGGGCTACGGCTGCGGGCGACCAAGCCTTCCTCTTCAGCTACACCACCGCACAAGCGCATTCAGTCTGGTACACAAAATCAGGCTCCGACCTCACGCTGCGAGGTGACGTCAACGGGGACAAGACGGCCGATTTCGAGATCCGCCTTGCGGACATCAGCGCCCTTGCCATTGGCGATCTCGTATTGTGAGGAACGGGGGCTATTTAGACGCAACTCAGGACCAAAGGCTGAGTGCAGCGGTCCAGAGGGTCGCCAAGCCGGTGATGATCAAGTTCGCACCAATATCACGGTCCCCGATTACCTGATCCCATATACGGATCAGCGCCAGCCAAAGAAGCGGGATCGAGAGCAAGGTCCAGCCGCCAAAGCTCACAATGTCAGGCACTATGGTTTGCATTCTAACACCCTCTGGAGTTGATGCGACGTAAGTTAACGTAAGGTAAGAGTGTGGCAATCCTATGAGTGTGGACGAGGCTGATTGGATCATGTTCTACGGGATCCTCTAGTCGCTTCCGTCAAGGTGGCGTAGCTGAGGCGATCATCGGTTCCCCGATAGTAGCGGGTTGCGAAAGCCCACCTGAACCGAAAGATGACCCCGAAGACCAACCCCATGATGGACCTGAGAGAACTCATCGAGAAGAACGGTGACCCGGATCTCTGCGAGATGATCGGCATTGCGGCCGAGCGGATCACAGAAACAGGGCCAAGGCGAGAACTGGCGCTGCCAAGGGCGTGCGTTCGCCGCTGCGCGGGGTTCACTGGGACGACTACCGCGAGAAGGGCAGGGACACGAGTGCCGACCGAGGCGAATTGAATATTCCAAAGCTGCGCAAAGTTAGAGGCGGGCGTCAGGCAGGTCGGTTCTCTACACTGGTGATTAAGCTTGTTAGGACGTCAGAACGAAAGCAGCCTAAGTGGACGTGAAAATTTGAAATGGTTGACCATGACCTACCATGATGCCTCACACCTAACTACTTGATCGGATGCTGGATTGAACAACCCATTGACCCGGTTCGAGCGGCAGGAACCTTGGCAACCAGCTCGGCACGGGCCGCTTCACGAAGCGGCTTGGCAGTTTCTGGCGACGGCCAGCCTGTGCTTCGGAGCCTGGTATCTCTATTGGCGCTGGACCAGTTCGGTCAATTTTGACGCGCTGTGGTTCTCGGTGCCGCTGATCCTGGCCGAGACAGCCGCCTATATTGGACTGATCTTGTTCGTGCTCAACCTGTGGAGCGCGCGGAGCCTTCAACCCGGCACGCCGCCGGCTAGCTTCGACGAAATCAGCGAGGATCCCGACGCGCCAGCGCGCCCGTTGGTGGTCGACGTCTTCTTCGCGACCTACAGCGAGGATCCGGAATTGGTCCGCCTTGGGGTGCGCGACGCCAAGGCGCTGCGCTATCCGCATCCGATCGATGTGCGCGTTCATGTGCTTGACGACGGCAAGCGCGAGGCAATGGCGCAGATGGCGCGCGAGGAAGGCGCGATCTACCAGAGCCGGGCCGACAATGCCGGCTTCAAGGCCGGCAATCTGCGCAACGCGCTCGAGAACAGCTCCGGCGATCTGGTGGTGATCTGCGACGCTGATACCCGGCCCTTTCCGGAGTTCCTTGAGGAGACACTAGGCTA
>NZ_JACIBX010000030.1 GCF_014195545.1 Limimaricola variabilis | reverse complement strand
GCGTCGCCGTAGAACATGCGTGTGTTGTCCTTGAAGAAGAGGGGGTTTTCGATGCCGGAGTAGCCGGTGCCCTGGCCGCGCTTGGAGACGAAGACCTGCTTGGCCTTCCAGACCTCGAGCACCGGCATGCCGGCGATCGGGGAGTTGGGGTCGTCCTGCGCGGCGGGGTTCACGATGTCGTTCGAGCCGATGACGATGGCGACGTCGGTCTCGGGGAAGTCGTCGTTGATCTCGTCCATCTCCAGCACGATGTCGTAGGGCACCCGGGCCTCGGCGAGGAGCACGTTCATGTGGCCGGGCAGACGCCCCGCCACCGGGTGGATCGCGAAGCGCACGGTCTTGCCCTGCGCCCGGAGCCTGCGGGTCAGCTCGGAGACCGACTGCTGCGCCTGCGCCACCGCCATGCCGTAGCCGGGGATGATCACCACGCTGTCGGCGTCCTCGAGCGCCTGCGCCACGCCGTCGGCGTCGATCGCGATCTGCTCGCCCTCGACCGCCATCGCCGGGCCCGAGGTGCCGCCGAAGCCGCCCAGGATCACCGAGACGAACTTGCGGTTCATCGCCTTGCACATGATGTAGCTCAGGATCGCACCCGAGGAGCCGACCAGCGCGCCGGTGACGATCAGCAGGTCGTTGCCCAGCGTGAAGCCGATCGCCGCGGCGGCCCAGCCCGAATAGGAGTTCAGCATCGAGACGACCACCGGCATGTCGGCGCCGCCGATGCCCATGATCAGGTGCCAGCCGATGAAGCCCGCGATGATCGTCACCAGCACCATGGTCCAGATGCCGGCGCCGGTGAGGTAGAGAAGCCCCAGCGCCAGGCACAGCGCCAGCGCTGCGGCGTTGAGCATGTGGCCGCCCGGCAGCTTCTTCGGCTTGCCGTCGACCTTTCCGGCGAGCTTGCCGAAGGCCACCACCGAGCCGGTGAAGGTCACCGCGCCGATGAAGATGCCGAGGAACACCTCGGTCTTGAGGATGCCGATCTCGGCCGCGTCCTTCAGCGCCAGCTTCTTGCCGAAGCCGGTGAGCTCGCCGAAGAAGCCGCCGCCCGCCTGCGCGAGCTCGGTCGGGTCCAAGAGCGCCAGCGCGGCGCGGTCGAGCCCGTGGCTGGCCAGCAGCGCGTTGACGTCGTGCAGCATGATGTCGGCGTTCAGGCCGATGAACACCGCCGCCAGGCCGACGAAGCTGTGCAGCGCGGCGACCAGCTGCGGCATCTCGGTCATCTGCACCCGGCCGGCGACGATCCAGCCCGCGAAGCCGCCCGCCGCGATCGCGACGAGGATGAGAAACAGGTTGTGCACGCCGGGGCCGAACACGGTGACGAAGACCGCCACCGCCATGCCGGCAATGCCGTACCAGACCGCGCGCTTGGCGCTTTCCTGGTTCGACAGGCCGCCCAGCGACAGGATGAACAGGATGGCCGCGACGATATAGGCGGCGGAAACGATGCCGATGCTCATGATCCGGCCCCCTTACGACTTGCGGAACATGGCGAGCATCCGGCGCGTGACCAGGAAACCGCCGACGATGTTGATCGAGGCGATCAGCACCGCGATGAACGACAAAAACACCACCAGCCAGTTGCCCGAGCCGATCTGCAGCAGCGCGCCGAGGATGACGATGCCGGAGATCGCGTTGGTCACCGCCATCAGCGGCGTGTGCAGGCTGTGGCTGACGCCCCAGATCACCTGGAAGCCGACGAAGCAGGCCAGCGCGAAGACGATGAAGTGGCTCATGAAGCTCTCGGGCGCGACCGCGCCGATCAGGAGCATCACCAGCGCCCCCGCGGCCAGAAGGCCGATCTGGTCCTTGGTCTGCTTCCTGAAGGCCGCGATCTCGTTCGACCGCTTTTCCTCGACCGTCAGCTCGCGCGCCTTCTCCTTCTTGGGCGCGGCGGCGATGGCGGCGGTCTTGGGCTTGGGCGGCGGGTAGGTGATCTCGCCGCGATGCGTCGCGGTGGCGCCGCGGATCACGTCGTCCTCCATGTCATGGTCGACGACGCCGTCCTTGTTCGGCGTGAGGTCGGCCATCATGTGGCGGATGTTGGTGGCGTAGAGCGTCGAGGCCTGCGCCGCCATGCGGCTGGGGAAATCGGTGTAGCCGATGATCGTCACGCCGTTGTCGGTGACGAACTTCTCCTCCGGCACCGTCAGCTCGCAATTGCCGCCGCGCTCGGCGGCGAGATCGACGATCACCGAGCCGGGCTTCATCGCCTCGACCATGTCGCGGGTCCACAGCACCGGCGCGTCGCGGCCCGGGATGAGGGCGGTGGAGATGACGATGTCGATCTCGGGCGCCAGCTCGCGGAACTTGGCGAGTTGCTTCTCGCGGAACTCCGGGCTGGAAGGCGCGGCGTAGCCGCCCGTGGCCGCGCTGTCCTGGCTGTCCTCGAAGTCGAGATAGACGAACTCGGCGCCCATGCTCTCGATCTGCTCGGCCACCTCGGGACGCACGTCGAAGGCGAGCGTCACCGCGCCCAGCGAGGTCGCGGTGCCGATCGCGGCGAGGCCGGCGACGCCGGCGCCGATCACCAGCACCCGGGCCGGCGGCACCTTGCCGGCGGCGGTCACCTGGCCGGTGAAGAAGCGGCCGAAATTGCTGCCCGCCTCGATCACCGCGCGGTAGCCCGCGATGTTGGCCATCGACGACAGCGCGTCCATCTTCTGGGCGCGGGAGATCCGCGGCACCATGTCCATCGCGATCACCGTGGCGCCGGCGTCCTTGGCGCGGCCCAGCGCTTCGGCGTTCTGGCCCGGGTAGAAGAACGAGATCAGCGTCTGGCCCTCGCGCAGCCGGTCCATCTCGGCGTCGAGCGGCGGCCGCACCTTGGTGACGATCTCCGCCTCGGCCCACAGCGTCTCGGCATCCGGCACGACCCGCACCCCCGCCGCCGCGTAGGCCACGTCGGTGAAGCCCGCCGCCAGGCCCGCCCCCGCCTCGATCAGGCACTCGTGCCCAAGCTTCTGCAAGTCACGCGCCGAAGACGGGGTCATCGATACCCGCGCCTCGCC
>NZ_JACIBX010000029.1 GCF_014195545.1 Limimaricola variabilis | reverse complement strand
GGACCATCGGTGGGCTGACACGGGAGGGCTGAAGCGGAAGCTGAAGGGGGATGGCCTCCGGAAGCTGAGGGCTTCGGTCGAAACGCTGATCAGGGACAGTGTGGCGGTGGTCTACCAGCGAAATCGTAAGTGTGAGGTAGGAATTCATCTCAACAAGAATTGGTACAGCAGTTCGATCTCGCCTATCGGCCTGACCTACAGCATCCATGTGGAGCGGGCCTATCGAGGCATGGTCGAGTTGGACTACCTTGAGCGAACCAAAAAAGGTATCTTCGACCGGCAAGGGCGAAAGGATGGCAAACGCCGTAACCGCGTAACCCGCTACCGTGCTACGGATCGCCTGATCGACAAGTTCACCGCCCAAGAACAGGAAGTTCTGCCGGTCATCGTGCCGCCGCAAGAGGCCCATGAACTGATCCGCATTCGAGTGAGAACGGAAGATGGCCGTGACGAGGTCTATCCGGCTCCCCGGAGCGGCGAAGTTGAATTGATGAAGTGGAACCTCGAACGGATCAACCGAGTGCTGGCTCGTTGCTGGTACGATCTGGAGGTGCCAGATTCTGAGTTGGCAGAATTGCAAGCCCGCTTGGCCAATGATCCCGAGGACGAAAGACGGCTGGCGCTACATCAGCGAACCCTCCACCGTGTCTTCAATGACGATGAACTCACAACCGGAGGGCGGTTCTATGGCGGTTGGTGGCAGAACATCCCGAAGGCCTACCGTCGCCATCTGATCGTCGATGGCAAGCGCATGGTGGAGATCGACTACTCGAACCTCCATCCCGTGATCCTTTACGCGGAAGCTGGCGTCACACCGCCGGACGATTGTTACCGCCGCATCTTCAACGATGAGATCGAAGCCCGGTATGGCGACGACCTGCGCAGCATGGTGAAGGCGGCGTTCAATGCGATGCTCAACGCCGAGAAGAAGCTAAGCCAAGCCCCTGAAGACATTGAGCCAAGCCAGTTCGGAATGACCTGGCGAGACGTCTCGGAAGCCATTCTTACTGCTCATGCACCTATCGCTGACCGGTTTTACACGGGCATCGGGAAGCGCCTCCAGCGCAAGGACAGCGACGTGGCCGAGCGGGTGATGCTCGACTTTATCGACAACGGCAACTCGATCTTGCCGATCCACGACAGCTTCCTCGTCCACGAAGGCCACCGTAACCTCCTCGACGAGCGAATGCAGGCTGCGTTGCTGGAGGTCTGCGATGTAGAGACCCGACTCAAATTAGTCGAGCCGGACCTTAGCCGGATCTTCGCCAAGCGAGCGAAAGAACGGGAACAAGACCCTGAGGGGTTCGGCCCTGAGACAACGCAGGATATCGTCGAGATCTTCGCCGCGGAAGAGGGCTATGAAAAGCGGCTCGGCGCCTTCTTCCGGCTGTCTAGAATCGCTGCCGAAAAGTAGAAAGAACGGGCGAGTTCTGCTGGCTCGCTGCCTTGGAGATAGCATTGAGGAGAGACTCCGGTCGCAAGAACGCCGAAGCCCACATCCGCATCGCCCTCAAGAACCGCTTCTCAGCCCTCTGTAACGCCGAGATCGTTCGCGTGGGGCGACCTCATTGGGAAAGGGGCAACTGCGACCTAGGCTGGGGTTCTACAACGACACCGTCGATACCCTTCGCTCCCTGCGATGTTCCGAGAGAGGTGGAATAATGCAATCGTCGAGGAAGGTCTTGGCAACTCTCTGACAACCCCGAGCGGCAGCATCTTCTGCATTCGCGGAAGATAATAGGCAGATCTAAGGGGGACGCGTCGCAAGTCTGTCACCCTACAATGTTCATACTTCTGAAGTCAGGAACTATTTCCCTTCAAATCTAAATGCATTGCCGCTGAATCCAAGTTGCTAAGCTGGCATTGCAAAGATCATCAGGATGGGGTGAATGAAATGTACTTGGGGACGCCATCAGCATAAAGTCCACGAACCTTCCTCCGTCACCGCCCATTTCGTAGACATATTTGGCGATATGGGAATATACAGGATCGTAGTCGTCGACCGCCTCCCCCCGAATGCTAACTCGGTGAAATGATAGCTCTGGGTACGGCGACCATATCCTCCTGTTAACCCCTCCCATAAATACTATGGTGCAGGCGGAATAGCAATTATTCCAAAGCGTCGTTTCCAACCCTAGGCGCCTTATGGTTTGGCCCGCCTTAATAGCCTCATAAACTGAACCGCCGCCGCTACCAAGGGCGATCTCTTCAATTTCAGGGCTTGAATTTATGGCCTCGAGAAGTGCTGCCGAGAAGTCTTTGCCAACATCTCCTAAAACCCGCAGCGTTTTCCCCTCGATATCAAAAAACGTCTGTCGAGAGACTTCCCCAACAAACGCCTCAAGTGGGATTCCCAGCTGCCCAACGCAATCAAGATTCCACTCCTTAACTCTTCGCTCTCTATCGAGGTCAAGTATGCGTTTTGCCTGATACACCCAGTTATCCAAGGAGTGGGCCGCAATCGCAGTAGTTTGATCGTCAGCATTATCGACATCAAATTCCGTCGACAGCTCTACAGGCGTAATGTAGTTTATTCTCTCCAGCATCCTGCCAAGGATCGAACACTTGTGTTCGACAACATGCAATTCATTGAGGCCAGTCCCCAAGAATCTGCTTTCTAGCCCCCTCGCTTCTGCCAAGCGCCAATAACTATCGCTCTTTTCGGAGACTGCGTCTATTGCCTGGCTCCAGTCTAGTGCCTGAACTGCTGACGAAAACATCGCCAACTGAATGGCGGCCAGTATCAGTATAATTTTGCCCCTATGAATTGGCATTTTTCTAACCATAGACCCTCTCAACAATACGTTCTGAAGGAATGCTTTCTTGCGCAAGCCATCGCTACGATACAGAGTTTTCTGACACCCCAATCTGCCCTGCCGGCACTGAGCTGAATGCAGAATCCGAGCTGTCGTTCTTCGCAGGTTTACGTCCCAGCGTGGCCGCTTACTTTTCATGCTTCAGGCGGCCCGCTTCGTACAGCCGCAGTGAGCCTTTAGGTTTTCCCGCCTGGGATTAGCGGCGTTCAGCCATGGGAGGTGTTTCCTAAAAGATTCGCGCGACCCACCGAAATGGGTTGCGCGAGGTGTATTCTTTTTTATGGCTACGCTGTGTCTCTTAGTACGTACCCATTTTGTATTCCCCTTGCGGAGTGACAAGGTAGCAAGTCTTGGGAGTGAGAGGAGGAAATACCTCACTTGCCACAGAAATGCTTACTCCTGAGGGGCAAGCTGGAATATCAACGTATCGATACTGCTTGTCCGCTACGCACTGATTGAAGACCCTTTGCCTCAAGCCCGCATTGGCATCAGAGCTACGGGTTTGTCCCCCGTAGGTTTGTCCTCCGGTCGAGTTACAGAAGGTTTGGGAGCCGATCTGGTTGCAGCTCGTTTGAACTGGCGTAGTGTAGGTAGGTGTCGTGCTGACTACAATCTGCTGTGGGACCTGTCGGGCCGCTATTACCTCACAGTCCGTAAGATCCCGGACTGCTGTAGCAGGTGTCCCTCCGGCTTTATAAGGCAATCCACGCAGCGGCTCTCCCGCCTGATACCTTTCGTAAGGTGTTTGAGGTCCACACCCCGCGAGACCGATTACTAGTAGCATAGAGCAAACTTTTAGACCTAAACCCATCCCGCACTTCCCTGAATTGTGACGATCACAAACTCAACACGTTGAACGTGTGCGGAATGTTGTAAAGAGTAGTCGACCTCTTCGGCTTCAAATGTTGCCAGTTGGATACGTGAGTGCTTGGTTGGTGCTAAGGAAGGGCATAGGGATCAAGAGTCT
>NZ_JACIBX010000028.1 GCF_014195545.1 Limimaricola variabilis | reverse complement strand
AGGCTACGGTCGCTTGGATCAACGGGACATCTTCGTGTCGTTCGCCCTGAACGTCGGGCAGTAGGAACAAGTGCCTTTGCTCGGAAGAACGGCCGGCACTTTGTACCCGGAACTTCACCTCCAGCGCCGTACCACGCCTCAGTCCGGGCAGCATCCGCAGGCGTTCTGGGTCGCGGATACGGGAACGGGACAGCCACTTTCGGCTATTCTCTTCATCCAGGTCTAGGTCAGGACGCATCTTACGAAGGCCGAGTGCCGTAAGGGGTATGTTGCCCTTCTTCAGTAGTTCTCTTTCGAGCCGATCCGGCATCAGATCTTTGAACCGGGCGAAGCGATCCACTGGCATCTCCACGGGTAGGTTTCCGAGCAAGTAGACCTGCTTTCGATACGGTGCATGCACCAGCCGCAGGCGAGCGATGGCTTGGGCTGTTTCGGCCTCTCGGATCTGCTGATGAAGCGCTTCAATGCGTTCGTCCGAAAACATCCGCGTGTAGACGCCCGATTGAGGGCGAGGGTTATGCGACGATTGGATATAGCCCTGTAGCTGCAGGGGCAGGTGCTTTCCCTGCTCGTTCTGACCCCGAAACTCGCCGCCAGCATCATGCCGAAGCGGTTCGTCTGCAGCCCAGAAGACCGCCCGGGCTTTCAGGTCGACACTTGGCGGAGGAGGAGCATTCCGCCCCGTGATGATCACTGCGGAAGCGTCCTTCGCAGCATTGCTTCCACGGAGGTTGGCGAAATGCTCAACCAACACCCCTTCGTCCAAATCCGTTCTCCCCCGCAGAGTGTCGGCCAGTTTCTTGTGGCTCACGACCAAAGGGATTTCGCCTACTTCCGCCCAAGCATTCAGCACGGTGACCAAGTCGGATACTTCAGTATCGTGGGAGTCCCAAAAATCGTTCGACCCCGTGCGATCGTAGACTTGCGTCACCCATGCCCGTTGCTGGATGTCGATGCGAACGAACTCGATCGGACCCAAGATCTCTTCCAGCAGCGTTTCATCCGCCGTGGCGTCGAGCATCAGAAGCGGAACTCCGTCGAGAAAGTCAGGCTCTTGTAGATAGGTGATTAGGACTTCCTCTTTCCGAGGATCGAAGAGGACGCGTTCAGCTTCTGCGCGGCTCGAAAGCTGCAGTTCTTCGTGTATCACGCGCAGCAATTTCGTCAGCCCTCTGTAGAGCCGAGCATCTTCCACTCTGCCTGCCGGTCTCGATGTGATCCTGTCGAAGTCTGGATGCGGACGGATAGACTGTAGGTCTACGTCTCCAATGTCGGCTGCGGCCACTCCGGCATCGCGTAGCACTGTGAGCAATGGCTCTCCGTCTTGAAGGGCGTCCGTGATCACTCGGCCTAGCTTGGGAAGGCGGTCGCTCTTGATCTGGTTTCGCACCTCACGGAGAGGTAGCCGCTCTTCCTTAATTAACTCGCCCAGGAAGGCCTCGTCGATGATGATGAGGTCTGGGGCAGTTTGTATCGGGTTGCGTGGGAGGCCCAGGTACGAGTGAACCATGACCCGAACAACATTACCGTTCCGGTCCGTGATCTCCGGGTCCCTGAACTGAGCAAGGTATGGGCAGTCGTCGAAGTGGATGCAGTGAAAGCCATCATTCGAACGGCAGGCGTGCTGAAAGACCCCCACCCCTGCACGTTCCAAGGTGCGAACATAGCCTGCCCGGTTGCAGAGAACCGGCAACTTGCCTTCCGCCCCACCAGTGCGGGGTTGGACATGAACCACACTCGCCCGGAGATCCGACTCCTGCCCCAGCGCGTCGGCGTACTCAGCGGCAAGGTCATGCCGGGGGACATAAATTTCGATGCGCTTGCCGTACTGGTCGCGCAGCCATGAAGTAAGGTGAGCAACGGTTTGACGAGTTTTCCCCGCTCCCATGGTTACCCGGAGAACGGTCTTGGGGGCCTTCTCCGGCAAGCGGGCGAAGAAGTGTGAGAGAGCCGCATCCAGCTGCTCCATGCCCTCCTCCCGGCCTACCGGTTCGAGATTCACGTACGGCCCGTCAGCCGGATATAGGGTCAGCCCAAGTTGCTTGCCCGTGAAGTCGTATGTACCAGCTCGGTACTCTTCAATCCGGTTGGCGGCTTCTTGAGCTGCATCGGCCTTGGACCACTTGCCGTCAGAAAGGTCGGCTTCGGCTTGAAAGATCTCCCAAGTTCGTTCGGCGATGGCTTCCACGTCCGGTGTGTCCGCCGCTTTGCTCTGCACCGCTTCGCGCATTGCATCGTTGCTCGCACGGAGCATCCAACTGCGTCGACCGTCTGAAATGAGACCGGTAGCTGGATCGCGGTAGATAATTGACGAGCCACCTCCTCCCACGCCCCCGGAACGGCGAGTACGGGAGTTCCGGCGGTATGCAGGCAGCCTATCGGGGACGGATACACCTGTTCGGCCTCCCCCGGCACGAAAGAACCCCGAACGCTGCGGAAGCGGGTCTTGCACCCCGTCTGCCAGTACCGGGGCTGCAGTGTAGTGCGGCTGCACGGGGTTGAAGAGTGCGAGATCGACAGGCACGTCCTGCAGCCAGCCTTTCAGCTCTTCATCGGTTACCGCCCGGTCCAACCAGTACCAGAGGTGTACCCGAACAAGGTCCTTCTTGATGCCCATAGAAGCGGAGAACTGGTACCAGCAGTCGATGCCGTGAAAGGCTTGGGGTAGCTGCTCGGTTGCGTAACGAATAACCGAGTCCTTACATGATCCTACCTCTGCGAACTCTTCCGGTAGCGGAACATTGTCGATGTCGAGCATGCACCAACGACGAGCAGCCGGCTCGAAGTTCGGCAGCTCATTTTCCTTTGGCTTCAAAGTTCGCCTTATCGCAGTAGACGGCCGTCCCTCGATCAATTTTCCCCGTACCACTAAGGCCTGAGGGTCTTTTTCCAGTGAACGAAGCACCTGTCCTAGTGTGGCTAGGCAATCCACCTCGGCCACTTCGACGTCGAACACTCGGGCGTGCTGCAGCGGTGTCGCCTGCAAACCAGTCGGCGTCGGGAGTATTGTTTTTGCGGCCGGGCAGTCGAAAGATCGCAGAATGGTCAGAGTTTCCAAAGCCATAGCGATTTCTTACTCAGCCGCAGCTCGCTGATCAAGTAGCCTACTTCTTCAGTTTGGGAGCCTAGGCCAGCTCAGTCTGGCTAGCCCCGGCGCAAACGGTAGGCGTTTACCGGCATGCCCCAGTGACAGGACCTTGGAGTGCTTGCGCAGTCCTAGGTCCAATGACGCCATCGGCGGTCAAGCCATATGCCGCTTGGAAAGCACGAATGGCTGCTTTGGTAGAGGGGCCATTGAGGCCGTCTGCAAAGGTAGGGGAAAGACTGCAGTGCCGGACAAGCTGAAGCTGATACTGACGCAGCTGCTGTGAAGGAGCTGCGCGGGCGGCAGTTCGGCGTGTGGAACCGTTCCCCGTGCATTCGACAGAACGGCTGCCCAGATCGCAACGCAGGCGATTACCTACCATCTCACTTTGTGAGCGATGGCAGTGATAAGGTCTACTACCGGCATGGCAGCCCTGAGAATTCAGCCCTCCAGAATGAGCCGCAGACGAAGGAGCCTGAAGAAGAAGGGACGAGAGGGCTAAACTTCCAGCCAGAACCAGTTTCGAAACGCGTAACAACATAGAAGTACAATCCTCAGTTGCTCTCCTTGGAATTGATGAATGACCGGAGGGGACGCGTCAAGGTGGTTGCCCGCCTTGACTGGTGCCGAGACCATCTAGGGGGTAAGGGCAAGCCGATACCATTTGGATCATGGAGTAAGGAACCCATATGCCCAAGGCGTCGCTCATCGCCCTTCTACTGGGGGCGGTTGTTCTCCTAACTGAGATAGGAGTGGTTCCTCCGGGATGGCGCGATCTGGCATTTGATCTTTGGGAAACAAGCAGCAGATCTGCCTCTCCCACCGGCCCGAACCAACCGACAAGCGGAAGAGAGGGAGCAGAGGGTGCCGCAGTCGCTGCTGCATTGCGACAGCTACCCCGGATCAGGGTCGAGAACGAGTACGCCAAGGGCTACTCTCGCGAGGATTGGCCCCACTGGGTCGATGAAGATGGGGACTGCATCAATGCACGGCACGAAGTCCTGTTGAGCGAGAGTGAAAGAGCTGTCGAGTATTCTCCGGATGGGTGTCGCATCCTCACGGGGCTATGGCATGACAGGTTCACGGGCCAAGTCTTCCTTCAGGCCGAAGATCTGGATGTAGATCACCTGGTGCCACTGGCTGAGGCTCACCGCTCAGGAGGATTTCGTTGGGACCGAACTGTTCGCGCCGCTTTTGCGAATGACCTCGACGATCCGCGAAGCCTGATTGCAGTGGGAGCCAGCGTTAATCGTTCTAAAGGCGACAAAGGGCCTGAGGATTGGTTGCCGCCGGAGCCAATCTTCGTGTGTGAGTACGTAGCGAACTGGGTGCTAGTCAAAGCCCGCTGGAACCTCTCCATGGATGAACGAGAACGCGTAGCAGTTGCTAACATCCTGGAAGACTGCGGCCCCTCATCTTGAGATAGGAGCCGCCACGGCTC
>NZ_JACIBX010000027.1 GCF_014195545.1 Limimaricola variabilis | reverse complement strand
GATGGTCATGCGGACCATCACTGGCATCGAGATGTCCTTGCAGCCCCAACGCTCCGATCGGCGTCCCTCGTCCAAGTTCGCGCTCAAGCAGGCGCAGCATGGTGTGGCGTTTGCGATCTGCCTGAGCGCCGCCATACTCAAGGCCCATCTCGTTCAGGACCAGCAAGGTGCCGGGATCCGCCTGCGCTGCACGCGCAAAACAGGCGCTCAATAGCCCTGCGCCGAAGGCTCGCAGCAAGGGTCCGTCGCGTAGCCCCTCGCCCGTCTCGGAGAGAGGCTCGTTGACGACATCCCACGAATGAACACGGCCCCGGTAACGCCGGCCGAGCGAGCTGATACGGGCCAACGCCGCGCGCCGCGCTGCCGCCGGAGAGAGAGCTTCGAACCAATTTGGCAGCGCACCATGCCAAAGCATTGCGTGGCCACGCAGCTCCAACCCTTGTCGCTGAGCCAGCTCAAGCAGGGCATCGGCGCGACGCCAATCGGTGCGGCGCAGGGTCGGTCGCATCCGGTCCCACTGCAGCTCGTATTCCGGCACGATCAGACCGCAATCCTCCTGTAACGCCTGCACAAAAATGGAATCGGCGAAATCGCTCAGTGCCACCGCTGCCCCTCGCAGAGGGGCCGATCGTGGGCTATGTGGGTGCGCCAAAGACATGGCCGGGAACTAGATCGTCGCATGAAACCAGCAAACCACCTTCAGGCGCCATGATGCTGCGGAACACGCTCAACGCTGTCTACGCAGTCATCGTCGCGACATTGCTGTTCTCGGTGGTCCTGCAGATCTTGGGGGCCTGGAACACGCATCGGCTGTTCACTGCCTTGGAGAAATCCAATGCCGCCCGCGGCGAACTCAGCTTGCTGGCCATCGACTTGTCGGACCAGCGCCGCAGAGCCTATCTTGACCGACTTGGCGCGCCTCACCTCGAGATCGCCCCAATCCGAGCCGGCGTAACAAAACCGATGCTGGTTTCGGCGGCCACGGCCGTCGCCGAGCGCCCGGAACTTGCGGTGCGTGCCCAGGAGATCGACACCCGCCTTGCCGTTTTGCGGCAGGACGCGCAAGCAGGAGAGCTAGACGCCGATGCGCTGTTTTCCCGTTACACGGAAGTCATCGAGGAGGTGATCGCACTGCGGCTGGGCCTCCTGTCTTGGGAATTCCAGTCCGAGCCCGTCGCCCCGGCCAGCGCCCATCTGCGCCGCTACAACGGTCTGCTGCTCGAATATGTCGGCCGCAACGCGGCACTGATCACCGGTCAGGTCTTCGCGGGCGAGGCCTATTCCGAGGCAGTACTGAAAGCCGCGCGCGACAACCTCAGCCGCGCCCGATTTGCGCTCGAACAAATGCAGGAACAACTGCTTTTACAAGGGGGTGTCGTGACACCTGCGCTGGAACGGGTGATCCGCAGCTACGAGGACCGCTATTTCGTCAGTGCGGCGGCGGTCATTGAAGACATGGAGCGTGGCCGTGACCCGGCGGACATCGAAAGCTGGACCGCGTTCGAGCGAGAGGCGCGTGCAGCCAGCCTCGATTTCCTGACAGGGCTACTTGCCACCTCTGGCGAAGCCCTCGAGGACCTGACCCGCCGGTCGTTTGCATGGCTGCTGGTCTGGAGCGTGCTCCTCGTCTTGGCAAGTGGGACGGCCTTTTACGGTTGGTACGCCGTGCGCACCAGGCTGATCCAACCACTCGACGACATCCATGACGACATGCTGAAGCTTGCGGACGGTAGGCTCGACGTCGAGTTGCCGTCTGTCTACCGCGACGACGAGGTGGGGCGGATGCGTGACGCCCTGCGCATCTTCAAGGCCAATGCCCTGCGCCGTGCCCGCCTGCAGACCGAACGCGACAAGCTTCTCGGGCGCCTCAAATCGGCCTACAGGCAGCTGCGGCTCGACCTGCAAGCGGCGGCGACTGTGCAGGAGGCCCTTCTTCCCGACGCATCCAACCAAGATGGCATTCGGGTGCAAGGGCAGCTCAAACCATCACATTATATCGCCGGCGACACCTATGACGTGGTGCGTCGGTCCGACGGGCGGCTGCTGTTTTTTCAAGTGGATGTTGCCGGTCATGGCGCCCCGGCGGCGCTCGTCTCCGTCGGAGCCCACAACTTGCTTCTGCAGGCTCTGATCGAAAGTGATGACCGCGCGGATCTCGCGGCAATCGTGGCCAAGATCAATGCCGACTGGCCAGCCAGCATGCCATATTTCACCCTAGCCTTGGGCGAGATCGATATTCAGCGCGGCCGGGGGCGTCTGGTTCAGGCCGGCCATCCCGGCCCGATCCTCATGTGCCCGGACCGTCCTCCCGAGACGCTGGGCGATGGCGGCGTTCCGGTCGGCATTCTGACCGGAAATCATTATGAAGAGGTCGACTTCGATTTCCCGCGCGGGTCGCGGCTGCTGGTCTACTCGGACGGGCTGACCGAAGCAGAGAACACGCATAAGGAGGCTTTCGGGGAGGCCCGGTTGCATGCGATGCTTGCGCGAGCGGCGACGCTTTCGACTGCGCGCCTCCTCGACCGGCTCAGTGCCGAACTGCGGGGATGGCGGGGGTCGGACACGCTGGAGGACGATGTGACGCTGCTGGTACTGGAAGCGATGGGCAGAGATGAAGATTGAAGAACGCTACGAGCATGGGATCTGCGTCCTGAGCGTCGGGGAAAGCCGACTCGATGCCAGCCAGGCCCCCGCGCTGAAGGACGCACTTGTGCAGCGGGTCGAAGCTGGGCAGCACCAGCTGGTACTCGACCTGTCGCAGACCGCCTTCATGGACAGCTCCGGCTTGGGCGCCCTAGTGAGTTGCCTGAAGCGCCTCGGACCACGCGGCAACATGGCCGTGGTAGGCGTCAGCGGCGCGGTGCAGCGGCTGTTCACACTGACCCGCATGGACCGGGTCTTCATCCTCGAGCCCGATGTCCCCGCCGCAGTCGCGCGGTTGCGGGGATAGGCTAGTACGGTCATGGATTGGTCCCTGCCCTGCGAGTTCTCCCGGATAGCCGAATTGACGACAGCAGTGCGCCAAGCGACCGAGCCCGTCATCGGCAGCGAGGCCAGCGAGATGCTCGAGATGGCGCTGGCCGAAGCTCTCAACAACATCGCTGAGCATGGTTATCCCGAGCGCCGGGGTCCCGGACCGGTCACCTTGCATCTCGAACCCGAGGCAACCCATGCGGTCACGGTGACGCTGGAGGACCGGGGCCGGCCGATCCCAATCGCCGCGTTCGAGGCCGGGCAAGACGGAGTGGCCGAGTTTGACCCGGATCGGATTGAAGACCTGCCTGAGGGTGGCATGGGGCTAGGGCTGATCCATATGCTGATCGATGAGATCAGCTATTCCAGCCAGGGCGGCCGCAACCGGCTAGTGCTCCGACAGCACCGCCGGGCCGCGCCAGCCTAGCGCGCCGCAATCTCCGGATTGTCGCTGTCCGCAAGATCAGGATAGAGCAAGGCGATCTGAGCCCGCGCCGCACGCAGGGCCGGGCTGGCTTCCCCCGGCCAGGCCGCGACCCGTTCCACCTCTGCCCTAGCTGCACCCAGAGAGATCCGGCCACTCAGGATGGCCGTCGACAGCGCAACTAGATGCGCCGCTCGCCGATCCGGATCCGCGGGTCCGACTTCGCCCGCAGCCCGGAGCTCGTCCAGTAGCCCATCGATGGTGTCGGCGTAGCCCTGCGGCAGATCGGGCGCGCGCACACCTGCCGCCAGAAGCCGGGCATTGATGCGATCCTCGGTATCAAGCTGTTCGAGATGCACGATCACGGCGGTGGACACGGCGAGTGCCAAGATCCAGGCGATCTGGCCGCGAGCGGTGCGCAGCCCTTCGGTAAAGCTCATGCAGGCTTTCCTTCGACGATGGCGGTTTCAAATTCTGGATCGGGCTGCCAGACAGCGGCGCGGATGATGGGCAGCATCGACAGCGCGTTGTAACCTCCCCAGACCGTGTTGGCGATCATGCCGCCAAGCGTGTAGCCCTCGACCCCCGTCGCGAACCGGGACCACCCCCAGATCAGCGCGACGACGATCGCGACCACCAGCCCGATCTGCCATTTCACCAGATGCAGGAAGCGCCCGCCCTGTCGGTCCTTGGGCGTGACCGGAAACGATATTTTCTGCTTCTTCAGCACCGTCCAGAGGGCACGAAGATTGAGCGGGAAGGCCGCGATATACCAGGCCCGTCCGCGGGCCACCGACACACCCCAAAGTCCGACCAGCATGGCGAACTCGTTCAAGAGCAGAAACGGGCCGATGTGAAGGAAGAAGTCGAGGGAATAGCCGTTGAGCGGCGCGATGCCAGTCAGCATGAAGATGATCGGGGCGAGGATGAAGACCACGTTCCAGAGTGGCGACAGGTAGGAGTAAAAGGTCGAGCCGTACATGATCCGCTGGCCGAGCGTCAGGCCCGGTCGGAACAGCGGGTTGTCGGTCCGCAGGATATCGAGCGTGCCGCCGGCATATTTGAAGCGCTGGATCGTCCAACTCAGCAGGTCGCTGGGCGACAGCATGCGGCTTAGCACGGTCGGATGCTGGACTGACTTCCAGCCGCGCTCAATGTCACGGTGAAGAGCGATCGAAGTGTAGATGTCTTCCGAGACGTGGAACTTGTAGGGTGTGAACTCGGCCTCGAGCGCACTCTGCCAGCGCTGCGCATCCTGCAGGCCCGGCGCGAGTTCTCTCTCGCCGGTGACGCGACGCAACTCTGTCGCGTCCCGGCGCAGCGCCGCCTCGATGCCGGCCGACCACTGCCGCAGGGCGCCCTCCATCACCGCATCGCGGCGATGCACCGAGCCCGCGCCGCAGCAGAAGGCGGCGTTGACGCGGTTCCGCCGGCGCAGGATGAAGTCGTAGAAGAGCTGCGGGTCGTTGCCGAAGGGATCTTCGCCTAACCGCACCGGCCCCAGCATGCGCTCCAACCCTGCACCGACCGCACCGCCCATGCGACCCAACCGGCGCTGCAGCCAGGCGGTGAGCGGCACGCCCGGGGGGATGTCGCTGAACCATTGCGGGGTCTGGACCCAAGCCATCTTGGGGTCACGGAAGTAGCCTAGTGTCTCCTCAAGGAACTCCGGAAAGGGCCGGGTATCAGCGTCGCAGATCACCACCAGATCGCCGGAGCTGTTCTCGAGCGCGTTGCG
>NZ_JACIBX010000026.1:0-2500 GCF_014195545.1 Limimaricola variabilis | reverse complement strand
AAAGGCCAATCAAACTCGGAGATAGCTGGTTCTCTGCGAAATCTATTTAGGTAGAGCGTCATCCGAATACCCCGGGGGGTAGAGCACTGGATGGGTAATGGGGCCCCACAGGCTTACTGATCCTAACCAAACTCCGAATACCCGGGAGTACTAGATGGCAGACACACGGCGGGTGCTAACGTCCGTCGTGGAGAGGGAAACAACCCTGACCTACAGCTAAGGCCCCCAATTCGTGGCTAAGTGGGAAAGCAGGTGGGACGACCAAAACAACCAGGAGGTTGGCTTAGAAGCAGCCATCCTTTAAAGATAGCGTAACAGCTCACTGGTCTAAATAAGTTGTCCTGCGGCGAAGATGTAACGGGGCTCAAGCCACGAGCCGAAGCTTAGGATGCACTTAGTGCATGGTAGCAGAGCGTAGTGTGACATAATCCCATGTCTCCTTACCGTCCTTCGGGTCGGCTTGGAGACGCGGGATTTTCTGTGAAGCCGGGCTGTGAGGCATCCGGTGGAGAGATCACTAGCGAGAATGATGACATGAGTAGCGACAAACAGGGTGAGAGACCCTGTCGCCGAAAGTCCAAGGGTTCCTGCTTAAAGTTAATCTGAGCAGGGTAAGCCGACCCCTAAGGCGAGGCCGAAAGGCGTAGTCGATGGGAACCAGGTTAATATTCCTGGGCCAGATGGAAGTGACGGATCGCGGACGTTGTTCACCCTTATCGGATTGGGTGGGCAGCCAGGCGGTCCCTGGAAATAGCTCCATCATGAGATCGTACCCTAAACCGACACAGGTGGACTGGTAGAGAATACCAAGGCGCTTGAGAGAACGATGTTGAAGGAACTCGGCAAAATACCTCCGTAAGTTCGCGAGAAGGAGGCCCGGTTTTTACGCAAGTAGAGGCCGGGGGCACAAACCAGGGGGTGGCGACTGTTTACTAAAAACACAGGGCTCTGCGAAGTCGCAAGACGACGTATAGGGTCTGACGCCTGCCCGGTGCCGGAAGGTTAAAAGGAGAGGTGCAAGCCTTGAATTGAAGCCCCGGTAAACGGCGGCCGTAACTATAACGGTCCTAAGGTAGCGAAATTCCTTGTCGGGTAAGTTCCGACCTGCACGAATGGCGTAACGACTTCCCCGCTGTCTCCAACATCGACTCAGCGAAATTGAATTGCCGGTCAAGATGCCGGCTTCCCGCGGTTAGACGGAAAGACCCCATGCACCTTTACTACAGCTTCACACTGGCATCAGGATTGCGATGTGCAGGATAGGTGGTAGGCTTTGAAGCGGGAACGCCAGTTCCCGTGGAGCCTCCCTTGAGATACCACCCTTCGCACTCTTGATGTCTAACCGCGGTCCGTTATCCGGATCCGGGACCCTGTGTGGCGGGTAGTTTGACTGGGGCGGTCGCCTCCCAAACAGTAACGGAGGCGCGCGAAGGTTGGCTCAGAACGGTCGGAAATCGTTCGTCGAGTGCAATGGCATAAGCCAGCCTGACTGCAAGACTGACACGTCGAGCAGAGTCGAAAGACGGCCATAGTGATCCGGTGGTCCCGAGTGGAAGGGCCATCGCTCAACGGATAAAAGGTACGCTGGGGATAACAGGCTGATACTGCCCAAGAGTCCATATCGACGGCAGTGTTTGGCACCTCGATGTCGGCTCATCTCATCCTGGGGCTGGAGCAGGTCCCAAGGGTATGGCTGTTCGCCATTTAAAGAGGTACGTGAGCTGGGTTTAGAACGTCGTGAGACAGTTCGGTCCCTATCTTCCGTGGGTGTAGGATACTTGAGAGGAGTTGCCCCTAGTACGAGAGGACCGGGGTGAACGATCCACTGGTGGACCAGTTGTCGTGCCAACGGCAGTGCTGGGTAGCTATGATCGGACAGGATAACCGCTGAAGGCATCTAAGCGGGAAGCCCCCCTCAAAACAAGGTATCCCTGAGGACCGTGGTAGACCACCACGTCGATAGGTCGGAGATGTAAGCGCAGCAATGCGTTCAGTTGACCGATACTAATGGTCCGATAGGCTTGATCCGATCCAGAAACAGCAAGGCTGGATCCGAAAGCATACACAATCAAGGAAATGTACGACGACCTGGAACACCGCTCCCCCAACCGGGGCAGGGCGGCTGATATGGTGACCTCCCCCCCAAGCGACGCGACAGGCCATACCGGCCTCGAGCAGCGCTCCGCGCGGCAGGCCACCGAAGATGTTCTTTTCTCGGTCTGGTGGCCATAGCACGAGCAAAACACCCGATCCCATTCCGAACTCGGCCGTTAAGTGCCGTTGCGCTGATGGTACTGCGTCTCAAGACGTGGGAGAGTAAGTCACCGCCAGACCTAGTAAAGAACATCCCCATTCTCTCTGACACGATGCCAGAACCGATCCGGCCTCAAGCAGCGCGCCGCGCAGCAGGCCAAACATCCTGTCGCGGGATGGAGCAGCCCGGTAGCTCGTCAGGCTCATAACCTGAAGGTCGCAGGTTCAAATCCTGCTCCCGCAACCA
>NZ_JACIBX010000025.1 GCF_014195545.1 Limimaricola variabilis | reverse complement strand
CTACGACAGATGCCCGAAGGTCTTCCTTTCTGCCATCGCCCTGGCCGCGACCGTCATGTTCTGGCTTTGAGGGTTAACGAGTCCTGACCCTAGGGCTCGTTCCGACGAAGCTCGGGGGGCGGCACGGAATAGCCCCTGGGCGCGAAGGTCTTCGTGTCTCAATGTCTGCTGCCGCTTAGAGTTGACGGAGCCATGTCCGGGGGCGATCCGCACGGCATTCGGTCACAAGGCCCATGTAATGGGTCGCCACCCTGGCAGGAACAAATCCACATGGTTTCCGTTGTACAGGACACGTCCGGGGCGAGGTCGCTTCGCATGCCCACAGGGCCCGGCAGGTGCCAAGCGAAGCTCGCGAGCGCTTAGCAATTCACCCTTTCAGGGCGGCTTGGCGGCCCAACGAGGTGCATCGGTTCGAGAGCGGATCGAGCTCCTGGCAAAACCTTGTCCCGCGTAAGTGCGACGATGGTGATGGGAGAAAACAACATGCCCAAAACACATCTTCTGATCCGATGCGGCTCGCCGAAGCCGTGCAAATACGGGACGGGCTAGGACGATCCGCTGCTGGATCGGTCCTGAGACGTAGCACCCTGACAATCTGCCCGATGAGGTTCCATCCGCTGGAGGGGCCTCGTCACATCACCACCAGAAAGGAGAGACACATGACGATCAAGCACAAGCTTTATGCCGCCGCTGCGACCGCCGCCCTCCTCGCAGGTCCCGCGACTGCCCAGATGTTCGGTGACGAATACGGGACGGATTACGACTACGACACCTTCACCACCGGCTTTGGTGGAACCGGCTACTACGATGCCCTCGACACGGATGACGACACCTTCCTGAGCGAGAACGAGTATTCCACCGGCCTCTACGCCGATTACGACCGCGACAACGACCGCCTGATCTCGGACGAGGAATTCGGTCTCGGCACCGAGCGCTATCTGGGCGCTGATTACGATACCGACTTCGCCACCTATGACGCGAATGACGACGGCTTCCTCGATCAGGAGGAGTTCGGCGCATTCTACGGTGAGAATTACACCAACTACTACGCCGATCTCGACACGGACGACGACGCGCTCCTGAGCGAGGATGAATACACCGCCGGTATCTACGACAGCGCCGATCTAGATGACGACCAGGTCGTCACCATCGAAGAGGAAGGCTGGTTCGAAGGCTGGTTCGACGGCGACGACATCGAGGCGGAAATCCAGGAAGTCGGCGAGGTCTACTGACCTGCCAGCCCTGCCAAGGTGCCGCGTGCCGCGACGAGGGGGTGGCCGTCCGCCACCCCCTCGTTCCTACCGAATGATCCTGCAGGCGGCGGCCGACAACCTGTCGCTCACGGAGCGGTCGAGAAGACGGGGTCCAATATTCCGGCCATCGCTCGGCTCCGTCGTGATGTGATCCGGTCGCCGTGACCGCACACGCCCGCACAGCCGCTGCGGGCAGAAGGGCCAACAGCCCTTCGGTAGGCTTCTCTCGGATCGGCGCCTTTGCCGACCTTCCTCCATTCTGACATGCGAAGGATTTTCACATGACTTTTCCCATTCTGCGCAGTGCCGCCTCGGCGGTCGCCATCATCGGTATGCTGTCGCCCGCCATGCCCGTCCTGGCGCAGGAAAGCGCCGAAAGCTCAGGCAACTTTTCGGCCCCAGCTGACTTCACCGGCATCGTCGAAGCCCAAAGCCCGGCCGTAGTGGGCATCGCCGCGAAGGGCGTGGTTGGCCCGCCGCCGCGTCTGCGCGACATGCCACCCCTGCCCTTCGGCACGCCGGAACCACAGCAGCCCCGCGAAGGCACGGCCATGGGTTCGGGTTTCATCATCGATGGCAGCGGACACATCGTCACCAACAATCACGTCGTCGAAGGGGCCAACGAGATCGAGATCCTGATGCAGGATGGCGAAACGCGCGCGGCCTCCCTCGTCGGTACCGACCCAGCCACCGATATCGCTGTGCTCAAGCTCGAGGATACCTCGGATCTGACCACGGTCTCATGGGGCGACAGTGACGCCATGCAGCCGGGCGCCTGGACCATCGCGATCGGAAGCCCCTTCGGTCTGGGCGGCACGGTGACCGTTGGCGTACTCTCCGCCACCTCGCGTGATATCCGCTCGGGGCCCTATGATGACTTCCTGCAGACCGACGCCTCGATTAACTCCGGCAACTCCGGCGGTCCGCTCTTCAATGACGCAGGTGAAGTGATCGGGGTAAATACCGCGATTTTCTCGCCCAGCGGCGGCAATGTCGGGATCGGCTTCGCCGTGCCTGCCAGCACCGCGCAGGACGTGGTGGCACAGCTCATCGAAACTGGCAGCGTGGAAAGGGGCTTCATCGGTGTGAGCCTGCAGGGGATCGATGACAATCTTGCTGAAGCTCTGGGCCTCGAGAACGCCAAGGGCGCCATCGTTATCGGCGTCGAGCCTGGCAGCCCTGCCGCCTCCGCAGGCCTGCAAGAAGGCGACGTGTTGCTGTCGCTCGACGGCCAGGAGATCGAAGACCCCCGTGGCCTGACGCGCAGAGTGGGCGAGCTAGCACCCGACACTACCATTTCGCTCGATCTCCAGCGCGACGGTCAGGAGCAGACAATCGAACTGACACTGGCCGAACGGGAGACGCAGGCCAGCGACACAAATGAAGGGCCGGCCGTGGATAGCGGCGTGCGCATGGGGCTCGGCCTTACAGCAATCCCCGAGGTCGTGCGCCGCGAGCTTGGTCTTGCGGAAGGCATCGGCATCATGGTGCAGAATGTCGCACCCGGAAGTGCCGCGGCCGAGGCCGGGCTGGCCCAAGGCGACATCCTGACGAAAGCCGGGGGCAAAGACATTTCGAACCCGCAGGATCTCATTGACGCCTGGAAGTCGGCAGTCGACGCCGAGAAGCCGCTGCTGGTCCGCGTGCTGCGCAACAACAGATCGCTGTTCGTGGCCGTCGATCCCGCGCAGGCTGCTGAGCAATAAGCCATCGGAGAAGGGCCAGAGGGCTGTCCACTGGCCCTTCGAGTGTCGCTTGCCATCTCCGCCGAATTGCCCTGTGCCGCCCCGGCTGTCAGGGTAGTGCGACCGAAAAAGGAGAATTGCATGGAACGTGTCTTCGAACACAATGGGGACATTTGCCGGATTGATGCCCGGCTCGACGACGGGGTCTGGCACGTGCGCGCGATGCGGGGCAAAAAGATCCTGTGCCAGGCGGGACGCGTGCCGAAGACCTATCGACTTGATGCCGAGGCTCTCGGCGGTCTCGATCCGCTCGAGGCGATGGTCGACACCTACGAGGCGCGCATCCGCTCCGGCGATCTTTGACATATCTTGCTACACGAACTCGATCGTCCAGCTAAGTTGACCGGCAACCTTTGAAAAAAGCGAGATGCAGTTCATGAACTTGGCCATGAGGTGCTAGGCATTGCCGCGGGCAAGGCCAACGCGTTCGAGCTGGCCAGTGGGCATGTGCCCGATCTGCCTTCGTTGTCCTGCAGCTGGCCAAACAGACGAGCGGCGCCGAAGCCGCGGCCTTCATGCGCGCCGACCCGGGCACCCTGTCGATCAACGTCAGCGGCAGCCTGCACGAACTGACGAAGACGGACATCGCGGCCATCGATCCGGTGACCATGCTCGGCAAGCTGTTCAGCCCGATGAAGTTGCACCGCGCAGTGCGAGAAGGTCGCACGAAATTCCGCTCCGCTCACAGGCGTGGCCGAATAGGCCATCGTAGAGAGTCTTCTCTCCGCCTACGCCACCGTCGTCGATAGCGCGAGCGAAGCGGCAAAGCGGAAGGCGATGCAGATCGCCGCGGCTGCGGATGCCAGCGCGGCCCGACGGTTCAGCACGGCGCTCCGGTTCATCGCGACAACCAGCCGGTTGAGGTCGGCATGGTCAAGGTCCTCAAAGCGCGAGATGCGACGCACCGTGCGGGCTCCGGCCTGACACCACAGCGCCGCGGCCACGAGCGAGCTGACGATCGCGGCCAGATCAAGGACGATGAACAGTGTGGGCATGTCAGGCGGTCTCGCTTGGTGACGGGTCGGTCGCAGCCGGGCTTGTTTGCGGCGGGACATGGAGCGTCGTCAGCAAATGCCAAGTGATCTCGCTCTCCAGCTGCTCCGCGGCAGACAGGGGGCAGAAGAGCGTGATCTCAGCGCGCAGCTTTCCCAGATCCGTCGTCCGAAACCGGATCGTAGGCGCCGGGTCCGGCAGGTCGGCATGGGTCCGGCGTTCAATCGCGGCATTGGCCCTGACGGCCCGCTCGCGGAACGGCTCGTAGCGCTCCTGCACGATGCCTGCGACCTTCTCCCGTAGCCCTTCGAGCTTCGGCATCGGCTCCAGCGTCACCGTGAAGTGGTGATAGGCATGCTCACGCAGTGCCGACTGGTTTCGAACGGGGGTGATCAGAAGCATGCTGTTGGGCATCACGATGGTCCGACCGGTGGGCATGTGGGTATGGGCCCCGGCGCCGAACTCCTGCACCGTCGTGGCGAGCAGGGTATGGTCCGTGACCTCGCCCCGGATCTCGCCCACCTCGATCCAGTCCCCGACCGAGAAGGCGCGCGTCGTCGCGCGCAGCACGGCGCCGGAGAGGCACAGGATCAGCTCCTTGGTGGCCACGACGATCGCGACGGCAACGGCGGTCAGGGACAAGGCGAAGGTCCGCAGCTGCGGCGCCCAGATCAGCACCAAGCCCACGAGGGTCAGGAAGAGGAAGAGGTTGCGGCTCGACGCGATCAGCCTGCGTTGCTCATGGACCGGCAGCTCCGACCGGGCGCGGATCGCGCGCAGCGCCGCCTTGCGTGCGATCCAGAGCGTCGCGAGCAGCAGCAGCGAAGCGAAAAGGTCGAACTGCGGCAGGAGCGCGGGGTCGAAGGGAAGGTTCAGCCTATCGAGCATGGGCAGAAACTGAGTGCTGCACGGACCAGAGGCAAGCATTTCGGACAGCGCCCGCCTCCAACCCCCAAGGCTTACCAGCCTTGACGTCCATGCGCGCGCATCGGTCGATGGCGGGCCATCAGGTCGCAGCCATCGTAGTCCGGTCAGGTGATCAGATCCACACCATGAACGCCAGACTCGGCGCTCAAGCCGCTACCAGCACGCCAGACTTTCCCTCGGATCATCGGGTAGAGCGTCACCCTTCGACAACGAAGGCTGGGGGGTCAACTCCCTCCGCGAAGGCCATCCTTCGGGCGGTAGAGAACCCGTCTCAGACGCCCGACCATGCCTGCGTCGCTCTCGCGCTCTTCGGCCAGCATACGCTCCCTCGCTTCGTAGATCTCGACCTCTCGTCGGAGATCAGCCACCGCGGCTTCCGCAATCGCGAGCTTGGCTTTCAGGTCGTCGATGTCGTGGCGGTTCTCCGGTGCCGCCGCCGGACTCCAATGGATCATCTTGGTCTCCAGCCGCCTCTCGGGCGGTTGCCGAGCACTGGGTCATTCCGATGCCCGGCATCGATAAACCAACCGCCGAGAGCGCGTTTCGATCCCGCCTGCCTGCTGAAATTCAGGTGGTCGCGCATCAGCCTCGGCGATGCAGAATGCGTTTGAGCCGCGCCACGCGCCTAGCTTTGCCGTTCCGCGCTTTTGCTTCGACCTCCGCCGCCTTCCGCGCCTCGAAGATCTTGGTTTCGCGATACACATCCGCCGGGGCGGCCTCGGCGATGCGAAGCCTTCCTGTGAGCATCGGCGATGTCGTTCCGGTTCTCGACCACCGGGGCCGGCCCAGTTCGCTATGCCCTCCCGCCTTCAAATACCGGGCTTGTCGACAGCCACAGCTGCAGTGCAGAGCGCCCGCAAAGCCGCTGCCGAGGCAACCCCAGATCGATATCTGACTCCGATCTGCGAGCGCCTCAACGCCACGCCCCAGAAATGCCGAGGTTGCCGAACATCGGCCAAAGTCTTCCAGAAAACCTGATGGAGGCGATGCAGTCAGGTGCCCAGGATGGGCCTCGGAAACTGCGCCTCAGCGCGAACTTGCAGAGCCGGGCGAGGTCTTGGCGCCGCGTGCAGCCTCCTTGCCGATATCCCGCCTCCCTTTCCAAGCTGGCATGGCGCACCATCTCGAGAATCCAGCCACAAACGAGGTCGGGAACGAATTATGTCGAGCAACCGC
>NZ_JACIBX010000024.1 GCF_014195545.1 Limimaricola variabilis | reverse complement strand
GCGCTACGACAGATGCCCGAAGGTCTTCCTTTCTGCCATCGCCCTGGCCGCGACCGTCATGTTCTGGCTTTGAGGGTTAACGAGTCCTGACCCTAAGAACCAGGGTGGTCTAACAAGCATGGCCGGAGGTGCCGAGACCTTCAACGGCCGGATTCTTACGCTTTTTGCCGGTCGCAATACGAGGGTTCATGTTCGACATTCTTTCGACCACTGGCGTGATCTTCGTCCTGATTGGCGTAGGCTACCTGTCCGTGCGGATGGGCGTGCTCGGCGCGAGCGACACGGCAACGCTGGGCAAATTTGTTGTCAGCTTCGCATTGCCAGCTCTGATCTTCCGAGCGGTGACGCAACGCCCTTTGAGCGAGATTGCCGATCCCGGCTATCTCGCCGCGATGCTCTTTGGCTCGCTCGCGGTTTTCTTGGCGGGATACTGGTGGATGCGGCGTCGAGATCATTCGCCACAGGCCAGCACCTTTCATGCCATGGGCATGTCTTGCGCGAACAGCGGCTTCATCGGTTACCCAGTGCTTCTCATGGCGCTGCCATCCGTGGCTACCTCGGCGCTGGCAATGAACATGGTGGTCGAAAACCTGGTGATGATTCCGCTGGTGCTGGTTATGGCCGAGCGGGCGAGTTCGGCTGGACAGGGTGGGCACCGCTTGGCACTCATGATCGGTGCGCGGCTGATCCGCAACCCGATCGTCCTCGCGCTGGCGTTCGGTATGGCGATTTCATGGTTCGGCTTGCAGCTGCCCCTACTGATCGAGCGCTCGGTCGACACCCTTGCGAACTCCAGCGCTGCGCTGTCGCTGGCGGTGATCGGCGGCACGCTGGCCACCTTGCCGCTTAGTGCGGTGAACGGCTCGGTGATACCGGTGGTAGTCGGCAAGCTGCTGCTGCACCCGCTCGCTGTCGGGCTGGGACTCATCGCGATGGCCTCTGCCGGGCTAGATGTGCGCGACGAGGGCCTCGCGGCTGCGGCGGTTATCATGTCAGCCATGCCAGCAATGGGGATCTACCCGATTCTGGCACAGCGCTTTGGTCAGGAGCGCAGCGCGGCTGTCGCAATGCTGGCGATGACTGCCATGTCATTCGTAACGATTAGCGTCGTGTTGTGGCTGGCTCTGCCATGATTACCGGGGTCGCGCAGACTCCCACTTAAAGAGCTATTACAAAATCGAAGTCAGCCTCGAGCGCTCGCGGTCGTTGATCGTGCTGCGGCTCCAGACATGGCCTCAGGCTGCATCGGTAGTCAGCGCCCGAAACGGCGCAACGAAGCCGGTCCGGGCCGCCTCAGCGCGGTCGACATGCGCGTCGTCCAGGACGCGCCGGTACGTCGGCAAACCCGCATCCGTGATACCGTTCATGATTTTGGTATCCCTTTTGGCCGAACCAACCGCTTCTGGGCCGCGATACGGAACGGCGCGTTCGGCGCGCCGTAGCCCGCATAGGCGCCGCGCCGTTCGACGATTTCGAAGAACAGCCCACCCGGCGTCGGCTGGGAGTAAAGCTGGAAGAACTCACCTCCTGCATCCCGGTCATACATGATCTGACCAGCCCGCAAGCGGGCCAGCAGGGCGGGATCCAGATCGAAGCGTGCAGCGAGGTCATCGTAATAGTTCGACGGGATCGCCAGCGGCGCAAAGCCTATCCTCGTCAATGCGGTCGAGGTGGCAAGAATGTCGTCGCAGGCGAAGGCGGTGTGCTGCACGGCCGAATTGAAACTGTCGGCGAGGAAGCGGCCTGCGAAGGTGCGGTGGGTCTCGGCGCCGTTCAATGTCAGCCGCAGCGTGCCTTCGGGCGCCTCGATCGCCTGGCTACGCACCAGCCCGTCGGGATCGGCGACGTCGACCATCGGGGATTTCGCGAGATCGAAGATCGAAGTGTAGAACAGCGCCCAACTCAGCATCTCATCATAGGCCATCGTCTCGCCCAGATGGTCGATGCGGGTCAGGCCGGCATCGTCCCCCCCTGTACCTGATCCTGCGTCGGCCTCAGCAACGAACTCGCGCTCCCAGACCCCGGCGAGATCGGCGCTGTCATCGATGAAGTGCATCACCGAGCCGCCGACACCCCGGATCGCTGGAATGTCGGTTTCGCCCGGCCCGACCGGCTGATGAAAGGGGTTCGCGCCGAGCGCACGTGCTCGCTCCATAGTTGCGGCCGCGTCCGACACGCCGATGCCAATGTCGCAGATCCCGGTGCCATGAGTGACGTAGGCGCTGTGCGCGAAGCCGCTCGTCTCGGTATTGACCACAATTCGGATCTTGCCCTGCTGCCACAGCTCGACCGACTTCGTTCGGTGCCGTCCCGTGCGCGCGAAGCCGAGTGCGGCAAGTTGGCGGGTCAGATCGCCGCTTTCGGCAGCGGAAGTTGCAAACTCTATGAACTCGACCCCGGTGGCGGCGATCCGGTCGGGGATGGGGGGCAGGCCTACCTCGACCCCCGGCTCCTCGCGCCGCACCCGGTCGAGCAGGTGCACCAGTGAGCGATGTCCGTCGCGGGCCACCGTCTCGGGCCGCCCGCCCCGGAACTGGTCATTGAAGATCTCGAGGCTGACCGGCCCGCGATAACCGGTGGCCATGACCGCCCGCATGAAAGCCGTCACATCGAGATCGCCCTCGCCCGGCATGTTACGGAAGTGGCGAGACCAGTAGAGCAGGTCCATTTCAATCATCGGCGCGTCGGCAAGCTGCACGAAGAAGATCCGGTCGCCTGGAACACGGCGGATCGTTTCGGGGTCAAGTTTGCGACCCAGCGTGTGGAAGCTGTCGAGGATCAGCCCGACATTGGGATGGTCGGCGCGACGCACCACCTCCCAAGCATCGCGATGATCGTTGACGTGCCGCCCCCAGGCCAGCGCCTCGTAACCGACGCGCAGGCCGCGCTTCGCCGCCCGCTCGCCCAGTTCACGGAAATCGTCCGCCGCGCGGTCTATGCCACCTATGGCATCGGGCGCCACCGACGAGCAGACCAGCACCAGATCTGTGCCGAGTTGCTGCATCAGGTCGAATTTGCGCTCGGCCCGATCGAAGGCCTTCACGCGGCGCGAACCGACCAGCCCCTCGAAGTCGCGAAACGGCTGGAATATCTCGACTCCAAGCCCGTGGTCGCGGATCATCGCACCGATCTCGGCGGGGCTTCCCGCCTCGGCTATGAAATCCTGCTCAAAGATCTCGATGCCGTCGAAGCCTGCGGCAGCGATCGCCTCGAGCTTTTCGCGCAGATTGCCGGGCACCGAGACGGTGGCGATGGAGCGGCGCATGATCAGTCCTCCCTGAGCCGGGCGCGCAGCGCGTCTTCGTCAAGGCTGCGTCCGGTAAAGAGCCGCGAGGCGTGGACGCCTTGGTAGAAGTATAGCTCCCAGCCGGAAATGATCTGCAAGCCCTCGGCTGCCGCATCGATGAGGAACTGCGTGTCCTCGGGCGTGTAGACCGCGTCGAAAGCCCAAGCCGCGCCCGCCATCGCCGCGCGCGGCAGCGGCGTGCCGGGATAGCCGTCCATACCGAGCGGCGTGCAGTTGATCAGCCCGTCGCATCCCCGCGCCGCGCCCTCGGCGTCGCCCGCTACCTCGACCGTCATCGCCGGCGCCGCGGCGCGGAGCTCGACTGCCAGCGTCTCGGCCTTGGCGCGATCGCGATCTACCAGCCGCAGCGCGGTGGCGCCCAGCCCTGCCAGCCCGAAGGCCACCGCGCGGCCCACGCCGCCGGTGCCGATCATCAGCACCGTGCCCGGGGCCGTGGCGCCGCGCACCCTGGCATGCGCAGCCTTGAAGCCGGTGAAGTCGGTGTTATGCCCCTTTGCCCCGTCGGCCTCGAACAGCACGGTGTTGACCGCGCCGATGCCGCGCACCAGCGGGTTGTCGACGGTGACCTTACGCGCCGCGACCTCCTTGTAAGGGTAGGTGACGTTGATCCCGGCCCGAGTCGCGGCGCAATCTGCAAACACTGCGTCGAAGTCCCGGCCGAGCTCGGCGGGGATCAGGCTGTCATACACGGTCGGTATCCCCAGCATCTCACCGGCGATGCGGTGCAGCAGCGGCGAGCGCGAGGCGCGGATGTTATCGCCGATCAACCCAAGACGGAGCGTGTCGCCTAGCATGGTATGGTCCCTTGGCATGTCAGACCCCGTCGCCCCGGGCCCGCGCGGTGCCGAAGCGAGCGCGCAACCCGGTCCAGAGCGGGGTCTGGCTGATGAAGATGAAGACGACGGCGCCGAACAGCACCAGCGACAGCGGGCTGGTGAGGACGCCCATGAACAGCCTTCCCAGATCCTCCTGCTCGGAGATGATCGCCCGGCGCCAGTTCTCGTCGATCAGCCGACTCAGGATCACGCCGAGAATGACGGGGCCGACCTGGTAGCCGTAGGTCTTGAGCAGGTAGCCGAAGGCGCCGAACAGCAGCATCCAATAGACGTCGGTGATCGAATTGTTGACTGCGTAGGCGCCGACGATCGATAGCAGCAGGATCAGCGGGATCAGCACCGCGCGCGGCATCTCGACGATCTTGGTGAACAACCGGATGCCGGTCAGGCCGAAGATCAGCATGAAGATGTTGGCCAGCACCAGCGCGCCGGTGATGAACCAGAACATCTGCGGCTGCTCGATCATCAGCATCGGTCCCGGGTTCAGCCCGTGGATGAACATCGCGCCGATGATGATCGCGGTCACCGCGTCGCCCGGAATGCCCAGCGTCAGCATCGGGATGAAGGCGCCGCCGACGGCGGCGTTGTTGGCGGTCTCGGGCGCCACAAGTCCCTCGGCCGCGCCCTCGCCGAACGGCACCTCGGGCTTCTTGGTGACCCGCTTGGCATGATCATAGGCCATCAGCGCCGCGATGTCGCCCCCCGTCCCCGGCAGCGCGCCGATGATCACTCCGATCGACGAGGTCTGCAGCGACAGCGGCAGGTATTTCCCGACCGCCCGCCAGGATGGCACGATCCGGCCAATGGTCTGCTTCACCGCCGCCTTGTCGATGTGATGCAGCTGCGTCAGCGCCTCGGAGACGCCGAACAGCCCGATCATCACCGCAATAAAGGAGATCCCGCCCCACAGCTCGACCATACCGAAGGTGAAGCGCTCTTCAGCGGTCAGCGGATCGAGGCCGACCGCGCCGATCAACAGACCAAGCGCGCCCGCGAACACCCCCTTGAGCAGGCTCTCACCCGAGAGCGACCCGACCAGCAGGATGCCGAGGATCGCCAATAGCATGTAGTCCCGCGGCTGGAAGGTCAGCGCGAACTCCGATACGAAGGGTGCCGCCACCGCCAGCACGCCGATGCCGATGAAGCCGCCGACGAAGGACATGACGGTCGACAGCCCGATCGCCTCACCGGCCTGTCCCTTTTGCGCCAGCGGATAGCCGTCGAGCGCGGTAGCGATCGCCGAAGGCGCGCCGGGGATGTTGAGCAGGATCGCGGTGCGCGAGCCGCCATAGACGCCGCCCATGTAGATGCCGACCATCAGGCACAGCGCCGGGTAGACGTCCCAGGCGAAGGTGAAGGAGATAAGGATCGACACCGCCATGGTCACCGACAGGCCGGGGATGGCGCCCACATAGATGCCCGCGAAGGTGCCAAGCGCGACCAGCCCAAGAAGCTTGAGGTCAAGCCAGGAGATCAGGAAGAATTGCAGCGCTTCGGTCATTGCGTGTCACCCCCGGAGAACAGGTTGCCCAGCCAGGCCAGGATCTCGCCTTCGGGCACAAGGCCCGACGGCATCAGTACGGTGAACACCAGCCGGAAGATCACATAGACCAACGCCAGCGAGGCCAGCGAGACGCCGAAGGACCACAGCAGGCCCCGGCGGCGCAGCGCAAAGATCGACAGGGTCAGGAACAGCAGCGATGTCGGCAGGAACCCCAGCGGCTTCAGCAGCAGCGCATAGCCCAGCATCATCGCGAACATCGCCAGGATCACCGGCGGGGCCACGTCCGTGAAGAACCGCAGCGCCATGCGCTCGCGCAGCCGCAGCGTCTTGATCAGTATCGCCACCGAGGTCACCAGCATCGCGAAGGCCGCGGCCATCGGGAACGCCCCGGGCGAGGACAACGCCTCGAAGCCCGAGATCAGGATCGCCTGCCACAGCAGGAAACCGCTCAACCCGACGAGGACCACCGCGAAGGCGGTCTCGCCGGGCATCTTCTTGGATGGATCGTGCATGAATCGCCTCCCTGGCGGGGCATGGACGCGGGAAAGGGAATGTACGGGCCGAGACGGCCCCGAAAGGGGGCGGGCCGCGCGCGGCGGCCCGCCGGTCCGCGTTACTCGGGACGCGGGATGTCGAATTCCTCGGGCGAGGCCTTGGCGATTCCGGCGTCGTAGACCAGCCAGCTGGTCACGGACTGCCACTTGTCGAGAAATTCCTGCGCCTCGTCGCCGGAGATGTTCATCACCTGAAAGCCGCGGTCGTCCATCAGCTGTTGGAAATCGGCGTTCTCGACGCCCGCCGCATAGGCCTCAGAGAGCTTGGCGACCACATCGTCGGGGGTGCCCTCTTTGACGAAGACACCGAAGAACGGACCCCAAGGCAAGTAGGTCTCGAAAGCCGGGTAGGCCTCAGTGATCGGCGGCACGTCGGGCAGAGCCTCGTTCGCCTGTGTATCGATCAGCGCCAGCGGTTTGATGCGGCCGGCCTTGATCGCCTCGATCGAGGCGCCGAGCACGGCAGGCATCACGTCGATCGCGCCGCCCTGAAGCGCGGTCAGTGCCGGACCGTCGCCGTCATAGGGCACCGCCGTCACTGGCAGCTCGATCTCGCTTTGGAGCATCGCGGTAACCACCGACGGCAGGCCACCCGGGCCGGTGGAGCCGAACTTCACCTCGTTCGGGTTCTCTTGAATATAGGTGACCATCTCCTCGAGCGTGTCGAAGGGTGCATCGTTGTTGGCCACGAGGATCGGCACACCGCGCGCGATCACGTTGACCGGCACGAAGCTCGAATAGTCGATATCGCCCAGCCCCATCACCTTGTAGAGCAGCGGGTTCTCGGCGCCCATCAGCAGAGTGTAGCCGTCGGCGTCCTGAGCCGAGGCGAACTTGACCGCGATGGCTCCGACGCCGCCGGTCATGTTCTGCATCACCACCTTGCCACCGAGCACCTCCTCGGCATGAGGCGTCACCGCGCGCATCACCGTGTCGGTCGAGCCGCCGGCGCCCCATTGAATGATACCCTGGATTTCTTTCTCGGGGTATTCGGCCAGCGCCGGAACGGCAGTAAAAGCAAGCGCGGCCAGCGCGCCCGTAAACAGCGTCTTCATGTTATCCTCCCAAGGATCGGTTGTGTGCCGGGCGCTCCCATGCCCGTGCGACAAGGAGCATCATGACCCGGCGGCCGCGATAACGTCAAATGCCGAGATTGGCCAAGCATTAACCTGATGTTAATTCTATGGCCCGGCCCAGTCGCGTCTCGACACCGCCCCGGTCAGCTCCGCGCGCAGATCGGCGATCGCTTGCTCGGCGAAGCCCGACAACACCCTGCCCTTCTTGCGGCAGGCATAGGCGGTGATCGAACTGTCCTCCTCGAGCGCGATCCGCACCAGCCCCGGCATGTAGACCTCGGCCACCGAGAACTCGTCGATGAGCGCCACGCCGAGCCCGTGGCGCACGAGGCTCACCACGGTCTGCGCGAAGCGGCCACGCATCGACTGGCGCGGGTTGAGGCCTGCCGCCTCGAAGGGGGCGAGCAGGATTGCGCCGTAGGGATCGGTCGGATCGACCCCGATCAGCGGCTCGCGCGCGAGTTCATGGACCGAAACCGTCTCGCACGCGGCCAGCGGGTGATCCTCCGGCACCACCGCAACCAGCCGCCCCGTCGCCACCGGTTCGCTCTCGATGGCGGGGTTCTCGACAGGATAGCTCATCATCACGAACTCGCCGCGCTCGAGAAGCAGGTAGTCGAGCGTCTCCTCGATCTTGAGGATATTGAGATCGATGTAGAGATCGGGCCAGCGCCGCCTGAGCCTGCGGATCGCGCGCGCGGCGATGAACTGGGCAATCGAGGGGGCCGAGGCAAAGGCCAGCTGTGCGTCCTCGCCGCGCTGGAGCGAGGCGATCGCATAGGTCAGGTTCTCGACATTATGGTAGACCCGGCCGATCTGCTCGAAGATCGGCCCGGCCTCGACCGACGGCACGAACAGCCCGCCCTTGCGTTCGAACAGGCGCAGCCCGAGCGACTCCTCGGTGTGCTTGACCAGCCGGCTGATGCCGGGCGCCGAGACACCCAGCAGCGTGGCCGCGCCGTTGATGGTGCCGGTCATCATCACGGCACGCACCACCTCGACCTGGCGCAGGGTCATGTCCCGCATGTCGTATTCCTCCCCGTCCGCCGCACAGGGTTAGACAACACGGCGGGCGGGGCAACTGCGAAACGCGACCGCCTTCAGGCCGTCCGGGCCGCCCCGCCGCGCACGGCAGCGAAGTCGAACAGCCCGTATCCCATCACGACCAGAAAGGCCGCGGCCGGCACCACATAGGAGAAGGTCGCGCCGGCGACATCGATCACCGCGCCCTGCACCAGCGGCAGCAATGCGCCGCCCAGGATCGCCATTACCAGCCCGGCCGAGCCGAACTTGGTATCCTCGCCCAGTCCCTCCAAGGCTATGCCATAGATGGTCGGGAACATCAGCGACAGGCAAGCCGAGATCATCACCACGGCCCACAACCCCGACAAACCCGGCACCAGCGCGGCGTAGAGCGCAAGCCCTGCCCCCGCCAGCGCCAGGCCGGCCAGCAGCAGCGCAGGCCGGACGAAGCCCATCACCCAGACCATCGCGAAGCGCGACACCAGAAACACCAGCAAGCTGGCTTGCAGATACCAGCCGGCCCCGGCCTCGTCGGTGCCGACCGCGGCCATCGCGTATTGCAGGGTGAAGGTCCAGACGCAGGTCTGGGCGGCAACGTTGAAGAACTGCGCCACCACGCCGAAGCTGTAATGGCGGTTCTTCAGAAGCCGCTTCAGCGTCGCCCCGAAATGCACCTCGTGACCGGCCTCGAGCTCGCGCTCGCTCGGCGTCGGCATGCGGCTGAGCGCGATCGCAATCCAGATCGCGACCAGCACGACGGCAAAGCCGACGTAAGGGACCATTACCGCCTGCAATTCCTCGGCGCGCAGCGCCCGCAGCGCGTCCGCTCCCATCGCGGCGCGCACGTCCGCGTCGGCGGTGTTCAGGTTGGGCAGGATCAGCGCCGCCGACAGGAACACGCCGATATTGGTGCCGACCGGGTTGAAAGCCTGGGCGAGGTTGAGCCGGCGCGTGGCGTTGGCCTCCGGTCCCATGGCGATGACGAAGGGGTTGGCCGACGTCTCCAAGATCGACAGCCCGCCCGCCAGCAGGAACAGCGCCACCAGGAAGAAGCCATAGGTCATGGCAATGCTGGCCGGATAGAACAGGAAGGCGCCCGCGATGGCGCAGCCCAGCCCGACCAGGATGCCGGTCTTGTAGGAGTAACGTCGATTGATGAAGGCTGCTGGCAGGGCCAGACAGAAATAGGCGCCGTAGTAGGCGAACTGCACCAGCGAAGATTGCAACGCGCTCATCGAGAAGATCTTGGAGAAGACCTGCACCAGCGGGTCGGTCATGTTGGCCGCGATGCCCCAAGCGGCAAAACAGGTGACGATGAGCATGAAGGGCAGCTTCATGCCGGCATGCAGGAATCGTGTAGGCTGGTTCATGTGTTCTCCCTCTCGAGCCTCCGGGAACCGCAACCACATGTCGGGCCGCGGTTGCGCGGCGCCTTTTGGAAGCGTCCGCTGGGACATGCCAGTGCCGAAGAGCCCGAGCCGTCGACTGCGGGCATAATATTTCTCGCGGAATGACGAATTAGGGACAGTGTTCCGCCTATACTGCCTTCGATGCGCTTTGTAGGCGATCGCTTACGCGCCCCATTACTACGGATGGGCGCGCGCTACTTCCAACTGCGACTCTTGTTTGAAAACAATGCCCTATCAAGCAGGAGTTTTCCAGTATGGGACGTGTATACGCGCAGTTGAC
>NZ_JACIBX010000023.1 GCF_014195545.1 Limimaricola variabilis | reverse complement strand
ACCGCCCAGCGCGAGTACGGATACCCCTTGTTTTGCTGAGGCGTACAGCGATGGAAGTGCCTGCAACGGGAACAAAACTCCCTCTGCCGGCACCAGACATCGGAACATCATGAAGCGTAATCGACCCGCGGGGGCACCCGTCGCGCGCTCGCCGCCATGCGCCGTGCCCTTCAGCGGTTCGCGCGCGCCAGAAGTCCGACCGCCACCAGCCCGACGGCAGTGATCATCAGCGCGGCCGGGGCGGCCTCGGCGATGTTCTCGAGACTGGCCTTGGCATGCACCCGGGTCGCCAGCGTGTCGTAGCCGAAGGGCCGCAGCAGAAGGGTGGCAGGCAGCTCCTTCATGCAGTCGACGAAGACCAGCAGCAGCGCCGAGCCGACGCTGGCGCGGATCAGCGGCACGTGAACCCGGCGCAGCGTGCCGCCGGCGCTCTGCCCCAAGGACCGCGCCGCCATCGGCAGGCTGGGCGAGACCCGGCCCAGCGCCGCGTCCGCGGTGCCCTGCGCGATGGCGAAGAACCGTACGCAATAGGCCAGCACTAGCGCCGCCGCCGTACCGGTCAGCAGCAGCCCCGGATCGTGACCGGTCAGCGCCAGCACCGCATCGGCCAACGCGTTGTCGAAGCCCGCCAGCGGGATCAGGATGCCGATGCCCAGCACCGCCCCCGGCGCGGCATAGCCGATCGCTGTCACCGGCAGGAGCAGCACTGGCAGGCGATGCCCGGAGAGCCGGGTGCCATAGACCATGAACAGCCCGGCCAGCACGGTGACGAAGGCGGCGATGCCGCCGGTGGTGAGCGTGTGGAACAGCGCCCGGCTCAGCCCCGGCGCGACCCATTCGCGCGCGTCGAAGGCATGGCTCGCCAGTACCGCGACCGGCAGCACGAAGCCCATCAGGAACGGCGCGAGACAAGCGGCGAAGGCCAGCGCCCCCTGCCTGCCCGTGAGCCGCACCGGCGTCACCGGCCGTGGCTGTCGCGCCGATCCGAAGAACCGCGAGCGGCGGCGGCTCAGTTTTTCAAGCGTCACCAGAAAGACGATCATCGCCAGCACCAGCGTCGCGATTTGCGCGGCGCCGCCGAGATTGCCGGCCTGCAGCCAGACGCTGAAGATCCCGGTGGTCAGGGTCTGAACGGCGAAGTAGTCGACCACGCCGAAATCGTTCACCGTCTCCATCATCACTACCGCCACGCCCGCGGCAATGGCGGGGCGGACCAGCGGCAGCCCGACCCGGAAGAACCGCCCCCAGGGGCCGACACCCAGCGCGCGGGCTACCTCGAAGCCGGCGCCGGATTGCTCACGCAGCGCCGCGCGGGCCAGCAGATAGACATAGGGGTAGAGCGCCGCCGACAGCACCACGATCGCCGCCCCGCGCGACCGGATCTGCGGAAAGGCGTAATCGCGCGCATCCTGCCATCCCATCAGCGCCCGCAGGCCGGTCTGGACCGGCCCGGCATATTCGAGGAAATCGACCAGCGCGTAGGCGCCCACATAGGCCGGCACCGCTAGCGGAAGCAGCAGCGCCCATTGCAGCCAGCCATGGCCCGGAAACCGGTACATTACCACCAGCCAGGCCGCGCCTGCCCCGGTGGCGGCGGTGATCGCCCCGACCGCGAGCATCAGCAGGACGGTGTTGCCGAGGTAGCGCGGCAGCGTCGTCGACAGCAGGTGCGGCCAGATATTGTCGTCGGGATGAAAGGCCAGCCAGATCACCGACAGCACCGGCAGCAGCACCAGCGCCGCGATCAGAACGGCGCCGACCGACCAGGGGTCGGGGCGGCTAAACCGCGTGAGCGGACTTGTCTGACTGGTTTTATCGGACATGGGGGCCGCGGTAGCTCAAAGCTGTTTCGCTGTCCAGATAACAGACTATAAAGGATCGGATACGGCCGCCCGACCTCCCCGGTCTTCGCCAGGGCCGGACACGAACAGACCCGCTCCGGGCGGGTGGAAGGACCATACGCGCATGGACATCGCCTTTCACATCGGCGCCAACTGCACCGATGAGGACCGCCTGCTCAGATCGGTGACCAAGAACCTGCCCAACCTCGCGGGGCGCGGCACAAGGGTGCCCAATCCGGCGCGCTACCGGCGGCTTTTGCGCGAGACGATCCAGCATCTGCGTGGCGGCTCGCCCGAGCCAGACACCCGCGACGTGCTGATCGACGCGATCCTCGACCATGGCGAGACCACCGAGCGCCTGGTGCTCGGCAACCCGGCCTTCATCTGCACGCCGGCCCGGATCTGCGAGGCAGGGTGCTTTCACGAGCTGGCGGGTTTCAAGGCGCGCTCGCTGGCGGCACTGTTTCCCGAGGACCGGATCGAGATGTTCCTCGGCATCCGCAATCCCGCGAGCTTCCTGCCGGCCTGCTGGGAGCAGGCGCGCGGCCGCGGCTTCGACGAGTTCATGGCCGGGCTCGATCCCCGGACGATCCTGTGGTCGGACGTTGTGGCCCGGCTGCGACAGGCGGCGCCGGAGGCGCGGCTGACGGTCTGGTGCGACGAGGATTCGGCGTTGATCTGGCCAGAGCTGGTGCGGGCACTCGCTGGGCTCGACGAGGATGCCCCGGTCGAGGGCGGGCTCGATCTGGTGGACGAGATCATGCGCCCCGAAGGTGCTGCACGGCTGCGCGACTACCTCGCCTCGCACCCGCCGGCCAATGCCGCCCAGCAGCGCAGGGTGGTCTCGGCTTTCCTGGACAAATACGCCCGCGCCGAGGTGGTCGAGACCGAGATCGACCTGCCGGGGTGGGACACGGCGCTGCTGGCCGACCTCACCGCGATCTACGAGGCGGACCTGCAGCGGATCGCGGCGATGGAGGGGGTGCGGTTTCTCGCCGCCTGAGCGGCGAGAAGTCTCAGCTCATGCCGAGCGCGGCCTTGTACATGTCGAGCACCGCCTCTTCCTCGGCGATGTCGTCGGGCTCGCGCTTGCGCAGGGCGATCACCTTGCGCAGGATCTTGGTGTCGTAGCCGCGCCCCTTGGCCTCGGCCATCACTTCCTTGATCTGCTCGGCGATGTCCTTCTTTTCGGCTTCGAGATGCTCGACGCGCTCGATGAACTGGCGCAGCTCCTCGCCGGCCGCGTTGCTCTGCACATCGATCACGGACGCGTCGCTCATGTCTCTCTCCTGTCGGGGCGGGTGTCGGGCCCCTTCCCTATCGCCCGGCAGGGACGGCATCAAGCGCCCCGCGCCATGCATCCCCGCGGCAGGCGGGCTTGTGCCGCGTCGTCCGCAGGGCTAGTCCGGCAGCGAACGCGGATCAGCCGGGAGAACGGGCATGGAGATCGTCATCTGGATCGGCGCGGCGATCACGGCCGCGGGTTTCGCCGCGATCCTGTGGAGCTTGCTGGCGGTGCTGCGGCTCCGGCGTCAGGGCCTCGAGGATGCGGAGATGCGGGCCCGGCTGGCGCGGGTCGTGCCGCTCAACATCGGGGCGCTGATGCTGTCGATGCTGGGACTGATGATGGTGGTCGTCGGCATCATCCTGTCCTGACCTCGGGCACGCGGCCGCGCCTGAGCGCCGCGTCGAGATCACCATCGGCCTGCGCCGCCGCGCGCAGCAGCGGCGTTACCTCGAAGACCGGGTCTTCGTCGGCCCATCCCTGCATCCGCGCCACCAGCGATGCGATGCCGAGCACCCTCGATTCGTGGAAGGGGCCGCCCGAGAGGCGGGACCAGCCCAGCCCGTGCACCGCCAGCGCGTCGAGATCCGCGCTGCGCGCCACCCGGCCCGCCGCCAGCAGCCGCGCGCCCTGCGCCAGCAGAGCGGCCCGAAGCCGCTCGCCGGTCCTGCCTTCGCTGCCGCGCGCCAGTGCGGCCAGAAGCCCGCGCCCCTGCGCGGTCGGAACCGGCCCCTCCGGCCCGCGCTCCAGCAAGGTTCCCGTGACGCGGCGCTCCGCGAAATAGACGTGGCGCAATGCCGCGAATTGCGGATCGGCGAGGGCGTCGCGATGCGCCGTCCGCTCGAAGCGCAGCGCCGAGCCCGCGGGCAGCAACAGCGCCGCTTCGATGCAGTCGATCACCCGCGCCGCGCTGCGCAACGGCGCGTCGTGCAGCGCCCGCCTGCGTCGGCGCAGCGCGTCGAGCCAGCCGACCCCGTCCGCCATGTGTTCGCGCCGCCCGGCGACCGGACGGGGCCGGATTCCGGCCCCGGCGAGTTGGGCGGCCAGTTCATGCGCGGCCGCAACCGGATCTTCGCCGACCACGCCGTCGATCGCCCCGGCCCCGCGCGCCGCCTCGGCCGTCACCGAACGGCCGCTCAGCAGCAGGTCGAGCGCTGCCTCGGCACCGCAGAGCGCCGCGAGACGTTGGCCGCCGCCGGCGCCGGGCGGCAGGCCGAGCACGATGTCGGGCAGCCCGAACCGCGCGCCGGGCGCGGCGAGCCGGTAATGCGCCGCGAGCGCCAACTCGGCGCCGCCGCCAATCGCGCTGCCCGAAAGCGCCGCCACCACCGGAACGGGCAGTCGCTCGATCCTGCGGCAGATCCGGTGCAAGTGAGGGGCGTCGCTCGCAGCATCGAGCTCGCGCAGGTCGAGACCGACTGAGAACACGCCGTTTTCCGCGGCCAGCACCACACCGCGCGGCGTGTCCTGGCCACCGGAAGCTGAGATATCCGCCTCGATCCGGTCCAGCGCGGCGGAGAGCGCGCTGCGGGTCGCGGCGCCGAGCGCGTTGCCGGGCCTGTGGTCGAGCGTCACTTCGACGATCCCGTCCGCGATCCGCGTCCTGACCGGCCCGTCCTCCATCGCCATCCCCTTGCACGCTGCCCCTGCGGGACCATGATCGGCGCCGCGCGGCCCCGGCGCAAGGCCCGGCGCAGCCATGAGGAGAGATCGTTGACCGCCGCGCAACGCCGCTTTACGCGCGCGAAGCCGCAGGCTAATCATCGGCCATGGATATTCGCCGCATCAGCCCCGACTACGCCGTCAGCCCGCAGATCGCGCCGGATGACGTTCCCGCCATCGCCGAAGCCGGCTTCACCACCGTGCTGTGCAACCGTCCCGACGAGGAGGTGCCCAGCGAGCTTTCGGCCGAAACGCTGCGCATCGCCGCGGAGGCCGCCGGGCTGCGCTTCGCGGTCAATTCGGTGACGCATCAGGGCCTGAACCGCGAGACGGTGGACCGCCAGATGCAGGTGCTCGAGGCCTCGGACGGCCCTGTGCTGGCCTATTGCGCCTCCGGCACCCGCTCCTCGATCGTCTGGTCGCTGGGCCAGGTCGGCCGGATGGAGACCGACGACATCATCGCCGCCACCGCCAAGGCCGGCTACGATCTCGAGCGGCTGCGGCCGCAGCTCGAAGCGCTGCGCGAGCCACCCGAAGACGACGAACCTGGCGCCGACTGAACCGCGTCGCCCCCCGGTCGGGACGGTATCTCGATCGGTGACGAAGGCCGAATTTCGGGCGCGGCGAGCCGTATCGCCCGAAGTCCCGCCTGCTGACCCAGCCGGACCGAGGCGATCCGGTGCCCCTGCCCGTCCTCCAACGCGACCGCGGTCAGGTCGACGCCGGGCAGCGGCACCTTTTCACCGATCGCGAAGCTGCCGATTTCGGCGGCAGGCACCTGCATCCGGTGCAGCACCACATGCAGCTCCGCCGGCGCCTGCAACACGGCGCCGCGCAGCGCCTCCGCCCAGCGAACCTGCGGCGCCTCGGTGAGCGGGACGACAGGCCGTGCCAGCGCCAGCATCAGCCCCCCATAGCGTCCGCTTCCGGGGCCGATTTCCAGATCGAAAGACAACAGATCGTACTCCGCTTCCGGCAGGAGCAGCCCGGCCGCGCGCGCGTCCGAGAGCCGGGCACCCGGCCGAAGCTCGCGCGGACGGGCCGGCTCGTCTTCCTCAAGCGTCGCCAGCCGGTCGAGCAGCCCCCGCAAAAACGGCGCCATCATCGCCGCCTCGGTTCCGGTGATCGGCTGCGATGGCGCCGGAGAGACGCGCGGCGCACCGAGCGTCTGGGCCTCGACCACCGCCGCGCGGAGCTGCGGCTCGATCGCCGCCAGTCCCGCGGCCGCGCCGCCCGGCCCAATGGCGACCAGCAACGCGTTGGAATCCAGGTCGGCGACCAGCGCCTCGCGGTCGCGGCGCTTCCGCTGCAGGCCTCGGATGCCGAGCGGCAGGCCAATCGTTTCCTGCGCCGCGCGGGCCAGGGCCAGCCGCTCCGGGCCGCCCGGAAAGCGCGGCGCGGCGCGGCGCGTCTCGCCGCCCAGCAGGCGGCGCAGCAAATGCTCCTGGGTCATCGCGGTCATCCTGTCCCGTCGCGGCGGCCAAGACGGCCCGTCCCGATCCCGGATCTAGCCAGATGCCGGTTGCGCAATCGCTAACGCCATGTCGGCGCGCGGCAGTTCGACCCGGAAAGTCGTGCCGCCCGAGCCCGGCAGGTGCCGAATGGCGCCGCCCAGGCGGGTCATGATCTCGCGGCAGATCGCGAGCCCCAGCCCGGCGCCCCCGGACTTGTGCGGATCGCCCAGCCGCGAGAATTTCTCGAAGATCACCCGGCCCTGCTCTGCCGGGATGCCGGAGCCGTTGTCGATGAAGTCGACGGCGTTGAGATCGGGCCGCCATTCGATCCGCAGCTCGGGACGCGGTGCGTCGCAGTATTTGCGGGCATTTGTGACGAGGTTGATGAAAACCTGCGCCAGCCGGTCCGGGTCGGTCTCTATCTCGACCGCCTCGGCCGCGCGATCGCGCACCAGCCGCAGCGCCTCGGGCTCGACCAGCGCCGCGGCCAGCGCCCGGTCGATCACCTTGCCGAGCTCGACCCGCCGCCAATCCAGCCGGCCCTGACCCGCTTCGAGCACCGACAGGTCGAGCAGATCGTCAAGCAGCCGTGTCAGCCGCGCCGCCTCGTCGCCGATGATCGACGCGAAGCGGTGCCGCTCCTCTTCCTTGAGCCCGCCCTCGCGCAGGATTTCCGCAAAGGCGCGGATCGAGGTCATCGGGGTGCGCAACTCATGGCTCACCTGGCTGAGAAAGCCGTCCTTCTGGACCGACAGCGCGGTGAGCTGGGCGTTGGCGTCGCGCAGCGCCAGCGCGGTCCGTTCCAGCTCGGCCGATTTCTGCTCCAGCCGACCGGAATATTCGACGATCTGCGCGGTCTCGTCGGCCACGGCGATCAGCTCTTCGACGGTAACGCTGACGCCGCCTGTCAGCTGGCCGATCATGGCATGCGCGGTGGCCGCCCCGACCGAGCCTGCGAGCTCGCGCTCGAGACCGCGAATGAAGTCGGGCGTCACCTCAGGCAACGCGCCGGGGCGGCCTTGGACCCGCGCCGCGCGGGCAAAGATCGCCTGTGCCTCGGTGGCGCCAAGGATCCGCTGCGCCATCACCAGAAGCGTCTCGGCATCGGCCCCGCCGCGCGACCATGGGCCCGGGCCGCCGGACTGATCGAACACGCCGACGAACTGCGCGCCTTGAAGCCGCTCCACCGGGCCGGGAAAGCTCATCAGCGACACCGCGACGAAGGCGCCCGCGTTGAGCGCCAGAGACCACAATGCCGCGTGCAGCACCGGGTCGAGCCCGCCGGTGCCCAGCAGCGCCTGCGGCCGCAGCCACTCCAATCCGAACGGCCCCTCCGCCAGCACCTGCGCCGAGATCGCCCCGCCGCCGCCGACGCTGGGCAGGAACATGGTCCACAGCCAGACCGCGAAGCCGATCACCAGCCCCGCCGCCGCGCCGGAGCGGGTGGCCCCGCGCCAGAACAGCCCACCCAGCAGCGCCGGAAGCACCTGCACCACGCCGACGAAGGCCACGAGCCCGATCGCCGCCAGCGCGGTACCGCCGCCCGACAGGCGGAAATAGAGATAGCCGAAGCCCAGCACGCCGATGATCGAGACCCGGCGCGCCGTCAGCACCACCGCTCGCACGTCGCCCGACATCACCGCGCCCGGCACTCGCGCCCGCAGCCATAGCGGCACGACGATGTGGTTCGACACCATGGTCGCGAGCGCGATCGTGGCCACCATCACCATCGAGGCGGCCGAGGAGAAGCCGCCCAGGAACGCCCAGGCCGCCAGACCGTCGCGCCCCTCGGACAGTGGCAGGGTGAGGACGAACATGTCCGGGTTGCCGGTGGGCAGGCGCTCCAGCCCCATCACCGCGATCGGCACGACGAACAGGCTCATCAGGAGCAGGTAGAGGGGAAAGGCCCAGCTGGCGGTCCCAAGATGCGCCTCGTCAGCATTCTCGACCACCAGCACCTGAAACATGCGCGGCAGGCACAGCAGCGCCGCCGCCGACAGCAGGGTGAAGCCGATCCAGCGCCCACCGGACTGCTCCCAAGCGGCGATGGGCGAGGCGTCGATCCGCGCCAGCATCTCGGCCGGGCCACCGCCCAGCTCCCACACCACGAAGACACCGATCGCCAGCAGCGCGCCGAGCTTGACCACCGCCTCGACCGCGATGGCCATGACGATCCCGTGGTGGCGTTCATTGGCGTCGAGGTTACGGGTGCCGAACAGGATCGTGAAGAGCGCCAGCCCGGCCGCCGACCAGAGTGCCACGGCCCCGCCATCGGGCGAGCCTCCGGCGCCGGGCCGGGCGAAAACCTCGAGCGACTGGGCGATGGATTGCAGCTGCAGCGCGATGTAGGGCGTGACGCCGACCACGGCGAGGAGCGTGACGATCACGCCCAAGAGCGTCGACTTGCCATAGCGCGAGGAGATCAGGTCGGCGATCGAGGTGATCCGTTGCGCGCGGCCCACCCGCACCAGCTTGCGCAGGAGCCACCACCAGCCCAGCATGACCAGGCTCGGACCGAGATAGATGGTCAGATATTCGAGGCCTGAGCGCGCCGCGTAGCCGACCGCGCCGTAGAAGGTCCAGGCGGTGCAGTAGATCGACAGCGACAGCGTGTAGGTCCAAGGGCTGCGCAGCCAGCCATCGCGTCCCGTGGCGGCGCGCCGCTCGGCCGCGAAGGCGACGCCGAACAGGAACACCACATAGACCAGCGCGATGCCGATCAGGCCGTTGAAGCCCAGCATTCAGTCCTCCGGCCCGGCCCGCCGCAGGGCGCGCGCCAGCAGCCAGGCCCCTACCAGGCTCAGCGCCCATGTGGCGAAGAGATAGACCAACACCAGCGATAGCGGCGTCTCGCCGCGCGGCCACAGCAGCGGCAACCCCCATAGGAACCCTGCCACATAGGGCACCAGGCGCGCCGCGTCGTGGAGCCGTCGACGTCGGTAGGAGGCCCGGGCCAGAAAGACCGGCCGGCGCGATGGCGGCTCAGCCCCCGGCAAGATCCCGCACCCGGTCGAGCACTTCGGCGTTGGAGAAGGGCTTGGTCATGAAATGGGTCGCGCCCAGGCTCAGGGCGAGCTCGCGGTCACGTGCCTGACCGCGCGCGGTCAGCATCATCACCGGCAGGTCGCGGGTGGCCGCATCCTGGCGCAGTTCCTGCAGAATATCGAAGCCCGACCGCCCCGGCAGCATCGCGTCGAGGATCACCAGTTCAGGCGGATGCGCACGCACCCGTTCGACCGCGCTGGCGCCGTCGGAATGGGTGTGCACCGTCCAGCCGGCTCGCGACAGGATGAAGCTGACCGCCTCGATGATGTTCGGCTCGTCCTCGATCAGCAGGACACGTCTGGCCATCCGTTCCTCCTCCGCCGGCTCCCTCCCCCGGGAGCCACGGCCGCGACGTCACTATCGCCGCGCCGCGCGATACTGTCAAAGCGCATCGGACCGTACCGGCACCAACGGCGGCTCGCGCCGCGCCGGGCAAGCGTCACGCGGGCAGAGCCGGCAGCCGGGGCCGACCTCGCGTCTCGGCACGGCGCCGGAGGTCTCCGCCCCGCCCTCCTCGCGCAGCATCAGCATCGCTGCGCGCGGCCGCGCGGGCCCGGCCCAATCCGGCCCCGTCTCGATCCAACCAACGGCGTGGCACAGCACCACCGCGCCGCTCTCGCCCGGCATCGCCGCGCGCACCCGCAGGGCGCGTCCCGGCTGCGACAGCGCCTCGTAGAGCGGCCAGAGCGGACAGGCGGCCGCGCCGCGCGACAGGGTCAGACCGTCGAGCGCCCGGCGCGGACCCAGCGCGCCGCCTGCGTCGCAGGCCACGAAGCCGACCTGCGCCGGCCCGGCACCCGGTGGCAGGGTCGCCAGCCGACGCAGTAACCGCGGCAAATCACAGCCGAGTCGCGCCGCGACCCCCAGCGGATCCGCAGCTTCGCGCCAGGCCTGCGCCACCTGCTCGAGCGGCAATGCCTGCGCATCCGCGCGGTAGGTCACCAGCCAGCGGCGCAGCACCTCGCGCGCTGCCGGGTCGAGGTCGGGCGCGCCCATCGCGACCTCCTCCGGCGACAGCGCCGGGTTGGGCCCCTCTAGCGCGGCGACGTGGTGGCCCATGCGGTCGAGGAACCGCTCGACCCGGTCGAGCGGTGTCAGCGCCGCGTCGCTGGTGCCGGGGGCCTCGAGAAAACCTGCGAGCCTGCGGCTGCTCTCGGCCAGCCGCAAGCTCTCGGCATGGATGTTTCGGTGGAACCGGGCCTGCCAGTCGCGGTCGAGCGCCTCGCCGCCCGTAAGGATGGAGGCGGTGGAACGGATCGCGGTGGCGGCGGTGATCACCTGATGCAGCGAGGCCGACAGCTCGGGATCATGCGCCAGCCGGTCGCTCAGCCCCGCGACCTGCGCCTCCAGCGTCTCGATCCGCGCCGCCTGCGCCGCGATCAGCCCGGCCCAGCCGGGAAACCGCCCGGCCAGCACCTCGGCATCGGCCAAGGGCACGTCGTGCTGCGCCGCCGCCGCCTCGAGGCGACCTACCAGCGCGCCGTCGGCGCCTTGGGCAATCTGCGCCGGATCGAGATCGAGCACGCGGGCGATGGCGTTGAGCAACCGGCCCCCGATCCGGCGCCGGTCATGTTCGATCAGGTTGAGGTAGGAGGCCGAGATCCCGACCTGCTGCGCCAGCGCGGTCTGCGCCAGCCCGAGATCGAGCCGCCGCGCCCGGATCCGCGCCCCGGCGAGCCGCGCACCGCGCCTCTCAAGCCCCATGAAGCCCCCCGATACGCGCCGTCGGTGCCGCGCCGATGCTGCGCGCGCGAGAGAAATTGTTGACTGGTTTTCGGCGCGCCATGTTCAGAAATTTACAGGAAACTGGCGGCCCGCCAAGCATTTGTTGCTCGGTTTTCACCATTGCGTCGATACTTGCAAGGCACCGGAAGGTGTGGCGGCCAGCAGGAGCGGAGGAGGTTCCCGGCGGGTCGACCGATAATCCAGGGAGGAGACCACATGACACGACAGACCTTCTCGCGCCGCGGCTTGCTCAAGACCGGCGCGGTGGGCGGTGCGGGGCTCGCGCTGCCAACGATCTTCACGTCACAGGCGCGCGCCTTCACCAATGCGCCCACCGGCTCGACCGTAACGCTCGGCTTCAACGTGCCGCTGACCGGCGCCTATGCCGACGAGGGTGCGGACGAGCTGCGCGCGCTCGAACTCGCCGTCGAGCATCTCAATGGCGGCGGCGATGGCGGCATGCTGCAGACCTTCTCGAGCCAGGCGCTCGACGGTACCGGCATCCTCGGCAAGAAGGTCGAATACGTTACCGGCGACGACCAGACCAAATCCGACGTCGCCCGCGCCACCGCCCAGTCGATGATCCAGAAGGACGGCGCGGTGATGATCACCGGCGGCTCGTCCTCGGGTACGGCGATCGCGGTGCAGGGCCTGTGCCAGGAAGCCGGCGTCATCTTCATGGCCGGTCTCACCCACTCCAACGACACCACCGGCAAGGACCGCAAGGCCAACGGCTTCCGCCACTTCTTCAACGCCTACATGTCGGCGCAGGCGCTGGCACCGGTGCTGCAGAACCTCTACGGCACCGACCGGCGCGCCTATCACCTGACCGCCGACTACACCTGGGGCTGGACCCAGGAGGAATCGATCGCGGCGGCGACCGAGGCGATGGGCTGGGAGACCACCGAAAAGGTGCGCACGCCGCTCGGCGCGGGCGATTTCTCGTCCTACATCGCGCCAGTGCTGAACTCCGGCGCCGACATCCTCGTGCTCAACCACTACGGCGGGGACATGGTGAACTCGCTCACCCAGGCGGTGCAGTTCGGTCTGCGTGACCGGCAGGCCAACGGCAAGGACTTCCAGATCGTCGTGCCGCTCTACTCCGAGCTGATGGCGCGCGGCGCGGGACAGGCGATCAAGGGCATTCCCGGCTCGCAGAACTGGGACTGGAAACTCGAGGACGCCGGCACCCAGGCCTTCGTGAAGAGCTTCGGCGAGAAGTACGGCTTCCCGCCCTCGCAGGCCGCGCATACCTGCTACGTGCAGACGCTGCTCTATGCGGACGCGGTGGCGCGGGCCGGCGACTTCAACCCCTGCGCGGTGGTCGAGGCGCTGGAGGGCTACGAGTTCGACGGGCTCGGCAACGGCCCGACGCTCTACCGCGCCGACGACCACCAGTGCTTCAAGGACGTGGTCGTGGTGAAGGGCGCCGAGAACCCGCAGGACGAGTTCCATCTCGTGGAGATCGTCGAGGTCACGCCGACCGAGCAGGTCACCTACGCGGCAGACCACCCGATGTTCGCCGGCGGCGCGCTGGGCGAGTGCAACCCGGGCGCCTGAGGCGTCACCACCCGAGACCGCCGGTCGCGCATGTCGCGACCGGCCCCTCCCGACGCGCGCCCATGCCGGGCGCGCGATCCGGGGCGGCTTGACCATCCTCACATACGGACGGGGACCATGGACGCCATACTCATCCAGATCCTGAACGGGCTCGACAAGGGATCGGCCTACGCGCTGATCGCGCTGGGCCTCACCCTCATCTTCGGCACGCTGGGCGTGGTGAACTTCGCGCATGGCGCGCTGTTCATGATCGGCGCCTTCTGCGCCGTGACGCTGCAGAAGATTCTGACCATCAGCGTCACCACCATCGACCCCGAGCGCACCGACTTCCTCGGCAACCCGCTGAAGGTCCAGACCCCCTATGTGGAGAACTGGTTCGGCCCCGAGATCGGCGCCGCCATCGTCGACTGGGCGGTGCCATTGGCGATCGTGCTGGCGATCCCGGTCATGGTGCTGGTCGGCTTCGTGATGGAGCGCGGCCTGATCAAGCACTTCTACAAGCGCCCCCATTCCGACCAGATCCTCGTGACCTTCGGCCTCGCCATCGTGCTGCAGGAGATCATCAAGTATTTCTACGGCGCCAACCCGATCCCGACGCCCGCGCCCAGCGCGTTCCGCGGCAGCCTCGACATCGGCGTCTGGCTGGGCTTCGACCCCTTCACCATCATCTACCCCTACTGGCGGCTAGTCTATTTCTTCTTCGCCGGGACCATCATCACCGGCGTCTTCGCCTTCCTGCAGTTCACCACCTTCGGGATGGTGGTGCGCGCCGGCATGGCCGACCGCGAGACGGTGGGGCTCCTGGGCATCGACATCGACAAGCGGTTCACGCTGATGTTCGGCCTCGCGGCCGCCGTCGCCGGCCTCGCGGGGGTGATGTACACGCCGATCCTCAGCCCGAACTACCACATGGGCATGGACTTCCTGGTGCTGAGCTTCGTGGTCGTCGTGGTCGGCGGCATGGGCTCGCTGCCTGGCGCTGTGCTGGCCGGGTTCCTGCTCGGTATCCTGCAGAGCTTTGCCTCGATGAACGAGGTCAAGTCGCTGCTGCCGGGCATCGACCAGATCATCATCTACCTGGTCGCCATCGTCATTCTGCTGACGCGCCCCCGCGGCCTGATGGGCCGGCGCGGCGTGATGGAGGACTAAGCCATGCTCGGACTTGAGCGCAAAGACACACTCCTGATGTTCGCGGTGGCCTTCATCACCCTGCTCGCCCCGATCATCCTCAACCCCTTCCCGGCCGGGTCGGCGCTGGCGCAGTTCAACGCGGGCTATCCCGACCTGATGCAGCGCTTCGTGATCTTCGGGATTTTCGCGATCGGCTTCAACATCCTGTTCGGCCTCACCGGCTACCTCTCCTTCGGCCACGCCGCGTTCCTGGGGATCGGCTCCTACTCCGCCGTCTGGATGTTCAAGCTGCTGTCGATGAACGTGATCCCGGCGATCCTCTTGTCGATCATCATGGCCGGGCTGTTCGCGCTGGTGATCGGTTTCGTCAGCCTGCGCCGCTCGGGCATCTATTTCTCGATCCTGACGCTGGCCTTCGCGCAGATGAGCTACAACCTCGCCTACTCGGTGCTGACCCCGGTCACCAATGGCGAGACCGGCCTGCAGCTGACGCTCTCGGATCCGCGCATCCTCGACGGCGCTTCGAGCGGCGGGCTGCCCGTCACCTCGCTCTTCGGCGCCGAGATGCGCGACACCACCACGCTCTATGTCGGCCCGTGGACCTGGGATTTCTCGGTCGGCTATTACTTCTGCGCGCTGCTGATGCTCATCGCCTTTTACCTCTCGGTCCGCATCTTCCGCTCGCCCTTCGGCATGATGCTGCGCGCGGTGAAATCCAACCAGCAGCGGATGAACTACACCGGGCTGAACTCGCGGCCCTACACGCTCGCGGCCTTCGTGATCTCGGGCATGTATGCCGGCCTCGCCGGTGGGCTGCTGGCGGCGATGGACCCGCTGGCGGGTGCCGACCGGATGCAGTGGACCGCCTCGGGCGAGGTGGTGCTGATGACCATCCTCGGCGGCGCCGGCACGCTGATCGGGCCGGTCCTCGGTGCCGGCTTCATCAAATACTTCGAGAACATCTTCTCGAAGATCAACGACGGCATCCTGCACCAGTGGTTCGCCTTCATGCCCGACGGGCTGGAGAACTTCATGGTGACGGTCATCCACCCCTTCATCGGCAAGGGCTGGCACCTGACGCTGGGCATCATGTTCATGCTGGTCGTGATCTTCCTGCCGGGCGGCCTCGTCGAGGGCGCGCAGCGCACGGGACGCCTGTTCCGCCGCCGCGACCGCAACGCCGACCACGTGGAATCCGACGCCGCGCGCCAGCGCGCCGCCGCGGAATAAGGAGGCCGAGATGGGCATTCTCGAAGTCAAGGGCGTCAACAAGCGCTTCGGCGGCCTGCAGGCGCTGGGCGACGTCAACCTCTCGGTCCGGGAGAACACCGTCCACGCCATCATCGGCCCCAACGGGGCGGGCAAGTCGACGCTGCTCAACTGCCTCGTCGGCAAGCTGATACCGGACTCGGGCTCGGTGATGTTCGACGGGCAGTCGGTGCTCGGGCGCAAGCCGCACGAGATCAACCAGATGGGAATCAGCCGCGTGTTCCAGACGCCGGAGATCTTTGCCGATCTCAGCGTTCTGGAGAACGTGATGATCCCCTGTTTTGCCCGGCGCGACGGGGCGTTCCGGCTGCACGCCTACGAGACGGTGCGCAAGGAGGCGGACATCCGCGAACAGGCCGAGGCGATGCTCGCCGACGTCAACATGCTCGACAAGCGCAACATGATCGCCTCGAGCCTGTCGCGCGGCGACAAGCGTCGGCTCGAGATGGCGATGTGCCTGGTGCAGTCGCCCAAGCTGCTGCTGCTCGACGAGCCGACGGCCGGCATGGCGCGGGCCGACACCAACAACACCATCGACCTGCTCAAGGAGATCAAGGCCAAGCGCGACATCACCATGTGCATCATCGAGCACGACATGCATGTGGTGTTCTCGCTGGCCGAGCGGATCACCGTTCTGGCCCAAGGTACGCCGCTGGTCGAGGAAACGCCCGAGAACATCAAGGGCCACCCAAAGGTGCGCGAAGCCTATCTGGGCGAGGCGCAGGTCTGAACGCGGGAGAACGCAGATGAACGAGACAGCGACATTCGACCGCGACCGCAACAGCGCCGCGACCCACCCCAAGTTTCTCTCCGTCTGGGACATCCAGGCCTATTACGGCGAGAGCTACATCGTGCAGGGGGTCAGCTTCGACATCCACGAGGGCGAGATCCTGGCGCTGCTGGGCCGCAACGGCGCGGGCAAGACCTCGACGCTCCGGACCATTGCCCGGCTCGACAACCCGGCGCTCCGGCATGGCGAGATCTGGCTCGACCACAAGCCGCTGCACAAGATGAAGGCGCATGAGGCGGCATCCAACGGCATCGCGCTGGTGCCCGAGGATCGCCGCATCATCCCCGGCCTCACCGTCGAGGAGAACCTGCAGCTGGCGCAGATCGCTCCCCCCGTAGGTTGGTCCCTGGAGCGGATCTACGGGCTGTTCCCCCGGCTCAAGGAGCGCCGCAAGCAAGAAGGCGTCACGCTGTCGGGCGGAGAGCAGCAGATGCTGGCCATCGCCCGGGCGCTGGCGCGCGACATCAAGGTTCTGCTGCTCGACGAACCCTACGAAGGTCTCGCTCCCGTGATCGTGCAGGAAATTGCCAAGACGCTGAACATCATCCGCGATCAGGGAATTACCACGATCATCGTGGAGCAGAACGCGGTCGCCGCGCTCAAGCTCGCTGACCGGGCCGTGATCCTTGACACCGGCTCGGTGGTCTATGACGGATCGGCACAGGAGGTGCTCGAGGACGAGGCATTGCGGCAGCGCTACCTCGCGATCTGAGCACGAGGGAGAGAATGAAGGATCAGCTCATGACACCGCAGCTTCACGAGCCGAATGAGGAGGTGCGCGCCCGCGCCCATATCGATCGCGCCGGCTATGACCGGCTCTATGCCCAATCGGTGAACGACCCCGACGCGTTCTGGGGCGAGCAGGGCAAACGGCTCGACTGGATCAAGCCCTATTCCAAGGTCAAGAACACCGACTTCACGCTGGGCCGGGTCGCGATCAACTGGTTCGCGGACGGCACACTCAACGTCGCGCAGAACTGCATCGACCGGCACCTCGCTACGCGCGGCAATCAGACCGCGATCATTTGGGAGCCGGACGACCCGCAGGCCGAGGCGCAGCACATCAGCTACCGGCAGCTGCACACGCAGGTCTGCAAGTTCGCCAACGTACTCAAGAAGATGGGCGTGAAAAAGGGCGATCGCGTCGTCATCTACATGCCGATGATCCCCGAGGCGGCCTATGCGATGCTCGCCAGCGCGCGGATCGGCGCGATCCATTCGGTGGTCTTCGCGGGCTTCTCGCCCGATGCGCTCTCGGCCCGCGTCACCGGCTGCGACGCCAAGGTGGTGATCACTGCCGACGAGGCGCCGCGCGGCGGCCGCAACACCCCGCTCAAGACCAATGCCGACAAGGCCTTCGAGAAATGCCCCGAAGGCACGCAGATGCTCGTCGTCAAGCGCACCAGGGGCGCGGTCGAGATGGTCGAGGGCCGCGACCACTGGCTGCACGAGATGGAGGACGGCGTCTCCGAAGACTGCCCGGCCGAGGAGATGGGCGCGGAGGATCCGCTCTTCATCCTCTACACCTCCGGCTCGACCGGTCAGCCGAAGGGCGTGGTGCACACCACCGGCGGCTACCTGGCCTATGCCGCGCTGACGCATCAATACGTCTTCGATTACCATGACGGCGACGTCTATTGGTGCACGGCAGATGTCGGCTGGGTGACCGGGCACAGCTATATCGTCTATGGCCCGCTGGCCAACGGCGCGACCACGCTGATGTTCGAGGGCGTCCCGACCTATCCCGATGCCTCGCGCTTCTGGAAGGTCTGCGAAAAGCACAAGGTGAACCAGTTCTACACCGCGCCCACCGCAATCCGCGCCCTGATGGGCAAAGGCGAGCAATGGGCCGAGGGCTGCGATCTGTCGTCGCTCAAGGTGCTGGGCACGGTGGGCGAGCCGATCAACCCCGAGGCGTGGGAGTGGTACGACCGGGTCATCGGCAAGGGCCGCGTGCCGATCGTCGACACTTGGTGGCAGACCGAGACCGGCGGTCACATGATCACCTCCCTGCCGGGCGCGATCGCGACCAAGCCCGGCTCGGCCACCCTGCCCTTCTTCGGCGTGCAGCCGGTCGTGCTCGACCCGCAATCGGGTGCGGTGATCGAGGAGACCGAAGCCGAGGGCGTGCTCGCCATCGCCGACAGCTGGCCGGGGCAGATGCGCACCATCTGGGGCGATCACGACCGCTTCGAGCAGACCTACTTCTCGCAGTACAAGGGCTACTACTTCTCTGGCGACGGCTGCCGCCGTGACGCCGACGGTTACTACTGGATCACCGGGCGCGTGGATGACGTGATCAACGTTTCCGGCCACCGGATGGGCACCGCCGAGGTCGAGAGCGCGCTGGTGGCGCACAAGGCGGTCTCAGAGGCCGCCGTGGTCGGCTACCCGCACGAGGTGAAGGGTCAGGGCATCTATGCCTATGTCACGCTGATGGAAGGGATCGAGGCCACCGACGAGTTGCGGCGCGAGCTCGAGAACTGGGTCCGGAAGGAGATCGGCCCGATCGCCAAGCCCGACTGCATCCAGTGGGCCCCCGGCCTGCCGAAGACCCGTTCGGGCAAGATCATGCGCCGCATCCTGCGCAAGATCGCAGAGAACGACTACGGCAGCCTGGGCGACACCTCGACCCTGGCCGAGCCACTGGTGGTAGAAGATCTCATCGCCAACCGCATGAATCGCGGCTGAAAGAGGCGGCGGGGGCCCGTTCGACAGGTCCCCTGCCGCCTGCCTTACGTTTGGTCAACAGATTGCCTTCATGCTCGGCCATGGTGGGGGCTCCTGATTCGGGAGCTTTTGATGGATTCGTTCAGACCGATTTCCCCGTATTCGGCCCCGGTGTTCGCGGTCGGCCAACCCGAGCGGACCGGCGAGGTCTCTGCCGCGCGTCCGCGTCGCGACGTGCCGCCCGTCACCCGGACGGCGGCGCCCGCGCCCATCTCCCCGCGACCGCCGGATCAGAGCAGCATCGGGCTGGTGCAGGCAGGCCTGATGGCGGGAGGCTCCCCCGCGCAGGATTACTCGCCCGAGCGGGCGCTCAAACCCTGGGGCGTGGCCATCCTGCCCGATGCCGAAAGCGCGGAAGCCCGCCGGGAGGCGGAGGCGGCGCGCCTTGCCGAAGCCGAGGCTACAGCAGAGCGGACCGCGCCGGACGACGGCGCCGCGCTTCCGGAAGTGCCACCCGCCCCCGTGGCGGCGGACCGGGAGCCGCCTGCGGAGGTGCATGCCGATCCCCGGACGCCCCCCGCGCCCGACTGACGCAGGGGCTGGCCCGGCATAGGTCGCGGCTGCTTTCCTCGCCCAGCGAACCGGCGTATAAGCCCCCGGAACTGCAGCCCGGACGGGCGTGATACGAGGGGCCCAGAGCTATGAGCGACAAGACCAGCCACGACAGCGATGTCAGCTTCATCCGCGCGCTGGCGGAACTGCTGAACCAGAACGACCTGACCGAACTTCAGGTGAAGCGCGACTACGGCGAGAATGACAGCCTGAACGTCCGCGTCAGCCGCGCCCGCGAAGTGGTCCAGCAGGTCGCCATGCCGCAGCAGAGCCATCCCGCGCCGATGGCTGCCGCGGCCCCCAGCCCGGCTGCCGTCCCCGCTGCCGCGGCCAACGAAGACCCCGCGAGCCATCCGGGTGCCGTCACCTCGCCGATGGTCGGCACCGCCTATCTGCAGGCCGAGCCCGGCTCGCCCGCCTTCGTCACCCCCGGCGCCCAGGTCAAGGAAGGCGACACGGTCCTCATCATCGAGGCGATGAAGACCATGAACCAGATTCCCGCCCCGCGCTCCGGCACGGTCAAGCGCATCCTCGTCGAGGACGGCAGCCCCGTCGAGTTCGGCGCGCCGCTGATGATCATCGAGTGAGCCCCATGTTCGACAAGATCCTCATCGCCAACCGCGGCGAGATCGCCCTGCGCGTCGTGCGCGCGGCCCGCGAGATGGGCATCAAGTCCGTCGCCGTCCATTCCACCGCCGATTCGGACGCCATGCATGTCCGCATGGCCGACGAGGCGATCTGCATCGGCCCGCCGCCTTCGTCGCAATCCTATCTCTCCTTCCCGGCCATCCTCTCGGCCTGCGAGATCACCGGCGCCCAGGCGATCCATCCGGGCTACGGCTTCCTTTCCGAGAACGCCGCCTTCGTGCAGGCGGTCGAGGATCACGGCCTGACCTTCATCGGCCCCAAGGCCGAGCACATCCGTGTCATGGGTGACAAGATCACCGCCAAGGACACGATGAAGGCGCTGGGCGTACCCTGCGTGCCGGGCTCGGATGGCGGCGTGCCGTCCGTCGAAGCGGCCCGGAAGGTCGGCGCCGAGATCGGCTACCCGGTGATCATCAAGGCCACCGCCGGCGGCGGCGGTCGCGGCATGAAGGTCGCGAAGTCCGAGGCCGAGATCGAGCGCGCCTTCCAGACCGCGCGCTCCGAGGCCAAGGCCGCCTTCGGCAATGACGAGGTCTATATCGAGAAGTACCTCACCACGCCGCGCCACATCGAGATCCAGGTCTTCGGTGACGGCAAGGGTGGTGCGGTGCATCTGGGCGAGCGCGACTGCTCGCTGCAGCGGCGTCACCAGAAAGTGCTCGAAGAGGCCCCCGGCCCCTGCATCACGCCCGAGTTGCGCGATCGGATCGGCAAGGTCTGCGCCGACGCCGTGGCCAAGATCAATTATGCCGGCGCCGGCACGATCGAGTTCCTGTTCGAGAATGACGAGTTCTACTTTATCGAGATGAACACCCGCCTGCAGGTGGAGCATCCGGTGACCGAGGCGATCTTCGGCGTCGACCTGGTGCGCGAGCAGATCCGCGTCGCCTCCGGCCTGCCGATGTCCTTCGTGCAGGAGGATCTGCAGATCCGCGGCCACGCGATCGAAGTCCGGATCAACGCCGAGAAGCTGCCGAACTTCGCCCCCTGCCCCGGCCGGATCACGCAGTACCATGCGCCGGGCGGTCTTGGCGTGCGGATGGATAGCGCACTCTATGACGGCTACCGGATCCCGCCCTATTACGACAGCCTGATCGCCAAGCTGATCGTGCATGGCCAGGATCGGGCCGAGGCGCTGGCGCGTCTCAACCGGGCGCTGGGCGAGCTGATCGTGGACGGCGTGGACACCACCGTGCCGCTGCATCACGCGCTTCTGGGTGAGCCCGACATCCTCTCGGGCGACTACAACATCCACTGGCTCGAGCACTGGCTCGAGCAGACGCTGCAGGGATAAGGCGGGGCCGCGCAGCATGTCCTCGCGGCCCGACGACTCCCGGCTGACGCCCGAGCTGCTGCTGCATGGCTACGCGCAGGGCGTCTTCCCGATGGCCGAAAGCCGGAACGACCCGGAGATCTTCTGGGTCGATCCGCGGCTGCGAGGTGTGCTGCCGCTCGACCGGCTGCGCATCTCGCGCAGCCTCGCCCGGCGGATGCGCCGTGGCGGGTTCGAGGTCGCGGTGAACCGCGACTTCGAAGCGGTGCTGGCGGGATGCGCCGACCGCACGGAGACATGGATCAACGACGAAATCGCCGAACTCTACATGTCACTCCACAATCTGGGCTTCGCCCACAGCGTGGAGATCCGACAGCAGGGGCAGCTCGTGGGCGGCATCTACGGCGTGACGCTCGGGGCGGCCTTCTTCGGAGAAAGCATGTTCTCGCGCGCCACCGACGCATCGAAGCTCGCCATGGTCTGGCTGGTCGATCGGCTCAGGCTCGGCGGGTTCAGGCTGTTCGACGCGCAGTTCCTGACGCCGCATCTCGCGAGCCTCGGCTTTGTCGAGCTGTCGCGGGCGGAGTACCGGGCCGAGCTGCAGACCGCGCTCGAATCACAGGCGAGCTTCCTTGCGCCCGGGCCTCCGGCCCCGGCTCAGGACGTCTTACAGCGCAACGCCCAGACGTCGTAGCGCGGGTGGTCCATGGCGTTGAGCGCCGGGGCCGAGGCAATCATCCATCCCTGGAAGACCGGCGTCTCGACCGAGCGGTAACGCACCTCCAGACGCTCATAGGCGTCGCCTGAGGGGTTGTCGGCCGGGTAGCGGCATTCGTCGAGCACGATCGACAGGTGGCCCACGGTGCCGCTCTCGCCCGCGGCGAGGTCGAGATCTGTGACGATGCCGGTGATCTTGTCGAGCACGCGCACCACGCCGCCCGGCGCCTGCGTGGCCTCCTGCGCAGCGGCAGGAGCCGCCAGCGCGATCGCCAGCGCGGCGAGGCGGATCATTCGGGTTGCCACGCGTCGTAATCCTTCATCTCGGCCGGGGCGGCGCGACGGATCGAGCCCTTCGGCGCATAGGCCATCGCCGTGCCGGTCAGGTTTTCCTGGTGCGGCTTCTCCCAGGGGCGATGCACGAGTGGCCGCTCGCTCGGCGGCTGGTCCCAGATCCGGTGCAGCCAGCCATGCCAGTCGGGATCGATGCGGGTCGCCTCGATCTCGCCGTTGAAGATCACCCAACGCTTCGAGTCGTCGGCGTTGCGGTAATAGACGTTGCCCTGCGCGTCCTCGCCCACCTTCGTGCCGTTGCGCCAGGTGAAGAGCTGCGTGCCGAAGCTCTGCCCGTGCCACCAGGTGAAGAAGCGCTTGAGGGTGCTGCCGAAGCTCATGATCCGTCTCCTGTCCTGCGGCCCGTCATGCCGCAAACGCGCGGCGAGGTCCAGCATCTAGAGGGCCCGCGCGGTGACCTCGATCTCGATCCTCATGGCGGGCTCCATCAGCCCGCATTCGATCATCGTCGCGGCTGGTGGCGCCGCGCCCCAGGCGGCGCGCAGCAGCGGCCAGCAGGCCGGAAACTCGCCGCGGTCGGGGAGCATGTAGGTGACGCGCACCACCCGGTCCATGCCCGATCCGGCGGCCTCCAGCGCCCGTGCCACGTTGTCCAACGCGTTGCGGCACTGGGCCTCGATCCCCTCGGGCAGCGTCATCGTGGCGTAGTCGTAGCCGGTGGTGCCCGAGACGAAGATCCATCCATCGCAAAGGACGGACCGGCTGTAGCCGATCCGTCCCTCGAATTCCGATCCGGAGGTGAAGCGCTCCATGGCCTCAGCCGGCGGAAGCGGTTTCCTTTTTGGCGCCATCGGCATGGATCATCAGCGGCTTGCCGTCGCCCACTGCCTCCTCGTTGACCACCACCTCGGTGACGCTCGCCAGGCTGGGCAGTTCGAACATGGTGTCGAGCAGGATGCCCTCCATGATCGAGCGCAGGCCACGCGCGCCGGTCTTGCGCTCGATCGCCTTGCGGGCAATCGCCTTGAGCGCGTCCTCGGTAAAGGTCAGCTTGGTGTCTTCGATCTCGAACAGCCGCTGGTACTGCTTCACGAGCGCGTTCTTGGGCTCGGTCAGGATGGTGACCAGCGCGTCCTCGTCGAGGTCGGTCAGCGTGGCGATCACCGGTAGACGGCCGACGAATTCCGGGATCAGGCCGAACTTCAGCAGGTCCTCGGGCTCCAGATCGCCGAAGATCTCGCCGATGCCACGATCGTCGCTGGAGCGGACATCGGCGCCGAAGCCCATGGCCGACCCCTTGCCCCGCTGCGCGATGATCTTGTCGAGACCGGCGAAGGCGCCGCCGCAGATGAACAGGATGTTGGTGGTGTCGACCTGCAGGAACTCCTGCTGCGGATGCTTGCGCCCGCCCTGCGGCGGCACGGAGGCGACGGTGCCTTCCATGATCTTCAGCAGCGCCTGCTGCACGCCCTCGCCCGAGACGTCGCGGGTGATCGAGGGATTGTCGGACTTGCGGGTGATCTTGTCGACCTCGTCGATATAGACGATGCCGCGCTGCGCCCGCTCGACGTTGTACTCCGAAGCCTGCAGCAGCTTGAGGATGATGTTCTCGACATCCTCGCCGACATAGCCGGCTTCAGTCAGCGTGGTTGCGTCGGCCATGGTGAAGGGCACGTCGAGGATCCGCGCCAGCGTCTGCGCCAGCAGCGTCTTGCCGCAGCCGGTCGGGCCGATCAGCATGATGTTGGATTTCGACAGCTCGATGTCCGAGGACTTGGCCGCGTGGTTGAGCCGCTTGTAGTGGTTATGGACCGCGACCGAGAGCACGCGCTTGGCATGCAGCTGGCCGATCACGTAATCGTCGAGCACGTCGCAGATCTCGCGCGGAGTTGGCACCCCTTCGGAGGATTTCAGGCCAGAGCCCTTCGTCTCCTCGCGAATGATGTCCATGCACAGCTCGACGCATTCGTCGCAGATGAACACGGTCGGCCCCGCGATGAGCTTGCGCACCTCGTGCTGGCTCTTGCCGCAAAAGCTGCAGTAGAGCGTGTTCTTGCTGTCGCCGCCGGACGTGCTTGCCATATCGAACCCCCGGGCCATCGGCCCTGCTTATCTCTCTCGGACTGCCCTTCTCCAAACGATAGGGCAGCCATTTCGCGGCCACAACGCCAAAATCCCGGTGCCGGGAGAGCGATCACCCCGGATTGACGGGGTGACCGCGCGTCGCCTCAACCGGCGGTGTTGGGCGTCTTGTCGTCGCCCTGATCACGGTTGGTCAGGATCTCGTCGATCAGGCCCCAGTCACGCGCCTCCTCGGGCGACATGAAGTTGTCGCGCTCGAGCGCGGCCTCGACCTTCTCGAGCGGCTGGCCGGTATGCTTGACGTAGATCTCGTTCAGGCGGTTCTTCAGCTTCTGGGTCTCGGCGGCGTGGATCATGATGTCCGTCGCCTGGCCCTGATAGCCGCCCGAGGGCTGGTGCACCATGACGCGGGAGTTGGGCAGCGAGAAGCGCATGCCCTTCTCGCCGGCGGTGAGCAGCAGCGAGCCCATCGAGGCCGCCTGGCCGATCACCAGCGTCGAAACCTTGGGCCGGATGTACTGCATGGTGTCGTAGATCGACAGGCCGGAGGTGACGACACCGCCGGGACTGTTGATGTACATCGAGATCTCTTTCTTCGGGTTCTCGGCCTCGAGGTGCAGAAGCTGCGCGACGATGAGCTGGCTCATGCCGTCATGCACCGGGCCGTTGACGAAGATCACGCGCTCCTTCAGCAGGCGCGAGAAGATGTCGTAGGCGCGCTCGCCGCGGCTGGTCTGCTCGACCACCATCGGGACGAGGTTCATGTAGGTCTCAACGGGATCGTGCATCTGCTCTGCCTTTTCGGGAACGCTTGCGTCTCGTGCGGATCTTGTCCTCACAGAGTCTTAGTTGTCCGCTTGGGGGGTTTCAACTGCACCTGGCGCGGCGCGGCGGTTCGGACCGCCGCGCCGCCGGCAGCGCCGGGCGGGGCGACGGCCCGGTGACCGTCCGGCAGCGAAACGGCCATGGTCCGTCCCTGCATGCTCAGTCGTCTCCGCCAGTCAGCACGAAGATCAGGAACGCAACCACCACCAGACCCGCAAGGGCGGCCACCATCGCAGCGATGGTCATGGCGTCCTCTCGGTCAAGTCGTGTGTCGCCCAACGCGGCCTACGCTGTGAGGTTCCGCCGCGACGCGGCGCCGGTCAGACCATCGCCTCGGGCACGCCCGGCAGGTTGCGGCCCAGACGCCAGGCGGGGCGCAGCGGATAGGGCAGCAGCTTGTGCTGGCGCAGCTCGGGCACGCGGGCGCGGTCGGCCTCGACGATGCCGCGCCAGCGCGCCACCAGCTCGGGCCCGGTTTCGCCCGGTGCGGGAGGCGCATCCTCGCCCAGCCAATGTTGCATGCAGGCATCGCGCAGCTGCAGCGCCGAGCCGCCGTCGAGCCGCACCCCTGCCTCGGTATCCCAATGCATCGAGCGCCCGTTGAGATTGGCCGACGAGACGATCGCGTCGCGGCCATCCGCGACCGTCACCTTGGCGTGGACATAGATGATCGGCGCCCGCCAGATCCGCGCCCGAGGCCCCTGATCCTTGGCATCGGCACGGCGGGGCACGGCCGGCGAGACGATCAGCGCCCGATCGCCGAAGGCGCGGCGGATCTTGCGGATGCAACGCGCCTGCAGATAGTCGCCGTAGCGCGCGTCGACACGGGCCTTGGAAAAGGCCGCGTCCTCGGGCGCTGCCGGCAGGACCATGACGAGACCGAGACCGGGATTCGCCCGCGCCGCCCGCGCGAGATCGCGCGCAAGGTCACGGTCGCGCATGAATTGGGTCTCGATGTAGATCAGGTCGCGCGCCTTCGAGAACAGGTCGCGATGCGCCTCGAACAGCTCGCCCACCTTGCGCTTGGGCGACATCCGCAGAATGGCGGGACGGCGATGGGCCGAGATCGTGCGCAGGATGCGTCCGGTGGGCTGCGGCTGCGCTCCGCAATTGATCGCGAGATAACTGTCGAGATGGCGGTGCGCATCGGCCACGACCGCGTCGCCGCCCATCAAGAGCTGCACGTCGTGCCAGGTCTCCTGTGCGGGTCGATCGTGACGCAGCGTGTCGTAGCGCCGGTCGTCGAGATCGAGCCCGCCGATATAGAGCCACTTGTCGTCGAACACCGCGAATTTCTGGTGATGGGTGGCCAGATAAAGCTCCGGGATCGGCCAGAGCCGGGCCACCAGCTTGCCGCCACGTTCGGTAAGGTGATTTCCGAGGCCAGGGCGCAGGCTGAGCATCTCCTCGCGCTCTTCGCGCGGCATCCCGTTCAGCCGCCGCGCGGTCAGGCGCAGCTCGCTCCAAGTCTTGTACCACATCAGCACCCGCGGCACCGCGCCGACGCGGGCGGGATGCATCGCCGCACGTACGGTCAGCCGCTCCGGATGGCCCGAAGCCTCGCCCGCCGCGATCAGCCCGCGCATCGCGTCCCAAGTCATGGCGTGCATTGCGTTGACGGCGATCGGATCGAAATCGGTGATGGCGATCTCGACCTTCAACCCTTCGCGCAGCTTGTGCGCGATCAGGTCGAACCAGATATCGCCGATCTTGCGGGCCGAGACGCTGTGCAGCTGGGTGAAGGGATCGAATACCCGAAACGACATGCGGACACGGTCGCGGGCCTCGAGAAAGCAGCGCTCCAACACCGGATAGGCCTGCTCGGCGGTGATCAGCGGCATCGGCGTCTCGGCATCCGCCGGCAGGACGGGGTCGGGCAGTACTGCCCGGCCCCAACGCTCATGCGCGGGATTATTCTCGGCGTAGTCGGTGTCGGTCAGCGGCGTGCCGCGTCGCTCGCGCAACGGGAACACGTCGCCTTCATCCGGGTCTCCGGCCATCAGTAATCCTGCGGGTCGTATTGCATCTCGCGTACCGCGAAACGCGTGGTGAGACGGTAGACACCCGCTTCGTGGCGGGTCTCGCTCGGGCCGCCGAGCTGCGCGGCGAAGGCCTGGATCAGGTTCATGCCGAGCCCCTGCCCCCTCGGCCCGGCGGAGGCTGCGTCGCGCGCTGCTGCGGAGTTCGCGATCTCGAGACAGGCCATGCCGTTCTCCTCCCTCCGCAATGCCACCGAGATCCAGACCGCGCCCTCGGCATCGGGTGCGGCATTGGCCAACGCGTTGGCCAGGGCCTCGGATGTCAGCAACGAGAGGGGAACGGCCTGATCCGGCAACAGTTCCAGATCCTCGAGGTCGAGCTTGACCGCTAGGTCGGCCCGCGTGCCTGCCCCGCCCGATTGCTGCGCCACGATCTCGCGCAGCAGCCGGGCCGCGTTCACCCGGCCCACATCCTCGCTTTCATATAGCGTGCGGTGGATCGTCGCCAGCCCGAGCACCCGGTCCTGCAGCCGGCTCAGGATCTCGCGCGTGGTGGCGTCGCGGGTCCGCCGCATCTGCATCGACATGATCGAAGAGATGAGCTGCAGGTTGTTCTTGACCCGGTGATGCACCTCCTTGAGCAGGATGCCCCGCTCGCGCAGCTGATCTTCGAGCCGGGCCTCGTCCTGCAGGATGTTGCCGGCCATCTGCACGAACTCGCCCTCGATCTCCCGCAGCTCGCGCGACATGTCGCTGGCGCTGCCGCGCGGCGGCAATTGCCGGTTGGCGCCGAAACGGCGCATCGAGCGACCCAGCCGGCTTACATGGCGGATCACGAGGCGATGAATGGCGTAATAGGCGACCAGCAGGCTCGCCGCCCACATCAGCACCGGGAACAGGCTCGGCAGCAGCGGCGAGGCAAAGCCCTCGGAGGCGGGCCAGACGCCCAGCGCGAAGACCGCCCCGGTAACCAGGGGCGTCACCGCATAGACGAGACGCTCGCCCGAAGGCGAGCGCGCGGCGGTCGCGGTGGCGCGCAGACCGGTCTTGCTGGCGAGGTCAAACCCCTCCGGCAGAAGGGTTTCGAGCGGGCGGTCGGGGTTCTGGATGGTCAGGATCTCGCCCAGCTCGTTATAGGTGACGAGCTGCATCGGCTGCCGTTCCGCCTGCAGCGTGGTGACCGGGGAGGCGATGCGCCGCTGCGGGATCGCCAGCTGGACATACCCCACCAGCGCGCCGTCCTCGACGATCGGGCTGGCTACGTTGATCACCGGCTCTTCGGCGATCTCGGGGCGCTGGCTCAGGGTGACGATCGCGTTGGGGGCGATGTCCATCTGCTCCCAGATGCGCGTGCCGCGCATGTCGAGCGAGTCCGCCCGCGAGGAACAGCGCATGATCCCGTCGGGATCGACCAAGCCGATCATCGCGTAGAGCTTGCGGCCCTCGATATAGCGATTGAGATAAGCCGAGCAGCTGGCAGGATCGTCGAGCTCGTCGATCACCACGCCCAGCGCTTCGGCCACGCCGAAGGCGCGCTCGATGGTCTGTTCCACCGGCGCGCCGGCCTGCGCGGTCAGCGCAAGCAATGACAGTTCGGACCGCCGCAGCGTTTCGCGCTGGAACTCGGCGGTCTGGTAGATCGCGATCAGGCCGATCGGCATCAATGCGATGGTCAGGAAAGCGACCACCCGCAGCACCAATCCGTGCGCGCTGAACCAGCCGCCGGCCCGCGCCGCCCGGTCCCGCTCGCCAATGCTTTGCGTCACAAGTGCGGCCCACCATGGGCTGCCAGCACCGCCATCGTCGCCTCGTCGGTCATCCCGAGCCCGTCTTCGTCCTCGAGCTCGAGCAGCTCTGCGAGGCGCACCCTTGCGCGATTGGCACGGCTCTTGATCGTGCCGATCGCCACGCCGCACATGCCCGCCGCCTCCTCGTAGGAGAAGCCGGACGCGCCGACCAGCGCAAGCGCCTCGCGCTGTTCGTCTGGCAGCTGGGCAAAGGCCCGCAGAAAGTCGTTCATCTGCAGCCGGCCATCATGCGCGGGCTTTTCCGCCAGCGACGCGGTGAACACGCCGTCGACATCGGCCACTTCGCGCTGCGCCTTGCGGCGTCCCGAGTAGAAGGTGTTGCGCAGGATGGTGAACAGCCAAGCACGCAGATTGGTCCCCGGCTTGAACTTGTCAAAATTCGTCCAAGCCTTGACCACCGTATCCTGCACGAGGTCGTCGGCCTGGGCGCCATTGCGCGTCAACGACAGCGCAAAGGCTCGCATGGCCGGGAGGTGCCCGACCAGTTCATCTCTCGGATCTTGATGGCTCATTCTAGCCCCTGCCCACCTTGCCTGCATGCGCGGTTTCCCGGTCCGGCGACGGCTGGTCGGCCTCGGACGATGCGGCTTCCGCACCCTCACCGGCTTTCAGTCTCGCCAACAGATCGGTGAACCGGTCCGGCAAGGCCTCGTCGGTGAGCTGCTGGAACGCGCGCTTGAGGTGGGCGTCGATATCGCCACGCGCGCTTCCCTGGTCCCTTTGTGTCATTCCCGCTTATACCCTCGTCATTATCGGCAGCCTCGCTTAGCATGGCCGCATCATGGAACCACAATGCCGATGGGCACGTTCGGTTCCAGAAAAAATGAATTTGGGGACTCTCAGCCGATGACGACAACCACCACCGCACCCGACCTCGCCACGGTGATCGGGCACGAGCTGCCCTACCTGCGCCGCTATGCACGCGCACTGACAGGGAGCCAGAACAGCGGTGACACCTATGCCGCGGCGACGCTCGAGGCGATCCTCGAGGATCGCTCGGTCTTCGACACGGACGCCTCTCCGCGCACCGCGCTGTTCCGGGTGTTCCATACCATCTGGATCAGCTCCGGCGCGCCCGTCTCGGGTGACGAAAGCGGCCTCGCCGCCGCGGCGCAGGCGCATCTCGCCAAGCTGACCCCGAACACCCGCGAGGCGCTGCTTCTCCACACGATCGAGGATTTCTCCAGCGAGGAGATCGCCGAGATCATGCAGATCGACATCGACGAGGTCGAGCATCTGGTGAAGATCGCCCGGCAGGAGATGGAAGACAGCATCTCGGGCCGGATCCTGGTCATCGAGGACGAGGCGATCATCGCCATGGACCTGCAGTCGATCGTCTCCGACATGGGTCACGCCATCACCGGCGTCGCGCGGACCCGCGACGACGCGGTCAAGCTCGCCCAGCAGGAGAAGCCCGACCTCGTGCTGGCCGACATTCAGCTGGCCGACAACTCCTCGGGCATCGACGCGGTGCGCGACATCCTCGAGGCGCATGGCAACCTGCCGGTGATCTTCATCACCGCCTTCCCCGAGCGACTGCTGACGGGCGAGCGCCCCGAGCCGGCCTTCCTGATCTCCAAGCCCTACGGCGAAGAGCAGGTGCGTTCGGCGGTCAGCCAGGCGATGTTCTTCTCCTCGACCGGTCCGCTGCACGGCTGAGGACAGACCACGGCCCGGCCATCGCGCCGGGCCGCATTCATCCGATCCGGATCGGCCGATGTTCGATCGGAGAGGGCTGCGGCCGTGACGGCGTCTCGGCGCGCAGCACGCGCGCCCAGACCACGTTGACAGCCGCGCCCAGCAGCACCAGCCAAGCCGAGATATAGAGCCACATCAGCAGCGCCACCACGGCGCCGATGGAGCCGTAGACCTCGTTGTATTTGCCGAAATGCGATAGGTAGTAGGAAAACCCGGCCGAGGCGGCGAGCCAGAACAGGATCACGAGGAAGGCGCCCGGCGTGATCCAGCGACCGCGCATGCCGCGCGTGTTCGGCCCGAAGCGGTAGATCACCCCGAGCCCGGCCAGCACCACCCCGAAGGCCGCGATCCAGCGCACCGCCTCGAGCGCCCAGCCGACCCGCAGGCCGAGGGGCAGCACTGCCAGCAGGATCGGCGCGATCACCACCACCAGCATGGCTAGGACGGCGATCGCGATCAGCGACACGGTCAGCAACAGCGCCACGAGGATCTGTCGCACCCCGTTGCGGTTGGGACGGCCATAGATCTGGTTCAGCCCAAGGATCAGCGAGGCCACGCCGTTGCGGGCCGAGAACAACGCCACCAGCGTCGAAAGGATCGTCGCGAAGCCCAGTGTCTCCGGCCGCGTCGCCAGCATCAGGTTGAGCTGGTCGCGCAACAGGCCATAGGCCTCGACGGGAATAATCTCGTGCATCAGTTCGAGCTGCGCCTCGATGACCGTGGGGTCGGCGAGAAGGCCGAATACCGCGATCAGCGCCGCGATCGCGGGGAAGATGGCAAAGATCGAATAGAAGGCGACACCCGCCGCGATCAGCCCCAACTGCACGTCGCCGGCCAACGTCCACAACCCTCCCAGCAACTTTATGAACCGGCGAAAGGTCAGGCGCGTCCGGGCCGAAAGAATGGGCATGCGGGCTCCGCTCTATCCGAGCGGAATTTCGCTCACGGCGAAGATGGCATGGCAGCCGGAAGTTGTGAAGTGTGCCGGGGAAATGGGGTGGCCGGCGGTCGCTGCTCCCCGAGGGAATGATCAGGAGCAGCGGCCGCCGGCCTTGGGGAATGAGAGAGGCGAGGGAACGGCGCCTCTTCTTCCATCCAACCCGTCTCGCCGTCCAAGGTTCCCGAAAAAATGTGCCGCTTGAAAATCAGTGCGACGCCTTCTCCTCGCGCTGCAGAAGCGCCGAAAGATAGGTGCGCGTCCACCAGCCGATATCGGTGGCGCGGATGGTCTGCATCAGGCTCAGATGACGGGCCTGACGCTCGTGCAGGGGCATCGACAGCGCCTGCTCGATCGCGCGAGCGGTCTCGCCCGGATCATAGGGGTTCACCATCAGCGCCGCTTCCATCTGCTCCGCCGCTCCGGCGAAATGCGACAGGATCAGCACACCGGGATCGGATCCATCCTGCGCGGCGACGAATTCCTTGGCGACGAGGTTCATTCCGTCGGCCAGCGGCGTCACCAGGCAGGCGTCGGCACGTCGATAGAGCCCCGCCAGGATGTCGCGCTGGATGTTGCGGCGGATGTAGCGGATCGGTGTCCAGTCGAGCTCTGCCATCTCGCCGTTGACGCGGCCGGTGATGGTCTCGAGTTCCTGGCGGATCTCCTTGTAGGCCTCGACATCTTCGCGCGAGGGCGGCGCGATCTGCAGCAGGGTGGCGCGGATCTTGGGATCGGGGCGGTTCGACAAGTATTCGCCGAAGGCCGCAAAGCGCTGCGGCAGTCCCTTGGAATAATCGAGCCGGTCGACCCCGAGCACGAGCCGTTCGCCCGGCGACAAGCGCAGATGCTCGCCGGAATCCGCGTGTTCCTCGGCGGCGCGCACGAAGGCATCGACATCGATGCCGATCGGGTAGCTCGCGATCTCGAAACTGCGGTCGCCATATTTCATCTTGCCGCGCAGCAGCAGTTCGGCGCCGTTGTCGCGCAGGAAATCGAGCGCGTTGGACACGTCGCGCCGGGTCTGCAGGCCGATCAGGTCGAAGGCCGAGAGCCAGCCCGGCATCAGCTTGCGTTCCGACAAGGCAGGCATGTCGGAGGGGTTGGGGAACGGGATATGCAGGAAGAAGCCGATCCGGTTGGCGACGCCGCGTTTGCGAAGCGCCTCGGCCAACGGCAGGAAATGGTAGTCGTGCACCCAGATCGCATCGCCCGGCTGCACCACTTCGGCGATCAGCCCCGCCACGCGGTCGTTGACCTCGCGATAGATGCGCGCCTGATCGGGATCGACGGCCAAGAGGTCGGTACGGTGGTGGAACAGCGGCCAGAGCGTGGAGTTCGCGTAGCCCAGGTAGAAGCCCGCATGTTCCTCTTCGGTGAGGTCGAAGCTGTAGCGAGCATAGGGAGTCTCGGCGATCCGGGTCAGGCCCTTCTGCGCCTCCTCGGACGCGACCCGTTTGCCGGAATTGCCGATCCAGACCCCGCCGCGCTCCTTGAGCGCGTCGTGCAAGGCGACGACGAGGCCGCCTGACGGGGCCTCTTCGGTGGGAATACGGTTGGAAACGACGATGAGGCGTCCGTCAGCCATGCTCAGGCCTCGACCCAACGCCGCAACGTCCTCCGCGCCGCCTGCGGATCCCCCAGCCGGCAACCGGCAGCGGTTTCGCCCTCGCCAACCTTGACGGCGATGCCGCCCTGCTCGGCCACCCAATGCAGCGCCGGCTCGTCGGTCACGTCGTCACCGAAGAAGATCGGCATGGTGCCCTTGAACTTCTCGCTCTCCATCAGCCGCTTCATCGACACGTCCTTGCCGATGCCCTGCGGGCGAAGCTCATAGGCCATCTTGGAATGGTGCAGGTCGAAGCCTTCATGGGTTTCCGACAGGGCCCGCAGGAAGGCATAGGCCTGCGAGGCGAGATCCTCGTTCTGGCGGAAATGCAGCACGACGCCGGTGGGTTTCTGTTCGCAGATCAGCCCCGGATGGGTCGCCGCAAAGGCAGTGGTCATTTCGCCCAGTCGCTTGACGGTCTCGGGGTTGGCCAACTCGTGGTTGCGGATCTCACCCTCGATCCGCTCCTGCGCGCCGTGGCCGCCGATGATCGGGCCGTCGAAGCCTTGCAGATACTGCGTCACGTCCTCGATCGCGCGGCCGGTGATGATCACCACCCGGCCCTCGGTCCGCTCGGAAAGGGAGCGAAGCAGGTCGCCAAGACCGGGATCGACCTCGATCGCATCGGGCCGCGGCGCCAGATCGACCAGCGTGCCGTCGAAGTCGAGAAACAATGTCGAGCGGTCGAGCTTCGGCTCCGGCACGCCATCGGCGGTGTGCTCGCTTTGGTGTTCACCGTGAAAGCCGATCATCTCGTAGTACATTCCCTGTCTCCAATTTACGGGCCCTCAAGGGCCTGGCATGCGTCCCGCGGGCGCGGGGCATGGCTTGCCGGCACAACCATTGCACGCCTAGGCAGGTTCCCGCGCGGTGCCGATCCATGGCCTGCCGTCGCGGCAGGCTCCCTTCTGTTTGTCTGCCAAGTTGCGTCGCTTGACAAGCGCGACCCGCCGATGTCAGCCGGGTGTGAACCCCGAATGGGTGTTGAGCAGGAATTGCGCGACGATCGGCGCGCAGGCGGCGCCGAGCGCACGTGCGTTGCCCCCGACCGCACCAGCCTCGATCTCCGGCACGATCAGCCCGCGCAGGTCGACCCGGCCCAGCGCGGCGCGAACCCGCCCCACGAGGGCCGCGCGCACGGTTTCGGGAAAGCCGCCATCGATCAGCACCGCCTCGAAATCGATCACCGCGCAAACCGTCGCAGCCGCGCGCGCGAGTTCCTCTGCGACCTCGTCGAGCCAAGGCTCGAGTACCTCCTCCATGCCCGACCAATCCTGTGGCAGCGCCCAGAGCTGGGCCGGATCGTGCCCTGCGGCGACGAGCCGCCGCTCGAGCAGATGCAGCGACGCGGTATCGATGAGCTGCGCCGGGCGGCCCTGCGCGTCGCGGGTCGGCAGCGAGCCCATCGCCCCCGCATTGCCATGCGGCCCCTCGAGCACGGTATGGTTGAGCACCACCCCGCCGCCGATGAAGGAGCCGATGAAAAGATAGGCGTAATCGCGAAACTCGCGCCCCCGGCCGAAGATGTGCTCGGCGCGGCAGGCGGCGGTGGCATCGTTCTCGACCCAGACCGGCAACGGCGAGAAGCGCGCGATCTCCACCTGGAAGTCGAACTCGCGCCAGCCGTCGAGCGCGGCGGGCGGTGCGCCGATGGTTTCGGGCCAGATCCACAATTCATGCGGACGCGCCACGCCGATGCCGGCGATCCGTTCGCGGAGCCTCGGCCGCAGCCGCCCTGCCAGCTCGGCCACCCCATGTTCGAGGAAGCCCAGAACGCGGGCCGGATCGGGGTAGCCATAAGTGTCCTGAAGCCCGCCCCGCACCTGTCCGTGCAGATCGACCAGCAGCAGATCGGCGCTGCGTCGACCGATCTTGAGGCCGATCGAAAACGCCCCGTCCGGGTCGAGCCCCACGGGCACGCGCGGCTTGCCGACGCGACCGCGCTGCGGCGCACCGCGCGTGATCATCCCGTCCTCGTCGAGACGGCGCAGGATCACTGACACAGTCTGCGGCGACAGGCCCGAATGCCGGGCGAGATCGCTGCCGGGCATGGGGCCATGTCGCTGCATCAGGCTGAGCAGTAGCCTTTCGTTGTGGTCGCGCAATCCGCGCTGGTTCGCGCCGCCCGCAAGGCTGCGCACTTCGGATTTGTCCATCCGATCTCCTCCCTGCCCCCATCATGCAGCACATTCAATTATTAAATCAACTGGATTTATTTATTGACTGGCCGGCAGAATCGACGCTAACGTTCGGTCAA
>NZ_JACIBX010000022.1 GCF_014195545.1 Limimaricola variabilis | reverse complement strand
CGCAGCTGGCTGGCGCAGGCCCGCCCACGCCCAGACGGTCTGCCGGTGCGCCCGCTGCCACGCGACGCAGCATTTGTGCCTAAGCCTTTGGGTGAAATGCTGAAGCGGATGACCCAGATAAGAGTTTAGGAATCTTATCGGTCAGATTGGTCTAGAGCCAGGACCAGCGCCTCCTCGGCAATCCGATGCTTCTCGGCCGAAGACCAGCGGCGCCTGCGGCCGCCGTCGGTGATGATCTCGTAGTCAGACATAAGCACGTGCTTCTCCTCTGATCCGCAAGGGGAGAGGCCGGCCCTCTTGGCGTTCCTGTGCAGTGGTGTCTGCGCGCTATGGTTAGGTCGCGCCCCTGTTCCGTCCTGGGAGCGGCCGTCTTTGGGCGGCTTACCCCTCCGACGATTGATAGTCTGAATGACACCCGCCTCACCGTTTTTGAGGCTGGCCGCCCAATACGGTCTTGGCAGGCACCGATACGCAAAACTTTCAAAGGCTCCCGTGACAACAGACGTTGTGTGCAGATCGCGCCATGCTCTTCGCGGGCGCAGCATGGCATCCCGTCTCACGATGGTTCCCACTGGCTTCCGCAGGCGGGGCGGGGGAAACGGGGATACGGTGAGGTGTAACCAGCACGCGCCGGCTCCGTGATCGCCCCGGCTGCTGCCGCTGTCGGCGCTGCTTGGCGCGATAGTACTGATCTGGGGGACCTTGTTGCCCGCATCCTGATGGCCCCGAAGAGACTGCCAGTTGGCGTGGTCACCGGTTTCGTGAGCGGGCTCCGTCTCATCTGGCTGCTGGGGCGGATAAGCGAGCGATCGTTGTTCACTAATTGTGGCTGGTGCTGAACGGCGATGACGGTCTTGTCCCCAGTGCCCGAGGTTGCAGAGCTGGGAAAGCCCCACGGCCTGCGCTAGTGCAGCCCGAGGACCCAAGCTGCGGTTGAGGAGCACGCAGAAATGACCCCAAGCATCGCTCGGCTACCGGGCACCGCGCCGCTCTATGCCGCCCTGTGGATGATGGGGGCGGTCACGGCTTTCACCTCGATGGCAGTGGCGGGCCGGGCTGTGTCGATCGAGCTCGACACCTTCGAGATCATGAGTTGGCGGTCTTTGATCGGCATGGCGATCGTCGCCCTCGTCCTGAGCCTCGGCCGCCGCTGGCACGAGGTGACACCGCGCCGCCCCGGCCTCCATCTGGCGCGCAACATCGCCCATTTCAGCGCCCAGAACCTGTGGTTCTACGCGCTCGCTGCGCTGCCGTTAGCGCAGGTCTTCGCCTTCGAGTTCACCGCACCGCTCTGGGTGCTGGTGCTGTCACCGCTGATCCTGGGCGAAAGACTGACACGGCCGCGCGCCATCGCGGCAATCCTCGGCTTTATCGGGATCGTGATGGTCGCGCGTCCCGGTGCCGCACCGCTCAGCCCCGCGCTTTTGGCGGCAGCGGGCTGTGCCGTGGGCTTCGCCTTCACCTACATGCTGACCCGGCGCCTCACCGCGGAGGCCCCGGTGGCCTCAATCCTGTGGTGGATGACCGCGAGCCAGACCGTGCTCGGCTTTGCCTGCGCCGGGTTCGACGGCGATATCGCCGCCCCCTCGCAGGCGGCCCTGCCCTGGATCGGCGTGATCGCCGCGGCCGGGCTGGGCGCGCATTTCTGCATCGCCAACGCGCTGCGTCTTGCGCCCGCGACGCTTGTGATGCCGTTCGACTTCCTTCGCCTGCCGGTCATCGCGGTGGTCGGGCTGGTGCTCTACGGCGAGCCTGTCGGGCCGCTGATGCTGATCGGCGCCACGCTGATCCTAAGCGGCAACTACCTGAACATCCGGGCTGAGGCGCGGCAGCTTGAGGCGGCCTGAGCTTATGGGCCTCCTCCGTTTGCCATGGAAGACGACCGTCCAGCGACAAACACGCCGCTTCTAGGAGGCGAGCCCGGTCCTAAGGGCTGTAACTCTCGCCTCTAGCGGTCGCCGGTGCCGCGCATATGGTCAGCCGGTTCGGTGGGATCGAATAGAGGCGAGGTCATGACAGCTGGGGTTCTGCGGGTCACCGCCGGCCCGGTACCCCCCATGATAAGTCCCTTGAAAGTCTGCGGGCCGACCTGCCATCAGCGGTAGGTTCACCGGGATGGTAAAGCCCGGTGAAAGGCTCAGAGCTGATCTGTCAGCTCTGAGCCTACCCCTCCCAAACATCTGGGCTCTTTTCTGGCCAAATCGGCGCAAGCCGGTGGCGCATTGGGCCCATAATGCATGTGGCTCACTCCTCACCTCCCGAGAGGACTAAGTCACGCCGGCACGATGCCCGGCTTGATCGCGTTGGATATACCTATCCTGTTGCATGGTATTACACATCTTTAGAATAAGAATTCGCTATGGCCAGATAGGACTCGAGCGGCGTTGTTGCAGAACTCCCGGCCCGACGGTTCACACAGCGGATCAGCCGCTTAGGTGGGTGGCATGACGAAGCCCATGCCTGCCCGCTATCACACGACAAACTGGTCTGCTTACAACGCGGCGCTGCGCAAGCGTGGCTCTCTGCTGATCTGGCTGGACCGGGAGATGACGTGGCTCGCGCCGCATGAGGGACGGCCGGGACGGCCCCCGGTCTTCTCCGAAGGTGCGATCCAGTTCTGATGGAGTGGACACCCCCGCCCGACGGCATCGATGTGCCAAGGTGGTGATGTTGAAGTCGCCACAAGGGAGGAGGCATCCATGGAGAAGATTACCATAGTCGGGGTCGATTTGGCCAAGAACGTCTTCCAACTTCACGCTGCGGACCGGGAGGGCCGAGCTGTCATGAAGAAGCGGGTCGCGCGCTCGCGCTTCCTATCGACCATGTCGCAGATCGAGCCTTGCGTCGTGGCGATGGAGGCCTGCGCGACCTCGCATCATTGGGCTCGAGCATTGAACGCCATGGGCCACGAGGTTCGGCTGATCCCGCCGATCTACGTGAAGCCTTTCGTGAAGCGTCAGAAAAACGACGCGAATGATGCCGAGGCCATTGTTGAAGCTGCCCTAAGGCCCTCGATGCGCACGGTGCCGGTCAAGTCCAGTGAGCAGCAATCTCTCGCCATGCTGTTCCGGACCCGAGATCTTCTGGTCATGCAGAAGACCCAGCTGGTGAATGCGTTGCGGGCGCACCTGGCCGAGCATGGGGTCATCGTGCCAGGTGGACGCCGCTCGGTCGATCCGTTCATCCGGGCCTTGGAGGACACGGCGCGAGATCGGCAGTCTCTACTTGGACAGGATCGCTCAAACTGCCTCCGAGATTGCAGCCTTGGAACGGCGCATAGAGGAGCATTCTCGAAAGCACGAGGTGGCACAGCGCCTGCGCACCATACCTGGCGTGGGGCCGGTGACAGCCATGGCGATCGAAGCCTTTGCGCCGGCCTTGGAGACATTCCAGCGCGGCCGGGATTTTTCCGCCTGGCTCGGGCTCGTCCCGCGACAGCATTCGAGCGGTGGCAAGCAGCGTCTTGGGCGAACATCGAAGATGGGGCAGCGCGACATTCGTCGATTGCTGATCAGCGGGGCGATGTCGATCATCCGCTGGAAGGGACGGAACGGCGGCAAACCGGGCTCCTGGCTCGCCCGCATGCTGCCCAACAAGCCGCGGATGGTGGTCGCCATCGCCTTGGCAAACAAACTCGCCCGCATCGTGTGGGCGGTCATGACACGCAAGGAGGTTTACAGAGATCCTGCAGGGGCGGTCTGCTGATCGTCTCCTGTCAGGAGCGTCGGTGACGCAAGTGGCGCACTGATCCCGTATGGGCAAGGATCGATGGATCAGGGTGGAGCAAACCAGTGATAGGCAAAGAGCCTTGAGCTCGCAGTTCTGACATGGCCTCCATCCGCGCATTTCCATACTGGCCAGCGGCGCATGCAGGGCCGCACGCAAAGGCCTTACACATGTTCGCAGCCGATCACTTGCCCTCGGGAACCACGAAGTCGCTTGCGCAAGCGGGGGTATCCACACATGTCTTTTGATCAAGGTCCTGTTCAAGCTGCCGCTGAGGCAGACGGCCGGGATGGTGGCCAGCTTGCTGCGGATGGCGGGGCTGGACTGGCCGGTGCCAGACTACTCGACGTTGTGCCGCAGGCAGAAGACCCTGGCCGTTCAGATCCCGTATCGCCGGGCCGATGGCCCGCTGAACCTGCTGATGGACAGCACCGGCATCAAGTTCCTCGGCGATGGCGAATGGCAGGCCCGCAAGCACGGGGCGCAGGGCCGTCGCCAGGGGCGAAAGACCCATCTGACCATGGACACGGCCACCTCCGACATCCGCGCCGTGGAATTTACCCCCAGCCGCGACGGTGACAGCCCGGTCCTGCCGGACCTGCTCGAGCAGATCCCCGACGGCGAGCCGATCGGCTCCGTGACCGCCGATGGTGCCTACGACACGCGTCGCTGCCACACCGCGATCATCGAGCGACAGGCCACGGCGATCATCCCGATCCGCAAGAGCGGACGACCTTGGAAAGAGGATGGACCGGCGGCCGTGGCCCGCAACGACATCCTTCGGGCGACACGGCATTTTGGTCGAGCCTTCTGGAAGCGGTGGACCGGCCACCATCTGCGAAGCCACGTTGAGGCAAGGATGCGCTGTCTGAAGGCGTTCGGAGAGCGCATCGCCTCGAGAGACCCCGACCGCCAGACCGCCGAAGTCCACATACACATCGCCCTCATGAACCGCTTCTCAGCTCTCGGCACCGCCGAGATCGTTCGCGTGGCATGACCTCATTGGGGAAAGGGGCAACTGTGGCTCAAGTCTGAGTTCTGCAACAACGCCCCGCCGGACCGAGGACGAGCAATCACGTGATCGGTCAGTGACACTTCAGAGCAGTGGGGCGGGACGCTCCGTCACGACCACGTCGAACCACTGGCATCCACGTCGAATAGCTATACCTACCGCTCCGGGCACACCCTCCATGCCGGGAGCCGAATAGGAGATGGCGGTTGCGAGACGAGAATTTCGGAAACATTGCGCTCCCCTCAACTGGCGGAGAGATGGGCCAGCTGATCCGCGCCCATGACTGGGATGCCTCGCCCCTCGGAACACCCGAGAGCTGGCCACAGGTCCTGCATGTTCTGATCGACCTGATGCTGACCTCGAGCCAGCCCATGTTCATCGTATGGGGCCCGCAGCGCACGCTCCTCTACAACGATGCCTACCGGGAAATCCTCGCCGCAAAGCACCCCGCGCTCGGCCTGCCCTTTCACGTGGTCTGGGAGGAGATCTGGCAACGAGATCTGGAACCTATCGTGACACGAGCCTACGCCGGCGAAGCCCTGCACATGGGCGACATTACCCTGATGTTGAAGCGCAAGGGCTATCTCGAGGAGACGCATTTCTCGTTTTCCTACACGCCTGTGCGCGGTCCTGACGGCGTCGTGCAAGGTTTCCTGTGCCCCTGCCTCGAGATCACCGAGCAGGTGCTCGAGGAACGCCGGGCCCGGATGAGGGGCGAACTCAACGAGAAATTCCGAACCCTGCGGGACCCCCGCGCGCTCAGCATTGAGGCCGCGGCCCTTCTCGCCCGGCATCTCGGTGTCGAGCAAAGCGCTTACGCCGAGATCGACGAGGGTGGTGAGTTCGCTCTGATCGAAAACGACTGGAATAACGGCAGCATGCCAAGTTGTGCCGGACGTCACCGGCTGCACGATTTCGGTCCTGACTTCGTTGCCGACCTGAAAGAAGGCCGCAGCATCATTATCGGCGATGTCAGCGAAGACCCCCGCACGTCAACGCCCGAGGCGCTGGAGACCTTCGCGCAGCGCGGAATCCGGGCCTTTCTGAATGTTCCGCACATCCGCGATGGTCGGCTTGTCGCGGTGCTGGCCATCCACTCCGCCCAGCCGAAGCACTGGCAGCCCGCGGATGTCGCCTTGGCCGAGGAGGTGGCGCAGCGGACTCATGCGGCGGTTGAAGGGGCTCGCGCGGAGATGGCGCGGCATACAAGCGAGCAACAGCTGCGCGAAGCCCGAGACGCGCTGGCGATGGCCACCCAAGCCTCGAGCCTTGGGTGGGCCACGTGGGACTTCGCCACTGGCGCTGCAACCCTCGACGCTTGCGGACGCGAGATCATGGGGTTTGGCGACAGCGAGATCACGATCGCCGACTGGATGGGTCACATTCACTCCGAAGACCGCGCAAGGCTCGACACGGAGATCCGCGACTGTATCCGCGACAGCCGCCCCTTCGATCTCGAATATCGGGTCATTCATCCGGACGGCAGCCTGCACCATGTCCATGGCACAGGCATCATCCAGATCGACGCGAAGGGCGAGCCAATCCTCGGCACCGGCTTCGTGCGCGATGTGACCGAGCGCAAGCGCTCCGAACAGCATCAGAACATGCTGATGGCGGAGCTCGATCATCGGGTGAAGAACATTCTTGCTGTCGTGCAGTCGATTGCACGCCAGAGCTTGGCCAGAGGTCAGGCCGTCGGGCCGGAGGCAGCGGATCGTTTGGTCGCCCGTCTCTCGGCTTTGGCGCAGTCCCACTCATTGCTGGCGCGCAGCCGCTGGGAAGGTGCCTGCTTCGAGGTTCTGGTGGAAAACGCGGTTGCGCCCTACCGCGGGGATGATGAAAGCCGCATCCTTGTGAGGGGACCGGGGCTGAGGGTCACTCCCAAAGCCGCTCAGACCCTGACCCTCGCCCTGCACGAACTGGTCACCAACGCGGCCAAACATGGCGCCCTCTCGCGTCCCGAAGGGCGGGTTGTCGCCGAGTGGCACCTGTCCGGCGATGGCCATGGCCGGCGGCTGATCTTCGTCTGGCAAGAGCAAGGTGGTCCATCGGTCGACGGCGCGCCGAGCCGAAAAGGCTTCGGCTCCGTTCTGATCGAACGTATGCTGACCTCCGACCTCGGTGGCAATGTTACCCTCGACTATGCGCGCACCGGACTCAAGGCGCTCATCGATCTGCCGCTCGACAATTTGAGAGCGGAAGATGGTCGGGTCGAAAGCAGCTTCAGTCCTGCCAAGCCCCCTGAGGGTGATCGAACCCTGCTCAAAGGGAAAACCGTCCTTGTTATCGAAGACGAGCATCTCGTTGCTCAGGAGACGACGACGGCGTTGCAAGCAGCTGGATGCACCGTGATCGGGCCGGCCTCGACGATAGGCGAAGCCCTGAAGACGATCACCACCGCAAGGTTCGACGCGGCGGTGCTTGACGTCAACTTGAACGGCGAGCTCGTCTGGCCTGTCGCGCAAGTCATTCGCCAGCGTGGCATCCCGTTTATTTTCGCAACCGGCTACTCCGGCATCATCGACATTCCCTCCGCAGTGAAGGACGCGCTTCGGCTGGAGAAGCCTTTCGAAGCGGACCGGCTGGTCCAAACCCTTGCCGCGGCGATCGCCGGGGTCGGCGGGAAATGATCAGCAGGCGAGGCAGGAATGGTGCAATGCCGAAACTGCCTCGCCACCCGCCCGCGCTTAGCCGTTCGCTGCGGGTCTGACATCCTTAGGGGCATAGTGAATGGGAAATGCGGGAGGCCAAGGGGTCGCCAGAGCTTCGCCGGCCTCGAGAAAGTCCTTCAGTTCGGTGCAGCGGTCTTGCTCGACCATGTCGGCAGGTGTGAGGCCGCCAAACCGGTCGAGGCGCTTGGCATGATACCAGGCCCAGCTGTCGGACGTTGATCGGGTCCACGGACGGACCACGCAGATGATGGCATATAAATCTTTGAGATGCCGCTGCGTGGGCGCTGTTCGAAAGAGGTCGAACATGTCGATGCCGAGAGCTCGTGCAAGAATCTTGGAATTCACATCACCGTCTGGCTCAAGGCAGTGGTCGAGCAGAAGTCCGTTTGGCATGGCTGTGCTCCATCTCATGTCGACGCGCGGCGTCGAGGGCCAGAAAGATAGCTGTGGCACTGACAACGGTGTCTCCGGACGTGGCGGCGGAGAGATGGAGCGCAACCGCCCTGCACCCAGGGAGGATCAGCACAGCATGATTGCGCTCCAACCCAGCGCCGCCGTGTCAGGCTTACGCTTGGTAATGAAGGGGGCACTTGGCTCGTCTGGCAAAGCAGTCAAGCGTCAGAGGTCATTTTGCTATCGGGGGTTGGCGCGCCATGGCTTCGCTCGCGCCGAAGGCGGCGCACATGCGCATTCTGCGTAAAACTCGACGCTCCACTTCCAGTCCGAAACTCCTCACCTCGCTCATCCAGCAGCTCGGCTCAGTCGAACGCGTTCAAAAAAACGTTGCCTCAATTGGTTGGTGTGCAGCCGTGCTTCTTCACATCTAAGCTGACGTTTGTAGTTCAAGCAGCGAAGGTCAGCTTGCTGCCCTTCCTTCCGCAGATCTGCGCAGCCGAGGCCGAAACTGAGCGCTCGCAGCGAGCGTCAGGAAGGTTCGCTTGGCGGACCTCGTGCAGAGGCTCCTTTCGGAGCCTGAACTGCATTGGGCCCTACCCCGTCCAGCTGCTCGATACGCTTTCGGGGTCGAACAGCTCGTCCTCGCCGAAGGCCTCTATCTCGGTATCCGCATACTCGGAGGGCTCGAACGGCACGAGGCTGCGGCCCTCGCCGTGAAGGCTGTCGATCGCCCGCACGAGCGAGCCGCCCATCTCGTCCAGCCGGTGCTCCACGGTCGCGTTAGGGACGCCCAGGTGCTCGGCCAGGAGGTCGTTCCGGAGGCCGACGATGCTTGCGCGCAGTTGCGGGTCCGAAGCATCATCCACCTCGATCGACAGGTCGCATTCGGTGTCGAAGCCCATGGATCGGTTGTTGAGGTTCGACGAGCCGACCCGCAGCAGCCTGTCATCCATGACCACCACCTTGGCGTGGACGTAGATATGCGTCCCCTCCGCCGCCACCGGGGTGTAGAGGCGAAACCGGTCGTAACGGTCCGCCTCACGCACCAGCTTCAGCAGCCGCGCCCGCGCCGCGCCCATCACCTCGGCTGTGAGCCAGCCCTCGGCGCTGTGCGGGTTGATCACCACGATCTCGGGCCCGTCCGGTTCCTGCAGCCGCGCCGCCATCGCCTCTGCGATCCGCTGCGAGGCGAAGTACTGGCTTTCGATGTAGAGGCTGTGGTGGGCTTGGCGGATGATCGCGAGATAGAGCGCCTCGATCTCCCGCACCTCCGCGCGGCCCTGATATTCCGGCAGTGTCCGGGAAATGGCGACCGGCTGCTCGACCGCCACCGGCGAAAGCCTGTCGGGCCAGATCGGCTCGCCCGGCATCGGGGCCGCAAGCCGTTCCCCCGTCGCCGCCTCCCACCGGTCCCGGGCCAGCTCGCCCAGGGCCCGGGCTGCCTCGCCGCTGACGGCGGTGGTGATGTCGTGCCAGGGGCCGTAGTGCCGCTTCGAGGTCGGACGCCGACGATGCGGGTGCGCGTCGCGATGCTCGCGCGTGTCCCAGCGCGCTGCCGTAATGTCGATGCCGCCGCAGAACGCCAGCGCGTCGTCGATCACCACGATCTTCTGGTGATGGGCGGCGCCGGAGGGATGCGCGTGATCGAGACGCATGTGGATGTTCTCATGCGAGAACCAGTCCGCCACCATCAACGGCGTCGAGCCCCGCGCCAGGGTCTGCAGCGCGCCCAGGTCCCATTTCAGCATGTGGATCTGTAGCCCGGGGGTCCGCTCCGCCACCCAGTCGAGGAAGGCTCCGAGCGTGTTGGGCGCCTCGCCCTTCGGGGCACCGGGCTCGAGCTCGATCCGGGTGTCGAAGTCCCAGCCGATGAACAGGACGCTCTGACGCGCCTGCGGCACCACCTCGCGGATGACGGAGAAGTAGTCGGCCGCATCCACGATGACCGCCAGGCGATCGGCCTGCGCCATCTTCCAACAGGTCTCACCCGGTCGCAGGATCCGGCAGGGTTGGGGCAAGTCGGACATGGTGCTTTCCCTTGGTTGCGTGCCTGCAGGAAGCGAACGAGGCACCCCGCACTCCGGTTTCAGGCAGGGCAGACAGCCGGTCCGGAACGACGCAGGGAGGGGAGTGGCATTGCAATCGTGAAGAGCGGCCAAGGAACAGCATTCGCCGATTGCGGTTGAGAGCGTCGATGACACCAGACCCAATCTGGAGGACATTATGACCCGTATTCGCCAACTCCTTCACGGCACCGCGCTGACGGCCGCCTTTGGCCTCGGGCTTGTCGCGGTTCCCGCGCTGGCCCAGGAGAACCAGTCGCAGGACCAGCAGTCGCAGCAGGGCGAGGACGCTTCGGCGCAGGCGCAGGACAATCGGAAAGTCGCCACTGTCAACGGCACCGACATCGTCACAAGCGACCTGATGCGCTTCGTGGACATGCTGCCCGATCAGCTGCGCCGTTCGCAGCCGCCCGAGATGGTCATTTCCGCAGCCATCCAGCAGCTGGTCATGCGCGAGCTGATCCTCGAGGAGGCACGGAGTGCCAACCTGGCCGAGAACGACCGGGTGAAGCAGCTGGTCGAGCAGTCGACCATCGACGCCCAGGATGACGCGATGATCCAGGTCTGGCTCGAGCAGGAGTTCGAGGACGACATCACCGACGAGGCTGTCCAGGGCGCCTACGACGCGCTGCAGGCCACCAGCACCCAGGAACTGCCGCCGCTCGAGCAGGTGCGCCCCCAGATCGAACAGCAGCTGCGCCAGCAGGCCTATGCCGACCTCCAGACCCAACTGCAGCAGGGCGCCGACATCGTCTTCTACGATGCCAGCGGCAATGCCGTGACCCCGCAATCAGGCTCGGGGCAGGGCAATGGGTCTGACGCAACCGCCGATACCGGCGGGAGCAGCGACAGCAGCCAGTCCAGCGATGGCGCGAGCTCGGACAGCAGCGGCGAGAGCCAGAGCGGCAATGGGGCCAGCACGAGCGGTTCAGACAGCTCCGAAGGCTCTAACAGCGATGGCTCGTCGAACGAGCCGAATGGCAGCAGCGGAAACTGAGCCGCTGCAGTGCCCGGAAAGGATCGAACGCTGATCCGGGCTGATCCTACTTGCTATGCGAGGACCGCGCCTCCCTTACGGGACAGGCGCGGTTTTTTCCATGTGTGGAGGTGAAGGAAGAAGGGAATCCCGGAAAGATTGGAACACTCTTCAATCCCCTTCGTTGCCACTACAGACCTTTTGTCCGGTCATTAGAGGCTGTGTTCCCCTGTTGCGCATGAGGGGAGCGCAGCCTCTTTGATGCCTGAGCCGCTTTTGCAAGCGATGGTCCATGACAGGGTTGGAAAGGCGCACCGGAGCTCTGATGATCGAGCCTGGGCTGGGATTCCCGCCTGCAGCGCCCAACGCTTACCTGCCTTTGGACGTATCTTTCGCCACACGCCCATAGAGAAAAACCCCCGGGCTGGCCGTCACGCCATGCAGCAGTACCGAGGCGGTCACGGCGGCGCTGGTGATGGTCCATGTCCGCGGGTCATGCAGCATCTCCCGCGCGTGCAGCGCGTAGTAGATGGCCGCTACGCCCACGGGGCCGAACCAGCCGAAGAAGACGGCATCGCGTCGCTCCACCCCCATGAGGGGCGCTAGCACCAAAAGGGTCAGGGAGCGTCGGAGCGCGAGAACAGCCAGCGCGAAGAGCCCGAGCGTCCAGCCTTGCGCCGCCCACGCGCTCCACGGCAGCAGGGCGCCGGTCAGCACGAACACCGGCAGGGTGAACAGTTTGGACGCCGCCTCCTGGACGTTCTCGTCCTCCATCTCGGCCCTGCGGTCCACCAGCGCGTTGAAGGCGATGCCGGCGGCGAAGGAGGCGAGGATCCCGTCCGAACCCACGGCATGGGCGGCGCTCACCGCCAGCAGCGACAACGCCACCGTCATCCCGAGGATCGAGCTTTCCGCCACCCAGCCCCGGCGGTCGCCGGCCCGCAGTATGATGGCGGCCGCGCCGCCAAGCGCAGCACCGATCACCACGGCCAGAAGAACCCCCACCGGAATGGTGTGGGACAGAAAGCGGCGCAGCCCCGCCTCGGAGCCTTCCGTCAGAAGCAGCAGCGGCAGGAGCACGAGCAGGTAGGCTAGACCGTCATTGGCCCCGGATTCCGTCGACAGGATGGTTCTCGTGTCGCGCGGCAAAGAGCTCTTGGCAACCTTGCCCGTCACGATCGAGGCAGCGACCACGGGATCGGTCGGGGTAATCGCTGCACCCACCGCGAGGGCCATCAGCGGGGCCAGCCCGAAGGCGAGCCAAGCCAAGCCGCTGGAACCAGCCCACATTAGGAGGAGGCCCGGTCCGAGGAGCAGCAGCAACGGTCGCCGCAGGTGTGGCAGGTCCTGCGCCGGAATGCGCAGCGCCACACCCATGACGGAGATGGCCAGCGTTAGCCGGGCGGCTTCCTTGAGGACAAGGTGCGGATCGCCCCAGTCCTCGGATCGCATCAACCCGAGCCCTACCGGGCCCGCAGCCACCCCGATCGCGAGCGCCAGCAGGGGCCGGGACAGCGGCAGCTTCTGCAAGAGACCGGAGGTCAGGCCCAGCCCCACCACCGTAAAGGCCGCGAGCGCCATCGTCAGGTAGAGCTGATGCATTCACCGGTCTCCTTGCTGTGCGCTTCGAGAAGCCAAGAGATCCGCAGCTTAGGGGTCCCCCCCGAGGGGTGCAGCCAAGCCCAATCCGAGGCTGATGAGCGCTACGGGCGAGGGGGCTGGCCGGCCCCTCCACCGAGGGGATCGGAACCACCCCTTCGCGCTCGTGGTTTTCAAGGCTGGAGAGGCAGGTCCGCCATGGGGCGGCCGCCTATAGGGAGAAACGGAGATCCAGGATGAAGCATCTGCTGAGTAGTGCAGCCTTCGTGGTTCTCGGCTCGGGCATGGCCCTGGCCCAGAGCGACGTCACGACCAACGTCTATACGGACAACTCCTTCTGCACCTCGGACTACAGCCCCGCCACCGATGGCGACCAGGAGGAGCAGAGCCGGACCGAGTTCGCCGAGATGGATCTCGACGATGACGGCATGGTCAGCCAGGACGAGTACATCGAGTGCCGCAAGGCGGCGACCGGGGACTCCGAGGCGTCAGGCAGCAGCGACGGCGGTTCGGTCGACAATTCGAGCGACAGCGGATCGAGCGACAGCGACGCGTCGGATAGCGACAGCTCGTCCAGCGGGAACTGAGAAGGCTGTCACGCGGCGCCGTGGTCTTTGCCGCGGCGCCTGTAAAGGTGGGGCCGCCCTCGTCCGACAGTTCTCCGCTGACGGGCTGGACACAGTTCAACGAGTCCAGCCCCGGCCTTCCGTCAGACTGCGGGCGCGTTGCCTGCCTGGCGGCAGAGGAGAATGACATGCGGAGTGCCAAGCAAGCGTCATCGCGCGTTGCAGAGAATGAGTCGCCAACTTGGCGCCACTGAAAAGGGCGGCTGGCATGCAGAAGCGGCATCGCGAAGGACCCGGGCCCGGCGTAGAGGCGAACCCGCATTCAGAGGGCGAAGGGCCAACTGCGCCAGCGGTGCCCGAAGAAGCCGGGCAGGAGCGCGGCCGCGGGCGCGAGGCATGGCGGCCGGATCAGATCCAACCGGCGGGCTGGCGCGACATCTGGTGGCGCGTCAGCGGGCGGATCGGACGGGAACTCGTCCCACTGGTCGCGGCGGGGGTCGCCTTCTTCGGCATGCTGGCGCTGTTCCCGGCGATCGCAATGCTGGTGTCGCTGGCCGGGCTGTTCTTCGACCCCGAGCTCGTTATCGACCAGCTCGACGCGCTGGATGGGCTGGCCCCAGCCGAGCCGCTCGGGGTGGTGCGGGATCAGGCGGTCGAGCTCGTGAGCCAGGCCCCCGGTCAGGCGACAGCCACGGCGGTTATCAGCCTCGCGCTATCGTTGTTCTGGGCGTCGCGCGGGATCGACAACCTCGTCAGCGGCATCAACATGGCGCATGCGGAGGACGAGTCTCGCAACATCATCATGCGCAACCTCGTGTCGCTGGGATTGACAGCGGTGCTGACGTCGATGGCCCTTGCCGCCTTGGCGCTCGCGGTGGCGGCGCCTCCGGCCGCCGAGGCGTTGGGGCTCGCGGGGTGGACCGGCACCATCATAAGCGTGGGCCGTTGGTTGGTGCTGGGGCTGCTGTCGATGGCGGCGCTGGGGCTGCTGTATCGTTACGCGCCGGCGCGAAGGCCGCCGCGATGGAGCTGGGTCACCCCGGGCGCGGTCATTGCCACGGCGCTTTGGCTGGGAAGCTCGGTGCTCTTCGCACTCTTCGTGCGCAATTTCGGCAGCTACCAGCCGACCTACGGCGCGCTCGCCGGGGTGGTGATCCTGCTTCTCTACATATGGATGACGGCGTTCGTGGTGCTGCTCGGAGCCCTGCTGAATGCCGAGATGGAGCATCAGTCTAGGCGGGACACCACGCGAGGGCGCGTCAGGCCGATGGGAGAACGCAACGCGGAGATGGCCGATACGCTCGGTCGAAGGCCGTAAATCCGTAACCCATCGGCTGCGCCGCAGTAGTCGATCCTTGACCGGGAGGAGCAATGGAAGAGCCGACCCATTCCGCTGATACGAAAGGCGTGGCCCATTGGCGTGCCATTCTGCTGGGATGCGTGGCAGTCATGGCCATCATTCTCGTGGGTTGGACACTTCGGGCTATGGCGCCAGTGGTGGTGCCTGTCATCTTCTCGGTCTTTCTTGCTCTTCTTGTTGCCCCGGTGGATCGTTGGGGGACCAAACGAGCGCCGGAGAAGTTCCGGTGGCTTGGCCACGTGGCAGCAATGGGAACGATCTTCCTGGCGCTCCTCGGTTTCCTCGCCTGTATCGGAATTGCGGCGCAGCAAATCGTCGAGCGCCTCCCGCTCGGGTCTGGCGAAGAGAGCACGTTGCTGCTCTCGTTCAATCTCGAAGCTCTTGTCGTATCGAGACCTGATAGGTGCAGGAACCCCTGCGCAAACGTCGCGTTAACTTCGCAAATGTGAGGGAACCGAATGACCTATCGTGACAAGCAGCCCGGTATCGGCCTGACCCTGATCACCGCCAGCGCCGCCAGCGTGGCGTTGTTGATTGCCTATCTTTGGTCGGAAAGCGGGGTCGCAGGCAGCGCCGGCGCGGTGTTGGCGCTGGTCGGGGCCTCAGCAGTAGCGGTGGCCTCGGCGCTGGTCTTGTTCAAATGGATGCCCCATTGGCTGAACTTCACGCTGAAATGGCTTGTGCTGGCGGGCGCAGTTCTGACGGCACTGGCCGCGTATTTCCTGATGCAGGACGTCGCGATGTGGTCGATGTTGCTCGCCATCATCGGAGCCATCTGGAACCTTGCCTCTCGCAAGGGCTACGGCCCCAGCGCCGCTGTGCTGGTATTTCTGGCTTCGCCCATTGCCCACGCACCCGACGTACGCGCGCAGGACTGGCCCGGCTTTCACGGCGATCTGCAAGCACGCAAGTACAGCCCGCTGACCGAAATCAATGCGGCCAATGTGCATCTTCTTCAGCCGGCTTGGGAATTCGAGACCGGTGACGTCTCTGATGGCTCGGGCGATCTGCCTCAAACAGTCTGGTCCGCCACTCCGATTTACGCCAATGAGACGCTTTATCTCGGCACCCCTTTCTACCGCATTTTCGCTCTCGATCCGGCTACGGGGGAGGAGCGCTGGACCTACGACAGCCAAGCCAGACTGGAGGCCCTGACTCAGCCCGCACTCAAAAACCGTGGCGTCACCTATTGGGAGGAGCAAGGTGCCGAGGGCACCTGCGCAAAGCGCGTCTATATCGGGACAATGGACGCCAAATTGCATTCGGTCGATGCTGATACCGGGCGGCCGTGCGAGGATTTCGGCGAGGCCGGCGTGCTTGACGTGAACCAGTGGAACGATACCAACGATCGCTGGCCGCTGTCGCTTTTGCAACCTCCCGTCGCGCATGAGGGCCGTCTCTTCGTCGGCTGGGCTGGCAAGGACTGGGAAAGTGCGCAGGCACCTCCGGGCACAGTCTTTGCGGTGGATGCCAAGACCGGCGAACTGGACTGGACGGTGAACTTCATCCCCAAGGAGCTGTGGGACCGCACCGGCACGGCGAATGTCTGGACCCACATGACCATCGATCCCGAGCGCGACATCATCTACATGCCAGTCTCCTCACCCTCGCCCAACTATTATGGTGGCAACCGCCTGGAGGAACTGCCGCTGGCGACATCCGTAACAGCGGTGGACACCAATTCGGGGGAGATCGTCTGGTCGCGTCAGCTCGTCCATCACGACATATGGGACTACGACACCGGCGCCGCACCGGCACTCGTAGACATCGAGCGGGACGGCGAAACCATCCCGGCGCTGATTCAGACGTCGAAGCAGGGCATGCTTTACGTGCTGAACCGCGAAACCGGCGCGCCGGTATTTGGCATGGAAGAGCGGCCGGTCCCCGCCTCGGATCTCGAGGGCGAGCAGGCCGCACCCACCCAGCCCTTCGTCGACGTGCCGCCTCCCACCAACACCTACGATACCTGGCCCGGCATCTGGTGGCTCGCCGATCTGACAAGCCTCGGTTACTGTTCCCGAACGCTCGAAGAGCTGCGCTACGAGGGGCTGTTCACTCCTCCGACTGCCCGAGGCAAGGGCACCTTGATGTATCCCGGTACGGCAGGGGGCATGCAGTGGGGCGGCGGCGCGCTCGATCCCGAGACCAATACCTTCTATGTAAATACCCAGAAGGTGGCGCAAATCCTTCAAATGATCCCGCGCGAAGAATATGAGGAGATCGCGGGCCAAAGTGGTGCCGAGCAAGGGTACTATCCGCAGGAGGGCGTGCCCTATGGTTTTAAGCTTACGAATTTCCTGACGCCACTAGGTCTCCCGTGCTGGAAGCCCCCTTTCGGCACTATGCTCGCGTACAACCTCAATACCGGTGAGCAATTATGGGAGCGGCCTTTTGGCCAGACTCAGCAGTGGGGCTTCTACGCCCCCGAGAGCTGGGGATCGCCCACAATAGGGGGGCCAGCCATTACAGCGGGCGGGGTGATCTTCATCGGGGCCTCGATGGATTCTCGAGTGCGTGCACTCTCGGCCGCAACGGGGGAAGAACTTTGGAACTGGCGAATCGAGGCTCCGGCGGTGGCCAACCCCGCTGTATACGAACATGAGGGGCGACAATATGTGAGCTTCGTGGCGGGAGGAAATCCGATCCTAAAACCGCAAGTTGGAGATCAAGTGATTACGTTTGCGCTTCCGGTCGAAAAATAATTAAACAGTTCTCCTGTGACGCTGACGAAACCAACGGCATGTCGTCGAGTGGACACATTGTACGATCCTTGTCAATAATTGTCTTGCCGCCAAGGTAGGTCCCGACAAGTTTTGCGCAATTGGGAGGGCTTTTGCATAGTACCTGTTCTTCTAATTGCCGGCCGGCTCTTTGCTGATGCGCCCAGAGTAGAGAAAGCCGCCCTGCCGGCTTCATATAGGCAGGGCGGCAAACCGAAGCTCAGCTCTCGGCAGGGGCCAGCGCAGCCTCGCGCTCCTCGCGGCTACGACGATCCACGCCGAGCATCAGTACGATGTTCTTGGCGACATAGATCGACGACCAGGTTCCGATGACGACGCCGAAGGTGATCGCGAAGACGAAACCGCGGATTACGTCGCCGCCCAGCACCAACAGCGCGACCAGTGCCGCCAGCGTGGTCAGAGAGGTCATCAGTGTCCGGCTCAGCGTCTCGTTGGCCGAGAGGTTAAGCAGGTCCCGGAGCGGTATTTGTCGATACTTCCGGAGGTTCTCGCGCACTCGGTCGAAGACCACCACCGTGTCGTTAATTGAATAGCCAAGGATGGTTAGCAGCGCTGCCACGATCGTTAGATCGACCCTGAACTGGAACAGCGAGAAGACCCCAAGTGTGACCACGACGTCATGGATCAGCGCTGCGACCGCGCCCACCGAGAATTGCCATTCGAAGCGGAACCAGACGTATAGCAGGATTCCTGTCGTCGCCGCGCCGACGGCCAGCAGCGCCATATACAGTAGCTCGGCTGAAACCTTGCCACCGATTGTTTCAACCGAGGTGAAGGCTATGCTTGGATCGACCCCTCGCAACGCCTCCTGCACCCGGCTAAGTGTCGTCTGCGACAGCGCTGCATCGCCCACCTCCCCGCCGATGCGGATCGAGACTACATGTTGATTCGGCGCGAAAGTTGGGTCGAAGACCTCGGTGATCACTGCGTCCTCCATGCCGATGCCCGAAAGGGCTGTGCGGTAGGCGCCGATGTCGAGACTTAGATGGGTCTCGGCCCGGATACTGGTGCCGCCCTTGAAGTCGATGCCGAGATTGAGTCCCATAGTGATGATCAGAAAGATCGAGACAACTACCGCCAGGGCCGAGGCGCCGAAAGTGGCGTATTGTGCGCGGAAGAAGTTGATCGAGGTCTGTGTGGGCAGGCGGCTCAGCAGGCCCGTCATCTTCAGCGCTTTCGGGCGACGCCATTCCAACCAGCTCTGCAATACCAGCTTGGTGACGAAGATCGCGGTAAACATCGAGGTCAGGATGCCGAGTCCCATGGTGACAGCGAAACCGCGCACCGGGCCCGACCCGAGCCAGAACATCAGGGCGGCGGTCAGTAGCCCGGTGAGGTTCGAGTCGAGAATGGCCGAAAAGGCGTTGTCGAAGCCTTTGCCGACCGCCCGCCAGACCGATTTCTCGACGCGAAGTTCTTCGCGGATTCGCTCGAAGATCAACACGTTTGCATCCACTGCCATGCCCATGGTCAGCACGATGCCGGCGATGCCGGGCAGGGTGAGCGTGGCCCCGATCGCCGACAGGAGCCCGATCAGCATCGCCATGTTGATCCCAAGCGCGAATGTGGCGACGAGCCCAAGGCGACCATAGCTCAAGACCATGATCGCGCAGACCGCGATGAGGCCCACGATGGCGGCGCGGGCACCGGCGGCGATGCTGTCTTGTCCCAACTCCGGCCCAATGGTCCGCTCTTCGAGAAAGCGCAGCTCAGCGGGCAGCGCACCAGCGCGCAACAGGGCGGACAGCTCGGTCGACTCTTCGACAGTGAAATTGCCGGTGATGATCCCCGAGCCGCCGGGGATGTGGCTCTGGATAACCGGCGCCGAGAGCACCTCGCCGTCGAGGACAATCGCAAAGGGCTCGCCGATATGGGCTGCGGTGAAGTCGCCGAAGGCGCGCGCCCCCGCACTATCGAAGCGGAAGGTCACGGCGGGCCGGCCGTTCTGATCGAAGCCGGGCCGGCTGTCAGTGAGATCCTCGCCGGTGACGATTGCACGCGGATCGAGAACGTAGGTCAGCGCGGGCTGGCTTGCCGAAGGCAGGATGAGGGCGTCCGCCCCTGCCGCGCCGCCGGTACCTAGAACCGCGTTGAAGGAGAGTTTCGCGGTCGTGCCGATAAGGCTCTTGAGCGTTTCAGCGGAGTCGATGCCCGGCACCTCGATGAGCACGCGGTCCTCGCCTTGGCGCAGGATGGTAGGCTCGCGGGTGCCCGCTTCGTCTATGCGGCGTCGGATGATCTCGAGGCTCTGTGCGACCACGCGGTCGGACATCTCGGTGAGTCCGGCCTCGGTATGGCGCAGCACTAGAATGCCGTTTTCATCCAACGCCTCGAGATCGAACCAGCCGGCGCCGGCGAGGGTCGAGACCGGGGTGGCGAAGCCGTGCGCGACCTGTAGCGCGTCCTCCATGTTATTTGGTTGGGAGAGCGATATGCGCAGCTCCCCGGCGGGCGCATCGAGGCGGCGGATGGTGCCGACCTTGCCGCGCAGCGCGTCGCGCAACTCCGGCCAGAGCGCGTCCATACGCTCGCGTGCGACGCCCTCCACATCGACCTCGGCCAGAAGATGCGCGCCGCCGCGCAGGTCGAGCCCGAGGTTTACGAGGCTGGAGGGCAACCAGCTCGGCCATGCGGCACTATCGGCAGAGACGGTTGTGCTCGTCGCGGACGGCGACGCGAGATCATTGTGCCGCTCGACCCGTCCATAAAAGGCATTGGGTAGGGCGAGCCAGAGGCACAGGAGACAGACACCCCATACGCTGAGGCGTTTCCAAAAGGTTGGTCTTTGCATGTTGGATCCCGGACAGACCCCGGCGCAGGCGCTGCGCGGGACATGTCGATGAAAGCTTGTTCTACTGAGAGAGGAGGGTGCCCCGGCAAGGATCCCGGGTCGGGGATCAGTCGTGGCGGGGGCTTTGCGGGATCATGCGAGCGGGGGCGCGCGCGGCGGGTGGGCGAGACGACCCATCCCGCCAGCCACGGGAGGGGCCAGGGCATGCCAAGGCTTGGGGGACGCCGCGCGTGGCTGCGTCGGATCGAAGGGCACGGACGGAAAGCCGGCCGGGTGGAACGGCTCGGGCGCGGCCGGGTTGGGGGCGTCCAGCGCTGCGCGTGTTGACGCCGCAGTAGGGGAGACGCCCCGGATCTCGGTCAGGGAAAAGGCGCCGATCGTTGCCTCGGCGTGCCGAATGCTGGCCAGTGGGATACGCGGGGAGGGATAGGCAACCAATGCAGAAAGCATGACAAGGAGGGCCATGAGCGGCCCGATCCTGCCCGCGATCTGCGCGATTATTGCTTTCATGACCATCTCAATACGCTGCCCGGCCTGGCGTAGCTAGTCCTACAGAGGCGGTTGGTCCTCAACCGGTCGTGCTAGCTCTGTGCATTGCCGGCGAGCCGGGTCTCGATGTCGAGGACTGGCAGAAACGCGAGACTTTGAAGATAGTTGCCTCGGCTTTTCAACGAGAGCTCGAGTCCGAGTGAGATTCTGTTGGTCCTATGGGCAGTAGTTGAGGGTGCACTGCGCGGGCTTTGAATTCTATCGCAGAGCGTCCGAGACATTGCCAGCGGCGGGTCAAGTAGGTGATGCCGTGTTCGGTCAGCTATCACTGGGTCGGTTCAAAGAAAGCCGCAGGCAAAGCTCATAAATCTAATCAAGACAGGGCTTTGTGCCTCGAAACTGCTGGCTGCGCCTCGTCGGGGGTAGGTCTTTCAACTTCCATAGCTACTTGAAGGTCTTCGAGTTTCCTTCGATTTATTGTCTACGAAGACGTCAAGTCTGATATACAGAGGGAGTGGCAGGAGTGCGCTTGGCTACGGTTCCGCGACCCGGTCAACTGGCAGCGTGATTCATGTCATGTGTTCTTAAAGAGTTGATAGGTTTTGAGAAAGCGGTCCGCCCTGTCTTGGCGGGCCGTCTCATTGATAAGATATTCTGACCCCCTCCAGACAACCTGTCGATGCGTCGAAGGGGGCAGGCTCGGACTGCAAGTAGGAGACGATTAGCAGCGCTAGTTAGGGTGAAAGGATTCTGCAATCGAGCGCCAAGAGACAAGTTGCCGTCAACGCTGTGACCTGTAGCGCGGTGATTTGGTTTTAACTAAGGCGCCTGCTTTGGTATGGAGGAGTGGAACTGCCCCGAGCATGTGCGGAAGCTTGTCCATCACAAAGTGCTAGGGCTGCATCTAGAGCTGCAGCCGGGTCTCGCTGTAGCACCTCTCGCGGCGCGCATCCATTTAATTCAGTACAGGGCGTTAGCAGCCACGCATAAATCTCTTCGTCGGACATATAGAATGCGAGCGCGCAGATAATGTCCCGCATCTCAGGCAAAGGTAGCCCGACCTTATCAAACTGAAAGGCGGGGTAAACTTTATTTCGACCGGCGGGAACCCCGATAATCCTTCGTTGGCGTGCCCAGGTCTGGGCCATACTGGTGCCGAGTGGAACCCAGCGCCCCAGGCGCTGTGCCACACCATCCGCATCCAACATCTCAGATAGGTCGGACTGCTTGGGACTATGTGAGCTCATTAGTGTCTCCTCCTGAACAGAAGATAGGCTCAAATGGCGACGCGGAAAGTGACCTTGTGGTTGCCGACGGGCGGGCTCTGTTGCGCAAAACGAGTGATGGCCGAGATGCTCCTTTCCCAGACGGACTTATTCTACGGCCTCTATCACAGGTATGCCGAGCGCGGCGAAGCAGTTTAGCACGGCAATGCGGATCAGGCGCTCGGCGGCCTGACGATCGAAGTCCTGGGCCATGAGGCCTTGGCCAGCAGCTTCACACAGTGCCTCTTCGTATCGACGCGGCTTCGGCGGTGATACCTACTTCCATGAAACCATAGGGATCGGCCCAGATACTTTGACGCTTTTTGCGCTTCGTTGCGGGCGATCGCCCCAGCAGTGCCAGGCTTCCAACTCTTCGCGTTCTTGCGCGGCGAGATGGCCGCATGCGCCACGACGGCGTCATGGCACTTGCGCGTACGTAGGCGCCGTCCGCCGTGACCGAGCCGATGTCTTGGTCGCTGGGGATCTGGTCCAGCAGTTCAGGAAGCATGGGGGCATCACCGGTCCGGCTGTCCTTGATCTCGACAGCCCGAACCTCCAACTTGTCCTCGTCGATCCCGAGGTGGATCTTGCGCCACAAACGTCGCTTTGGCCCGCCGTGCTTTCGTGCGTGCCATTCGCCTATTCCCTCGGCCTTGATCCCGGTGCTGTCGATCAGCAGGTTCAGCGGACCCAGTGAACCGCGATAGGGGATGTCTACAGCCAGCGCCTTCTGGCGTCGGCATAGGGTGCTGAAGTCCGGCACCGACCAGTCCAGGCCGATCAGTTGCAAAAGACTTTCGACAAAGCCTGTCGTCTGGCGGAACGCCGGGGCGAACAGCGATTTCATCGTCAGCCAGACATGAATGGCAGCGTCGCTGTAACTCTGCTGGCGGCCCCTCTTGCCGCTCGGTGGCGGGGTCCAGACCATGTCGGGATCGAACCAGATCGTCAGGGAGCCACGCTTCTTCAGCGCCGTGTTATAATCAGCCCAGTTTATGATCGTGCAGCTCGGCGGCGTCGGTTTGCTGCTCATGCGCGCCCGCTATCATGCAGCTTCCGAGAGATGAATCCGGTCAGTCTGTTTGCGCAACAGAGTCCGTCGAGCGGCGATCCTTATGAAAGACTTTCTACCATGCGAAGCCGTGGGGACTTGTTCCTCTGCAGTTAGAAGAACAACCAAAAAGCGAGTGCTGTCGTGCGGTTGTTCGTGTTACTAGCTGAGTAGTCCTTCAGAGCAAAAGGCGGTGAAAAGCAGAGGTTTTGGGTGATGTCTACCTTGTGGCCGGATCGAATGAGGTGCTTACTGTGCAGGAAAAGGGTCGCAAGTGTTCCTCTCGTAATTGAGCGTTGAAACGACCAGCATGACACATTCCATCGACAAACACGTCGGCGCGCGCATCCGCTATGCACGCTGGATGAAGGGAGTCACACAAGAGCAGCTCGGTAACGCCGTGGGATGCAAATTTCAGCAGATCCAGAAGTATGAGACAGGTATGAACCGGGTCTCAGCTTCAAGACTCTGGGATATCGGGCGAGCGCTCACTCTCCCAGTAAGCTTCTTCTTCGATGGTACGGAGAAAGCTGAACCGTGCCATGTAGCTCCAGTTGATCGTGCTTCGGCCGAGTTGCTTCAGGTATCGAGGGCTCTGCCCGAAGAGCAGAGGAAAGCGCTTTTGGAATTGGCTAAGAGTATGCTGGGGATGGAAGATCCTCCGCGTTAGTGCGAGAAGATTCACTCGGAGTTTCGTCCTCTTCTAGCTTTCTGTTTGGCAGCAACCAGACTCGCGGAAGCTCGAGACTATCGCTCAGACGTTGCGGACTGTCGAGTTCACTGGCACCGGAACCCAAGTCGAGGCACAGTAGCAAGAGACTAGTTCTTGAAGGCGCTAACTGATTGGTAAGGAATGCGACTGATGTTTCGGGCTATCTTCGGTACGGCGGTCGCAATTCTATTTGGATTCACCTCAAGCGCTAAGGCACAAAGCCCACTGACTGAATTCTTTGGCGTAGATTTCACATCACCCTACTCTGCTGATAAAATAAAGATCGATACGATGTCTGTGAATGGTCGCTCGCTTTCCCTTTTTCAGATAGATATGGAATCTCAGGGGAAAAGTTATCTGGTCGAAACCGACGCGGGAGAAATATGCGAGTTCGTGACGGTGACTGGTCTCGAGAACGCCGGCCCCCCGACGAACCCATTGAGGCTTCTAATGGAGATGCGTATGGGTATGGAGGATATATATGGCCCCCCTACGGAATCGTCGGGGCCGGTCGAGAACATGCCAAACGATTTCACGTGGTTGGAGGGAGGCGACGGCGCAAGGCTTCCTCCTGAAGTGGCCAAAGCAACCTTGGCCTTGGGATTTGCAAACGGCGTGCCCGTGGCCATCTTCTTGAAGGCAAGTCATCGCCGGTGCGCACATTTCTCCGCATTTGGGCTACCTTGAAGCAAGCCATCGCAGGTTTCACTTCAGGTAGTCTACCCATTAGAGTCGCCTCTTGGCGCTCATTGTGGGCTTACCGATTGCGGGCCTTCACTGCTGATAATCTTTGGATGGACTCAATTCTGTTGACCGCTGCGGTAAGAGGACCGGATGCGGCACTTCGCAGCAAGCAGGAGGAAAACATTTCCATAGCAAATTGGTCAAACGGCGGGTTCATTGCCTAAGGAGTTGCAGAACGGATCGACGTTACAAGCAATGCGACGTCGCCAGTACCGGCACGAGCGTCCAGGCCGTACCGACCAAGGCAGCTGTGGCAAGCACCATGCTGATGCCGTGGATGGCGACACTGGGACGAGGCCATCGTGACGACCTCAGCACGGCAAGCAGCGCGATCTGAAGCGCCACGGCGACGAGTGCTGCGCCGACCAGCAGGGCCCGGCCCGGAAGCTCCGGGACGAACGCCGCCCACCGGCTCGAGCACAGCAAGCCGTGCAGCCCGTAAACCGCGCTGAAGGCAGCGAGCCAAAGCGTCAGCGGCAGCGACAGGCGCAAGATAGCGTTCATGTCAGCACCCCGGGCAGCCCGATCGCCGCGGTCGTCAACAGGGCGACCAAAAGGGTGTAGTCGCTCCACAGACAGGCGATGCGCCTCGCGCCAAGCGTGGTGAGCGCCGAATGGCCCGACAGGCGGCGCAGCCCCACGACCGACCACATCAATATGCTGACGAGGCAGTGCAGCAGCCCGTACCCGACGAAGACCCAGACCGTCGCGTCATAGGCATGAAGGGTGGGATCGGGGCTCTCGGACAGCACGGGCAGCGCCGCGCTGGCAATCAGGACAAGGCCGACGAGCGCTGCTCCCTGCCCCATGAGTGTGTCGAGGCGGGGGCCGATAAGGGTCAGGCCAGCGCCGGCAAGCACGAGGACCAGCGGAAGGATGCCTGGTTCGAGATAGGCCGGGGGCGGCCAGTTCGGGGCAATGGAGAACAGGAAGGCATAGCCGAACAGCAGCGAGCCGAAGAAGGTGCCGTTGGCCAGCAACAGGAAGACCGAGCCCCACCAGCCTGGCGGGTCGGCCGCCTCGGCGGCGGCTTCGAGCGACAGCCCGCGGCCGACGGTGAGCTTTCCCTCCGGTGCACGGCGCCCAAGCCCCCGGACCCAAACCAGTGCGCAGGCGATCACGCCGAGTGCGGAGATCGGCACGAGCCAATAGGCCTTGATCAGCATTCCGAGGAAGAACAGCCCCGTGATCGCCGACATCAGCATCGGAAGCGCGGTGTTGCCCGGGAAGATTACGACGTAGCGTGGCTCGCCGGTGGCGATGTCGACCGAAAGCGTTTCGCGCCGGCCGCGGGCCGGGTCGCCGAGATATCCCTCACCGCGCGCCAGCCGCACCGGCAGTTCGGGGTCCTCGTAGAGCGGCTCGCGCGAGGTGACATGCGCGAGGCTCGCGAAATTGTAGGGCGCCGCCGGCGTCGGCATGGCCCAGTCGAGCGTGCCCGCGCCCCAGGGATCGCGCGAACCGCGGATCGCCACCACGGCGTTCACGACCACGTCGATCAGCACCAGCGCGAAGCCGATCGCCATGACGAAGCCGCTGATCGAGGCGATGATATTGATCGTCTCCCAGCCCTGGCCGGCTTCGTAGCTGTCGATCCGCCGCCGCATCCCCAGGAGCCCGGCCCAATGCAGGGCTAGGAAGGTGCCGTGGAACCCCGGCACCACGAGCCAGAACGCCGCATGGCCGAGCTTGAAATAGGTCTTGCGACCGGTGAAATGTGGCATCCAGTAATAGAGCGCGGCGATCATCGGGAAGACGAAGCCGCCGACCAGCACGTAGTGCAGGTGCGCGACGATGAAGTAGGTGTCGTGCGCCTGCCAGTCGAAGGGCACGATCGCCACCATCACGCCCGTCAGCCCGCCGATCACGAAGGTGGCGAAGAAGGCCAGGAGCCACAGCATCGGTAGATGCATCGCGGGCCGGCCCTTCCACAGCGTGCCGATCCAAGCGAAGATCTGCACCGCCGTCGGCACCACGACCAGCGTCGAGGCGGCCGAGAAGAAAGCGAGCCCCATATGCGGGATGCCCGTGGTGAACATGTGGTGTACCCAGAGCCCGAAGCTCAGCATGCCGAGGCTCACCGCCGCCGCGATGATCCAGCCGTAGCCCATGAGCGTGGTGCGCGCCATCACCGGCAGGATGGTCGAGATCGCGCCCGCCGCCGGCAGGAAGATGATGTAGACCTCCGGGTGGCCGAACAACCAGAACAGGTGCTGCCAGAGCAGCGCGTCGCCCCCTTGCGCCACCTGGAAGAAGGGCATGCCAAGGGCGCGTTCCAGCTCCAGCAGGATCGACCCGAGGATAAGGGGCGGAAAGCCCGTCAGGATCATCACCGCCGTGACCAGCGCGTACCAGGCGAAGATCGGCATCCGCGACAGCGACATGCCCGGCGCGCGGTAGCGCAGCACCGTCACGGTGATCTCGACCGCGGCCGAGATCGCCGAGATCTCGACGAAGGTGATGCCGATCAGCCAGAAGTCCGAGTTGATCCCCGGCGCGCCGATGGTCGACGACAGCGGTGGATACATGAACCAGCCGCTGTCGGGCGCAAAGCCCGCCAGCAGCGCGAAGATCATCATCGCGCCGCCGAAGACGTAGCACCAGAAGCCGTAGGCGGTGAGCCGGGGGAAGGCGAGGTCGCGCGTGCCCAGCATCTTCGGCAGCAGGTAGACCGCGAGCCCCTCGAAGAAGGGGATCGCGAACAGGAACATCATAATGGTCCCGTGCATGGTGAAGATCTGGTTGTAGTGGTCGGGGCCGAGAAAAGCCGAGCGAGGGCTGGCGAGCTGCGCCCGGATCAGCATCGCGAGAATGCCGCCCACCACGAAGAAGAAGGTCGCCACGAAGAGGAACATCCGGCCCAGATCGGTGTGGTTCACGGTGGTGAACCAGCCCTTGAGGCCGGGGTCCGAGGCCCAGATCCGCGACAGGGCACGATGGCGCCTGAGCGCGTTCATGGCCTCTCTCCTTGCAGGAAGGCCCGCCAGCCCGCGTCGTCATGCGCGATCACCGTGAAGCGGTGGTCGCGGTAGCCCACGCCGTTGAACTCCGATCCCAGCCCCTCGTAGCGGCCGGGCGCATCCGCCTCGATCCGCAGCACGTTGACATGCCCCGGCACGGCGTCGAGCTTGCCCGCGAGCCGTGGCACCCAGAAGCCATGCACCACGTCGACCGTGGTGATGGCCACGTCGACCGGGCGGTCGGCCGGGATGTGCAGTACGTTGTTGGTCTCGAGCCTTGGCAGGTCGTCGTACAGGAAGCGCCAGGCCCATTGTCGCGCTTCGGCGTGAACGCGCACCAGATCGGGCGTCGCGCGCGGCAGCAGGCGCTCGCCTACGACGAGGCCATAGGCCAGCAGCGCGGCCAGCACGGTCATGGGGAAGGCCAGCCCGAGCCAGATCACGAAGCGCCGCTCCTCCGTTTCTGCCGGTGGCCGCCGCCAGGCGAGCACGATCAGCGCCGCGACGAAGAGGAAGATCGCCGTCGCGCCCCCCAGAAGCACCCACCACAGCTGGGCGATGACCGCGGCCGCCGGGCCCGCCGGGTGCACCGCCGAGAGGCTTTCCTCGCAACCCGCGAGCAGCAAGGGTGTTGAACCGGCGAGACCCCAGCGCAGGAGAGACCGGGCATGGCCGAGGAAATGGTCCAGACGAAAAACGAAGAGCTTCACGACCCGATCGTGGAGGCCGCCGGCTACGACGAGACCGAATCCGTCGTCGGTATCTGGGGCCATCCGCTGCACGCGATGAGCGTGGCCTTCCCGGTGGCGCTGACCTTCTGCACCTTCGGGGCGGATGCGCTCTACTGGTGGTCGGGCGAGCTGTTCTGGGCGCGCGCCGCGATCTGGGCGGCGGGCACGGCTTTCCTGTTCGGTCTCGCCGCCGGCGCCACCGGCACAGCCGAGCTTCTCATGGTGCCGGGCATCCGCATCCGTGCCCCGGCGTGGTCGCATTTCGTGATTGCGGTGCTGCTGCTGTCGATCCTCGGCGCAAACTGGGGTTACCGGTTGCAAGGCTACGAGGCAGCGGTGCTTCCTTACGGCATACTGATCTCGGGATTCAGCGTGCTCGTGGTGATGGTCACGGGGTGGCATGGCGGCAAACTCGTCTTCGATTATCGTCTGGGCACGTCGAAGGGCAGCTGACGGTCGAGCGGCTCCGCCAGCCAGCCCGGCACCGGGATCTCGCCAAGCTCGGGCTTGGCAAGCACCAGCGCCAGAATGCCGAGGATCGGCAGCATCAGAAGCATCAGCGGCCAGACCGGCCGCGGCGCGCGATGCGCGCCCTCACGCTCGGCCACCGCGACCAGAACGTAACCGACCCAGACATGGAAGCTCACCAGCCCCGCCACGAAGACCAGCTTGGCGAACATCCATGTCACGTAGACCTCGCGCAGGAAGATCAGTCCCGTGCCGGAGGCGATGGCGATCACCGCCGCCGGGGTGATGCCGAGGGTATAGGCGTAATGGGTGGCCCGACGGATGCGCTCGTAGTCGCCCTGGCCGATCGCCGGATCGTGCCGCGCTAGCATCAGGGGCAGAGCGAAGAGGCCGCCGCACCACAGGATCAGCATGCCTACATGCAACGCCTTGAGGTACGGGACGAGATCGTAGAGCCAGCTCACGCGAGGCCCCGCTCATTCCCGGCCCGCCAGCCGCGCCGCGCCGAAAGCGCGATCATCGCGGCATAGGGCAGCATCGCCGGGACCCACATGATCAGCCCGCCGAGCTGCTGATCGGCCAGCGGCGTAAGGCCCCAGGCCAGCGGCGCCAGCCCATGCATGGCATAGAGCGGCGCCGGCGCGAAGGTCAGCAGCGCGCCGAGCGCGCCCATCTGCATCAGCCCAGCCAGCGACCACAGCACGGCGTCGATGCCAGTGCGCGCGCTCAGCACCGACCGCCAGAACCAGACGGCTGACCCCAACAGGGTCAGCTGCATGACCCAGTAGACGACCACGTCGCTCAGCGCGAGGTCGTAGGCGGCCGGAAGATGCCAGGCCCAGAGCAGCGCCGTCGAGACGAGGAAGGACAGGGCAACGCCCGAGCGCCGGCGGGCGGGCAGGGCCGCGGCCAGCAGCGGCGCCGCGACCGCGACGAGAAGCACGTGATGCACCACGCGGGCCGAGAACAGGCCGACCGAGATCGCGCAGAGAGGAGAGACGAACGCGAACGCCAACACTCCGACGGCGGCGGGGCCGGTCCGCGCGTTTCTGAGGACCACCAGCAAAAGGAGCAGCCCCGCCAGCAGCAGAGGGTCGAGATTCCAGCTGCGCAACGCCAGGTCTGGCGGAGGTGCCGCGCCGCAATAGCTACCCGGCAGGATCTCGACCGGCATTGGCATGCTCCTGACCGTTGTTGCCCGCAGGACATGGCGAACTACATCGCCAACCTGTTTGTAATGCCAGTTAGATCGGTAAGGTCGCGGTTCAACACGATGTTTTCCGCTGCGAGATGTGCAATCTCACATACTCTCGCCTACGCCTTCGCAACTTCTGGTAATTACCCTACCGAAGCTTGGATTTTGAACGACCTGTATGAGCGACGCGCTGCAGTAAGGTTGACGTCATTGTCCGTCACGCCGGCGCTCTGGAGCGCGATGCCAAGGATGAGTGAGCAGTTGCGAAACTAGACTTGGTTGAGAGGATGGGCGAGCGTCGCGCTATGACCGAGGTCATCGCGGAATACGAGCCCTACCTCTCGTTCGTCTTATTGCTGCTCCTCTTCGCAGGATTTGTGACCGAACGCTATCCGCCAGAGGTGACCGCAGCCGGTGGGGCAGCGCTGTTCATCGGCTTGGGTCTGGTGCCGTCGGATGACGTGCTGGCCGCTTTTGCCAATCCTGCGCCGATCACGATCGCAGCCATGTTCGTTATCAGCGGCGCCTTGGTCCGGACCGGCCTGCTGGATGCAGTCGCCAATCGGGTCGTGGCAGGGGCGACCCACCGACCGTCTCTGGGGATCGCCGCCTTCCTGCTGGCAACGCTCCTCGCTTCGGGGCTGATGAATAACACCCCTGTCGTGCTGATCCTGATACCGGTGGTGGTGCGCCTGGCGCAGAGCCTGGACGTCGCTGCGACGCGTTTGCTGATCCCACTGTCCTACACGGCTGTTCTGGGCGGAACTTGGACTCTTGTCGGCACCTCGACCAACATGCTGGTCGCCGGGGTGACCAGCGATCTCGGCATGGAGCCGTTTTCAATGTTCGAGATAATGCCTGTCGGCTTGATCGCCACCGTTGGGGGTGGCTTGACGTTGTTGGTGCTGGGCCCGGTTTTGTTGCCGCGCCGCAGGGAGACAGGCGATATCGTCTCAGGAGGCGAGGTTCAATTCCTGACCGAATTGCGCCCGTGCGAGGGTTATGCAGGCTTGGGCCATCCGATAAACGAGGTTCCCGACCTCGACCGTCCCGAAATTCACGTGCACGCGATACGTGCACAATCGGAGATCAAACGTTCGAACCTCAGGGAGCACCGGCTAGAGGTTGGTGACCGGATCGTCGCCAGTGTGACGACGTCTGAGCTTCTGACACTGCGCGATCTGGAGGGCATGGAGGTCGGCCTTCGGCATGGACCAAGGGACGGCGAGGAGGTTGCGGTTGCCGAGGCCGTCGCGACCTTGTCTGGTCGCGGCAGCAACATCCGGCTCGCGCAGCTGGCCCTCGGCCACCGTTATGGAGTGCGGGTGCTCGGTGTCCACCGACATGGCCAAAACCTGGGGCCTGACCTTCCGACAGTCCTGTTGCGCCCAGCCGACAAGCTGCTGGTGGAGGGGACCGGGGAAGGTCTTGCCCGTCTTACGCAGGCGGGAGACCTGGCTGCGATTACTCAGGCGAGTGCGCGTGCCTATCGACGGCAAAAGGCGCCGCTGGCGCTTCTGGCCTTGATGGCGGTGATGGGCCTGGCGGCACTCGGGGTGGCCGAAATCAGTCTTCTGGTGCTGATGGCCGTCGCAGCCATTCTGCTCCTGCGTTGCATCGACAGCGAGGAGGCATGGAGCTCCATCGACGGGGGTATCCTGGTCCTCATTTTCTCAATGCTGATCGTCAGCGCGGGTTTGCAGCATACCGGGGCAATGGCTCTGATGGTCGCGGCCCTTGTCCCGCTGATTCAGGACCTGCCGCCGGTGGTGATCCTGGGAGCGATCTACCTGCTCACGTCGCTGCTCACGGAAACCGTCACAAACAACGCCGTGGCGGTGATCATCACACCCATAGCCCTAGGGCTCGCCTCGCATCTCAGCCTTGATCCGCGGCCATTCGCCGTGGCGGTGATGTTCGGTGCGAGTGCCAGTTTCGCAACCCCGATCGGGTATCAAACGAACACGCTGGTTTACGGCGCCGGAAATTACCGCTTCACGGATTTCCTGAAGATCGGCGTGCCCATGAACCTGATCGTCGGAGCGGTCTCGGTGGCTGTCATCCCGGTTTTCTTTCCGTTTTGAATACTAATGCTGCAGAGGGTGCACGGAGAGGGGGCGGAGGGGGCAGCAAAACATCAATGTATTTTAAGCCTGGGTCCGCAGCTGCGCCGCTGGCAAGTGCGGGCGCGTGATTTCGCTTACCATGCCCACCGTCTCGCGGATTGGGCGATGGCGATCAGCCTTTAGCAGACTTCATCTCCCAAGGAGGTATATGGCGCTGTCCACATGAGAGATGCGGTCCCACGGGCTGTCGCCGTCCCTCTTCTCAATGCAGTCAATCTGTCACTTGGTGGCCATCCCTGTCCCCCGGCGGCGGCTGCGCAGCCTGATGGTGCACCGCTGCGGTCGATCGTGGCAATCTCCGTTGGCGGCGAAAAGCACCCGCGTTGGAGAAGGGCTTTCCCCTCGTGTTCAGGGGCACTCGGGAAGGCTCAAAAGATGCGTCGGGAAATCACCGTCTGCGACCGTCTTGATATACTTCTTTCCATCTCGATCGACCGCGACATTGACCGCAACGGGATCGCTATCGACATGGACGAAAAACATGCAGGCTCCGCTCTCGATTTTCTGGATCACCTCGTCAAGTTCCAGTTTCCAGTGGTTCGCAAGCGCGCCGCCGCCCACATGGCTTATGCTGTCTCTCGGCTTCCAGTGATTGGCGCGGCGGATACATTTGATCTGGATCGTCTTCTGCACGTCTTTTCTCCGCAAGGGGTCGGCGCGACACTATGGTGAACGGTCGCCCGGGGCTTCGATCTTTGGCCGCTCCTCCAGCTGACATGAGGGTACAGCTCGTAGTCGTCGTGGCCGCTGTCACGTGGCGCTATCATGGCCTCCGCCATCGCTCGCAGAACCCGGATGACCTCCTCCTGGATCAGGGCGCTGGCGGCCGGTCCAGTGAGATCGTCATCGACGGGCATGGCAAGCTGTTCGCTTCGGACAGCGCCACCTCGGCCTTCGCGTGTAGCGTCGCGGTTGCGCCGGGTAGAGACGGGTCGTTCACCGGGGGTTCGGCGGTCCGATGGGCTTTAGCGGATGGTAACTGCCGCCCTTGATGAAGATGGGTCATCTCTCGATGTCGATGACCTGATGGTAGAGCACCGCCCGAATGAATGGGGGCTGCCCTCCGGCTACGACGGGTCAGTCGACGCGACGCAGGATCTTGTCATCCTCAAGAACCTGAAACGTCCGTTCGTCGATGTATCCGACAGGGCGGCCATCAACCAACCGCAGTTCCTGCCTGCCAGCCAATTCGGCGATCTCGCCCGCTGGGGAACTGCCCGTGTTGAAGTCCTGCCAGAGCTGAACATCGTGGCGCTTGCCGAGGTCGTCCGCACATTCGTAGGTGGCCAGGTGGCGCATCGGCATGGCGATCCTCCGTAAGTGATGGCCGGGGGGTGAGAGTGGCCCATCGCCGGATGGTTGGCAAACTCCGGCAGCCCCATGACATTCCTCAGGATTCCCGAGCGACCAATCCGAGCGGTCATCCTGTCATCTTGACGGCAAACACGCCCTCTCGTGTGACCTTTATTTTTCGGGGAAGAGGTTCGGCATCCATGCCGATGCGAGTGTCGCCGGGAAATGCGGTCGCAGTGGAGAGCGTGGACCCTCGGACGCCAGAGCTTCCAGCTCGAGAAGCCGGGCCGTTACCTTTCGTGCCTGTCTGTCGCTGACCCCCAGCATGTCGGGAACCGCTCCCCGTTCGATTTCGCCTTCCGTCACAATGGCACGCAGGATCCGATCGCTGCCTTTGAGAACGACACCACGCACTTCCTGTTGCCGCGCCCAATCCACGATGCGCCCCCTCAGCTCGGTCGGCCGCATCAGGCCGGACATGAAGGAGACCTGGTCGATACAGCATTGCAGGAAAAACTGCGCAAATTCGGCGAGCCGCGCCTCCGAGAGCGCGCCGCGCCCATCTGCGCTGCCGGGACGTGTCGCGTCAGCCGCCTCGAGGCGGGCCTTGTAGTCTCCCACGTTGCGGGCGAGCCCCCGGGACGCTGACCAGAGGCCTTCCGATCTCACCGTATTGCGCAACATGGCATGGGCGACCATTCGGGCGACCCGCCCGTTCATGTCGGTGAAGGGGTGGACCCAGACCAGCCGATGATGCGCGCAGGCGATCGCCAAGACGCTGCCCAGCCGGCCTTGCATGCGGTACATCCGGTGCATGTGAGCCAGCAGCCGCGGCACCGCGCCGGGGCTGGGCGGCACATGTCGGCCGACCCTCACGTAGCCTTCCCGGAACTGGCCCGGGACGACCGGCAGGAGCTTTCCTTCAGGATCCTTTTGCACAAGTAGGTCTTCCGGCAACCCTGTGCAGAAGCGCCGATGGAGCTCGCGCAGGCTTTCCGGATGCAGGGGATGCTCCATCAGACCACCTTCATCGATCCACTTCTGGACCGCGATATGCGCCACGGCCTCGAGTTGCAGGTTCCGCTTTTCCCGGTCGGCGCTGAAGTCCTGCCGCAACGCCCGCTCGATATCGATCGGATGCGTGTCGTGCCCCTCGATCAGGTTCGAGTAGTAGCAGTTCATCGAGCGGACCAGCCCGCTCAACGGCGCACGGACCGCCGGGGGCAGGGCAGCGCTCAGCTCCGCGGAAACCGTCGCCAACTCAAGCGCGAGATCATTGAGAGCGCGTCGGTGTTTCGAAGCTTCTTCCGGGAGAAGCGGCTCCACCACATAGATGGTTTCCTGATCATCGCGCAGCTGTGTCATGATCGGGATATGAAGCCTTAAAGTCCCCTTGGAGTTCCGCTTTGTTGCCCGCCAGCAGAAGGGCATAAGAGAAATAATATCCATATTGTGAAGTGCTCTACAAGGCTTTCTCTTGCGGTCCGTCATTTATCATTCCGCGTCCTGTTCCGGTTGGAGGGCCGGAAAGGGCATCGTGGCCTTGCAGCCTGGCAGTGATGCGCGGTCAGCCAACCCTCCGCCCCTGACGAAGCGGACCGCACTGCCGCCTCGCATAGCCTCGTCACCTCCATCTTCTTGCTGGTGTGCTTCGACGGACCGATACAGCCTCGGCAGGCTGACTGTCCTGGCGACAGCGCGCCCGGCGTATCTGGTCAGCTGATGGCCCTTTCCAGAAGAGCGGTGGATGAGGGTCGGCGGGCTGAGGGGCTCAATGCGGCCGAGAGGGACAATGGTCGCCTACCTGCGTCTTGGCCCGCCAAGCGCCCAAGGGTCGAGCACGTCGGCGCCGAGCGCCATGAACGGCATCGGGGTGCGTGTCGCGACCATCGCGCCCGGCCGGGAGAGGGCGACCGCGGCGATCTGCCCATCCGCGATCGAGATCGCGTAGCCCTTCTGGCGCGTGGCCGCGACCTGTGTGCCGTAGATCCGCGCCGCCGCATCATCGAAGGGCAGGATCCGACCGGAAAAGTCTTTCTCGAGAATGGCCATGACAGCCACCATCAGTCTGTCGCGCCGCTTGTCGTCCGGTATCGCCTGAACGCCGAAGATCAGTTCCGCCGCCGTGATCGCGCTCAGATAGAGGTTCGTGGGGTCCTGTGCGTTGAGCCAGTCCATGACAGCATCGTCCGGGACTTTCCTCTGGGTCTCGGCGATCACGCTCGTATCAAGGAGGATCAATCGAACAGGCTCAACTGGTTCGCGGACTGGTCCCGCTCGACGGCCAGCTCATCCCCCAGATGGCGCCCGTAGCGCTCCCGGAGCCGGTGGCCGAAGCCCCCGTCACTCGCGGCAATGACGGCATGCACGAGGATCGAGCGCACCTCCGCCTCGAGGCTGCGTGTGTTCTGCTGGGCTTGCACGCGAAGGTGCTCGTGAACCTCGTCCGGCAGGTTTCTTACCGTCATGTTCGCCATGATCCCTCCGGCACGATGGCAGATCTTCGGGAGTGATGGCCTTGTGGCGGGGCATATTCAAGCGAGGGGATGCAGCCGTAGTCAAAGCGGGCATGGGGTGCAGCCCTGATGCTTTCCGCGCCCGGGCCGCGGTCCAGTCAGCGCGCACCATCCGAGCAACCGTAGATCCGATGATCCCGTGGTATCAGCACCAATCTTCCGTCTATCCGTTTCCCAATCCGGACGAAGCGCTCGAGACCTACCGGGCGACGGAGACGCACAAGGTTGCCGGCATGTGAAGCCCGAGGGGCGGTCGAGGCGCGACGAGCGGGTTCTGGGACCTGTGTAATCCCGCTTCGCCAGCCGTCTCCCGCTTGCAGCGATGCATTGCCCCATGCCAAGCTAACCCCCGAGTTGTTTCCATCTCTCGCAGGATCGCCAGGCTGTCTCCTTCGCTCAAGACCATGCTCGCCGCGCTTGCGCAGGCTTCCACCCCGAAGGCACGGGAGGCGGAGCTAAAACACTTCGGTCGCACACTTCTGGAGAGGCCGAAGGACGCAGCGGGACTGCTGGCGCAGATGGCCGGCAGCGCGGCCGCCGCCGGCGCGACCCGTATGAGCCAGCTCCTCAACACGGGGCTCGGATGGCGCAGGAGAACGGGCAGCGGCGCGGCGCGCCTGCTGGTCGAGCCGTCCCGGAATTGCTGCCCCGTGTACATGGACTTAAGGTTGCCCTGCCAGTCGTATGCAGGGATTTCGATGCGGTGATGTGGCGGTCCCCCATCCTTCCGGCCTCGCGCGCAAGGGCGCCGATCCAACCGGGCCCCCATGCATGCTCAGGGGCCACAACCGTTCGGCCCTAGTCGCCACCGTGGCTAGCGCGGGCGGGATGAAGTACGTCCGGAAAACGCGGGCATCAGGGGCGCTTAATCGGCCGTTGGTGAACGGCGTGTGCCTGCGGCCAGAGGCGTGCGCAGATCCTGCGGCTGACACGGGTCACTGTGAGCGATCGCCTGGCATTTTCCCGACAGTGCGCGTTCCCCGGTTTTCTCGGCCAACCGCTCTCCCCGCGTTACTCCGTACAGAAGAAACACGGATCCAGAACGAGGGAACAGATGTGCAGAACCTGCAGGGCTCGGGAAATCTGTTCCCTCGTTCTGGTCCTGTCTTCCCTGGCTCATCGAGCAGAGCGTTCCTCTCGGTATCGGCCCGCTGCAGATCCGTCCTGGTGCGCGAGGTTCGGCCTTGCGCAGCCGCTCGCTCTCCGTCAGCGCTTTCGAGCGCTTCACCTAGGCTCAGGACCCATTGATCTTGATGAGGCTGCGTGATTCAGGCTCCCCGAGGAGCATGATCAATGAGCAACCTTTTCTGGCTGACGACCGA
>NZ_JACIBX010000021.1 GCF_014195545.1 Limimaricola variabilis | reverse complement strand
ATGGCTCTTCTCAGGAAATGGAGGGCGTAGAAGCCAAGCGTTCCGTCGAGCAGCAGGCAAGACTAAGGCGGCTTTGGGCCGCCAGGGTGGCGAGGAGGAAAATTGAACTCGCCCTATGCCTGTTTCATGAGGCAGCCACAAATCGGCAGCTTTGGGTCGAAGAAATAGCTGATAAAATCACTGACATCCGTCCGCCGGCCCATGGTCACCCATAGCGCAATTAGAAATGGGCTTTGGCCTGCTCCTCCGGGTGTTCAGGGACCTGTGGCTGAAAAGGGCCGTACAAATGGTTCAGCCGACCTCTTTCACGAAGCGCAGTCTGCCTCGAAAGCCTCCCCCGCCCTAAAGCTAGATCACTCCGCCAGCCGATAGTGATCGATGTGGAGATTGTCTTCCATGCCTCGCTCGTCACAGGCCATCATTTCCATGTTGGAGGTGCCGTCGATCTTCCCGCCTGCGATGATTGAGGCGCCTTTCCCGAGCGCGTTGGATGTGAAAATAGCATCACCCCGAGTAATGATCTGCCCCCCGTGCATCTGCATGTTGCTCGAGAAGCTCACTCCGCCGATGGCGAGCAGCTGGGTGAGCTGCCCCACCTGAGTGCTCCAGGTCAATTGTTAGTGCATGGTCGGTCTCCGGTCGATGGGCACGATGTTTTCCGGTGCCGGCGGGCGGTATTCCCAAGGCGCTGTGCGGTCGCACGGTGTTGTAGTGCCTCCGCCATCGCTCGATCAGGATCTGCGCCTCGCGCAGTGAGTAGAAGATCTCCCCATCGAGCAGCTCGTTGCGGAAGCGGGCGTTGAAGCTCTCGCAATAGCCGTTCTCCCAAGGTGATCCGGGTTCGATGAAGGCGGTCTTGGCACCGACGGCTGGTCTGCCCCCACTGAAGTGCTCCGCCCACTGAGATAGATTTATCTCGTCAGGAGGAGGACGAAGCGATGGGTGGAAAGCGCGAGAAGCCCGAGGACATCGTGCTGAAGCTGCGGCAGATCGAGGTGCTGCACAGCCAAGGCATGCCGGTTGCCGATGCGGTGCGCCAGGTCGGGATCACGCAGCAGAGCTACTACAGGTGGCGGCGGCAATACGGCGGCATGAGCCGGAGCCAGCTGAAGCGGCTGAAGGAGCTCGAGAAGGAGAACCAGCGGCTCCGGCGGGCGGTCTCCGATTTGACGCTCGACAAGCTCATCCTGGCCGAGGCGGCGCGGGGAAACTTCTGAGCCCCTCGCGCCGCCGCCAGTGCGTCGACCATGTGCGGCAGGAGCTGGGGGTGTCCGAACGCCGCGCCTGCCGCACGCTGGGCCAGCACCGCTCCACGCAGAGAAAGGTGCCGCGTGGCCGGCCGGACGAAGCGCGCCTGACGGCGGACATCATCGAGCTGGCGCGCCAGTATGGCCGCTACGGCTACCGCCCGATCGCCGCGCTGCTGAACCAGTCCGGCTGGCGGGTGGACCTCAAGCGGGTCGAGCGCATATGGCGGCGCGAGGGGCTGAAAGTCCCGCAGAAGCAGAAGAAGCGAAGCCGGCTGTGGCTGAGCGACGGCTCGTGCGTCCGTCTGCGGCCAGAGCGACCGAACCACCTCTGGTCCTACGACTTCGTCCAGGACCGGACGCATGACGGCCGAGCCTACCGCACCCTCAATATCATCGACGAGTTCACGAAGGAGGCGCTGATGATCCGTGTCGACAGAAAGCTCAACTCCACCGACGTGGTCGATGCCCTGACGGACCTGTTCATCCTGCGCGGGCCGCCCGAGTTCATTCGCTCAGACAATGGCCCCGAATTCGTGGCCACGAAGGTGCGGGACTGGATCGAGGCCGTCGGTGCCAAGACCGCCTTCATCGAACCCGGATCGCCTTGGGAGAACGGCTACTGCGAAAGCTTCAACGCCCGCTTCCGCAACGAGCTGCTCGACGGAGAGATCTTCTACACGCTGCGCGAGGCTCAGATCCTGATCGAGCGATGGCGGAGGCACTACAACACCGTGCGACCGCACAGCGCCTTGGGAATACCGCCCGCCGGCGCCGGAAAGCGTCGTGCCCGTCGACCGGAGGCCTGACCTGCTTCCGGGAAACTGGACCGCCGGCTCTGGGAAAAGTCTCGTAAACTGCCGGGCAGGCAACGCGAGGAAGACCGATGCGGACATCTCGGTTCAGCGAACAGCAGATCGCCTTCATCCTGAAGCAGGCGGATGACGGGCTTAGCGTCGAGGAGGTCTGCCGGAAGGCCGGCATCTCCCAGCAGACCTACTATCGATGGCGCAAGAAGTATGGCGGGCTGATGCCCTCCGAAGTGAAGCGGCTGAAGATGCTCGAGGACGAGAACAGCCGCCTGAAGCGGATGGTGGCGGACTTGTCGCTCGACAAGGCGATGTTACAGGACGTGCTGCAAAAAAAGCTGTAGCGCCTGCGCGGGGCCGGCAGTTGGTCGACTACCTCCAGGGCGCGTTCCGGGTCTCGATCCGGCGCGGTTGCGCGCTCCTGGGCTTGCAGAAATCGACCTATTACTACCGGGCACGCCGACCCTCGCAGGCGGCATTGAGACTGCGCATTCGCGAGATCGCGGAAACGCGGGTGCGCTACGGTTACCGGCGCATTCATGTATTGCTGAGACGAGAGGGCTGGGCCGTGAATGCCAAGCGCGTCTACAGGCTATATTTCGAGGAAGGCTTGCAGATTCGAAACAAGCGGCCGAAACGCAAGGTCGCCGCGAAGCTGCGGGAGGACCGGCGCCCGGCCAGTGGGCCGAACGATGTCTGGGCGATGGACTTCCTGTCGGACCAGCTCTTCAACGGCTCGAAAATCCGAGTGCTGACCATCGCCGATGCCTTCACGAAGCTGTCTCCGGCCATCGACGTGCGGAGCCGCTACACAGCTGCGGACGTGGTCGCCACGCTCGAACGTGTCACGCGCGAGCATGGCATCCCCCGCTCGATCCGGGTCGACCAAGGGCCGGAATTCATCTCCAAGGACTTCGATCTCTGGGCCTGGATGAACGGCGTCATCCTCGACTTCAGTCGGCCTGGAAAGCCAACGGATAACGCTTTCGCCGAGGCGTTCAACGGGAAGGTCAGGGCCGAGTGCATCGACCAGAACTGGTTCTTGTCCGTCGAGGACGCCCGGCTAAAATGCGAGGCATACCGCCACGAGTATAATCACGAGCGACCGCACAGCTCGATCGGCAACAAGACCCCGATCGAGTTCATGAAAGCCATCAGCATCACCTGCCCGTTGATGGCTTAGAAGACGGGAAAGACCTCAGGGCCGCGGTCCAGCGTTCGGGGCAAGTCCAGGCCGACCATGCCCTAACAATTAACCTGGAGCACTCAGTTGGGGCAGCTCACGGCACCGGGGCGCGCGACCATCACGATCCCGATAAAGCCGAGGATCGCCGCGATGGCGCGCGGCCGTGTCAGCCTTTCGCCCAGAAGCAGCGGCGATAGCACCAGCACCCAGAGCGGTGCGGTGAACTCGAAGGCGAAGACCTGCGCCAACGGCAGCGCAGCGAGCGCGTAGAACCACAGGTTCTGGGCGCTGAAATGGGCGATGTTGCGCGCCAGATGGAGGCCGGGGCGGCGCGGTGTCACCTCGTGCCAGCGGCGCCCAAAGCTCAGGACGAGGGCGACGATCACCATGCCGATCAGGGACCGCCAAGTCATGATCTCGAAGGTGTCGAGCTCGATCGACACAGCCCGGCCCGCTACCGCCATCGAGGTAAAGGCCGTCACGGCGCCCATCATCCAGAGGGCTGCACGCAGCGGCGCCGTATCCAATGGCCGGGCAATGCTGGGGGTCATCTCTTGGTGCTCCTCAACCGCAGCATGGATTTTTAGGTTTTGGTAGTATGGGTCGCTGGAGTTGCACAATATCTCGGACAAAAGACGCCATCTTATATCGATGGCAGAGTGCGCCGAGATCGCCCGCTAAATTTAGAGACCGGCCTATACCTTACTGAGCGTCGTTCCCGCCACCACAGCTTTGATGTTGCGCATTTTCAGCAGCAGCGCCGCCAATGGACGGGCCTCGCGCTTTAAGGATCGTCTCATTGGGCGCAGTCTCGGGGTCAAGGGCGATTTCGGCGCCGGAACTGGTGATGACGGTCAGTGGCAAGGATCGTTAGCAGGGATGGCCTGTGGCCTCGTCTTCGACGTTCCAGTGTATATTGAGACGCTCAGCTCGGCCGGAACACTGCTTCCCAGCAACATCATTGCCACCGGCACGCTGGTCAGGAGGCATTGGCTACTAGTCGCCGAATTACCTGAAGCCAAGCGACGAGGTGGCGATTTCGATCACCGGGCTCGCCACGCTAACGAACCCGATCGGCTGAGACCGGCCTAGACGATTGCCTGGCGAGACCGGGACGGCGGCTTCGCTGACTAGAGCCTGAAGCCGTGCATCGGCGCAGGCGGCTGCTGCGGCACCCCGGACAGGACGTCTCCTGCGTGCCGGTGCCCGGGGCGAGGCCGGGCGACAGGCTGTCGATGTCGAAAGAGAGGTAGACCGGCGCGTCGCCCACGAGGTCGCGGACCGGTGTCATCAGCCCGTCCAGTGAGCGACTGCGGATTCCCTCTGCGGGGACGACCCTCCAGTCCTGCTCGCGGCCCCACGCGAAATCGCCCGGCGCGTAGCCCGACCCGCGCAAGCCGATCTGCACAACCTTGTCGTTTTGCAGGCAACCATTCTCCCTGGCGCGGCGGAACGGCGTGCCATGCGCGCGGTCGAGTTCTCCTCGAGCCGCCAGGGCGACAGCCCGCTGCTGCCGGAGCTGCTGGCGCAGATCCCGCTGGAGGAGACGATCGGCCAGGCTATCACGTCCGAAGTCGGGTAGAGGCCAAGATAAACCGCCTGAAGCTCTTCCGCGAGAGGATCATGTCACGAGATCCCGACTGCCAAACTGCCAAGATCCATATCCGCATTGCCACCCTGAACCACTTCTCGGCCCTCGGCAGGGCCGAGATCGAAGCCATCTGCTGAAGAAAGGTGAGAAAAGGGGGCAGTCATGCCAAGGCTGCTTTGTGCAACATCGCCACGGAAATCTTCCATGTTCCCCCTTACGCACGTGAGGGTCTTGGTCTTGCCGTTGGGAGCGGTCCATGCCGATACGACCAACGGTCGCGGCTACGCCCGGGCATCTGGCCAAGCGATACCGGGAGGAGATGATCCGTAGCCGGCTCTCGGTCGTAAAGCTCGCAGGGTCAGGCTAAATCTGATTACGGCGCGTCGGTCGTGCCGAAACGCTTGGCTTGCAGATGGTCGGCCGAGGCGATCCGGTTTCGGTCGCCCTCCCAGTAGGCGATCTTCAGGACATATTTAGCATATACACCGAAATCTACATGTCTGTAGTATATTGCTTATGCTACACGCATGGCATAAGGCTCCGATGCTACAAGCATGGCATGAGAGGCGGAAATGGACGTAACCGTATTCCGAGACGTGAAAGCCCTGAGCCAGCAATTGCGCCACGCGCGCAAGGCGAAGGGCTGGTCGCAAGGCGATCTCGCCCAGCGGGCCGGCACGGATCCGCGCCAGATCTCTCGGATCGAGACGGCGGCTCATGAGCCGAAGCTGAGCCTGCTGCTTGCCGTGCTGGCGGCGCTCGAACTGGACCTCGGCCTCGTGCCTCGGCGTGGGGCGTCCTCGCAGACGGCGCGACCCAGGCCCGAGGACATCTTCTGATGGGGCGCAGATCGCTCACCCGCACGCTCGACGTCTATCTCAACGGGCGGCTTTCGGGATATTATGGCTATCGCCCCTCCGTCGGCGCGAGCTTTCGCTACGACGAGGCCTGGCTCAGCTGGGAATTCCGCTTTCCAATCTCGCGCGCCCTGCCCCTGGTGTCGTCGACTCAGACCGGAGACCACGTGGACGCAGTCTTCGAGAACCTGCTTCCCGATGTGCCCGAACTGCGACGGGCGATCGCCGAGTGCACGGAGGCGCGCAGTGATCGGACTCACGACCTCCTTGCCGCGATCGGTCAGGACTGCGTGGGGGCCATGCAGTTCCTGCCGCATGGGGTGACGCCGGCCGACCCGTTTCGGATCGAGGGCACGCCGCAGGCCGAGGCCCAGATCGCGGAGACGCTCAGATCGCTCAGCACGACGCCGCTCGGCATCAATCCGGAAGAGCCCTTCCGGATCTCGCTGGCGGGCGCGCAGGAAAAGACGGCCTATCTCTGGCATGAGGGTGCCTGGCTGAGGCCGACCGGGCTAACGCCGACGACGCATATCTTCAAACGCCCCATGGGCGTGGTCGGCGGCGGTCTCGACCTCACCCGCAGCGTCGAGAACGAGTTCTTCTGCCTGCTCTTGGCACGGGAAATGGGGCTCGAGGCGACCCAGGCCGAGATCCACCATTTCGAGGAGCAGACCGCGCTCGTGGTCGAGCGCTTCGACCGGCGGCCGCGGCGGGCGGGCGGACTGGTGCGCGTCCCGCAGGAAGATTTCCTGCAAGCCATGGGCCGCTTTTCCGGGCAGAAATATCAGCAGCATGGCGGGCCTTCGATGGCGGAGTGCTTCGCGCTGCTGCGGCAGTCCGACGATCCGATCGCGGATCAGGCCGCATTCCTGAAGGCACAGCTCTTCAACTGGATGATCGCCGGTATCGACGGGCATGCGAAGAACTTCTCGATCTTCCTCGAAGGAGACGGTTTCCGGCTGACCCCGCTTTATGACATCATAAGCGCGGCGCCGCAGCAGCTTCGCTCGACGTTCCGGCACAAGGATCTGCAACTGGCCATGTCGGTGGGGCGGCGTGGTCATTACCGACTGGATCGGATCGTGCCGCGTCATTTCGACGAGACGGCACAGAAGGCCGGCGTGCCCATGGAAGCACGACGACGCGCGTTCAGAGACCTTGCAGCAGCAACGCCCGAGGCGCTCCGCCGCGCCCCTGAACAGCTGCCCGAGACATATCCCGCGGAGATCGCGGAGCAGATCGTGGCCTATGCCATGGATCGCCTGAGGCTGTTGAAGGGCTATGCCGAGAGCTTGGAGTAGACCCGGCACGAATGCGCCGAAACGGACGGTATTTTCGTCCGGGCTTAAGTAGCGGCCTGAAGCCGAAGCGCGGGGGACCGAGAGCATTCCGTGCTGACGGGGAAATCAGTATCGAACGCTCTCACCTTCGATGGAGCCTTCCAATCGGTCGAGAACTTCGCTGAGAGGCCGATTGCGCGGACGTGGCAGCGTGGTTTCTCCGTTTCAAATTGAGCCGGTCCTGAGCGGTAAGGCTTCCGTGCGGTTTCTAGGCTCTAGACTTCGGTAACAGGGGCGTCCCAGTCAAGGCGCATTGCACAAGACCGGCGGTCCCGCAGCCGCGAGAGACTGAAGCATTAGTCATACCGCTCCCGGCTTTGAGGGGGCCTTCGCTTGAGGTCCTTCGGGCACATGCTTTGGTCCGTGGTCAGCGCGATGGCTGCCAACAAGATGCTGGTTCGGTGCAATTCCGATGTGCCCATCTCATTAGCGTGCTTGGTCATTACCAGCGACAGTCCTGAGCACGGCATCATCGGAACCACGTCCCTGCGGGACCTCGAAGGCCTGCAACCAAGCAGGCAACGAATAGAGCCGACCGATCGGCTCATCTTCGGGGCAGCCCCTGGCTGGAAGGTGGTGCCGTCGACCCAGATCCGATGCAGGATGACTGCAATGCGACGCGCTAAGGCGACCATGGCGCGCTTACGTCCTCGGCGTTTTGGCAAGCTGAGCTCCCCAGCTTCTCAGCCATGTCGACCGGCCACGGTTCATCATGACAGTTGCCGCCTGGCACAGCGCTCGTCTGAGGGTTACGTCACCGGCTTTCGTGATGCCGCCTGAAACATCCCGTTCGCCGGACTGGCTGCGCGAAGGCGTCAGGCCAACCCAAGGTCCGACCCTCTTCGAGGATACGAAGCGAGCGAGGTCATCGACTGCCGACCTGAAGGTCAGCGCCACCACCGCCCCGATCCCCGGCATCGTCATCAGGCGGCGGCAAACCGGATCGTCTTGGGCGAACTGACGCACTTGCTTTTCGAGGCCGACCAGTTCTTGGCGCAGCGCAGTTCTGGCGCGCAGCATGGGCTCTGTTGCCATTACCAGCATGGCGTTTCCATCCGCCAATTCTCGGATGCGGCTCTCGAACTTGCCGCGAGAAATCGCGCCGACCTTCAGGCCGAAGTTACGGAGCAGTCCGCGCAATGACATCTCCAGAGAAATCATAACTTGCTGTATGGCCTTCCGGGCGCTGAGAACGGCTCTTACCTCTTGAGCGGAAACGGATTTGCAGTGAACTGGCCGGAACCAGCCAGGGTGAAGTAGGCGTGCAATCCTCTCGGCATCGCGGCGGTCCGTCTTGATCGGCATAGCCTTGAGCGCGCCCTTGACCTGCCGCGTCTCCATGAGGACAGGATCCAGCCCCGCTTCGTTCAGAGCACGGTGCAGCCACTGCGACAGAGGGCCTGCTTCCAAGCCGATTGCGGCAATGCTGCCGTCGAGGTCCCTCAGCCAGCGGATCAGGGGATCCGGCTCACAGGCCACTTCGGCCTCCCTGATGATCTTGCCATGCTCGCTGACCACACAGATCGCGACTTTAGCCAGCGACACATCCAGTCCAACAAACAGTTTCATCCCGTAATCCTACACGTTGAACGAATACGGGAACGGCAACAGCCTCGTCTTGATCAAGCAAGCGGTAACGACGATGCATGACGCAGGCTCCGTTACGGCATTCTCGTTAACCTTCAAAGCCAGAACATGACGGTCGCAGCCGAGGCGATGGCAGAGAGGAAGGCCTTCGGGCATCCGTCGTAACGCGTGGCAACCCGCCTCCAGTCTTTCAAGCGTCCGAACATGATCTCGATCCTGTTCCGGCGCTTGTAGCGACGCCTGTCGTGCTTGACGGGCGTGGCACGAGATTTCCGGCCCGGGATGCAGGGTTGGATCCCCTTGTCCTTTAGAGCCTCGCGGATCCAGTCCGCATCATACCCTCGGTCGGCAAGCAGCCACTCCGCGTCAGGCAGGCTGCTCAGCAGCGCTGCCGCCCCTGTATAGTCACTGGCCTGGCCGGCGGTCATAAGAACCTGACAGGGCGCCCCTGGGTATCGGTGACGGCATGCAGCTTCGTGTTCATGCCGCCCTTGGTGCGTCCGATCAGCCGCCCGCGCCCCCTTTTTTCAGCCGCAGGCTGGTCGCCGGGCGATGGGCCTTGAGGTAGGTCGCGTCGATCATGATCGTCTTTCTCTCGGAGCTTTCGGCGGACAGCCCTTCCATCATCCGAGCAAAGACGCCCTTGTCACTCCAGCGTTTCCAACGGTTGTAGAGGGTCTTGGGCGGACCATACTCCTTCGGGGCATCGCGCTACCGCAGACTGTTGCGATTGACGAAGATGATGCCGCTCAAGACCCGCCGGTCATCGACACGCGGCTTGCCGTGGCTCTTTGGAAAGAAGGGCTGCAGCCGGGCCATCTGCTCGGCCCTCAGCCAGAAAAGGTTGCTCATTAGTCATGCTCCTCGGGGAGCCTGAATCACGCAGCCTCATTAAGATCAATGGGTCCTGACCCTAGGCCTAGCTCAACGGCCAAATCATCGCACACATCGGTGGTGCAGAGGCCGCCCTCTGCATCAGGTCGGTCGCACTGGAACAAGGACGATCCCGTCGTGCTCGCTACGACATAAGCCTCCTTTCACAGGCAGGTCGCTCGGAAATAGATCTCGAGCCGGGCGCGGCGCTGCGCCGGGTCGAGACCGGGCGCGTCGGCCGCCTCGTCGGCGGCGCGCACCACCGCGTAGAAGGCGCGGACCGGCGCGCGCAGCGGCGCGGCGATCAGCCGCGAGGCGACGGGGAAGTTCTCGTGCTCGGGGGCCGCGCGGGCGCGCGGGCGGCCGCGGGCGGGCCGGCCGGGTCGGGCGCACCGGCTGCGACGTCGCGCCGGAAGAGGGGGCGGTGTCGATTTTTTCCATGTCGCCGCCCATCCGCGCCCTAATTGGTCCTGCGCCCGCGCGAAAGCGGGATCGAAAGGTGACACTGATGGTAGAGAGCGGAAACCGCAAGACGATCGCGGCTGGCGCGGCGGTTCCGCGATGAACGTGATGCAGGCGCGACCCGCGCCGCGCAGGGTGCTGGTGATCGGTGCGGGGCCCGGCGGGCTGGCCACCGCGATGCTGCTGCGGGCGGCGGGGGCCGAGGTGACGATCCTCGAGAAGGAGGACCAGCCCGGCGGGCGCACCGGCGCGATCCGCCGCGACGGCTTCACCTTCGACATCGGGCCGACCTTCTTTCTCTATCCCGAGATCCCGCGCGAGATCTTCGCCGCCTGCGGCCATGATTTCGACGCCGAGGTCGAGCTGGTGAAGCTCGACCCGATGTACCGGCTGCAATTCGACGACGGGCGGATGATCGACGCCACCGCCGATGTCGAGCGGCTGACCGCGCAGGTGGCCAAGATCGACGCCCGCGACGCGCGCAACGTGGCGGGCTATCTGGAGGCCAACCGCGCCAAGTTCGAGGCCTTCCGCCCGATCCTGCAGCGGCCCTTCGCCAGCCTGCGCGATCTGGCCCAGCCCGACATGCTCAAGGCCCTACCCAAGTTCCGGCCCTGGTCGACGGTGGATGGCGAGCTGCATCGCTGGTTTCGCAACCCCGATGTGCGCGTGGCCTTCTCCTTCCAGTCGAAATACCTGGGCATGTCGCCGTTCAAATGCCCCTCGCTCTTCACCATCATCGCCCATGTCGAATACGGCTTCGGAGTCTGGCACCCCAAGGGCGGCTGCAACGCGATCACCGCCGCCATGGCGCGGGTGGCGCGGCGGATGGGGGTCGATATCCGGCTGTCGGAGCCGGTCGAGCGGCTCAAGCTCGAAGGCCGCCGCGCGGTGGGCGCGGTGACCACCCGCGGCGATCACGACGCCGACGCGGTGGTGATGAACGCCGATTTCGCCCATGCGATGACGACGCTGGTGCCGGATGCGGCGCGCAGGCGCTGGAGCGACAAGCGCATCAAGTCCAAGAGCTATTCCTGCTCCACCTTCATGCTCTATCTCGGCATCGAAGGGACGCTGCCGGACATGCAGCACCACACCATCGCCTTTTCGGGCGACTACCAGCGCAACGTCGCCGAGATCGACGCGGGAAAGGCACCCGTCGAGCCGACGATCTACGTGCAGAACGCCAGCCGGACCGATCCGACGCTGGCGCCCGCGGGGCATTCGGCGCTCTACGTGCTGGCGCCGGTGGGCAATCTCACCGGGGGCGAGGACTGGGCGGCGCTGGCGCCCGCTTACCGCGAGAAGATCCTCGACCGGGTCTCGAAGCTGGCGGGGCGCGACATCCGGCCGCTGATCCGCACCGAGCTGATGTTCACGCCCGAGGATTGGCGCTCCAAGCTCGCCGTCTACAACGGCGCGACCTTCAACCTCGCGCATAATCTCGGCCAGATGCTGCATTACCGGCCCCGCAACCGGTTCGAGGATATCGACGGGGTCTATCTCACCGGGGGCGGCACGCATCCCGGCTCGGGCCTGCCGACGATCTTCGAGAGCGCGCGGATCGCGGCCAAGCTTTGCGGCGAGGATCTGGGCCTGCCGGGGGCGGGCGACATATCGACGACATTGCCGATGGAGGCTGCGGAATGAAGACGGGGATCATCGGGGGTGGCCTTGGCGGGCTGGCGGCGGCCTGCACGCTGGCGGCGCGCGGCCATGACGTCGTGCTGTTCGAGAAGAACGACTGGCTCGGCGGCAAGGCGGCGGTGCTGGAGCAGGGCGGCTACCGCTTCGACATGGGGCCGACCATCCTGACCATGCCGCGGGTGCTGGAGAGGATCTTTGCCGAGGCCGGGCGCGAGCTGCACCGCGAGCTGGACCTGCGCCGGCTCGATCCGCAATGGCGCTGCTTCTACGACGACGGCACCGTGCTCGACCTGCGCGACGACCCGAAGCGCGCCGCCGAGGAGATCGGCAGGCTGTCGCCCGAGGACCGCGCAGGCTTCGAGCGGTTCATGGCGGTGGCGTCGCGGCTGTCGGACGTCTCCGATCGGTTCTTCTTCTGGAAGTCGGTCGAGGATCTGCGCGACACCATGGATCTCAAGGCCAATATGAGCCTCGCCACGCTCAAGGACGTGATGGCGCTCAGGATGCACCGCACCGTGGCCGGGCAGATCAAGCGCGACGTGAAGGATGGCCGCGTGGCGCAGATGCTGGAGCATTTCATCCAGTATGTCGGCTCCTCGCCGCTGGCCTCACCGGCGGTGCTTTGCGGCATCGCGCAGATGCAGCAGGGCGAGGGGGTCTGGTACCCGATGGGCGGGACGCGGGCCGTGCCGCTGGCGCTGGCGCGGCTTGCCGAGAGCCTCGGCGTCGAGGTCCGCACCGGCACCGGGGTGGAGCGGATCGAGGTCGAGGCGGGCCGGGCCCGGGCCATCATAACCGACAGCGGCGAGCGCGTGGCCTGCGACCGGGTGGTGTCGAACATGGACAGCGTGCGCACCTATGCCGAGCTGGTCGGCGGCGCCGAGGGCCGGGCCTTTGCCCGGACCCGCAAGCGCGAGGCGGCCTGTTCGGGGGTGGTGCTCTATCTCGGGCTCGACCGGGCCTACGAGCATCTGGCGCATCACAACTTCGTCTTCTCGCGCGATCCGGAGGAGGAGTTCGGCGCGATCTACGATCACGGCGAGCCGGCCCCGGACCCGACCGCCTATATCGCCGCACCGGCGCGCACCGAGCCGGGCGTGGCGCCCGACGGCGGCGAGGCGCTCTACGTGCTCGTCCACACGCCCTATCTGCGCTCGCATCACGACTGGAGCCGGATGCTGCCGCATTACCGGGAGGTGATCCTCGACAAGCTGGGCCGCGCGGCGGGGATGGAGGACATCCGGTCGCGCATCCAGGTCGAGCGCGCGCTCACCCCGCAGGACATCCACGAGCGCTACAAGGTGCTGAACGGCGCGATCTACGGCCTTGCCAGCCACGGCAAGGTGATGGGCGCCTTCAAGCCGGGCAACCGGTCGCGGCAGGTCGAGGGGCTCTATCTGGCGGGCGGTTCGGCGCATCCGGGTCCGGGCATGCCGATGGCGCTGATGTCGGGCTGGATCGCCGCCGACACGCTCGACACCGATGCGCGGGGCGCGGGCGACGTGGCGCGCGAGAGGGCCGATGTCGCGGCGGAGTGATCCCGAGGCCGCGCGCTCCGCGCGGATGGCGCGGCAATGGCACGACCTATCAGGCGGTTTCCCTCGGTAGCTGACATCGACATAGGCGGAGCGGATCGTGATCCCGCAGATCTTCACCATGCTGCTGGACTACTTGCCGATGGTCCGTGCCCGACCTCGGCGCGAGCTGCGGCCAGCTCTTGATTGCGCAGGACGCGGCCTACCGGGCGGCTGGCGGACGCAGCGATTTGTGCGACGCGACCGGGATCGCCGGCTACCGGCTAAACGCGACGCCGCGCCTGGCTGACGCGCGAAGAAGCCTGAGGGGACGTATTTGATTGCATCGAGATAATTTACAATCTCCAACGTAAACGCGCATGAAGCGGAATGCTGTCGCCCGCTGAGTTCGAGCGGTAGCAGAAACCGAGATACGGGGGCGTCTAAGAAGCGCGGGACTATGCGGTGTTGCGCCCGGCTGTCAGCAAAGCCGGACACGAGGCAAATACCTCGAATAACTTGCAAATCTCAACTATTCGGCTGCGCCGATCACTTTCGGCCCATAGTCGACATTTGCGAACTGCCCCGTGCCGCAGCGCAAGTTGCTTGAAGCGGCTTTTAGCAAGGCTACACAGAAATGCCTGCCATTTCAAAGTCGACCATGCCATGCGGACCGTAGCCCAACTCCCTGCAAGCGCCTTGTTCAGCCCAAGGCGCTTGGCCCGCCATTCCCGATTGAACCAATAGCTGCAAAAACGAACACATATTGCGCAAGAATGTGATAAACAAATGTGGCTTGACGCATCCCTATTGCGATCGGACGCCCTACCTCCTTGGGCATCGCCATTCCGGCGTATTCACAGGAGCTACGCATGATCCGTAGAACATTCATCTCGATGGCCACGGCGACGCTCGTTGCGACGGCGGCCCATGCCGAAAGCCACTCGATGGACACCATGGACATCGTCGACACAGCGGCCAGCGCCGAGAACTTCTCGACTCTTGTCGCTGCGGTTGAGGCGGCCGGTTTGATCGAAACCCTGAAAGGCGAAGGCCCTTTTACAGTCTTTGCGCCGACCGACGAAGCCTTCGCTGCGCTGCCTGAAGGCACTGTCGAAGAACTGCTGCTTCCTGAGAACATGGAGCGGCTGACCGCTATTCTGACCTACCACGTCGTGCCTGGCGCTGTAATGTCTGGCGACCTGACCGACGGCATGGAGGCCGAAACGGTCGAAGGTGGCATGGTCACGATCGGCACCGAAGGTGGCGTGACGGTCAACGACGCCAACGTCGTGACCGCCGACATCGAAGCGTCAAACGGCGTGATCCACGCCATCGACACGGTTCTCATGCCGGAGATGTAAGATCCGATGGGAGGTGGTTTATACCGCCTCCCATCATCTGAGCCAACATGCGGATCCTCAACAGGGCCGCTCAGTTCTTCCGCCCCAGCCTCCGGTCGACAGGCAAGACGCTTTCTGGCGTCGGCGGGCGATAGCCCAAGGCGCTATGCAGCCGGACAGTGATGTAATAGCCTCGACGGCGCTCGATCAAGATCTGCGCCTTGCTCGGCGTATAGATAATAGGCTCATCGAACAGCTCTTTGTGGAAACGAGCATCGTGCCGTTTCCGTTTCGCTTCGAGTTTTTATCTTCCTTGAGGCACGCGTGGAACGGCGCGCCTCCATCGCAGATGGTGACAGGCGACCCATTGCTTCTGGTACCGGCCCGGACACCAGTGGCGAATCCCACCCGGTTTTCCCCGCATCCCGACATGAGGTCCCCCATGCCGCATCTCACCCGCACTGCATTTCTCGGCCTCGCCGCCACCATGATGATCGCCGGTCCCTCTCTTGGCGCCGAAGAAATCGAGACGCCGAATTACGAGGTTCTGGCTTCGGAGACGACCGGCGCGGTGCCGGATGAGACGATTGAGCTCCGCCGCTACGGCCCCATGATCGTGGCTGAAGTTACGGTGATGGCAAGCAACCGCGACGAGGCCTCCTCGAAGGGCTTCCGGCCGCTCGCGGACTACATCTTCGGCCGCAATGCGCCCGGCGGCACGATTTCAATGACGGCCCCGGTGACCACAACGCCAGCGACGTCCGGCGAAGGCGAGAAGATCGCCATGACGGCCCCCGTTACAACCGCCCCGACCGAGAGCGATGACGGGCGCTACACAGTGCGCTTCATGATGCCGTCGAAATACACGATGGAGACCCTGCCGGAACCGCTTGATCCGGAAGTGCGCCTGTCACGCATTCCGGCCCGGATACTTGTGACTTTGCGGTTCGTCGGCGAGCGCTCTCCCGAGCGCGTGGCTGCTGCTGAGAAGGCGATCTTGACCTATCTCGAAGAGACCGGCCTCGAGCCTTCAGGCCCCTTCGCCACCGCCGGCTATGACGGACCTGATACGCCGATTTCAGAGAAGCGCTGGGAGGTTCAGCGTCCGGTGGTTTCAGCCGATCCCGTCACGCCATAGGACGGGTCGAAACCGTCGGCGCATGATCGCTTTCATTGAGGCGGGTTCACTTGGGGCGAACGGCTATTGCGAGAGTTTTAATGCCCATTTCCTAAACGAGCTGCTCGACGAGGAAGCCTTTTACATGCTGCGCGAGGCTCAGAACCTGATTGAGCGATGGCGGAAGCACTACAGCACCGTCCGGCCGCACAGCGCTCTGGGCTATCGCCCACCAGTGCAAGAAAGCGTCGTGTCCGTCGACCGGAATCTGGTCTGCATGGAATGCGATATCGAGCGCCTGACCCGTTACCCGGTCGCACCATTTGGAAAGTTCGGTGTAACTGCTGACGACAAAACCATTCACTATCGGCACCCATGACATTCTAAGGTCGTAGGTTGCCGCCTTATTTTTGCGCCAAAGCAAATTGAAGAAGCCTATCCTTTTGCGTCGCCCATCTGCGCGTCCTACACGCTAGGTCTACCGCATGAGCACCATCCTGTCCGACATATTGGGCACCGAGGGCTGGGTCTGGCTTATGATCCCTCTGCTGTGTCTGCTCCTCATCCATTTCGGGGACCAGAATGGCAGGCTTCGCGAGCTAGTTGTACGCTTGGCAGGCGCGGCGCTTGTGGTTCTAATAATGATTGCCATGGGCCGCTGGTGACAAGCGAGAGCTGGTTGAACCAGTGACCAGCTCCAAAACGCCCTCGCCCATGTCCGAGATCGTGCGCAGCATAGAGACTGTCGCCGCCAGACCGCCCAACATCTACAATCCGTGCACCGAGATCCGCGTCGTCGTTGCGCGTGATGCGATACGCCTGATTTCTTCAAGCGCTTCCTAGAGACCTGGTTCCATGCGAGCGCCTACAAGATCGAGCAGGTCAATATGCGCAAAGGACGGATAACGCTGGGCGAGCTCTGCGCTGCGCTGATCTGACTAAGTCAGGTCAGCCCGGCAAGGTTGGCCCCGAGGGTCGAACCTCGAGGCCGTCAACTGCCGCCTTTAGGCAAAGCAGAGTTCCACGCGGTTCTTTGTTGCTCGGTAGGTTTCGAGCGCCTCGTCGGGATTGCGGACCGGGTAGACCTCAAGCAGCTCGGCGCTGCAGTCGAGTGCCTTCCGGAAATGGGCCTTCGCCGCCCGCGCATCGACTTGATCGCCCTCCTCGCCCTTGTTGAAATCGGCCGTGATTGCGGTCGGTTCATCTTCGCCGGCGGAACGGTAGACGGCGGTCCAGTGGGTGTGGGTCAATTCGATCGACATGCGCATTTCCTGTTGTTGTTACTTTTCGTTCCCGAGCGGTCGTTGACGCCTGGGACGGTTCTCATAGCACGGAAATGTCCGGGCGATTCACGTCGTGACGTCATGTCGCGTCGAGAGCGGGTCGCACACTGGTGCGCAGCAAACATGTATGACCTTCAAAGGCCTCTCTAGGAAGACAATGGCGACGACATATTCAGCCTCCTGAGCCGCGGCTGCTATGCCATCTTTTGCAACGCTGGCCCTTTGAGTGAGAGGGTTCGCTAGGTTCAACTCATCACTAGGCGCGCGCCAGGTCTGTCGGCGTCGAGTGCCACCGCGCAGGAATGCACCGAGATACGGTTCGCACTCGGCGCATCGTTTGGCGTCGTAAGCGAGAAGGACAGCCTCAACGAGGATCGCTGCTACCGCTTTCGCAGCGGATTGAGGCGGGCCAGATGGCCACGCTAGAACTGTCATCTGGACCGCCTGCCTGCTTCACGGCGCGGGACATTGTTGAGTAGCTGGACGCTTATGCATTTGTTATTAAATATACAAATTTATCGTCAGCGCCTTCGATTGCCGCGCTGCCTTAGACCCTATGCGCCAAAGCTTTCGGTCCGCTTCAGCTCACCCTAGATCAATCCATCGGCCGCCGTTCCTTTGCGTAGCCGGCGCAGACTGGCCATCAGCCCCGCGGTGATCTCCGAGCCATTCGGCAGGCACTCGGCTCCGTGCGGTATGCCCACGCCTTCGTTCCAGAGCGACGGATCGAGATCGGCCTCGTCGAGTAAGATCTCGGTCCGCGCGGCAGCACGCTCGACCTGATCGTAGAGCTGCGCCAGCAGCTCCCAAGCCGCAGCTGGAACATTGAGACTGCCGTCAGTCCATCCACCCACCGTTTCGGCGGGCATATCGAAGAACTGCACCGCCTCTTCCCGCTCAAGGCCGCAGATCTGAAGCACGCGTTCGAACGACGTCATGGGGACCCTCGGGAACCGTATTGTTCGAGGCTAGGCGGATTCCCTGCAGCCTCGCCACCCAGAGGATGATGCCAGGTCGCCTTCCTGTAGCACGTGGATCGCAGTGCCGCAGCACCGCAACGTGTCAGAATTTTTGATTGTGAGGTGGATCGACAGGTATGAAGCCGACCGCAGGACGCTCTACGAACGAGAAGCACGACCTGTCTACCCTGCCGGAGTCCCAAGGCGTTGGTTTGAAGGCCAAGCGCGAGCCCGGCCCTTCGGCGTGTTCGATTTGGCCCCATCGTCGCGACCCACATTTCGGTCTTTGAGGATGCTGCAACGGAAGGAGTCGTTACACTGATGGGCCGGAACGCGGCCGATGCCTGGATCCATCTCGCCCTTCGGGTCGAGGTCGCCGCGCGCTGCGAGATTAATCGGGCCACCGACGAGGTGTCACTCGTCTAGGGCATGTCGGCCGCCATCGCCGCCAAGATCAGCGCACCTGCTGCTGTGACGGACGGCTCGACCGACATAAGCGATATACGGGCGGGATTCGACGCAACGTCCCCGTTACGCACGCTTGAGAAAGGAGCAGTCTCGCCCATTTCTTTGAAACGTCGCTGGCTCCACTGCTGGCGCGACGTAGCATAACTGCTCCTTTTTCCTGACGCGATGCACGCATAATGAGCAAAGATACCCCTCTGGACCGACCTGCCCCGACCTTTGCCTCCTCATCGAGCCAAGCTGACGCAGGCAAACACGAGCCGCGAGCCTATGCCTGTGCTTCGCTCCAAGCGGGTGACAATTCCGCTGCGGAGGCTCGAGCCGATCTCCAGTCCCGGGTGACTGGGCTGCGAAGCCGCCTCGAACCTTTGATGCGGACGATTGATGGCGAGGTGGAGGTCCGTATTTCGAGCGACGGATGCGGCGCCTCGGACAAGGTCTGATCCTCGTGGCAACGGCACATGTCGCACATTGGCGCGCTCCTCAACCACGCCATGACCTGCACTACGGCTGTTAGTAATCAGTAGCTTCGCGAATAGCGGTCTGGAGCTGTTCCATGCTGAAGGGTTTAAGGAGCTTCGGCAGGTTCGCGCAGGTGCTGTCCTTCGGCAGTTCGAGAAAGCCGGTCGCGAGGAGCACTTGCAAGCCGGGGTGGCGTTCACGAGCGGCATGCGCGAGCTCCGTGCCACTCATCTGCGGCATCGCGTGATCCGTAAGGAGCAGATCCACTTCGTGTTCATCGAGCTTGGCCAAGGCTTCGGCCCCGCTGTTCGCTTCGATGACCTCGTACCCGAGATCTTCCAGCATGATCACGGTGTTCATCAGAACCAGAGCATCATCGTCGACGGCGAGCACGGTAAGGGGCGTGTCGACTACGCTTTTGTCGGAGGACTTAGTTGAGGTGTTGGCCAGCTGTCCCTGCGGGGCGGTGACCGCGGTGAACCACATCTCAACAGTCGTGCCCTCGCCCTTCCAGCTCTTCAGGATCAGGCGCCCCCCGGACTCTTCAAGCAACCCATGGACCACCGATAGGCCCAATCCCGTGCCCTTGCCGGGGCCCTTCGTGGTGAAGAACGGGTCGGCCGCCCTAGCGAGCGTCTCCTCGTCCATGCCCTCGCCGGTATCCGAGATAGCCAGACAAACTCTTCGGGCCAATGTCCGATCCGTGTCACGAGCGGATGGGGCCTCCTCCTGGGAGATGCGAATGGTAAGCCGGCCACCATCGGGCATGGCATCCCGCGCATTCGTTGCGACGTTGAGCAGCGCCAGTTCGAGCTGCGCGGCATCGACCATCACCGGCGGCATGGCAGGCGATGCTGACACCTCGATCTGGATGTCACCTCCCAGCGACAGCTGCAGGAGGTCACGCAGACCCTCGATGAGAGACGGCAGGTCTACAAGCCGTGGCTCCAGCGGTTGACGGCGGGCAAATGCCAGCAGTCGGCCTGTCAAAGCTGAACCACGCTGCGCGCCTTGCAGCGCGTTGTCGATGAGCCTGGTGATCTGGGGATCGTTCGGAAGGCGCCGCTGGAGCAGCTCAAGGCTGCCGGAGATGGCCATCAAGAGGTTGTTGAAGTCATGCGCGATGCCGCCTGCCAGCTGGCCGAGTGCTTCCATCTTCCGCGACTGGAGCAGCTCCTCATGGGCGACCTCGAGCGCCTTCTGCGCCTCCCGCTTTTCGGTGATATCGCGGGTCACCTTGGCAAAGCCGATCAGCTCGCCCTCATCGTCGTGGATCGCGTCCACGACCACGCTGGCCCAGAACCGCGTGCCATCCTTGCGCACCCGCCAGCCCTCGTTCTCAAACCGCCCTTCCTGTCTGGCGGTTTCAAGCGCGCGCAAGGGCAATCCGTCCTCGCGATCCTCCTCGGTGTAGAAGCGCGAGAAGTGCTTCCCGAGGATCTCCCACGGAGCATAGCCCTTGATCCGCTGCGCGCCGGCATTCCAGCTGGCCACATGCCCGTCCGGGTCGAGCATGTAGATCGCATAGTCGGTCACACCTTGCACCAAGAGGCGGAACTGCTCCTGGCTTCGCCGCAGTTCCTCTTCCCGGGCGCGACGCTCGGTCAGATCGCGCGTGATCTTCGCGAAGCCCAACAGGTCCCCTGTGGCCGAGCGGATCGGATCGACGACCACATGCGCCCAGAAGCGGCGGCCGTCCTTGCGAACCCGCCAGCCCTCCCCCTCGTAGCGGCCAGCATTGGCAGCCGTTCTCAGGATCTCTTCCGGAAGCCCCCTCGCCCGATCGTCTTCCGTGTAGAAGCGGGAGAAATGCGCCCCCATGATCTCGGACGCCGTGTAGCCCTTGAAACGCTCCGCCCCGGGGTTCCAGCTCGAAACGTGACCCCCTGAATCGAGCATGTAGATCGCGTAGTCGGTAATCGCTTCGAGCAGAAGCCGATGACGTTCGTTTTCGCTGACCGGCATCGCCACGGCTTCAGTCACGCGCACCTCCCCGGAATCGTTGGAGCGCTACGATTGTCCGCGAAACGCTCCGATAGACTATGGCACCTGACATGTTGCAGCGCATCGCTGTCGGCGTCCAGCGCAGCGCTTCAGGCCGCTGAGGCAGGTGCGACAGAGGATTGCCCGACGGCGAGGAGATTGGAGATGTCGAAACGCAAGCAACACGCGCCCGACTTCAAGGCCAAGGTCGCGCTGGAGGCTTTGAAAGGCGAACAGACGGCCGCCAAGCTGGCGAGCCGGTAAAGCATCCTATACCTTCGCTTTCTGATCCTCGCCCATTGCGCGTGGGCCAAGGCGCTCGTTCGGGTGTACCTGAAGGATATGAATTTTATCTCGCCCAGTCTCCTCGATACCGCCCCGATGGCATATCTTCTTCTGCCGGCGCTCTTCTTGTTCCTGGTCTACCGGCGAGACCACCATGGCCGCCTTGGGATGGCCATTCGCGTCACGAGTTCGGCCTTGGCAGTCCTGATGGCCACCGCAGTGCTGCAGCTGTAGAACGGCACGCTGCGCGAGATCCCACTCTCGTTCGACTTTATCCTCTTTGCAACGCATGCCCGTGGAGCTGTCTGTAGACCGCTTCAGCTTGCCTTCATCGAGACATCCCAGATCATTGGGGGGTTCAGCCTCCGGAGGTCAGACATTTGCATTCGTAACTCGATAAGCAATGGCCTGCAGGATGATCGCGTTGGTATTCAAGTCACTGTAGTTGGGCATGGCGCGATCATCCGCCTCGTAGATACCTGGCGAAAAGCCAACCTGCTGGCGCGCGCGCGCGCGTACATGGTCTAGCACACGTTCGGTGTAGGGATGCGGCCTCCAAGCCGCCCAGAGGTAGGCCGCCTTGCTGCTGATCACTGCATTGGCGTCCGCAAAAGCCTGCGAGCGATGACGGGCATGTCCGTTCACCGTATCGGTAGCCCAGCGGCGCCCTTCTGCATCAAGCTGCAGGCCCGAATAGAGAAACCAAGGTTCGCGATCAATGGGGCATTCAGACACGCATTTAAGTCGGCCCGTTTCCTCGTATTCCTCGAGTTGCGCGGCAAAGAGAAGATCGGCGAGGTAGACGGACTCGGGCGACATGCCGAGTTCGACAGCCTCGAGAAGCAACGGCTCAGCGCCCAATGGACCGATAAGGCCGGAGGCCTCGATGAGCGCCATTTGCCCATCGGAGCTTGAGCGCCCTCTCATCACCTCATAGGGCGAGCGCGCGTCGAACCCCCAGATCCGGAAGGCGTGGGCTGCGTAATGCGCACAATGCGAGCGGTAGGAGCTGTGGAACATGCCATCCGTGACATTCTGGATCTCCCCTGCATGAATTACTGCGTCGAGGTCGTAGGCGTGTACGATGTCTGAGGGCCGGGCCTTGGCCGCAGGGTGGTTCTCGAGCGCGTAAAGCGCAGCAAGCAGCCGGCCTGCGTCACAGGCATCGAAATCTCGGGTCCCCCAGCGAGGCCGGTCAGTGCGGATCCAGCCTTGCGGCAGAAGGCGCCCGTTGTAGCGGCGGCCCACGATCTGCGGCATGATCCGAGCACTGCGCGCCTGGAACTCGGCATCCGCGATCAAGCCGAGATCATGCGCTGCGATGAGCGCGTTGATATGACTGCCCACATCCCACATGGTGACGGCCTCGTGCAGCCGCCGGCCACCTTTGCCGTTGTAAACGGTGGCCGGGCACAGCCCGGTGACCGGATTGGTCCAGGTGGAGAAGTAACGCCACGCGCAGCGGGCGTCCTCCATGAGCGCCGCGCGTTCCGCTGGGGACACCGCTTCTACCGGCTGCACCGCGCCTTCGCGGAAACGCTCGGTGCGCCGATGATGACCGATATACGGGCTCTGCGGCAGCAATCGCTCCAGCGCCGTCGGGAGTGCGACCGCGCGTCGGCCCGGGCGCGCAAGCATCTGCTCCAAGCCGCGCAGCAGTGCGGTCTTCAGAACGCCGCTGCGGACACGATCGGCATCGACCAGCAGCACCTTGTCCTCAATTTCCTCGGCTTCCTGCTCCAGTGCATAGATCGTGTCCGGATCCGCCAGCAGGTGTGAAGGCAGCACCAGCGCGTTCTCCGCACTCAGGCCTCGAAAGGCTCCTGGCCGGGGTTGCAGTATGACGCTCTGTGCTGGCCCGGCGGAGGTTTCTGCCAGACGCATACCCCGCCCGGCCTTTCCCGGGTCTTTGCCCGGGATCAGCTTGAGCCGGATCCCATCAGCGAACCCCACCCCCTCCAGCACTAGACTGTAGCTATGAGCGATGCCGCGTGCGGCGAGATCTTCGCTCAAGGTCTGAAAGGCCGGGCTGTCTTCGTTCCGTGTCACGAGGTGCAGCAGCAGATCCCGCCCGTAGCCGTAGTCATCGCGCAGCTGCGCCTCCGACAGCGTGAGGTGCGCCAGTCCACGCACCGCTTCGGCTGCCAGCGCTTGGCTCGCAAAGACCGCCGCCTTGGCCGACAGCTGCGCCGGGGCATCGCCGACGAGCTGTGCCATCGAAATCGTCCAAAGCACCTGACTGCGTTCCGTGTCGATCTCCCAATAGGCTCGGCGCGCGTCGTCCAAAGTCAGGGCCCGGCCGCCCAGAAAGCGCACGGTGCCGTCGGGCCAGCGCTCGCTCCGCAGCGGGCCGCTTTCCTCGGGCAGCAGGAGCACGGTATGCAGGCCGGCGCCGCGCAGGCCCTGCGGCGATTGCGGGCGCTGTGGCGTATCGCAGGCGATCGAGCGGATCGGTGTTGCGGCTGCCGCATCTCCTAAGAGGGACTTGAGCCGTGCAACCATCTCGGCCGCTTGACGGGCCTGAAAGTAGCTCGAGAGCGTGGCCAGTTCGTGGATATGCGGTGCGATCTCAACGAGCCCTGGCACTGCACCCGCGACCTCGGTCAGAATGTCGATGACGGGGTTGTCAGGGCCGAGCCTTCCCGCGCCGGGGGCATCGAGCGTCACAAGGCAGGTGGCGGGTAGTCCTTGGCGCTTAAAGGCTTCCAGTACCACGCGTAGGACCTCGGGAGGCGTCTCGGCGTTGATGTCGCGCAGCACGGTGTAGCTGGGCACTACTCGGGTAGCTGCCAAGCTGCGAGCTGGCAGCAATCCAATCAGTGCCGTGCCGGCGCCCTTGAGCAGGTCGCGGCGACCGATCACGCGCGGCTCAGGCCTGCCGTCAGCATGCTGCCCCCTCTTTGCATTCGGCCCCATTTCGCAAGTCGCCCTGACGCGGCACGCCAGAGAGCTCGATAGACGCAATAGTAAAGGACGGGGCGATAAATGAGGCGCTGGAGGGGCAGCAGTAGTAGCAGGCGACGATCCTCGCCCGGATCGAAGCGAAACGCCGCCGCCGCGACCAGAATCTCGAGCAGCGGCAACAGCGCATACCCGAAGAGCAACAGCCAGGAAGGAGCTTGGCCCGTGCCGTCGGCCTGCATCCAGTCCCACAGGTTAAGCAGGAAAAAGGCATCGGCGAGCGGCGCAAGGAAGGGCAGCAGGTAGCCGAAGAGCGCGATGTCAGGGAGCGCCGTCAGGCCCAGACCCGAGCCCTCGCGCCAGGCGTGGCGGTGCTTGAAGGTAGCCTGCAGCGTACCGAGCGACCAGCGCAGCCGCTGGGTCATGAGCTGCGACAGGCGGCACGGTGCCTCGGTGGTGACGACGGCCGTTTCGTCATAGATCACCCGGTAGCCCGAGCGGATTACCGACATCGTCAAATCGGCATCTTCGGCCAACGTCTCGGATGAGTAGATCCCTGCTTCGAGCACGGCCGTCGCGCGCCAGGCGCCGAGCGCGCCCGGCACGACCGGGATGGCATTGAAGCACTCGCGCGCGCGGCGCTCAACGCCTTGCGCGGTGATGTATTCGAGCGCCTGCAGCTTGGTGAGCCATCCAGTGCGGTTGCCCACCACCACCTTGCCGGCGACGGCACCCACCTCCGGGTTCGCGAAGTGCCGCACCAGCCGAGCCACGGCATGCGGGTTGATCTGGCTGTCGGCATCAAGGCAGACGAAGATCTCGGCCTCGCTTTCGGCAAGCGCGGTATTGAGCGCACTGGCCTTGCCACCATTGGCTTGGCGGATGACCCGCAGCCGCGGATCCTCGCACATTGCCCTTGCGATCTCGGCGGTACCGTCGGTCGAGCCATCATCCACGACGATGACCTCGAGGTAGTCATAGGCACTGCGCAGAGCGCTCCGGATGCATGCGGAGATGACCTTTGCCTCGTTATAGGCGGGGATGACCACCGCCACGGTGGGGCTGTCTCGGCCCGACAGCAGCGGTGCCACGTGGCGCTGCCGTAGCCGCGCCGCGGCCAGCAGGAAGACCGAGCGCCCTGCGCCGATCACGAAGGTCGCCCAGAAGCCGAATGCCAGAAGCGTCCAGCCATTGCCGATCAGTTGAAAAGAGAAACGGTGGAAGGACTGTGCAAGCGCCGGCGCGGCCGGCATCAGCGTGTAGCTCGGCACATCCAGCAGGCCCGCCAGGGTGGTGAACTCGTAACCTTGAGCGCGCAGCTGCTCGATGATCAGTGGGACCGCCTCCACGGTAGCGCTCTGATCTCCCCCGCTGTCATGCAGAAGCACGACGCTGCCCGCCCCTTCGGCAATCTGCGTGATAACCGTATTGGCGAGCGCCTCGGGGGACTCTGCCTTCCAGTCCCAAGGCACCACTTCCATGCCGGCGATGACGTAGCCGGCCTCGTGCAGCGGACGCAGCGTGTCGAGCTCGGCGGGATGGATCGGACCGCCGCTGCGCATATAGGGCTCGCGGTAGAGCCGTGCCGAGACGCCGCTCGCGGTGCCGATCGCGAGCTGTGTCGAGTTGATCTCGAGCCGGGCTCTGGCTTCCGAGATCGCGTCCATCTTTGGATGCCAGTAGCTATGCGACCCGATCTCGTGGCCCTCCTTCAGCATTCGACGGAGGATCTGCGGCGATTGAGCGACGCGCTGACCCAGTACAAAGAACGAGGCAGGCACATCCTTCGCAGCCAGAACATCGAGAATGGCGGGAGTGTATTCGGGATCCGGCCCGTCATCGAAAGTGAGGACGATTTGGTCAGGGCGACCCCGACCATAGAGTTCGACAAGCGCTGCGCGCGGCGTGATCTCGTAGTCGAACCCCGTGATCTCATCATTTCTCGGATCGCGGGTGATATGGCGCAGCCCTGTCACACCGGCCGGACCGGGGCGCACGAAGGGACCCGCGCCCAGCTGATGGACGTAGCTGTCAAAGGACACGCCGCTCAGCGCCTCATCCGTAGCGCCGGCAAGGCGTGGCCAGATCGCCGGATCCTCGAGCCCCGCGCCCCACACCGCGACCCCCGCAATGGGGCGAGCTTTCAAAGCTCGAAGCTGGCTGTCGAAGGAAGCGAGATCGAGAAACCAGGCGCGCACCCGCCCTCCTGTTTCGTCCCGCCAGCTCGCGTAACTGTTGCCGCTCTCGCGGCTGAACGCCATCTCGCCATCCGCGAGCGAAAGCTCGGTCACCGCATGCGCGAAACCGACCCGCTCCGGTAGAGCCATCTGCGGATGCCACAGCACGGCGCCCGTTCCCAGAGCCAGCACCAGCCGGTCTTCGGGTACAAGCCCCTGCACACGATCCACCTCACCGGCAAACCAGTCGCGCGCCGCGAGCGGGCTCGGCGCGGTCCCGATCCAAGGCTCGACGAAACCCTTGGCGATGACATGCTCCGCGACACGTCCGGCGGCCTGCAACAGCTCTGCTTCCGTCCCTGCCGGAAAGATGGCGCAGCGCTCCATGTCGCTTGCACGGCTTCGCTGCATCCAGTCCCGCAGGAGAGCCACGCGGTCAGCCAGAGGCGTGCCCACCAAGGCACTGAAATCGAGGCAGTATCCCGGCCAATCATGCTTCAGGGCTACTGCCTGCAGCGCCTCGAACTCGGTCTCGAGCCGAGACGGGGTCGTCGCGAGCACTGCAAGATAGTCCGGAGTCACGTTCACCACCGGCCAGGTGGCAATGCCCTTTCGGGTGGCCTGAACGATGGGCATGCGCGCAGCCGCCGTTTCCATGTCGAGCTGCGCGCCCCCGTGAGGCGCTGCGAGCGTGGCCCATTCGGGCAGCAAGACATCGATCAGCCCGCAATCTTGCCGCAGCGAGAAGGGCGCATGCTGGGAGGACGAGGGCGCGAAAGCAAAGACCGGGCGGCGGCGAGCGGCATCGGGTGCCGGGCAAGCTATGTTAGGCATGTTTCCGGCTGGCAGGAGCACCTGAGCCCCGTGCGGTCCCGGGGGTTCGAGCCCGTGTAGATGCTTATGCGCGCCCAGACCGGGGGAAAGGATGCCTTCCTCTTTAGGAGCTGTGACGGGCGTTAAGTGGCCATCATGCCAGATCTCGATGAAGAACAGTGTGGCCCAAGCCGCAAGAAGCCCCGAGGCGAACATTAGCCCCAACCGCAGGCGCCCATACCGTCGAGCACGCGGGTCCGCAAATACGCCGGCGGGCAAGCCGCGCAAGACACGGGGAACCACGAAATCTGGGGTGCGCTGAGGCATGAGGGATCACCGGACCAATTCCTGCGAACCACGCCACCGGACCGATCCCATCCCCGGCGAAGAGAAAGCTCTTCATCGGAGGCAGTCCCGCATTCTGCGGGCCGTGCCCCGTGGCGTGATTGTGTCATTGGTAGGGCGACCGCAGCGCGTGGTCCAGAAATCGCCCCATTCCCACCCCATAAGAGCGCAAAACCAGCGGATCTAGTTAACTATCTGGAAACAGATGGAATTGAAGCGCTGGTTTGTGCCGCCTGTGCAGCACAGTCACAGCGGCCGAACCCGAATCTCAGGGCTCCGAACTGCGGTGAAAAAGTGGCGACCCGAGCTGGTCAGCGCGAGGTCAGATCGTTGAAACCAGCAAGGCGATTAAGCCTCGGAGGAGAATGACGCGACTTACGTGGAGAAAGAGATCGCGCCACCGTTGATAGGGACTTTGCAGCCGAGCATGCGCAGATCTGCCGCTCCGGTGTGACCCAGCGAATGTTCGTAGTCCGCCCGGAATGACGGGGTCTATTCCCGCCCTTCTCTGCTGCGACCGCTTCCGGCGGTGGGCTCAACGGATCGACGCAACACACTCCGCAAACTTCTCCGCAGGCGTTTGATACATAAGCGTCTTGCGGGGTCTTTCATTAAGCTGCCGCGCAACGGCGCTCAATTTCGCTTGGCTATATCGGGACAGATCGGTCCCGCGGGCGAAATACTGTCTCAGCAGCCGGTTCGTGTTCTCGTTGGTTCCCCCGCTGCCAAGGGCTTCGGGGGTCACAGAAATACACGTCGATTTGGGTGGCCATGGTAAGGCGCTGATGGTCAGCGAGTTCTTTTCCGCGGTCCCAGGTCAGAGATCTATACAGTTCACGGGGCATTTTCTGCGCCTGCTTGATCAGCGCCGACACGACGCTTTCGGTGTCTTTGTTGGCGACCTTGATCAGCATCACGTAGCGCGACTGACGCTCGACCAGCGTTGCGATGTAGCTGTTGTTCGAACCGCCGATGAGATCTCCTTCCCAGTGGCCCGGGACCGCGCGATCCTCCACCGTCGCTGGCCTCTCGCGGATCGACACCGCGTTGGTCACTTGTCCAAGACCGTTGCGTTTCAGGCTGGCATGCCGGGACCGGCGGATCGTGCGCTTGGCCCGGAGATGCCCAAGCAATTCCTTCTTCAGCACGCCACGAGCTTGAATGAACAGGCTTCTGTAGATCGTCTCGTGTGACACTCGGCGCTGCTCTTCGTCTGGAAACATCCGCTTGAGCCAACCGGCGATCTGCTCTGGCGACCATTTTCGGCGGAGCTTCTGCGAGACTGTCCGGCTCAAGCTCGGGTGGCAAGCCAGCTTGCAGATCTTGGGGCGCAGGGCACGGTCCCAAGCGGCCTGATCTGACCGCGCGGCCCTGTAGCTGTCAGATCCTCCATTACGACTGACTTCCCGACTGATCGTCGAAGGCGCCCGGCCAAGCTGAGCCGCGATGACCCGCATCGAATGCCCTGTGCTGAGTCCTCGGGAAATCTCCTCCCGTTCATTCAAGCTGAGAGCCGATCTCGAGCGCTTCCTGTCCGTCGGACGGATGCCCCCAGTGGGAGACAACACGGAAAAAATCGACGAGGACTGCCGATCAAATCCGCGTCCGATCGAGCTCATGGACTCGCCGCGCCGCCATCGATCCCAAATCTCAGCGCGTTGAGTGGCCGTGTAGTAGATCCGCCGCCGTTGTTTCATCTCCACACTCCATCTCGGCTTCAAGATTGAAGTGTTGCGTCGATCCGTTGAGCCCACCGCCCAAACCGGCCATTCATCACCTCGATGCTGCCGCAGCGCGGCTGATCAAAACCTGCCATTAGAAAAACGTAGCGCGTGAGCCCACGTTTACTCCGAGCCTGCCCGAGCCAAGGCACTACGTCAGCTACTTCTGTGCCTTCATGATGAGCGCCGGCATATCGAATTCGATCATCTTGCCATCGACAGTGAAGGGCTCCAGGGCGGTCTTGGCTTCACGGAGGAGCCGATCGAACTGCTCGTCCGTCAACACACCGCCAAGCGTCCATACGCAGGCGCGCTCGGTCGATACCAAGCAATCGATCGATTTGAATCGAACCTTTCCGGTGCGCCGGACAATATCGGCGTCCCCAAAACCCGCCTCGCTACAGATTGCCCGCAACAGGCTGGCATCGCCGAGGCTGAAGGGGGCACGGAAGGCATCGCCGACTGCCCTGCCGAACAGCCGGTCGAGCAGCAGCGCAAAGGCATCGTAGCCGGGTGAGTTCTCGACGGCATCGCAGACCGCGACTGCCAGTCGGCCGCCCGGTTTCAGAACGCGGATCATCTCGACAAGCGCTTTCGGCTTGTCGTCGAAGAACATGAAGCCGAACTGGCTGACGACCGCATCGAAACTGTTGTCCGCGAAGGGCAGCGCTTCGGCCATTCCTTCCCGCCATTCGATCTCCTCCGGCTTGCGGCGCGCGACTGCGAGCATGTCCGGGTTTGCATCCAGCCCAACGACCTTGCCTGATGGGCCGACAATCTTTGATACGGCCAGCGTCAGTGCGCCCGTGCCACAGGCCACGTCGAGAACTCGATCACCCTTTCGAACACCAGCTTCGGCGGCAACCACTGGGCCCCATGGTGCAAAAAGGGCTGGCACGAATTGCTCATCGTAGACGTCAGCCGGATCACGCGCTTTGTCCTGGACATCCATCGTCGCCTCCCTGCGTTGCACGGCGCGGCAGAACAACTGGCTCTGCCCCTCTGCTCAGGATATCCTGAGGCATGGCGCAGACCCATCACCGGACATCCATATCCCTTGCTGGATCGTCCATGATGCTGCTCGAACTGTCCGGGGATACGCGGCCGGACACGGCCGAGGTTCCGTTTCTCTGCCAGACCTCGGCCACCGATCCCCTGTCCGATGTCTTGAGGGTGGTCAAACTTACCGGTGCGGTCTTCCACCTCGTGGAGGCGTCGTCTCCGTGGGGCGTGGCGGTGCCTCGAGCACGCGACTACTCTTCCATCATCCTGCCGCGTGCGCAGCACCTGATCTCATACCACATCATCTTGAATGGTTCGGGCTGGGTCGAGGTTCCGGAGGTCGCCTCCACGCCGTTCGAAGCCGGCGACATCCTCGTTCTTTCTCATGGCGAGCCATATTCACTGCTCAGCGCGCCGGGACAGCGCCCGGAATACGACCAAGAGGCGACAATTGCCTTCTTCCGCGAGTGGATGGCTGGCAAGCTGCCGTTTGTCACCCGCGAGGGTGGCGGCGGGCCCGGAGGGGCCGAATACATCTGCGGTTTCCTGGGCTGTGACATGCTCCCCTTCAATCCGCTGCTTGCCGCGCTTCCCCGTCTGCTTCGGATAAGGCGCTCAAAGTCACAAAGGCAGGATCTGCTCGGAGAACTGATAGACCTGACGCTCTCGGACGCCTGTCGGCCCCAGATCGGGAGCGAGTCCATCCGCCTCAGGCTAAGCGAGTTGATCTTCGTGGAAGTGGTCCGCCTGTGCCTCGAAGCCTTGCCGGCGCATGAGACCGGCTGGCTATCGGGTCTGAAGGACCCCTCGATCGGCAAGGTCCTGACCTTGCTCCACGATGCCCCAGCGCGCCCCTGGACACTCAAGCAACTGGCCCAGGAGGCGGGCATGTCTCGATCGGCACTGGCTGCGCGTTTCTCGCATCTGATCGGTCAGGCTCCGATGCAGTATCTCACGCTTTGGCGAATGCAGATTGCCGCACGCCTCCTTGCGGACAACTCCTTGAAGGTCGCCGCGGTGGGAAAAGAAGTGGGGTATGAGTCCGAGGCGGCCTTCAGCCGGGCTTTCAAGAAGGTCGTCGGCGCCTCTCCGGCGAAATGGCGTGACGAAGCCAACCGGGTCGCGGTCTGATGCCGACAACCTCCTTGCACCGCCGAGAACCAAGCTCATGCGGATGTGCGAGTCATACGCGATGGAAACGCTCATGACAGAAGCACGGCGGCCTCGTTTGCGGTATCGTGACAGCCAAGCATCGCTGAGGACGATCGACATGCCTTCTTCCCAGTTCACGCGCCGCGGGCTGCTTGCCGTATCGGGTGCCATTATCGTTTCGAGCCTCACTGGTCTCGTCCGCCCGGGACATGCCTCAGGGCTCGCGCCGACGCCAACCATGCGCGGCGGGGCCAACAACTATCTGCCCGGCGCGCCGATCGTCGAGCGCATCGGTGGTGGCGGCTTCTGGATGTCGGGCACGGTTCGCCGCGCGGGCGACGGGATGCCCCTGGCGCGGCGCCGCATCCAGATCTGGGCCCATACCACCGAGGGCCACGAACGCGACCCGCATAGCCATGGTGCCACCTTGACCGACGCCGAGGGCCGCTTCCGGCTGGAGATGCCGCAGATCGTCCCGGCGTTCGGCCAGCCGCACGGTCATCTCGCCTATGACGATGGCGTCGAGTTCAGGACCGTGTTCCTGCGTCCCATCATGCGCAGCGCCCGCGACACGTCCTTGTCCGCCGATTTCGTTCTCGAGCCCGCCTGACGCAGGTGTTGCCTGCCAGAACCATATTGATCTGGGGCTGCCTTGCGGCCGCGGTGTCGGTGCCGATCCTGATCGCCGCGCGAAGCCCGCTTCTGCAATGGCGCCAGCCGATCTATATCGTGGGGGGCTTCGCCGGGATCGTCTCATTGGCCGCCATGCTTTGCCAACCGCTGCTCGTGGGGGGCTACCTCCCGGGACTGCCAACGCGGCGTGGAAGACGCGTCCACCGCGTCGTCGGCACCGTCGTCGTGCTGTCGGTCGTCGTCCACGTCGCGGGCCTCTGGATCACCAGCCCGCCCGACATGATCGACGCGCTCACCTTCTCGGCGCCGACCGCGTTTTCGGCCTTCGGCGTCATTTCCATGTGGATGCTGTTCGCGGCCGCGGGCCTCGCGCTGGCGCGTCGGCGCATCGGGATCAGGTCCTGGCGCGCCGGTCATGCCAGCTTTGTGAGCCTGGCCGTTCTGACCGCCGTTGCCCACGCGATGCTGATCGAGGGCACGATGGGCATGGTGTCGAAAGCCGTGCTCTGCCTCCTCGTCCTGATCGCGACCGGGAAGGTCATGGCCGATCTCAAGATCTGGCGAAGTTTTCGCGGCCGCAACATGTGATGCCGGTCGCAATGGCCGGGATGCGCGGGACAGTGACGCAATTCGTGACCCCTGCAAGGGCCATACCGTGGTATTGAAGTCGGGTCCGGTAGGGAGATCAGCACATGAATGACCAGACCCCTCATCGCCGCCTGACCGCGGCCGATTTCGATCAGGAATTGCTCGACCTCTATGACTACTATGCCCACGGCAGGATCTCGAAGCGCGAGTTTCTCGACCGCGCCGGAAAGTGGGCCGTGGGCGGGCTGACCGCCGTCGCGATCCTTGGCACGCTCGCGCCCGATTATGCGCTGGCCCAGCAAGTGGCCGAGGACGATCCCGACATCTTCGGCGAGGATATCACCTACCCGAGCCCGAACGGCACCGGCGAGATCACCGCCTACCTGGTCCGGCCCATGCGGACCGACCCGGACCAGCCGCCCGCGGCAGTGCTGGTGGTCCACGAGAACCGCGGTCTCAACCCCTACATCCGCGACGTGGTCCGCCGCCTTGCCAAGGCCGGCTTCGTCGCGATGGGCCCGGACGGGCTTTCGTCTCTCGGCGGCTATCCCGGCAACGACGACGAGGGCCGCGAGATGCAGCGCAGCCTCGACGGGGAGGCGTTGCTCAACGACTTTTTTGCGGGCTTCGAATACCTCCGGTCGCTCGACGGCACCAACGGCAAGATCGGCGCGACCGGCTTCTGCTACGGCGGTGGCGTCGTCAACAAGCTGGCCATCGCCTATCCGGAGATGGCCGCAGGCGTGCCGTTCTACGGGGCCACGCCCGACAGCGCGCAAGTCGCCCGGATCGAGGCGCCGCTGATGATCCAGCTTGCCGCGCTCGATCAGCGGATCAACGCCATGTGGCCGGAGTTCCAGAAGGCACTCGAAGAAAACGACAAGCGCTACGAGGCGCACATCTACCCAGACGTAAATCACGGGTTCCACAACGACACGACGCCGCGCTACGACGAGGCTGCCGCGCAGCTTGCAGAAGAGCGCATGGTGGCTTGGTTCCGGACTTATCTTGTCGGCTGAGCAGGACTCCATTCTTCGCGGCCGGCCCATAGCCGACGTTGATACGTTACGCAGCGAAGGTCTGCACCGCATCCACGTTGCCTACCCTGCATTTGGAGCAAAGCTGCTGAAGGTTCCTTAATCGGGGCGGGGTTGCCACCGATTTTGAGTGGTGCCCGGGCGCCTCTCCGCCGCCGCAAGCCGGTCGGACGGTTGCCCCGAACTTGTATTCGAAGCGCCGTAATTTCGGCCAGAACTTCCGACATTTGAATGCCATAGCGACGAACGCCATGCCGGAGTGGTCCCGTAGAACTTGTGCTGCAAATACTGAACGCCTTGACCTCCAGCAAAGACGATGAAGGCGGCAACGTCACGATCGAGTTCGTGCTATGGGTGCCGTTGGTCGCGTTTCTGCTGTTGCTGACCGTGGATGTCGGCCAGATCTTCCTGAAACAGGCTCAGGCTACGCGGTTGGTGCAGGACGCAAACCGGGCACTGTCAGTGGGCAAGATCCGGACCACCGTCGCCACCGAGACCTTCATCAAGGATCGCCTTGCGGGCTTCAGCACGGCCGTGACCGCGCAAACCACATACGACCCCGGGACTGGCATCATCTCGACCACAGCAAAGATCCCGTTGCGCGATCTCACGGTTACCCAAGCGCTGCCTATCGGCCAAGGCGCCACGGTCACCATTCAGTCCAGCCATATGATGGAGTTCTGAGCGGATGCAGGCCGGTCGCGGATTCTGGCTGGGGCTGATCGCCAAGACACGGCGCTTCAGCACTGATGAAACAGGTTCGGGCACGGTGTTCGGACTTTTCGTCTTCCTCGCCATGGCTGCAATCGGTGGCCTCGCCATCGATGTAACCCACGCGTATTCGGAGCGCACCCGGCTTCAGGTCGCAGCAGACGTAGCCGGCCATGCGGCCCTGTTCCACCGGCGCTCCATGTCTTCGGACGATGCCAAGGTCGCCGCGATAAACCTCGTGCAATCGACCATGCCGCAGTCGCGTTTCGGCGACTTCATCCGCCCTTCCGATTTCGAGTTCGGAACCTACGATTACGTGCAGCGCTCGTTCGTTGCCGATGCCGCCTCGCGCAAGGCCATACGCGTGAACACAGGCCGCCTTCAGGCCCGGGGCAACCCGATCGAGAGCTTCGTCAGTCAGCTCATCGGCCGAGATAGCTGGGACGTGCGAACGTCCTCTGTCTTCGTAGGTTTCCTACCGCCATGCTTCCGGGAGGGGTTCACCGCCGAAGGCCCGGTGCTGGTAAGTTCGAACAACCTCTATCTCAACGGCTTCTGTATCCATTCGAACACCCGCGTCTCGGTGAACAGCAACAACCTGTTCGAGCCCGGCACGGCCGTGTCCATGCCGAACCTCGACCTGCTCAAGATCCCAGCTTCTGGCTTCACAAATAACGCGGGGCTGGGTGCCGCCCTCAAGACCGAGAAGCAGGACATCCGCGAGATCCGGCACCTGCCGGACATCATCGCCAACCTGTCGAAGCCCGGCTCGCCTCACTACCCGAGCTACCTGACCAGTTCGGCCGTCATCAACCTGTCCAAGCCTAAATACACGCCGCTTGATTTCACCGCGGGCCGCATCCACCGCATCGCCTGTTCGGGAGCCACGGCCACCATTGATACGCATGCCACGCAGGCGGTGATCAAAAACGCGGTCATCCTAACAGCGTGCGATGTAAAGATTGGCAACGGTCTGGCGCTTGAGAATGCGGTTATCGCCACCACGAACACTGCACAAAAAGCGATCACGGGTTCGAACTCCTTCCGTCTGGGCCGTATCGACAACTGCCAGCCCGGCGGGGGCGCCCAGCTGCTCGCCATTGGCGGAGTGAGCTTCTCGAGCAACATGCAGATGCACGGGGGGCAGATCATCACGCAGGGGGATGTTACTTTCTCGTCCCTTGCAACCGGGAGGGGCGCCTCAATCATCGCAGGCGGAAAGATCGACGGCACCTCCAACATGGAGATGATGGCCTGTGACGAGCTCGGCATGGAAGGCAATCTCCATATCGATCACTATCGGCTGGCGGAGTGACCCGGGGAGGCCCGCACCTCACCTGACAGGAGCCCCAACGTCCGCCCTTCCATGCTTCGAGCGGTCCCGGCCGAACTCAGTCATTCGCTCATGCCGCAGCGAATGACCGCTTCCCGCCCTCAGACGGCGCCCCTCATTGCGCGGGACGCAGAGCACATGCAGCGCGCATTGGGGACTGGTTGCAGTGCTATAGGGCAGTGTCGGCATGGTGCCGGCGTCGTGGCGGACGGGGCGGGTTGGAGAAACCGCCATGTCCACGACAAACCTTCCCGCCATTCGTGAATGCCGCCCCGCCTGGAACAAGGGGCGCATCGTCGGCCAGAAGCTACCGCTCCTGCCGAGACATGTCTGGGCGATCCGGGTTAGACTTGAGATTGCTGACCGTGTCAGGGACCTCGCGCTCTTCAACACAGCGATCGACAGCAAGCTGCGCGGCTGCGATCTTGTGAAACTGAAAGTCGCAGACGTCTATGCCGCAAGTCAGGTGAAGGAGCGCGCCTCGATCATCCAGAGCAAGACGCAGAAGCCAGTCCGTTTCGAGATCACGGAAGGCACGCGGAAGTCTCTCGCGGCATGGCTCGCCAATCCGATGATGGTCGGATCGCAGTATCTGTGGCCGGGCCGCTTTCACGAACGCCCTCATATTTCGACACGCCAGTATGCGCGCCTCGTTCGAGACTGGGTGACCTCAATCGGGCTTGAGCCGAGTGCCTATGGAACCCATTCGATGCGCCGGACCAAGGTTGCGCAGATCTATCGAAAGACGGGGAATTTGCGGGCGGTCCAACTCCTGCTTGGGCACACCAAGATGGACAGCACGGTGCGCTATCTTGGAGTAGAGCTTGAGGACGCCCTCGCCATCGCCGAGGCGGTCGAGATCTGAACAGCAGGGCCGCCCCTGAGAGGGCGGCCCGGAGCCGACTTTCGATCGCAATCCGGGCGAACGGCAGGTTCGAATGATCCTTCTACCAATCCATTCTCCGAGCGCGCAGATGTTCGGGCGCGAGATCAAGCGACCATGTCCGGAGCGAACCGACGCTCCGCAAAGCATGCCATGCGGAGCGTCAAAGCCAATCAGTCGGCCCGGGTCACGACCGTCACGGTGGGCGCTGCCGCGACGCCAGCGCCTTCCATCGCCGATTTCAGCTCGTCGGAGTTCAGGAAGCCCTCCGCGGCTTCGAGGCTTTCGAAGCCGTGCAGGACCGTCACGTTGTTCGGATCGGCGGGGTCTTGGTAGACTTGCTCCATGACGACGCCGCCGGCCTGCTGCTCGTCGGAGAAGTCATCATAGATCTGCCGCCAGGCGGCATAGTCCTCGACCGGGTGGCTGATCACGGCCAGCACCGGAGCGTCCTGTGCGGAAGCCGCGACCGGCAGGGCAAGAAGGGCCGAGACGGCAAGGCTGCGGATGAACGGGATCATGGTGTCCTCCATGGGTTGGGTCTGCCGACGACATTCCGCGTCGCCGATACCCATAGCCTGCCGGAGGATCTTCGATGTCCGTATCCACTCAGGCGCAGATCCGGACGGCGTTCACGCAGAGGCATGGGCAAGCCGTCAGACTGGCCCCCAGAGCGGCCCCTGCGGGATGTTCTCGCCGACGAACTTCATGAAGCTGCGGATCGGGGGCTGGGAGTAGGCCTCCTTCGAGGCCACGACCCAAAGCGTGTGATGAAGCTTCTCGTGCCGGAAGCACGGCACGAGATCGGGCTCGAAATCTCCGGCAACGCAGGGCAACAGCCCGAGCCCGGCGCCCGAGCGCAGCGAGCCGACCATGCCGGTGACGGAATTCACCTGAAGCGCCCGGTCCGTCTCGTCGACCTGTTCGGCCAGCCAGCGCGCGGCCCCGATCGCCTCGGCCAGTCGGCCGTTGTAGAGGATGAACTTGTGGCCCTCGCACGCCTCGAGGCCGTGCGGCGCCCCGTTCTGCCGCTCGTAATGGCGGCTGCAATAGATCCCCCAGGGAATGAGGGCGAGCTTGCGCGCGATCAGCGTATCGCCAGTGATTTCGTCCGCCGCCCGAAGGGCGATGTCGGCCTCGCCCTTTTCCAGCGATATCTGGCCCGTGCTTATGTCGACCTCGAACTCGATGTCCGGATGCTTGGCGCGAAACCGCGCGAGCACCGGAAAGCCCCAATGCTCCATGGCCTCGGGGTTGCCCGTCAGCCGTATGACGCCCGAGACCTCGCGGGACAGGCGCTCGGCGCGGGTCTGGATCGTCTCGGCCGTCGCTGCCATCTGCCCCGCCAGGTCGAGCAGGGCGCTGCCATGCGGAGTCACCGCGTAACCGCGCGGATCGCGTTCGAACAGGGTCAGCTTGAGCGCATGCTCCAGCGCCTGGATGCGGCGGCTCACGGTCGTCTGATTGATGTTCAGCCGTTTCGATGCCCCCAGCGTCGAGCCTTCCTGCGCCACGACGAGAAACAGCCGGATATCGTCCCAGTCGAACATGAAACCCACTCCCCCAAGCGCGTCTGCATTCCCGCAGGACGGTTCTGCGACGGATGAGCTACTCGAAAACGGTCTGTCGCATGATCCTCGATGGTAGACCCTGGTGCCGCATGACGCAGCGGCAGGCATAACCTTAAGAGGATAACCATGCTTCGCACAACAATTCTGACCGCCCTCGCCATGGCAGCTCTCACCCTTCCGGTCGCGGCCGACTCGATCGAGGCTGAAGAGGCGAAGATGATCGAGGCCTTCGCCCAGGCCCTCGGCGGCGAGGACGATGCGCTCGCGCCGCACCTCGCGGACTCCGCAGTCTACATGCCCTCCACCGGCGGCCGCTTCGAGGGCGCCGAGAGCATCGCAAGGAGCTTGTCAGACTTTCCGGATGTCGCGGATTTCACGGCCAAGATCGACGACAGGGTTCCGCTGGGCGAGGGTCACACGCTCTTTATCGGCACCTACAGCGTGACGCTGCCGCCCGAGATGGGCGGGGCCACGCTGCCGGGCAAATACGTGTTGGTCGCGGAGAACACGCCCGATGGGATGAAGCTCCTGCGCCACGTCGCCTTCCCCGCCCGTGGCATGGAGCGCTGACCAATCTCGCGCGGTGCCGGGCCCGACCACGGCAATGCAGATGCCAAGAAAGGAAACCACCATGACAACCGCCACACAGCACCGGATGCCAGTCAAGACGCGCGAGATGCACAACCATCATTTCGACAGCACGATCTGGAACGACCTCGTGTTCCGCGACAACGACATCGTCATCTCGACCTATGCCAAGTCCGGCACCACATGGATGCAGCAGATCGTCAGCCAGCTGATCTTCGAGGGTGCGGAGGCGCTACCGGTGGCCGAGATGTCGCCTTGGCTCGATCTGCGGGTGCCGCCCAAGCAGGTCAAGCTGCCGGAGGTCGAGGCCCAGACGCACCGCCGGTTCCTCAAGACTCATCTGCCGGTCGACGCGCTCCGCATGTCGTCTAAGGCGAAATACATCTACATCGGCCGGGACGGGCGCGACGTGATGTGGTCGATGCACAACCACCATTCGACCGCTAATCAGGCCTGGTATGACGCGCTGAACAAGACCCCCGGCCTGGTCGGCCCCGAGATCGGGCCGCCGCACAAGGACCCCGTCGCGTATTTCCGCCACTGGCTGGAGAATGGCGGCGTGCCGTTCTGGCCGTTCTGGGAGAATGTCCGGTCCTGGTGGGACATCCGCGACCTGCCCAACGTGCTGATGGTGCACTTCGCCGATCTGAAGCGCGACTTCGAGGGCGAGCTGGAGCGCATCGCGGCGTTTCTCGAGATCCCCATCCCGGAAGATGCACGCGCGCGGATCATCGAGCATTGCTCCTTCGACTACATGAAGCGCAACGCGGCGGCCTCGGTCCCGCTCGGCGGCGCGTTCTGGGACGGCGGTGCGCAGAGCTTCATCCACATGGGCACGAATGGGCGTTGGAAGGACCGGCTGCCGTCCGACCTATCAGACGCGTATGAGCAGCGTGCAGAGGAGGAACTCGGGAAGGATGCGGCCGCGTGGCTGAAAGAGGGTCGGCAGGTGCGGTAGTTCGTGGATCTTGCCATTGCGGTGCGGGCCAATCGGAATGCCGTGAATGAGGTCAGCACCGCGTGGTCTCTCGAGCGCGCTCTCAGTCCACATTGGACGGCCGGTCGCTTCGCTGACGAGATGTCGCAGATCAGCCTTTGCCGACCTTCACTGCATCTGCATGGTTTTCGCTGCACCCGCGAGGACCGCTCTGAGTGAGGGCGGGTATCGGGCATTCGCTGCGCGCGACTTGAATGTCCCGTCCCCTACGATCGTTTTCCTGGATGTCAGTTCTGTCGCGGGCCGCGATGCGATTGTTCTTTTCAAGGGACGGGCAGCAGTGCAGCATCCCACATCCAGACAGTTGTTCGCCGCGAGACGCCACCATACTGGTTCCGCGAGGGGCGATCTAATCTGCCATACTGCCTAAAACACAACTGGCCTGCGGAGGTGCCGAGATGGAGCATATCGATCTATCCCATCGCGCCGAGTCGGCGCGGCTCTCTGCGGTGCGCCGCTATGCGGTGTTGGACACGCCTCCAGATGGGGCCTTCGACCGCATTGCCAAGCTGGCGTCGAGACTCCTGGGCACACCGATTGCCATCATTTCGATCGTTGACGAGGATCGTATCTGGTTCAAGAGCCACGCGGGCCTTGAAGGTGTGAACGAGATTGCTCGAGACCCCGGCCTATGCGCCTCAGCGATCCTGCAAGAGGGTCCATGGATTCTCCGTGACGCATCGGTGGAGCCGGTGGCGCTGGCCAACCCGCTCGTCGCGGGAGAGTTCGGCCTTCGCTTCTACGCGGGTGTCCCGCTCAGAACCCATGATGGACATGGCCTTGGCACGCTGTGCGTTATCGACAAAGAACCGCGTGATATCACCCCTGAACAGACGGCAATCCTACAAGATCTCGCGACCGTGGTCATGGATGAACTCGAGCTGAGGCGCGATGCCATCGAAATGCACGAGGCCTTGCGGCGCGAGGTGCGCGAGAAGGAGATCCTGGCTGGGGAAGTCGAGCACCGGGTCATGAACAGCTTGCAGCTTGTCTCCTCTGTTGCGAGGCGCAAGGCGGCGCAGCATGAGGGACAGACGGCCGCCGAGCTCAATGACATCGCCGCGCGCATCGGAGCCATCGCGCAGGCCAATCGGCACATTCAGCAGAGCTTGCCCAGCCTCGCTCAGGACGGCGATCTGGCCCTGTTTCTGAATGTGCTGAGCCGCGAGCTTTTCCCGCTCTGTCCGCAAGGCGGCCTGATCGAGATGGAATGTGCCTCGATCCAGCTGGCTCGAGAGCGGTTGGTTCCGATCGGCCATCTGGTCACGGAGCTCGTATTGAACTCCGTCAAGAACGGGGCCAAGCGGATCGATCTATCCGGCGAGATGGTCGACAAGCATTTCAAGCTCGAGATTGATGACGATGGACCGGGCCTCAAAGTCGGGTTCGATCCGCGAGAGAGCAAAGGGCTGGGCATGGTCATACTTCAGGCCATGGCTCAGAAGCTCGACGCCCAGGTGACCTGGGGCCGCAGCCCACGAGGTGGCGCACGATTTACGATTGAGCTCCCTATCAACCCGGAAGCAGCAAGGGAGGCTGCAAGAGAGGAACACCTGCACTGAGCCGCCTCTCCAAGTCGATCCCGGCACCTTGGTCCCCTACATCGAGTGTCGCGGTGTAAAGGCCCTGCGCTTGCTGACAGGCCCTGTCGCGCCAGCTTCGCAAAGCTCGCTGCGTTATTACAAAGCGCGGGGCACGGTGGTCCCCCCCTGATCGGGGCGTTTGTGGAGGCGCGGCCCACCGATGGTTTTGAAACGGCAGCCCTTCGTCGGATCAGCGCGGCGTGACATTACTGCATCAGTCCCGTTCGCATCGAGGGAGACCTGAAGCTGAGGACAGCGACTCATTGACCCAAGGTCATCAGCATCGACCGTTTCCTTGTGGGCTCGTTGTCACGCGGCCACATCCTCCCCGGCAGGGTAACGAGTGCGGCTCGCCTTGTTCCGGCGAGCCTTTTTACGATCACTGTCATCGTCTCCGCCATCGCTTCCAACCGCCAAGCCGGACAGCAACTGTAACTTGCTTCCCTCTCGGGACTGCCAGTTCATCCAGTGCGCTTGGATGCGCATGCCGGAGATCGATCGCACCGGCCAGGAAAGTGGCGGCATCATCCGCGAACGACGTGACGCACGTGATCCGGACAAACTGGCTCACCAAGATGCAGTCAGGCGCCTAAGATGTGCCGCGGAGTTTGTGCTTCAGCACGAACTTGCAGAGCCGAGCAAGGTCCCAGTGCCGCGTGAAGCCCCCTCCCCGATATCCCGCCTCCCTTTCCAAGCTGGCATGGCGCACCATCTCGAGAATCCAGCCACAAACGAGGTCGGGAACGAATTATGTCGAGCAACCGC
>NZ_JACIBX010000020.1 GCF_014195545.1 Limimaricola variabilis | reverse complement strand
ATCATCCCCGCCTTGCGCTCCGGCGGCTCGGCGGTCTTCACCACCTCCAGCCGCGGGCTGACGTCGACGCCGAAATCGGCCGCCGTCTTCTCGTCCAGCGGCTTCTTCTTGGCCTTCATGATGTTCGGCAGCGAGGCGTAGCGCGGCTCGTTCAGCCGCAGGTCCACCGAGACGATCGCCGGCAGCTTCACCGAGATGGTCTGCAGACCGCCGTCGACCTCGCGTGTCACCTGCGCCTTGTCACCGTCGATCTTCACCTCGGAGGCGAAGGTAGCCTGGCTCCAGCCCAACAGCGCCGAGAGCATCTGCCCGGTGGCGTTCATGTCGTTGTCGATCGCCTGCTTGCCGCAGAGCACCAGCTGCGGCTGCTCCTCCTCGACCAGCTTGGCGAGGACCTTCGCCACCGCCAGCGGCTCGATGTCCTGATCCGGCGCGTCGGCGGCGACCACCAGGATCGCCCGGTCCGCGCCCATCGCCAGCGCCGTCCTGAGCGTCTCCTGCGCCTGCTTCACGCCGATCGAGACGGCCACCACCTCGGAGGCCACACCCGCCTCCTTCAGCCGGATCGCCTCCTCGACCGCGATCTCGTCGAACGGGTTCATCGACATCTTCACGTTCGCCAGATCGACGCCCGAGCCGTCCGACTTCACACGCACCTTCACGTTGTAGTCGATCACCCGCTTCACGGGGACTAGGATCTTCATCATCTGCTCCTGTCTCAGAAGAACGCCTGCAGGCCGGTCTGGGCCCGCCCGAGGATCAGCGCATGGACGTCATGCGTGCCCTCATAGGTGTTCACGGTTTCCAGGTTGATCATGTGGCGCATCACCGGGAATTCGTCGGAGATGCCGTTGCCGCCATGCATGTCGCGGGCGTGGCGCGCGATCTCGAGCGCCTTGCCGCAGTTGTTGCGCTTCATCAGCGAGACCAGCTCCGGCGAGGCACGGCCCTCGTCCATCAACCGGCCCAGACGCAAGGAGCCCTGCAGGCCGAGCGCGATCTCGGTCTGCATGTCGGCGAGCTTCTTCTGGAACAGCTGGGTCTGGGCCAGCGGCTTGTTGAACTGCTTGCGGTCGAGGCCGTATTGCCGTGCCGCATGCCAGCAGGCCTCGGCCGCGCCCATCGCGCCCCAGCTGATGCCGTAGCGCGCGCGGTTGAGGCAGCCGAAGGGGCCTTTGAGGCCCTGCGCGTTCGGAAGCAGCGCGTCCTCGCCGACCTCGACGCCGTCCATGACGATCTCGCCGGTGGTCGAGGCGCGCAAGGAGAGCTTGCCGCCGATCTTGGGCGCCGAGAGGCCGGTCATGCCCTTCTCGAGGATGAAGCCGCGAATCTTGCCGTCATGCGCCTCGGACTTGGCCCAGACCACGAAGACATCCGCAAACGGCGCGTTCGAGATCCACATCTTGGAGCCCGAGAGCCGGTAGCCGTTGTCGGTCTTCTTCGCGACGGTCTTCATGCCGGCGGGATCGGAGCCCGCATCGGGCTCGGTCAGGCCGAAGCAGCCGATCAGCTCGCCCGAGCACAGGCCGGGAAGGTATTTCTTCTTCTGCTCCTCAGAGCCATAGGCGTGGATCGGGTAGATCACGAGGCTCGACTGCACCGACATCATCGAGCGATAGCCACTGTCCACGCGCTCCACCTCGCGGGCGATCAGGCCATAGGTGACATAGGACGCACCGAGACCGCCGAACTCCTCCTCGACGGTCACACCGAGCAGCCCGGCCTCGCCCATCTCGCGGAAGATCGACGGATCGGCCGTCTCTTCGCGGTAGGCTTCGGTCACGCGCGGGGCGAGCTTGTCCTGCGCGAAGGCCTGCGCCGCGTCGCGCAGCATCCGCTCGTCCTCGTCGAGCTGGGCCTCCAGCAGGAAGGGGTCGGACCAGTCGAACTGGGCGAGTTCCGGGCCGTGGCCCTGCATATCCTTGGGCATGTTATTTCTCCTCCGCGTCGAGTGCGGCCAGGCGATCGGCGAAGACGCCCAGCAGCTTGTGTTTCAGGATCTTGCCGGTCGCCGCAGCGGGCAACCGGTCCACGATCAGGATCTTCGATGGCCGCTTGTAGCTCGAAAGCCGCTCCGAGACATGGGCTTTCAGCGTCGCAGGCTCGGGGACGGGATCGGTGCACTGCACGAAGGCCAGCACCTCCTCGTTGCCGTCGCGCGAGCGGCCGACCACGGCGGCCTGCACCACGGCGGGATGATCGTTCAGCGCGGCCTCGACCTCGGGCGGGTAGACGTTGAAGCCGGAGCGGATGATCAGCTCCTTGCAGCGGCCCACCACGTGCAGCCGCCCTTCGGCATCGATCCGTCCCAGATCGCCGGTCGCGAGCCACCCCTCGGCATCGATCACTTGCGCGGTGGCCTCGGGGTTGCGGAAATAGCCTTTCATCACATGCGGGCCGCGGGTGCGGATTTCGCCCACGCCCTCGGCATCGGGCGCATCGATGCGGATCTCGATACCCGGAAGCGCCGGGCCGACCGAGACATCGGGCACGCCGATCGGGTTGCGGGTGCCGCTGACGCCGGCCGTACTTTCCGTCATGCCGTAGCCGTTCTGCAGCGGCAGCCCGTAGAAGGCCTCCGCCTTTCGCTTCCAGGCCGGGTCGAGCGGCGCCGCGCCGGACGAGACGTAGCGCAGCCTGGCGCCTTCGAGCCGGTCGAGCCCCTGCCCGGCCACGTGCTTCATCAGCAGCGCGTGCATCTGCGGCACCATCGGCAGCACCGTGACGCCGCGCTTCAGAGCCGCGAGCAGCCGGTCCGGTGCGAAGCGGGTCTCGAGCTGCACGCAGGCGCCGCAGCTCACCGCCGCCATCAGCATCGAGGCGAGGCCGAAGACATGGGTCAGTGGCAGCGCACCATAGACCCGATCCTCGGGCCCCATGCCCCTGAGTGCGGCGCTGGTGGCACCGGCGAAGAGCAGGTTGGCATGGGTCAGCATCACCCCCTTGGGATCGCCGGTGGTGCCGGTGGTATAAAGGATCACGGCGGTCTGCTCCGGCCCCTGCGCCACCGGCTCGGGCGCGCCGCCGGGGCCCTTGGCCAGCGCGAGCCGACCGGTCGCGGTGACAACGGGTTCGGCGCCCGCCGCCTCGGCATGGCCGGCTGCTTCGGCCGAGACATGGGTGGTGTAGAGGATCGCGCGCGGTCCGGCATGGTCGGTGATCCGCGCCAGCTCGGTGCCGGTCATCCGGGCATTGACCGGGACCGCGATTGCGTCGAGCGAGGAGGCCGCGAAGATCGCCAGCGCGGTCGCGGCGCAGTTTTCGGCCACGATCAGCACCCGGTCGCCGGCGACGACGCCACGCTCCGCGAACAGCCTTGCCAGCTCGCCGGCCGCCGCCTCGCACACCTCGTGGTCGAGCGTACGGCCATCGGCGTCGACCAACGCCGGCGCCTGACCGCGCAGCTGCGCCTGGCGGCCGAGCAGCTCGTGCACCCGGCGCGTGCCGGTCTCGACCGGCCGTGCCCCATCCGTCTGTGCCTGCATCATGCCAACTCCCCCTGCGTCTGCCCCTGCAGGATCGCCGGGCGCAGCCGCGCCAGCGCGACCCGCGCCTCTTCCTCCAGCCGGCCGATAATAGCGGCCAGCGGCTCGATCTGGCCCGTGAGCCCGAGCGCCTGTCCCGCCGACAGCATGCCGCGCGACACGTCGCCGGTCTCGTAGGCGCGCCGCCCGATCGCGCCCGAGACATGCGGCAGCAGCGCCTCGATCCCGATCTCCGGGTTCTCGGCCTCGAGCCGCGCCACGGTCTCGGAGGTCTCGTTGCGCAGCGTGCGGATCGTGTTGCGCACGCTCGACATGCTGAGCATCGTGTCGGTTTCCTTCGCCTCCGACAGTGCCCGCTTGTAGTCGGGATGCGCCGTGATTTCCTCGGCCACGAGGAACCGCGTGCCGACCACGACGCCCGCGGCGCCGCCCGCCAGCGCCGCGACGAGTTGGCCGCCGTGACCGACGCCGCCGCCGATTAGGAAGGGAATGTCGAGCCGCCGCTCGGCCAGCGCGAGGTTGACGAAGCTGCCCACCAGATCGAGCCCGGGATGGCCGCCGCACTCGGCGCCGACGATCGACACCATGTCGACACCCTCGGACTGCGCCTTCTCGGCGAAGCGAACGCTCGGCACCTTGTGCAGCACGGTGATGCCGGCGGCCTTCAGTATCGGCAGCCATGGCGCCGGGTTGCGGCCCGAGGTCTCCACGAAGCGCACGCCTTCCTCGGCGATCAGCTCGAAGATCTCGGCGGTGCGCTCGCCCGGCACCAGCTTGGGCAGCATCGAGACGTTGACCCCGAAGGCCCCGCCTTCGGCCATTTCGCGGGTCCGGCGGATCTCGGCGCGGAGCCGGTCGGGATCGGGAAAGCTTGCGGCGGTGATGAAGCCGATGATCCCGGCGCGGGCGCAGGCCGAGACATATGCCGCATCCGACAGCCACATCAGGCCACCGGCGACGACCGGCAGCCGGGTGCCATAGGCGCGGGTCACGGCGGTATCGAAAAGGGGATCGGTCATGACATCTCCCTCAGCGCGACGAAATCGGGGGCCCGCTTGTCGAGAAAGGCCGCGATGCCCTCGGCCGCCTCAGGGGTTCCTTGGGCACGGGCCATGGCGTCGCGCTCGGCATCGAGCTGGGCCATCAGATCACCTTGCGCGGCGCTGTTCATCAGCGTCTTGATCGCGCCTTGCGTCGCCGACGGTCCCTGAGCCAGCCGGTCGGCCAGCGCCATCGCGGCCTCGAAGGCATGCCCCTCGGGCGCCAGCTCGGACAGCGCGCCGAGCGCGTGCAGCCGATCTGCCCCGACGGGCTCGCCCAGAAGCACCATCCGCCGCGCCAAGGCGCGCGGCAGCAGGACGGAGAGGAAATGCGTGAGCCCGGCATCCGGCACCAGCCCGGCCTTCACATAGGCGGCCGTGAAGCGGGCGGTGTCGGAGGCTGCGGTAACGTCGCAGGCCAGCGCCAGCGACAGCCCCGCCCCGGCGGCGCCGCCCTCCACGGCCGCGATCACCGGTTTGGGGCAGGTGATGATGGCGCGGACGAGGTCATGCAGCTTCTCGATGTTGCCGCGCCGCTCGGCTTCGCTCTGCGCTGCGCGGGTGGCGAGAACACCGAGATCGCCGCCCGCGCAGAAGAAACCGCCCTCGGATGCGAGGACGACGCAGGCGATGCGCTTGGTGCGGCCCGCCGTCTCCAGCGCGTCCTGCAGCGCGGCATAATAGTCCGGTGTGAGCGCGCCGCGCCGGGCAGCGTTGAGGTTCCACACCACCAGCCGGTCGCCGCGATCCTCGATCCGCGCCATGCTCATGCGCGTCCCTCCCCGTGCTGCTGCGGTACCGGCTTGAACACGCCGGTCGCCGTGGCGATCAGCCGGTCGTCGCCGCCCCGCAGCTCACCCTCGATGAACAGGATCTTGCGTCCGCCCCCGGTGATGCGCCCGACCGCCACCAGCGCCTCGCCCTCGCGGGCGGGGGCGAGATACTGGGTGTTGAGCGAGATGGTCAGGAACGGGTAGCGCCCGCCGGGATCGCGCGACAGGCTGCCGGTGGCGCCCATCGCGTTGTCGAGGATCGTCGCGACGATGCCGCCATGCAGCATGCCGTGCCGGTTGGTGTGATCCGCCGTCACGGTGAGGTGACACCGCGCCCGGCCATCACTCTGGCCGACATCTAGCACGTAGCCGATCAGCCGCTGCGCGCCGGTCTCGCCCTCGATGATCCCCGGCCCCGCCATCAGGCCGCCCGAAGCCTTACGAAGCGACCCAGATGGAAGGTCGCGTCGCCGAAGCGCTGGTCGAGCATCGACAGCCGCCGCGCGAAGCGGGCGAGGTCGTATTCCTCGGTCATGCCGATGCCGCCATGCATCTGAACCGCTTCCTCGGCGACCAGCCGCGCGACCTTGCCGACGAGGTGCTTGGTCGCGGAGACGTGGATCTCGCGGGTGTCGCGGTCGGCCTCGAGATGGCCGCACAGGTTGATCACCGCCGAGCGCGCCTGCTCGATCTCGATCAGCATGTCGGCGGCGCGATGCTGCAGCGCCTGGAACTTGCCGATCGGCTGGCCGAACTGCTTGCGGGTCTTGAGATAGTCGCCGGTCAGCGCGCGCGCTGTCTCCATCGCGCCGAGCGCATCGGCGCAGATCGCGGCGGTGGCGCGGGCCTGCGCCGTTTCGATCGCCTCGAAGGCCTGGCCCTCGGCGCCGAGCAGCGCGCCCGCAGGCAGCGTTACGCCGTCGAGCACGATCTCGGCCGCGTGGCCGCCCTGGCTCAGCGGGTAGTCGCGGATTTCGATGCCCGCCGTGCCCTTGGGCAGCAGGAACAGGCTGATCCCGTCGCGGTCGGCGACATCGCCCGAGGTTCGGGCGGAGACGACGATGTGATCGGCCTGGGCGCCGTTGACGACGACGGACTTGCGCCCCGTGAGGGTCCAGCCATCGCCGCTACGCTCCGCGCGGGTCTCGACCCGCTCCAAGTCGAAGCGGCTGGCCGGTTCGCCATGCGCGAAGGCCAGCTGAACAGCGCCCTCAACCGCCTGCGCGACGATCTCCTGCTGCGTCTCGTCGCCGAGCTCGGCGACCAGCCGCCCGGCGAGCAGCAATTCGAGCATCGGCTCGACCGCGCCCGCGCGACCCAGCTCCTCGAACACCACCATCAGGTCGAAACCGGCCCCGCCGAAGCCGCCCTGATCTTCGGTGAACAGCGCGCCGGCGACGCCCATCTCGGACAGGCCGGCCCAGATCTCGGGCGACATGCCGGTGGTCTGCGCGGCTTCGAGGGCCTGCGGCGTCACGGCTTCGCCCAGATAGCGGCGCAGCCCGTCCTGCAGCATCTGCCGCTCTTCGGTCAGTTGGAAGTTCATGTCCCGCCCCTCAGAGTTCCAGGATCGCCTTGGCGATGATCGTCTTCTGCACCTCGTTCGATCCGCCATAGATCGAGAGCTTGCGGTTGTTCAGGTAATGCGGCGTCGCGGACATCGCGTAGGACGGGCCGACCGGCCCCTCGTTCGATCCCGCCTCCAGCGCCTCGGAGACGAAGGGCATCGCCCAGGGTCCGACCGCCTGCTTGGTCAGCGCGTTGATCTCCTGCCGGATCACCGTGCCCTTGACCTTGAGCATCGAGCTTTCCGCGCCCGGCGCCTGACCGGCGGCAGCGGCCGAGACCACCCGCAGGTTGGTCGTGGCCATCGCCATCAGGGAGATCTCGACCTCGGCGATCTTCGCCGCGAAGAGCGGGTCCTCGATCAGCGGGCGGCCGCCCGACTGTTCGAGCCGCGCGATCCGCTTGAGGTTCGCGAGACCGGCATTGGCAAAGCCCACACCGGCGATATTGGTCCGCTCATGCGTCAGCAGGTACTTGGCGTAGGTCCAGCCCTTGTTCTCCTCGCCGACGAGGTTCTCCACCGGGACCCGGACATTGTCGAAGAAGACCTCGTTCACCTCCGGCTCGCCGTCGAGAAGCACGATCGGGCGCACGGTGATGCCGGGATCGTTCATGTCGACCAGCAGGAAGGAGATCCCCTCTTGTGGCTTGCCCTCCTTGGAGGTGCGCACGAGGCAGAAGATCATGTTGGCGTACTGGCCCAGCGTGGTCCAGGTCTTCTGCCCGTTCACCACGTAATGGTCGCCGTCGCGCACGGCGGTCGTCTTGACCGAGGCGAGATCGGAGCCCGCGCCCGGCTCGGAATAGCCTTGGCACCACCAATCGTCACCGTTGAGGATGCGCGGCAGCCAGTAATCCTGCTGCTCCTTGGAGCCGAACTTCTGCAGCACAGGGCCGAGCATCGCGAGACCGAAGGGCACGATGCGCGGCGCATGGGCGGCGGTGGTCTCTTCCTCGAAGATGTGCCGCTCGACCGCGTTCCAGCCGGCGCCGCCATGCTCTTTCGGCCAGTTGCCCGCGAGCCAGCCCTTCTCGTTGAGGATGGCGTGCCATTCCTCGTAATCCTGCTTGGTCAAGCGCTGGCCGAGGCGCACCTTCTCGGACAGCCGCTCGGGCAGCCGCTCCTCGAGAAAGCTCCGCAGCTCGGCGCGGAAGGCCTTCTGCTCTTCGGTGAAGTTCAGGTCCATTGCCGGGCCCTTTCTCAGTAGATCTCGAACAGGCCGGCGGCACCCTGCCCGCCGCCGATGCACATGGTGACGACGCCGAGCTTGGCGCCGCGACGGCGGCCCTCGATCAGCAGGTGGCCGGTCATCCGCGCGCCGGTCATGCCGAAGGGATGGCCGATCGAGATCGAACCGCCCGAGACGTTGAGCTTGTCGTTATCGATGCCCAGCGTGTCGCGGCAGTAGAGCGCCTGGGAGGCGAAGGCCTCGTTCAGCTCCCACAGGTCGATGTCGTCGACGGTCAGACCCTGGCGCTCCAGCAGGCGCGGCACGGCAAAGACCGGACCGATGCCCATCTCGTCAGGCTCGCAGCCCGCTACGGCGAAACTGCGGAAGGCACCGAGGATGTCGAGGCCGAGGCGCTCGGCCTCCTTGCGGTCCATCATCACCAGCGCGGCAGCGCCGTCGGAGAGCTGGCTCGCGTTGCCGGCGGTGATGAAGTTGCCCTCGCCGCGCACCGGCTGCAGCTTCTGCAGACCCTCGAGATTGGTCGAGGGGCGGTTGCACTCGTCCATCGAGATGGTTTCGGTGACATGCGAGACCTCGCCGGTCTCCTTGTCCTTCACGGCCTTGGTCACTTCCATCGGCGCGATTTCGGCGTCATAGCGCCCGGCCTTCTGGGCTTCGGCGGTACGCATCTGGCTCTGCAGCGACAGTTCGTCCTGCGCCTCGCGCGAGATGCCGTAGCGCTTGGCCACGGTGTCGGCCGTCTCGATCATCGCGTGGTAGAGCTCGGGCTTGTGCTCCTCGATCCAGGCGTTGCGCGAATGGCGTGCGGGCGGCTGCACCATGGAGATGCTCTCGACCCCGCCGACCAGCACCGCCTTGGCGCCTTCCTGCGCGATCATGTGGCCGCCCATTGCCACCGCCTGCAGGCCCGAGGCGCAGAAGCGGTTGACCGTGGCACCCGCGATCGACACCGGCAGACCGGCACGGATCACCGCCTGGCGGGCGATGTTTCCGCCGGTAACGTATTCCGGATAGCCGCAGCCGAAGATCGCGTCTTCGATCAGCGCCGGGTCGATGCCGGCGCGCTCGACCGCGTGACGGGCGACGTGGCCCGCCATGTCGGCGCCATGGGTGATGTTGAACGCGCCCCGGGCGGCCTTGCCGATCGGCGTGCGGGCGGTGGATACGATGACGGCGTCGGTCATGTCGTCTCTCCCTCTCAGCCGTTCAGGCTGGCGAATGTGGAATTGTCGGAGGCCAGCCGTGCGAGCAGCGGCGCGACCTTCCAGAAATGATCGTCTTCGGCGGCGTAGCCCTCGATCCGGTCGCGGATCACGGCCAGCCCCTCGGTATCGGCGTAGTGCATCGGGCCGCCGCGATGGCGCGGGAAGCCGTAGCCGTAGAGCAGCGTCACATCGACATCGAGCGGGCGCTGCGCGATGCCCTCCTCGGCCACGCGGGCGCTCTCGTTGACCATGGCGGCCATGTAGCGCTCGACGATCTCCTCGTCGGTGAAGTCGCGCGGGCTGACGCCCTGCTTCTCCCGCTCGGCGGCGATGATCTCCTCGACCTCCGGGTCGGGGCGGCCGCGCGGGCTCTCCTCGTCGTAGATATAGTAGCCACGACCGGTCTTCTGGCCGAGCCGCCCCATCTCGTAGAGCGTGTCGGCCCAGCCGGGATAGCGGTCGCGATCGTGGCGCTGATCCGCCTTCCGCTGCCGCGTCATATAGCCGATGTCGAGACCCGCGAGATCGCCCACCTGGTAGGGCCCCATCGGGAAGCCGAAGTCGCGCAGCGCCTTGTCAATCTGGTAGGGGCTGGCGCCGTCGAGGATCATGTGATCGGCCGCCGTGCGGTAATGCGACAGGATGCGATTGCCGATGAAGCCGTCGCAGACACCGGCACGGACCGAGACCTTGCCGAGCTTCTTGCCGAGAGCGAAAGCGGTGGCGGTGACCTCGGGGGCGGTCTTGTCGGCGACCACGACCTCCAGCAGCTTCATCACATGGGCGGGCGAGAAGAAGTGCAGTCCGATCACGTCCTGCGGACGGCTCGTGGCCTGCGCGATCTCGTTGATGTCGAGATAGGAGGTATTGGTCGCCAGCACAGCGCCGGGCTTGGCCACGCGGTCGAGCTCGCGGAACACGTCCTTCTTGACGTCCATGCTCTCGAACACGGCCTCGATGATCACGTCGGCCTGCCCCAGCTCGTCGTAGCCGGTGACGCAGGAGAGCGCGCCCGAAAGGATCGCGTCGCGCTTGTCTTCCTTTAGCTTGCCGCGCTTCACCGCCGCGGCGAGGTTCTTTTCGATGGTGGCGCGGGCACGGGATGCGGCCTCGTCGTCGCGCTCGACCAGCGTCACGGTCAGGCCGCGCAGCAAAGCGGCGGTGGCGATGCCCGCCCCCATGGTGCCGCCGCCGATCACGCCGATGGCCGAGACGTCGCGGGGGGCGATGCCCTCGATCTCGGGCAGCTTGGCGACCTTGCGCTCGATGAAGAAGGCGTGGATCAGGCCGGCGCGCTGCGGCGTCTCCATCATCTTCATGAACTGGCGCCGCTCCTCGGCGAGGCCCTCATCGAAGCCCATCTTGGTCGAGGCCTCGATCGCATCGAGCGCGGCCAGCGGGGCCACCTCACCGCGCAGCTTCTTCTTGAGCGCGGCGCGGCGCGCATCGAACATCGCGGCGTCATGCGCGGGCGCGGCCATGTCGCGCACCGGGCGCGGGCCCGCGCCCTGCGAAAGCAGATCCTCCGCATAGGCCAAGCCGGCATCGAGTGCCTCACCCTCTCCCAGCCGGTCCACCAGCCCCATCTCGACCGCCCTGGCGGCCGGGACCGGCGTGCCGGTGGTGGCCATGTCGATCGCGGCCTCGGCCCCGACAAGACGCGGCGTGCGCTGGGTGCCGCCCGCGCCGGGGATGACACCGAGCTTGGTTTCCGGCAGGCCCAGCTGCGCGCCCGGGACGGCGACGCGGTAATGCGCGCCGAGCGCGATCTCGAGACCACCACCCAGCGCGGCGCCGTGGATCGCGGCGACGACCGGTTTGGTGCAGGCCTCGATACGGTTGACCACGTCGGGCAGGAACGGCTCCTGCGGCGGCTTGCCGAATTCCGAGATGTCGGCGCCACCGATGAACAACCGGCCGGCTCCGTGGATGACGGCAATCTCGGCGTCCTCCGCCTCGAACCGTTCGATCGCCGCCACCAGCCCGGCGCGGACGTCGCGGCCCAGCGCGTTCACCGGCGCGTGGTCGACGGTGATCACCGCGATCTGGCCACGGGTCTCGAAATGCACAGTACCTGCCATTTGATCCTCCTCCTCGGGCTCCAGCCTAACCGATTGCCCGATCAAGTTTCAACATGTAAATCTTAATTCCAACATGCAGAATTAAGAGCACGATCAGATATCGTGCCGGGTCAGGAACGGCCCCTGCCCCATGATCCGCTCCAGTTCGCGCACCCCGGCCTGCAGCTTCGGGCCGACCTCTTCGCGCATCCGCTCGATGCTGAGATCCTTGGGCATGGCCCCGCAGGTGAAGATCACCGGCTCGCTCAGGTCGCGCGACTGGAACGGCACCGACACGGCGTGGATGTTGGACGCGAAATAGGCCGCCGGATCGGCGATCACGAAGCCCTCGGTGACGAGCTGGGTATAGGCCTCGCGCCGCGCCGCGCGTGCGCTCTCCTCGTCGAGGCCGCGATGGCCTTCGGCGTCGGCCACGGCTTCGGCGAACCCCTCCTCCGAAAGGGCGGCCAGCATGGCGTGACCCGAGCTCGACCCCTTGAACGGAAGGCGGTGCCCGACCTCGAGCCAGATCGAGGAGACGTTCTGCGGCCGCCATGTCTTGGTGATGAGCACCCGGCCCCGGTCGCGCACCGACAGCAGCGCCAGCGTCGCCGTCTCGTCCGCCACGCGCTGCATGATCGGCCCCGACAGCTCGACGAAGGAGATCGAGGCGCTCGCCACGTTGCCCAGCGCCAGCAGCGCGGGACCCGGGCGGTAGCGGTCGTGCCGGCGCGCATGGGTCAGGTAGCCCAGGGATTGCAGCGTGAAGGTCAGCCGCGAGACGGTCGATTTCGGCAGTCCGGTCCGCTCCGAGATCTCAGCGTTGCCGAGACCGTCATCCGAAGGCCGGAAGGCGCGCAGGACCGACAACCCACGGGCCAGCGTGGTGGCGAAACGGCGGTCCTGGCTTTCATCGGTGATCTTCACGGCAACCTCACATCGAATAGGGTATGACCAGCGACAGCGCCGGCACTGCCATGATCAGGATCAGCACAAGGACGTCCACCGACAAAAACCGCGCGATACCGGCGAAGATGCGGTCGATCGGCACGTCGCGCCCGACCACGCCGGCGATGACGAAGACGTTGAGGCCCACGGGCGGCGTGATCAGGCCGATCTCGAGCAGCTTGATGACGACGACGCCGAACCAGATCAGGTCGAAGCCATAGGTCTCGATCAGCGGGATCATCAGCGGCAGGGTCAGCACCATGATGCCGATCGGGTCGAGGAACATCCCCAGCGCGAGGTAGATCAGCGCGATCGCGGCCATCAGCAACACCGGCGACAGTTCGGCCGCGGTGACAGCCTCGACGATGTCGGGTGCGACGCCGGTGAGCGCGATGAAGGCCACGAAGATCTTGGCCCCCGCCGCGATCAGGAAGATCGAGGTGGTCTGGATGCAGGTCTCGCGCAGCGACTCCCAGATCGCGCGGAAGGTCAGCTTGCGCTGCACCAGCCCGATCAGCACCGCGGCCGAGACGCAGACCGCAGCCGCTTCGGTGGCGGTGAAGATGCCGCCATAGATGCCGCCGACGATGATCACGAACAATAGCACGGCGGGCCAGGCTTCGAGCGCGGCGCGGCCGCGATCGGCCATGGAAATGATGCCCGTATAGGCGGGCGCCGCGGCCGGGTCGCGCTTCACCCAGATGAAGATCACCAGAAGGAAGCCCAGGAGCGACACGATGCCCGGCAGGATGCCCGCAAGGAACAGCTGGCTGATCGAGGTCTCTGTGAAGATGCCGTAGATGATGAACAGGACCGAGGGCGGAATGAGCGAGCCAAGCGTGCCGCCGGCGGCGACCGAGGCGGTGGCGAGCCGTTTGTCATAGCCGACCGAGAGCATCTCGGGCGTGCAGATCCGACCCATGGTCGAGGCGCAGGCGATCGAGGATCCGGTGATTGCCGAAAAGCCGCCGCAGCCCACGACCGAGGCCATGGCGACGCCGCCCGGCACGCGGGCCAGCCAGACGCGGGCGGCGTGGTAGATCTTGGTGGTGATGTCGGCGCGATAGGCGATGTGGCCCAGTGCCACGAAGAGCGGGATCATCGACAGGTCGTAGCTGTGGATCAGGTCGAAGCTGTTCGAGAACACCAGCGAGGTGGTCGGCCGGATCGCCCGCTCGGGCGCGAAGGTCCCGGTGCGGAAGGCAAAGATGACGAAGGTACCGATGGTGGCGATCGCCGCGAGCGCGAAGGCGATCGGCACGCGCAGCGCCAGCAGGAACAGGACCGCGCCGAAGGCCACGAGACCGATGAGAGTGCCGTCCATGGTCTCAGACCTCCTCGTGATGCTCGGGGCGCGACGGATCGATCAGCACCCGCCGTCCAGCGCGGATCGTGCGGATGTCGCCGACCATCTGGATCGCCAGCCGCAGCCAGCAGAAGGAGACGCCGAACAGGAAGATCACACGGCCAGGCCATTTCGGGAGGTTGAGCTGACCGAAGAAGTAGCTGCCGGACTGCAGCGTGTGCACGGCCTCCTTCCAGCCTGCCCAGATCAGCGGTGCAAGCGCCAGGAGCCCGACGATGGAGCCCAGCACGACCAGCCAGTCCTGTGTGCGCGGCGGCAGCCTTTCCGACAGCACCTCGACGACGATGTTGCCGCGTGCTGCCGCGGTGGCGGCGAGCGGCAGCACGATCGCCGCCACCATCAGCTCGCGCACCATGTTGATCGTGTCGGGGATGCCCGAGTTGAACAGCGCGCGCAGAAGCACGCTCGACGTGATCAACAGGCCCAGACCGATCACCGCCAAGGCGGCGAGGTTGAGCAGGAAACTCTCGATACGGCTCAGCATCGGCACTCCCCTACCGGGCGCGGGCCATGCCCCCGCCGGTCATCGCGGATGTTCGGTGATGTGAAATGGGCGGCGCGTGTGAGGCGCGCCGCCCGGGATCTCGGGGTCGCGGGTCAGCCGCGCTCCCAGGGATAGCCCTTCTCGTCGACCTCGGCCTGATACTTCTCGATCAGCCCACGATACTCCTCGAGCAGCGCCTCGCCGTCGAGACCGGCGGCATCGGCCTGGGTCGCCCACTCTTCGAGATAGGTGTTGCCCTTCTCGACAAGTTTGGCGCGCTCCTCGGCGGGCAGCTCGATGATCTCGACACCGGCTTCCTTCATCTTCTCGATGGCGGCATCGTTATCGGCGTTCACGAGACGGCCGAACTCATCCGACAGGCCCTTGCCCGCTTCCATCAGCGCCTGCTGCTGGTCTTCGGGCAGCGCGTCGAAGGCGTCCTTGTTCATGAAGATGCCGAGCGCGCCGACCTGGCCCCAGTTCAGCAGGGTGTAGCTGTCCATCACCTCCTGCTGGTTCAGCGCGCCGACGGCATAGGAATAGCCTTGGCTGCAATCCAGCAGGCCGGAATCGAGGCCCTGATAGGCGTCGTAGATCGACATGTTGACGAGGTTCGCGCCGAAATCCGCGAAGGTCTTGCCATAGGCGCCGACGCCGCGGACCTTGAGCCCGTCGATGTCCTCAACCGTGCGGATCGCCGCGCCCTTGCAGCCGATATGCACCGCCGAGGTGGTGTAGGTGCCGAGATAGACGAGGTTCTGGTCGGCGAGGTTCGCCTGGATCGCCTCGGAGCCGCGCATCAGCTCGTCGGTGGCCTTCATGCCGACCCAGGGGTCGGGGTTCTGCACCGGCAGGTCGGCGATGCCGTAGGCCAGCATCTCCTGCGGGAAGTAGACACCGATGATCGTGCCGGCATCGGCCACGCCGTCGGCCACGGCCTGGGCTGCGGCGTCGGCCTTGAACAGGGCGCCGCCCCACTGCACGTCGAAGTTCAGCTCGCCGTCGGTGCGGGTCTTCACGTCCTCGACGAACCAGTTCAGCGCCTCGGCGCGGGCGCCGCGGTTGGGACCGGCCTCGCCGAAGAACAGCGTGGTTTCGGCATGGGCGATGGAGCCGAGCGCGGCACCGGCGAGAATCGTCGAGGCGAGGGCCGCCTTCAGAAGTCGCGTCATTTCAGTCTCCTCCCTGAAGTTTCGCATAGTGGAATTGTATTTCACTAGTTGAAAGCTACGGGAGGAGCATCGTTCTGGCAACCCGCTGCGTACGCCGCAGCGCGGCATTGGCCGGATCAATCGATCAGATGGAGAAGATCGGCGCGCGGCGCCCCTGCCCCGAGATGCAGAATCGCGAGCGTTACCGGCAGCTTGAACCGGCGTGGCCCGGCGGCGCCTGGGTTGAGATAAACGACGCCTTCGACCGTTTCGATGAGCGGATTGTGCGAATGGCCGCTGATCACGACGTCGATTCCGCTGGCCGCCGGGTCGAAATCGAGCGTCTTGCGGTCGTGGCGCATGTGGATGCGGGTGCCACCCAGCTCCGGCTCCGCCAACTCCGGATAGGCGGCGCACCAAGGCGCGGTGTCGATGTTGCCGCGGATCGCGGTGACCGGCGCGAGCTGCTCCAACTCGGCCACTAGCCCCTCGCGCCCGATATCGCCCGCATGCAGGATGTGGTCGACCCCCGCCAGCGCGGCGAGGGCCTCAGGTCGCAGAAGACCATGCGTGTCCGAGATGACGCCAACCCGCATCAGGCGGTGGCGCGGCGCAGCTCGGGCGCCACGCGGCTGCCCAGAAGCTCGATCGCCTTCATCAGCTGCGCGTGGTCGTAGACACCGATCGCCATCTGGATCAGCATCCGGTCGAAACCGAAGATCTCGTGCATCGCCAGGATCTTGTCGACCAACTCGGCCGGGCTGCCGACGAACTGCGCGCCATTGGGACTGCGCGCCGCGTCGAACTGGGCGCGGTTGGTCGGCCCCCAGCCTCGCTCGCGACCGATCCGGTTCATTACCTCGGCCTGCGCCGGGTAGATGATGTCGGCCGCCTGCTGGCTGGTATCGGCGACGAAGCCATGCACGTTGAGCGAGGTCTTCAAGCTCTTCGGGTCATGTCCCGCCTGCGCCGCGCTCTTGCGATAGAGGTCGAAGAGCGGTGCGAAGCGCGCGGGTTCGCCGCCGATGATGGCGAGTGCCATCGGCAGGCCCAGAGCACCGGCGCGCGCGACCGATTGCGGCGAGCCACCGACCGCTCGCCAGATCGGCAATCTCTCCTGCACCGGGCGCGGATAGACGCCGCGACCGGGAATCTGATGGGTGTGCGCGCTACCGGGCCAGCGGATCACCTCGCCCTCGTTCAGAGCCATCAGAAGCTGCAGCTTCTCCTCGAACAGGTCCTCGTAATCCTCGAGGTCATGACCGAAGAGCGGAAAGCTCTCGATGAAGGAGCCGCGCCCGGCGATGATCTCGGCCCGCCCGTCCGTAAGATTGTCGAGCGTCGCGAATTGCTGGAACACCCGGATCGGGTCGTCCGAAGAGAGCACGGTCACCGCGCTGCTCAACTTGATGCGGCTGGTCCGTCCCGCCGCCGCCGCGAGCGCCACCGCGGGCGCGGAGACGGCATAGTCGGGGCGATGATGCTCGCCCAGACCGAAGACATCGAGCCCGACCTCGTCGGCAAGCGCGATTTCCTCGACCAGCTGGCGCAGGCGGAGCGCCGGGTCGACCTGCGCGCCGGTCACCGGGTCGCGCCCGACATCGCCGAAGGTATAGAGGCCAAGTTCCATGTCGTTCTCCGCTGGCTGTCACGCAAGAGCTAGCGGCGGCCCTTCCCCGGTCCAACTGCCGCCAATGCGCAACGTCTGTGCGGCCTTGCCACGCAGCCGGGAACCCCGTTGCGCCCATGCGGCGTTTGGCTCACATCTGGCCGCAGAAGAGGGAACCCGCGCGATTGTTCAACTATGACACCTTTCTGCTGACCCTGATCGGTGTCGGTCTCGCGCTCACCGCGACGGTGATGCTGCTGCAGCAGCGCCGCACCCCGCAATCCGCCGCCGCATGGATCCTCGCGATCATCCTGCTGCCCTGGGCCGCGATCCCGCTGTTCTTCGCGCTGGGCTTTCGCAAGACCCGGTCGCGGCATCCCTTCATCCGCTATTCCTCGATGAATGGCGGTGCGCGCCCCGACCCCGCGGGCGGGCCGTCGGAGGCGTTCCGCGCCTATGGCGTCCCGGCGGCGAGCGAGGGCAACAGGATCGAGCTGCACCGCGATGCCAAGCATGCCCGCGAGGCGATGCGCGAGATGATCGAGGGCGCCGAGCACGAGCTCGACATCACCTTCTACCTGATCCACGACGACGCGATCGGCCGAGACTTCGTCGACCGGCTGACCGCCAAGGTCGAGGCGGGACTGCAGGTGCGGCTGATCATCGACCGGCTGGGCGGCTTCTGGTGCCCGCGCGAGGCGCTCAGCCGCTTCGAGGCTGCCGGGGGCCAGCTGCGGTGGCACCAGCCCTTCCTGAACTGGCCGCTCAAGGGCCACATGAACCTGCGCAACCATCGCAAGATGATCATCGCCGACCGGGCGCGCGCCTGGACCGGCGGCCGCAATGTCGGCTGCGAATACATGGGGTTCCCGCCGCAGATCGCGCCGGGCGCGCGGGCACCCGAGCTGTGGCGCGACCTGTCCTTCACGCTCGAGGGTCCGTCGGTCGAGGTGCTGTGGGACCTGTTTCGCGCCGATTGGGGCGTGGCTGACCACGAGGCCGAGCCGCTGCCCGAGCTTCACGTCGCCGCCCGCCCCGGCACGGCGGTGGTGCAGGTCGTGCCCTCGGGCCCCGACACCCATCTCGACCCGCTGCACGACGTGCTGGTGCAGATGATCCATGCCGCTACGAACCGGGTCTGGATCGCCACGCCCTATTACCTACCGACAGAGCCGCTCAACGCCGCGCTGTGCACCGCGGCGCGCCGCGGCGTCGACGTGCGGGTGATGGTTCCGGCCCGCTCGAACCAGCGGATCGCCGATTTCGCGCGCGGCGCCTATCTGCGCACGCTGGCCGAGTCCGGAGGAAGGGTGCTGCAATTGCCGCGCCAGATGACCCATGCCAAGGCCGGGGTGATCGACGGAGCCGCATGGGCCGGCTCGGCCAATTTCGACGTCCGCTCGATGCTCCTGAACTTCGAGGTGGCGGTTTTCGTCTACGATGCGCCCTCGGTGGCGCTGCTGTCCGACTGGTTCGAGGCCGAAACCGCGCTGTGCCGCGAAGGCGTGCGGCGCCCGAATATCGGCCGCCGCCTTGCCGAGGGCGTGTTCCGCCTCGGCGCGCCGATGCTGTGAGGGGACCATGAGCGATCCGCATCTTCGCCCCGGCCGGCTGCGGCTGGTGAGCTACAACATCCGCAAGGCGCTCGGCACCGACCGGCGCCGCAACCCCGCACGGGTCTGCAACGTGATCGCGGCGCTGGAGCCCGACATCGTGGTGCTGCAGGAGGCCGACCTGCGGCTCGGCGCCCGGCCCACCGCGATCCCGCTGACCGAGCTGAGCCAGCTCTCCGGGCTGCGAGCGGTGGATTTCGGGCAGTCGGCCAAGAGCCTCGGCTGGCACGGCAACGCGATGCTGGTGCGCGAAGGCATCGAGGTCAGCGGCCTGCACCGGATGGTGCTGCCCGGCTTCGAACCGCGCGGCGCCATCGCGGCCGATTTAGAGACCCCGGCCGGGCCGTTGCGCGTGGGTGGGCTGCATCTGGGGCTGCTCCGCGGCTCACGCAGGCTCCAGCTCACCCATATCCTAGACGAGCTCGACCGCATGCCGCAGCGCCCCACGGTTCTGGCCGGTGATCTCAACGAATGGTCGGAACGGGTCGGGCTGGGGCGGCTGGCGAAGCGCTTCGAGATCCACGCGCCTGGGCGCAGCTACCATTCGCGCCGCCCCGTCGCCGCGCTCGACCGGATCGCGACCGGCGCGGGCGTGGTGGTCGAGGAGAGCGGCGTCTGGCACGAGCAGCCTGCCCCCGCCGCGTCGGATCATCTACCGATCTGGGCCGATCTGCGCCACGCCTGAGCGTCAGACGATCAGCTCCTCCAGAGGCCGCCGCGCCATGCGCCCGGGCCGGGACTTGGCACGGCCCAGCCGCACCACCTGGAGCAGCCGCCGCTCCGGGTCGAGGCCGACGGTCCGGGCGATCTCATCGCGGGCCGCGTCATCGGCGGTCAGCACCCCCATCGGCCACGCCGCGAGACCGAGCTTCGTGGCCTCCAGCAGCAATCGCAGCAGCGCCCGCCCGGCGGTAACGGGGCTGTCGGTCGCAGGGCGGTGGAACAGCGCGATTACGGCGGACGAGCGGATCTGCTCGGCCTCGCTGGTCACCTTCCCTACTGCCCCGAACATCTCGGCCGGTCGCCATAGCGGCCCCAAGGCCATCCGTGCCTTGAATGCCGCCCGAGGCTCGAGCTGCAGCGCCGCCCGGTCGAGCCCGTCATAACGCTTGCGTGGGTGCCGGGGGCGAATCCGCAGCCAGGACAGCAGCTCGTGCCGAACCTCGGGCCTTCGCAGATGGGTCATCATTGCCTGGTCGTACAGGTCGGCGAGCCAGTCGCGCCGGCTGGCATCGGTGATCAGCAGCGCGTCGCGTCGCGTCCAGCCATAGAGATCCACCGGCCCCGGTTCGTATGGGCCGCGATGGCCGAAGCGCAGCGGCAGCTGCTTGGCCAGAGGGTCGGTGTCGGTCTGTGCCTCGAGGGTGATTCGCCCCGCCATCCGCAGCCCGGGCAACGTATCGCGGTCATCCTGCGCCCATTGGTCGGTAAAGACCGCGCCCATCCGCCGCGACGACAGCGCCAGGATCGTCGCCTCGGCCGCCATGCCACAGGCAAGACCGGCCGCGACGGCATTGGGGTCGGATACCTTCAGGACCGCCTCGGGGTCGCAGCCGATCAGGATCGCGTCGCCCTTGCGCCGCCAGCGGGCGGGCTGGGTGTTGAGCGGCGACGGCGCGCTGCGCGCCTCTTCCACGATCTGTCGGAACTGCTCGGTCTGCATCTCACGCTCCCCGGGTCGGCCTGCCCGCTTGCGGCAGACCCTAGCGGCCCATGCCGTCGCGGCAAGCGGTTACGCCCTCCCTGCAGCTCCGGCAAGCTCGTCCAACCGGAGGTCACAGCGCAAGCCACTGTTACGACTGTGTAAATAAAAACGGGCCGCCCCTCGCGGAGCGGCCCGGAATTCGCGCGGAGCGTGTGTTCAGGCGGCTTCGCGCTTTGGGTTCTTGCCGAGAATGATCATCGACAGGATGTCGTCCTCGGTGACGTCCTCGACACGCTCGGTGCCGACCAGCTGGCCGTTCTTCATCACCGAGACGCGGTCGCACAGATCCATCATCTCGCGCGTGTCGTGCGAGATCAGGAAGATGCCGAGACCCTGCGCCTTCAGCTCCTTGATCAGGTCCGCGACCATCGCCGTCTCGTGCACGCCGAGCGCGGCGGTGGGTTCGTCCATGATCAGGATCTTGGCGTTGAAGTAGACCGCCCGGGCGATGGCCACCGACTGCCGCTGGCCGCCCGACAGCGCCGAGACCGGCTCGGAGAGCTTGCGGAAGTTGGGATTGAGGCGCGCCATGATCCTGCGCGTCTCGGCCTCCTGCTTGGCGTCGTCGACGAAGCCGATCCTGGTCGTGATCTCGCGCCCGAGAAACAAGTTCGAGGCGGCGTCGAGATTGTCGGCCAGCGCGAGCGTCTGGTAGATGGTCTCGATGTTGTAGCGCCGCGCGTCGCGGGGGCTCTGGATGTTGGCCTTCTCGCCGTTGATCCAGATCTCGCCCGAATCCGCCTTGTAGGCGCCCGAGAGGATCTTGATCAGCGTCGACTTGCCGGCACCGTTATGGCCCAGCAGCCCCACCACCTCGCCCGGGTAGAGATCGAGCGAGACGCCGTCGACGGCCTGCACGCCGCCGAAGGCGATGCGGATGTCCTTGAGTTCGACCAACGGCTTGGCGCCGTTGGCGCGGGGATCGGTGTTGCGGTCCATCTCACTTCCCTCCGATGCGGCGGCGATAGATGATGTCGATCAGCACGGCGGCGACCAGCACGGTGCCGACGACGATGTTCTGCAACGGCGCGTCGACGCCGACCATCGCCATGCCCGATTGCAGCGACTGCATGATCAGCGCGCCGAGAATGGCGCCGTAGATCGTGCCGATTCCACCGGAGAGCGCGGTGCCGCCGATCACGGCGGCGGCGATCACCCGCAGCTCGTCGAGCGTGCCGATGTCGTTGGAGTGGTTGGTCAGGCGCGCCGAGGCGACCACGGCCGAGATCGCGACCAGGATGCCCATGATTGTGAACACCTTGACGGTCAGCAGGCGGGTGTTGATGCCCGAAAGCTCGGCCGCGTCGGGGTTGCCCCCGGTGGCGAAGATGTAGCGTCCGAGCCGTGTCTTGCGGGCGATCACGGTCATCACCACGGCCACCGCGATCAGCAGCAGCACCGAGTAGGGAATGCCGTAGGCGGCGGTGTAGCCCTCGGGCATCTCCATGCCGCGGGCTGCGAAGTCGCGCGCCAGCACCCGGGACGGGATTTCATAGGCATTGAGGATCGCAACGAAGCCCAGGATCGCGCCGGCGACGATGGCCATGACGACCGCCTCGGCCCAGATCGGCTTGACCGGGAAGCCATGGCCGATCTTGTTGCGCCGCGCCGAGAACAGAGCGGCCACGGCGAAGGCGGCGGCGAGCAGCCCCGCGATCCAGCTCCATTGCGCGCCGAGCGTGCCGTTGATGCCGCCGAAGGCCTGGAAGGTCTCGTCGAGCGGCCCGATGGTCTGGCCGCTGGTGATGTACCAACCGACGTTGCGCCAGATCAGCAGACCACCCAGCGTCACGATGAAGGCGGGGATGGTGAGGTAACCCACGAGCCAGCCCTGGAAGGCGCCGATCGCGGCACCGGTGATCAGGCCTGCCACGATGGCGAGCCATGGCAGCGCCGCGTGGCCCAGCGGCAGGCCGAGCGTGTCGGGCAGCCAGCGGGTCTGCATCATCGCCATCACCGCCGAGGCGGTGGCCAGCAGCGCACCGACCGACAGGTCGATATGCCGGGTGACGATGATGAACACCATGCCGGTGGCCATGATCGCCACGGAAACGGTCTGGATCGACAGGTTGAAGATGTTGCGCGGCGTCAGGAAACGCCCGTCGGTCATCACGTTGAAGACGACGCAGACGGCAATGAAGGCGCCGACCATGCCGAGCAGGCGCAGGTCGATCTCGAGCTGATTGATGAAGGAGCGTGCGGGGGCCTTTTCCGCTGGCCGCTGCCCGGAGGGCGCGGCGTTCGGAACGGTATCGGTATCGGACATCTGGGGACTCCTGGACGGAGAGCGGCGCGGGGGAGCGCGCATGGCGTTGGAACGCGAGGGCCCCGGCCCGGATCACCGGGCCGGGGCGCGAGGGTCATTCGGCGCAGGCGGGGACGTCACCGGTGACGCCCTGGCACAGCGTCTCCTGGTCGATCCAGCCGGCATCGACCACGACGTCGAGGTTCTCGCGGGTCACCGGGACCGGATCGAGGAACTTGGCCCACAGCGTGGTGCCGGCGGGGGAGGTCCACTCTTCGGCACCCTCGATGGCGCTCATCTCGGTGCCCGAGGCCAGCTCGACGGCGATCTCGCCGGCTTCGCGGCCCAGCTCGCGGCTGTCCTTCCAGACCGAGACGGTCTGCGTGCCCTGCGCGACGCGGTTGAGCGCGGCGTGATCGGCGTCCTGGCCCGAGACCGGGATGCCGTCCATGCCCTGCGCGGTGAGCGCGGCCACGGCGCCGCCGGCGGTGCCGTCATTCGAGGCGACCACGGCGTCGATCTGGTTGTCCTGCGCGGTCAGGATCTGCTCCATGTTGCGCTGGGCGTTGGCGGGCAGCCAGCCATCGGTATAGGCCTCGCCGACGATGGTGATCGCGCCGGAATCGATCGCCTCCTGCAGCACTTCCTGCTGACCGCCGCGCAGGAAGTCGGCGTTGGGATCGGTGGGCGAGCCCTTGATCATCACGTAGTTGCCCTCGGGCGCGGCCTCGAGCACGGCGCGGGCCTGCATCCGGCCGACCTCGACGTTGTCGAAGGTCAGGTAGAAGGCGCGGTCGTCCTCGATCAGGCGGTCATAGGCGATGACCGGGATGCCTTCGTTGAAGGCCGCTTCGACGGCGGGACCGATCGCCTGGGTGTCTTGCGCGAGGATGATCAGCGCGTCGACGCCTTGGGCGATCAGGCTCTCGACGTCGGAGAGCTGCTTGGAGGACGAGGACTGCGCGTCGGCCGAGACATATTCGGCGCCGGCGGCCTCGAGCGCGGCCTTGATCGCGGCCTCGTCGGTCTTCCAGCGCTCTTCCTGGAAGTTGGACCAGCTCACGCCCACGGTCATGCCGTGCTGTTCGGCGATCGCGGTCGTGCTGAAGCCGGCCGTCAGGGCGACGGCGGCCAGAATTGCGTTGCGCATGGGTATCCTCCCTAGAAAATGTCCCGTCCCACCGGGATGCCGGTCCCTCCTGGAAACCGGTTGAGCGTCACACTCGCACAATTAATTCGATTGTCAAAATATATTTTGCCAAAGCTTGCCTAATAAGGGTAACAATCTATGGCAGGCCGGACCCATCTTGGGCGATCCGAAAATCTCGGCCCGGAGAAGCCCGCAGATAATTCGGGGAGAGAACAATGAGCGACGCGAACGCGGCGGAGGAGGCCGCATCCGTTGCAGAACCGCAACATGGAGTCGGGCCGATGCTGCCGGGCAGCCAGCGCGAAGCGCGGCCGCTGCGTCAGCAGATCCTCGAGCATGTCCGCGCCAACGGGCGCGCCGCCCGTGCCGAGATCAGCCGCGCGCTGGGGGTCAGCGCCGGCTCGGTGACGACGATCACCTCCGAGCTGATCACCATGGGACTGCTGCGCGAGGTCGAGGGCGCCGCCCCCGCCGCCGCGACCCGTGGCCGCCCGCCCGTCGCGCTCGAACTGGTCCCCGAGGGACGGCTCGTGATCGGCATCAAGATCTCGGACGAACGCAACACCGCCGTGCTGGCCGATTTCGCCGGCACCATCCTGGCCGACGCGGCCCGCCCCGCCCCGCCCACGCGCCGTTCTCTCGACCAGACCTGCGACGAGATCGAAGCGCTGATCGAGGCGGTGCTGACACAGGCCGAGCAGCCGCGCGAAGCGCTGCTCGCGGTCGGGGTAGGCCTGTCGGGCATGGTCGACCACACCTCAGGCACGGTACTGTGGTCGCCGCATCTCGGGCCGGACATGCCGCTGGGCGCCGAGGCCAGCCGCCGCTTCGGCCTGCCGGTGCTGGTCGACAACGACGCCAACATGCTGACGCTGGCCGAGCTGTGGTTCGGCGTCGGGCGGCAGCGCTCGGATTTCGCCGTCGTCACCATCGAGCATGGCGTCGGGATGGGGCTGGTGATCGACAACCGGCTCTATCGTGGCGAGCGCAGCATGGGGATGGAGCTGGGCCACACCAAGGTGCAGCTCGACGGCGCGCTGTGCCGCTGCGGCCGGCGCGGCTGCCTCGAGGCCTATATCGCCGACTACGCCCTTGCGCGCGAGGCGGCCACCGCGCTGGGCCGATCGCCATCGAGCCCGCAAGTGATGCTCGACGCGCTCTATGCCGAGGCCAAGGCCGGCAACCGCGCCGCCCGCACCATCTTCAACCGCGCCGGACGCTACATGGCGCTCGGCCTGTCCAACGTGATCCAGCTCTTCGACCCCAATCTGGTGATCCTCTCGGGCGAGCGGATGCGCTACGACTATCTCTACGCCGAGGAGGTGCTGGCCGAGATGCAGGCGATGACTTTGGTCGAGGGCCGCACGCCCGCGCGGGTCGAGATCCATGCTTGGGGCGATCTGGTCTGGGCGCGCGGCGCCAGCGCGCTGGCGCTGGCCGCCGTCACCGAGACGGTTCTGGCCGAGGCGCGGTCGGCATGACGATGCGCGAAGAACGTCCTGCGCGCGGCGGTTGGCGCGTATCGGTGGCCGCCTTCGTAACCCTCTCCTGCGCGCTCGGAGCCAACGCGGCGCTGGCGCAACCGCTGTTCGAGGACCGCTCGGCCGCGCTCGGCCCACACGCCTATGAGGGCGGCTGGGAGCATTTCGTCGGCGGCGGCGTGGCCGTCATGGACTGCGACGGCGACGCTCGGCCCGACATTTTCGCCGCGGGCGGCGAGTCTCCCGCCCGCCTATGGCGCAACCGTGGCGGTTTCGCCTTCGACACCGTGCCCCTGCCCGATCTCACCGGCGTCACCGGCGCCTACCCGCTCGATGCCGATGCCGATGGCCAGGCGGATCTCTTCGTGATGCGGGCCGGGCCGAACCTCCTTTTGCGCGGATTGGGTGATTGCCGCTTCGAGGATTCCACGGAGACGCTCGGCCTGCCGGCGGGCGACGCCTGGACCACCGCCTTCACCGCCTGGTGGGAGGAGGACGCCCGCCCCGTCATGGCGGTCGGAAACTATGTCGACCGCGACGACCCCGAAGGGCCGTTCGGCACCTGCGACGCCAACGCGATCCTGCGCCCCGAGAGCACGGGGTGGCGGTCGGAGCCGCTCGAGCCGGGTTTTTGCGCGCTGTCGATGCTGGCCGCCCGCGACGCGCGCGGGCAACGCTCGCTGCGGATCTCAAACGACCGCCATTACTATGTCCGCGATGGCTACGAGCAGATGTGGGACATCGATGAAGGCCGCTTCCTGACCGAGGCGGATGGCTGGCCCCGGGTCTCGCTCTGGGGGATGGGGATCGCGGGCCGCGATCTTGATGGCGATGGCCGCGACGAGGTGATGCTGACCTCGATGGGCGATCAGCTCCTGCAACTGGCGCAGGCGGATGGCAGCTATGCCGCGGCCCCCTTCTCGATCGGCTCCTACGCGCAGCGGCCGCATATCGGCGACGACGGCCGCCCCTCGACCGGCTGGCATGCAGAGTTCGGCGATGTCGACAATGACGGGCGGGCCGACCTGTTCATTGCCAAGGGCAATGTCGACCAGATGCCCACCAATGCCATGCGCGACCCCAACAACCTTCTCATGCAGCGCGCCGATGGCCGCTTCGAGGAGGCCTCGGTCACGGCCGGGATCGCCACGACCGAACGGGCGCGCGGCGCGGCGCTTGCCGATTTCGACGGTGACGGACGGCTCGACCTCGTGGTGGTCAACCGCCGCGCGCCGATCGAGCTGTGGCGCAACGTGACCGAGGGCACGGGTCACTGGCTCGGGATTGAGCTGCGGCAGCCCGGCGGCAACCGCTTTGCCATCGGCGCCTTGGTAACGGTCGAGACCGGGACCGGACGCCAGGTGCTGCAGAACACGATCGGCGGCGGTCACGCCGGCGGGCGGCTCGGGCCGCTGCATGTCGGGCTGGGCGCGGAGACCGGGGCCCGGGTCACGGTGGAATGGCCCGACGGTACCGTCACCGGCCCGCATGAGTTCGGCGCTGACCGCGTCGTCACGCTCGACCGCGCCGCCCTGCCCGGTTGAGCTTGCCGCCGTGGCGCCGCGCGTTAGGCTCGGCCGCATGAACACGCGCAGCTACGCCATCGGCGACATCCACGGCCATCCGGAAAAGCTCCGGATGGCGCATGACCTCATCGCGGCCGACCGCGAACGGACCGGTGACGACGACGCCCCGGTGATCCATCTGGGCGATCTGACCGATCGCGGACCGGACAGCCGGGCGGTGATCGACATGCTGATCGAGGGCCGTCAGGCTGGCCAGCCATGGATCGTGCTGCTCGGCAATCACGACCGGCTGTTCCGCAAGTTCCTCGAGGATCCGGACTGGCAGGATCCGGGGCTGCGACCGGATCTGGACTGGCTCGACCCGAGGCTCGGCGGCGACACCACGCTGCAAAGCTATGGCGTGGCACAGGTGGCGGGACGCGACCCCTACGAGGTGCATCGCGAGGCGCTGGCGAAGGTGCCCGCGGCGCATCGCGATTTTCTCGCGGCGCTGCCGCTCTACCACGCGCGGGGCGAAGCGCTCTTCGTGCATGCCGGCATTCGCCCGGGCGTGCCGCTGGCCGAGCAGACCGAGGATGACCTCGTCTGGATCCGCAACGGCTGGCTCGAAGATGCCCGGGATCACGGGCCCCTCGTGGTGCACGGCCATACGGCGCTCGAACGGCCCCGGCACTTCGGCAACCGCGTCGATCTCGACGGCGGCGCGGCCTATGGCCGGCCGCTCGCCGCGGCGGTGATCGAGGGGCGCGAGATCTGGCTGTTGACGCCCGAAGGCCGTGTGCCGCTGCGCCCCGAGCCGGAGGCCTAGCGCGGGATCACCGCCGTCGCTTCGATCTCCACCAGCGCCTCGTCCTCGACCAGACCGGCCACCACAACCATGGTCATCGCAGGGAAATGCCGCCCCAGCACCCGGCGATAGGCCTCGCCGACCTCGCGCTGGCGGGCCAGGTATTCGCGCTTATCGGTGACGTACCAGGTCAGCCGGGTGATGTGCTCGGCACCGCCGCCCGCCGCCTCGACCACCGCGAGGATGTTGCGCAGCGCCTGTTCCATCTGGCCGACGAAATCCTTGGCCTCGAACACCTGCGCGGCGGTCCAGCCGATCTGGCCGCCGACGAACAGCTGCCCGTCCTGCGTCAAGACGCCGTTGGCGTAGCCCTTGGCGGGCGCCCAGCCCTCGGGATGGATGATCTCATGTGCCATGCGGCGCCTCTTCTTCAAGTTCTCGGATGATGGCCGCGCGCAGCGGCTCGGGCCAGGCCACGGCGCGGCCCGATGACTGCGACACGTGGACCAGGGTGAAATCGGCATGCAGCCGCGGCTCCGCGCCGCTCGCCACGTCGATCGAAAGGTCGAGGCTGCTGCGCCCCAGCCGCCGCGCCCGCAGCGTGAGCGCCAGCGGATCGCCGATCCGACTCGGCGCGGTGAAGCGCACCTCGCAGCGCGCGGTCGGCACGGCATGGCCGCCCTCGACATGGATGGCGCCAAAGCTATGGCCAAGCCGGTCCTCGAACCAGTCCTCGATGCAGGCGTTCAGCATTTCGAAATAGCGCGGGTAGAAGACGATCCCGGCGGGGTCGCAATGCTCGAACCGCACTTTGCGGGTGGTGACGAAGCCCATCTCAGACCCCCAGGAAGCGCTGCGCCACGTCGCCGGTGAGCGCCGCCGGCGTCCCGTGCCAGACGTCGCGGCCGCGCTCCAGCACGACGCAGTCATCGGCCACCTCGGCCAGTTCGCGCAGCGACTTGTCGACCACGAGGATCGACTGGCCCTGGGCCTTGAGCGCGCGGATCGCGGACCATATCTCGGCCCGAACCACCGGCGCGAGGCCCTCGGTCGCCTCGTCGAGGATCAGGAGCTTGGGGTTGGTCATCAGCGCGCGACCGATCACCAGCATCTGCTGCTCGCCCCCCGACAGCGTCTCTGAGCGCTGCTGCGCTCGCTCTTCCAGCCGAGGGAACAGCGCATAGACCCGCTCCAGCGTCCATTCGCCCCGGCGCGCGGCGGCGATCAGGTTCTCGCGCACGGTGAGGCCGCGAAACGCCCGCCGTCCCTCCGGCACCAGCCCCAGCCCGAGCCGCGCCGCACGATGCGCCGGCAGCCGGGCGAGGTCGTGACCGGCAAAGGCGATCCGTCCCGAGCGCGCGGCCATCATCCGCATGATGCAGGCGATGGTCGTGGTCTTGCCCATGCCGTTGCGGCCCATCAGCGCCAGCGCCCGGCCCTCGCCCAGCGACAGCGACACGCCGAACAGCGCCTGGCTGGCGCCATAGGCGGCGGTCAGGTCCTCGACCTCCAGAAGCGCACTCATGCCTCCTCCCCCAGATAGACCCGCTGCACCTCGGCGTCGGCCCGGATCTCCTCCGGCGAGCCGGTGGCGATGATGCGGCCATAGACCAGCACCGAAACCCTGTCCGACAGCCGGAACACCGCGTCCATGTCGTGCTCCACCAGCAGGATCGGCGCCCGGTGGCGCAGCCCGTCGAGCAGATCGCCCAAGGCCCGCGCCCCTTCGGTGCCCATCCCTGCCATCGGCTCGTCGAGCAGGAACAGCGCCGGTTTCAGAGCCAGCGCCATCGCGATCTCGAGCTTGCGCCGCTCGCCATGGGCCAACTCCGCCGCGGGCACCGTCTCGCGCCCCGACAGCCCTGCCCGTGTGATGCAATCATGCGCCGTGGCCAGCAGGCCCGCGTCGCGCATCACCGGCCGGAAGAAACGGAAGGTCGCCCCCGAGGCGCCCTGCGCCGACAGAACGACGTTCTGCAGCACCGTGAACTCCGGCGCCACGGAGGACACCTGAAAGCTGCGCGCCATGCCCAGCCGCGCCCGCCCGGCCGCATCGATACCAGAGAGCGACCGGCCCCTGAGCCGCACTTCGCCCGCGTCGGGCGTGATCTCGCCCGCGATCTGCTTGATCAGGGTCGACTTGCCCGCGCCGTTCGGCCCGATCAGCCCGTGGATCTCCCCCGGCCGTAGATCGAGCGACACGTCGTCGGTCGCCTTCAGCGCGCCGAAGGATTTCCGTAGTCCGGTGATCTCTAGGATTGGCTCAGCCATGACGCCCTCCCGTCAGGAAGCCGATCACCCCGCCGCGTGCGAAGAGCACGACCCCCAGCAGCAGCAGGCCGAAGTAGAACTGCCAGTAGTCGCTCACCCCGCCCAGCACGTGCTCGAGCGTGATGTAGAGCCCCGCCCCGGCCAACGGTGCGAAGAGCCGTCCGGTGCCGCCGAGGATCAGGAACACCAGCAGTTCGCCCGACAGGTGCCACGACAACATCGAGGGGCTGACGAAACGGTTGAGATCGGCGTAGAGCGCGCCTGCCAGCGCGGTAATCGCGCCGGAGATAACGAAGGCCACCAGCAGCACGCCGCCGGGCCGGATGCCGACCGCCATCAGCCGCTGCCGGTTCTGCCGCGCCGCCTGAAGCGCGAGGCCGAACCGCGAATGCGCCAGCATGGAGATCAGCCCCAGAACCGCGAACAGCACTGCCACAGCCAGTGCGAAGAACTGGATCGGGTCGAGCGTGTTTAGCCCCGGGAAGCCATTGCGCACATAGATCGGCAGCCCGTCCTCGCCGCCATAGGCCGGCCAGGAGATCGCGAAGTAGAAGATCATCTGCCCGAAGGCGAGCGTGATCATGATGAAATAGACGCCCGTGGTCCGGAGCGACAGCGCGCCGATCGCCAGCGCGGCCAGCCCGCCGAGGACCATCGCGAACAGCCAGATCAACGGCATCGAGGTGGAGCCCTCGAACAGGAAGGGCCATTCGAACATCGGCGTGTAGTTCAGCGCGTGATGCGCGAGGATGCCCGACGTGTAGCCGCCGATCCCGAAATAGGCGGCGTGGCCGAAGGAGACGAGCCCGCCATAGCCCAGCACGAGGTTCAGCCCGGCCCCGGCGATGGCGAGGATCGCCACCTTGGTGGCAAGCGTGATCAGGAAGGGCTCGTCGAGCAGCCAGGCGCCAAGCCCGAAGACCAGCAGCGCCAGCCCGAGCCCCGCATTGACCAGCGTCTCGCGCGAAGGCGCCGCGCGCCGCGCCCGCGGCGCCGGGATCTCGGCCGCGCTCATGCCCGCGCTCCGAACAGGCCACCGGGCCGGACGACCAGCACCAGCGCCATCAGGATGTAGATCGCCATCGAGGCCAGCGCCGCGCCGATCGACGTGGCGGCCGAGGTCTCCATGAACAGGCTGAACAGCGGCGGCAGCAGCACCCGCCCCATCGTGTCGGTGAGACCGACCAGCAGCGCGCCGATCAGCGCGCCCTTGATCGAGCCGATGCCGCCGATGACGATCACAACGAAGGCGAGGATCAGCACCGGCTCGCCCATGCCGACCTGCACCGACTGGATCGTGCCGACCAGCGCCCCGGCCAGCCCGGCCAGCGCCGCGCCCAGCGCGAAGACGAGGGTGTAGAGACGGCCGATATCGACGCCGAGCCCGGCGATCATCTCGCGATCCGCCTCGCCGGCGCGGACCTGCACGCCGATCCGGGTCTTGCCGATCAATAGGAACAGCCCCACCGCGACCGCGAGCCCCGCGCCGATGATGGCAAGGCGGAACAGCGAATACTGGATGCCGCCCGGCAGGGTCACGCTGCCCGAAAGCGCGGCCGGCACGTTGAGATAAAGCGGAAAGGACCCGTAGAGCCAGCGCGTGCCTTCCGAGAAGATCAGGATCAGCGCGAAGGTCGCGAGCACCTGGTCGAGATGGTCACGCGCATAGAGCCTGCGGATCACCGCCACCTCGACGATCGCACCCGCCGCCGCTGCCGCCGCGATTGAGGCGGCGAGACCGAGCCAGAACGATCCGGTGGCCGCGGCCACGCCCGCGCAGGCAAAGGCGCCGACCATGTAGAGCGAGCCATGCGCGAGGTTGATCAGCCCCATCACGCCGAAGACCAGCGTCAGCCCGGCGGCCATCAGGAACAGCATCAGACCGGATTGGATGCCGTTCAGCAGCTGTTCGATCAGCAGGATCATCGACATGGGACGGGCCTCTCAACAGGGGTGCGGCGGGCGCGAACGCCCGCCGCCGCGGATCACATCTTGCACTCTTCGGCGTAGGCGTCGCCGCGGTCTTCCATCGCCGTCGCGACGATCTTGTTGGTGAGCGTGCCGTCCTCGGAGACCACCTCGCGGACATAGATGTCCTGCACCGGGTGCTGGTTCGGCCCGAAGGAGAACTTGCCACGCACGCTGTCGAACTCGGCGGCGCGCAGCGCCTCGCGGAAGGCGTCGGCATCCGAGATGTCGGCCTTGTCCATCGCCGCGAGCAACAGCCGCGCCGTGTCGTAGCCCTGCGCCGCGTAGAGCGACGGCAGACGGTCGTACTTCGCCTCAAAGGCCTCGACGAAATGCGCGTTTGCCTCGTTGTCGATGTCCTTCGACCACTGGGCGGTGTTCTTCACCCCGATCGCCGCGTCGCCGATGGCGGGCAGGATGTCTTGGCTGAAGGAGAAGGCCGGACCCACGACCGGCATGTCGATGCCCGCCTCGGCCCATTGCTTCATGAAGGAGATCCCCATGCCGCCCGGCAGGAAGAAGAACAGCCCGTCGGCGCCGCTGTCGCGGATCTGTGCGATCTCGGCGGCGTAGTCGGTCTGGCCGAGCTGGGTGTAGACCTCGCTCGCGACCTCGCCCTCGTAGAAGCGCTTGAAGCCCGCCAGGCTGTCCTGACCGGCCGGGTAGTTCGGCGCCATGATGAACATGGTCCCGAAGCCTTCGTTGGTGGCGTAGGCGCCGGCCGCCTCGTGCAGGTTGTCGTTCTGGTAGCTCACCGAGAAGTAGTTCTCATGGCAGCCCTTGCCGGCGAGTTGCGACGGCGCGGCGTTGGTCGACAGGTAGAACTTGCCCTGCCGCGTGGCGCCGGGCACCACCGCCATGGCGAGGTTCGACCAGACGATGCCGGTCAGCACGTCGACATCCTCGGACTGGATCATCTTGTCGGACAGCTGCACCGCGATCTCGGGCTTTTGCTGGTCGTCCTCGATGACGACCTCCAGCTCCGGGTTGCCCGCCTCCTCGACCGCGAGCATGAAGCCGTCGCGGGTGTCGATGCCGAGGCTGGCGCCACCGCCCGAGAGCGTGGTGATCATGCCGACCTTGACCGGTTCGGCCATCGCCGCGCCGCCGATCATCGACAGCGCCAAGGCGGTCGTCGTCAGGTATCTGGTCATTCTCGTCTCCCTGTGAATGCCGGTCTTGCTGCCGGTCATAGATTGGTACGCAAGTGCCAAAGCTCTGGAAAGAGTTCGATTTCGAGCATTCGCTTGAGGTAGCTCACGCCGCCCGTGCCCCCCGTGCCGCGCTTGAAGCCGATGACCCGCTCCACGGTGGTGACGTGGTTGAAGCGCCAGCGGCGGAAGTAGTCCTCGAAATCCACCAGCTTCTCGGCCAGCTCGTAGAGCGGCCAATGCGTCTCAGGATCGCGGTAGACCTCGGTCCAGGCCGCCATCACCCGCTCGTCGGGATGAGCGGCCTGCTCCGGCACGTCGAAGCCGGCGCGGGCGAGGCAACCGATGGCGGTGTCGTAGAGGCTCGGCCGCGCCAGCTCGGCGCGCAGCCGCTCCACGATGTCGGGGCGATGCTCGTGCGGGCCGATCATCTTCTCGTTGCGGTTGCCCACCGTGAACTCGATCAGCCGGTATTGCCAGGATTGAAAGCCCGAGGACTGCCCCAGCGCGTCGCGGTAGCGGGTGTACTCGCTGGGCGTCATGGTCCTGAGCACGTCCCATGCGGCGTTCATCTGCTCGAAAATCCGGGCCACGCGGGTCAGCATCTTGAAGGCTGGGCGCAGCCGGTCCTCGGCGATGGCGGTGCGGGCCGCGTCCAGCTCGTGCAGCGCGAGGCGCATCCACAGCTCGGTCACCTGATGCTGCACGATGAACAGCATCTCGTCATGCTCTTGAGTGCGCGGATGCTGCGCGGTGAGCACTGCGTCGAGGCCGAGATAGTCCGTGTAGGACATCTTGCCCTCGAACCGCATGACGGGATCGTCGGTCACTTCGATCCCTCGCGCAGCCGGAACCTCTGGATCTTGCCGCTCTCCGTCTTGGGCAACGCGCCGCGGAAGACGATGGAGCGCGGATACTTGTAGGGCGCGATCTGCGCCTTCACGTGATCCTGCAGCAGCTTGACCATCGCCTCGTAGGGCTCCTGCCCCTCGGCCAGCACGACATGCGCCTGAACCACCTGCCCGCGCTCGGGATCGGGATGAGCCACCACCGCGCATTCGACGACCGCGTCATGCGACAGCAGCGCCGCCTCCACCTCGGGCGCCGCGATGTTGTAACCCGCCGAGAGGATGATGTCGTCGGAACGCGCGGCGAAGTGGAAACGCCCCTCCTCGTCCTGGGTGAAGGCGTCGCCGGTGAGGTTCCAGCCGTCGCGGACATATTCGCGCTGGCGCTCGTCGGCGAGGTAGCGGCAGCCCGTGGGCCCCTTGACCGCGAGCTGGCCGACCGTGCCGCGCGGCACCTCGTTCATCTCGTCATCGACCACCTTGGCGACATAGCCGGTGACGGGGCGCCCGGTGCAGCCCGGATGGCTGTCGTCGAGCCGGTTGGTGATGAAGATGTGCAGAAGCTCGGTCGCGCCGATCCCGTCGAGCATCGGCTTGCCGGTCTTGTCCATCCACTCGTGATAGACCGGCGCGGGCAACGTCTCGCCGGCCGAGACGGCGCAGCGCAGGCTCGACAGATCCGCCCCTTCCTCCATCGCCCGCAGCATGGCGCGGTAGGCGGTGGGCGCGGTGAAGCAGATCGTGGCGCGGTACTTCTCGATGATCTCGATCATGTTGGCCGGCGAGGCCGTCTCGAGGAGCGTCGCGGCCGCGCCGAAGCGCAGCGGAAACACCGCGAGCCCGCCCAGTCCGAAGGTGAAGGCCAAGGGCGGCGAGCCGACGAAAACGTCATCCGGCGTGACGCCGAGAACCTCCTTGGCATAGCCGTCCGCGATGATCAGCAGGTCACGGTGGAAATGCATCGTCGCCTTGGGCACGCCGGTCGAACCGGAGGTGAAACCCAGGAGCGCCACGTCGTCGCGCCCCGTCTCCACCGCCTGAAACGTGACCGGCTTGTCGAGCGCCGCGCGGTCGAGCTCGGCGTCGTGATTGGCGGTGCCGTCGAAGCCCACCACCTTCTGAAGATGCAGGCTCTGCTTGGCGCATGCCACCATCTCGTCCATCAGCCGGGTGTCGCAGAGCGCCAGGCTGACTTCGGCCTTGTCGACGATCTTGCACAGCTCGCCCGCACGCAGCATCGGCATGGTGTTGACCACCACCGCCCCCACCTTGGTCGCGGCCAGCCAGCAGGCGACCATCGCCGGGTTGTTGGCCGAGCGGATCAGTACCCGATTGCCGGGCTTCACGCCGTAATCCTCGACCAGCACCCGCGCGATGCGGTTGGTCCAGTCCATCAGCTCCTTGTAGCTGCGGCGGCGGCCATTGCCGATCAGCGCGGTGTGGTCCCCAAAGCCCTTTTCAACCAGCCGGTCGCACAGCTCGACCCCGGCGTTGAGCCGCTCGGGGTAGTCAAAGCCGTCGAGCAGAAGCTCCGGCCACTGATCCATCGGCGGCAGGTTGTCGCGCGAGAAGCTGTCCTCATGCGCGGTCGGTCCCAGCATCTTCCTCTCCTCCCTGATCCGCGCTGCCGGGGCTCTCCCCTTCCCCGGGCGGCGCGGCCCTGCCCTAGCTTGCGTGCGCCGCCATGGCGGCGGCTTCCTTGTCATGCGCCGCCATGGCGGCGCGGGCGATGATGATCTTCTGCACGTCGCTCGCACCCTCATAGATCCTGAGCGCGCGGATCTCGCGGTAGAGCGTCTCGGGCACCGAGCCCGAACGCACCCCGTCGCCGCCATGGATCTGCACCGCCGCGTCGATGATCTTCTGCGCCTGATCGGTGGAGAACAGCTTGGCCATCGCCGCCTCGCGGCTGACGCGCGGCGCGCCGCTGTCCTTCATCCATGCCGCGCGGTAGGTCAGCAGCGCTGCCGCGTCGATGTCGAGCGCCATCTCGGCGATGTGGCCCTGCACCATCTGCATCTCGAACAGCGGCGCGCCGAACAACTCGCGCGACGCCGCCCGGTCGAGGCTCGCATCCATCGCGCGGCGCGCAAAACCGAGGGCTGCTGCCGCCACCGTGGAGCGGAACACGTCGAGCACCGACATCGCGATCCGAAAGCCCTGCCCCGGTTCGCCGATGATCGCGCTCTCGGGCAGCCTCACGCCTTCGAAGGCCAGCCGCGCCAGCGGGTGTGGCGCGATGGTCTCGAGCCGCTCGGCGATGCGCCGCCCCGGCGTTTCCGCGGGTACGATGAAGGCCGACAGCCCCTTGGCGCCCGGCCCTTCGCCGGTGCGCGCGAAGACCACGTAGAGATCGGCGATGCCGCCATTCGAGATCCAGGTCTTCTCGCCGTCGAGCACCCAGTCACCGCCGTCACGCCGCGCCGTCATGGCGAGGTTGGCGACGTCGGAGCCCGATTGCGGCTCGGTCAGCGCAAAGGCCGAGATCGCCGCGCCTGACCGCACCTTGGGCAGCCATTCGGACTTCTGCTCCGACGTGCCGAACAGCGAGATCGCGCCCGAACCCAGCCCCTGCATCGCGAAGGCGAAATCGGCGAGCCCGTCATGCCGCGCCAGCGTCTCGCGGATCAGGCACAGGCTGCGCACGTCGAGCTTGCCGTCCTCGGAGGCCGCGTGTTCCAGCCAGCCGCCCTGCCCCAGCCGCGTCACAAGCTCCCGGCACGCCGCGTCGGTGTGGGCATGGTCGATATTCCCCAACCGCCGCCCGGCCCAGTGCTCCAGCGCCTCGCTCAGTTCGCGGTGCCTCTCATCGAAGAAGGGCCAGTCGAGGAAGCTCTTGTCCGACATGTCAGTCCCCCTCGAAGACGGGTTTTTCGCGCGCCATGAAGGCGTGGTAGGCGCGGCGGAAATCCTCGGTCTGCATGCAGATCGCCTGTGCCTGCGCCTCGGCCTCGATCGCGCGCTCCAGCCCCATGTCCCATTCCTGCAGCAGCATGGTCTTGGTCATCATGTTGGCAAAGCGCGGGCCCGCCGCGATGCGGCTCGCCAGTTTCAGCGCCTCGGCCTCAAGCTCGTGCCCGCCGACGAGGCGGTTGTAGAAGCCCCAAGCGGCGCCCTCATCCGCGGTCATCACCCGGCCGGTATAGAGCAGCTCGGCCGCGCGCCCCTGCCCGATGATGCGGGGCAGCATGGCGCAGGCGCCCATGTCGCAGCCCGCCAGACCGACGCGGTTGAACAGGAACGCGGTCTTGGCCTCGGGCGTGGCGAGGCGGATGTCCGAGGCCATGGCGAGGATCGCGCCGGCGCCGACCGCCACACCGTCCACCGCGGCGACGATCGGCTTGCCGCAGGTCAGCATCGCCTTGACCAGATCGCCGGTCATCCGGGTGAAGCCCAACAAGCCCTTCATGTCCATTTCGGTGAGCGGGCCGATGATATCCTCGACATCGCCGCCGGAGCTGAAGTTGCCCCCATTCGAGGCGATGACGACCGCGTGGATCTCGTCATCCCCTGCCAGGTCGCGGAACCAGTCGCGCAGCTCGGCGTAGCTCTGAAAGGTGAAGGGGTTCTTGCGTTCGGGGCGGTCAAGCCGGACCACGGCGACCGCGCCCTCGCGCTCCAGCCTGAAATGCGCGCTCATCGTTTCTCCTCCAGATCGCGGGCCACGGTGTCGAGATCCTCCATGATCCGCACCGCCTCCGCCTCGGTGATCGCGCCCATCAGCTCGTTGACCCACGATTCATGCGCGGCCGCGAGCGTGGCGAAATGCCCGCGCCCCTTGCCGGTGAGCCGCACCTCCATGGCGCGCCGGTCGCCGGCCACGGCGTGGCGCTCGGCATGGCCCTCGGCTTCGAGCCGGTCGACGATGCCGGTGACGTTGCCGTTCGACACCCGCAGCCGCCGCGACAGCTCGGACATCTTGAGCCCCTCGGGGCTGCGATCCAGCGCCGCCATCACGTCGAAACGTGGCAGGGTGGTGCCGAACTCGGTGCGCAGCCGGTCGCGCAGCGCCGTCTCGACCGCGTTCGAGGTCTTCAGGAGCTTCAGCCACAGCCTGAGCCGCGTCTTGCCCGCCTTGGCCTGCACCTCGACGCTCATATCTCGCCCCCGGATACCGAAATCGCCTGCCCGGTCACCGCGCTGGCCCCTTCGCCCGCGAGCCAAAGCACCGCATCGGCGACCTCTTCGGGCTGCACGAATCGTCCCTGCGGGTTGCCCGAGGCCAGCGCCTTGGCGGCCTCCTCGCGCGAGCGGCCGGTCTTGGCGACGATGTTGTCGATGCTTTCTTCGAGCATCGGCGTCTCTGCGAAACCGGGGCAGATCGCGTTGACGGTGATCGGTGTACGCGCCAGTTCGAGCGCCAGCGACCGCGTCAGCCCGACCACCGCGTGCTTGGCCGCGACATAGCCCGAGACATAGGGATAGCCCTTGAGACCGGCGGTCGAGGCGATGGCGATGAGCCGTCCCCGGCCCGACTCGCGCATCCCCGGCAGCACCGCCTGCCACAGGTTGAACACGCCGTGCAGGTTGACGCCGAGCATCGCGTCGAAATCCTCGGGTGTGGTCTTGGCAAACGGCTTGCTCTCGGCCGCGCCGGCATTGGCGATGGCGATGGTCACGGGGCCGCGCTCTCGCGTCGCTTGCTCCACGACGCGCACCACCTCCCCGGCGCGCGTCACGTCCCCCGTGATCCATCCCATCTCCGCCTGCCCCCCGGCGGTCTCTTCGAGCGGCGCCTTGCGCCGCCCGGTGATCGTGACGCGGGCCCCTTCGGCGGCCAGGGCACGGGCGATGGCCCGTCCCACCCCGGTGCCGCCGCCGGTGACCAGCGCGTGGTGTCCCGCAAGCCGCATCAGACCCGCTCCTGCATCTGCTCGGCCCGATCGGCCAGACGCCAGGCCTGGTCGCGACCGGGCAGATAGGGAACCGGCCAGTCCTCGTGCCGATCGCCGATCGCGGTGGCGGCGTGCAGCGTCCAGTAGGGATCGGCGAGGTGCGGCCGGGCGATGGCAACGAGATCCGCGCGCCCCGCCATCAGGATCGAGTTCACGTGGTCGGCCTCGTAGATGTTGCCCACCGCCATGGTCGCGAGCCCCGCCTCGTTGCGGATGCGGTCGGAGAACGGCGTCTGGAACATGCGGCCATAGACCGGCTTGGCCTCGATGCTGGTCTGGCCCGCCGAGACGTCGATCAGGTCGGCCCCGGCCTGCGAGAAGGCGCGCGCGATCTCGACCGCCTCGTCGGGCGTCACGCCGTGCTCGCCGACCCAGTCATTGGCCGAGATCCGCACCGACATCGGCTTGTCCTCGGGCCACGCGGCCCGCATCGCCCGGAACACCTCGAGTGGCCAGCGCAGGCGGTTCTCGAGGCTGCCGCCATATTCGTCGCTGCGCCGGTTCGACATGGGCGAAATGAAGGACGAGACGAGATAGCCATGCGCCGCGTGCAGCTCGATCATGTCGAAGCCCGCGCGCGCCGCCATCTCGGTCGCGGCGACGAACTGCGCCGTCACCTCCTCCATGTCGGCGCGGGTCATCTCGCGCGGCGCGGGGTTGTTATCGGACCACGGGATCGGGCTGGCCGAAATGGTCTCCCAGTTGCCCTGCTTCAGCGGTGCGTCCATCTCCTCCCAGCCGAACTGGGTCGAACCCTTGCGCCCCGAATGGCCGATCTGGCAGCAGATCTTCGCATCGGTCTCGGCATGGACGAAATCGACGATCCGGGCCCATGCCGTCTCGTGCTCGGGCGCATAGAGCCCCGGGCAGCCCGGCGTGATCCGGCCCGCGGCACTCACGCAGGTCATCTCGGTATAGACGAGCCCCGCGCCGCCCTTGGCCCGCTCGCCCAGATGCACGAGGTGCCAGTCGGTGGGCGCGCCATCCACGGCCTTGTACTGCGCCATCGGCGAAACCACGACGCGGTTCTTAAGCTCCATGCCGCGCATCCTGTAGGGCGCGAACATCGGCGCGCGCACCGGCGCCTCCTCGGGCAGGCCGGCTTGGGTCTGGAACCAGCGCTCGGCGCCCTTGAGCCATTCGGCGTCGCGCAGGCGCAGGTTCTCGTGGCTGATGCGCTGGCTGCGGGTCAGCAGCGAGTAGTTGAACTGCACGGGATCGAGATCGAGATAACGCTCGACCTCCTCGAACCATTCCATCGAGTTGCGCGCCGCCGATTGCAGGCGCAGCACCTCGACGCGGCGCGCCTCTTCATAGGCGGCGAAAGCGGTCGACAGGTCGGGCGCGCGGGCGATCTCGTCGGCCAGCGCGATCGCGGATTCGAGCGCCAGCTTGGTGCCGCTGCCAATCGAGAAGTGGGCAGTGGCGGCGGCGTCGCCCAGAAGCACGATGTTGTCGGTGTACCAGCGCTCGCATAGAACGCGGGGAAAGTTGATCCAGGCCGAGCCGCGGATATGGCGCGCGTTAGACATCAGGGGATGGCCGCCCAGATGGTCGCGGAAGATCTCTTCGCAGGTGGCGACCGACTCTTCCTGGCTCATCTTGTCGAAGCCCCAGGCGGCAAAGGTTTCTGGCGCACATTCGACAATGAACGTCGCGGTGCCGGGCTCGAACTGGTAGGCATGCGCCCAGACCCAGCCATGCCGGGTCTTCTCGAAGATGAAGGTGAAGGCGTCGGCGAAGCTCTGGGTCGTGCCGAGCCATGTGAAATGACAGCGGCGGCGGTCGATCTCCGGGCGGAACTCCTGTTCGAACGTTGTTCGGGTCTTGGAATTCAGCCCGTCGGCCGCGACCACGAGGTCATAATCCGCAGCATAGTCGGCAGCGCTGCTGGCCTCGGTTTCAAAGCGCAGCTCTACGCCCAGCTCGCGCGCGCGGTCCTGCAGCAGTAGCAGCAGACGCTTGCGGCCGATGCCGCAGAAGCCGTGGCCCGAGGAGACGATCCGCTCGCCGCCCTTCACCACCGCGACGTCGTCCCAATAGGCGAAATGCTCGCGGATCGCGGCGGCCGATACAGGGTCGTTGGCAGCAAGGTTGTCGAGCGTCTCGTCCGAGAGCACGACGCCCCAACCGAAGGTGTCGTCGGCGCGGTTGCGCTCGATCACCACCACCTCGTGCGACGGGTCCCGAAGCTTGGCCGAAATGGCAAAGTAGAGCCCCGCCGGTCCGCCTCCGATGCATGCGATCTTCATGACCCCTCCCCGGTGCTACGGAGAAAGGCTAGGCCCGGCGCCGATTCATTTCAAGCTTAAAATATATTTGCTTGAAGCATCCAATCGGTCAGCTTTGCAGTTCCTCGATCTCGACCTCGTAGCCCCACAGTTCCCGCAAGCAGGCCTGCGTCGCCTCGCTCTCGCGCGGATCGAGGGGGACGTCGTTGCGCAGGGTATGGCGCAGCCGCAGGATGCGGTCGCCCGCCAGATCCGCGTCGAGAACCTCGATGTCGGGGCTGCGGCTCGACAGGTCGTAGCTGCGCGCCAACGTGTCGCGCACCGCATGATAGCCGCCTTCGTCGTGGATGGCGGTGACGCGCAGCGTCTCCTCACTTTCGGCGTCGCGCAGCGCGAAGAGCCGCAGGTCGCGCATCACCTTGGGGCTGAGGAACTGCTGGATGAAGCTCTCGTCCCGGTAATTGGCCCAGGCGTCCTTGAGCACGCCGCGCCAGTCGCCGCAGCCGGCTATGGCCGGGAACCAGGCGCGGTCCTCCTCCTCCGGCGCCTCGCAGATCCGCTGGATGTCGCGCATCATGGCAAAACCCAGCGCGTAGGGGTTCAGCCCGCTATAGCCCGGGTGATCGTAGCCGGGCTGGAACAGCACGCTCGAATGGCTATGCAGGATCTCTAGCATCGCACCATCGCCGATCCGGCCCTGTTCGTGCAGCCGGTTGAGGATGTGGAAATGCACGAAGCAGGCGCAGCCCTCGTTCATCACTTGAGTCTGGCGCTGCGGATAGAAATACTGCGCCATGTTGCGCACGATCCGAAGCGTCTGGCGCTGCCACGGCTCGAGCACCGGGCTGTGGCGCTCGAGGAAGTAGAGGATGTTCTCCTCCGGCAGGCCGAGCGCACGGCGCCGCTGCACGATCTCGTCCTCACCGGGATCGGAGCGCCGCTCGGCCTCGAGCCGACTCCACAAGTAGTGGGCGGCGCGCTCGTCCTCCTCGATCCGCTTCTCGGCGCGTTCGGCCTCGGCTCGCAGCGAGGGCTGCGCCGGACGGCGATGGCGGAAGACCGAGGCGTTCATCAGCGCATGCGCCGCATCCAGCGTCCGCTCCACCCGCCCCGGTCCGTAACGTTCCTCGCAGCGGCTGAGGAAATTGCGGGCATAGTCGAGATAGTCGAGGATGCCGCGCGGGTCGGTCCATTGCCGGAACAGGTGGTTCGACTTGAAGAAGTGGTTATGGCCGAAGGCGGCATGGGCGATCACCAGCGCCTGCATCGGCATGGTGTTCTCTTCGAGGCAGTAGCAGATGCAGGGATCCGAGTTGATGACGATCTCGTAGGCCAGCCCCTGCGCGCCCTTGGAATAGAGCCGCTCGTGATGGATGAACTGCTTGCCGAAGGACCAGTGCCGATACATCAGCGGCATGCCGGTCGAGGAATAGGCGTCGAGCATCTGCTCGGTCGAGATGATCTCGATCTGGTTGGGATAGACGTCGAGCCCGAGATCGTCGCGCGCGACCTCCTCGATCGCCTCGGTGGTGCGCCGGAGCGTGTCGAAGTTCCAGTCCGGGCCGTCGAAGAGCAGCTCAGCCATGCGCCGCCTCCGTCTTGCGGGCGAAGAGGTCGCGGAAGACCGGGTAGATGTCGCCCGACCCGGCCACGCGGCGCATCGCGAAGTTGGGCCAGCGCGATGCGACCTCGCGATAGGCCATCCACAGCTCGGTGCCGCGTGCCGCGTCGCGCAGGATCCGCGCCTCGGCCTCGCCGATGATCTCGACATAGGCGAAGTGCTGGCAGACCTTGAGAAGCTCACCCTCGAGCCAGCTCTGGCAGTCGCGGCTGTCGCCTTGGTAGTTGTCGCCATCCGAGGCCTGGGCCGCGTAGATGTTCCACTCCGAGGCAGGGTAGCGCTCGGACTGCACGCGATGCATCTCGGCCAGCGCGGTCGAGACCATCGTGCCGCCGCTCTCGCGCGAGTAGAAGAAGGTCTGCTCGTCGACTTCCGAGGCCAGATGTGTGTGCCGGATGAAGACCAACTCGACCGTCTCGTAGCGGCGTCGCAGAAACAGGTGCAGCAGCACGAAGAACCGCTTGGCGAGGTCCTTCTCGCGCGCGCCCATCGAGGCCGACACGTCCATCAGGCAGAACATGACGGCGCGGGCGCGGGGCTCGGGCTGCGGCTCGAAATGGCTGTAGCGCAGATCGAGCGGATCGAGATAGGGCACCCGCTTGCGATGCGTGGTCGCGGCTTCGAGTTCCTCGCGCAGCCGGGCCATCTCGGCGCGCTGCTCGGCATCCGGCTCGAACACCGCTTCGAGCGCGAAGAGCCTGTCCCGCAACTCTTCGAGCGCGGCGTCCGACGGACGCCGCAGCGCGATCCGCCGCCCCATGGCGCGGCGCATGGTGCGGCCGACATTGAGGTTGGCAGGCGCGCCGGTGACCGAAAGCCCGGCGCGGCGCGGCCGGTGCACGGCGCTGCCGGCGAGGCTGCGTTTGATCAGATCGGGCAGTTCGAGATCCTCGAAGAAGATGTCCAGGAACTCGTCGCGCGACAGCGCGAAGACGAAGTCGTCTTCGCCCTCGCCGTCTGGTGCGCCCTGCCGCCCGGCCCCGCCGCCGCCCTGCTGGGGGCGCGGGATCTCGTCGCCGGCGCGGTATTCGCGGTTGCCGGGCAGCACCCCCTCGCGGGTGCCCCCCTTGGAGGCGTGGCGAAAGCTCGGCTCGCCGAGGCTGTCGCGCGGCACCGAAACCTCGGTGCCCGCCTCCATGTCGGTGATGCCGCGCTTGCGCACGCTCGCGTCGACCGCTTCGCGCACATGCGCCTTGATGCGGCCGATGAAGCGTCGTCGATTGCCGAGGTTGCGGCCTTTGGGGTTGAGACGGCGGTCGATGAAATGCGTCATGCCCGCCCCTTTCTCATCCGGCCTTGTTCACCCGCATGTACCATTCGACGAGCCTCCTCACCTGGCGCGGCGTGTAGCCCCGCTCGCCCATCCGCTCCACGAACTCGGCATGCTTGGCATCCGTGTCCTTGTCGCGCTTGGCGCCGAAGCTCACCACCGGCAACAGGTCCTCGACCCGGCTGAACATCCGCTTCTCGATCACCCGCCGCAGCTTTTCGTAGCCGCGCCAGTCGGGGTTGCGGCCCTCGTTCTCGGCGCGTGCCCTGAGCACGAACTTGACCACCTCGTTGCGGAAGTCCTTGGGGTTCGACACCCCCGCCGGCTTCTCGATCTTGGCCAGTTCCGCCTCGAGCACGTCGCGGTCGAACATCTGCCCGGTATCGGGATCCTTGTAGTCCTGGTCCTCGATCCAGGCGTCGGCATAGGCGATGTAGCGGTCGAACAGGTTCTGGCCGTAATCGGCGTAGCTCTCGAGATAGGCCTTCTGGATCTCCTCGCCGATGAACTCGGCGTAGCGCGGCGCGAGATCGGACTTCAGATGGTCGAGATAGCGCGCCTCGATTTCCTCGGGGAACTGTTCGCGCCGGACCGCCTGTTCGAGCACGTACATCAGGTGCACCGGATCGGCGCCGACCTCGTCGACATCGTGGTTGATCGTCTCGGCCAGCACCTTGAAGGCGAAGCGGGTCGAGATGCCGGTCATCCCCTCATCGGCACCGGCGGCGTCGCGATACTCCTGCATGCTGCGCGCCTTGGGGTCGGTATGCTTGAGCGTCTCGCCATCATAGGTGCGCATCTTGGCGTAGAGGGTCGAGTTCTCGTGCTCCTGCAGCCGGGTGAGCACCGAGAATCGCGCGAGGATCGGCAGCGTCTCGGGGGCGCAGGGCGCGCTGCCGAGAGAGCTTTCGCGCAGGAGCTTGTCGTAGATCCGCGCTTCCTCGGTGGCGCGCAGACAGTAGGGAATCTTGACCACCGAGATCCGGTCGAGGAAGGCCTCGTTGTTGCGGTTGCCCTTGAACTGGCGCCATTCGGCCTCGTTGGAGTGGGCGATGATCAGGCCCTGGTAGGGCATCGCGCCGATGTTCTCGGTGCCGGTATAACTGCCCTCCTGCGTCGCGGTCAGCAGCGGGTGCAGCACCTTGATCGGCGCCTTGAACATCTCGACGAACTCGAGCAGGCCCTGGGTGGTGCGGTTGAGGCCGCCCGAGTAGCTGTAGGCATCCGGGTCGTCCTGGCCCATGTGTTCGAGCTTGCGGATGTCGAGCTTGCCGACCAGCGCCGAGACGTCCTGGTTGTTCTCGTCGCCCGGCTCGGTCTTGGTGACGCCGATCTGCCTGAGCCGCGAGGGCTGCATCTTCACCACCGAGAAGCGCGAGATGTCGCCGCCGAACTCCTCGAGCCGCTTGACCGCCCAGGGGCTGATCAACCCGGTGAGCAGGCGGCGCGGAATGTCGTACTTGTCCTCCAGTAGATCGCCGAAACGCTCGCGATCGAACAGCCCAAGCGGGCTTTCGAAGACCGGGCTGATCTGGTCACCGGCCTTGAGAACGTAGATCGGCTCCTTTTCCATCAACGCCTTGAGGATTTCGGCGATGGTCGACTTGCCGCCGCCGACGGGGCCGAGCAGGTAGAGGATCTGCTTGCGCTCCTCGAGGCCTTGGCTCGCGTGGCGGAAGAATCCGACGATCCGCTCGACCACCTCCTCGTTGCCATAGAGGCTTTCGAAGGCGCGGTAGATCTTGACGGTGCGGTTGAGAAAGATCCGGCCGAGCCGCTGGTCGTGGCTGGTATCCACCAGTTCCGGCTCGCCTATCGCGCGCATCATCCGCTCTGCGGCGGTGGCACGCACTGATGGGTCCTCCCGACATCGCAGGAGGTATTCCTGCAGGCTCAGCTCCTCGGTACGCGAGCTGGCGTAGTTTTCGGCGTAGCGGGTAAAGACATCCATCGGCCCATTCTCTCGTCGGTTGGCGTGCTCGGCACGCGGTCCGTCCCCCCGGAAGGCGAATCTTTTTCTTTCCATCATATTATGTGGGCGCGACACATTGGCAAATCACGGAGATTTACCAAGCGTCACAGATCATGTTTTAGCGAACGCTGTGTGATCGGGCGACAGGTGGCCTGCCGCGACCCGTTCCCATGCCGCGCGGCAACGCGTCGCCATGCGCAGGGCCTCGAATGCGACAAGGCCCGCGCCATGGAAGCGCGGGCCTTCGGAGTTTCAAAGCGGTCGATACAACCGTGTCGCGTCAGCCGCGGCCCTTCTGGCCCTTGGCATTGCTGTCGGATTTGGCTGCCTTGTCGGTTGTGCCGGACGCGTCGGCCTTGGCCTTGCCGCCGAGACCACCCTGCCCCGGGCCCTTGCCATCGCCGGAGCCGGCCTTGTCGGCGGGCCCGCCACCATTCGCGAGACCGGGATTGTCCTCGTCGATCCCGTCGGCATTGTTGCCATGTCCGCAATTGTCTTTCCCGTCCGAGCGGTTTTCGTCGTCATCGACGTCGCCGCAGCCGCCACGCCGTCCGCGCTCCTTGCCATCGCGGTCGCGATCGGCAAGGTCGCGATCCTCGTCTTCATCGTCATCGTCGCGATGGTCGTTCCGCGCCTTGCGGTCGTCACGGCGATCCTTGTTGAACATGCCGAACAGGCCCCCCGAACGCGATCCGCGCGCTTCGGTGCTGGTTTCGGACGTCGCCGAACCGTCGGCGCTGGCCGTCGCCACTGCGGTCGAGGTCGAGGTCGAAGTCGCCGTCCCGGTCGCCCGGGCTTCCGTCACGGTTGTACCGCCGACGGAAGCCGAGCCGGTGGCGTCGACCACTGCAGTCGTTCCACCCGTGCCGCCGGCTGAACCCGATCCGGTCGCCTGCGTCCCTGCCGCAACCTCGGTCGTGCCACCGGCCTGCGGAAGATCTGCGCTTCCCGCCACCGACACCCCGCCTTGCAGCGTAGCATCGGTCGACGCGCCGCCGCCATTCAGAGCATTCGCCGCGAGAGCGGCCGTCGCGGCGGTACCGACAGCACCACCGAGATCGACGAAGTCGCGGCTCTCGGCCCGTGCCGCGTAGGTGATGCCCGGTGCGCGGCTACCGGAGACGCGTGCGCCGCGCTGCGACAGCGGCTGACCGGTCCGACAGTCATAGACGAACTCGTTCATGACGTCGCCGCGGATAGCGGCGATCCGCGCTTGGCTGGGGCCGACTGCCACATCGAAGGCGGAGAAGCCCTGCGCCTGAAGCGCCCGGATCACCGGCGCCACGGCGGCGCAGGACGCTGCATAGCGCGGCGCATCGGCGACGCTGCGGCGGGTGGCCGGGTTGTTATAGGCAATCTCGCCCGCCACGCCGCGTTCCGCTCCGGCCACGGGGGGCAGCCCCGGCTGGAGGATGGGCGCCGCAAGCCCCCCCGCTTGCGCGCTCGAGGCGAAGGCTAGGCTCAGGACCCATTGATCTTGATGAGGCTGCGTGATTCAGGCTCCCCGAGGAGCATGATCAATGAGCAACCTTTTCTGGCTGACGACCG
>NZ_JACIBX010000019.1 GCF_014195545.1 Limimaricola variabilis | reverse complement strand
TCGGTCGTCAGCCAGAAAAGGTTGCTCATTGATCATGCTCCTCGGGGAGCCTGAATCACGCAGCCTCATCAAGATCAATGGGTCCTGAGCCTAGGCCTTGGTGAAGGGGCAGAGCATCCTCGCCGCGCAGCCGCTCCAAGACGATAAGGATCTTCTCCTCGGCCGAATTATGCTTCCGCGTGCGCCGACGGATGTCCTTCCCCAGCGCCACCGCCGCCGGTTTGGCTGTTCCGGGTTTCTGTCGCATTTCCACTCGTCGGTGGCTACGATTAGCCGGAAACCTTCGTTACAAAATCAACTCAGATGTCCCAGAGGCGCCGACGGGGGTTCGACGCGCTGGCGCTCGGAGCTGGGCTATATCAGCCCGATGGAGTTCGAGGCCCGCGCAATGCTACCTTAACTCGCTGTCCACGGGACCGGCAGCAGCCCACGATGGACCCCCACTGATGGGGCTATCGGCTTAGCCCGCTGTCACTTGCGCAAGAGCGGGTTGGAATGGGCGCTCAAGCGAGTTGTGTAGATTCCCTCCCCATTTCTCCTGCTTGCTCAAATGGCTCTGGGTGGATTGCTTCGTGTAGCGCGGCGTCGATGGCCTGAATAGAGAGCTGAATATCCGCGATCCGGGCCAGCCGAGTATCGTTGTGAACGTTCAGGCGATAGAGTTCGACGTTCCGGCGCTCTACGAGTTCCGCCCGCAAGGCCCGCAGTTCACTGGGGGTCTTCATGTCATCCTCCTCTTCCTGCTGGTTCTTCTGGAAGAACATAAGAAGGATGGAACCCCAAACAACGTCTCTCCCTTTCAGAGCGGAGTGTTTCAGGATTGGCTGGCTTCTCGACCGGCCCGCCGTGCCAGCTTTTCCGCGAGGTTCGGCCCCACGCCGGGCCGGGACCACGGACAGACCGCGATGCAGATCCCGCAGCCATGGTGCTCATTGAAGAATGGCAGGCACCTATCGAAGTCGACGTACCACTTGTGCGCGCCGCGCACCTGTTGCTTCTCCGGGTAGATCGCCTCGGGCGGGCAGGCGTCCTCGCAGATCCGACAACTCGCGCAGAAGGCATCGATGCCATGCTCGCGCGGCTGGGTGGGGGCGAAGGGTGCATCGGTCAGCACCGCCGAGAGCCGGAAGTTCGCGCCGAGATCGCGGTCGATGATCGAGCCGTGCTTGCCGAGTTCCCCGAAGCCGCAGGCTAGCGCGGGCGGGATGAGGGTGAAGTCGCCGGTCATCGGCCCGGTCACCGGCTCCGCGGCCCATCCCTCCCGGCGCAGCCAGCCTGCAACTTGCTTGGCGGCATGCGCGGCCCGTCCGTATTGCCGGATGACCTCGGCGCCCGCCTCGACTTCGGGCGCCTGGCTGAGCCGGGCGTAGTCGTGCCGCACCCCCAGCATGATCACCCGCGACTGCGGCACCGAGCGGCCCTCGTAGCACCACTCGGCTTGCATCTCGGCGACGCCGGTCTTCTCGCACAGGCCGGCTTCGACGAAGCTGTCGAGCAGGGCGGTCCAATCTTCAGGCGCGCGCGCGACCTGCTCGGTGCCGACCTTTGGCAACGGCGCTTCGAGGATCGCCTGCCGCGCGGCCCGTTCCGCCCGCAGCGCCGGTGCATCCGGCTGGACCGTGTAGAACCAACGCTGCATCTCGCCATGCGGGATCTGGTCCGGATCGGGGGCCCAGTAGACCAGGCGCGGCGGGTGCGGATTAGGATCATCCAACCCGTTGATGTCATTCCCCGACACGATGGGTCTTAGCGCCATCTGGACAGGGTCGGGCTGGTAGGGGCGATACGGATTGGGCTTCGGCATGGCTGGAGGTTAGCCGATCAGCGGCACGCTGCAAGCGGCCGTAGGCAAAGCGCGGGTTCACTCGAGAAGACCCTTCTTCCTGACGTAAGGTCATCTGAAAAATAGTCGCCGTGACCTCGGTCAGGGGGTGACGTCAGCCCCCGTGGAGGCAAGGCGCAGGAAGGTTTGCGAAAAATCATAATCCTCGATTTTTCGCATAATTTCAGGTGTTTACGAATCTACGGGGTGCTGCTTTAGGCCTCGCTGCCTCGAACATGTGGACAACCGGGAATCTCCGCTCGGGATTTTCACCCGGTTCGCTCATGTTGAAGGCAGACGAGGCAGTTGGAGATCTTGAGGAAGCCGTACCTGACCCACCGGGCCGCCACACAGCGGGCTTCGAACACGGCGTCAGGGCGCAGAGCAGGCAAAAAAAAGAGCGCGCCCCGAAGAGCGCGCGGAAGTCGAAGGCCGACTGCGGCCCTACCACATCGCGGACCGTAGACCCGAACACCGGGCACCCGCAACAACGCAGTCGGTCATGTCCATCGATCGCCCGGAGCCGTGGTTTCCGGGAGCGGAAGAAGTCATGAACCTCGAACACGACGAGTGGGCGTATTCGCCGCCCAAGTATAAGAGACAGACGGTTATCACCCTGGGCCCCGTGGAGGGCGTTCTGCCCTTCGCGGGTGTCCGGAGCCCGCTGTCGGCCAGCAGCTCGAGCCACCGGGTGACGCTGACCTACTGCGTGCCAGCCAACGACAACAAGCCGAGGATCGGCAAGTGCGAGAGCGCGGCCGAACTCGCCGTCGCGCAAGAGGCGCTGATGGACCCGCGCCTCTATGATCTGGAGTTCCAGCCTTGCAGTGTGTCGTTCCTGTTCGATGGGACCAAGCACGACCATACTTACGATCTCCGCCTGACAATGGTCTGTGGGGAGCGGCGGCTTGTCTTTGTCCGCAACCGGACCAGCCTGCAGAGGCCGAAGGAGCAAGCGAAGCTCAGGGCCCTCGTCGCCGCGACGCCCGAAAGCGAAGGGCACCGGGTGCTGGTCGTGGACGCTGACAGTTACTCTCGGCCCCGGCGCGACAACCTGCACCGGATGAAGATCGCATTCGACCAGGCTGAGCCCGAAGTCGACGAGATCGTCTTGGAGACGGCTGCTCGCCTTCGTACGCTTTGGCTCCTGCGTGACCTGATCGCCGCGGTCGACCTCGAGCCGTGCGTGGCCTTCCAGTCGATCCTTCGCCTGATCGGCCGCAGGCAGCTGCACACGAACCTCGATCACGTGATCTCCTACTACTCTCGCATCTGGTGGCCGGAATGAAGCGTGAGGCAACGTACCTTCTTCCGGAGAATGCTTCGGTCGTCTTGGAGAAGCAGCGGTACCTCATCGACAGCCGGTCTGAACGTGGCTCCGTCCTTGTCAGTTCGGCGGACCGCACGCGCATGTTCCTCCCGGGTAAGCAGCTCGACGAGTTGTTGAGGGATGGCGCCTGCGTGCTCGAGAACGAGCACGGCGAGGTTATGGCAGCCGGGATCGAGGATGACAGCTTCCGCTATCTCGCCCAGCTGTCCGACGAGGAGCGCAAGAATGTGCGTTTCCGCGCGGCCCTTTGCTACGCGATCCATGAGCTCGTCGGGCAAGGCCTGAAACTGTCGGAAGGTATCCTCAACAAGCCGCAGGTGCGGCAGGATATCTGCAAGCTCGCGGCAATGCACTTCGAGGGGAAGATCGCGATCTCCGCACTGCGTGGGGGGAGCATGACGCGTGTCTGGCCACTTCCCAAGGGGCGGACGCTGCTGAAGTACTACCGGCTCTTCGAGGCGGAGCACTTTGACCCGCTCGCTCTTCAGGACCGGCACAGGTGCAAGGGCAACCGTACCAGTCGCCTGGCCCCTGAGCTTCGGACGCTCATGACCGAGGCCAGCAAGGTCTGGCTCGATAAGCGCAAGCCTCCGATGGCCAAGGCCTACGAGAGGCTCATGGTCCTTCTTACAGCTGAAAACGCGTCCCGGAGGGGGAGGGGTGAAACTGAGCTGGCATTGCCGTCTCAGGCCTCCTTGCGAGCTCATATCGACAAGCACGTCTCGTCGATCGGGCAGCAGATTGCGCGCGAGGGTGAGCGGGCTGCCTACAACAAGCGGGGACCCGGTTCGACTGACATCCGGGCGCTGATGTTTGGGGAACTCGTCGAGATCGATGAATGCAAGCTTTCCATTCTCATTCCCATCCAGAAGGCGCCGCAGCCGGAAGAGGGGCATTCCAGCCACGGGGCGGCGCCCAAAGGCGCTGAGGAAGTGGTCACTAAGCGAGTGCATCTCCTCCTGATGATCGACGTTGCAACCAGGATGCCGCTGGCCTGGGTATTGACCGAGCAGCCCGGCACTGACGCGACCTTGGAGCTTCTGCGCATGGCCTTGCGCTCAAAGGAGAGGGAGAAGGTGAGGCATGGTTGCTTCCAAAGCCCCGCGCCTGCGGTCGGTATCGGCAAGGTCCGCAATGACAACGGGACGGGTCTGCGTAACCGCGAGGTAAAGGAGGCGATGGCGGGTCTCGGTATAATTTCGGTCGATACGCGCAGCTATCACAGTTCCGACCGGCCGTTCATTGAACGGCTGTTCGGCACGATCGAGAAGAGGTTGATTTCTGGCCTCACAGGCTACACCGGGAACGCCGCAGGCGCCCTGCCGGGCTACGATGCGGTCGAGAACGCGAAGCTCCCGCTAGATGCCCTCTACCAGATCCTGACCCACTACTTGGTCGATGTCTATTCGCACACGGCGCACCACGGTTTCGGAATGGACGGGCGCACGCCGTACCAGGCCATGCAGCGCGTTTTGAAAGAGACCGGCATGGTTAGGCCCCCTTCGATGAGAAGCCGGCGCATTCATCTCGGTGGAAAGGTCAGGGCCACCCCGACCGATGAGGGTATCAAGGCGTGCGGCCTTCCCTACCAGAGCCGCGAGTTCCAGCGTTTGCGGGACCTGTATCCGGGGAAATGGACTGTCTGTATCGACCCCGACCATATTCAGGCCGCGACTGTTCAGATTGAGGGCTATGTCAGGGTCGTTGAGGCGGACCTCACGGCAACCTACGTGGCAAGCCTGACCCTCGCGGAGTTCGTCGAGGCCATGGAGGAGCGCCGTCGCCAGGCTCCGCAGGATGCAGAGGTGTCTGAGTACCAGTTCGTCGAAGCACTCCGGGCCATCGAGAAACTCAATGCAACCTTCGAACCCAAACCCACCAAGGGCAGCTCCTTTTCGACCTTCGAAGAGCTCGAAGAAAGGGCCCAACGGGTCACGAGTGGCATTCATCTTGCCCCTTCCACCAAGCTGCTCGACGTCGTCGAACCGGGAGGGCTCATGGCCGACGATCCCGTTGGTGCGCTGCCGGTCGGAAGGGGGCTTCAGCCGGCGCTCGAGCCTGAAGAACCCCTCGAGGAGGAAACCGAGACCGCGCCTGCCTCAGCCAGCCGGCTCGGGCGGCCGGACACCAAGGGATTGCTGAAATGAGCTTCATCAATAGGAAGGCCCTGAATGCTGCCACGGACCTCTATAAATGGCGCTATGCCTTCGAGCGTGCGGATCGACTGCAAAGCGCTTTCGGGAACATCGCCACGGAGTATTGGGGCCGGGCAGCGACCGGGCGGCATTTCGAGGCTCGTGGCCTGCTGGTGACCGGGGCGTCGCGCGTCGGCAAGACCAGTGAAATCCGGTTGATGCTTTCCGAATTCAACGAAGCTAGAGAGGAAATGCCGTCTGGCAAGGTGGCGTCCGCGGTGTCCTGCATCCTCGACGGAAAAATGACTTGGAAAGACCTGGGCTTCAGGACGGCAGAGGCGCTTGGTTATCCTGTCCGGCAGCGTAGGATGACACAGAGCGAGATCTGGTCCCGTGTCACCTTCCAGGCAAAAGAGCAGGGCGTGGTCGCCATCCATTTCGATGAGTGCCAACACATCTTTCCACCCAAGCCGGACCAGACCACCCGGGCGCTGCTTGATAGCTTCAAGTCTCTGATGAAGAGCACCGACTGGCCGCTCATGTTGATCCTGAGCGGTGTCGATGAGTTGGCTGGGCATGTGCGGCAGGAAGAACAGCTCGCTCGCCTGTTGAGGCCGATTCACTTCCAGAACATCCAGCTTCCAAGCGATATGGGCGAGCTGAACCGGATTTGTTTCACCTATTGCGACGCAGCCGGTTTGGATTTCGAGGATCTCGCGACCGAAGAGTTTCTTCGCCGCTTGGCTTTCGCCTGCGCCGATCGGTGGGGACTGGTCATCGAATTGCTGATCGACGCTTGCCAGCGGGCCCGAGCGGAGGGCGGAGATTGTATCGAAGAAAGGCATTTCAGTGCCGCTTTTGCGGATCGCAGCGGGATGAAGGCGGACTATACGCCGTTCAATGTCCCAAGCTACGAGAGCAAATTCATTATGGATAAGATCTTGTTCGGAGTGGAGTAAGGTTCTCCGCAAATCCGATTGGCGGCCTCAAGGAATCTATTACGATAGTATGAGTTGAGCCGGAAGGAAACGCCGGCCCCTCTCAAGTCGAACTGGCACCGAAGCCTTGCATTTCGATCGTCGTGTCGATACGTGTCCTGCGAAATAGAGTGTCGAGATAAACATTGCCGCCTCCCTAAAAGGGATATTGCCGATATTTCGAAGGGCGCGATCTTCTAGGCGGAAGGATCACGCGCGTGCGCTGTGACAGAGCTATCGTCGCGCGTCCGAAATTATTAAAATTCCCCTAAACTTTATGAATTGACCCCGGTCGCCTTGCCTGGGATCGGCTCGCTGTTCGGGCTCGTGCTCACACGTGTGCAGCACGGACCGCGAGGGTTTTGCTGTGCTCCGAACCTCGCAAGCTATTGCTTCCAGTTTGTAAACTTATGATTTCGGCTCAAGGGGCTCCTGGCGTATGTCGTTGTTATTGTTTGATAAATGTAGGGCGCAGGGCAGAATTACCTATTCGATTCGCACTCTTATGCCGTACTGGCACAGTGCCTGGGTGAGCCGACAGCCATATCGTGGCCATTTGCCCGACCAGATGACCATTGTGGCAAGCAAATAATGACCTTCGAGCCTCAACGAGTGTATCGAATCCAATTGGCGGCGAGTGGCAGAAGAAAAAGCGCTGTTCTTTAGCGAAGGCTTCCCGGATCAAAGCAAATGATCCGGGAAGCACATTCCAAGTGCTTAGCCCACCGTAGGCAGTAGCAGCTTCGACATGGTGGATCTGGTTGCCTGTGCCTGTGCCTGTGCCTGTGCCTGTGCCTGTCGCAGTATGTATGGGATCACTTGTGGTGCGATCCGCCTTCTGAGAGCCGCCGCTCGATGGCATCCAGGCGCTTGAGAACCTCGTCCCGGTAGTCCTCCGTAGCAGCATTGGACTCCTGCGCGTGTGCATCCTGCATGCTGTTCACGATGAGGCCGACCACGAGGTTCACGACGGCGAAGGTCGTTACCAGAATGAAGGGCACGAAAAACATCCAGGCGTAGGGATAGGTCTCCATAACCGGGCGGACGATGCCCATGGACCAGCTCTCGAGCGTCATGATCTGAAACAGCGAGTAGGCGGAATGTGGGATGGTCTCGAACCACTCGGGGAACGCATTCCCGAAGAGCTTGGTCGCCATGACCGCCGCAATGTAGAAGATCAGCGCCATCAACAGGAAAACCGAAGCCATTCCCGGGAGCGCAGACACGAAGCCGTCGACGACCCGGCGCAGGGTCGGGGCCACAGAGATGATCCTGAGTAGCCGCAGGATACGCAGGGCCCGGAGCACCGAGAGACCTTGGGTGACTGGCACCAGAGCGATGGCGACAATGGCAAAGTCAAAGATGTTCCAGCCCGACCGAAAGAACGAGACGCCACGCGCGAAGATCTTTAGCATGATCTCGACCACGAAGATCGACAGGCAGAGGACGTCGAGAAAGACGATGAGCGGCCCAGCCACGGCCATCGCGGCATCGGATGTCTCGAGCCCGAGGACCACGGCGTTAAAGAGCACAACAGCGGTGATGAAATTTCGCGTCACCGGACGATCAAGCGTATCAGCGATTCTCTGCCGGATCGACATGCTTAACTCCATTCGAGGACTGGCGCCTCTATGCAAACGGGCGCGGAGAGACACAAGTCAGGGGCACGCGCGGCAGGCCGGCCGCGACATCGTGGCACGGATTGCCGCGCTTCAAGGTCGTTTTCGAGCGATTGCCGAGCGCCACGCCACGGTCCGTCTGACCATGATGGCGCCCAGCGTCGGACCGATCACGGCACTGGCCGTGGTGGCGGCCTTCGATGACACCTCCCTCTTTTGCCGATCCTGTGGTGGACCGAGCTGTCCTCGGCCATCGCCGACGGGCTTGTCTTGGCCACGGCGCTAACGCTTTTGATGATGCCCGCGATGCTGATACCGGGCGAGAAGAGGGGCCGGTGACACTTACCCGCGAACAATTAGGGCAGTGCTGCTTCCAAGCTCTCCTCGAGGCTCCCGGCGCAATAGAGAGACACGATCAGTAACCAGTTCTACTGGGCAAGGTGAGCGGCACAAACAACGCGAAGCTGACCTTCGCTATGCGTAGCACGGAGGTCGGCTAAGGACCGGGAATAGACCCCGTCATTCCGGGCGGATTACGAACATTCGCTGTGTCACACCGGAGCGGCAGATCTGCGAACGGAGTTGTCGCAATTGGATCTGAACCGGATGCCCGATCTTGTGGAGGACCGATGTTCACGCGCCGATTCAGATCAAGTCGTTATAAAAGCGGCGCACCAGTAGGATCACTGCCAGCGACATCGCAGCATGGTTCGTCGAAGAGGGTCGAGAGGTAATACCACCCCAAGCCGATGACCTTCAGTTAGGTGAAGTCGGTCTGCCCGAGATGGTCGGGTCGGGTCTTGTCGCTACCCTCTGGCTATTACGATGCGCCAGTAACCCTCCGTTGCAAAATCAACTCATATGTCTCGTAGGACTGACGGGGGCAAACCGGTGTCGAGCGCCGAGATTCCTGCCTACTGACGGGTGCTAAGTTGAAGAATCTCGCGGCTCGGCGCCTTGTAGGGAAGTGGGTCTTCTTTGCTTTCTGCGCAGGTGCCTGCCAAGCGATCAGCCATAGGAGGTAGAACCGGAAGTGGCGAAACGCGGCCGTATGGTGAAAGATGGCGGGCAACCTAAACCAAGAAAGAACCCGGTGCGAATCTATGTCGCCTGCCGTTCCGCCCAGCCTGCGAAGGTCCGCTCCAGCGCAACCACGGCGTAGTAGAGCGCGATGCCAAGCACCGCCAGTGCAATCAGCACCGCGAACATCAGCGGGTAATTGGAATTGGTTTGGCCGGAGAGGAAAAGCGCACCGAGGCCACGCCCGTGGGGTGAAACAATCTCGACGAGGTTGGTGCCGATGAAGGCCAGCGTCACCGAGACCTTCAGCGCCCCAAAGAACTCGGGCAGCGTCTTGGGCAGGGCGATTTTGCGGAAGATGGTGAAGCGGCTCGCGCCGAGCGAACGCAGGATGTCGCGGTATTCCGGCTCGAGCGTCGACAGGCCGATGCCGACCGAGACCGCGATTGGGAAGAAGGAGATCAGGAAGGCCATCATCACGGTGTTGAAGTCGTGCTGGCCGATGAACAGGAGCGCCAGAACCGGCACCAACGTCGCCTTAGGGATGGCGTTGAACCCCACGAGGAGCGGGTAGAGCGCGTCGCGCATGATGCGCGAGAAGCCCATGATCATGCCGAGCAGAAGCCCGAACACTACCGCCAGTGCCAGCCCCGCCACGGTGCGCCACAGCGTCTGCCACGCGCCGATCAAGAACAGCTCCCAGAACCGCGCATAGGCCGCCGGCAGATCCGAGGGCGAGGCCATCACATAGTCGGGCCAGCCGTTGATCCGCACCAGCGTCTCCCAGACTGCGAGGAAGGCCGCGATGGCCAGCACTGGCACGGCGATCTTGCGCAAGGTCTCCATCACGCGGCCTCCGGGTTGCGACCTTGGGCGATCTTGATCTGGTCGCGTAGCACGTGAAGCATGGCCGCCGCTTTTTGAGTGTAGAGCACGTCGATGGTCCGGTCCTGCGGCAGGTCCACGCTCAGGATGTGCTGCGTGCGCGCCGGCCGGCCGGACAGCACCACCACTTGGTCGCCCAGAAAGACGCTCTCGCGCAGGTCGTGGGTGATCAACACGGCGGTAAAGGGCTCCTTGGCGCGCAGGTCGCGCATGGTCTGCCACAGGTCTTCGCGGGTGAAGTTGTCAAGCGCACCGAAGGGCTCGTCCATAATTAGCACATCGGGCTTATGGACGATGGCGCGGCAGAGCGAGGCACGCTGGCGCATGCCGCCCGACAGTTCGGACGGGCGCTTGGCCTCGAAGCCCGCAAGTCCGACCATCTCCAGAAGCGCCTCGGCCCGCGCGATGCGGTCGCGGCGCGGCATCGACGGCGCCACGATCTCCAGGGGCAGGATCACGTTGTCGAGAATCGAGCGCCATTCGAGCAGCACCGGGTTCTGGAACGCCATTCCCACTGTCTTGCGTGGGCTCGTCACCTTCTGCCCATCGAGCCAGACCTCGCCAGCATCGGGCTTCATCAGCCCCGCCACCAGCCGCGTAAGGGTGGATTTTCCGCACCCAGAAGGGCCGACCACCGCGCAGAACTCGCCCTCGGGCACCGAGATGTCGAGCCCGTCGAGCACCGGCAGCGGGCCCGACTTTGTTTTGTAGGCGTGCCTCACGCCAGAAATTTCAATGATGTTCTTCATTCTTCGCGCCGCATCGACCGGGGCCAGGCGCGGGCCCGGCACCGGTCCCCCCGTCACTTGAGCATCAGTACGTCGCCCTCGGGCAGGTAGCTGTCGTCGAAGAAAGTGGCTGCATCGGGCTCATTCTGGAACTCGTAAACCGTCTTGGTCTGCTCGATCGCCCGCGCGAAGCGCTCGGGGTCGATGTTGCCCATACCGTTCTCGCGCACGTGATCGGTCAGCACATTGTCGTCAATCGCCAGTTGCAGGCGGCGCTTCTCGAGATCGGCGTCGGCGGCGGGGTTGCGCTTCAGCAGCGCCTTGACCGCGGTGTCGGGATCGTCGATCGCGGCCTGCCAGCCCTGCGCGATGGCGGTCAGGAAGCCGGTTATCGCCTCGGGGTTGGCTTCGGCGAAGTCGGTGTTGACGATGATGGCGTTGCCGTAGAGGTCGACGCCGTGATCGGCCATCAGGATGACCGAGATGTCGTCCTCGGGCACGCCGAGCCGGATCAGGTTGAGCGTCGAGGAAAAGGAGAAGCCGGTCACGGCGTCCACCTCGCCCTGTGCCAGCATTGGCTCGCGCGTCGGGAAGCCCACCGGTTCGACGGTGATCGCGTCGATGTCGATGCCGTTCTCGGCGGCGAAGATCGGGAACTGCGCCCAGGCCCCGTCGGGCGGCGGCGCGCCGAGCACGCGACCCTCGAGATCGGCGGGCGCGGACACGCCTTGGCTGACACGGCCGACCACCGCGAAGGGCGGCTTGTCGTAGACCATCATCACCGCCGTGACTGGGGCGCCGGGGTTCTGGTCGAGAAACCGCATTACCGAGTTGATGTCGGCGAAGCCCACCGGGAAGGCGCCGGTCGCGACCTTGGGGATTGCGTCGAGCGAGCCTGCCCCTTCAGTGATGGTCACGTCGAGGCCCTGCGCCTCGAACAGGCCCGCATCGATCGCGTGGGTGTAGGGTGCGGCTGGACCTTCGAACTTCCAGTCGAGCGCAAAGGACATTTCCGTCTGCGCGGAGGCGGTACCTGCCGCAATTGCGACGGCACCGGCGAAAAGGACGTATTTTGGTATCATGTTCTTTCCCTGCTGGAGCGCTTCTTGTCCAACGGCGCGTCGGCGAGAACCAGTCCTCCGGGCCGATTGGTACAGGGATATCCGACCCGACTGCAAAAAGTGAATGTTTTTTGTGCAGTAGCCCGCCAAAAATGCCGAAATTCGGCTGGCTCGATGTCACGGAAGGGGTGACAGATCTATTCCGTCGCCGCACTGATCCGAAGATCCGAGGCGATCGGAAAATTCTTCAGTTGCCAAGAGCGTTCGTTGAAGCGGAGCGCAGCAAGATTCTGTTCCCCGCACTTCCTCCGAAGAGACCTCGCAGGTGCAGCGGAAGCTATGCAAATGCAGCGAAGGTCTGAAAGGTTTGCACAGCCGACCTCGGCCTGCCCGGCGATGCTGCGAGGCACGAGGAAAGACCACTCAAGGACGCCGCGCCGCGGCAAGAACCTTTGGTTGCGAAAGTCCGGTAAGGGCCGGGGCGGCCTGGGCCATAGAGAACTTTGTAGATTAAGCGCCGTCTCATGCAGCAACCGGCGAAAAACTTGAGGCCAGCGACGCAATCCGGAATGTGAAGCCCACGCATGACATGCGGGACATAGACGACCTCATCTTATTATACCAAACGATGAGCAGATTCTTGCTGCAAGCGGCAAGGTAGCTGTTTCAGGACCCCTCACTTTAGAGGGTATTCGATAGAAGTTTCCCTCACGCATGAATCCACCCTGCCGCTCTCCGGCGTTGCAGGGGTGAAATATGCCCTGGAGCCATTCTGTCTCCAGAATTTTCTTGGATGGTCGCCACGGTGGCGGATGCTGGTAGAGAAAGCACTGCTCCGGAGGCCAGCAAGGCGTGGGACAGCGATCCCTTCAATCCGGCACGCAAGCGGCTGTCGGAGGTCCTGCTCCAAATCACTGCCGACGAGTCCCGTTCCGAGATCACGCTGAACGAGCTGATGACGCTGCTGAAGGGGCGGGGACGGGCGGCGCTGATCCTTCTGTTCGCGCTACCGAACGTGCTGCCAGCGCCACCCGGGCTGTCGGCCGTGCTGGGGCTGCCGCTGCTGTACCTGTGTACGCAGATGATGCTTGGGCGAATGCCTTGGCTGCCTGGTTTCATCGGAAATCGGGGCATGCCGTTTCAAGCCTTTGTCACAATAGTCCAACGTGCGGCTCCGATTCTTGCACGCGCCGAGCGGATGCTGCGTCCGCGGGCGGCATGGCTCGTGGCGCCGCGATCGGAACGGCTGCTTGGAGGTCTCGCGCTGATCCTCGCGGTGGTCGTCACGCTGCCGATCCCGCTTGGCAACATGCTTCCGGCCTTTGCGATCTGCCTTCTCGCGCTCGGGGTGCTCGAGCGTGACGGGCTGTGGGCCGGGATCGGCGCGATCGTGGGCGTAGCTGCGCTTCTGCTCTCTGCTGCCGTGGTCTATGCCATGCTCAGGGCGGCTCTGCTCATCCTGCTCGGCGCCTTTGCCTAAGGGCCGGGCAATACTCATGCCCGTCAAGGTTCTCAATGCTTCTCGAAATCTCTCTCGTCCTTGCGCTGATCGTCCTGAACGGGGTTTTGGCGATGTCGGAACTGGCGGTCGTCTCGTCTCGGCCCGCCCGGCTTCAGGCTCGGGCCAGCCGGGGCGACCATGGGGCGCTTGTCGCGCTTCGTCTGGCCGAAGCACCTGGCAGGTTTCTCTCGTCGGTCCAAATCGGCATTACTCTCGTGGGAATTCTGTCCGGCGCGCTGTCCGGAGCTACCCTGGGCTTGCGTCTTGCCAGCGTTCTACCCCAGATCGGCGTGCCCGTGCGGTTCGCCGAAGAGGTCGGCGTGGGTGTCGTGGTGGTGGTCATCACCTATCTCTCGCTGATCGTGGGTGAACTCGTCCCGAAACAGATTGCGTTGTCGGACCCCGAAGGCATCGCCTCCCGTGTCGCCCCGGCCATGCGCCGCCTGGCGCAGGCCGCTTCGCCACTGGTCTGGCTGCTCGACCGGTCGGGAGCCCTCGTGCTTACTCTGCTTGGTCAGTCGGGGCGTCGCAGCGCGAAGGTGAGCGATGAGGAGATCCGCATGCTGATCTCCGAAGCGGAGAGCGCCGGTGTCATCGAGAAGGCCGAAACCGATATGATCGCGGGGGTCATGCGCGTGGCCGACCGTACCGCGCGCGGCCTGATGACGCCCCGGCACGATGTCGAGATTGCCAGAGCGAGCGAGAGCCGGGACGAGCTCCTCGAGCGGTTCCGGGCCTCGGAGCGCTCCCGCATGCCGCTTCGCGATGGCGGTCCAGACGATATCATCGGCATTTTGCACAGCCGCGACCTGCTTTTGGCGCCCGCCGACACTTTCGATCCGGTTGCGATGGCTCGACCCGCTCCGGTCGTCCACGAGTCGCTGCCAGCGACCCAAGTCATCGAACGGTTGAAGGCGGCACCCGCTCACATGCTCCTGGTCTATGACGAGTATGGACACTTCGAGGGGATCGTCACCCCGATGGACATCCTGGGCGCCATTACTGGCAGTTTCGACGAAACCGAGCAGGATGAGCCCAAGGTTGTGGATCGTCAGGACGGATCTCTCCTCGTTGCCGGCTGGATGCCGGCCGACGAGTTCGCGGCCCGTATCGGGCTCGAGATCGAGGACCGACCGTCCTACGAGACCGTCAGCGGACTCGTTCTCGACCGCGCAGGGGAACTGCTCGAGGTTGGGCAGCACATCAATCTTGACGATTGGCGCATCGAGGTCGTCGATCTGGATGGTCGCCGGATCGACAAGCTGCTCGTCTCGAAGCGGGCAGTTCGGCCGGAATGACCGAACAGGTAACCATTCCCGGGGCAACAGGCCTGAGCTTGGCTGTTGGAGGAGGCCTGGATGAACGTCCGCGCAGTTAGCCGCTCTGACAAAGCTCGGATGGCACGGTCGTCTGTCAGGCAACAGTCCCTCGCCTCAACCCAGTGCGGTCAGCAGGCCGCGAATGCCGAGTATGATAATCAGAAGGCCGACGACGATCATCAACGGGCGTCTGGGTGCGTATCGGACCGCCAAGGCCGCGAACGGGGCGGCCGGGAGCCCGCCGACCACCAGCGCCAGCGCTGCCATGCCGAATTCCGATAGGCCGAGATGCCCTGCAAAGGTGACAGTGATCGCCGACGTGACAAAGAATTCCGCTGCATTCGAAGACCCGATCATGTGCCGCGCGGAACCTCCCGAGGCGAGCAGCGTGCTCGACACCACCGGACCCCAGCCGCCGCCTCCGACGGCGTCCACGAAACCCCCGGCGAGGCCGAGCCTCCGAACGCCCTTCGGTGGATGAATGCCCGGCACTGCGCGGAACGCCTTCCACAGAACGACGCCGCCCATGAGCACGAGATAGGCCGATACCACCGGGGCGAGCATGTCGCCGAGGCCGGTGGCCAGTAGGCTCGCCCCGGCTATGCCGCCAAGGGCGCCCGAGATCGCCAAGGGCCGAACCAGCTTCCAGTCGACGTTTCGCGCCAGATGGTGCGAGGTCGCGCTGACGCCGGTGGTGGCAGTTTCGGCCAGATGGACGGCGGCGCTTGCCGCCGCCGGCGTAAAACCAAGCGTCAGCAACAGCGACGTCGAGGTCAGTCCGTAGGCCATACCAAGAGCGCCGTCGATCATCTGGGCCACGAAACCCACAACCACGATCTGCCAGAATGCGTCACCCATGACGAACATCCCGGCGGCAGTTCTGCTCTGTGACTGGTTGAGCCTGCCGTACCTCACGCTCGGATCGGGGTCCACGCATAGCGCCACTGAAGGCTGCAACTCTGCCGGGCTGCCTCGGCTCGTTGGAGCCTCGAAGTGCTTGTCCCTGCCGGCCCCCGGATTGGGTTGCTGGGGCCACAGGGAGGCGGCGGGAAAACCCTGCGAAGGTCGATGCAACCGTTCGCGAAACCGATGATCTCAATCTACGCTCCGCACAGCCCCGGTATGCCGGGCTCCACCCTGTCTCGAATGCCTTTGCCCGATGCGAACCGGAGAAGCAGCCGGTATCGGCATTGAAGACGCGAGTTACATTCTGACCGAATTCCGAAACCTACAAGAGCACAATCGGGATGCCCGGTTGCAGACCCCGCCAAACGACGCAGCGTCACGGTGGCGGGGAGCGGCACATGGCGAGTGCAGCCACGGGGCATGCTGGAATATTTCTTACCGCCTCTTGTAATCGCCTCTTGAGAGGGGGATCTATCACCGTGCGGGCCGGGTCCCTCTGACGTTGGATCTTCCACGTGATGTCGGACCGCATCGGGTGTGCCCGATGGTATTGGGGTCCAAACACCCTCGACCTCGGGTGCGGTCATGCACAAGAGGTCATCGTGGAAATCCTGTTTCTTCTGTTTCTCGGCCAGCCGCTCTGGATGTGGCTGGTCTTCATGGCGCTGGTCGCCGCTCTGTTGATCTTCGATCTGGGTGTGCTGCACAGCGACGATCATGAGATTGGCGTCGCCGAGAGCCTGAAACTTTCGGCCATGTACATCACGCTTGGCCTCTCCTTCGCGGGCTTCATCTGGTGGCAGATGGGCGGCGAGGCGACGGCGCAGTATCTCACCGCCTTCGTGGTCGAGAAGACGCTGGCGATGGACAACATCTTCGTCATCGCGCTGATCTTCGGCTTCTTCGCGATCCCGCGGCAGTACCAGCACCGGGTGCTGTTCTGGGGTATCCTCGGCGTGATTGCCCTGCGCGGGCTGATGATCGGCCTCGGCGCCACCATCGTCGCAGAATACCACTGGGTGCTCTACATCTTCGCCGCCTTCCTGATCGTCACCGGCATCAAGATGCTATTCGTCACGGAGGGTGATCACGACATTTCGGACAACAGGCTGTTGAAGTTCCTCAAGCGCCGCCTGCCGGTGACCGACGAACTGCACAGCCATGCCTTCACCGTGAAGCGCGCCGACCCGGCGACGGGCAAGATGAGGCGCTACGTTACGCCGCTGCTGCTGGCCTTGATGCTGATCGAAGTGGCCGATCTCGTGTTCGCGGTAGACTCGGTGCCGGCGGTGTTCACGATCACCACCGACCCCTATATCGTCTATACTTCGAACATCTTCGCGATCCTCGGCCTGCGAGCGCTCTATTTCGCGCTGGCGGCGGTGCTGCACCGTTTCGCTTACCTGAAATACGCGCTGTCACTGCTGCTGGTGTTCATCGGCTCCAAGGTCTTCGTGGCCGAGGCCTTGGGCTGGGAGAAGTTCCCGCCGGCATGGTCGCTCGGCATCACCTTCGCGATCCTCGGCGCGGGCGTGGCCATCTCGCTGTGGAAGACCGGGCGGGGGCAGGCCCCGGTCCATACGGAACAGCCGGCGGCCCAGACGGTCGCGATACCGGTCGCGCGGGAGAGCTGACCGACCACTGTCCGTTGTCCGCAGGCTGCGCGGCAGGGAGGGCCCGGTACGATGATGCCGGGCCCTTACGTTTCCCCTGTTAGTCCAGACATCGTGGTAGCTACGGACGACCGGAGCGAAGTCCATCGCCCGACCCTGACCTACCAGACCCGGCGCTCGAGATCCGGTTTCGAACGGCGGATCTGACAAAGCTGCGCGCCGAGATCCCGTTGGTCGCGGTGCAACTGAAGAGTGACTTCATTTGGCAATTGCTGACGACGCTCCATGTCGCAATCAAATTGGTCCGACCGAGACCGACACCTCATCAAGCGAGACCGCCCGATCATGCCCACTCTCTTCATCGTTCTCGATATAGCCGCGATCGTCAGCTCGCTTGTGGCCGCGGCGCTTTGGTACCAGGCCGGAGCCCGCACTGTGCGCCGCATCTCGCGCTTTGAGGACCTCGATCATGCCGACCTGAACAGGATGGTGGTTGCGATGAACCGGAGTGCTTTGCTCAACCGCCGAGCCGCGCTGGCTTCCGCGGCCGCGGCGATTTGCATTGCCTTCCGCTTCGCCGCTTCGTTGGCGATGCCATCGGCAATGGCGTAGGAGGCCGCGCGACTATTGCTATGAATAGACTACCTGCATTTGCCCGCCAATCGCGGTCGTCGTCAGCGCTGCACGCGTCGCGCGCAGCCTCTTCGAATTGAATAGCTTGCCGGTCGTGGGCAGAGGATGAGTGAAGGCGACCTCGGGACCCCGGAGTTCGAGCAAGATGCCGCTGGCGATGATCGCGGAGATACTCAGATCGGCGCGCATGAGAGCATCGGCACCGCTTGAGCGCCTGGCAAGGTACCGGTCGATAAGGTCGGATCGATGTTAGGTAGAGATCGAAGGCGACGCTGGGCATATCGCGTCCCGAGAGCAGCTTGGGCGAGTATGTCGGACCAAGCAGCATCCTGAGTCAAGTGCGAAAGGCTGGCGGCCGAACCGGTGATACCTGGCGCTTCCGAACTTTCGCTGGGGGGGGGCGCTGATCAAGTGCGACGCCCGCTTCGCGGATCTGCACGAAGCGGATAGGCATTGGCGCGGCCAGAAGAGAAACGACGATCCCGAGGACCATTGCGAATCTGTTTCACACCAAACTCGCTGCGGTAAGATGCGGGCATCGGCGCATGAGTCGCGTGGGCGGCAGGCTCAACAACTTCGCTGCGCCATCTTTTGGAGCATGAAATGAATCTCCTTCTCGGCGTCGGCTTGTTGGCGGCGGCGGCTCTACTCTTCGGGTGGGCTTATGGCAAGGCGCGCAGGCCAGCCCCTTCAAGCTGGACCCGTAAAGACAGCGCGATGATCTCGATCACTATTGTTTTTGCGACATTGTTCACGATCGGTATCGGCTTCATTGCAACCGGACTTCTGAACATTGGTCCTGAGCTCGTCGATCTGGGCCCCACTGGCGTCGCCGCTGTAGCTTTGGTGGCCGGTGGCAGCCTCTGGCTGACACGTCGCGTTTCGTTCAGCCATGGCGGACTTCGTCCAGACACGAGTAGGCCTCAGGTTCCGGCCAAAGACACAGGACCAGCCAAGGCAGCCTGACTTGCGACTCGGCAGGCATCGTTTGGTGCCTGCCGAGTCGGAAGTTCCGGCGCCAGCATCCTCCGAAGTCAGCCAAACCTTGCTGCCGGGCCCCGGCAGCCTGACGGTTATCGTGCTTTGCGCAGGTCCATTAGGACGGGTTGTCTACGAGGGTGCGCAGCGCCTCGAAGATCGACATCGGATTTCCCATGTTCTGGCCACGGTCTTCGCTGGGCACTTCATCATCGAGGCCTTGAGAAACGGGAAGTGGGTCAGTCAAGAGCGGGCTGATGGCTGCGGCAACGCGTTCGAGCACGGGTTTTAACCAAATTTGAGTACTGATCGTGTGGCTACAGGCAACACTTCTTCGGCCCGATTATTCGTGCGCGCCGTATCTGCTTTCCAAAAGTTACGAGAGGGAGTAGGTGTCCCAATCCTTGAAGAATTGAGGTTGATCATGGCGCCGAATGCCACCATTTACAAAGCTGAGCTCTCAATATCCGATATGGATCGTCACTATTATGAGACTCATAAGCTGACCATTGCCAAGCATCCATCGGAGACGGAAGAGCGGTTGATGATACGCATTTTCGCCTTTGCGCTAAATGCGCATGAGTGCCTGGAAATGACGAAAGGGATTTCGACGGATGACGAGCCTGACATTTGGCAGAAAAGCCTGAGTGGAGAGCTTGATGTGTGGGTTGCCTTGGGGCTTCCAAGCGAGAAGGTGATGCGTCAATCTTGTGGCAAAGCCTCAAAGGTAATCGTCTATCCCTACGGTGGCAGGGCTGCGGAGATGTGGTGGGACAAGGTTAAAAACAGCACCGCCCGTTTCGACAACCTTCAGGTGGTAGGCCTTCCCAAGACCGAAACCGATGCGCTTGCAAAGCTGGCAAGCCGTGCGATGAAGCTTCAGGTTAACATTCAGGACGGCGAAGTGATGGTAAGTGTTGGTGATAGCATCGTTTACGTTAATCCCGCAGAGTGGAAGGGTGCCGCGTAATTAACCTTTTCTTTCCGAAGAAATTGACTCGACTTGCCCGGCGAGGCTCAACTGACGCAGATGTGGTTGCCAATGTCCTAAACTGGCCACTCGCGCCGCCGCACCAATCCTACTGGTCAACGCCAGGTTTGGTCTTAGGGGAATGTGCCTTATGGTGGCTGTACCCGCGAGATTGAAAGTAGAAGAGAAATAGGAAGTCTTTGCCAACGCTTGAGCATAGGCGTAGAGTCTACAGCACTACCGCCATCGCGCGGTGATATTTGATGGCGATAGCGTGAACCTTAATAGGAAGGCGCTCCCATGAAACTCTCGTCAAGGACTGCGACTGTGCTAATCTGCATGCTGATTGCCTCCTCTGGCATCGCGCAGACAGATGATGCTTCTCCCGAGGACCTCATGCAGCGGCTTAATGGCGTTGCACCCGCTGCCGTACTCGAAAATGCAACGCTCCTGAACGTTTCCGCAGAGGGCGAGATGACGACGCTCCGCGAAGGCAGCAACGGCTGGACGTGCATGTATCCCGGCACTGACCCGATGTGCGCCGATGAGGCCGCTATGTCGTTCCTGCAAGCATGGATGAATAAGGAGGACCCGCCGCAAACGCTTGGCTTCGTCTATATGCTTCTCGGTGACGAGGGAGCCAGCAATATTGATCCATATGCCGAGGGCGAGACCGGGGACAACGAGTGGATAGCCGCCGGTCCACACGTGATGATCGTTGGCTCGGAGGCGAAACCGATGCTCGACGCTTATCCGCAGAAAGTTCCGAGCGGCGCTAACGAGCCGTGGGTTATGTGGCCTGGAACGCCCTACGCCCATCTGATGATCCCGATGGAGTGATGGTCGAAGGCGAAAATTGGAAATTGCGGAGTGGCTTCTGTGGGGGCCACTCCGCGTTTGGGTGAGGCCCGATAAAAATGGAGTGATCCTCGGGTCTGCAATTCGAGCATTGAATGCAATGGCTTGGAATAAAGAGTGTAGGCTTTAGTCGCTCCTGGCGCTGGCCTCCGATAGATACCAAGAGGTCAGATAAGGCTCTTGGCTGACCGATGATTAGGCAGCTCGATCGATTCTGAATTCTTCGATATCGATGCCGTTTTCAGTCGCTTCGACAACCCACTGCGGTCGCCGACCACGTCCACTCCAGCTCTGATCGGGATTTTGCGGGTTGCGATACTTCGGCGGCAGTCCAGTCTTAGTCTTCTTGCTGGCCTTCTGGCCGCTGGTCAACTCGCCGAGGCTAAAGCCCAGCTCCGCAGCCGCCTTTTCCGCAGCGGCGAGTGCCTCTCGACGCTTGCGCTCATGGAAATCTTCCACCGCCTTATTGACCACCTTTTGCAGCTTCTTCAGCTCGTCGAGGTCCATCTTGTCGAGGTCATAATTAGCCATTCTTGGCCTCCTTCTGTGAGTGGCCAGCGACCAAGACTGAGCCCGCTCGGGCTCATCCGCCTTGGTCGCCAGTTCATTTTATCACATTCCGCGCGGGCGCGTGGAAGGCGTTCCTATCAATCCCATTCCCGACATCAAGCGTTCCTTGCCGCAGTGGGTATTTTCTCGAAGATTGTGACCTCTATGAATGACTTTGGCCTCATTCGAGGAAGTGGTGATAGAGAACCCTTAGCTGCCGTTTGGCTGAGCTTTGCGTGGGAAGCAATCTCCAGTTGAGCGCGTCTTGGGTGTTAATCGAGATCCTTTGACCTCGTGCATATGGGGAGAGCCCGTCGACGAACGGCTGCATCAACTCTGCAAGCGCAAATGGGGCTCTTGGTAGCCGAAGGGTGCCTTGAGCCCTTCAGGGCCCTGATGGAACCGGAGCGGCCTCGTGTAGCAGACCTTTCGATTTCAGCGAAATCCAAAGTTCATCCGGGATTGGCGTCGTGAACCATTCGAGGTTCTGCTGGAGTTCGCCTTTGTCCCGTGGGCCCGGAATCACCGACGTGACGAGATCATTCCCAAGTGGGAATTGCAGGGCGGCCGCTGCCAGAGGCACTCCGAATGCATCAGCCACATCCGCAAGTGCGCGGGCCTTGTCGACGACCTCGGCCGGGGCTTTCGCGTAGTTCCAGGTCTCGCGGCCCACAAGGATGCCGGAGTTGAAGGGGCCACCGCAGATGATCGTGGTGCCGGCGCTCCGGCAAGCCGGGAAGAGCGTATCGAGCGGTGACTGCTCCAGAAGCGTGTATCGGCCCGCAAGGAGAAATACGTCCCAGTCACCGATCCCAAGGGCGTCCATGCAAACCTGGTTCTCGTTGACCCCCAAGCCGATCGCCTTGACGTGGCCGGATCTGCGCAGCTCGTCCATGGCACGATAACCGCCTGCGGCCAAGTCCCCGAAATGGCGCGCGTTATCGTCGCCATGTGTGAGGACGCCGATGTCATGCGCCAGCAAGAAATCGATGCGGTCGAGCCCCAGGCGCTGGAGGTTGTCTTCGAAGGCTCGCATGATCCCGTCATAGCCGTAGTCGTAGACGACGTGGAACGGCAGCGGATCGATCATGCCGTAGTCCGCGGGATTCTCGACCCCGCCGGGCTTCAGAAGCCGACCGACCTTGTCCGACAAGACGTAGTCCGTACCGCGCAGCATGTCGCCCATGACGCGTTCCGACCGGCCGAAGCCATACCACGGCGCCGTGTCGTAATACCGAAGCCCTGCCTCTTGGGCGGCTCGGATCAGTTCGGCCGCCTGGGCATAGTCCAGATCGACGAAGTTTCCGCCAAGCGGCGCGCCGCCAAGCCCAAGTGTGTCGATCATCAAGCCCGTTCGTCCGACCTGCCGCTGTTCCATGGCATTGCTCCTGGTTTCTGTGCGTTATCATGGGGTAGCCCAAGGCTACGTCCAGGCTGCCAGCAGCTCCGGACACCTGTACCGAGAAAAATTCAGAACTCTACTTCGTGATTCTTTGGACTGGCCAATCTTCATTGTGAAGCAACGAAGAGCACCCCCGAGAAACGAGGCGGAGGACCTTGAAGCTGCCGTGATGGTGCAACGTAAACCAAAACGGAGAGATTCATGCATTCGAGGGGGCACTTCGTTGTATAAGCCCAATCCTCTTAAGGCAGACCGGCAGCATTCCAATGCCGCAATACTTCGCTAAAGCCAGTCCCCCCAAAGCCAGGCGCGAACGACAGGTGGTTCTATATGACCGACTACACCAATGATCTGATGTTCCTCGATTTCGAAGCAAGTTCGCTTACGCCCGACAGCTGGCCGGTCGAGATTGGCCTATCCTGGCTCGCAGATGATGGAACGATCGAGAGCCATGCGCGGCTGATCCGGCGACATCCGACATGGTCGATGGACGCGTGGTCGGAGGACAGCGCAGCGGTTCACGCAATCCCAGACGCAATGCTCCAGAAGGGTCTCGAAGCCTCAGAGGCGGTCGAGTGGTTTCGTGCAACAGCACGGGGGCGGAGGATATGCTCAGATGCGCCCCGGTTCGAGACCATGTGGCTCCGCCGGCTGCTGGAGACGTCGTGCGATCCACTCACCGTAGACAGCGAACTGGCGAGAGTGGGTGACATCCGCACCATTCTGGAGCCAATGCTTCCTTCGCAAGCATTGGACGCCTTCCATGAACGCCTGGCTCGGCTGCGGGTGCCACATAGGGCGGGGCCCGACAGCGCCCGCTACGCCTCGGCACTGCTTGCTGCGTTCAAGCGTCGCTGAGTTCGGGCAGGAGTCCTTAGGTGAAGGCGCCACTTTGCCATGCATCGGCTTCGCCAAGAACCTTGTCGGCCTCCCCCGTAGCAAGCAGTTCGTGGAGCCGACGGTTAGTGCCGTCGTGCGTTTTGCTCATGAGCAGCCGATAGGCTTCGAGGAACTGTCCATTCAGCCGTGCGATTATCTGGTCCAGGCAGGGCAAGATCATGCCATTTGGCCCGGTCTGGAAGGCAGGATAGCGGGTCTCGCCAAGCAGGTTGAGGGCGAGCACACGATGCTGTCGCCGGAGACCTTTGATCTCAGCGGGAGATACGCCGAGTCGCTGCGCCATTTGCTCTTCTGTGAGCATTTCGGGATCGGCGAGCATCTCACCCGGCCAAGCTCGACCCCGCTCCTTGGCGCTTTCGAGAGCTTCGGACAGCTTACGTTTCTCTGTCATTGTTACCGCTCCTCGCAGTGAGCCGCTGAGGAGCCCCGGCTCAAAATCTGACACATGATGTAGTGCTCACCTGCGGCCCCCAGCAGCAATCTCTTCGCCGACCATGTGGCCGGATTGCTCCTCATTGTCATGACCGCGTCGAGAGCCTCGCTCTGGGGGCTCGACGCCACCTTTTGGGGCATCGTCGTATGCCTTTGCGCGGCGGCGGTCACGCGATGGGCACGGCTGGGCTCAGCCCGCCATGGCTTCGGGCAAAGTGACCGGCGCATGGCCCCAATCGGCAAGTGCCGCGCGCAGCGCACGGGCGGTGCTGAGCGCCTCTGCGCCGTCGCCATGCACGCAGATCGAATGGAACGGCGTCGGCAGTACCGAGCCCTCGCGGGTGACGATGCCGCCCGCCTCGATCATGCGCTTCACATGCGCGAGCGCTTCGCCTTTCCCATGGAGAACCGATCCGGGGCGGCTGCGCGGGGTCAGGCTGCCGTCAGCCTCGTAGGTCCGGTCGGCGAAAATCTCGAGCGCGACGCGCAGGCCCGCCGCATCGCCCGCGGCCGCGAGTTGGGACAGGGCGGGGGCAAGCAGGATCAGACCCGGATCGGTCTCGGCCACGGCGCGGGCGATGGTATCGGCCATGGCGCGATCGACGCAGGCCTGGTTGTTCATCGCGCCATGCGGTTTGACGTGGGTTATCGGATGGCCGAGGGCATGAGCCATGCCCGTCACCGCCGATATCTGGTAAACCACCGATAGGCGCAGCTCCTCGCTCGAGAGCGCCATGGCGCGTCGACCGAAGCCTTGCAGGTCGGCATGCCCGGGATGCGCGCCGATGCTCGCACCGGTCTCCTTTGCGCGCGCAATGGCGCGTGCGATCACCACCGGATCTCCGCCGTGAAAGCCGCAGGCGATATTGGCTGCGCCGACCACGCCGAGCAGCTCCTCGTCGTTGCCGATGACATAGGGGCCGAAGCTTTCGCCGAGATCGGCGTTGAGGTTGATCTTCACGGGCGGTCCTCCGGCTCGGCGTGATGCGGGAAATGATCGGGGCGGAGCGCGTCGACCGCGCCGCCCACAAGGTTGACCTGCCACAATGCGCGCAGATCGATCCGTCCGGCATTGGCGGGGATGACAGCTTCTGCGATCCGGTCGAGCTCGGCACGCCGCGCGCGTGCGGCGGTCTCGGCCTCCTCGATGCTCACGGCGGTAAAGCGCAGCCTGTCGCCGGGCGCGAGCCGGGCGAGGCGCGACAGATCGGCGCCGATCACCGTGGCGATCTTGGGATAGCCGCCGGTGGTCTGGGCATCGGCAAGAAGCACGATGGGCTGGCCGCTGCCAGGCACCTGGATCGCGCCGGGCGCAATGCCGTCCGAGACGATGTCGGCACCCCGCTCGGAATGGGTGAGCCGCGGTCCTTCGAGACGCATGCCCATGCGGTCGGTCTCGACGCTGACGCCGTAATCGGCGCCGAAGAAGGTCTCGTGCGCGGCGTCGGTGAACCACTCGGTCTGCGGACCGGGAACGGCGCGCAGCGGGCCTGTTTCGGCCCGGGGGGGTGCGGCGAAAGTCAGGTCGCCCGGGTCCCTCGCCGAGCCTTGGATGGGGAGAACGTCGCCGTCTTCCAATCTTCGACCGATGGGGCCGAGACCGGCGCGTGGCAGGGTGGAGCGGCTGCGCAGCGACATGGGCAGGTCGATCTCGCCGCCGATCCCGATCAATGCCACAGGACAGCCCGCGTCGAGCGTCAGGGCGACGGTCTCGCCCGGATGCAAGGTGAAGGCGGTCCAAGCGTTCACATGGCGCGGGTTGTCACCAGACACCTGTCCGCTCAGCCCGGGCCCGAGCGCGAGCCGCGTCGACCCGTCCTCGGCCCGCAGTTTCGGCGCCACGAGGGCAACTTCGATCGCAGCGGCATCGGAGGCGTTGCCCAGAAGCCGGTTCAGCAAGTAGAGCGCGTCGCCATCGAGCGCGCCTGCAGCCGGCACGCCGATCCCGCGTCCGCCCCGAAAGCCGGTGTCTTGCAGAAGGCTGCGCGCTCCGGCGCGGAGGAGGAGGAGACGGGCGTTCATCGGGCCGTCTCGGCGAAGCTGGCAGGATCGATGGTGCCCCGCGCCAGCGCGGCCTCGATCCGGCCGAACTCCTTCATCGACACCGGGTCGAAGCGGACGCGATCGCCGGCCTCGAGCAGGGCCGGGGCAGCGCGCTCTGTCTCGAAAAGCGGCACCGGGCAGCGCCCGACGATGTGCCAGCCGCCGGGGCTCTCGAACGGGTAGATCACCGTCAATCCGTTGGCGATGGCAACGGAGCCTTGCGGCACCCGGGTGCGGGGGCTGGTGCGGCGCGGCACCGAGAAGCCCTCGGGAAGTTCGCCCATGAAGGGCAGGCCGGGCAGGAAGCCGATCGCGTAGACCTGGTGCTCGTTTGCGGCATGGCGGGTCACGATTTCCTCACGCGTCAGCTCGAGCCGGGCAGCCAGATCATCGAGATCCTCACCTTCGTAACAGCAGGGCAGCCGCCATAGGCGACCGCCCTCGCGGGCCTCGGGCGCAGTGTCCTCGAGCGCGACGCGGACCCGCGCGACGAGATCGGCCTGACGGCCTTGGAGCGGATCGTAATGCAGGGTGATCGAGCAGAAGGCGCGCGACAGCTCCAGCGCACCGGGCAATTCGCCGCTCTCGAGCATCGCGGCCAGCCGCGCCTGCGCCGCACCGACGCGCGCCGCGGCCTCCGGGCCCACGCGGGTCGCGAGCTCGAAAGTGACGGCCCGGTCGGCCAGGGGGCGGGCGGCGATCAGCTCCATCTCGGATCTCCGGATCAGCAGGGTTACCGGGACGCTAGAGCGGTCCCCCGCAGATATCAACAATATGTCGATAAAATGCCGACAAAGATTGCGACGATAATCGATAGATTGATTGTTAAGCGCCCGCGTTGCAGCCTGACGGAGACAGCGAAAGGACGTGACGGACATGAGCGGACGGATGAAAAGAGGCGCAGATGCGCAGGATAGGAAGACACCCAAGATCGTGTCGTCGGAGCATCTCGCCCAAGATGAGGGCTGGGAGCTTTCGGAGTACGAATACGGGCTGATCGTGGCGCATAACGCCTTCACGCGCTGGATGGCGCGCTGCCTCGCCGCGGTGGTCGGCCACTCCAATTTCAGCGCACTCGACGTGCTGGTGCTGCACAACGTCAATCATCGCGGGCGCCCGAAGCGCCTGTCTGACATATGCTTCGTGCTCAATATCGAGGATCAGCACACCGTGACTTACGCGCTGAAGAAGCTGGTGGCCGAGGGGCTGGTCGAGGGCGAGCGCCGCGGCAAGGAGCGCTACTACGCCACCACCGAACACGGAGCCGAAATCTGCCAGAAATATCGGCAATTGCGGGAAATCTGCCTACTAGACACGCTTCACTCCATGGACTCCGATAGCGAGGAATTGCGCCGTTTGGCGACAGTTCTTCGTGGAATGTCAGGACTTTACGATCAAGCAGCACGATCTGTCGCCTCGGTCTGAGCGCAGGACGCTGAAAAAATATCGGTAAATCGCCAAGAACTTGTTTACAACTAACGCTGGCCGCGACTAGCGTTACGTAACTGCCGTGAAAGGGCCGGAGGAAATCCGATTTGCATGACACGACCGCTCCGATCCTAACCGTCGAGAATCTGTCGATCTCCTTTGGCGACACTCAGGCCGTGCGCGGCTTGAGCTTCGAAGTTCCACGCGGCGGCACGCTTGCCATCGTCGGCGAAAGCGGCTCGGGCAAGTCGGTCACCTCCATGGCGGCGATGGGGCTGTTGAAGTTCACCGGCGGTCGCGTCACCTCGGGCCGCATCCAGCTGCACGGCAAGGGGGGCGAGACCGAGATCACCGGTGCCTCGGAGGCCGATCTGCGCCGCATCCGCGGCAACCGGATCTCGATGATCTTTCAGGAGCCGATGACCTCGCTCGACCCGGTCTTCACGATCGGCAGCCAGATCGGCGAGGCGCTCAAGTTGCACCGGGGCCTGCGCGGACGGGCGGCGCGCGACGAGGCGGCGCGGCTTCTGGAACTGGTGCGGCTGCCCAATGCCCGCGCCCAACTCGACCGCTACCCGCACCAGCTTTCGGGGGGCATGCGGCAACGGGTGATGATCGCGATGGCGGTGTCCTGCCGCCCCGACCTGCTGATCGCCGACGAGCCGACCACCGCGCTCGACGTCACGATCCAGGCGCAGATCCTGCAGATCATCCGCGATATGCAGTCCGAGTTCGGCACCTCGGTGATCTTCATCAGCCACGATATGGGCGTGGTCTCGGAGATGGCCGACGAGATCGTGGTGATGCGCCATGGCGAGATGGTCGAGACGGGCCGCGCCGAGGAAGTGATCCTGCGGCCCAAGGCCGACTACACCCGCGCGCTGATGGCCGCGGTGCCGAAGATCGGTGCAATGCAGGGCCAAGAAAGCCCGCGCAAGTTCGACCTGCCCGGGCAGGCCGCCGAAGAGACCGGCGCGCATCCGAACCCGGAGCGGACCGAGCCGCTGGTCCGGTTCGACAAGGTGACGACGCGCTACGATCTGACATCGGGCTTCTTCGGCCGGATCAGCCACCGCGTCCACGCTGCTGAGGAGGTCAGCTTCGAGATTCACCCGGGCGAGACGCTGGCGCTGGTGGGCGAGAGCGGCTCTGGCAAGTCGACCGTCGGCAAGACGCTGCAGCAGCTCGTCACCCCGGTCTCGGGTCGCATTCTCTATCGCGGCACCGACATCCTGTCGCTCGATCCGGCTGAGCGGCAACGCTTCAAGCGCGAGATCCAGTACATCTTCCAAGACCCCTACGGCTCGCTCAACCCGCGCAAGACGGTGAAGCAGAGCCTGACCGAGCCGATGGCCACTCATGGGCTCCTGAAGAACGCTGATGCGCAGGTGGCCGATCTGCTGACCTCGGTGGGGCTCAAGCCCGAGCACGCCGGGCGCTACCCGCACGAGTTCTCCGGCGGCCAGCGCCAGCGCATCGCCATCGCCCGCGCGCTCTCGGTCGATCCGGGGCTGATCATCGCCGACGAGGCGGTCTCGGCGCTCGACGTCAGCGTCCAGGCGCAGGTGATCAACCTGATGATGGACATCCAGGCCCGGCGCGGACTGGCCTATCTCTTCATCAGCCACGACATGGCCGTGGTTGAGCGGGTCAGCCACCGCGTCGCGGTGATGTATCTGGGCGAGATCGTCGAGATGGGTACCCGTCGCCAAGTCTTCGAGACGCCGCAACACCCCTATACGAAGCGCCTGCTGCGCGCCGTTCCGGTGATGGACCCGACCCGTCCGCCGGAACGCGTCACGCTGACGGGCGACATCCCCAGCCCGGTCAGACCGGTCGGCGATCCGCGGCGCAGCCATGGTTTCGTCGAGGTCGCGCCGGGTCACCTGCTGGCCGACAATCATCAAGACTTCGAAAAATACAGGGAAGGTATCGCATCATGACGGATCTGAAATCGCGCCTGCTGATCGCGGCGCTGGCCGCCACCACCGCGCTTACGGCGGCCCCCGCGCTCGCCGAGGGCACGCTCACCGTGGCGCAGCGCCAGGATCCGGCCAACTGGGACCCGGTCGACACCTTCCTTGTCGCCTGGGGCTCGGTCGCTTCGAACATCTATGACGGCCTCGTGCGCCGCGACGAGAACCTCGATCTGCAGCCCGGCCTCGCCGAAAGCTGGGAAGTGCTCGACGAGGGCATGCGCATCCGCTTCCAGCTGCGCGAGGGCGTGCAGTTCCACAATGGCGAGCCCTTCAACGCCGAGGCGGTGAAATACACCTTCGACCGGCTTCTGGGCGAGGTCGGCGGCGCCGGTCCGCAGCAGTCGAACTACACCACGATCGACCGCGTCGAGGTCGTCGACGCGACCACCGTCGATTTCCACATGGCCCAGCCCGACCCGGTGATCCTGACCAAGCTGTCGGGCTACGGCGCGATGATCGTGCCCCCGCAATACATCGAGGAAAACGGCCAGGAGCATTTCGACATGAACCCGGTCGGCACCGGCCCGTTCAAGTTCGTCAGCTACGAGCAGGGCGCGCGGATCGAGCTGAAGGCCAACGCCGATTATTTCGAGGGCGCGCCGGAGCTTGACGGGCTGGTGTTCCGCTTCATCCGCGAGGATGCGACGCGTCTGGCCGAGCTGCAATCGGGCGGTGTCGACCTTGTCTCCGATGTCGCCTTCTCGGCTGTGCCGACCATCGAGGCCGCGGACAATGCCGGGATCGTCGCGGTCGCCGGGCCTTCCATCTACTCGCTGGCGCTTCGGACCAAGGACGCCGTGACCGAGGACGTGCGGGTGCGCCGCGCGCTCAACATGGCGATCGACAAGCAGGCGCTGATCGACGCCTTCCTGGCCGGGCGCGGCAGCCCGATCGCCAGCCTGCAGGGCGAGCTGTCCTTCGGCCATGATCCCGAGCTCGAGGGCTATCCCTTCGACCCGCAGCAGGCGATGGCGCTGCTCGAAGAGGCCGGCGTCGCGCCGGGCACCGAGATGACCATCGACTATCGGGCCGGCAACTCGACCTTCAACGAGGTGGCACAGGCGCTGACCGGCTTCTTCGCCGCGGTGGGTCTGAATGTCGGTCTGAACCCGATCGAGGACGGCGTCTTCCTCAACGAGATCGTGCCGCAGGGCCGGACCAACGAGATGTACCAGTTCAGCTGGGGCGGCTGGACCTTCGACTTCGACAACACCGCCTATCTGACCTACCACGAAGGCGAGAAGTGGAACCCCTACGGCACCTCCGACGAGATGAACGCGCTTCTCGACGAGCAGCGCCAGTCGCCCGATCAGAAGCTGCGCGAGGAGATCCTGCAGAAGGTGGCCCAGCTCGCGCATGAAGAGGCCTACCACATTCCGCTCTACAACGAGGAGACGGTCTACGCGGTGGCCGACCGGGTCGAGGGCTTCGTGCCCGCCCCCGACAAGCGCCTGCGCCTCACCGATGTGAGCGTCGCCGAGTAAGACCATGCAGCCGGCGCGGGGGATCGCCCCCGCGCCGGGACTTCCCCTCCGGAGGCCGCCTTGCCCATCCTTTCCTTCATCCTCAAACGCGTGATCCAGGCCGGTTTCGTGCTGGTCGCGGTGACGCTGTTCGTCTCCTTCGCGATCCGTCTCACCGGCGACCCGGCGGTGATGATGCTGCGGGAATCCGCGAACGTGACCCCGGAAGATCTCGCGCGAATCCGCGAGGGGCTAGGCCTGAACCGACCCTTCCTCGTGCAGTACGGCGATTTCATCGGCGGGCTGCTGACCGGCGAACTGGGCAACAGCTTCTTCAGGGGCGCGATCGCGCCGCTGATTTCCGGCGCGCTTGGTGCGACCCTGCTTCTGGCGCTGACCTCGCTGGCGGTGTCGCTGCTGATCTCGGTGCCGCTGGGCATTTATGCCGCCACGCATCGTGGCTCTTTCGGGGATCAGCTGGTGCGGGTGCTGTCTCTCGCGGGGCTGTCCTTCCCCAATTTCTGGCTCGGCATCATGCTGGTGCTGATCTTCTCGGTGACGCTGCGCTGGCTGCCGCCATCGGGCTTCATCGGGCCGCAATCGCTGATCATGCCCGCCGTGACCATCGGCGTGATCCTGACCTCGACCAACCTGCGCATTGTGCGCACCACCATGCTCGACGTGCTGTCGTCGCAGTTCATCATGGTGGCCCGCGCCAAGGGGCTGTCGCAGACCGCGGTGATCTACAAGCACGCACTGCGCAACAGCTCGATCGCGCTGGTCACCTATCTCGGCCTGCAGTTCGGCTCACTGATGGGCGGTCTCGTGGTGGTCGAGCTGGTGTTCAACTGGCCCGGCATGGGCACGCTCGCGATCGAGGCGATCGCGCAGCGCGACTACCCGATCCTGCAGACGGTGATCTCGATCCTCGCGGTGCTGATCGTCGCCGTGAACCTTCTGGTCGACCTCACCTACATGCTGCTCGACCCCCGCATCAGACTGGAGTGACGCCATGACGGGCTTCAAGAATTTCGAGTTCGTCGCAGGCCTCGTGTTGATCGTGCTGATCGGCGGTGCCGTGGCGCTCTCGGGGCTGCTGTTTCCCGATGGCGGCCGCGCCATGGACCTGACAGCGCGGCTGACCGCCCCATTCACTGGCTGGAACCACCCCTTGGGCACCGATCCGCTCGGCCGCGACATTCTCGCCCGCGTCGTCGTGGGGGGACGCGTGTCGTTCTTCGTCGGCATCGTCTCGGCGCTCGGCGCGGTGGTGATCGGCACTGTGGTGGGCCTTCTGGCTGGCTATTACCGCGGGCCATGGGACATGTTCCTGATGCGCTTCGCCGACATCCAGCTTGCGCTGCCCTTCATCCTCTTGGCGATGACGGTGATCGCGATCATCGGGCCCGGGCTCGACCGGATCATCGTGCTGATGATCGTCGCGCAATGGGTGCAGTACGCCCGACTGATCCGCGGCTCTGTCTTCTCGCTCAGGCAGGCCGAATTCGTGCAGGCGGCGCAGAGCTACGGCCTGCCGGACCGCAAGATCCTGTTCGGCCACATCCTGCCCAACGCGATGGGGCCGCTGGTGATCCTCGCCACGTTGAACGTCGCCAACAACATCCTGCTCGAAAGCAGCCTGACCTTCCTCGGCCTCGGGATCGACCCGCTGGTGCCGAGCTGGGGCGGCATGCTGGCGGATGGCCGCAACTACATCCAGACCGCGCCCTGGGTGACGATCTTTCCCGGTCTCGCGATCATGCTGACGGTTCTGGGCCTGAACCTCTTGGGCGACTGGCTGCGCGACCGGCTCGATCCTCTGGGGGCGACGAAGTGACGAAGCGCGTCTTCGACCGCACGATCGACACGCTGCCCGAGGATGCCACCGCCGCATGGGTCTTCGAAGGCCCGAGCGCGCGGCGCGCGGCGCAAGCGCGGGCCCGCGCCGAGGGGCGCGACCTCCGGCTGCGCTCGGCCTACAAGACGCTGTTGCACGAGGTGCTGGAGCAGCGGCTTCTCGACGACGCCTCCCGCGCCACGATCCACTACCCGGTGGTCGAGGGCTGCCCCGAGGACCGGTTCCGGCTCGAATGCTACCCGCTGCACGCTCTGGTCTCGCATTGCGAAATCGCCTTCGCGCCGCGCCCGCACGAGGGGGAGGGCTTGCCCGCCTACGAGATCGAGACGCCGGAGGCACGCCACCTTGTGCCGGTGCCGGTGCGCTGGGTCGAACTCGATGATGGCGCCCAAGCGCTCGCCGCCTGTGGCTGGGTCGAAGATGGGCAAGGCGGGCGGCATTTGCCGACCGAATACGAGGCGATCTTCGAGGCGGTCTGCGCGCATCTGCGCGCGATGCCGCTCGATCCGCTCTCACCGGATGAGCCCGATGGGCCGTTCTTCGACCGGCTCGAAGTGATCGTCGAGCTACCCTACGAAGATCAGGTCCTGCCGGTCGGCTCCGAGGTGATCTCGCTGGCCGAGGCAATGCATGAGGAAATCTACTTCACTGCGCTGGAGATCTTCCAGGAGCGGCTCGGCCTTGCACCGGGGCAGCGCTCGGTCAAGGCCGGTCAGATCGTGCCGCTGGTGCAGCGCGGCGGCACGCCCCGGCTGGAGATCCAGACCGTGCGGGCAGAGCCAGCGCTCGACCGCGACCAGCCCGGGCGCCCTGCGCTCGACGCGGCGACGCAGTGGCTCTATCCGGCCCAGATCTCGGCCCATCTCGCCGGGATCGGCGGTGTGGCCTATGCCGCCCGCTCGCGGCAGGGGCGGGCGGTCGAGGGGCGGCACGTCGTCGGACATGGTCCGGCGTGGATCGCGATTTCGGCCGGGCAGCATGCCAACGAAAGTTCGCCCATGGTCGGGGCGCTGCGCGCGGGGCGGGATCTGGCCGCCGAAGGCGAGGTGAGCTTCACGCTGAACCCGCTCGAGAATCCGGATGGCTATGCGCTGTTCCGCGACCTATGCGCCGACAATCCGCGCCACATGCACCACGCCGCCCGCTACACCGCGAGCGGCGCTGACCTGAGCCACGGGGCCGGGCGTTACGAGAGCGCGATCCGTGACCTCGCCTATGCGCGGCTGCCGGCCGAGGTGCATGTGAACCTGCATGGCTACCCTTCGCATGAATGGACCCGACCAATGACCGGCTACATTCCGCGTGGGTTCGCCCAATGGACCATACCCAAAGGATTTTTCCTGATACTGCGCCATGATCCGGCGCAAGAAGCGTTGGCCCGCGCGGTGCTGCAGGCCGGCCTCGACGCGCTCGTCGATTTTCCAGAGCTCATGGCGCAGAACCGTCGAATGCTCGATCTCTATCGCCGCTATGTCGGGGCGGAGAGCTTCGAGGTGCATGCGGACTGCATTCCCTTCACGATGAGCGCCAGCCCGGAGCCGCTCTATCCGGTGACCCTCATCACGGAGGCGGCAGACGAAACCGTCGGCGGAGAGGACTTCCGCATCGCGCAGGAAGGCCAGTACCGCGTCGTGCGCGCGGTGAGCGACATGCTGCGACGGCGCAGCCAAAGCAGCTGAACCCTAGCGCCTTTGCGCCTCACCTATCGATGCGGCCTGCAGATGGTCTCAATGAAACTGCTATGGCATATGAGATGCCGCCGTGCGGCGTGTCCGTCGTCAGATGACTTGGGACACGGTGGCCTGATGTCGAACGGAGGCTCTGGCTCGTTCGGGCTTCTGTTCATGCCGCTGTCTGGCGATGCAGCGAACGGCGCTTCTCGATAGTCCTGGCTTTGATTTCCTTTCGTCGATTGGGAATGGCTCCGGCCTTGCCGAGATAGGCGTCGGCCGGGGTGATGTTGCCGACGCTCTCGTGGTGGCGGGGATGGTTGTCAGTCGCCCCGCGACCGGTGCCTCAGCTCCGGCCCTTGCGGTCCGCATAATCCTTCACGAACTGGCCAATCTTCTCCTGCGACAGGTCGAGGCCGCATTCACGGCCTTTTGCGATGGCCGCATCGCCGTCCAGCCCTTCGCGAGCCGCCAGAGCCATGAGCGTCATCGCGCCCGCGCGCTTGCCCGAGGCGCAGTGGAACAGCACCGGTCCCGGCAGGTCCGCAAGCTTCTGGCGGAAATCGTCCACCAGCGCGTCGTCAAGCGCGTCCGGCGCCACCGGGTGGTGCAGGTAGGTGAGGCCCGCCGCTTCGGCGAGGCGCCGTTCCTCGTCCGGCGTGATCTCCTGCTTTTCCTCCGCCGTGCGGAAGTTCACCACGCTGCGAAAGCCTTGGTCGGCTGCCTGCCGCAGGGCGGCCTCGTCCGGGGCAAAGCGCGCAACGCTGTGATTGCTGTCGATCTCGACGACGTTGTCCATCTGGGTCCTCACTGGTGTTCGGGGGTTTCGGTGGGGTAGCCGGCGGCGGTCCAGGCCTTCCAGCTGCCCGGCACGTTGCGGATGTTTGGAAAGCCTCGCGCCGCGAGCAGGCTCGACGCGATGCTCGCGCGAAAGCCGCTGGCGCAGTAGGTGGCGTAGGTCGCGGAGCGATCGAGCTCGTCCAGCTTCTCCCGCAACTCGCCAAGGAAGGCATGGGTCGCGCCGGGGATATGGCCGCCCTCCCACTCATCGGGCTTGCGCACGTCGAGCGGGGTGATGTCCTTGGCCTCCTTCAGCTCATGCACCGAGATCTGCGGGATCTGTGCGAAGTCGCGCCCGGCCTCGCGCCACGCGCTCATGCCGCCGGCGAGATAGCCGCCGAAGTCGGTAAAGCCGGTGCGCCACAGCAGCTTCACGACGTCCGGCAGTTCGCGATCGTCGCCCAGAACGAGGTGGATCGGACGCTCGGGGTCCAGCAGCCATCCGGCCCAGACAGACAGCTCGGGCCGCGCGCCGATGTTGAGCGCGCCCTTCACGTGACCCGCGCCGAACCCCATCATGTCGCGCACGTCGAGAACCTGCACGCCGCTCTCGGTCGCTTCGGCGAATTGCTCGACCGTGAGGGGCGGCACGCGCGGCAGGTTGCGCAATACCTCCGGACCTTTGGCGTTCACCTTCTTCAGCCGGGGGTAATGGGCGGGGACAGGCGGCGCGTCCGCCTGCATCACCCTCTTGAACTCTTCGAGGCTCTCGATCTTTGCGTAGTCGTTGAAACGTCGCTCGTAGCCGATGGTCGAGGACATGCGGTCGCCGATATCGGGGCCGCAGGCAGAGCCGGCGCCGTGGCAGGGATAGATGATAACGTCGTCCGGCAGCGCCATGAACACGTCGCGCACCGTGTGGAACAGCTTTTCGGTTAACTCCTCGGTCTGGTCATCGCCCATCAGGTCGGGGCGGCCGACGCTGTCGACGAAGAAGGCGTCGCCCGAAAGCACGCTCCACGGCGTCTCGGTGTCGCCGTCGAAGAGCAGGTAGGACATGTGTTCGGGCGTGTGGCCGGGGGTGAAGCGCGCCTTCATCCGCAGCCCGCCGAAGCGGAATTCATCGCCATCGCGGACCGCCTCGTGCGCAAAGCCGTATTCGGCGCCGCCCTCGGTGCTGACATAGAGCTTGGCCTGACCGCCGAGCCGGTCGACCAGCTCGCGCGCGCCGCTCATGAAATCGGCGTGGATGTGGGTTTCGAACACATGGGTGATGGCGAGGCCGAAGCGGCGTGCCGCCTCGAGGTAGATCTCGACGTCGGGGCGCGGGTCGACGACGGCACAGACATGTGCGGCATCGTCGCCCAGCAGATAGGAGCATTCGGCGACGCCGTCGGCCAGGATCTGTTCGAAGCGCAGGGTCATGGCAGGTCCTCCTTCACATGCGAGAACGGGAATGCTTGGGGCCGGGTTCCTCAGACCGAGGGGCGAAAGCATGCCTATGTCGATGCCCGGATGAAGGGTGGACAGATAGTAGAGACGTAGTTGAATGTATGAATGCGTAGGAGCGGCGCGGCCGGGCCCGAGCGGAGGAGGAACCGTGCAGGTGTCCGGCATGGTGGGGCATGCCGCCCATAACCGCTCAAGGGAGGACGAAATGACGATACTGAAAATGATGCGCGGCGCTCTGGCCGTGGGTCTGGCCGCGCTGACGCTGCTGTCGGCGGGCGTGGCGACGGCCGAAAGCGACCGCTACGGCAAGCAGAAGGTGGTTTATCACATCAACGGCAATGGCGGCGAGGCGGACAAGGCCTATCGCGGCGCGCTGCGCAACGTGCAGAACCACATCAACGCGGTGGGCAAGGACAACATCGAGGTCAAGGTCGTGCTGCACGGCAATGGCGTCGGGCTGTTGCAGAACGCGATGGAGAACGAGCAGCTGCAGATGGACGTGACCAGCCTGCGTGGCCAGAACGTCTCCTTCCTCGTGTGCAACAACACCCTGACCGGGCGCGACATCGATTACGAGACCGATCTCTTCGAGGTGTTCGAGGACCAGATCGTACCATCCGGCGTGGCCGAGCTGAGCTACCTGCAGGGGCAGGGCTATACCTACGTCAAGCCGTGAAGCCGAGGCTGAGCCGCGCGTCGCGGCTCAGCGTCCCCCGGCGACGGTGAGACCGAGCAGCCGCCAGAGTTGCATGCCCCCGCGATAGTAGCTGATCCGGTCCGCCGGGTAGCCCGCGCCGATCATCGCGCGGATCGCGGTCGGCGACTGGCCGCACCATGGGCCGTTGCAGAACAGCGCCACGCGCGGCGCCTCCGTACAGTCCCAGCCCTCGAAATCCGGCTCGCAGCCCAACTCGCCCAGCCGGTCGGTGATCCGATCCCACGGCATGTGGATCGCGCCTGGGATGGTGCCGCCCTCGAACCACTCGCGGGTGCGGCTGTCGATCACCATCGCCTCCGGGTCCTCCAGCATCTCCAGCAATTCCAGCTCGCCGATGGTGGTGACGCCCTCGGCGGGGGTCATCGGCTGGATGCAGAACGGGGGGCAGGCGCGCGAGGTCTTGGCGAAATCGCCGGTGAGCACCGCCTCGTTGTCCTGCTCGCGCATGATCTCGATCGGACCGTCATCGGTCTCGACCGTGACCGACATGCGCTCGGCGTCGATGCCGACCGGTTCGGCCAGGGCCGGGGCGGCGAGGAGGGCGAAGGCGGCGAGGCGGATCATGGCTGGTCTCCCTTATTGCGCGGCCCAAGGCACGCGCGCGATGCGGCAGCGGTCCCACAAGGTTTCGAGCGCCGAGGCGAGCCGGTCGAGATCGGCCTCCGAATGCACCGGCGAGGGCGTGATGCGCAGCCGCTCGGTGCCGCGCGGCACGGTGGGGTAGTTGATCGGCTGGATGTAGATGCCGAACTCGTCGAGCAGAAGGTCCGACAGCCAGCGGCATTTGACCGGATCGCCCACCATGACCGGCACGATATGGCTCGGGTTCGGCAGATGCGGGATGCCCGCCGCGTCGAGCCGGGCCCGCAGCATGGCGACCCGTTCGGCCTGCAGGCGGCGCTCGGCATCCGAGGTCTTGAGGTGCCGCACGGCGGCGCGCGCGCCGGCCGCCACGGCCGGGGGAAGGGCGGTGGTGAAGATGAAGCCGGAGGCGAAGCTGCGCACGAAATCGCACAGCGCCGCCGAGGCCGCGATGTAGCCCCCCATCACGCCATACGCCTTGCCCAGCGTGCCCTCGATCACGTCGATGCGCCCCATCAGCCCTTCGCGCTCGGCGACACCGCCGCCGCGCGGGCCGTAGAGGCCGACGCCATGCACCTCGTCGAGATAGGTCATCGCGCCGTAGCGCTCGGCCAGGTCGCAGATGCCCGCAATGGGGGCGATGTCGCCATCCATCGAGTAGACGCTTTCGAAGGCGACGATCTTGGGCGCGTTGGCGGGCAGCGCGGCGAGCTTCGTCTCCAGATCGGCGAGGTCGTTGTGCTTCCAGATCACCTTCTCGGCGCGGCTGTGCCGGATGCCTTCGATCATGCTGGCATGGTTGCCGGCATCCGACAGCACGACGCAGCCGGGGATGCGCGACGCCAGCGTGCCGAGCGAGGCCCAGTTCGAGACGTATCCGCTGGTGAACAGCAGCGCCGCTTCCTTGCCGTGCAGATCGGCCAGTTCGCGTTCCAGCGCGACGTGGTGGCGGGTGGTGCCGGAGATGTTGCGCGTGCCGCCCGCGCCGGCACCGACTTCGTCGATGGCCTCGTGCATTGCGGCCAGCACCTTCGGATGCTGGCCCATGCCGAGATAGTCGTTCGAGCACCAGACGGTGACCCCGGAGGGCGCGGGGCCGTCATGCCGCGTCGCGGATGGAAAGGCGCCGCGATGCCGCTCCAACTCCGCGAAGCGGCGGTAATTGCCCTCCTCGCGCAGGCGGTTCAGCTCAGCGGTGAGGAAGCTGTCGAAGGCCACCCGCTACTGTCCCGCCGCCTCGCGCGCAATGCCGTCGAGCAGCGATTGCACATCCTGCATCGGGCCTTCCGGCATCGCCCGGTAGCCGATCTCGACGGCGCCGTCCTTGTCGGTGACGAAGATCCCGTAGGGACAATGCGCGATGTTGGAAGGATCGGCCTCCATCACCTTGCGCGACACCACGGCCGAGCAGAACAGGAAGACATCGGCGGCGTCGAAGATCGTCACGTCGCTGCCCACGTCCTCGCCGGTGCGGTTGAGCATGTCGCCGACCCGGCTGACATAGTCGACCACCAGCCCCTCGCCGACGATGGCGCTCTCGACGCTGAAGGTCGCGTCTTCGAAGCTGCCGTCGAAGGGGTAGGTGATCACCTCCTGCGCCGACGCGGCCCCACCCGCAATCGCGGCTACAGCCGCCAAAAGGATCCGTCTCATGGCCTTACTCCTCCCCTGTTGCGGGTCCGGCCGGGCATGGCCCGGCCTTCTCCCTCCTGCCACCGAAATGGCGATGCGGGCGGCCCGGCTCGGGCCGCCCGGTATGGTTCACTCGCCCTGCGCCTCGAGGAAGGCGGTGATGGCGGCGATGTCCTCGTCGCTGCGCAGGCCCGCAAAGGACATCTTGGTGCCCTTCAGGTAGGCGCGCGGATCGGCGAGAAAGCCCGCGAGGCGCTCGTGATCCCAGACCAGCCCGTTCGCGCCGGCTTCTTCCATCGCGCCGGAGTAGCGGAAACCCTCGACCGTGCCGGCGGTGCGCCCGACGATGCCGTTGAGCTGCGGGCCGCTGCGGTTCTTGGCGTTCTCGCCGACCTGGTGGCAGGCGGAGCATTTCTTGAAGACGCGCTCGCCCGCTGCGACCAGTTCCGGATCGGGCGCGGCGCTGGCCTCCTCGGCCGCCTCCGCCGGGGCCGCTTCCGCGTCGGCACCTTCGGCGGAGGCATCCCCTGCCTCGGTTTCGGCGGCCGCGTCTTCCGGCGCCGTGGGCTGGTCGCCCGCTACCGCCTCTTCGGCGGGTTCCGCATCCATGGGCTGCGCCTCGGCCTGCTCCTCGACCTCGACGGCGGTCTCCACCACCTCGGCCTCGCCTTCCTCGGAACCAGGCGTCACATCGAGCACGGCGGCGCGCATGGTGATCTCGACGCTGTCCTTGCAGCTCTCCATGCAGGCTTCGCCTGTAAAGACGGCAAGCTCGGTCTCGGGCCGGTCGTCGGGCTTGAAGCCCTCGGCATTCGGCATCTCGACCTCGGCGAAGCTCTCGTTCGACAGCTCGAAATCATCCTCGACGATGTTGTTGAGGTAGAGCAGGTAGGCGGTGATCGCGTAGACCTCGTCGGGCTCCAGCGACTGCGCATCGCCGAAGGGCATGGCGCGGTGCACATAGTCCCAGACGGTCGAGAGATAGGGCCAGTAGGAGCCGATGGTCTTGACCGGGTCCTTGCGCTCGAGCGTGCCCTGACCGCCCGCCAGCTGGGGCCAGCGGCCGACCGCTTCGCCGAAATCGCCGTGGCAGGAGGCGCATTTCGCGACGAAGACTTCCTCGCCGGTCCAGACATCGCCCGAGCCCACCGGCAGGCCCTGCCCGTCGGGGCGGATGTCGATGTCCCAGGCCGCGATTTCCTCGGGCAGCGCCTCGCGGCCCAGCCCATAGCCGCCATCGCGGGCGGGGGCAGGGGCCTCGGCGGCGGTCTGCACGGCCGCCTCGGGGGCCGGGGCGGGCGCCTCGGTCTCCTGAGCGTTGGCGGCGGCCACGAAGGACACGCGCGCCGGCGCCGGCATGTCGACCACGAACTGGTCGGCGAGCACGTAGGCCAGGGTCAGCACGCTCGCCGTGCCGGCGGAGGCGGGGGCGAGAATCTTAAGAAATTTCGACATTTTCCGCCTCGCCGCGCTCGTTGACATGCCAAGTCTGGATGCCGTTGTTGTGGTAGATGGAGTTTTCGCCGCGGATCTCGCGCAGCTCGTCCTTGGTCGGCTGCACGTAGCCGGTGGAGTCGTGCGCCCGGCTCTGCAGCAGCAGCGGTTTCCCGTCCCAGTCGAACTCGAAGTAGAAGCGGTGCATCGACTTGTCGAAGCTCGGCCCGGACATCCGCGCCTGGTGCCAGTTCTTGCCGCCGTCGAGCGTCACGTCGACGCGCGGGATGGTGCCGCGACCCGACCAAGCGACGCCGGTGAGCACCGTCGGCCCCTTGGAATGCAGGATCGGCGCCTGCGGGCTGGGATTGGTGATGACCGACTTGGCGTCCATCTCCCAGGTGAAGCGGCGGGCGATGCCGTTATCCAGCAGGTCGGTGTATTTCGACGTCTCTTCGCGGTGATGCCAAGGCTGGTCGCCGACCTCGATCCGGCGCAGCCACTTGATCCACATGTTGCCTTCCCAGCCGGGCACGACGAGGCGGACCGGGTAGCCCTGCTCGGGGCGCAGCGCCTCGCCGTTCATCTTGAAGGCGACGAGGCAGTCATCCATCGCCTTCTCGATCGGGATCGAGCGGGTCATTGCGCTCGCGTCGGCCCCCTCGGGCATGATCCACTTGCCGTTGGTCTTGACGCCTGCCTCTTCGAGCAACAGCCGCAGCGGCACGCCGGTATACATGACGTTGTGGATCATGCCGTGGGTGTACTGGCAGCCATTGAGCTGCGCGCCGGCCCATTCCATGCCTGAGTTCGCCGCGCATTCGAGGAAGTAGACCCGGTTCTCGCGCGGGAAGCGCATCAGGTCCTGCATGGTGAAGACGAGCGGCTTGTCGACGAGGCCGTTGATCATCAGCCGGTGCGCCGCCGGGTCGACCTCGGCGATGCCCGCGTGATGCCGCTCGAAACACAGCCCGTTCGGGGTAATGATGCCGTCGAGCTCGTGCAGCGGCGTGAAGTTCACCGAGGAGACCGGGTCGGCGGTCAGCCATTCGACGTTGCGCCGGATGACATGCGCCTCGTGCTTCGACGGCGTACCGTAGGGCCGCGCGTCGACGCCGTCGCCCAGATACTGCATCCAGGGCTGCAGCTCGGTGATCGCCGGGTCGGGGGTCTGCGCCGCCACGCGGCTGCCCGCGATCGCGCCGCCGGCGGCGAGCGCACCGGTCAGGAAGCCGCGCCGCGAGGGGGCGGAATCGTTGCTCATGCTCGGGGTCCTCTTGTCGTCCATGTCGGGGCGGCTCATCCGGCCACCACGTCGACGCTGGTGTTTGGGTCGATGGAAACGGTGCCCTGCTTGCGGATGTGGCTCTCGACCACGTCCCAGATCGCCGGGCCCTCGGTGCCCTCGTTGACGCTGGCCCATCCGGCCACGACGTAGGTTCTCGACGGATCGATCTTTTCGCCCGACGACAGCAGCGTCATCTCGGTGACGCGGCTGCCCTGCGGTTGGGCGATGTCGATCCGGTAGCCCATGCCGCCGACGCGGACCATGTCGCCGCCCTGCTGGTAGTAGGGGTCGGGGTTGAACAGGTTGTCGGCCACGTCTTCGAGGATGAGCTTCAGCGTTTCGCCGGTCATCTCCGAGCGGTACGCCTCCGGATAGCTCATCGCGGTGGCGTTGAAGACGTCCTCGCGGGTGATCTCCTGCCCGGGCATCAGCGAGGCGCCCCAGCGGAAGCCGGGGGAGAGCGCGATGTCGGCCTCGCGCTCGGAAATCAGCGCGTTGCAGATCAGGTCGTCCCAGGTGCCGTTGAAGTTGCCGCGCCGGTACAGCAGCGAGTCCGTGGTGCCGAGCACCTCGGCCATCTCGTCCTTGAAGGGCGCGCGGGTCTCCTCGACCAGCGCGGTCATCTCCGCATCGGGGGCGATCACGTCCGAGAAGATCGGGATCAGCCGGTGGGTCAGCCCCTTCAACGCGCCGTCCTGCACGTCGAGATCGACGCGGGAGACGAACTTGCCATGGCTGCCCGAGGCGATGAGATGGGTGCTTCCGACAAGCACCGGTTCGGGCAGGGCGTCATGGGTGTGGCCGGTCAGGATCACGTCGATGCCCGGCACCTGCGCAGCCATCTTGCGGTCCACGTCGAAGCCGTTATGCGACAGCACCACGACCACTTCGGCACCGGCGTCGCGTGCCTCCTGCACCACCTCGGCCATCCGTTCCTGGCGGACCCCGAAGCTGAGATCCGGGAACATCCAGCTCGGGTTGGCGATCGGCAGATAGGGGAAGGCCTGGCCGATCACCGCGATCGCGGTGCCGCCGCGCTCGAACATCTTGAAGGGCTCGTAGGCCGGCTCGTCCCAGGTGGCGTCGAAGATGTTGGCGCCGAGGAAGGCGGGATCGAGTTCGTTCTCGACGATCTGGTTCACCCGGTCGATGCCCAGCGTGAATTCCCAGTGCGAGGTCATGGCGTCGGTGCCCAACGCGTTGAACAGCCGCACCATGTCGGCGCCTTCGGTCCTGAGCGCGGGCAGCGAGCCCTGCCAGGTATCGCCGCCATCGAGCAGCAGAGCGTCGGGCCGCTCGGCGCGGATCGCCTTGAGCACGGTCGCGATGCGGTCGAGCCCGCCCATCCGACCGTATTCGCGGCCCAGTGCCACGAAGTCGTCATAGGTCAGCGCGTAGTCGAGCGGCGAGCCGTCCTCGATGCCGTAGAGCTTGCGGAAGGCGACGCCGGTGACGTGGGGCACGAGGCCACGCGCCTCGCCGACGCCGAGATTGATCTCGGGCTCGCGGAACCAGATCGGCTGGGTCTGGGCATGGATGTCGGTGATGTGGATCAGCGTGACGTTGCCCGGGCCGCCGGTGCCGATCAGGTCTTCCTGGCTGAGCCGCTGCTGGGCCGCGAGCCGCGACCAATTGCCGAAGCCGGAGGCGCCCCAGAGAGCGGAGGCGGCGAGGCCGGCCTGAAGAAAGTGGCGGCGGGCGATCATGGGCGGTTCCCTGTCATCGGATGCGTATTATTGAATATGTTTGGGCAGAAGAACCCCGCCGGGCGAAAGCCGGGCGGGGTGTGGTGTCAGTTGCGGACCGAGGGGCCCTCGACCGAAAGGCCGTTGCCGCGCGAGGCGACGTAGAGTTCCAGCGCCACGAATTCCGGGCTGCCCGGTGCGAAGGTCTCGGCACGGGTGTCGCGCACGCAGCCCTTGAAGCGGTCATGCACCGCGTTGAGCGCGCCGTTCTTGAGCCGGTAGGTCGGGAAGCCGTTGATCTGACCCTGGCTCAGATGGTCGGCCCGGATCATGTTGTCGTAATTGTCCTCGTGGCAATTCGCGCAGGCGAGCTCCAGCTGGCCGTAGCGGGTGTAGTAGATCTCCTTGCCCTTCTCCCAGGTCTCCTGGGCCGGGCCGTCGATCGCCACGTCCACCGGCATGCCGCGCGAGACCGAGGAGATCAGCGCGACCATCTCGGTCATCCGGTCGCCGGTATAATCCCAAGGCTCCGCCCCGGCGCGCTCGGTCACGCATTCGTTGACCTGCATCTCGAGCGTCTGCACCTCGCCCTTGGCCTCGTCCCACTTGGGATAGACGGCGCGGACGCCTTCGAGCGCCTCAGGGCTGTCATGGCACGACGCGCAGGACTGGCCGTCGGGGCCCATGGCGGTTTCGAAATCGGCGCGGGCGTTGTCGACGCCGATCATGCCGGGGTTCTCGAAATCATCCATCTGCAGCGCCTGCGTCTCGGGCGAGCGGTATTCCCAGCCCGAGACGACCTCGCTCATGTATTCCATGTGCTCGGGCGCGGGCGCCCGGGTCACGATCTCGATCTCGTCGTTGATGACGAGGTTCGCCTCCTGCGCCGTCGCGGCGGGGGCAAGGGCGGCCGACCCGGCCAGCCCGAGCGCCGTCCATGCGGCGCCGGTCCTCAGCATCTGTCTCATCAAGGTCTCCTCCCTTGCCCCGTGCGCCCCGATCCCGTCAGGCGACGGCGATCTCCTTGGTGTCCTCGTAGGTCGACCCGTCATCGTCGATCCAGGTGAAGGTGAAGGTGCCGCTCTCGGGCACCTTGGCCTGGAATTCGAAATAGGGGTTGGTCGAGATCGCGGGCTCCATCGCCACGTCGATCACCGTCTCGCCGTTGAAGGTGCAGGTGAAGCGGTTGATGATCGAGCGCGGGATGAGGTTGCCCTCCTTGTCCTTGCGCTGACCCGATTCCATCGGGTGGCTGATCAGGGTCTTGATGGTGATGACCTCTCCGGCGGCGGCTTCCTTGGGGACGCGGACGCGGGGGGTGACGTTCTCTGCCATGTCTCTTGCTCCTTGTCCCGAACTCAGCCGCCGCAGCCGCCGATGGTCACCTTCACCTCCTGCGCCGCGCGCGCGAAGCTGCCGTCGGACATCTTGGCGATGGCGACGACCTCTTGCGTGCCGGCGAGGCGGATCCGGGTCGAGGCCATCTGCGCGCCCGCCAGCGGGCCGAAATGGAACACGCCCACATCGGGGTTCGGGTTGCCGGTGGCCAGCAGGATGATCGACTCGGCGCCGGGGGCGTCGACCTCGACCGGCACCGTGTTGCCGTTCTCGGCGATCTCGGGCGCGGTGAGCGTCAGCCCCTCGCCGGTGATCTCGGCTCCGCCGGTGAAGTTGGCGATCAGCTCCTCGGTGGGCGTGGCCAGCGCCATGCGCCCGCCCAGCATCACCGAGAGCCCGCTGCCGGCCATGATGGCCAGCGTCTGTCTGCGTGAAAAGCTCATCTCTCTCCTCTCCTGCCGCACGATCACTCCTCGTGCAGCGTCATAAGATAGGCGACCACGTCCTCGATCTGCTGCGCGGTGAGCAGCGGCGGCAGCGGCTCCTCGCCGGCCTTGCCGGTGAAGCCGTCGCCGGGGCGGATAAAGCCCGTGGTCTTGTAGAAGGCGGGCATGATCGTGCCCGGAAAAGTCATCTTGGCGTTGGCGACGATCCCGCGCAGATCCGCCTCGGTCCAACGGTCGGCTGCGCCGTCGAGCGGCGGTCCGACCTCACCGTGGAACGGCACCTCCTCGAGCGCGCCGACCGCATGGCAGGCGACGCAGTTGCCAAGACCGCGATCGGCCATGACCTCGGCCCCGGCTTTCGGATCGCCGGGGGTGCCGGTCAGGGAGGTCTCGATGGCGCCGTATTCGCCAAAGGCCACCTCCTGCGGCGCGACCTCGGCCTGCGCGGCCACGCCCGTGAGCGCGAACGCCACGGCAAGGGTGATTTGTCGCGACATGTGTCCTCCCTGCGGCATTTTGTCCTCCGAAGTCACGTTACCCCGGACCGTACGTTCCAATCAACATCATATTTAATTTCTTGAATACGGCTGGCCGCGGCCCGGCTCGCGCGGCTATTCGCCTTGGTTTCCAAGCATCCGCGCGTGGTATTTCTGGAACGACTCCTCGCCCGCATAGCCGCGCTCGAGCACCCAGCTCAGCAGGTTTTCGGTGGTCGCGGGGCCGAAGGCGCCGGGCATCACCGCCACCGCCGACTCGGCCGCCGTGCTGCCGGACGGTACCTCTTCGGGCAGGAACATCATGGTCGGCGTGAACAGCAGCCCCCAGCGCGAGACCATCTCCTTCTCGGGCAGGGTGGTGCCGTCGAAATCGGTCACATCGAGATCGCCGAACATGTTGAGTTGCACGACGAAGTAGTCCTCTTCGAGCCTCTGCTCGATCTCCGGCAGGACAAAGATCTCCTCGTGCATCTTGCGGCAATAGATGCAGCCGCGCTGCTCGACGAGGAGCATCAGCCGCTGCCCGGCCGCGTTCGCCTCGGCGAGGTCCTCGCGCAGGTCGAGAAAGGTCTGGCGCATCCAGGGCGCCTTGTGCAGCCCGTCATCGCCCATCTCCGCCGCCGCAGGCAGCGCGGAGAGGAGAAGAAGGGCGAATGCGTGTCTGAGACGGATCATGGCAGGCTCCTGTCATCCATAGCGGCTGAAGATGGCGAATTCGTCGAGCATCCACTGCGCGATCAGGTTCACCGAGTCGGTGGCGATCAGCAGCCCGAAGGCCACGAGCAGCGCGCCGGTCAGCTTCTCGACCGTGCCGAGATGGCGCCTGAAGCGGCGCATCAGGCGGGTGAAGGGGGCCACGAAGACCGCCGCGAGCAGAAAGGGCAGGGTCATGCCGATCCCATAGGCCAGCAGCAGCCATGCACCCTCAGCGGCGGTCTGCAGGCTGCCGGCGGTGAACAGGATCACGCCGAGCACCGGGCCCACGCAGGGCGTCCAGCCGAAGGCGAAGGCCAGCCCCATGACAAAGGCCCCCGCGAGGCCGATGTCGCGCGCGGGTCCGGCGGCACCGTCGAGGCGGAATTGCCGATAGAGCAGGCCGATCGGCAGGAGGCCGAGGAAGTGGAGCCCCATCAGCACGATGATTCCGGCCGCGATCCAGCGCAGCAGGTCGAACCATTCGCGCAGGAACTGCCCGGCGAAGGATGCCGAGGCACCTAGCGCCACGAAGACGGTGATGATCCCGGCGGAGAACAACGCCGTGAAGAGCAATGTGCGGCCGCGCCCGGGCTCGGTGCCAGCCGTTTCGGCCTGTCGCGCACCGGTGCCGGCGAGATAGCCGAGATAGAACGGCACCATCGGCAGGATGCAGGGAGACAGGAAGGACAGCAGTCCCGCCAGCACGGCGCCGCCCAGCGTGACCTCGAACATGCCGCCTCCGATTGCTTAAATCATATTGCAATACTATTATTCGATGGCATCGGTCAGTCAATTGAACGCTGAACCGGCCCCGATCGAGGATCCGCATGCCGCGCGTCGCAGCCCTTTGCCTCGGCCTGTTCATGGCCTTCCCACCCGGCCTCGCCGCGGCGGCGCTCGAGCTCGTCATGGTCGAGCAGGCGGGTTGCCCATGGTGCGCGCGCTGGAACGACGAGATCGGGCCTATCTATCCCAAGACCGAAGAGGGCGAGGCCGCGCCGCTGCGCCGGATCGACATCGGCGAGCTGCCGGACGGGATGGAGCTCGAGGGCAAGGTCGTCTTTACGCCGACCTTCCTGCTGGTCGAGGACGGGCGCGAGCTGGGCCGGATCGAGGGCTATCCGGGCGAGGACTTCTTCTGGGGACTGCTGGCGCGGCTGCTCGGGGAGACGCCGGGCGCGACTTTGGTGCCTTAGGACCCGCCCGGATGATCGCATCGCATTGCGATAAAGGGCGCGAGCCCATAAATGATCTGCCTGACATCGGGCGGAGCCGCTTCGCCGAAACGGGGAGCGCAGCCATGACCCTGCCGAAGATTACCGACAACATGAGCGACGCCGACATGGACCTCATGATGCGCAACGCGCAGGAGGCCTCGGACTTTCTCAAGGCGCTGGGTCATGAAGGCCGGCTGATGATCCTGTGCCATCTCGTCACCGGCGAGAAGTCGGTGACCGAACTCGAGCAGCTGCTCTCGGCGCGGCAGGCCGCCGTTTCGCAGCAACTCGCGCGGCTCAGGCTCGAGGGGCTCGTGACGCCGCGGCGCGAGGGCAAGACGATCTACTACAGCTTGACCGACGACCGGCCGCGCCGGATCATGGAGCTCGTCTACGAGTTGTTCTGCCGCTCGGGCTGACAGGCGCGCCGGGGAGGGCGCGCGGGGAGGATCACGATATGCTGGATTGGCTCGACGAGCCGACCGTCGCGGCGCTCATCGGCATGGGCAGCGGCGCGGTGCTGGGCGCGGCCGCGCGGCTGGGCCGCTTTTGCACGCTAGGCGCCATCGAGGACGCGCTCTACGGCGATAGCCTGTCGCGGCTCAGGATGTGGGGCATCGCGATCGGCGTCGCCGTCATCGCGGCCTTCGGCCTGATCGGGGCGGGGCTGTTCGACCCGATGGACAGCTTCTATCTCGCGCAGGGCTGGAGCCTGCCCGGCGCGATCCTCGGCGGGCTGGCTTTCGGCTACGGCATGGCGCTGGCGGGAAATTGCGGCTACGGCGCGCTGGCCCGGCTGGGCGGTGGCGACATGCGCTCCTTCGTGATCGTGCTGGTCACGGGGCTCGCGGCCTATGCGACGCTCTCCGGCCCGCTCTCCGGCCTCCGGGTCGCGCTCTTCGCGCCGGGCGGTGAACCGACGCCGGGCATCGGCCACTGGATGGCGCAGGCGACGGGCCTGCCGCTCTGGGCCTGCGGCCTGTTCGCCGGTCTGGCCATCATCGCCCTGTCGCTGCGGGGCGGCGAGGCGCTGGGCCGGGGCGTGATCCTCTGTGGTGCCTCGGTCGGCTTGGCCGTCGCGATGGGATGGGCGGGCACGGCCTGGCTGTTCAGGACCGGGTTCGACGCGCTGCCGGTGCTGTCCCACAGTTTCTCGGCCCCGCTCGGCGAAACCATGCTCTATACGATGACCTCGAGCGGGACAGCGCTGAGCTTCGGTGTCGGATCGGTGGTCGGCGTGCTGGCGGGCGCCTTCGCGGGCAGCCTCTGGAAAGGGCATTTCCGTTGGGAAGCCTGCGAGGACCCGCGCGAACTCAAGCGCCAGATCCTCGGCGCGGGGCTGATGGGCTGGGGCGCGGTGACGGCGGCGGGCTGCAGCATCGGTCAGGGCATCACCGCCTTTTCGGTTCTGGCGATCAGCGCCCCGGTGACGCTGGCCGCGATCGCACTGGGTGCCGCGATCGGGCTGCGGCAGCTGATCGACGGATTTGCCATGGTTGAGTAACCCCCTCGACGCTCTGACGCTTCGCATGCAATGATGTGAATGTATTGATCGGGGAGGGACGATGAGGATCACGAGACGCAACATGTTGCGCGGCACGGCGGGCCTGGGTGCCTCGCTTGCCTTCGGTCGGGTCTGGGCCGCGACGGAGATGGATCTCGGCGATCTGCGGATCACCACGCTGAGCGACGGGCATCTGCAACTCCCTGAGAGCTTCCTGATCGGCGATCTGCCGCGGGACGAGGCGCGCGCGATTCTCGACGCGGCCGGCGTCGCGGCAGGGGGCTACGAGCCGCCCTGCAACGTGACGCTGCTGCGTTCGGGCGAGGACGTTGTGCTGTTCGACGCGGGGGCGGGGCCGGGCTTCATGGACAGCACGGGGCGCCTGCCGGATGCGCTCGCCGCTCTCGACCTGTCGCCCGAGGACGTCACCCATGTTGTCTTCACCCATGGCCACCCGGATCATCTCTGGGGCGCGATCGACGATTTCGACGAACCCCTCTTCGCCAATGCGCGGCATCTCATGGGGCGGGTCGAGAGGGACTACTGGATCGACCCGGAAACGACGGAAACGATCGGCGCCGAACGGCAGAGTTTCGCCGCCGGCGCCGCGCGGCGGATCGAGCTTCTTCGGGACATGTTGGAGACGTTCGAGGAAGGGGACGAAGTTCTGCCCGGCGTTCTGGCACGGGCCAGCTTCGGCCATACGCCGGGACACATGTCCTTCGAGATTGGCGGTGGGCGCGCGTTGATCGCCGGTGACGCCATCGGCAACGCGCATCTGGCCTTTGCCCGCCCCGACTGGCCGATGCCCGCCGATCAGGATCCGGAACTGGCCGCCCGGACCCGTTTGGCCCTGCTGCAGGAGCTGGCCGAGCGCGGGGTGCCGCTGATCGGCTTCCACCTTCCGGACGGGGGCGTGGGCAGGGTGGAGAAGGGTGACAAGGGCTATTCCTTCGTTCCGGAGGTGTAGCAGCGGGAGCCGTCGGCGATGCGATGATCGCTCTTCGACGAAATAGGGTGGCTGCCATCGGCTTGCGACGGACCAGCTGCATTTACGCCCGCACCCGGAGCATTCATCCGTCGAGATGGATATTCGCGCGCTGGGCAGGTCGGAGCGCTCCGACCTGCCCATTAGGACGCCGGTCCATTTCGAGGACCGTCCTCGAAGCCCTCACCGATCTGCACCCATGGAGCTGGCGCCCTCGGCGCAGACGGTGCCTGGAAAGCCTTGGGCGTTCAGACGCCGGTCATCTCCGATGTGACCTCGATCGGCCGGCCCTCGCGGAAGGACTGGTTCGCGGCTTCGGCCAGCGCCAGCGCGTTCACCCCGTCCTGCACCGTGGCAGGCACCGGTTTGCCCTCGACGCAGGCATCGACGAAGGCCCGCCATTCGATCGCGTAAGCGCGCATGTAGCGCTCAAGGAAGAAGAAGACCGGCTTGGCCGAGACGGTGCCGGCGGCGGTCGATTTGACCACCGTGTTCTCGACCTCGTTGCGCGCCTCGAGCGTGCCCTCCGAGCCCAGCAGCTCGACCCGCTGGTCGTAGCCATAGGGCGCGCGGCGCGAGTTGCGGATCGTGGCGATGCGGCCGTCGGCATAGGTCAGCACCACGACGGCGGTGTCGATATCGCCGGCCGCCCCGATCTCGGGATCCACAAGGCAGGACCCGTGCGCCATCACCATCTTGGGCATTCCGAAGAGAAAGGCGCAGATGTCGAAGTCGTGGATCATCATGTCGCGGTAGAGCCCGCCAGAAACCTTGATGTAGCTCACCGGCGGCGGGGCCGGGTCGTAGGAGGTCACGGCCAGAAGTTCACCCTTGCCGACCTCGCCCGCGTCGAGCGCGGCCTTCACGGCGGCGAAGTTCGGGTCGAAGCGGCGGTTGAAGCCCATCATCATCGGCTTGTCATGCGTCTTGGCGATGCGCCCGATCTCGAGCGCGCGCTTCAGGTCGAGGTCGATCGGCTTCTCGCAGAAGACTGCCTTGCCCGCCTTGGCGCCCACCTCGATCAGGTCGGCATGGGTGTTGGTCGACGAGGCGATCAGGATCGCATCGATGCTCGGATCCGCGAGGATCTCTTCGGGGCTGCGCACGGCGATGCCGTGTTCCTGCGCGAGAGCCTGCGCCGCCTCTATCATCACGTCGGTGACGGCGACCAGCTCGGAGCGGGGATCCGTCTTGATCGAGGCGGCGTGGACCTTGCCGATGCGGCCGGCGCCGAAGAGTGCGACTTTCATGGGGAGTACCTTTTGGAAACGGGGTCAGGGCATGACGCGACGGCCCCGCCGGGCCGAGACGTCCATTCCATAGTTCACCGCTTCGGCGACAAATTCATCGGTAAAATTGGGACGGATGGGCATGCAGAATGCGATGGTGCGTCGGAGCATGGCAGCGCGCGGTGAGCGGGGCCACTACGCGGCCCACGGACGAATACGGACGGAGAGACGAGATGACCCTTTTGCGCAAACCCTTCGGTACCCGTGGAGAGGTGCACCGGATTACGCCCGAGAACGCCGGATGGCGCTATGTCGGCTTTGCGCTGCACAGGCTGCGCGCGGGTGATCGGGTCGAGGACGTCACCGGCGACCGCGAGGTGATCCTCGTCATGGTCGAGGGCAAGGCCCGTCTGACCGGCGCCGGTCAGGAATGGGGCGAGTTGGGCGACCGCATGGATGTGTTCGAAAAGACCCCGCCGCATTGCCTCTATTTGCCGAATGGCTGCGAATGGGCCGCGGAGGCCACGACCGACTGTACCATCGCGGTCTGCTCGGCGCCGGGCAGGGGCGGCCACGCGGCGCGGCGCATCGGGCCCGACGGCATCACGCTCACCGAACGCGGTAAGGGAACGAACACCCGCCACATCAACAACATCGCGATGGAGAACGAGGATTACGCGGATAGCCTGCTGGTCACCGAGGTCTTCACCCCTGCGGGTCACTGGTCGTCCTATCCTTCGCATCGCCACGACGAGGACGACTTCCCGCGCATCACCTATCTCGAAGAGACCTACTACCATCGCCTCAACCCCGCCTCGGGCTTCGGCATCCAGCGGGTCTACACCGATGACGGAAGCCTCGACGAAACCATGGCGGTGAAGGACCACGACGTGGTGCTGGTGCCGCGCGGCCACCATCCCTGTGGCGCGCCCTACGGCTTCAAGATGTACTACCTCAACGTCATGGCCGGTCCGCGCCGCAACTGGCGCTTCGTGCCCGCGCCGGAGGTCGAGTGGATTATGAAGCGGGACAGCTGACAGGCCTGTCCCGGGATGACGCACAACGCGGGTGGTGCCGAGTTCTGATGTGAGATTGCCTGCGCTAGGGTCAGGACTCGTTAACCCTCAAAGCCAGAACATGACGGTCGCGGCCAGGGCGATGGCAGAAAGGAAGACCTTCGGGCATCTGTCGTAGC
>NZ_JACIBX010000018.1 GCF_014195545.1 Limimaricola variabilis | reverse complement strand
AGGGCTTGTTTTGCTGGGGCGAATGCCGAAAGAAGTGCCTGCAACAGGACCTGAACCAGGGCGGCAAACCGCTTGGAACAGGCCGCGGGCACCAAGAATCTTCCTAAGGCATTGATAGGCCTCGGCTTTTGATCAGATTAAGCCAAGGCGTAGTACATTTTTTGCTCTCACTGCCTTCAGAAAAAAATGGATATCGATTTTTTAAAGGTCAGGGGCAATAAGGGGGTTCAGACACGGCATAGGCCCGTGTCTGAACCTTGATCTCTTTCCGATCGAAATTGGAGCCAATCTTGCGTTAGTTGTTGGAGTCTTGGTTTATGGCGCTGACCTCGCTGCCAATTCCAGTAATCCCGAGATCTTTCTTAAGCTGCCCAAGATTTGTGTCGGTATCTTTCAGATCCTGGTTAAGAGCCTTTACAGCTTGACCACCCGCGCCTTTATCGTTTGGTTTATCAGCCAAAGCTGTTGAGGAAGAAAAGGCCAGAATGCTCACTGCAAGCATGAATTTTTTCATTTTCGTTCCCACTTACTAAATACCTGACGGCCGAATCGGTCCGTCGAGAGACTTATATCACATAAGGTCAATTCTTGGGAGAACTTCCGAAAATTTTCAAGCACCAATTAAAGGAAAATAGCCTTTTCCATCCACTTAATGGTTATTTGTGCTGCGTACCCTTTTCCATAACCGTGTCCTATTCCATTAGTCTGCCAGCCACCGATCTGATCCACGATGTCAGCCGGGCATTCCACTGCACGTAGCCGGTCGCGCATCGAATGCCGGAAGCTGTGCATGGTCGCCCCTGCCGGCACGTACGCCTTCAGCCACTTGTTGAGGCCCGCACTTGCTGCGTTGGCATTCGTGGTGTCGGTCTTGTTGTAGCGCGGGAAGGCGAAGCCCGAGCCTCCATGCACGGCCATTAGTCGTTCAGCAGCCCAGCGAGCAGATCCGACAAGAGGGACTTCCCTCATGCTGCCAGCGGTCTTGAGCCTGCGCCACGGATGCGGAGTGATCCGTGCTATGTAGTTGCCCTCGTTGTCATGTACGATGTCCTCACAGAGCAGCCCAGCCGCCTCTGCCAGTCGCATCCCCGTATCCGCGACCAAGGCCACCAGCCAACGCATGTCGTCGTCCAAGCGGTAGCACTCAGCTTGTACGGCACGGATGGCTTCGACCGGAATAGGCTGGCGATCCGACACGCCAGCGTATCGGTCATAGTAGACCTTCCCGAAGGGGTTCGTCAGTTCGATCCCTTCTTCATTGGCGGCGAAATTAATGATCGACCGTACCGTGCCGAAGACCCTGGTGATGCTGCTGCCAGCCATCCCGCGGGCGATCAGTGCATCACGAAAGGCGTTGGCGTCCGCCTTCGTGTAGCTAGAGAGCGGCTTGTCCCCGCAGGTGTCGATGACATAGCCACAGGCCCGCTCAGCTGCCCGGCGGAAAGTAATCCCCTTTCCGCTGCCCTTGAGCCGCAGGTATGTCACTACAGCCTCAGAGAGGCTTATACAGTCGATGTTGACACTGCCGCCGTCGGAAGCCCGCTGACGGGGATCAGCCACTCCCAGTCGCCGCATGTGCTTCCCTGGGAGGTCCGCATCCTGACTACGCAGATGATACCAGTACTCGTCGAGTTGGCTCGCGGCTCGTATAGCCCGCGCAGCCGCAACTCGCGCTGACCTCGTCCGCAGCGAATACGAGATCTTCGAAGACGTGTAATGGCGAATCAGTTCAGTCGGCACCCGACGCTGAAAGTAGAAGATTCCATCCTTGAGGAAGCAGTGAGGGATATGAATGTACTCCGGCATGTACTACGCCTTGGCTTAATCTGATCAAAAGCCGAGGCCTATCAATGCCTTAGGAAGATTCTTGGTGCCCGCGGCCGGACTCGAACCGGCACGCCCGAAGGGCAGGAGATTTTAAGTCTCGTGTGTCTACCATTTCACCACGCGGGCACGGGCGGCAGGCTTACGATGCCCGCGCCCGACGGTAAAGCGTCCTCGGCTCAGATATCGGTGCCCGGTGCCTCGATCAGGCTGCGCTCGGGCAGCCAAGGATTGAGCGCGAGCGCGGTGTCGAGCGCGCGCCGCGCCTCGGTCTCGCGGCCCAGCTCCCAAAGCGCCAACGCCCGCCCCGACAGCGCGCCGACATGATCGGGCATCCGCTCTAGCGTCGCGTCGATATCGGCCAGGGCGGCCGCGTAATCGCCGCGCAGGTAATGCATGTAGGCGCGCTGGTTCCAGCCCTCGGCATAATCCGGGCATTCCGCGACCAGCTGGTCGAGAAGCTGCAGCGCCGCTTCGTCCTGGCCGCCCAGGCGGTGGGAAATGGACCGATCGAGCAGGTCCTGCGCCGCGGCGTCCGGCGCGTCGCGCCACAGCTCCCAAAGGCGGTCCATCAGACGCTGCGCGGTGCCGGGATCGGGAGCCCGGGCCAGCCGCTCGGTCAGTTGTGCCCTTTCCTCGCCGTGGTCGGGCGGCGGCGGACAGTCGCGTGCCGCCGCCGGTGCGGCGGCGAGACATAGGACCATGGCAGAGGCACGGATCATGCTACATGCTGCCCAGGCGCGCCCGCGCCAGTCAAGCTTTCCACACCGGACCCCGCATGATCCCGATTCGCGACCACAACCCTTCGACCCGCACCCCTTGGGTCACCTGGAGCCTGATCGTCGTCAACATCGCGATCTATCTGTGGATGGTGGTGACGCTCGACACCGGTGACGATCTGGCGCGGCTCTATTACGACTGGGCGATGATCCCGGTGCGGCTGACCGCGCTGGAGAACCCGGTGGCGCTTCTCAGCTCGCTGTTCCTGCATGGCGGGCTGTTCCACCTGCTGGGCAACATGCTGTTCCTGTTCATCTTCGGCGACAACATGGAAGAGCAGTTCGGCCATGCGGGCTTCGCGGGCTTCTACATCGCCTCGGGAGTGGCGGCGAATCTCGTGCAATACGCGACCGAGCCGTTCTCGGTGGTGCCGACGATCGGCGCCTCAGGCGCAATCGCGGGGGTGATGGGCGGCTACCTGCTGCTTTTCCCCCGCGCGCGGGTCGACATCTTCGTGCTCCTGCGGGTCGTGCCGGTGCCGGCCTGGCTGGTGCTGGCGGTATGGTTCGGACTGCAGGTGCTGGGCGGGCTCGGCGCCGATCCGACCACGGGCGGCGTCGCCTACTGGGCCCATGCGGGCGGGTTCGCCGCCGGGCTCGCGCTGACCGTGCAGCCATGGCTCCGGCGCGGCGGCCCCGCCTTCTGGAGCCGCACCCACGGCCTGCCCCCGCATCCTCCTGCCCCGCCGCTCGGGCGCAGCAACATTCCCGTCGTCAGGAGACGCCGATGACACTCCAGCAACCGGTTCATCATCTGAGCTGCCATTGCGGCGCGGTCGAGCTGCGCGTGCATCTCAAGCACGGCCTGTCAGGCGCGCATCGCTGCGACTGTTCCTATTGCCGCCGGCGGGGCTACATCGCGGGGCCGGTCGATCTCGAGCAGCTGGAGTTGCTGCGCGGGGCGGAGGCACTGACGCTCTACCAGTGGAACACGATGACCGCGAAGCACTGGTTCTGCCGGATCTGCGGCATCCACACGCATCACCAGCGCCGTTCGAACCCGAACGAATACAGCGTCAACATGGGGGCGATCGCGGGGCTGAACCCCCGCGATCTCGGTGAGATCCCGTGGTCGGACGGCGTCAATCACTCCGCCGACCGCTAGCGGGCTCAGGCCTCGCGGGCGCGGACCAGCTTGGCGAACTTCTCGAAGATGTCGGCATTGGCCGCGACGAGGTCGCCATGCTCGAGCGGGTCGTGCCCGTCGCGGATCGGGCCGACGAAGCCGCCAGCTTCGGTGACGATGATCATTCCTGCCGCGATGTCCCAGATCTTCAGCTCGCGTTCCCAGAAGCCCTCGGTGCGGCCGGCCGCCACATAGGCCATGTTGAGCGCGGCCGAGCCGTATTGGCGCAGGCCCGAGACCTCGGGCGCGATGCGCGCGATGTCCTGGATCATCGCGGGCAGCGTGCGGCGCCCGGCGCAGGGCACGCCGCTCGAGAAGATCGATTCGACCAGCCGGTGCCGCGCCGAAACCCGCAGCCGGCTCTCGTTGAGCCAGGCGCCCTCGCCCTTCTCGGCGTGGAACATCTCGTCCTTGACCGGGTCGTAGATCACGCCGGCGACGATCTTGCCCTTGTGCTCCAGCGCGATCGAGATCGCCCAGTGCGGCATGCCGTGCAGGTAGTTGGTGGTGCCGTCGAGCGGGTCGACGATCCAGCGCCGGGTCGGGTCTTCGCCTTCGATCGGGCCGCCTTCCTCACCAAGGAAACCATAGGAGGGACGCGCTTCGAGAAGCGCTTCGCGGATGGTCTGCTCGGCCTGCCGGTCGGCGCGGGTGACGAAGTCGCCCGGCCCCTTGGTCGAGACCTGCAGCTGCTCGACCTCGGCGAAGTCCTTGAGCAGCGCGCGACCGGCGCGACGCGCGGTCTTCATCATCACGTTGAGATTGGCGGAACGGGCCATCGGGGCCTCCTGAGGCTTGGGGCTGTCAGGCCCTTCGGGGCCCTGAGATGTACGGATCACGGCGCCATAGCCGCTTGGCGCTCGCCGGGCAAGAGGGCGCTCAGCCGCGCTGCAGCTTCACCGCCTCCTGCCGAGCCAGCCGGTTGAAATGCGCAATGTAGGGCCGGGCGGTGTCTTCGCTGCGGGTGGCGGCATAGAGCCTGCGGGTCCGACCCTGCGCCGTCAGCGATCGGATCGCGTAGTCGGGATGGCCGCGCAGGTGCCGCACCACCCAGTCGGGCAGCACCGCCACGCCCCGCCCCGACGCCACCAGCAGCAGGATCACCGCCGTCAGCTCGGCCTGGCGGATCGCCGCCGGCTCCACCCGCGCGGGCGTCAGAAGCTCGGTGAACACGTCGAGCCGCGCCCGCTCCACCGGGTAGGTGATCAGGGTCTCGCCGGCGAAATCCTCGGCCTCGACATGCGGACGGTCGGCCAGCGGGTGTCCCGAAGCGCAGAGGAACACCGGCTCGTAGTCGAAGAGCGGCGTGAAATCGGTCTCCGGCAGGTCTTCGGGGTCCGAGGAGATCACCACGTCGACCATCTCGCGCCGGAGCGCAGGCAGCGCTTCGAAGGCGAGGCCGGGGCGGATGTCGATATCGACCTCGGGCCAGGCCTTGCGGAACTGCTCGAGCACCGGCAGCAGCCACTCGAAGCAGGCATGGCATTCAATCGCGATGTGCAGCCGCCCGGACTTGCCCGCGACCAGCCCCGCGAACTCGGCTTCGAGCTCGGCGACGCGCGGCAGGATGTCCTCGGCCGCGGCCAGAAGCTTGAGCCCCGCGGCCGAAAGCTTCAGGGGCTTGGAGCGGCGCACGAAGAGTTCGACCCCGGCCTGATCCTCGATGCCCTTGATCTGATGCGACAGCGCCGACTGTGTTATGTTCAGCAGATCGGCCGCCCGAGCCAGACCGCCGGTGTCGTGGATGGCCTTGATCGTGCGCAGGTGCCGGAACTCGATATGCAAGTGAAACTCATCATCGTGGTGAGGGTTATGAATTTGTCTCACGTCACCCGATCTGCGACAAGCTCCCCATCCAAAGGAGATCGTCCATGACCCGCCCCGCCGTCAGTTTCGAATTCTTTCCGCCGAAGAACATCGAGGGCTCGTTCCGCCTGTGGGACACGGTGCAGGCGCTGGCGCCGATGGGCCCGGAATTCGTCTCGGTGACCTATGGCGCAGGTGGAACCACGCGCAAGCTGACCCATGAGGCGGTGGACGCGATCCACAAGAAGGCGGGACTGCGCGTCGCCGCCCACCTGACCTGCGTCGAGGCGACCAAGGCCGAGACGCTGGACATCGTGCAGGGCTATGCCAAGGCCGGGGTCGAGGAGATCGTGGCGCTCAGGGGCGACCCGCCGAAAGGCTCGGGCGGCTTCCGGCCGCATCCGGAGGGCTTTTCCGGCTCGGTCGAGCTGATCGAAACGCTGGCGGCGATGGACCGCTTCCGCATCCGCGTCGGCGCCTATCCCGAGCGGCACCCCGACGCCGCGCATGAACTGGCCGATGTCGAGCATCTCAAGCGCAAGTTCGACGCCGGAGCCCATAGCGCCATCACCCAGTTCTTCTTTGAGGCTGACACCTTCTTCCGCTTCCGCGACGCCTGCGAGAAGGCCGGCATCACCGGGCCGATCATCCCGGGCATCCTGCCGATCGAGAACTGGAAGGGCGCGCGCAAGTTCGCGGCGATGTGCGGCACCTCGATCCCGCAGGTCGTGGCCGACGGCTTCGATCACGCGAAGGATCAGGCCGAGGCCGACCTGCTGGCCACGGCGCTCGCCACCGAGCTGTGCGACAAGCTGATCGCCGGCGGCGCCGAGCACCTGCATTTCTATACGCTCAACAAGCCGGATCTGACCCGCGACGTCTGCCACGCGCTGGGCATCACGCCGAAGGCCACGCTGAGCGAGGTGGCCTGAACCGCCGGGGGCTTCGCGCCCTCGCGTATCAGGTCCACGGCAATGGGAGGGGCGCGCCCCCTCCCCTTCACCGTTCCATAAATACGCCCTACCCGGCCCCGCCCCCCGCACTACCCTCGGGGGTATGGCCGATCTGCTGACCTTCACCGACCGGGGCATCTACTGCGAAGCGGGCGATTTCTACATCGACCCCTGGCGCCCCGTCGACCGCGCGCTCGTCACCCACGGCCATGCTGATCACGCGCATGAGGGGATGGACCGCTACCTCGCCACGGACATCGCCGCCCCTGTGATGCGGCACCGGCTGGGCGATATCTCCCTCGACACGATCCGCTATGGCGAGACGCGCCCCATCGGCGACGTCACCGTCTCGTTCCACCCGGCGGGCCATGTGCCCGGCTCGGCGCAGATCCGGGTCGAGCGCAGGGGCGAGGTCTGGGTCGCGTCGGGCGATTACAAGACCATCGATGACGGGCTCTCGACCCCGTTCGAGCCGGTGAAATGCGACGCCTTCATCACCGAATCCACCTTCGGTCTGCCGGTGTTCAAATGGACCCCGCAGGCGGATCTGGCGCATGACCTCAATGCTTGGTGGGCCGCCAACGCCGCCGAGGGACGGTTTTCCCTGATCGGGGCCTATGCGCTGGGCAAGGCGCAGCGCATCCTGTCCCTGGCCGACAGCTCGATCGGCCCGATCCTGACCCATGGCGCGGTCGAGAACACCAATGCGGTGCTGCGCGCGCAGGGCATCAAGCTTCCCGACACGATCCGGGTCACGCCCGATCTGGATCTCAAGGCGCATGCCGGCGCACTGGTCGTCGCCACTCCCTCGGGCCTTGGCGGCCCTTGGGCGCGGCGCTTCAACGTCGCGGGCAACCCGGCCTCGACCGCCTTTGCCTCCGGTTGGATGGCGTTCAGGGGGGTGCGTCGCAGGCGGGCGGCGGATCGCGGCTTCATCATGTCCGATCATGCCGACTGGCCCGGCCTGAACGCCGCGATCCGCGAGACGGGGGCGCAAAGGATTTTCGTCACCCATGGCTACACCTCGGTCTTCCGCCGCTGGCTGGAGAGCGAGGGCTTCGACGCCCATGTCGTCTCGACCGAATATGCGGGCGAGAACGTCGATGCCGATGACGAGGGGGAGGCTGCGTGAAACGCTTTGCCGAACTGTTCCGCGCCATCGACCAGACCACCCGAACGACCAAGAAGGTCGCGGCGATGGCCGCCTATTTCGACGAGGCGCCCGATGCCGACAAGCTTTGGACCATCGCGCTGTTCTCGGGCCGCCGTCCGCGCCGGACGATCACCGCCACCGTGCTGCGCGAATGGGCGGCCGAACGCGCGGGCATCCCGCTGTGGCTGTTCGAGGAAGCCTACCCGATCGTCGGCGATCTTGCCGAGACGATCTCGCTTGTCCTGCCCCCGGCCGAACGGGAGGAGGACCGCCCGCTCAGCCACTGGATCGGCGAGATCCGCCGCCTGTCGAAGCAGGACGATGCCGCGCGCAAGGCCGGCATCCTTGCGGCTTGGGACGTGCTCGGGCCGACCGAGCGGCTGTTGTTCACCAAGCTGCTGACCGGCAGCTTTCGCGTCGGGGTGAGCCAGAAGCTGATGACCCGGGCGCTGGCGCAAGCCACCGGCATCGACGAGGCCGAGCTGACCCATCGGCTGATGGGGTCGTGGACGCCCGACGACATCTCGTGGCACGCGCTGGTGCACGAGCCGGACCCGACCGCGAGCCTGTCGCGCCCCTATCCCTTCTACCTCGCCTACCAGCTCGATAGCCCCGAAGATCTTGGCGATCCCGCGAACTGGATGGCCGAGCGCAAATGGGACGGCATCCGCGGCCAGCTGATCCTGCGCGGTGGCGATCACCATCTCTGGTCGCGCGGCGAGGAACTGATGACCGACCGGTTTCCCGAGCTGGCGCGGATGAAGGATTTCCTGCCGATGGGCACCGTGATCGACGGCGAAGTGCTGGCCTGGGGGGAAGAGGCGCCGCTGTCCTTCAACGCGCTGCAAAAGCGCATCGGCCGCAAGACGGTGCCCAAGAAGCTTCTGGCCGAAGCGCCGGTGATCCTGATGGGCTACGATCTGCTGGAGCAGGATGGCGAGGATATCCGCACCCTGCCATTCGCCGAGCGGCGCGCACGGCTCGACGCGCTGGGGACGGATCTGCCGCCCGAGGCGCCGTTCCGCCTCTCGCCGCTGGTCCCGGTTGAAAGCCTCGACCAGCTCGCCGAAGAACGCGCGCGCTCGCGCGAGTTGATGGCCGAGGGGCTGATGCTCAAGCGAGCGGACAGCCCATACCTTGCGGGCCGCAAGAAGGGCGACTGGTGGAAGTGGAAGGTCGATCCGCTCACCATCGATGCGGTGATGGTCTATGCGCAGGCCGGCTCCGGGCGCCGCGCCAACATGTTCACCGACTTCACCTTCGCGGTGAGGGACGGCAACGGGCTCGTGCCCTTCACCAAGGCCTATAGCGGCCTGACCGATGCAGAGTTTCGCAAGATCACGGCGTGGGTGCGGAAAAACACGCTCGAACGCTATGGTCCGGTGCGTCACGTCAAACCGGAACATGTTTTCGAGATCGGCTTCGAAGGCATTCAGCCCAGCCCACGCCACAAGTCTGGCGTGAGCCTGCGCTTTCCGCGCATGCTGCGCTGGCGCCATGACAAGCCGCTGGACGAGATCAACACGCTCGACGACCTTCGCGACATGCTTGCCGCCTATGGAGGAGACACCGCCGCATGAGACATGCCCTCGCCGTCATCGCCGGGATCGTCCTCGCGCTGCTGATCGTCGCCTCGGCCCTGCCGCTGTGGGAGACCGACACCTGGTGGGTGCGCTATCTCGATTTCCCGCGCATGCAGTTCGCAGCGCTGATCGTGGTGTTCTGGGCGCTGATGGCCGGTCTGGGCGGCATCGGCCGGGGCGCGGCGCGCTGGCTGACGCTGCTGGCGGTGCTGGCGCTGGGCTATCATGGCTATCGCCTGTGGCCCTACCAGCCGCTGGCCGCAAAGATGGATCCCGGCCTCGCCAGCTGCGCACCCGAGGAGCGGCTGAGCATCCTCGTCGCGAACGTCCAGCGTTCGAACCGGCAGGCGGAGGAGGTGATCGCCCTGGCACAGGAGCAGGATCCCGACCTCTTCCTGGTGCTGGAGACCAACGAATGGTGGGACGAGGCGCTCGCAGAACTCGATGCCAGCTATGACCACCATCAACAGGACATCCCTTCCGAGGCCACCTATTACGGGATGCACGTCTTTTCGCGCCATCCCTTCGCAAGCGCCGAGATGCGCTTTCCCTTCGGCGCCGACACACCCTATTTCGACGGCGTGGTCGAACACCCGACGGGACAGGTCCGCGTGCTGGGCGTGCATCCCCGACCGCCGCATTATTTCCAGCCTTCGACGTTGCGTGACGCAACCATGCTTCAGGCCGCGATCGAGGCGCGCGACGGTACCCTGCCCGCGATCGTCGCGGGCGATTTCAACGCTGCTGCCTGGGAGCGCACCGCCCGCCGTACGCTGCGGCTGGGGCAGCTGATCGATCCGCGTGCAGGGCGCGGTCCGATGCCGAGCTTCGACGCCAATTCGTGGTGGATGAAATGGCCGCTCGACCAGATCTTGTGGCAGCAGGGGCTGGCCATGGCCGATTTTCAGGTGTTGCCAGGCATCGGCTCGGACCACTACCCGGTCCGCGCCGATCTGTGCCTCACCCCGAATGCCGATCAACGCCTCGTTGCCCCGCGTGAGGATGATCCGGCCGAGGCGGAGGCCACCTTGGAGAAGGCCCGCAGCATGCGCGACGAGGCCTTCGACGGCTGAGACCGCCGCGACGGGTTGAGCCGCCTCGCTGCCGTCCATATCTTTCGCCTTCGTAAAACCGCAACGGAAGGTTCGCCCATGACCATCACCCCCCGCTTCGACGCCGCGACCGAGACCGGGGGCCGCCCCCTGGGCAACCTGCCGGAATGGGATCTGAGCGATCTCTACCCGGCACCCGACAGCGCCGAGATCAAGAACGACATCGACTGGCTGGAGAAGGCCTGCGCCGAGTTCGCCGCCGATTACGAGGGCAAGCTCGCCACGCTCGACGCCGCCGGGCTGCTGGAGGCGGTGCAGCGTTACGAGCGGATCGACGTCGTTGCCGGGCGCATCATGTCCTATGCCGGGCTGCGCTATTACCAGCACACCACCGACTCCGAGCGGGCCAAGTTCATGTCCGACTGCCAGGACCGGATCACCGCCTACACCACGCCTTTGGTGTTCTGGGGGCTGGAGTTCAACCGTCTCGACGAGGATCACCTCGAAACCCTGCTCGGCCAGAGCCAGGAGCTGAACCGCTACCGTCCGGTCTTTGAGCGGATGCGCGCGATGAAGCCCTACCAGCTCTCGGACGAGCTGGAGAAATTCCTTCACGACCAGTCGAGCGTCGGTGCGGCGGCTTGGAACAAGCTGTTCGACGAGACCATCGCCGGTCTCACCTTCACCGTCGATGGCGAGGAGCTCGGCATCGAGGGCACCCTCAACCTGCTGACAGAGCAGGACCGGGCCAAGCGCGAGGCCGCGACGCACGAGCTGGCGCGGGTGTTCAAATCGCAGATCCGCCTCTTCGCACGCGTGCACAACACGCTCGCCAAGGAAAAGGAGATCGAGGATCGCTGGCGCGGCATGCCGACGCCGCAGACCGGACGTCACCTGTCGAACCATGTCGAGCCCGAGGTGGTCGAGGCGCTGCGCGACGCGGTGGTTGCCGCCTATCCGCGCCTGTCGCACCGCTACTACGCGCTCAAGGCAAAATGGCTCGGCCTCGACCGGATGCAGGTCTGGGACCGCAACGCGCCGCTGCCGATGGAGACCGACCGGATCGTCGGCTGGGACGAGGCGCGCGCCATGGTCGAAGAGGCCTATGGTGATTTCGACCCCCGCATGGCTGAGCTGGCCAAGCCGTTCTTCGAGGATGGCTGGACCGATGCGGCCGTGAAGCCGGGCAAGGCGCCGGGTGCTTTCGCACACCCGACCGTCTCGACCGTGCACCCATACGTGATGCTGAACTATCTCGGCAAACCGCGCGACGTGATGACGCTGGCGCATGAGCTGGGTCACGGCGTGCACCAGCGCCTCGCCGCGGATCAGGGGGAGCTCTTGTCCTCTACCCCGCTGACGCTGGCCGAAACGGCGAGCGTGTTCGGCGAGATGCTGACCTTCCGCAAGCTGCTCGCCAAGGCAAAGGACCAGAACGAGCGCAAGGTGCTGCTCGCCGGCAAGGTCGAGGACATGATCAATACGGTCGTGCGGCAGATCGCCTTCTACGACTTCGAGTGCAAGCTGCACGCGGCGCGCGCGCAGGGGGAACTGACGCCCGACGACATCGACGCGCTATGGATGAGCGTGCAGGCCGAGAGCCTCGGGCCGGTCTTCGACTTCGCGCCGGGCTATGAGAGCTTCTGGGCCTATATCCCGCACTTCGTGCATTCGCCCTTCTACGTCTATGCCTACGCCTTCGGCGACGGCCTCGTGAACGCGCTCTATGCCGTTTACGAAGAGGGCGGCGAGAACTTCCAGGAGAAGTATTTCGAGATGCTCAAGGCAGGCGGCTCCAAGCACCACAAGGAGCTTCTGGCGCCCTTCGGCCTCGCCGCGAGCGACCCGGCCTTCTGGGACAAGGGCCTGTCGATGATCGAGGGAATGATCGACGAGCTGGAGGCGATGGAGGGCTGACCGCCCCATCCCCTGAACGTGACAAGGGCCGGGGATCATTCCCCGGCCCTCTTCATGTCATGCGATGCGATACTACGGGGCGACCTCAGTCGTCGTCGTCCTTGTCATCGTCGTCGTCATCGTCGTCATCTTCATCGTCGTCATCTTCATCGTCGTCATCTTCATCGTCGTCGTCCTCGTCGCGCTCGCGGCGCTTCTCGGACTTCTTCTTCTCGCGCTCTTTGCTCTTCTCGGCCTTTTCGGCGTCGCGCTCATCGCGCTCCTCGGCCTTTTCAGCGTCGCGCTCGTCACGCTCTTCGGCACGCTCTTCCTCGCGCTCGCGCCGATCTTCCTGTTCTTCCTTCGCGCGTTCGGCGCGGTCGTCGTCATCCTCGTCATCATCTTCGTATTCGTATTCTTCTTCGACGAGGTTGCCGGCGTTGTCGTACTCGCGTTCGACCTTCGCGCCGCTGGCGCTGCGCGTTTCCTCTTCGAACATGCGGCTGCCATCGTCGCTGTAGACGCGCTCGGTGCTGCCCGAAGCGCCGCTGGCCTCGACGATCAGCTTGTCACCGCTCGGCCGGATGCGGATTTCGCCGCTGTAGCCCTGGCTGACGAGGTGCGCCACCACAGCGTCGATCGCGGCTTGGGTCGGTGCCGCCATGGCTGGCGCCGCCAGACCGAGGCCCGCCGCCGCGATTCCAGCCGCGAGATAGGTTTTGAACATCATGATGCCTCCTGCCCCATGTCCAACGGTCGCTTTCTGGCGACCACTACTTCGGGATAGGTCATGACTCGTGAATGTGTCGATATTGGGCCAGCCACCGGCCCCTGCGGGTCAGGCCAGCATCTCCTTGACCACCTCGAAGGACGAGCTCAGCTCCTCGGCCTCGGGGCGGGCGATGGCGGGGGTGGCGCGCACCCACTCGCCACTCTCGACGCAGTGCAGCATGAAATGCGCGAGGTCGGCGTGACGGGTCCGGATCAGACCCTCGGGGATGACGTCGGGCGTGACGACGTAGTCCCCGGTCAACGGTTCGGGCAGCAGCCAACCGGGACGCACCGCGGTCCAATCGAGATCGCTTGCCCGCAGCATCTCCTCCATCTCGCCCATCTGGTGCAGCACGCGGGTCAGGGCCGGAATGGCGGTGGTACGAAACAGCAGCGGGCCACGGTCATGCGTGACCACGAAGCTCGCCGAGATCGTGACCAGCCGCTTCACCCCCCGCGCGTCCAACGCATCGATGAGGTTGCGGGTGCCCGTCGTGTAGAGCGGCGGCGGATCCATCAGCGTCTTGGGATCGCCGGGCACGCCCAGCGCGGATATCACCGCGTCGACGCCATCGATGATGGGGCCAAGATCGTCCTCGATCACGTTGGCCGTCACCCGCTCCACGTTGTGGCCGGCGGGGGGCGCATCGTCGGGCCATTTCATCTCGGCGGCGCGGACATGGTGGCCCTTCGCCACCGCCTGCTTCACGACCTCCTGCCCGGTCACACCATGCGCGCCGAGCACGAGGATCTTCATCTGGTCAGCCATCGCGGTTGCCTCCGGTGATCTTCGCCGGAACAACCGCGATCCGGCTCAGCCGTTCCCGCCCTTGGCATAGACCATGTCGATCATCGCCTGCGTGCCACGGCTGAACTCCAGCGGACAGGCATAGTCCGCGCCGCCGATCGCGGCGGTGAAGGCCTCGACTTGGAGCTTGTAGTGATCGACGCCGGGCCAGCGCTCATGCACCACGCGCATGCCTTCGGTCTCGAGCGTCATCTCGGCCTGGCCGAAGCTGTTGGCGTTGAACGGGCAAAGCATCTTGAGCACGCCCTTGTCGCCGTGGAAGGTCACCTCCTGGCGCGGATGCAGGCGCATCGAGACCATGCCGGAATATTCGAAGCTCTCGAACTGCGCCGCGACCTGCGCATAGACATCGACGCCGTTCTCGTAGCGGATATTGGCGTGGCGGATCTGCTGCGGCTCCTCGCCGGTGACGAAGCGGACCGAGCCGAAGGCATAGACGCCGATATCGGGCAGACCACCGCCGCCGGTCTCGGGCTTGTTGCGGATATTGTCGGTCTGGGCCGCGTTATTGAAGCTGAACGCCGCCTCGACATGGCGCAATTCGCCGACCGCGCCGCCCTGCACCAATTCCTTGGCCCGGATCCATTGCGGGTGATGCACGATCATGTAGGCCTCGGCCGCGATCAGCCCGGTCGCATCGCGCTTCGCGATCACCGCGTCGAATTCCGAGGCCTGCATGGCGAGAGGCTTCTCGCACAGCACGTGCTTGCCCGCGTCGAGCGTCCTGAGCGTCCATTCGACATGCATGGCGTTGGGCAGCGGGATGTAGACCGCGTCGATCTCGGGGTCGTCGAGCAGCGCCTGATAGTCGAGATGCACCTTGAGACGCGGCTGAAAGGCACGGAAGGGCGCGGCCTTCTCCTCGGAGGAGGTGGCCAGCGCGACGAGCTCGGAGCCTTCGGCGGAATGGATCGCACGGGCCATGGCGCCCAGCGCGAATTTCGAGGCGCCCAGCACGCCCCAGCGGATCGGATCGGTCATCGTCTCTTCCCTTTCTGCCGAAAGAGAAAACCCTCCCCCGGTCTCGCGGGAGAGGGTAGCGGACGCGGCGCCGGGCGCAACGCTCAGGCGTCTTCGAGCATGCCGCGCTCGCGCGCCAGCTCCTGCATCCGCTTCTGCAGCTTTTCAAAGGCGCGCACCTCGATCTGGCGGATCCGCTCGCGGCTCACCTCGTACTGCCCTGACAGTTCCTCGAGCGTCACCGCCTCGTCCTGCAGCCGACGTTGCACGAGGATGTCGCGCTCGCGGTCGTTGAGCACGCCCATCGCCTCGGCCATAAGCTCGCGGCGGGCGTCGAGTTCGTCGCGCTCCTCGTAGTCTGTGGCCTGGTCGGCGCTGTCATCCTCGAGCCAGTCCTGCCACTGCGTGGCGCTGTCGCCATCCGAGCCGACCATGGCGTTGAGCGACGCGTCGCCGCCCGACATGCGCCGGTTCATCGACACGACCTCTTCCTCGGTCACGCCCAGATCGGTGGCGATCTGCTTGACGTTCTCGGGGCGCAGGTCGCCCTCTTCGAGCGCGCCGAGACGGGCCTTGGCCTTGCGCAGGTTGAAGAACAGCTTCTTCTGGCCCGAAGTGGTGCCGAGCTTGACCATCGACCAGGACCGCAGGACGTATTCCTGGATCGAAGCGCGGATCCACCACATCGCATAGGTGGCCAGCCGGAAACCCTTCTCGGGGTCGAACTTCTTCACCGCCTGCATCAGACCGACATTGGCCTCGGAGATCACCTCGGCCTGCGGCAGCCCGTAGCCGCGATAGCCCATGGCGATCTTGGCGGCGAGCCGCAGATGCGAGGTCACGAGCCTGTGCGCGGCGCTGGCGTCCTCGTGGTCCACCCAGCGCTTGGCCAGCATGTACTCTTCTTCCGGTTCCAGCATCGGGAACTTGCGGATTTCCTGCAGGTATCGGTTCAGTCCCTGCTCCGGCGACGGGGCGGGGAGATTGCTGTAGGTCTCTGCCATGGGCCCCTCCTTTCGGTCTGACGTTCGACCAAGCGATACGGCCCCTGCCCCTGCCCGGCAAGCACCGCTACCGCATCGGTCCTGTGCAATGGTGAACCCTTCGCCCCGATCCGGCGAGGGGGCGCATGAAAGGCTCGATCATATGTGAATTTCGTTACCGTCTTTCAACCCCGAAGCGCGGAAAGGAGTTCCGCCATGTCGGGCGGCATCGGGCTGTCGAAGCGCAGCTTTTCGCCGGTTGCGGGATGGGTGAAACCGAGGCTCGCGGCATGCAACGCCTGCCGGCCGAAATTCGCGGCCAGCGTAACGGCACGGGCGCCATGGGTCTTTTCCGACAGTTTGCGCCGCCCGCCATAGACCGGATCGCCGATCAGCGCGTGGCCGGCATGCGCCATGTGGACCCGGATCTGATGAGTGCGCCCGGTTTCCAACCGGCATTCGACCAGCGCCGCCCCGGCAAAGGCCTCGATCACCTTGGCGCGCGTCACCGCGTGGCGGCCCTGCTCGAAGCTCACCGCCTGGCGCTGCCTGTCAGTCCGGTGCCGCCCCAGCAGCGTCTGGATCTTCAGCACCGATCCGGTCTCGAAGCTCGCCCCCTTCACGCCGCGCAGGCGCGGGTCGTTCGGATCCGGGACGCCGTGGCACAGCGCGAAGTAATGCCGCTCGGCGCTGTGCTTTTCGAACTGGATCGCCAGACCCTGATGGGCGCGGTCGGTCTTGGCGACCACCAGAAGGCCCGAGGTGTCCTTGTCGATCCGGTGGACGATGCCGGGACGCTTCGCACCGCCGACGCCGGACAGGCTGTCGCCGCAATGATGGATCAGCGCGTTGACCAGCGTGCCGTCGGGCGAGCCGGGCGCGGGATGGACGACCATTCCGGCAGGCTTGTCGATGACAATCAGGTCATCGTCTTCCCAGACGACCTCGAGCGGGATCGCCTCCGGCTCCATGTGGCTTTCGGCCGCCTGCGGTACCGCGATCTCGACCACCGCCCCGGCGGCCACGGCCGCTTTCGCATCGGTCGCCACTGCCCCTTCCACCGTCACCGCCCCCTCGGCGAGCAGCTTGGCAATGCGCGAGCGCGACAGCGCGGCCTCCTCTGGCACATCGCGGGCGAGCGCCTTATCAAGACGCGCCGGCGGATCTTCGGCGATAGTGAAGCGGATGATGGAGAGATCGGCCATGCAGCCTCCCGAGACAGATGGCCCGGTCCGGATCCCGCCCGAGCTGCGATGGCTCAAATGGCTGGTGATCGTGCTGGCGGGCGTGATGATCGCCGGCTTCCTAGTGCTGATTGCGGCGCTTGTCATCCGCCTGAATGCCGAAGCCCTGCCTTTGCCCGACCAGATCGCGCTGCCCGAGGGGGCCGAGGCCCAGGCTTTCACCCAAGGTTCGGACTGGATCGCGGTGGTGACGACGGACGACCGGGTGCTGGTCTATGGGCGCGACGGGGTGATGCGGCAGGAGATGCAGATCGACCGCGCGCCGTAACCTGCCGCGCGGTCGATCGGGTCAGGCATGACCGCCCTGGTGCGGGACCAGATGCTCCCATAGCGCGGCCACGGCCAGCACGATGCCGCACAGCACCGCGTTCCAGGCCATGATCGCCATCGCGGTAAAGCCGAGCATCCACGGCGCCGCGACCACGAGGATGGCGATCACCGCGACCGCCATGTCGATCCAGCTCTGCTGCTCGGAATCGAGCAGCCCGACGAGCGCCAGCGTCGCGACCAGCGCCCCGAGTGCCACCACGCTCCACAGCGCCGAGCCGCCCGCCATGCCGAGCATGAAGGGCGAAGCGACGAGCCACAGCCCGATCGCGCCGAAGAGCCAGTCCTGCCAGTGATGTCGATGAGTCATGTGTCCACCTCCCAACCCATCGGCGCGCCCCGTCCGGGCCGTCCATGCGTGGGAAGCGGCCCTCGGGCCACGGAAGCCACAAAGGCTTCGGAAATGACATTGGCACGTGGCAAGAACCGCGCAAGCCGCGTCACTTCAATTTCGCGAGATCGGGGAAGTGGTACCGCCTCCCTGGCTTGAACAGGGGACCTCTGGATCCACAATCCAGCGCTCTAACCAACTGAGCTAAGGCGGCACTGGCGCGGAATTAGCGCCGAGGCGCGGGGATTGCAACCCCCTCTTGCGTCTTCCGCGACGGCTCCGGCTTGTCCGGCGCGCGACCGCGCGCTAGGGACGTCGCAGCCAGGAAAGGAAGCGCCATGGGCATCAACACCGAACGCGACATCGAGGCGAATCTGCAGATCGGCCCGACCGATCACGGCATGGTGCGGCTGTTCATCGAGGCCGACGGCGCCGAGATCCCGATGGATTTCGAACCCGAGGAAGCCGAGGACATCGCCGAGGAAATCATGGCCGCCGCGCGCGCCGCGCGCTCGGTCAAGAAGAAAGGCTGATCGCCGGATCGCGCGCCTTGTGCCAGCGCAAGGCGGCATGGCGCGCGAATTTCTGCAGCATCACCTTGCGCCGCGCGCCTGACAGCTTCGCCTCGGGGGCCATGGTCACGATCTCGGCGTCATAGCCGTCGGCCACGATCACCCCGGTATCCTCCGGCAGCAGGTCCAGCGGGAAGGCGTCATCCACCGCCCAGAAATAGCGGTCGCAATATTCGAGGTATCTCTGCCATTTGCGATCGGCGGCGAAATCGGCGCGCGACGATTTGCACTCGATGACCCAAAGCTCGCCCTTCGGGCCGAGACCCATCACGTCGACCCGGAGCCCCGGCGCCGGCACGAACTCCTCAACCGTGACGAAGCCATGACCCAAGAGATGACGACAGACGCCACGCGCCAGGATCTGCCCCGGCTGCGGCAGGGCACGCGGCCGCGACAGCGCCTCGGCTGATAGCGCATCGTCAGGCAGCGCTGCCACCCGGCGCTCTCCCTGTTCCCAATCGTCCCAGTCATCGGTCATGGGCGGCATCATGAACATATCAGCAACACGCTTCAAGCAGCGAAAGCCGGGGCGCGGCCCCTTGTCACGCCCGATCCGCGATCCTAGATGTGGTCGCGGCGGGTTCTGCTCTTCTCGTGACAAGGGGTCAAATTCCAGAGGCCTTAAGCAATTCCACGGGAGCTGGCTCTGTGCGGACCCTGGTTCGTTTATCTGGCGCCCACCTGTATACACAGGTCCCCGGGAATTCTCACCCCTACGGTCGCTGCGGTTCCCGCCATTTCCGCACCCCCCGAGCTGCGACGAAACGCCTTTCCATGGTAGGCTGGGCGGACATCACGATCCGTGGAGTTCGCCATGACGATTACGATCAGGGCCCTGCCGCTCATTGTTCCGATCTTCCTTGCCACACCGATCGCGGCGCAACCGCTCGACGTGCCGTTCGATACCTATTGCCCGCCGGACGCACAGGCCGCCTGTTTCGGCGCGGCGACGGTGATAGGGCTCGACCCGAACGGCGACGGCTTCCTCGCGGTGCGCACCGGGCCGGGCACCCAGTATCCGATGATCGCCCGCATCCATAATGGCGACCGGGTCCGCACCTATGACGCACGCGGGCCATGGTACGCGATCAGCTTCGGTCCCGAGGCCCGACTGGGCTGGGCGCATGGCAACTGGCTGGGCGACCATTACCCCTGAGGCATCCCCGGCCCCGTCCCATGCGAAAGGGGCGTGGCCATCGACCACGCCCCTCCCTCATTCCGCCTGCCACGTGGCTCAAAATGCCTCGGGCCGGGCCTCGCGCGCCATGTGATCGAGCACGGCGTTGACGAATTTCGGCTCCTTGCCATCGGGGTAGAACGCCTTGGCGATCTCCACGAACTCGACGATCACCACCTTGGGCGGCGTGGCGTTCGCCAGAAGCTCGGCTCCGGCGGCGCGGAACAGCGCCCGCAGCGTCGGGTCGATCCGGGCGATCGGCCATTTCGCGACCAAAGCGCGGTGCGTCATCTGGTCGATCTGGGCCTGCTCGTCGACGGCACGCTCCATCAGGGCGCGGAAGGTGTCGACGTCGCCCTCTTCCCATTCGATCTCGTCATAGACGGCGCCGAAGCGATGGGTCTCAAACTCGCGCATTACCCGGTCGACCGACTGGCCCGAGGATTCCATCTGGAACAGCGCCTGCACCGCGTACATCCGCGCGGCCGAACGCATCCGGCGTTTCTGGTTCTGACGATCCGCCATCAGCCCTCTCCCAGCCGGTCGGCGGTGAAGCCGAGGCCCTTGCCCTGCTCCTTGAGGTTGCGCGACAGCGCGACCAGATGCAGCGCGGCAGCGGCGGCGCCGCCACCCTTGTTCTGGCCCTGCGGGTCGGCGCGCACCGCCGCCTGCTCGTAATTCTCGACCGTCAGGATGCCGTTACCGATGCAGATCCCCTGCAGGCCCAGCAGCGTCAACCCGCGCGAGCTGTCGTTGCAGACGGTGTCGTAATGCGTGGTCTCGCCGCGGATCACGCAGCCCAGCGCGACGAAGCCGTCATATTCGCCCATCCGGGCGGCGATGCCGATCGCGCTGGGCAGTTCGAGCGCGCCGGGCATCTCGATCACTTCGTAGCTGCCGCCGGCAGCCTCGATCTCGGCCATGGCGCCGGCGACGAGGTTGTCGGCGATGTCCTTGTAATAGGGCGACACGACGATGAGGATCTTCGGACCCTCGTCGAATTCGGGACGCGCGAGCACGTGGTGGGTGGGGCCGGCCATCATCCGATCTCCGAGATCTTGCGGGTGCCGGTGATCTCGAGCCCGTAGGCGTCGAGCCCGACCACGCGGGGTTGGGGGGAATTGGTCAGCAGGACGATCTTCGACAAGCCGAGCGAGGAGAGGATCTGCGCGCCGAGGCCGTATTGCCGCAGCACATGGGGCGAATGCTCCTCGGTGGTGGCGAGCTTCATGTGCAGGTCACGCAGCAGCACCAACACGCCGCGCCCTTCCTCGGCGATGAGGCTCATCGCGTCGCCGAACTCGCGCGCACGGCCCCGCGGGCCGGTGCCGACCACGTCGAGCATCGGGTCGAGCGTGTGCATCCGCGTCAGCACCGGCTCGGGACCCGAGATGTCGCCCTTGACCAGCGCGATGTGCTCGGCGCCCTGCGTCTCGTCGACATAGACGCGCAGGGTCCAGTCGCCGCCGAACTCGGACTGGATCTGCTGCTCGTCGCGCAGCCGCACGAGATTGTCGTGACGACGGCGATAGGCGATCAGGTCGCTGATCGTGCCGATCTTGAGCGCGTGCTTCTGAGCGAAGGCCACGAGATCCGGCAGACGGGCCATGGTCCCGTCCTCCTTCATGATCTCGCAGATCACGCCCGAAGGGTTGAGCCCGGCCAGCCGCGAGATGTCGACGGCCGCCTCGGTATGGCCGGCGCGGACCAGCACCCCGCCCTCGCGGGCCCGCAGCGGGAACACGTGGCCCGGCGTGGCGATGTCGGCCGCGGTCTTGGAGGCGTCGATCGCCACGGCGACGGTGAGCGCACGGTCATGCGCCGAAATACCGGTCGAGACGCCCTCGCGCGCCTCGATCGACACCGTGAAGGCGGTCTCGTGGCGCGAGGAGTTGTTGGTCGACATCAACGGCAGGCCCAGCGCGTCGATCCGCTCGCGCGGCAGCGACAGGCAGATCAGCCCGCGGCCATGGGTGGCCATGAAGTTGATCGCGTCGGGCGTCGCCATCTGCGCCGGAATCACCAGATCGCCTTCGTTCTCGCGGTCCTCGTGATCGACGAGAATGAACATGCGGCCGTTGCGGGCGTCGGCGATGATCTCCTCGATCGGGCTGATCGCGTCGGACCAGTCGCGTTCGACGGGGCCGGGATTCTCGAAGCTGTCGGTCACTGGCGGGTCCTGACGGTTTGATGCGCAGAGGGGTGGATGAGCGTGCAGATAACGGCTGGGGGCGGGTTTGCAAAGCCCGCAGGGCCGTGGCGGCACGCTGCCGTCGCGCACCGGTAATGTGCGCTCAGCGCCCCGGCCAGCCCGGGGCCCGTCCCACCCCCGCGATCACGGCGTCGAGCGCGGCGCGCGGCGCGATGGCGAGCATCAGCGGCGCGTCGCAGGACAGCTCCACCTGTCCTTCCGCCTCGTTCGATGTGCCGATCCGCCCGGCGGGAGAAAAGGCAAGGCCCGCCGTGGGCCAGCGCAAGCCGCGCGAGATGCACCTCACCTCCCCCATCGGGAAGAGGGAGAAGGGCTCTCCCGCCGAGAGGTCGAGCGTGATCTCGGGAGGACAGAGGAACACCACGCTCTCGGCGCCGATCAGCACGCAGCGCCGATCGGGCCGGGCCGCGAGGACGTGGAACGCCGCCAGCTCGTGGTCGAGCCGGCCGCCGGTGAAGCCCGCCGCCAGCACCAGCGGCGCGTCGATGTTCCGCAGCGCCTTGTCGAAATCGGTGCTGTCCTGCTCGGCGATCGGATGCAGGCGGCCTCCGAAGAGCGGCGCGGCGCTGCCGATACTGTCCATGTCGCCGATCACCGCGCGCGGCGTGTGCCCGGCAGCGGCGGCATGGCGGGCGCCGCCATCAGCGGCGACCAGCACCGGCGCGCGCGACAGCGCCAGCGCCAGATCCCCCGTCCCGAGCGCTCCGCCGCCCAGCAGCGTTACAGCCCCATCGCTCTGGACAATTGCCACGCCGGCCCTCCATCATCGCCTCGGACCGAACGGTCTGCCGCGGTTTTGCCATGAAAACATCCCGCGGCCACCCATGTCGTGATCCTGTTTCAAACCCATTCACTGCTACATCGGAGCGGACAGGGTAGAAAGCGAGCACTCAGATGGTTGGATCAAGCAAGATACTCACGGTGTCCTACGGGACGTTCTCCTGCACGCTGGAGGGCTTCGACGACTCGTTCGACACGATGAAGGCCATCGCAGAGTATTTCCGCGACCTGGCTGCCGATGACCGCTATTTCGGAGCCGAGCCGCCGACGCCCGACGCCGAGATGCTGGCACGGATCGCCGAACGCGAGGTCGCCCGCCGGGTCGAGGCCCGCAGCGAAGGCACGGGAATCGTGCTGCGCGCCGGGCAGGCGCTGCCGCCGGTCGCCCCGGCACAGACCGAGGCCCGCGCCGCCCCGGAGCCTGCCCCGCAGCCGCATGTCGCCCCCGCAGCCCCGGAAGAAGCCCCGGCCGCCGAAGCGCCTGCTCCCGCTGCCGCTCCTGCCGCCGCCGCGGCACCTGCCGCACCGAAGCCCGAGCCGGCTCCGGCCGCGCCGCGCCAAGCCGAGCCCCAGGTAGCTCAGCAGCCGGCCGCGGCACGTCCCGCGCCGGCCCGCCCGGCGCCCGATGGCGACAGCGTCGCCGCAAAGCTGCAGCGGATCCGCGCCGTCGTTGGCCGTCAGCCGGCCTTTGCCGCGGATGAAGACGAAGAGGACATCGCCCCCGCCGCCGGACAGCGGCCGGCAGCCGGCCTGTTCGACACCGCCCCGGCGCAGCCGCGCGAAACCGCCAAGCAGGCCGAGCCGGAATCGCCCCGGCACGCCGAGGCGGAGACGAACGAGGCGGAGCCCGCCCGTCCGGCCCGCGCCCGCGTGGTGCGGATGCGCAAGGCCGATTTCGAGCGCGCCGTCGCCCGTGGCGAAGCGCATCGCATGATGACGGAAGAAGAAAGCGCTGCCGAAGAGGTGTCGGCCGAGCGGGACGCCGAGCCGACCCCGTCGGCTGCCGCGCAGGACAAAGCAGAAGCAGACGCGGCGCAGGTCGAAACCGCGCAGACGGAGGCGGCGCAGGAAGCGATAGACACCGCTCCCGACACGACCCCGATGCAGGCCGAAACCGAAGCCGATACCGTTGAAACGGCGCAAGCGGACAAAGAACAGGCAGCTGAAGAGGCCGAGACCGCCCAGGAGGAAGCTGATACCGCGGCCCGAGCCCGCGAAGAGGCCGCCGAATCCAAGCGCCGCGAGGCCGATCTGTCCGACGAGGCCGAGCGGGCCCTGCTCGCCGAACTGGCAGCGCTAGAGCGCGAGATGGGTCTCGAGGGCGATGGTCCGGCCTCGCAGGAGATCGCAGAAGCCGAAGAAGCCCGAGCGGACGAAGCCGAAGAGACCGCCGAGATCGAGGAAACCGCTGAAGCCGAAGAGGCCGCCGAAGCTGATACGGCACGCGACGTGACGGATGCCGACTGGATCGGTGGTTTCGATCCGGCCGAAGCGGCGCGCCAGCATCTCGAGTTCGAGTTCGGGCCCACCGCCGACGCGACGGCCCCCGATGCGCAGCCGAAACAGGAGCAGGAGCAAGTCGCCGCCAAAGCCGATGCGCCGGCCGCGTCCGAAGAAACCCGTGCCCATCCGGTGAACAGCCATCCGGCGCTGGCCACCGACGAGGCCGACCTGTCGCGGATCATGTCCGCCACCGATGCCCGCATGGCCGACCCCGAAGCGGGCCGCCGCCGCGACTCGATCTCCCAGCTCAAGGCCGCGGTCGCCGCGACCGAGGCCGCGCGTCAGCTCGGCGACGTGGCCAAACCCGACCACGCCGAAGAGGCCTTCCGCGACGATCTGCGCCAAGCGGTGCGTCCGCGCCGCCCGGCCATGCCGTCGCGTGGCGACGAGGGTACCGCGGCACAGCCCGAACGGCCGCGCCCGGCCCCGCTCAAGCTGGTCGCTGCGCAGCGCGTCGATCTCGGCCAGACGGCACCGCGCCCCGAGCGGGTGGTCCCGGTTCGGCCCCGCCGGGTCGTCTCGGGCGACAGCGCGGCGCAGGAGCTGCATCACGACGCGGTCGAGGCGCAGCCCCAGCGCGCCGCCATGCCGGACGCCACCCCTGCCCCGGCCGAGAGCTTTGCCGCCTTTGCCGCACGGATGGGCGCGCAAGAACTGGGCGAGTTGCTGGAGGCCGCCGCTGCCTACACCGCCTTTGTCGAAGGGGCCGAGGATTTCTCGCGCCCGCAGCTGATGGAGCGGGTGCGCGAGGCCAGCCCCGAACCGGTCAGCCGCGAGGATGGGCTGCGCTGCTTCGGCACGCTGCTGCGCCAAGGCGCACTGACCCGCGTGCGCGGCGGCCGCTTCGCGGTGGCTCGCTCCAGCCGCTTCAACCCCGAGCGCCGCGCCGGCTGACGATCGGCAGCGGACATGAAAAAGGGGCGGCGCCGCGTGGTGCCGCCCCTTTTCTCTTGCCAGTCCCGCTCAGTGCTCGCCGGGATCCTCTTCCGGGTCGGGTTTGCCCACCCCCAGAAAGATTCGCCGGAACGGCAGGGCCCAGAGGATGCCAAGCCCGACATAGATCGCCAGCTCGACGAGGATCGAGGGCCGGTCAATCAGCCCGACCAGCGTGATCGCCACCACGATATAGGCCGGCAGGCCGACCAACAGGATCAGCAGCGACAACCTGCGCCGGGTCTTGTGGCTGAGCTTGCGCGCCATCAGTCCGAGAACGGATCGGTGACGAGGATCGTGTCGTCGCGCTCGGGGCTGGTCGAGACCATCGCCACCGGGCACTGGATCAACTCCTCGATCCGGCGGATGTACTTGATCGCCTGCGCCGGGAGGTCGGCCCAGCTGCGCGCGCCCGCCGTGCTTTCCTGCCAGCCCGGCATCTCTTCGTAGATGGGGGTGCAGCGGGCCTGCTGGTCGGCGGCGGTGGGCAGGTAATCGTAGCGCTCGCCATCCAGCTCGTAGCCGGTGCAGATCTTCAGCGTCTCAAAGCCGTCGAGCACGTCGAGCTTGGTCAGCGCGATGCCCGAGACGCCGCTGGTCGCGCAGGTCTGGCGCACCAAGCAGGCGTCGAACCAACCGCAGCGGCGCTTGCGCCCCGTCGTGGTGCCGAATTCGTGGCCCCGCTCGCCCAGACGCTGACCGTCATCATCGTCGAGCTCGGTCGGGAACGGGCCCTCGCCGACGCGGGTGGTGTAGGCCTTCACGATGCCGAGCACGAAATCGATCGCGCCGGGCCCGATGCCGGTGCCCGTCGCCGCCTGTCCCGCGATCACGTTCGAGGAGGTGACGAAGGGATAGGTGCCGAAATCGATGTCCAGCAGCGCACCCTGCGCACCCTCGAACAGGATCCGCTGGCCGGCGCGACGGCGCTCGGTGAGCACCTTCCAGACCGGGGCCGCGTATTCGAGGATGGCGGGCGCGATCTCGCGCAGCTGCTCCAGCACCGCGTCGCGGTCGATCGGCTCCAGCCCGAGGCCGTTGCGCAGCGCGTTGTGATGCACCAGCGCACGGTCGACCCGAAGCTCGAGGGTAGCGGCGTCGGCGAGGTCGGCGACGCGGATCGCGCGGCGACCGACCTTGTCTTCATAGGCCGGCCCGATGCCGCGCCCGGTGGTGCCGATCTTGGCGACGGTGTTCTGACCTTCGCGCGCCCGGTCCAGCTCGCCATGGAACGGAAGGATCAGCGGGGTGTTCTCGGCGATCATCAGCGTCTCGGGGGTGATCTCGACGCCTTGGGCACGGATGCCCTCGATCTCCTTGAGGAGATGCCACGGGTCTAGCACGACGCCGTTACCGATCACCGAGAGCTTGCCGCCGCGCACCACGCCCGAAGGCAGCGCGTGCAGCTTGTAGACCTCGCCGCCGACGACCAGCGTGTGACCTGCGTTGTGGCCGCCCTGGAAGCGCGCGATCACGTCGGCGCGCTCGGACAGCCAGTCCACGATCTTGCCCTTGCCCTCGTCGCCCCACTGGGTACCGACGACCACCACATTCGCCATGAACCTGTCCTCTCCGGTCATGCAATCCGGCGTCCCTATAGCGCCGGGGGCGGCAGCGCGAAACCGCAAACTGCCCCGGTCGGTGCGCCTGCCCCCACTTCGGGGTTGCGACAGGACCGCCCCTCTTCTAGATACGGCGCGTTCCGCCCCGCCCCGCCGCAAGCAGAGGTCCGCATGGAAAACGTCGTCCTGATCGTCCACCTGATCCTCGCGCTGTCGCTGATCGGCGTGGTGCTGCTGCAGCGCTCCGAGGGCGGCGGCCTCGGCATGGGAGGCGGCGGTGGCGGCGTGATGTCCGGCCGCGCCGCGGCGACCGCGCTGGGCAAGGTGACCTGGGGCCTCGCGGCTGCCTTCATCGTGACCTCGATCGCGCTGACCATCATCGCGGCCGAGAACTCGGCCGGCGGTTCGGTGCTCGACCGGCTGGCCGACAGCCCCGAGGAAACGGTCGGCACGCCCGGCACCGCGCCCGAAGAGAACGGCCTCGGCAGCGACCTTCTGCCGCCGTCGAGCGGCCCGGTCGTGCCGCAGGCGGACTGACGAGAATCCACAACCACTGGGCGTCGGCCGGTTTCGGCCACATGATCTTGCGCCCCCGGTTGCGGTCACGGGCCGAATCCGGATATCCTCAAATCCCGTGATGCCGCGAAACCCACGTTTCGCGGCAGTCTTCCATTCGATGCTCATTCGACGATCACGGGGTACTTCCGACCATGGCGCGTTACATCTTCATCACCGGCGGCGTTGTCTCCTCGCTCGGCAAGGGACTGGCTTCGGCGGCGCTGGGCGCGCTCCTGCAGGCGCGGGGCTACACGGTGCGGCTGCGCAAGCTCGATCCGTATCTCAACGTCGATCCGGGCACGATGAGCCCGTTCGAGCATGGCGAGGTCTTCGTCACCGATGACGGCGCCGAGACCGATCTCGACCTCGGCCATTACGAGCGCTTCACCGGGGTGGCCGCGCGGCGCACCGACTCGGTTTCCTCGGGGCGGATCTATTCGAACGTGCTCGAGAAGGAGCGTCGCGGCGATTACCTCGGCAAAACGATCCAGGTGATCCCGCACGTCACCAACGAGATCAAGGACTTCCTCTCGATCGGCGCCGACGAGGTCGATTTCCAGCTCTGCGAAATCGGCGGCACGGTCGGCGACATCGAGGGCCTGCCCTTCTTTGAGGCGATCCGGCAATTCGCGCAGGAGCGCCCCCGCGGCCAGTGCATCTTCATGCACCTGACGCTGCTGCCCTATGTTGCCGCCTCCGGCGAGCTGAAGACCAAGCCGACGCAGCATTCAGTCAAGGAGCTGCGCTCCATCGGCATCGCGCCCGACGTGCTGGTCTGCCGCTCCGAGCACCCGATTCCCGAGAAGGAGCGCGAGAAGATCGGCCTCTTCTGCAACGTCCGCAAGGAGAGCGTGATCGCGGCCTATGACCTCAAGTCGATCTACGAGGCGCCGCTGGCCTATCACCGCGAGGGCCTCGACCAGGCCGTGCTCGACGCCTTCGGCATCGCGCCCGCGCCCAAGCCGAACCTCGCGCGGTGGAACGACGTGATGGACCGCCTCACCCATGCCGAGGGCGAGGTCCGCGTGGCCATCGTCGGCAAATACGTGCAGCTTGAGGACGCCTACAAGTCGATCAAGGAAGCGCTGACCCATGGCGGCATGGCCAACCGGGTCAGGGTGACAGTCGAATGGGTCGACAGCGAACGCTTCGACCGCGAGGACCCGGCCCCGCATCTCGAGGGCTACCACGCGATCCTCGTGCCCGGGGGCTTTGGCGAGCGCGGCACCGAGGGCAAGATCAAGACCGCCCAGTTCGCGCGTGAGCGCGGCATTCCCTACCTCGGCATATGCCTTGGCATGCAGCTCGCGGTGATCGAGGCCGCGCGCAACGTCGCGGGCTTCAAGACCGCCGGCTCCGAGGAGTTCGACCACGAGGCCGGCAAGCGCCGCTTCGAGCCGGTCGTCTACCACCTTAAGGAGTGGATCCAGGGCAATCACGTGGTCGAGCGGGCGGTGACCGACGACAAGGGCGGCACGATGCGGCTCGGCGCCTACACCGCCGCGCTGGCCGAGGGCAGCAAGGTCGCCGAGGTCTATGGCGCGAGCCGGATCGAGGAGCGCCATCGTCACCGCTACGAGGTCGACACCAAGTACCGCGAGGCACTCGAGGCCAAGGGGCTGTGCTTCTCGGGGATGTCGCCCGATGGGCGCCTGCCCGAGATCGTCGAGTGGAAAGACCACCCGTGGTTCATCGGCGTGCAATTCCACCCCGAGCTGAAGTCCAAGCCCTTCGCGCCGCACCCGCTCTTCGCCGATTTCGTGCGTGCGGCGGTCGAGACGTCGCGGCTGGTCTGAACGGAATACCGGGCCGTCCAAGCGGCGGCCCGGACCCTTCAGCGATAGAGGCTGAAGTAGAACTCGATCGCCTTGCGGGCGGTGAGGTCACGGTGGCAGGCCGCGCCGTAGATCACGCGCAGCGATCCGCCATCCACGCTGTCATAGGCGCGGAAGCATTCGGCATCCCGATCCTTGATCCACTGGCGCTGCGCGGCGAGCAGCCGCTCCCAGGAGCCATTCGCCTCTGCGCGCGTGCGCATCGGCTTCCACCAGGCGTTCAGCCAGGTATCCCAGGCATTGGTCTCGCGCATCAGGCAATCGGCGATCTCGAGAGTCGTTCCATTGCGGCACGGGCCGGCGATGAGCTCGGTGCAACTCCTGAACACCTGTCTCTGGTTTCCGCGCGCGCCGACCGATCGCACGCATTGTTCAATATTAGCGATGTCTTGCTGGGTCGGGGTCGTCTCGGCCGAGGCAGTACTGGCAAAGGCCAGCGCGCCGAGAAGGGCGGCTAGGCGGCGCATGGGGAACCTCCCGTAACTGGTGAGAACGGGGCCATGCTACCACGGATTGAGAAACGGCCACAGGTCGCGGGCCGCGAAAGCGCGCCGTGCCGGTCATCAGGGACGGCGCGCGGGTCCTTCTCAGAACCGGAAGTCGAGCTGCCGGGTGATTCCCAGCCGCGCCCCGAACTGCTCGTCATCCTCGGTCACGGGGCTGTCGGCGGCATCGTTCATCAGCCGTTCATAGGTAACGGCGGCGTCGACGCCCCAACGGTCGTCAATCTCGTAGACGCCACCGATTTCGGCCCCCGCCGAGATCAGGCCGCCCCGCGCTTCGAAAGCCTGTGCGCCGAAATAGGTCTGCGCATAGTCATCCTCGGCAAACAGCGCGCGCGGTCCGGCCCGCAACGTCAGCCGGTCGTTGGGATAGAAATAGGCGTCGGCGCCCAGCTCGGCCACGTAGCTTTCATGGCCGCCAAAGCCGCGACGCACATCCGCGAAGACCCCGAAGTTTCTAGTGTCGTAGCCTGCGCCCAGCCCCAGCTCCAACGCCGCATCGACGTCGTCGAGCCCGGCCACGCCATCCACGTCGGCCGCCTCACGTTCGCCGATATAGCGGAACGAGCCGCGCAGCCCGAATCCCTCGGAGACGAAATCGGGATCGTCGCTGCCGATGTCGAAGGGGCCGAAACGCAGCCGGTCGAGTGCAAAGCCCAGATCCGGGCCGACCACGTAATCATCCGAGCCGAAATATTCCGGCGAGACCGCCAGGCCGCCGCGCAGCGTGAAGCCAAGCGCGTTGGCAGGCGCGGCCTGAACCGGGGTCGGCGCGGGAAGGACCGTCACCGGCGCCTCGGACACGGGCTGGTCAAGCGATCCGGCGAGCGCGGTCAGCGGCGCGAGGGCCATGATCGGAACGATGGCGAGCGTGATCCGGCGCATCGGCGAAATCCTTTCGGCAGTCGGGGCTTGTTCTAGAGATACGCCTCCCGCGACGCCGGACAATCCCCCCGCCCCGGTATCGGCAGGCGACGCGGCGTCGATGCCACGGCTTGCCCCGCCACCGCCCCCCCGCTACCAGCGGGGCGCACGCGCCAAGGGAGATGATCATGCTGTCCTACCAGCACGGCTATCATGCCGGAAACCTCGCCGACGTGCACAAGCACGCGGCGCTGGCCTGGATGCTCGGCTACCTCGCGGCCAAACCCAAGCCGCTGAGCTATCTCGAAAGCCATGCGGGTCGGGCGCTCTACCGGCTCGATGCGGCCGAGGCGGAAAAGACCGGCGAGGCGGCACAGGGCATCCTGCGGGTGCGCGACTGGTTCGCGCCCGACCACCCCTATGCGCAGGTCATCGAGGCGGTGCGCGCCGATCACGGGGCGCAGGCCTATCCCGGCTCGCCGGAAATCGCGGCGCGGCTCTTGCGCGAGACCGACCGGATCGACCTCGCCGAACTGCATCCGCGGGAGCACGCGGCGTTGGCCGCGGCGATGGGCGACCGCGCGCGGACGCATCGTCGCGACGGCATCGAGATGGCCGTGGCGCTGACCCCGCCCGAGCCTCGACGCGGGCTTTTGCTGATCGACCCGAGCTGGGAGATCAAGGAGGACTACCGCGCCATCCCGCAGGCGATGCGCCGCATCGCGCGCAAATGGCCGGTGGGCGTGATCGTGCTGTGGTACCCGATCCTCCGCGATACGCCCCATGCGCCCATGCTGCGCCAGCTGGAGCGCGACATTCCCGAGGGCGTGCGCCACGAGGTGGCCTTTCCGCCCGCCCGGAAGGGGCATGGCATGACCGGCTCGGGGCTGTTCGTGGTCAACCCGCCCTATGGCTTCCACGCGCAGGCACAATGGCTGAGCGATCGCTTCGCCACCCTGGCGCCGCAGCCCTGACCCCTTTCCCGCGAGCCGGGAACCTCTATATTCGCCGCATGTTCGCAGATCTCCTCCGCCGCCTCACCGATCCCGCGCCCGCGCGCCTTCCCGATGCCGATGCCCGGCTCGCGCTCGGCGCGCTGCTGGTGCGGATCGCCCGCGCCGACGGGCATTACAGCCCCGAGGAGGCCCGGCGCATCGACCGCATCCTCGGCGCGCGCTACCGGCTCGACCCCGCCGCCGCGGCGCGGCTGCGCACCGATTGCGAGGTGATGGAGAGCGAGGCCCCCGACACGGTCCGCTTCACCCGCGCGATCAAGGACGCGGTGAGCTACGAGGACCGCGAGGCGGTGATCGAGGCGCTGTGGGAGGTCGTGCTTGCCGATGGCCAGCGCGACGACGAGGAGGACGCGCTGATGCGGATGGTCGCACCGATGCTGGGCGTCTCCGATCCCGACAGCGCCCATGCCCGCCAGCGCGCCGCCGAACGGATGCACAGTTAAGCGGCAGCGTTTTTTTCCGTTGCGTGCGTGACGCCGGGGCAAAGGCCCCGCCCCCGTTGCATTTTCGGTGAAACTGTCCCCTACTCCCTCGTCAGAAAAGGGACATGAGAGCACGTGAGCGACAGCAAGCCGGTCATCGAGATCCGCGATCTGCACAAATCCTATGGATCGCTCGAGGTCCTCAAGGGGGTCGACATCCGTGCGCCCGCCGGCCACGTCGTGTCGATGATCGGCTCCTCAGGGTCGGGCAAGTCGACGCTGCTGCGCTGCTGCAACCTGCTCGAGGACAGCCAGCAGGGCGAGGTGATCTTCGAGGGCGAACCGGTGCGTTGGAAGGGCCAGGGGCTGAACCGTCGTCCCGCCGATCCCAAGCAGGTCACGCGCATCCGCACCAACCTCGCGATGGTGTTCCAGCAGTTCAACCTCTGGGCCCACATGTCGATCCTGCAGAACGTCATGGAAGCGCCGGTGACGGTGCTGGGCCGGCCTCGCGACGAGGTCGAGGCCAAGGCGCGCGAGTATCTCGACAAGGTCGGCATCGGCGACAAGGCCGACGCCTGGCCCGCGCAGCTCTCGGGCGGCCAGCAGCAACGTGCCGCGATCGCCCGCGCGCTGTGCATGGAGCCGCGCGCGCTCCTGTTCGACGAGCCGACCTCGGCGCTCGACCCGGAGCTGGAGCAGGAGGTGGTGCGGGTGATCAAGGATCTGGCCGCGGAAGGCCGCACCATGATCATCGTCACCCATGACATGCGCATGGCGCATGACGTGGCCGACCACGTCGTGTTCCTGCACCAGGGGCTGATCGAAGAGCAGGGCCCGCCCGCCGAGCTGTTCGGCAACCCGAAGTCAGAGCGGCTGCGGCAGTTCCTGTCGCATTCCGCCCCGCACCCGCAGCCCGCCTGAGAGCGGGCACGGCACTATCCCCAACAGGAGACCACCTGACGATGAAGACGCTGATCCTCACGACCGCCGCGCTCGCACTGAGCGCCGGTGCCGCGCTGGCCGAGAGCCACTCGCAGACCGTGCGCCTGGGCACCGAGGGCGCCTACCCTCCGTACAACTTCCTCAACGATGCGGGTGAGGTCGACGGGTTCGAGCGCGAGGTCGGCGACGAGCTGTGCGCGCGCGCCGAGCTGACTTGCGAGTGGGTCACCAACGACTGGGATTCGATCATCCCCAACCTCGTTTCGGGCAACTACGACACGATCATCGCCGGGATGAGCATCACCGACGAGCGTGACGAGGTCATCGACTTCACCCAGAACTACTTCCCGCCCGCGGCGTCGGCCTATGCCGCGCCGTCCGAGGACGTGGATCTCGAGGGCGGGGTGATCTCGGCCCAGGCCACCACGATCCAAGCCGGCCATGTCGCCGACAGCGGCGCCGCGCTGCTGGAATTCGCCACCCCCGACGAGGCGGTCGCCGCGGTGCGCAACGGTGAGGCCGACGCGGTCTTCGCCGACAAGGATTTCCTGGCGCCGATCGTCGAGGCCTCGGGCGGCGAGCTGATGTTTGTGGGCGACGACGTGCCGCTCGGTGACGGCATCGGTGTCGGCCTGCGCGAGAGCGACGGCGAGCTGCGCGACAAGCTCGACGCCGCGATCCAGTCGATGAAGGATGACGGCTCGCTCAACGAGCTGATCCTGAAATGGTTCGGCGAAAACGCCAACACCTTCGAGTGACACTTGACGGGGCGGCCACGCGCCGCCCCGATCGGATCCTTTGATGTTCGCTTCCTGCGCCGATCCCGAAACGCTCTCCGGCCTGAACTGGCTCGCGTGCTACCTCACCACGGGCAAGCACCTCGCCTTCTATGGTGCCTTCGGCACGGTGCTGCTGCTGCTCGCGGTCACCGCACCAGTGGCGCTGCTGTTCGGCTTCGGCGGCGCGGTGGCGGCACGCTCGCGCATCGCGCCGCTGTCCTGGCTGGGACGCAGCTACATCGCGGTGGTGCGCGGCGTGCCCGACATCGCCTTCTTCCTGTTCTTCGTGATCGCGCTCGATCAGGGCATCGAGTGGCTGCGCCACAAGGCGAAATGCCCCGACTGGGACCAGCCGATCCGGCAGGGCAACGACTTCATCGTCTGCGCCGAGGCCAAGATGCCGCTCTCGACCTCGGCCCAATGGGTGCATGAGGTTTACGGCTTCTGGCTCGCCGTCTTCACCTTCGCACTGGTCTTCGGCGCCTTTGCCGCCAACGTGCTGTTCGGCGCGATGCGCGCCGTGCCGCGAGCCCAGATCGAGACCGCGGAGGCCTATGGCATGACCCGCGCGCAGGTGTTCCGCCGCGTGCTTGTGCCGCAGATGTGGGTCTATGCCCTGCCCGGCCTTTCGAACCTGTGGATGGTGCTGATCAAAGCCTCGCCGCTGCTGTTCCTGCTGGGCGTCGAGGACATTGTCTACTGGGCGCGCGAGCTGGGCTCGACCAAGACGCCGCAATTCACCGCCTACCCGCATGGCGACTGGCGGATGTGGTACTTCCTGTTCCTGCTGGTGTTCTATCTCGGCTTCACCCGGATCTCCGAGATCGTGCTCGACCGGATCATGCTGCGCCTGAGCCATGGCCGCGAGACGCTGGCCAACCACGCCCGCACCGGTCCCATCGGCATGAACAAGGCAGGCCCGCCATGAGCTGCTACGACACGATCATGGATTACGGGCTGCGCTCGCTGGGCTATGGCGAGCGGCTGCTGCCGCGCTCGGACTTCACCTTGTGCCAGCAATTCGTGCTGATCGGCTCCGGCATGATCTGGAACGTCTATTTCGGCCTCGTGGCGCTGCTGTCGGGCTTCGTCCTCGCCACCGCGCTGGCGGTGGGCAAGGCGTCGCGCTCGCCTTGGTTCCGCAAGCCGGCCGAATGGACGATCTTCCTGTTTCGCGGCTCGCCGCTCTTCATCCAGTTCTTCTTCGCCTATTTCCTGTTCCTGTCGCTCAAGGGACAGGTTCCGGCCTTCGACGCGCTGACCAGCGCCTGGCTCGGCGCCGCAGTGGTGCTGTTCTTCAACACCGCCGCCTATTCGGGCGAGATCTTCTACGGCGCGCTGCGCTCGGTGCCCAAGGGCGAAATCGAGGCTGCCGACGCCTACGGACTGTCGGGCTGGGCCAAGTTTCGCCGCGTGGTCTGGCCGACCACGCTGCGCCTGGCATGGCCCGCCTACACCAACGAGGCGATCTTCCTGTTCCACGCCACCACGCTGGTGTTCTTCTCGGGCTTCCCGGCTTCGCGGCAGCAGGGCGACGCGCTTTACTATGCGTCCTATTTCGCAGACAAGACATTCAACCCCTTCGTGCCCTACCCCATCCTCGCGGGCTATTTCGTCCTGCTGACGCTGGTGGTCATCGCTGCGATGGGGCTGATCGGGCGCCGTCTCAACCGTCACCTCCCCGATGCCGCGGGCGCCCCGCGACGCGGCGGTCTCAGGACGATTTTCAGATGAGCTGGCTCGACGAGCACCCCGAGGTTCGCAACATCCGCGTCGGCGCCGCCGACCTCAACGGCCAGGCCCGCGGCAAGCGCGTACCGGTCCGCTTCGCCCGCAAGATCGAGGAAGAGGGCACCCGTTTTCCGCTCTCGGTGCTCAATCTCGACATCTGGGGCGAGGACGTCGAGGACAGCCCGCTGGTCTTCGAAATCGGCGACCCGGACGGGGTGCTGAAGCCGACCGAGCGCGGCTACGTTCCGATGCCTTGGCTGTCGATCCCCTCGGCGCTGCTGCCCTTGTGGATGTATACCGAGGCCGGCGAGCCCTTCGACGGCGATCCGCGCCATGCACTGGCGCGGGTGGTCGAGCGCTACAAGGCGCGCGGCCTCAAGCCGGTGGTTGCGACCGAGATGGAATTCTACCTCGTCGACGACAGCGGCAAGGAGATTCGCCAGCCGAAAAGCCCCCGCTCGGGCAAGCGGCGCATGGGCGCCGACATCCTCAGCCTGCGGGCGCTGGACGCCTTCGACATCTTCTTCAATGATCTCTACGACGCCTGCGAGTTGATGGACATCCCGGCCGAGGCAGCGATCTCGGAGGTGGGTCTCGGCCAGTTCGAGGTCAATCTCGTCCACGTGCCCGACGCGCTCAAGGCCGCTGACGACGCTTGGCTGTTCAAGATGCTGGTGCGCGGGCTGGCCCGCAAGCATGGCATGGCGGCGAGCTTCATGGCCAAGCCCTACGAGGAATTCGCGGGCAACGGCCTGCACACGCATTTCTCGGTGCTCGACGAGACCGGCCGCAACATCTTTGCCGATGGCAGCCACGAGGGCACGCCGGTGCTGCGTCACGCCATCGCCGGCTGTCTCAAGGGCATTCCGGACTGCGCGCTGGCCTTCGCGCCGCATGCCAACAGCTACGACCGGCTGGTGCCCGAGAGCCATGCGCCGACCGGCATCTGCTGGGCCTATGACAACCGCACCGCCAGCGTGCGCGTGCCCGGCGGCTCGCCCATGGCGCGCCGGATCGAGCATCGCGTTGCCGGCGGCGACGTGAACCCCTATCTCTTCCTCGCCGCGGTGCTCGGCGCCGCGCTGGTGGGCATCGAGGACGCGATGACCCCGCCGCCGCCGATCGTCGGCAACGCCTACGAGCAGGAGATGGCGCAGATCCCGCAGACCTGGGGAGCCGCGATCGACGCCTTCGAGGCCTCGCCGCTGGTCAAGCGGATCTTTCCGCAGCTCCTGATCGACAATCTGGTGATGACCAAGCGGCAGGAGCTGCACTACATGGCGGAGTTGAGTCCCGATCAGCAGCTCGAGCTCTATCTCGACACTGTGTGACCGGCTTGCCGAGCGGGGCTGCGGGGACTAGCTTCGGGCCATCCACAAACACGGTGCTTCATGCAGATCGGCATTCTTGAGACCGGCCACGCGCCAGACGCGCTGCGCCCGGAACTCGGCGACTATTCGGACCTGTTCGAGCGGCTCCTCGGGGGGCACGGCTTCGCCTTTCGTCGCTTCGACGTCGAGGCGATGGAATTCCCGGGGGGCGCCGACGCCTGCGACGGCTGGTTGATCACCGGCTCGAAGCATGGCGCCTACGAGGATCACCCCTTCATCGCCCCGCTCGAAGAGCTGATCCGCGAGATCCACGCGCAGCGGATCCCGCTCGTCGGCGTCTGCTTCGGGCACCAGATCATCGCCCAGGCACTGGGCGGCCGGGTGGAGAAATTCGCCGGCGGCTGGTCGGTGGGCCGCAAGAGCTATGATTTCGAAGGCCGCGAGATCGCGCTCAACGCCTGGCATCAGGACCAGGTGGTGACGCTGCCCGAAGGGGCGCGGGTCTGCGCGAGCAACGATTTCTGCGCGCATGCGGCGCTGGCCTGGGGGGATCACGTCTTCACCATCCAGCCCCACCCCGAGTTTGGGTCGCGCTTCATCGAGGGGCTGGCCACCACCCGCGCCATAGGCGTGGTGCCGCAGGACCAGATCGATTACGCGCTCGCCAATCTCGACAAGCCGGTCGATGCCGACATCCTGGCCGACCGCATGGCGCGCGTTTTGAAGGGGGCTGCATGAGCTGGCTCGACGAGATCCCGGAAGCCGCCCGCCTCTATCTCGACCAGCATCGCCTCGACGAGGTGGAATGCGTGATCGCCGACCTGCCGGGCATCGCCCGCGGCAAGGCGGTCCCCGCCGCCAAGTGGGAGCGCCAGCAGTTCTTCCACCTGCCCAACTCGATCTTCTTCCAGACCATCACCGGTGACTGGGGCGAGGCGGCGGGGCCGGAGGGCTTCGTCGAGCCGGACATGATCCTCAAGCCGGATCTCTCGACCACCACCGCCGCACCGTGGGCCGCCGACGGCACGCTACAGGTGATCCACGACGCCTTCGATCAGAAGGGCCGACCGGTGGGCTGCTCGCCGCGCAACGTGCTCAAACGCGTGGTCGATCTCTACAAGGCCGAGGGATGGACCCCGGTGGTCGCGCCGGAAATGGAATTCTACCTGGTCGGCCGCAACGTCGACCCGGCCAAAGCGATCGAACCGATGATGGGCCGCACCGGTCGCCCGGCCGCCGCGCGGCAGGCCTATTCGATGACCGCCGTCGACGAATACGGCCCGGTGATCGACGACATCTACGAATATGCCGAGATCCAGGGCTTCGAGATCGACGGCATCACCCAGGAGGGCGGCGCCGGCCAGCTGGAGATCAACCTGCGCCATGGCGACCCGGTCAAGCTCGCCGACGAGGTGTTCTACTTCAAGCGGCTGATCCGCGAAGCCGCGCTCAAGCATGACTGCTTCGCCACCTTCATGGCCAAGCCGATCGAGGGCGAGCCGGGCTCGGCCATGCATGTCCATCACTCGATCATCGACGCCAAGGGGCGCAACCTCTTCACCGGCCCGCAGGGCGGCGAGACCGACGCCTTCTTCAACTTCATCGGCGGGTTGCAGGAACACATGCCGAGCGTGATCGCGATGATCGCGCCCTATGTGAACTCCTTCCGCCGCTACGTGCGCGACCACGCCGCCCCGATCAACCTCGAATGGGGCCGCGACAACCGCACCACCGGCATTCGCGTGCCGATCTCGCCGCCGCAAGCGCGCCGCGTCGAGAACCGTTTGGCGGGCATGGACTGCAACCCCTATCTCTGCATCGCCGCTTCGCTGGCCTGCGGGTATCTGGGCATGAAGAACGAGATCTGGCCCGACAAGCGGTTCCGCGGCGACGCCTACGAGGCCGCCGACGAGATCCCGCAGGGGCTTTATGCGGCGCTCGACCTGTTCGACGGGGCCAAGGAGCTGCACGAGGTGCTGGGGCCGGAATTCGTGCGCGTCTACTCGATCGTAAAGCGGGCCGAATACAACGAGTTCCTGCAGGTCATCAGCCCTTGGGAGCGCCAGCACCTGCTGCTCAACGTATGAACCCGCTCTACCGTAACGACCGCCCCGGCCAGATGCCGCGCAGCTGGTACGTGGCCTCGGCAGCGCCCGCGGCCGACCGCGATCCGCTCGACGCCGACCGGCGCTGCGATCTCGCCATCGTCGGCGCGGGCTTCACCGGGCTCTGGGCCGCGTTGACGGCGGCGCGGGCCGGGCTCGACGTCGTCGTGCTCGACGCCCATCGCGCAGGCTTCGGCGCCTCGGGGCGCAATGGCGGCCAGGTCGGATCGGGTTTCAACAAAGGGCAGCTCTGGCTCGAGGACAAGCTCGGCACCGGCCCCGCGCGGCAGCTCTGGGATCTGGCCGAAGAGGCCAAGCGGCAGCTGCGCGACTTCTGCGACGCACATGCGCCCGAGGCCCGGTTCCTTCCCGGCGTGGTGCATGGCGCCTATTCCGAGAAGGAGGCGGCGGGCGACCGGGCCGAGGCCGAGCACCTGTCGAAGCGCTACTGCTATGACGCGATCCGGCCGCTCGGGCGCGACGAGATCCGCGACATCGTCAGGACGGAGGCCTATCACGGCGGGCTGATCGACGAAGGCGCAGGCCACCTTCACCCGCTGCGCTACGCCCGGGCGCTGGCCCGCGAGGCGGAAAAGGCGGGCGCCACGATCCACGAGTTGACCGAAGTGACGCGGGTCGAGCGGGGCACCCCTGCGGTGCTGCACACGCCACGTGCCAAGGTGACCGCCGATCACGTGATCCTCGCCGGCAATGGCTACCTGCCCGGCATCATGCCCGAGGTCGCGGCCCGAGTGATGCCGATCAACAGCTTCATCGCCGCGACCGAGCCCTTGGGCGAGCGCTGGCGCGAAGTGCTGAGCCGCGACATCGCCGTGGCCGATTCCCGTTTCGTGGTGAATTACTACCGGATGACCGAGGATCGCCGTTTCCTCTTCGGCGGGCGCGAAAGCTACTCTATCGGCTTCCCGACCGACATCACCTCCGCACTGCGCGGCCGGATGGAGAGCTTGTTTCCGCAGCTTGCGGACGTGCGCATCGACAATGTCTGGGGCGGAACGCTGGGTATCACCATGTCGCGGCTGCCGTCGCTGCAGCGCATCGGGCCCAACATCCTGTCGGGCGCGGGCTTCTCCGGCCATGGCGTGGCGCTGTCGGGCATGGCCGGTCGGGTGATGGCCGAGGCTGTGGCGGGACAAGCCGACCGTTTCGACACCTTCGCCACCCTGCCCGTCCCCCCGTTTCCGGGCGGCGGCCGCTTCCGCGCGCCGCTGCTGACGCTGGCGATGACCTGGTACGCGCTGCGCGACCGGCTCGGGGTCTGATCCCTCCGCGGCCGGTCGGCGGGCATGGGCGACATTGCCTCATGACCCGCCCGAGACTTGGCTCTAGCCCTGCGCCACGGCGAGGCAGTCGCGGTAAAGCCGTACTGCCTCGTCCTCGCCGATCTCGACATCCGCGAAGCGCAGGGCCGTGCCCTTGGCCACCGCGCGGCGCAGCGTGACCCCCTGCGCCAGCCCGATCGGCAGTACCTCGTCGTGCGCCGCCCGGGTGGCGGGCATGACCCGACCCCAGACGGTGTAGCCACCTTCACCGTCGAGCCGGTCGCCGGGGCCGAGATCCTGCTTGGCGATGGCGGCGACCGTCGCGTGAAAGCCCAGCGGCGCTCCGGTGGCCTCGCTCCTGAGCGCCGCCGACAGCACCGAGGTCGCAAGTTCCAGGCCGATCATGTGAAACGGCCGGTACATCGCGGCATAGCGCCCGGTCGCGTCGGTCGGCAGGCCGTATTGCGCGAAGCAGGCGGCGGCGTAGTCGCTCTGCGCCTCGATCACCACGTAGACGCCCCAGCGCAGATCCCGGAACACCGGCCGCCCATCGCGTTCGAGGCTTGAAACCACCTCGACCATGCCAGACCTCTCCAGCTGCCCGCCGATCTCGCGCGGGCGCAGCACGCGGGCGAGATCATCCGCGCCGCAAGGCGGGAAGGCCAGCCCCTCTTCGGGCACCGAAAGCCCGGTGGCATTGGCGATCGCCGCCGCCTCGATCGCGCTCTTGGTGCCGTCGAGAAAGGAGTTGAACATCTGCGGGTTCATCCCCGCCTTCTTCGCCTCCTCGGCCGTCAGACCGTAGTGCTCCCAGACCGCGTCGGGCGTCACCTCATGATAGCTCGGCAGGTATTTCGTCCCCTTGCCCGCCGCGACGACCCGGAACCCGTTCGAGCTGGCCCAATCGACCATCTCGCAGACCAGCGCCGGCTGGTCGCCGAAGGCCATGGAGTAGACCACCCCCGCTTCGGCGGCACGGCGCGCCAGCACGGGGCCGGCCAGTACGTCGGCCTCGACATTGACCATCACCACGTGCCGCCCCGCCGCAATCGCCGCCTGCGCGTGGCGGATGCCCGCGCGCGGATGGCCAGTGGCCTCGATCACCACCTCGACCCCGTCCATCGCCGCCAGCTCCGCACCGTCGGTGACGAAGTGCGTGGCCGCGATCCGCGCCTCGTCCCAGCCGACCTCGCGGCAGGCGGCGCGGGAGCGCTCGGGGTCGAGATCGGCGATCGCCGCCACCTCCAGCCCTTCGACATGCGGCACCTGCGCCAGGAACATCGAGCCGAACTTGCCCGCGCCGATCAGGCCGGCGGTGACGGGCCGCCCCTCGGCCGCGCGCGCCGCGCAGAGCTTCGCCAGATTCATGGATGCCTCTCCTTCTCCCTGTGCGCAGTGAAGGCGAAAACCTGGGCGGGGTCCATGCATCCCGTCATGGGGCCAGAGGAGGGCCTGCCCCTGTGTATGCCCAGTCCAACACGGCGTGCGTCCGAGTATAAAAACGGCGCTCCGCCCGTCAGAATTCCGACGCCCAGACCCGTTCCAGCGTCTGCAGGGCGAGGGCCAGGCTGGGCTCTTCCATGCGCGACGTTGCCACCGAGAAACCGAGCGTGGCCGGCAGGCGATGTTCGCCGACGATGGTCATCCCCCGGACCTGGTTCTCGTGCAGGGCGATCGCCTCCCGGCAGAGGCTCAGCCCCACGCCGGAGCGGACCATGGCCAGCATCGAGGGTTCCTGATCCACGAGCGCGACCCGGTTCTGCACGACACCGGCCTCTTCGAACCGACGATCGAGCAGCCGCGAATGGATCGAACGGGGCGGCGTCCCGATCCAGGGCAGCCGCGCCAGCCCGGTCCAATCCAGCCCGGCGGTGCGGCGCTGCCAGCCAGCGGGTGCCAGGATGCGGTAGGCAAAGCTGGTAAGTGGTCGGAACAGCAGGTCCGTGGCGAGCGCCGATCCGCCAAAGGCCGTCCCCTGCACTGCCCCGGGATCCTCGAGCATGAAGCCGGCATCGATCTCGCCCCGGTCGAGCCGCACCGGCACGTCGCCGCTCATACCCTGAACCAGCTCAGTCCGTAGCTCCGGCGCCGCTTCGAGCAGCCCCGCGAGAAAGCTTCCGAGCCGGATGAAGTCGGGATCGATGATGGTCCCGATCCGCAGCGTGCCGCGCACGCTGCCGGTCATCCGTCGCGCTGTCTGGCCTAGTTCATCGACCGCTTTAAGCACCTGCTCGGCCTTCTTCAGCAGCATTTCGCCATCTGGCGTCAGGTCGAGGCCCTTGGCGGTGCGGCGGAACAGCTCCAAACCGGCCTCCTCGGCGAGCCGCTTGAGCTGCAGGCTCACGGCCGGCTGGGTCAGGTGCAGCCGCTCGGCCGCGCGGGAGACGTTGCCCTCGCGCGCCACGGTGACGAAGGACCGCAAGGTCCGCAGATCGGCGAGTGGCCTCATAAATCCGGCTTATAATGATCGGGTCTATTAGTCATTGGATTTTGCCGGCCGAGCGGCGCATCGCTTGATGCAGCAACCGAATGGGCGGCCTGCGCTGGGAGTGAGCAGCGGACGGCCCTCGGCGAGGAGAGGGAAATCGAATGACGCGTGACTGCTTCGACCACATCGTCGTCGGCGCTGGCTCGGCCGGTTGTCTGCTCGCCAACCGGCTCAGCCGTGACCCTGGGCGGCGCGTGCTGCTGCTCGAGGCGGGCAAGCGCGACAACCATCCCTGGATCCATATCCCGGCCGGCTATCTCTACTGCATCGGCAACCCGCGCACCGATTGGCTCTACCAGACCGCGCCCGAGGCCGGGCTGAACGGGCGCTCCTTACGCTATCCGCGCGGCAAGGGGCTGGGCGGCTGCTCCTCGATCAACGGCATGATCTACATGCGCGGCCAGGCGCGGGACTACGATAACTGGGCCCGGCTTACCGGCGATGACGACTGGAGCTGGGACAAGGCGCTGCCGGACTTCATGGCGCATGAGGATCACTACCGGCGCGACGGCGGGGCCGATCCGGCGACCGGGCATAACGGTCGCTTCTCCGACCTGCACGGCCATGGCGGCGAATGGCGGGTGGAGAAGCAGCGTCTGCGCTGGGACGTGCTCGAGGATTTCGCCACCGCCGCCACGCAGGCAGGCATACCGCGGAGCGACGATTTCAACACCGGCGACAATGGCGGCGTCGGCTATTTCGACGTGAACCAGAAGAACGGCTGGCGCTGGAACGCGGCCAAGGCCTTCCTGCGCCCCGCGAAGGGACGGGCCAACCTCGTGATCTGGACCGAGGCGCAGGTCGAACGGCTCGTCTTCGAGACCGGCGCCGACGGCCGGCCGCGCTGCAGCGGCGCAGTGGTGCGGCGCGGCGGCGAAACGGTGACGGTGCAGGCCAGTCGCGAGGTCATCCTCTCGGCCGGGGCGATCGGCTCGCCGCAGATCCTGCAGCTGTCCGGCATCGGCCCGGCCGCGCAGTCGAAAGCGCACGGGATCGAGGTGAGGCAAGACCTGCCCGGCGTCGGCGAGAACCTGCAGGACCACCTGCAGATCCGCGCCGTCTACAAGGTGAAGGGCGCGAAGACGCTGAACACGCTGGCCGGCAGCCTGTTCGGCAAGGCGCGGATCGGCCTCGAATACGCGCTCAGGCGCTCCGGGCCGATGAGCATGTCGCCCAGCCAGCTCGGCGCCTTCACCCGCTCCGAGCCGGAGCGGGCGCATCCCAACCTCGAATACCACGTCCAACCGCTCAGTCTCGACGCCTTCGGCGAGCCGCTGCACGGCTTTCCGGCGATCACCGCGAGCGTGTGCAACCTGAACCCCACCAGCCGGGGCGCGGTGCGGATCCGCTCAGCCCGCTGCGAGGACGCGCCGCTGATCGCACCGAACTACCTCGCCACCGAGGAGGACCGTCGGGTCGCGGCCGCCAGCCTGCGGCAGGTGCGTGAAATCCTGTCGCAGCCCGCGATGGCGAAATACGCGCCCGAGGAGTGGAAGCCCGGCCCGCAATACCAGACCGACGCGGAGCTGGCCCGCCTCGCCGGCGACATCGCCAACACCATCTTCCACCCGGTCGGCACCGCAAAGATGGGCCGCGCCGACGATCCGATGGCGGTGGTCGACTCGCGGCTCAGGGTGCGGGGCGTAGACGCGCTGCGGGTCGTGGATGCCAGCGTCATGCCCGAGATCACCAGCGGCAACACCAGCGCGCCCACGATGATGATCGCCGAAAAGGCGGCGCGCTGGATCCTCGAAGACGCCTGAAGGCCCGGCCGCCGCAGGGCATGTTCTTCAGCCGGCGGCGGCCTCCTCGACCAGCCAGTCACGGAAGGCCCGCGCCTGCGGCGGCTGATACTGGCCGCGGGCGCTGACCACGTAGAACGCCTCGGAGGTCGGCGCCTCGACATCGAAGGGTGCCACGAGCCCGCCTTCGGCCAGGGCGCCTGCGACCAGCGAGGTCCGGCCCAGCGCGATCCCGTGACCGCGTTCGGCCATTTCGAGCGCGGTGATCAGCGTGTCGAACTGCATCCCGTGCGAGGCGTCGAGATGGGTGAGCCCGGCACGCCGGAGCCAGTAGCCCCAGCCTTCCTCGTATCCGATGACATGCAAAAGAGTGTTGGCGGTCAGCGCCTCGTCCATGCTCTGCGCCGCGACGCCCCGGGCCAGTTCCGGGCTGCAGACCGGCATCAACGAGTCCCAGGTCAGCCGATCGGCGTCGAGACCCGGCCAGTTGCCCTTGCCGTAACGGATGTCGAGCTGGGCCGCGACCTTCTCGTGCTCGGTCAGCCAGATGTTGCTGTTGAAGCGCAGGCCAATATCTGGGTGCCGGGCGCGGAACCGCGCCAGCCGCGGCGCGAGCCATCGGGTGAAGAACACCAGGTTGACCCGGACCGTGAGCAACCGTCCGCGTCCCTCCCCGAAGATCTCGTTGGTGGCGGCGGCGAGCCGCTCCATCGCCTCGTGCACGGCGGGGAGATACGCCTTGCCGGTCTCGGTCAGCTCAAGACTGCGCGGCAGCCGGTTGAACAGGCTGGCGCCGAGATGCGCTTCGAGTCCCTTGATCTGCTGGCTGATCGCGGCCTGCGTCATGTTGAGCTCCGCCGCCGCCCGCGTGAAGCTCATGAGACGCGCGGCCGCCTCGAAGGAGCGCAGCCAGTTCAGTGGCGGCGTGTTCTTCTTGCGTGCCATGAATTCGACACCCCTCCCCTCGTCCCCACCCAGACGCTCGGCCAAGCGCGCTGCGAGCGCAACCCGCAACCGCCGCCCCCGGCAGATGGCAAGGCCCGGACCTTTGACCGGTCCGGGCCGCCGCAGTCGCGGATGAAACCCTCGGGCAGGCTCAGCTCGGCAGGAACTCCCGGCTCCAGCCGAGGCCCGCCACGTTGGTCTCGATCAACCGGGCGATCTCGGGCTCCTCGTAGCCGATGCTGCCGAGTACTTCGCGGGTCGAATGTCCCCAGCGCTCGGGGAGCGAGATCGCGCGGATCCGCGAATTCTCAGGCCGGATCGCGTAGTGGTCGATCTGGGTGACGGTATGCCCGCTCGGGTGATCGCGGTGGATCGTGAAGGCAAAGCTGCCGAGATCCGTCCCGACCCGATCGTCGGCATCGCGGGCATGCATCTCACGCAGCTTCTCGATCGACATCGGCTCGGCGGCCGCGATGTCGGCCGCGCGCAGGCGTTCGGCCCAGTCGGCGGCAGGCGCCGTGCGGAAAGCCTCGGACAGGAAGGCGCCGATATCGTTTGTGCCGGCGATGCCTTCGAGACCGGGCACCTGGTCGAGCAGCGGCACCTCGTCGAAATGGGAGTCGAGGAAAAGCCAGCCCTCCGCAGTCTCGTAGAAGCGCGACATCACGCCATTGCCGAGCACGCCGCGGCCCGAGGGCTCGTCGAAGGGCGCGCGCCCCTCGTAGTCGAAGGCGAAGGGGATCTGCGCGAGGTTAGTGACCGCCGAGAGCGAGGTCCGCGACCGCGACACGGCGCCGGTCCGCTGCTTGCGGTAGAGCGCCACCGCCACGCTGAGCCCGGCGGCAAAGCCGCAGTTCACATCGAGCGTGCCGAGATGGGCGTGCTCCTCGGGCGTGTCGACCCCGCCGAAGCGGCTCATGATACCGCTATGGGCCTGGATGATGTCGTCATAGCCGATGTAGTTGCTCTTGGGTCCCGGCAGGGGGCCGCCGAGGCAATCGAGCCGGCAGAACAGCACGCCGGGGTGCAGCGCCTGCAGCGCCGCGTGATCGAGGCCCAGCCCGGCGAGCTGTCGCTCGGCGGCGTTGATCACCACGACATCGACCGAGCGCACCAAGCGGTTGAAGATTTCGCGCCCTTCCGGCGTGGTCATGTCGGCCAGCGCGCTGCGTTTGCCCATGCCGGTCTGGAAGGTGAACAGCGTGCCGATCAGAGGATCATAGAGCGGCTTCACCGGGTCGAGCTTGATTACCTCGGCGCCGAAACGGGCGAGGAAGGCGGTCGAATGCGGGCCGGCGATGACGTTGGTGAGGTCGAGCACCCGCACCCCGTCGAGCCAGCCGCCCGAGCCCTCGGGGGCGATCGCATCACCGGTCGGACGGGTGATCGTCTCCGCTGCCTCCACCGCGGCCAGCTCGGCCAGCGCCTCGTCGAAGCCGACCTCGCGGCGCGGGCGCGGAGTCACCATCAGATGCGCGCAATCCTCCATCCAGACCACCGGGCCGGGCTGCTTCATCAGCCCGTACTGCGGATCCTCGACCTCGACGATTAGCTTGGCGGTGTTGGTATGCTCCATGTTCACCCATTCCTGGGTGGTGCGGTGCGGCGCGCCGGGGATCTTGCCCTCGCCAAAGATCCGGCCCCATTCCTCCGAGGTCTTGGTGAGGAAGACGCGCTTCATCTTGGCCGAGATGATGTCGGCCCACTTCTTCGGCAGCGGATAGACCCCGATCGAGGTCTCGCCCTTCCACTCGCTGACCGGCGCGTGCAGATCCTCGACCTCGGGCAGGCCCTCCGCCAGCAGCTCCTCGTAGAGACCCATCGCTTCCAGCGCGCGCTTGGCATGGTTGCGGTGCGAGGGGCAGACGCAGTAGAAGTAGCGACCATCGGCGCACAGATAGGTGCGGTAGAACGGGTCGAGATACTCCTGCAGATCCTCGTAGCTCAGATCCATCGGGATGCCCGCGGCGCGGCGGCGCTCGATCTCGGTCTCGCGCATGGTCTTGTAGCGCTCGGGCAGCCCGTCGATGACGTAGGAGTTGTAGGACAGCCCCTCCATCAGCGCCGCGACGACCGGTACCTCGATGCTGTCACCGCGCCCGGTGCGCTCGCGCGCCTGCAGCGCCAGCGCCACCGAACCGGCGGCCAAGGTCGAGGCATAGGCCGAGCCCAGCGGCAGCGGCGAGAAGCTCGGGTTGAGACCCATCAGCACGCGGTTGAAGCCCATGTCGGTGAAGGCACCGGCCGTGGCGGCGATCACCGCCTCGGTGGCCTTCCATTCGCGCCGCAGCGTGTCGTTGCTGGCAAAGCCCGGCACCGACAAGGTGATCAGCTCGGGGCGCGCGGCGCGCAGCGCGGCGAAATCGATGCCGGCCGCCTTCATTGCGCCGGGGCGGTCGCTTTCGATCACGATGTCGGCGCGGGCGATCAGCGCATGCGCCTGTGCGAGGCCTTCCGCCTGCCGAAGGTCGAGCCGCAGGCAGAGCTTGTTGCGGTTGAGCACGGCATTGGCCGGGTGATCCCACAGCGGCCCGTCGATCGGATCGACATGCACGACCGTGGCGCCGAGATCGGCGAGGATCATCGCGACCGCCGGTCCGGCGATCTGCTGCCCGAAATCGACGACCCTGACACCGTTCAGGGGCAACTTGTTGGTGGCTTCCATTTCGACCTCCCGCCGAGGAATTCTGATCCATGAGACAATCCGCAATTCCTCCTTCGCGGGCCGCGTTGCGGCCGCGTCGGGTGTCGTCGAATTCGGAAAACCTCTCTGGCATCGGTATCCGCCATGAGCCGAATTCGAACAAAGGAAATAAATTCGCTCTGAGGCCTCAGAAAATTTATCGACATGCCAAGGGTGCACCGGCGCTCACTTTCCGCATGCCGCGGCAGGCGCCATCTCACGCAAACGGAAGGGCCCCCCGCTTGCGCGGGAGGCCCCGTTCCAGCTTCTCAATCCGCGCTATTCGGCGGCGGTCAGCACGACCTCCGAAGCGACGAGACCCTGACGCATCCGCAGCGAATCCCGCCAGATCGCCTTGATCAGCGCCAGCCCCATCAGCACCATCACGAGGCTGAAGGGCAGTGCGCCGATCACCATCGCCATCTGGATCGCGCCGAGGCCCCCGGCCATGATCAGGCCGCCCACCACCAGCGCCAGCGCCGTGCCCCAGAAGACGATATGGGGGCGCGATTTCGGGCCCTCGTCACCCGCCGCGGCGATGGTGTTGATGATCAGCACCGCGCTGTCGGCCGTGGTCACGAGGAAGGTCAGCAGCAACACCACCACCACGATCGACAGCAGATAGGCCAGCGGGCCGTTCAGGATCACGCCCAGCATGGCGAAGAGCTGATCCGCCTGCCCTGCTTCGGCGATCGCTCCCTGGGCCACCCCCGACAGCTCGAGGTCGATCGCCGTGCCGCCGACGATGGCGAACCAGACGAAGCACATGAAGGCCGGGATGATGATCGCGCCGAGGACGAATTCACGCACCGTGCGCCCCTTGGAGATACGGGCCAGGAACAGCCCGACGAAAGGCGCGAACGCGATCCACCAGGCCCAGTAGAAGATGGTCCAACCGCGTTGCCAGGCCGCCAGCGCATCGCCGGTCTCGGTGCCGTCCTCGACCCAGACCGCGAAGAGGTTGCCGGGCATCGATGCGAGATAGTCGAAGACGCCGACGAAGAGCGTCGTCAGGCCGAACCAGGTCGAGCCCAAGGCCACGAAGAACAGCAGCAGGAACAGGCTCAGTACCATGTTCAAGTTGGAGAGCCACTTGATGCCCTTGCCGACGCCCGAGAGCGCCGACAGCGTCGACAGCCCCATGATCACCGCGAGCGAGACGACGATACCCATGGCTGAGGTCGATTTGGTGCCGTCCGCGGCCACCGTGTAGAGCCAGTCGCCAACCCCGATCCGCCACAGTCCGGAGACGAACTGTTCGGAGCCGAAGCCCAGCGTCTGCGACACGCCCAGCACCGTGGCGACCACCGCGAAGATGTCGACGGCGTGGCCGAGCGGTCCGGACATGGCCCGGCCGAAGAGCGGCGTCAGCGCCGAGCGGATCGTCAGCGGCAGGCCGCGACGATAGCAGAAATAGGCCAGCGCCAGTCCGACGATGGCATAGGCCGACCAGGCGGCAATGCCCCAATGGGTAAAGGACCAGACATAGGCCTCGCGCACGTTGCCGGCGGTGCTGCCCTCGGTGAGCCCCATGATCGTGCTGGGGTTCTTGGCGAAGTGATACATCGGCTCGGCGGTGGCAAAGGTCAGCATGCCGACCCCGATGCCAGCCCCGAACATCATCGAGAACCACGAGAAGTTGGAGAATTCCGGCCGATCGCCCTCGCGCCCGAGCTTCAGGCGTCCGGATGCCGGCAGCAGTGCCAGTCCGACGCAAAGCAGGAAGAAGAAGGCCGTCACGTAGACGTACCAGTAGTTGAAGCTGGCGAGGATGAAGGCGTTGAACGCCCCGAGAATGGCGGCGGCATGCTCGGGAAAGGCGATGGCCCACAAAATGAGGGCACCGACGATCACCTTTGCGGTGACCGCCACGTCCTTGGCAAAGCCGCGGTAGAAGCCGGAGTCCGCGACCCGGATCGGCAGCTCGGTCAGTGGTGGTTTCATGGGCATCAGATCTCCTCCCGTAGATCTCGTGAATGTCGTCTCGCCTCTGCCGGACCCGCGCGGCAGGCTCCTCCCTGCCTGCCGGCGCAGCCAACCGCAGCGCGCAATCCTTTCCCTATCGGCGCACGCTCGCGGAGCGGACGCGGCCGTCTGCTCTGGCCGGTTCGTGGGGTCGAACAGGTCAGGTCACCTGTTTTGTCAGCAGACTCATTTTCGGTAGAAACGCGCCCATTTGCGCGCTGGGGCATTCGATTTAGAAACGTGCCGGCTGCCCTCGCTCCGAGAATGAAACTGCACAATTCCTGCGCCCGAACTTAATTTTGGTCAAAACAGAAAAAACAAGCCTGAGCCTGCGCTGCACTTATTCGTCCCGCAGGTAGGATTGTCTTCCGCCCTACAATCAACGGATGAATTGGGATGGCCCGACGACAGATGCTGCTGAGTCCGACCGATCCTTCGGTCATGTTTCTGAGTGCAGGCCGAACTGCGGTCTCGAAATTCGGAAGTCTGACTATCGGCTGGCCCTCAGTACCGCGTTACTCCCTCGACACCACGGAGACCGAGCCGTTGCGCTCGATATAGGCCAGCGGCACGTCCTCCACCCGTCGATATCCTTGCCCGCGGATCTTCTGTTCGAGATCGCGCCTGCCCATATGCGCGCGGCGCAGGGCTGCTTCGTCCACCTTGCCGTCACGGATGATCTCGAGCGGCCGACCCTTGAGCAGCCGCGACGCCCAATCGCTCCTCATCGCCAGCATGCCCATGCCGATCCAGAGCGCGGCCAGCACGATGCAGGCCACGAAGGTCGGACCGATCGCCGCGTTGCCGGTCAGGGCCCGGCTCAGGCTCGAACCGATGAGCAGGGTCAGCACCAGATCAATGACCGTGGTATCGGCCAGCGACTTGCGCGGCAGCAGCCGGAAAAGCGCGACCGCGAAAAGGAACACCAGTATCGCCCGCAGGCCGACCTGCAGGGCCGTGAGGTCGGAGGAGGCATCCCCCAGAAGATTCGTCAGGTCCATGTCATTCACCTAGAGCGACGCGCCTGTCGGCCCACCGGCGCCGGTCGAACGCTCCCGACAACCCAAGCCCATCGAACCGGCCACCCTTGGCATCTCCGGTTGAAAACAGGTCGTTGCGACATTCGGGATAGGCCGCTTCTCATTCGTCCAGTGGCGCAATCCCACCTCATGCGGTACGCACGAAGGAGAGCCGAAGAACCGATACCGCGGAAAGGGACCGGCATGATCGTCGAGCGCAACCAAGTCGTCGTTTCCGGCCAGCCCCAGGGACGGCCCATCGTCTTCGTTCATGGGTTCGGCTGCGATCAGTCGATGTGGCGCCAGGTCGCTCCGTCGTTCGAGGCGGAGATGCGGGTCGTGACCTACGACCTGACCGGAATGGGCCGCTCGGACCTCTCGGCCTATGACATGAGGCGCTATGCCGATCTCGAGGCACATGCCGAGGACCTGCTTTCGATCCTGAAGGAGCTCGATCTCCGGGATGCTGTGATCGTCGGCCATTCGATCGGCGCGACGATCGCGCTCCTTGCCGCCAACCAAGCGCCCGAGCGGGTGTCGCGGCTCGTGTTCGTCTCCCCCACCCCCTCCTTCCTGGAGGATCAGGCGCATGGCTACCACGGCGGGTTCTCCGCCGCGGATCTGGGCGAGCTGATAAGCTTTCTCGACGAGAACCATCTCGGCTGGTCGGCCCAGCTGGCGCCGACCATCGCGGGCCAGCCGGCCGGCGAGCCGGCTACGGAAGAGCTGACGCAGAGCTTTTGCCGCACCGATCCCGCCATCGCCCAGCATTTCGGGCGGGTCACCTTCTTTGCCGATCGCCGGTCGGAATTCGAGCAGGCCGCCCGGCCGGCGCTGATCATCCACTGCAGCAACGACGCGCTGGTGCCGATGCAGGTCGCCGACTGGATGCGCGAGAACGTGCCCGGCGCGACCCTGAAGGTGTTGGATGCGACCGGACATACCCCGCACATGACCGTCCCTTCGGAGGTGACCGCCGCGATACGTGAGTTTCTCGAGGATATTTGATGGCGAAGGACGCCGGTGACGAGCGACTCCAGACCCTCGCCGAAATGGTCGAGGACGCGCCTTGCGGGATGGTCGTCACCGATCCGGACGGGCGGCTGCGCTATGTCAACGAGACCCTGAGCCGGTGGCTCGGACTGCCGGCGGCGCCGGCCGACCGCCCCTCCCGGCTGCCGGAGCTGATGACCCTGCCGGGGCAGCTCTATTACGAGACGCACCTGGCCCCGATGATGCGCCTTCAGGGTTTCGCGCGCGAGATTTCCTGCTCCCTCAAGGTCAGGGACGGCGCGCCGCTGCCGGTGCTGCTCAGCGGGGTCACCCGCTACGATACGGCGGGCGACCCCGTCCGCTTCGACTACACCATCTTCGATGCCCGCGAGCGCCGGATCTACGAGGACGAGCTTCGCAGCGCCCGGCGCAAGGCCGAGGAACTCGCCGCGATCGTGCGCACCTCCCCGAACGCCATACTGAGCGTCGATCAGTCCGGCTGCATCAGCAGTTGGAACGCGGGCGCGGAACGGCTCCTCGGCCAATCTCTCGAAACCGTTCTGGGGCACCCGGTCCAGGAGGCCGTTCGTTTCGACGAGCAGCCGCACTGGTTCGATGACGCCGTGGAGGCCTGCAGGGCGGCCGAGGAAGTCACCTTCGAGACCACCTCTTCGCAGGGCCATCACTTCGAGATCACGGTGGCCCCGATAGACGAACAGGAACCCCTCCCAGCGACGCGGCACTATTCCGTCGTGCTGCGCGACATCTCCAAGCGCAAGCGGGCGGAGCGCCGCCTTCAGATGGCGCTGGGCGAAATGAAGCATCGGGTGAAGAACACGCTCGCGGTGGTTTCGGGCATCGCCCGGCAGACCCTGCCCGCCGAGGTGTGCCACGGCTTCATCGCCCGCCTGCATGCGCTTTCGCGCGCGCATGACGCGCTGGCGTCAGAAGATCAGAAGGGCGCGGATCTGCGCGACCTGCTCGCCTTCACCGCAGAGGAGGCGGGCGGCCGCGAGCGTTTCCGCATCACGGGACCGAGCGTCGTCCTGCCGCCGCATCAGGCGACGAGCCTGTCGATGGCGCTTCATGAACTCGCGACGAACGCTCTGAAATACGGCGCGCTCTCTCAGCCCGGAGGGCATGTCTCGGTCGGGTATGAGCAGGACGAAGCGGGCCAGGTCCGCTTTGTCTGGCAGGAGAAGGACGGCCCCCCTGTCACCCCGCCGACCCGCCGGGGCTTCGGCAGCAAGATGATCAATTCCGTGGTCAAATCCGACCTCTCGGCCCAGGTGGATTTCGACTACCGGCCCGACGGCGTTCGCTGCGAAATCCTGTTCACTCCAGGCGAGGCGGAGTAATTAGCGGCGCGTAGGTTCGACCGGTTGTCCCTCCGACGCTGACGCCGCAGGGCTTGCTAGGCTCAGGACCCATTGATCTTGATGAGGCTGCGTGATTCAGGCTCCCCGAGGAGCATGATCAATGAGCAACCTTTTCTGGCTGACGACCGA
>NZ_JACIBX010000017.1 GCF_014195545.1 Limimaricola variabilis | reverse complement strand
GCTACGACAGATGCCCGAAGGTCTTCCTTTCTGCCATCGCCCTGGCCGCGACCGTCATGTTCTGGCTTTGAGGGTTAACGAGTCCTGACCCTAGGGGCCGCGGAAACGGCCTTTCGCCTCGCCCTGCCGATCGACTGCACCCTCGGCGAGAACTGCGTGATCCAGAACTACGTCGACGCCGATCCCGGCCCTGCGGCGCGTGACTACAGCTGCGGACCGCTGGCCTATGACGGCCACAAGGGCACCGATCTTCGGCTGCCGACCATCGCTTCTCAGAGCGAAGGGGTCGAGGTGCGCGCCGCCGCGCCCGGCGTCGTGCTCGGCACACGCGACGAGATGCCCGACATCCTGCAGGGCTGGGAGGGCGCGCCCGATCTGGGCGGACGCGACTGCGGCAACGGCGTCTCGATCGGTCATGAGGGCGGCTGGGAAACGCAGTATTGCCACATGGCGCTGGGGTCGATCGTGGTCGAGACGGGCCAGCGGGTCGAGGCGGGCGACCGGCTGGGCGAGGTCGGCCTGTCGGGACAGAGCCAGTTCCCGCATCTGCACTTGTCGGTCCGCCACGACGGGGTCGAGGTCGATCCGTTCGACCCCGAGGACCGCGTCGAATGCGGGGCAGCGGAGCGGACGCTCTGGACCGAGCCGCCCGCCTATCTGCCCGGCGGCCTGCTCGATGCCGGTTTCGCACCGGGGGTGCCGGATTATCTCGACATACAGCGTGGCACGGCCGGCCGGGACATCGGGCAGGACACGCCGCTGGTGCTCTGGGGCTATGCCTTCGGCGGACAGGCCGACGACGTCATGCGGCTCACGGTCGAAGGACCGGACGGCATCGTAATCGATGAAGAAATCGCGCTCGAAAAGACGCAGGCGCAGCTGTTCCGCGCCACGGGGCTGCGCGCGCCCGAGGGCGGTTGGCCGGTCGGCGACTATGCCGGGCGGGTCGTCCTTCTGCGCGACGGCGCGCCGCTGTCGGAGCGGCGCGCTACCATCACGCTCGGCGAGTAAGGTTCAGCGCTCGGTGAGCTTCAACTCGATTCGTCGGTTGCGCGCGCGCGCATCGGGCGTGTCGCGCGGATCGAGCGGGCGATGCTCGCCGAAGCCGTTGGCCGAGAGGCGTTCGGGCGGGATGCCTTCCTCCTCGCTCATGTAACGCACCACCGAGAGGGCACGCGCCTGGCTCAGTTCCCAGTTGTCGGCGAAGCGTCCGCCGCGGACCGGGATGTCGTCGGTGTGGCCGTCGACCCGGATCACCCAGTCGATGCCCTCCGGGATCTCTTCGGCGATGCGCCGCAACAGCGCCGCGACCTTGGCGATCTCGTCCTTGCCGGCCTCCGACAGCGTCGCCTCGCCCTGGCCGAACAGCACCTCCGAGGAGAAGACGAAACGGTCGCCCGCGATCCGGACCCCCTCCTCGTCCTCGAGCATGCCGCGCAGCGCGCCGAAGAACTCCGACCGGTAGCGTTCCAGATCCTCGGCCTCGGCCGCCAGACGCGCCGCCTCTTCCTCGAGCCGGGCGCGCGCCTCGGCCTCGAGTTCCCGGCGACGACGCTCCTCGGCCGCGGCGGCCGCCAGCGCTGCGTTGAGCTGGCGACCCAGATCCTCGATCTCGGCTTCGGCCACCGCGCCGGTGGTTTCGGCCTGACCCAGAAGCGACCGCAGCTCGGCCACGTCCTCACGCAGCGCCGCGACCTGCGCGTTGAGCGCCGCCATGCGGCGTTGCGCCTCGGCGCTCTGGCCCTCCTCTTCCGAAAGCCGGCTGCGGGCGATCGCCAGCAGCGCGGCGCGGCGCTCGGCCTCGTCCGTGGCGGTGTCGGCCCGCGCGCGCGCAGATTCCAGATCACTCAGCGCCGCGGCCAGGCGCGCTTCGAGGTCGGCCCGCTCCTGCTCGGTCTCGCCGCGATCGCGCGACAGCGCCTCCGCTCGGGCCTGCGCCGCGTCACGTGCCGCAAGCGCCGCCGACAGCCGGTCGGCGAGATCGGCCCGCCGCTGCTCGGCCTCGGTCCCGGCGGCCCGCGCGGCCTCGGCCTCCGCGCGAGCCGCGTCGCGGTCGAGCACCATTTCGGCCAGCTTTTCCTGCAGCTCCGCCTCGGTGGCCCCGGCCCTCTCCAACGCAGCCTCCAGCTCGGCGCGCAGCGCCGCGAGGTCGGCTTCGCCCGCGTCGCGCGCTGCCAGCGCCGTGGCCAGCCGTACCGACAGATCCTCGCTCTCGGCCTGCGCCTGCGCCAAGGCCGCGCGCGCCTCCTCCAGCTCGGCCTCGGTACTTTCGGCGAGATCGAGCGCCGCGGCGAGCCGCGCGTCGAGCCCCTCGCCTTCGCGCAGCGCACGGGTGAGCGCGTTCTGACTTTCCTGGCGCGCCAGCAGCGCCTCCGCCAGCGCCCGGTCGAGATCGGCGCGCGCGGCCTCGGCCGCGGCCAGCAGCGTCAGCGTCTCCTCGGCCTCGCGCCGCTTTTCCTCGAGCGCCAGCGTCATTGCAGTAAGCTCCGCATCCGCCCCTTCGAGCCTGTCGCGCAGCCGGGCGGCGGCTGCGGCCTCGGCCAGCCGCTCCGCCTCGAGCGCCGAAAGCCGCTCCGCATCCTCCTCGCGCGCGGTTTCGAGCCGGGCGATGGTTTCCTCGTCTGCCGCGCCCTCCGCCTCGAGGTCGGCGATCAGCGCCTCGAGCGCCTCGCGTCGCGCCGCCGCAAGCCGCGCCGCCTCGGCCTGGGCGTCGATCTCCTCGCGCGCCGTGGCGAGGGCGGTGGCAGCGGCGTCGCGGGCGGTTTCGGCCTCGCCGGCGCGCTGCCGTTCCTCCGCGAGATCCTCTTCCAGACCCGCGATGCGTGCCTCAGCCTCGCCGCGCGCCGCCAGCAGCGCCGCGACCTGCGCCTCGAAATCGGTGATCTGCCCCCGCGCGGCGTCGAGCGCGCTGTCCTGCGCCGCGATCCGCTCGGCCTGTTCTTCGGCCCGCGCCCGCGCCCGGTCCAGCTCGGCCCCCAGCTCATCGCCGCGCGTGCGTTCCAGCCCCAGCGCCGCACCGAGCCGTTCGACCTCGGCCCCCAGCTCGTCGAGCTCGCTGGCCTGACCGGTGATCGTGTCCCGCAGCACGAACTGCACCACGGTGAACACCGTGAGCACGAACATCAGCACCAGAAGCAGACCCGTCATCGCATCGACGAAGCCCGGCCAGATCGAGGCCTGGAAGCGGTTGGAGCTGCTGCGGCGCTTGAGGGCCATTGTTTAGCGGTCCGGGTCGCGGGTCGCGCGCAGCCCGCCGGCATGTTGGCTCTCGCGCAGCACACGGCTCAGTCCGGCGAGGTCGGTGCGCAGTTCGGCCAGCATCTCCTGCCGACCGGCGGCGATCTCCTCAAGGATGCGCAGCATGTGCACATCCATGTTCCGCAGCCGCATCCGGGTCTCGCTGTCATTGCCGCCCTCGGTGGCGCGCTCCAGCGCCGCCTGCACCTGAAGCTGGCCGTCGACCACGCGCTCGAGCGTCTCCCTCTCCCGCTCGGCTTCGGGGTCCATCCGCTGGGCGATCCGCTCCAGCGCCTGCGCCAGCGTCGCGATCCGCGTCTCGCTCTCCTCGCGGGCCGCGCCGGCCGCGCCGATGGCCGCGCTCAGCCCCTCGATCCGGGCGCCGAGCTGGTCGACCATCTGCGCCAGCACCCCGGAATCGCCGCCACCGGCATGGGACGGCTCATCGCCCGAGGCATAGCCCAGACGGGTGATGGTCGAGAGCCATTCCTCCAGCTCGCGGTAGAAGCGGTTCTGCCCGTGGGTGGCGAAGAGTTCGAGAAGCCCCACCACGAGCGAGCCGGCAAGACCCAGCAGCGACGAGGAGAAGGCCGTGCCCATGCCGCCCAGCTGGGTCTCGAGCCCCTGCTGGAGCCGGCCGAACAGGGCGCTGCCGCTCTCGCCTTCGGAGGGGTCGAGCGAGCGGATCGTGTCGACCAGCGCCGGCACGGTGGTGGCAAGGCCGTAGAAGGTGCCGAGCAGGCCGAGAAAGATCAGCGTGTTCGACAGGTAGCGAGTGATCTCGCGCTCCTCGTCGATGCGCTGGCCGACCGATTCGAGGATCGAGCGGGCGCTGTCCGGCGAGATGTGACGGCGCAACCCGCGCGAGCGCAGCAGCGTCGCCAGCGGCAGCAAGAGGCCGGGCGCCTGACCGGTGGTGGTCGGCGCACGGACGAAGGATTCGATCCAGCCAACCGAGCGGATCAGCGCGATCACCTGCCAGAAACAGGCCAGCACGCCGAGCACGAAGAAGGCCGAGATGGCGGAGTTGAGCCAAGGGTTCGACAGGAAGATCCCGCGCAGCACGTCGCGGCCCAGCACCAGCCCGAGCGCGACCAGCCCCAGCGCGATCAGCATCGACAGGATCTGCCGGACCGGTTGGGAGAAATGCGGTTTCGCCTCTGGCTGCCTCATGCGGGGGCCCAAATCCTCTTGGTTGCGTTACCCGAACCATAGGGAGAGGCGAGGCGGGAGGCCAACGGCTTTCGCGGCGGTCGGGCGCGCTGTGGCGGCGCCGCCTCTCAGCCGCCTGTCTGGAGCGCCGCGACCCGTGCTACCAGCCAGTCGAGATCGGGATCGTGCACGCCCATCTCGTTCAGGTGGGACGCGGTGTTGAACAGGTATTCGTGGTTCGGGCCGCGCCCGCCAACGGCCCCGGCGATGCGCCGCGCCTGGGTCTCGAGATCGAGCGCCACGTATTGCGCGTGGTTCGGGTCGATCACGTAGGTCAGCGCCGGCACCACCCTCCCGTCGGACAGCGCGAGGTCCTGCCAGGTTTCGAGATAGGCCGAGGAGACCAGTTCGCGCTCGCGCAGCATGGCGAGGACGGCATCGCGCTCCGCATCCGGCGCGCGCAGCGCCAGCCCGGTGCAGACCGCGCCCTCCGCCTTGTCGAGCGCCAGCACCAGCCCCGGCGTCTCAGGCGTGCCGCGATAGTGGATCGAGGACATGCAGAAACTGCGGTGCCAGTTCTCGAGCCGGGCCACCACCACCTCCTCCGGCGTGAAGCCCGGATTCCAGAGCAGCGATCCGTAGCCGAATACCCAAAGCGCGGACTGGTCGGTCATGCTGGTCCTCCTAGCTGGGCCCATGTAGACACCCGATCCTGACCGGGCGAAAGGGCCACTTCGATGCGTTTCATCCTGATTATCACCGCGCTTCTGGCGCTGGCCTTCGGCGGCTGGTGGGTGTGGGGCAGCCGCGCCGTCGACGCGCGGCTGGCCGAGCTGACGCAGGAGCTGCGCGCCTCGGGCTGGCAGGTCGAATACAACACCGAGGGCACCGGTGGCTTTCCCTACCGTTTCGACCTCGACCTGCGCGACCTCGAGCTGGTTTCGCCCGATGGCAGCTTCGGCTGGCAGAGCCCGCGGATGCGGGTGGTGGCGCAGAGCTACCAGCCGAACCGGCTGATCGTCGCTGCCGACGAGACGCATCGCGTCTCGATCCCCGGCCAGGATCTCGATGTCACGGTCACCGGCCCGCGCGCCTCCGGCGCGGTCGAGATCGGCGAGACGCTGCCGGTGAACGAGTTCACCTTCGAGGCCGCCGATCTGCGGATCGTCTCCTCGCTGGGTTGGGAGAGCGGCGCCGAGACGCTGCTGGCCGCGCTGCGCCCGAATGGCGGGGTCAACGGCTACGACGCCTATGCCCGGCTCCAGGGCGTGGCGCTGCCCGAAGCGTGGCGCGCGCTCGATGCCGCGGGCCGGCTGCCCGACCGGATCGCCGAGGCGGTGATCGACGCCGATCTCACCTATGATGCGCCGCTGGCGCTTTCGGGTGGGACCGCGCGGCTCGATCGCATCGCTCTCGACAGCCTGTCGGTCGATTGGGGGGAGGTCACGGTCGAGGGCGAAGGCACGCTGGCGATCGACGCGCAGGGCGCGCCCGAGGGCGATGTCGTGCTGCGCATCACCGGCTGGGAACGGCTGCTCGAAGTCGCCGCCGCCGCCGGCGTGCCGATCGCCCAGTCCTCGCTGCTGCGCGGGGCGCTCGACGCCATGGCCGAGGGCGGCGTTCTCGAGGCGCCGATCACCTTCGCGGGCGGCGCGATGCGGCTGGGCTTCATCCCGCTGGGGCCCGCGCCGCTGCTGCGTTAACGGCAGTAAGGGCTGCGGCCCGAGGCGGTGTCGAAGTGGAAATGGTCGCGATGCGCCGCGTTCGCATCGGGGCCGAGCACCGTCCCGAACGGACCGCAGGCCGCCTTGTGCAGGTTGCGCAGCGCCGCGCCCGCCCCCTGGCTGTTCCAGCCCGAGCTCAGGCTGAGCTCGCGCCCGTCGCGCAGCCCGAAGGCGGAGATGTCGATGGCCCGGCCAAAGGAATGCTCCGAGAGCTGTTCGCCGCGTTCGTTGTTGCGCGGCCGGCAGACATAGCTTCCGGCGGTGCGCAGCACGGCGAGACCGCCGCCGGTGGCGGAGAGCGCCGGCTTGGCCGCCTGCCCCACCCAGGCGGCAAGCGCGCGGGCGGTGTCGCAATCGACCGTGGCAGCCGGGCTGATCCGCACGCCATGCACGGCCGTCAGCTTGACCGGCTCGGGGATGCCGCAGGCGCCCGCGCCGTTCACCGGGGCGATCCGCGCGCCTTCGAGGCCCGGCACGCCGCACAGCGCCCCCGGCACGGCGGCATTGGGCGCCTTTGAGGCGGCGGGAGCCGAGACGGTGCGGGCGCTGGCCAGCGCCGGGGCGATGGCGGCGCGCTGGGCGGGCCGTTCCTCGGGCCGGGCGGCGGTGGCGGGCGCCTCGGCCGAGGCGCTCTGAACCGGGGCCGCGACAGGCGCCGGTGCCGCAGGCGCCACGGTCGAGGGCGCAACGGTCGAGGCGAGCCGCGCGCGCGGCCGGGACACGGTGAGCGGCTGGCCCGGCACGGCCGCCACCGGGGCGGCGGCAACCGGTGCAGGGGCGACCGGCCCAGGCGCGGCTTGCGCGGCACTGCGGGCGGCGGGCCGGGCGGCGGTTTCGGGGGCGAGTGCCTGTGCGCTCACCGCCATGGGGGCGAGCACGAGCGCCGCCGCGAGAAAGACGTTACGGCTCATCCCTGGCGCTCCGTCTTGGTGCTCCGGGCCGCACCGCGGCCGAAATCGGGGGCCGCGGTGTCCTGACCGGCCTCGATGATGCCGCGGCGGATCGCGCGGGTGCGGGTGAAGTAGTCGTGCAGGTGATCACCGTCGCCGGTGCGGATCGCGCGTTGCAAGGCAAAGAGCTCCTCGGTGAAGCGGCCGAGGATCTCGAGCGTCGCCTCCTTGTTGGTCAGGAACACGTCGCGCCACATGGTCGGGTCCGAGGCGGCGATGCGGGTGAAGTCGCGAAAGCCCGCGGCCGAATACTTGATGACTTCGCTGTCGGTCACCCGGCGCAGGTCGTCTGCCACGCCGACCATGGTGTAGGCGATCAGGTGCGGGGTGTGGCTGGTCACGGCGAGCACGAGGTCGTGGTGCTCGGCATCCATTACGTCGACATGCGCGCCCATCCCCTCCCACAGCCGCGACAGCCGGGCGGTGGCCGCCTCGTCGGTGTCTGGCGTCGCGGGCACGATCAGGCACCAGCGGTTGTCGAACAGCTCTGCAAAGCCCGCGCGCGGGCCGGAATGCTCGGTGCCGGCTAGCGGGTGGGCGGGGACGAAATGCACCCCTTCGGGGATATGCGGCGCGACCGCCTCGATCACCGCCTTCTTGACCGAGCCCACGTCGGAGACGGTGGCGCCGGGCGCGAGCACCGGGGCGATCTCTTCCGCCACGGCGCCCATGGCGCCCACCGGCACGCAGAGCACGACCAGATCGGCGCCGTCCGCGGCCTCGGCCGCCGTCTCGCAGACCTGGTCGACGAGGCCGATCTCGCGCGCGACGGCGCGGGTCTCGGCCGAGCGGGCATGGCCGGTGATCTCGCCCGCGAGGTTCGCGCGGCGCATCGCATGCGCCATCGACGAAGCGATCAGACCCAGACCGATCAGCGCGACGCGGCCATAGATCGGCGCGCTCATGCCGCCGCCCCCTTGAAGCGGGAAATGGCGTCGATCACCCGCGCGCAGCCCGCCTCGTCGCCGACGGTGATCCGAAGCCCTTCGGGGAATCCGTAGCCGCCGACGCGGCGCACAAGGATGCCGCTTTCACGCAGCGCGGCGTCACAGGCGGCGGCCTCGGCCTCGTCCGCGAAACGCGCCAGCACGTAGTTGGCGTGGCTTTCGTCGCAGGCGATGCCCAAGCCCAGCAGCTGCTCGCGCAGCCAGACCCGCAGCCGGGCGTTCTCGGCCCGGCAATGCTCGGTGAACCGTTCGTCGCGGATCGCGGCCTCGGCCACGGCGAGTTGGGTGGTCGACAGGTTGAAGGGCTGGCGGACGCGGTTGAGCACGTCGATGATCGCGCGCGGACCGTATCCCCATCCGATCCTGAGGCCGCCCAGCCCGTGGATCTTGGAGAAGGTGCGGGTCATCACGACGTTGTCGCGGCTCTCCACCAGGCGCGCGCCACCATCATAGCCTTCGGTGAATTCCACATAAGCGCCGTCGAGCACCAGGATGACCTGTTCGGGCAGAGCCTCGGCCAGCCGCGCGACCTCCTCGAGCGGGATCATCGTGCCGGTCGGGTTGCCGGGATTGGTCAGATAGACAATCCGGGTGCGGTCGGTGCAGGCGGCGAGGATCGCGTCGACATCGACCACGCGCGCCCGCTCGCGCACCTCGACCGGCGTGGCGCCGGCGGCGCGGGCCAGGATCGGGTACATGGCGAAGCCGTGCTCGGTGTGGATCACCTCACAGCCGGGGCCGGCATAGCACTGCGCGATGAATTGCAGCACCTCGTCCGATCCCACGCCGCAGATGATGCGGTCGGCGTCGAGGCCGTGGATCTCGGCTATGGCGGCGCGCAGCTCGGCGTGATCGGTCGACGGGTAGCGGTGCAGCGTCGCGGCCGAGCGCTCCAGCGCCGCCAGCGCCTGCGACGAGGTCCCGTAGGGGTTCTCGTTGGAGGAGAGCTTCAGCGGGTTCTCATGCCCCTCGAGGCGGCTCTGGCCGCCCACGTAGAGGTCGATCTCCATGATGCCGGGCTGCGGGGTGATGCTCATGCGCGCGCTCCTTGGGTCGCGGTTTCAATAGCCGGGCGACGGGGCGGTTTCCAGCGCCATGCGCGCGAGCGCCCCGCCCCTCTGCGCGGGGCGTCGCCGATACGAAAAGGGCCGCGCGGTTCCCCGCGCGGCCCCTGCCTCGACGATCCGAAAAGGATCAGTTCTTGGCGTAGAATTCGACGACGAGGTTCGGCTCCATCATCACCGGATAGGGCACGTCGCCCAGCTGCGGCGTGCGCACGAAGGTCGCGGTCATCTTGGAGTGGTCCACCTCGAGGTAGTCCGGCGTGTCACGCTCGGGCAGCTGGACGGCTTCCAGCACCACGGCGAGCTGCTTGGACTTGTCGCGGACGGCGATGACGTCGCCTTCCTTGACGCGGTAGGAGGGGATGTTCACGCGCTTGCCGTTCACGGTCACGTGGCCGTGGTTCACGAACTGGCGGGCGGCGAAGACGGTCGGCACGAACTTGGCGCGGTAGACGACGGCGTCGAGGCGGCGCTCGAGCAGGCCGATCAGGTTCTCGCCGGTGTCGCCCTTGACGCGCTCGGCCTCACCGAAGATGCGACGGAACTGCTTCTCAGTCAGGTCGCCGTAGTAGCCCTTGAGCTTCTGCTTGGCGCGCAGCTGGATGCCGAAATCCGACAGCTTCTGCTTGCGGCGCTGACCGTGCTGGCCGGGGCCGTATTCGCGCTTGTTCACCGGGGACTTCGGACGGCCCCAGATGTTTTCGCCCATGCGGCGGTCGATCTTGTACTTGGCAGAGGTGCGTTTGGTCACTCTCTGATCTCCTTCTGTCGGCCCGAAGGGCCATGTTTCGAAGGGCGTTGTCCTCTGGGACGGCCATGGGCCGCCTCCCGACAGGGATCCCCTCGCGGGGTCCGCCAACACCAATGAAAGACCCGGGCACGAGACCCGGGACGGGCGGCTTATACATCCCGTCAGACCGGAGTCAACCGCGCTTCAATAGCCGAATTCGAGCTTGAGCGAGCCCAGCACCTGGCTTTCATGCTGGCCCTCGAACTCCTCCGACAGCCAGCTCAGCCCGTAGAACAGCCGCACCTCCGGCCCCGGCTGCCAATGCAGCCCGATCCGGGCACGGCGACGGTCCAGCGCCGTCCGGTCGGGGAGGAACACGCTGTCGCCCAGCAAGGCCGCATCGGCGCCCGCGACCAAGGCGAGGCCGGTCGTCTCGGCCTCGATGCCGCGATAGGGCTGGCCGGTGACCGGGTCGCGCAGCCATAGATCGCGATGGCCGATCCCGCCCCAGACCGCGTCGACGCCGGCGCGCGCGATCTCCTCGCTGCCGGCCTCGAAGGCCGCGAAGGGACGGAGGGTCAGGCGCGCATGGGGCCGCAGCGGCAGCGCGACCTCGCTCTGCGCATGAAGATGCAGCGCGTCGCCCAGCTGCCTGTCGGTGCCGCGCGGTGGATCGAAGCCCAGGACCTCGTGCACCCCTTCCTGCAGGGCCGAATGCCCGGTCGAGGGGCCGATGGCGAGGATCTCGCCCCCCGTCGCGGCCTCGAACGGCCCGATCGACTGATGCAGGAACGCGCCAAGGGCCGAGATCCCGACATAGGGGCGATCATCGCGGCCCGCGCGGGTGCGGGCGGGGGCGATGATCTCGGTGCGCAAGCGCAGTTCGACCAGCCCTTCGGGCATGGTGGGCGGGGTGCCGTCCCAGCCCGGGCCGGAGACATGGCTCAGCGTGAAGGCCCCCGCGCGCCAGCGATCATGACCGTCGCCGAAATAGTCATTGGAAAAGATCCTGCCCCAGCCGAGCGTCTCGGCGGAGGCAGGCGCGGCGAAGCCGAGCAGCAGGGCGATGGTCAGGGCGCGCATGGGAGGTCTCCGAGGATCGCCCGAGCCTAGTGCCGCGCGGCCGGCCACCGCCAGCCCCGCCTCACGCCTCGTCGGCCTGCGTGTCCTGCGGGTCATGCTCGCCCAAGACCGGCGCGCGGCGGTCGAGTTTGAGCGGGCTGTGCGAGAACCGCATCGGGCTGCGCAGGCCGGGCACGCCGTCGGGATCGATCCGGAGGCCGCGCGCGATGACCTGCGGGTCGGCAAAGACCTGGTCGACGCGGTTGATCGGCCCGGCGGGCACGGTCGCGGCCTCGAGCGCGGCGAGCACGGCGTCGCGGTTCCAAGCGGCGAAGGCGGTGGCCATCGCATCGGTCAGGGCGGCGCGGTTGGCGACCCGAGCACCGTTGGTGACGAAACGCGGATCATCGGCCAGCGCCTCGAGTCCCAGCACGTTGCAGGCCCTCCGGAACTGGCCGTCATTGCCCACGGCGAGGATCAGGTCGCCATCCGAGGCGGAGAACACCTGGTAGGGCGCGATGTTCGGGTGCGCGTTGCCGAGCCGGCGCGGTGCGTCCCCGGTGGCGAGGAAGTTCATCGCCTGGTTTGCGAGCACCCCGGTGGCGCAATCCATCAGCGCCATGTCGATATGCTGGCCCTGCCCCGTCTTCTCACGCGCGGCCACGGCGGCCTGGATCGCGATTACCGAGTAGAGACCGGTGAAGATGTCGGTGAAGGCCACGCCGATCTTCTGCGGCTGGCCGTCCGGATCGCCGGTAAGGTCCATGATCCCCGACATGCCCTGGATCAGGAAGTCGTAGCCCGCGCGATTGGCATAGGGTCCGTCCTGCCCGAAACCGGTGATCGAGCAGTAGACGAGGCGCGGATTCTCCGCCTTGAGGCTATCGTAGTCGAGCCCGTATCTGGCGAGGCCGCCGACCTTGAAATTCTCGATCACCACGTCGGCCCCGGCGATCAGCGCACGGGTCAGCGCCAGCCCCTCGGGCGTACGGAAGTCAGCGGTGACGCTCTCCTTGCCGCGGTTGCAGGCGTGGAAATAGGCCGCCGAGCGGTCGCCCTCGACCTCGATCCAGGGCGGACCCCAGCGGCGGGTGTCGTCGCCCTCGGGCGCCTCGACCTTGATCACCTCCGCGCCCAGATCGGCGAGCACCTGCCCCGCCCAGGGCCCCGCGAGAATCCGCGCCAGCTCCACCACCTTCAGCCCCGCCAGCGGCGGCTGCGCCTCATCTCGCATTGCGCCCTCCCCGCGCTCTCCTCGGGGCGGACGCTAGCGGCCCGGCCGCCGGGCTTCAACGGCGGCCGGGACGTTTCACGTGGATCGCCTCAGCGCGCCGGCTGGTTCACGATCCGGTAGGGATAGCGGCTCGCCGGGCGCGACACCTCCTCGAGCCGCGCCATCTCCGCCTGGGAGAGCTGCAGTTCGGCCGCGCCGAGATTGTCCTCGAGCTGCTCAGGCGTGCGGGCGCCGAGGATCACCGAGGCGACGGTCGGCCGGCCCAGAAGCCAGGCCAGCGCCACCTGGCTCGGCGTGGCGCCATGCGCCTGCGCCACCGTCTCCAGCTCGGCCAATGTTGCCCAGTTGCGGTCGGTGGCGCGGCGGTGCCAGCTTTCCTCGTAGCCATCCGGCGTGTCGGCGATGCGGCCGCCCTCCGTGGGCCGATCGCCAGCCTTGTACTTGCCGCTGAGAAACCCGCCGCCGAGCGGGCCCCAAGGTACCAGCCCGATGCCCTCGCTATCGAACAGGCCGAGGAACTCGTCCTCGATGTCGCGCTCGACGAGGCTGTACTGGTACTGTGCCGCGATCAGCGGCGTGAACCCCATGCGCTCCGCGATGCCCTGCGCCTTCATCGCCTGCCATGCGGCAAAGTTCGATACGCCCAGATACCGAACCTTGCCCGCACTCACGAGGTCGTCGAAGGCGCGCAGCGTCTCTTCGAGCGGGGTATAGGGGTCGAATCCGTGCATGTAGAGCAGGTCGATGCGGTCGGTGCCGATGCGCCGAAGGCTCGCCTCGACCGAGTTCATCACGTGATGGCGCGACAGCCCGACCTCGTTGGGCCCCTGCCCCATCGGCCAGCGCAGCTTGGTGGCCAGCACCAGCTCCTCGCGCCGCCCCCTGACCGCCTCTCCCACGATCTCCTCGGAGCGGCCGCCGGCATAGACATTGGCGATGTCGACATGGTTGCCGCCCGCGTCGAGATAGCGGTCGATCATCCGCCCGGCGGTGGCGGCGTCGGTGCCGCGCCCGCCTTCCTCGCCGAAGATCATCGTGCCCAGCGCCAGCTCCGACACCAGAAGGCCGGTGCGGCCCAACCTGCGATACTGCATCGCGTCTCTCCCTTGTTGCACGCACCGCGCGACGGCGGCGCGTCTCGGCTCAGCGCAAGGGTTAGGCAGCCTGTCCGCGGAGGTCCAGCCGATTTCCGAAACGGTTCGGAGAGAAGGGTTGCGCTGCCCTCTGCACGCGGCGAGGGTTGAGACCGAGCGATGAGGAGAGGAGCCGCGATGACCGATCATGCGCCCTGGTGGCAGGCCGCCACCGCCTACCAGATCTATCCGCGCAGCTTCTGCGACAGCGACGGCGACGGGATCGGCGACATCCCCGGCATCATCTCGAAGCTCGACCATCTCGCCGATCTCGGGATTGGCTTCGTCTGGCTGTCGCCGGTCTATGCCTCGCCCATGGCCGACAATGGCTACGACATCTCGGACTACCGCGACATCGCGCCGGAGTTCGGCACGCTGGCCGACATGGACCGGCTGATCGCGGAGGCGAAGGCGCGCGGCATCGGCATCGTCATGGACCTCGTGGTCAACCACTCCTCGGACGAGCACGAATGGTTCCGACAGGCCCGCGAGAGCCGTGACAACCCCTACCGCGACTACTACGTCTGGCGCGATCCGGCCCCGGGTGGCGGCGCACCCAACGACCTGCAGTCGAATTTCGGCGGCCCCGCCTGGAGCTATGACGAGCGGACCGGCCAATATTACCTACACCTCTTCGACCGCAAGCAGCCCGACCTGAACTGGCAGAATCCCGAGCTGCGCCGCGCGATCTACGACATGATGAACTGGTGGCTGGATCGCGGCGTGGCGGGCTTCCGGATGGATGTGATCGACCTGATCGGCAAGGATCCGGATGCCGGCATCATCGCCGACGGGCCGGACCTGCATCCCTTTCTGCGCGAGATGCACGACGCCACCCTCAAGGGCCGCGACGTCGTCACCGTGGGCGAGGCCTGGAGCGCCACGACCGAGGGCGCCCTCAAATATTCGGGCCGCGAGGCGGGCGAATTGTCGATGGTGTTCCAGTTTGCCCATATCGTGCAGGGCTGGGACGAGAAGCACGGCAAGTGGAAGCCCAAGCCCTTCGATCTCGTGGGGCTCAAGCGGGTGCTGACCGAGTGGCAGGTCGCGCTTGCGCAGGATGGCTGGAACTCGCTGTTCTGGAGCAATCACGACCTGCCGCGCGCGGTGTCGAAATACGGCGATGACGGGCGCTTTCGCGTGGTCTCGGCCAAGATGCTCGCCACGGTGCTGCACATGATGAAGGGCACGCCCTACATCTATCAGGGCGAAGAGATCGGCATGACCAACATCCGCTTCACCGACATCAGCCAGTTCCGCGACATCGAGACGCTCAACTTCCATCGCATCCAGACCGCCGCCGGGGTCACGCCGGGCGATTTCCTCGCGGGTGCCAATTCGAACGGCCGCGACAATGCGCGCACGCCGATGCAGTGGGATGCGAGCGATCAGGCGGGCTTCACCACCGGCGAGCCATGGATCGAGGTGAACCCCAACCACGCGACGATCAACGTCGCCGCCGACCGGGCCGATCCGGACGGCATCATCGCCCATTACCGTGAACTGGCAGGGCTGCGCCGTGCGCTGCCGGTGATGCGGCACGGGGATTACACCCCCTATCTCGAGGATCATCCCAAGCTCATGGCCTATGCGCGCCGGCTCGATGACGCGCAGATCTCGGTTCTGGCGAACTTCACCGGTGAGACAGTGTCGGCAGATGTCCCCGAGGGGCTCGCCGTCTCGGGGCGCGCGATCAGCGCGAACTACCCCGGGCGCGACGCGCTAAAGGGCACGGTGGAACTGCGTCCCTACGAGGCGGTGGCGATACTGGCGGAGTGAGGCGCGGGCGCGCGGCCCGCGCCCGGTCTCAGACGGGTTCTTCCGTCATCTCCTCGGCTGGTTCGACGGCACGGCGATAGAGGTGCCATGTCGCGTGGCCGAGGACCGGCAGCACGAAGATCAGGCCGATCATCAGCGTCGCCATGCCGAGGCCCAGCCCGATGACGACGATTGCGCCCCAGATCGCGACGGTCTGCGGGTTCTTGCGCGCCAGTCGTGCCGAGGCCTTCACCGACCGACGCAGGCCGACATGCCGGTCGAGCAGCAGCGGGAAGGAGATCGCGCCGATCACCAGCACCAGCGACGCGAGCAGGAAACCCGTGACCGTGCCGACGACGATCATCGCCCAGCCCGGTGCCGTGGTGAACGTGTCGGTGAAGAAGGCCACCGCCGAAACCGGCGGCTCGGGTCCCAGCGTGACCGCGTAGATGATCCAAGCCGCAAGCATCCAGGCCACGAAGATCGCGAGCAGCACCAATCCAAGCGCCAGGATCGCGATTGCCGATGGCGATTCCGCCACCTTGAAAGCCGCGCCCCAACTCGGATGCCCGCCCGCCTCGCGCCGACGGCTCATCTCGTAGAGGCCGACCGCAGCCACCGGCCCGAGCAGCGCGAAGCCGGTGATCAGCGGCACGAGGAGCGGCAGCAGGCTTTCGTTCATGGCAAAGCGGATCAGCACCAACCCGGCGAGTGGGTAGACCACGCACAGGAAGATCACGTCCGATCGGAACGCCTTGAAGTCGTCCCAGCCCGCGCGCAGCGCGGCGCGCAGGTCCTCTATCCCGATGCTGCGGATCTTGATCGGGGCATGGTCGCGCCCCACCGTCTCGCGGGCTCCCTCTCCCAGATGCCGCGTGCCCGCGCCGATCACGCGGCCGGTCCAACTCAGCGGATTGCCGATGGTTCTGTCTACGCCGTCCGTATTGGCCATATCGCCCTCCCGTCATGTGCGAAGGGCGGCCCCGCCATGGGCCGAAAACCGGCGGCGGGGCCGTCCGGATGGGTCATGCTAGCACGGTTTCGCGACGGCCGCCCCCATCTCTGCGCGCCAACCTCTCGTCAACGTGAAAGCAGTTGACCAAGAGGAAAGGCGTAGCGGGGCTAGGCTGTTGGCATGTGCAAAGGGAGGTAACGATGGCGATCAAGTGGATGATGGCGGCGCTCGGGCTGGGGCTCGCGGGCGCGGCGCTGGCGCAGGACGCGCCGATGTTCGGCGGCGACGAGGACCAGGCCTATGCCGAGAAGCTCTGGCAGGCGATGGTCGAGCAGAACCTCGCGGGCGAAGGCGCGATCATGTCCTTCCCGTATCCCGGCACCGATCCGCACGGGATGATGCTCGAGACCTTCTACGCCCGCGCCACGATCGACGGCCATGACGGTGCCCTGGTGGTCAAGCGCAACTACGGCCCCGAAGGAGTGACGGTGGACCAGGTTCTCGGCATGCCCGGCGAGCATCTGGGCGCGCTCACGGTGATGTTCCGCCGCGAGGCGGGATACGATGCCGAGACCGGCGACTGGTTCTATGCCAAGTACCTGCCCGACGGCAGCCTCGACCAGAACCCGAACGGCGTGGCGCTGGCCGGTCTGGTGGGCAAGAACGCCGAGGCGGGCTGCATCGCCTGCCACCAGAACGCGGGCGAGAACTACCTCTTCACCACCGAAGCCGAGATGCGGTGAACTCTCCGCCCGCGCCCCTCGGGGCGCGGGCGGATATCAAACCGAGAAGAAGCCCGGCCCGGCGATCCGGCGCAGCGTTTCGCCGAGCTCGCGGCCCAGGGCCGGGCCGTCGGCGATGGCCGTCTCACCGGCCTCGGCCAGCACTTCGGAGCCATCGGGGCGCAGGATCTCGCCCCTGAAGCGCAGCCGCCCGCCCTCGATCTCCGCCAGACCGGCGATCGGCGTCTGGCACGAGCCGTCGAGCGCGGCGAGAAAGGCGCGCTCGCAGGCGAGCCGCTGCGCGGTCTCCACGTGATGGATGGGCTCCAGCAATTCGGCCACCCGGCTGTCAGCGCCGCGCCGCTCGATGCCGATCGCGCCCTGCGCGATGGCGGGCAGCATATCCTCGGTGCCGATGGCGCGGGCCGGCACGCTGTCGATCATGCCAAGCCGGTTGAGACCCGCCATTGCCAGGAAGGTCGCCTCGGCAACCTTGTCCTCGAGCTTCTGAAGCCGGGTCTGCACGTTGCCGCGAAACTCCACCACCTCGAGGTCGGGCCGCCGGGCGAGGATCTGCGACTTGCGCCGCAGGCTCGAGGTGCCGACCACCGTCCCCTCGGGCAGATCGGCGATCGCGGTGCAGGACAGGCTGACGAAGGCGTCGCGCGGGTCCTCGCGTTCCAGATAGCCATCGAGCACCAGCCCCGGGGGCTGCTCGACCGGCATGTCCTTCATCGAGTGGACCGCGATGTCGATGGCACCGGCGCTCAGCGCCTCCTCGATCTCCTTGGTGAACAACCCCTTGCCGCCGATCTGGCTCAGTGGGCGGTCGATCACCCGGTCGCCCGTGGTGCGGATGATCACCACCTCGAAGGCCTCGAAGGGCAGGTCCCAGGCCTGGGCCAGCAGCGCGCGCGTCTCGTTGGCCTGCGCCAGTGCCAGCGGCGAGCCGCGGGTGCCGATGCGAAGCGGTTGGGCGGGGGTGGGAAGATCGCGGGTCATGCGTCAATCTCTACGCGCCGCCCGAGCGCGCGGCAACCGCGACCGCCTGCCGCGCCTCTGCCCGCGCGGCTTGACTTTGCGCCCCTTCGGCGGGACGAGGATGCATGAGCATTGCCCACACCCCCCCGTCGAAGCTGCTGCTGCGCGCCCTCGCGGGCGAGACCCTGCCCGTCCCGCCGATCTGGATGATGCGACAGGCCGGACGTTATCTGCCTGAATACCGCGCCACCCGTGCCAAGGCGGGCGATTTCCTGTCGCTGTGCTACAACCCCGAGCTCGCCGCCGAGGTGACGCTGCAGCCGATCCGCCGCTACGGCTTCGACGCGGCGATCCTGTTCGCGGACATCCTGCTGGTGCCGCAGGCGCTGGGCCTCGATCTGTGGTTCGTCACCGGCGAGGGGCCGCGTCTGTCGCCGATCATGGAAAAGGGTGGCGTCGCGGCGCTGAAGCCCGCCGATGCGATCCACGATCACCTCGCCCCCGTCTACGAGACGGTGAAGATCCTCTCCCGCGAGCTTCCGCGCGAGACCGCGCTGATCGGTTTCGCCGGCGCGCCCTGGACGGTGGCCACCTACATGATCGCCGGGCGCGGCACGCCCGATCAGGGCCCGGCGCACGCGCTCAAGGACGAGAACCGACCCGAATTCGAGGCGCTGCTCGACCGGATCACCGAGGCGACCATCGAATATCTCTCGGCGCAGGTCGAAGCGGGCGCCGAAGCCATCAAGATCTTCGACAGCTGGGCGGGCTCGCTCACCGGCGACGATCTGGACCGCTATTCCATCGCGCCGATGGCGCGCATTACCGCTGCGCTCAAGGCACGGCACCCGAGCCTGCCGGTCATCGCCTTCCCGCGCGGTGCAGGCGAGCGTTTCGTCGATGCCGCTCGCGCAATCGGCGCCGATTGCATCGCGCTCGACGACGGGGTGAGCCCGGAATGGGCGGCCGAGCACCTGCAGCCCCTTGCCTGCGTGCAGGGCAACCTCGCCAGCCGCCACATGGTCACAGGCGGGCAGGATCTGATCGACGAGACGCGGCGCATCCGCGACGCCTTCGCCCGCGGCCCGCATGTCTTCAATCTCGGCCACGGCATCACCCCCGACGCCGATCCCGAGAACGTGGCGCTGATGATCGAGACGCTGCGCGAGGCCCGCTAACCCATGCCGGAGGGCCGCTGGGTCGAGCCCCAGCGGCGCCGGTCATGGTGCCAGCTCTGCAGCGCCCAGCCGGTCCATGCGATCACGTAGACCAGCCCTGCCGCCAGCACCCACAGCCCGTGCACCGGGCCGATGGCTGCGCGGTCGACGAACATCTCGACCCCCTCGACCGGGGTCGGGTGCACCACCAATTTGCCGATATAGGCGACGGTCTGGATCAGCAGGATCCACAGGTAGTTGCGCCGGATCCGCCGCCCCACCGCGGCCTGGAATGACACGTGGTAGCGCGGCACCCAGTAGTCCTCGGCCAGCTCCTTCTGCCAGCCCTCCCCCAGCCGCAGGTCGCCATCCTGCAGCATCGGCGCGTAGAAATGCGTCTCTATCCAGCGGCAGCGGGCGCGCCAGACGTTGAAATAGCGGTAACGCCGCGCCTCCAGCATCAGGAAGAACAGGATCAATATCCCGACCAGCACCAGGGGCAGCGGCGAGGCCTCGCGCGAGGCAAAGGCGATCGACAGCGCGATGCCGAGCGTCACCACCGCCCAGTTGGTGGTGGTGTCGAGCCGGGTGCGCCAGATGGTCGAGCGGTAGACCTCGCCGCGCCACAGATGCGCCAGCGCGCCGATCTCGGCCGAATTGAACTCGCGACGTGCCTCGGGCCGCTCTTCCACGCGCGTCATCCGCTCCTCCCGATCGCTTCGACATCATAAGACACCGGAGCCGGGCGCGGGTCAAAGCCCTTGGAAGATCAGCGGAAGTTCAGACCCATTTCGCGAGAGGCGGCAGGCTCATCAGCACGGCATCGGGGTCGTGGCCGGTGGCGAGCCCGAACTTGGTGCCGCGGTCATAGACGAGGTTGTATTCCGCATAGAGCCCGCGATGGCGCAGCTGCACGTCCTTGTCGGCCTCGTCCCACGCCATGCCGCGCCGCTTCTCGGCCAGCGGCAGCCAAGCGGGCAGGAAGGCGCGGCCAATATCCCGGGTCAGTGCGAAATCGGCATGCCAGTCGCCGGTGCAGCGGTCATCCATGAACACGCCGCCGACGCCGCGCGCCCGGCCGCGATGGGGAATGAAGAAGTACTCGTCGGCCCAGACCTTGAGCGCCGGGTAGAGATCGGCGCCATGCGGGTCGAGATGACGCTTGAGCGTGTCGTGGAAATGCGCGGTGTCGTCGGCGTATTCGATGCAGGGGTTGAGGTCCGCCCCACCGCCGAACCACCAGGCATTGGGCGTCCAGAACATTCGCGTGTTCATGTGCACGGCGGGCACATGCGGGTTCTGCATATGCGCCACCAAGCTGATGCCCGAGGCCCAGAAACGCGGATCGGCCTCGACCCCGGGCACGCCACGTGCGGCCATCGAGGCCTGCGCCGCAGCGCCCAGCGTGCCGAACACGGTCGAGACGTTCACACCGACCTTCTCGAACACACGGCCGCCGCGCATCACGCTCATCAGACCGCCGCCGGCATCCTCGCCGTCATCGCCCCGGCGCTTGGTCGGGGTCACCTCGAAACGACCGACCGGGCGCTCCGAGAGCGGCCCCTCGGTCTGGGCGTCCTCCAGCGCCTCGAAGGCGGTGACGATCTCGTCGCGCAGGCTGCGAAACCAGCCCGCCGCCTCGTCCTTTTCGCTCGTCATGCCGGTCGAGGTCATCCGCGCCCCCTGCTATTGAATATCGGTCCCGTCTAGCATCCTCTCCGCCAGCCCGCCATGCGACCCGCTGGCCCCTTGCCGATTCGACCGGAGATTACCAATGCGTTCCGCCATTTTGCTCGTCCTGCCCCTCGCCCTCGCCCTCGCCGCCTGCGCCACGCCGCGCGAGAGCTGCCTGTCCTCGGTCGGGCGTCAGGGCCGCGTGATCGACGCGCTGATCGCCGAGACCCGCGGCAACATCGCCCGGGGCTACGGCATCGAGGAGCGCGAGGAGCTGCGCACCCGGCGCGGCGTCTGCGAATATCGCGACGAGAACGGCACGCTGCGCCAGCGCTTCTGCGACCGCACGGTGAGCCAGGAAGTCCGGGTGCCGGTCACGCTCGACATCGAGGCGGAGAAGGTCAAGCTCGACCAGCTCCTGCAGCGGCGCGAGGCGCTGACCCGCGCCGAAGGGCCGGCGCGGGCGCAATGCGCGGCTCTCTACCCGGCCTGAGCCGGGGTCGCGCCTAGTGCGCGGCGACGTGGCTGGGATCGATCAGGCTGCGGCCGCCATCGACGGTGATCACCTGCCCCGTGACAAAGGCCGAGGCGTCCGATGCGAGATACTGCACCGCGTCGGACACCTCGCTGGCCGAGGCAATCCGGCCCAGCGGCGTGCAGTGCAGGATCGCCTCGCGGATCTCGTCATGCTCGCTCAGCGACTGTTTGAGCGAGGCGCTCATCACCGAGCCGAAGGCCACGGCGTTGACGCGGATCCGCTTGGGCGCCAGCGCCACCGCCATGGAGCGGGTCATCTGGTCGAGCGCGGCACAGCTCACCGAGTAGCCCAGCAGTTCGGGATGGGCGAGCCGCGCGGCGATCGAGCTTAGGTTGATGATCGATCCCAGCGGCGCTGTGCTGTCGGGCTCGGCCTGCTTGATCATCCGCTTGGCCGCCGCCTGGCTCAGCCGCAGCGCCGACATCAGGTTCTGGTCGAGCAGCCGCTCGACCGAATCGTCCTCGTGGTCGAGCGGGTCAGAGACCCGCACCTGCCGCGCCGCGTTGACCAGGATGTCGATCCGGTCAAACGCGTCGACGGTGAAGGAGAGCAGGTTGGTGATGGTCAGCCGCTCGCGCAGATCCCCCGCGAAGTGCCGCACCGGCCCATCGGCCTCGCGCAGCACGGAGGTCTCGCGCTCGAGCGCGGCTTCGTCACGATCGACGAAGACCACGTTGGCCCCCGCCTCGACCATGGCGCGGGCGATGGCGAGACCGACGCCATGCGCGGCCCCGGTCACGATCGCGGTCTTGCCGGCGATGGAAAAGCTCATGACGGTCTCCGGTGAAGGGAAGGTGTCAGCGGGATTTCTTGTCGGTGGGCTTGAGCGGCCGGATCGCGTGGAACAGCTTGAAGGCGCCGTCGCCACCGATCTCCTCGACCGTGCGGAAGCTGTCGCGCAGGCTTGCCTCATAGGGCAGATGCCGGTTGGCCACCATCCACAGCTGGCCCGAGGGCGCGAGCATCCGCGCCGCCGCCGCGATGAAGGCGCGGCCGAGCGCCGGATCGGCGGCCCGGCCGGTGTGGAAGGGCGGGTTCATGACCACGCCGTCATAGAGGTGATCCGGCTTGAACCGCATCGCGTCAGCCCAATGAAATGTGGCACGCTCGTCGGTGACGTTGACCCGGGCACAGTCGAGGGCGAGCTGCTCCGCCTCGACCAGATCGAGGCTCTTGACCCCGTCCCGCGCCAGCACGGCGCGCGCCAGATAGCCCCAGCCCGCGCCCAGATCGGCCATCCGCGACGGCAGCTTGGCCGGCAGCGCCGCCGCCAGCATCTGCGAACCGCGATCGGGCCCGTCGGCCGAAAAGGCGCCCCACTGGGTGACGAAGCCGCCATCCACCGGCGCCGGGGCCGGCGCCTCCCAATCGGAAAGGTCGGCGGCCGAGGCGTCGAACCAGAACAGCCGGCCATGGGCGCGGGTGACGCAGGGGATCTCGGGGATGCGATTGCGCAGCTCGCGCCAGAGGCTGTCGACGCCGTCGGTCTTCTGCCCGTCGACGATCACCAGCGGCGCCAGCCGTGCCGCCTGCGCCACCAAGGCCCGAGCCAGCGGCTTGGCCCGCGGCACGAACACCACCGCCGCGGCGGCCGGGGCCGGCTCGCCGACGGTCCAGCCCTGCGCCTCGAGCGCGTCGATGTCAGGCCGGAAGCCGTGCAGGATCCGGGTGCGGTTGCGCGGCAGCGCGCCGAGATCGGCGTCGGCGTTCGGGCGCAGGGCCAGAATCTCGCCCTCGGGCAGCACGAGCGCGCCGCTTTGTGTCGCGGTGGTCAGACGGGCATCGGCCATGGGCGCTCCGGAAGCAGTTGGCGAAACAGGGGCAAACCCCTATTCCCGTTCCATCGTGCATTGCAACGGGTGCTGATGACGTTGCGCGAAATCCATCACCTGCGCCACCTTGGTCTCGGCGATCTCGTAGGAAAACACGCCGACCACGGCGACGCCCTTCTTGTGCACGGTGAGCATGATCTCGAATGCTTGGGCATGGCTCAGCCCGAAGAACCGTTCGAGCACGTGCACCACGAACTCCATCGGGGTGTAGTCGTCGTTGAGGATCAACACCTTGTAGAGCGGCGGTCGCTTGGTCTTGGGGCGCGTCTCGACCTTGACGCCGGTGAGGTCGTCGCCCTCGCCGTCGCCCTGTCCCGCCATTTGGATCGCCGCGTTCCGCATCGTCATCCGCTCTCAGGTCCTTTCGGTCAGGGTGCACGCCTCGTTGCCAATCCTGCTTGCGCCCCGTTATATAAGCGCCCCGGCGGCGGTGAAAAGACCGCCCCCCGAGGAGGAGTGTTCCCGATGCCGCAACGCTGGACCGTCGCCTTCGATGCCGACGACACGCTGTGGCACAACGAGCGCTTCTTCCGCTCCACGCAAGCCCGATTCGTCGACCTACTGCGCGATCATGCCGGCGAGGATCATCTGCGCGAACGCCTGCTTGCCGCCGAGCGGCGCAATCTGGGCCGCTACGGGTTCGGGGTGAAGGGATTCGTGCTGTCGATGATCGAGACTGCGATCGAGGTCAGCGAGGCGCGGGTGCCCTCAGCCGCCATCGGCGAGATCATGGCGATGGGCCGCGAGATGCTGGCCCACCCGATCGAGTTGCTGCCCGGCGTCGAGACCGCGGTGACCGCGCTGTCGGGCCGAGCCCGGCTGATGCTGGTGACCAAGGGCGACCTGCTCGACCAAGAGCGGAAGCTGGCGCAGTCGGGTCTGGGCGACGCCTTCGAGGCGGTCGAGATCGTCTCGGACAAGACCGCTCCGGTCTATGCCGGGATCTTCGCCCGGCACGGCGTCGCGCCGGATCGGGCGGTGATGGTCGGCAATTCGCTCAAGTCCGACGTGATCCCGGTGCTGGAGGCCGGCGGCTGGGGCGTGCACGTGCCGTTCGAGACCACCTGGGAGCTCGAGCACGCCGAACCGCCGCTTTCGCACCCCCGGTTCCGGCGGCTCGACGACCTTGCCCGCCTACCCGCTCTGGTTGAAAAGCTCGAGACCTGAACTGCGCGACCCGGGCTTGCCTGCGGCTTTCCCGCCACGCCCCCGGAGCACCCCATGCTCTCTACGGGCCTGTCAATTATGCACGTCTTTCGCATAGGGCGAGTCGGCCCCTGGTTAGCGCGGAACCTCAACTGTTCAAGAAAACCGATTGAGAATTAGTCTATTTTCGTAACGCTGCGTCCATGCTAGATTTAAGGACAATGATGAGGTCCCGGCGCAACGAACCGGAACCCGCGAGGCAAAACGAGAGGCAATCCACGTGAGCAGTCGTCTGTCGAGGACGGCCCGGACCGGGCTGTTGATCGTAACCACCCTCATGGCGAGTATCACCATCGCTACCGGCGCGGTCGCCGCGCCTTACGCGGCGATGGTCGTGGACGCCAAGACGGGCCAAGTCATCCACGAGGAAAACGCCGATACGAGGCTGCACCCGGCCTCGCTGACCAAGATGATGACCCTATACATCGCGTTCCAGGCGATCCAGCGCGGCGAGATCGGTCTCGACAGCGAAGTGACGATTCCGTCCTATGCCGCCGCCCAGCCGCCCTCCAAGCTGGGGCTGCGCAGCGGTCAGAAGATCAAGTTCCGCTACCTGCTGCGCGCCGCCGCGGTGAAGTCGGCCAATGATGCCGCCGCCGCCATCGGTTTCGCGATCTCGGGCAGCGAGGAGGCTTTTGCCCGCCGGATGAACGCGACCGCCCAGGCGATGGGGATGCGCAACACCACCTTCGTCAACCAGCACGGGCTGACCCATCCGAACCATTTGTCGACCGCGCGTGACATGACCGTGCTCGGCCGGCACATGATCTATGACTTCCCGCAGTATTATAACCTGTTCTCGCGCCGCACCGCCGATGCCGGCATGAAGCAGGTGAACAACACCAACCGCCGCTTCCTCGACGCCTACAAGGGCGCGGACGGGATCAAGACCGGCTTTACCAACGCCGCCGGCTACAACCTCGTGGCCTCGGCCCAGCGCGGCGACCGCCGGATCATCGCCACCGTCTTCGGCGGCACCTCGACCGCGAACCGCAACGCCCAGGTGATGAAGCTGCTCGACAAGGGCTTTGCCAGCCAGCCCGGCGCAGCACCCGCCCAAGCCCCGGCGTTGGTCGCAGCCACCCCGGCGCTCGGCCCGACCACCGGCGCCCACACGATTCGCGTGACCGGCGTGGTCAAGCGCAGCCTGCGGCCGCAGATCCGTCCGGGCGCCGCCACAGCAGCACCGGTGCAGGTCGCCACCGCCAGCGGCATCGAGGACGCGCTCGCCGCCGCGCTGCTGGTCTCCTCGGCTTCGGCCTCCACCGCCCAGCCGACGCCCGCACCGGTCGCCGAGGCCGTGACCGAAGCGGTGGCCGTCGCCGCCGCCCCGGTCACCGATCTGAGCGACATGGCCCCGGAAACCGCAGAGCTCTTCGCCGAAGCCGGGATCGCGCCCGAGACCACCCCGGAGGCGCGGCCGACCGAGATGATCATGACCGCGGCCGCCATCGCGCCGGTCGACGCCTCGCGGATGCAGGCGGTGCCCGAGGTGGTGACCCGCGTCTCGACCTCAGGCGGACGGCTCTGGGGCATCAACGTGGGCCGCTTCAACAGCCGCGGCGCCGCCGAGCGGGTGCTGATCCAGACCGCGCTGAACGAGCCGGGCGCGCTCGACGGGGCGCTGCGCCGCGTCACCCAGCGTTCGGGTGGCTTCGACGCCAACTTCATGGGTCTCACCAACGAGGCCGCCGACCTCGCCTGCCGCCGGCTGCAGGCCCGCGGCGCCATGTGTTTCATGATCGGACCGTCCTGAGCGCCTCCTCCCCGCTCTGAACGGCCCGACGGCGCCGCGTTCTCCTCCCGGAACGCGGCGCCGTCTTGCATTCGGGGGCCCGAGCGATTTGGGTGAGAGCGCTCAGCACAGGAGTTCGCATGCCCCGTCTCGCCGTCGTGCCCCCCGCCCCGCCGCGCTTCGCCACGACCGACCCCGAGGTCGAGGTCGGGCTGCACCGGGTGTTCTGCGTCGGCCGCAACTATGCCGCCCATGCCCGCGAGATGGGCGCCGACGAACGCGAGCCGCCCTTCTTCTTCACCAAGCCCGCCAGCGCCGTCGTCGCCACGGGAGCGGAACTGCCCTACCCGTCCGCCACGGCCAACCTGCATCATGAGGCCGAACTCGCGGTGCTGATCGGCACGGGTGGCAGCGGGATCGCGGTGGCCGACGCGCTCGACCATGTCTGGGGCTACGCCGCCGCCAACGACCTCACCCGCCGCGACCTGCAGGCCGAGGCCAAGGAAATGCGCCGGCCCTGGGACATGGCCAAGGGCTTCGATTCCTCGGCGATCCTGGGACCCGTCCATCCGGCGGCCGAGATCGGCCATCCCGCGCGGGGGCGGATCACCTGCCATGTCGATGACAACGAAAGGCAGGCGGGGGACCTGTCGCAGATGATCTGGAGCGTGGCCGAGGTCATCGCCCATCTGTCCCGGCTGGTGACGCTGTGCCCCGGCGACCTGATCCTCACCGGCACGCCCGAGGGGGTCGGATCGGTGGCGCCGGGCCAGTCCTGCGTCGTGGCGATCGAGGGGCTGGGCCAGGCGCGGTTCCGCTACAGCGCCTGACCGCGCGTCTTGTGCCTCAAAGGCTGGGTGAGGCGCAGGCCCCACCCGGACGAGCGCCCAGCCGCCCCTTCACCATTCCGGCAAATACGCATGGCACGCCGTCGCGGACCTCGCGACGCGGTACGGATTCAGAACGCCGCCGCCATCAGCGCACGGGTATAATCGGTGCGCGGCGCGTCGAAGATCGCCTCGGCCGAGCCAGCCTCGACCACGTCGCCGTTCTTCATCACCATCACCTTGTGGCTCAGCGCGCGCACCACCTTCAGGTCGTGGCTGATGAAGACATAGGCGAGGCTGTACTTGCGCTGCAGCGCCCGCAGAAGCTCCACGATCTGCACCTGCACCGTCATGTCGAGCGCGCTTGTCGGCTCGTCGAGCACGATGAGGCGCGGCCGCAGGATCAGCGCGCGGGCGATGGCGATGCGCTGGCGCTGGCCGCCCGAGAACTCGTGCGGGTAGCGATCCATGGAAGCGGGATCGAGGCCGACCTCGCGCATGATCTCGGCCACCATGTCGCGCCGGTCGCGGCCCTTCTCGACGCCATGGACGCCAAGCCCCTCGGCGATGATCTGCGCCACCGTCATGCGCGGCGAGAGCGAGCCGAAGGGATCCTGGAACACGATCTGGATTTCCGAGCGCAGCGGCCGCATCCGTCGCTGGCTCAGATCCTGGATCTCGCGCCCGTCGAAGCGGATCTTGCCCTCCGAGCCGATCAGCCGCACCATGGCGAGCGCCAGCGTCGTCTTGCCCGAGCCGCTCTCGCCGACAACGCCCACGGTCTCGCCGGCGCGCACCGACAGCGTGGCGTCGTTTACCGCCTTCACGTGCCCGACCGTCCGCTTCAGCAGCCCGCGATGGATCGGGAACCAGATCTTCAGGTTTTCGGTCTCGGCGACCACCGGCGCGGCCTCGGAGACCGGGTCCGGCAGGCCGGTCGACTCGGCCTCGAGCAGCATGCGGGTATAGGGGTGCCTGGGACTGGCAAAGATCTCGGCCGTCGGCCCCTGCTCGACGATCTCGCCATCCTTCATGACGCAGACCCGGTCGGCGATGCGGCGGACGATGCCGAGATCATGGGTGATGAACAGCATCGCCATGCCGGTGTCGCGCTTGAGCTCGGCCAGCAATTCGAGGATCTGCGCCTGAATCGTCACGTCGAGCGCGGTGGTCGGCTCGTCGGCGATCAGCAGGTTGGGGTTGTTGGCCAGCGCCATGGCGATCATCACCCGCTGCCGCTGCCCGCCTGAAAGCTGGTGCGGATAGGCGCCGAGGCGGGTTTCCGGGTCACGAATGCCGACCCGGGTCAGAAGCTCGATGATGCGGGTCCGCACCGCCGAACCGCGCAGCCCCTGGTGCAGCTCGATCGACTCCGACAGCTGCCGCTCCAGCGTGTGCAGCGGGTTGAGCGAGGTCATCGGCTCCTGGAAGATGAAGGAGATGTCGTTGCCGCGCACCCGCCGCAGCTCGGCCTCGGGCGCGCCGACCATCTCGCGCCCCTCATAGGTCACCGAGCCGGACACCTCGGCCGTCTCGCCCAGCAGCTGCACGGTCGAGAGCGCGGTGACCGATTTGCCGGACCCGCTCTCGCCGACCAGCGCCACGGTCTCGCCGCGCTCCACGTGAAAGGAGACGCCGCGCACCGCAGGCACCCGGCGGCCGTCCTGCCGGAAGTCCACGTTCAGGTCGCGGACGTCGAGGATCGTGTCGGTCATGCGAAGGTCTTCCTCGGATCGAAGGCGTCACGCACCCCCTCGAAGATGAACACCAGAAGCGACAGCATGATCGCGAAGGTGAAGAAGGCGGTGAAGCCCAGCCACGGCGCCTGCAGGTTCTGCTTGGCCTGCAATGTCAGCTCGCCCAGAGAGGGCGCCGAGGACGGCAGGCCGAAGCCCAAGAAATCGAGCGCGGCCAGCGTGCCGATGGCGCCGGTGACGAGGAAGGGCAGCATGGTGACGGTCGCGACCATGGCGTTGGGCAGCATGTGGCGGAACATGATCTTGCTGTCGGAGACGCCCAGCGCCCGGGCAGCGCGGATGTATTCGAAGTTGCGGGCGCGCAAGAACTCGGCCCGCACCACGCCGACCAGCGAGGGCCAGCCGAACAGCACGGTGAGAAACACTAGTAGCCAGAAACTTCGTCCCAATATCGCGAAGACGATGATGATCACGTAGAGCGAAGGCGTGCCGGTCCAGATCTCGATGATCCGCTGGAAGATCAGGTCGGTCCAGCCGCCGAAATAGCCCTGCACCGCGCCCGCCACGATGCCGATCAGCGACGAGGCCAGCGTGACGATGATCGCGAAGACCACCGACAGCCGGAAGCCGTAGATCACCCGCGCGACCACGTCGCGCTTGGTGTCGTCAGTGCCGAGCCAGTTGGTCTCCGACGGCGGCGCCGGGGCGACGCCGGGCACATCGACGATGGTGTCGTAGGAATAAGGGATCGGCGGCCAGATCATCCAGCCCTTGGCGTAATCGGCCGGGTCGCTCTCCTCGAGCGGCAGCGGCTCGCCCGCCTCGGCCGCCGCCATGATCGCCGCCGGCTCGTAGAAGCAGTCGGTCAGCCCGCCGGTGACGATCAAGCACTGCACCTCGGGGTCCGAATAGGCCGCCTCGGTCGGGAAATCGCCGCCGAAATCCCGCTCGGAATAGAAGCCCACGATCGGGCTTCTGAGTTCACCGCGATAGCTCACCAGCAATGGCTTGTCGTTGGCCAGAAGCTCCGCGAAGAGGCTCAGCCCGAACAGCACCGAGAAGATGACGAGCGACCACAGCGCCCGGCGGTTACGCTTGAAATTGCGCCAGCGGCGCGCGTTGAGCGGCGACAGCGCCATTCAGCCTCTCCGTTCGAAGTCGATGCGCGGGTCGATCAGCACATATGTGAGGTCGGTGAGGATGCCGACGACCAGCGCCAGCAGCGAGAAGGCGAAAAGGGTGCCGAACACGACCGGGTAGTCGCGCGCCACGGTCGCCTCGAAGCCGAGCCGCCCCAGACCGTCGAGCGAGAACAGCGTCTCGATGATCAGGCTGCCGCCGAAGAACACGCCGATGAACAGCGCCGGGAAGCCTGAGATCACGATCAGCATGGCGTTGCGGAAGACGTGGCCGTAGAGGACCCGGCGCTCGGTGAGCCCCTTGGCCCGGGCCGTCATCACGTATTGCTTCTTGATCTCGTCGAGGAAGGAATTCTTGGTCAGCAACGTCAGCGTCGCGAAGGCCGAGATGGTCGAGGCCAGCACCGGCAGCGTGATGTGCCAGAAATAGTCGAGCACCTTGCCGATCAGCGACAGGCTCTCCCAATTGTCGGAGGTCAGCCCTCTGAGCGGGAAGATCCGCCAGTAGGAGCCCCCGGCGAAGAGCACGATCAGCAGGATCGCGAAGAGGAAGCCGGGGATCGCGTAGCCGACGATGATGGCGCCGCTGGTCCAGGTGTCGAAGGAGGAGCCGTCACGCACCGCCTTGCGGATGCCCAGCGGGATCGAGATCAGATAGGCCAGCAGCGTCGACCACAGTCCCAGCGTGATCGAGACCGGCATCTTCTCCAGCACCAAGTCGACCACCGAGATCGAGCGGAAGTAGCTCTCGCCGAAATCGAAGCGGATGTAGTTCCACATCATGTTCAGGAACCGTTCCAGCGGCGGCTTGTCGAAGCCGAACTCGCGCTCGAGCTCGGCGATGAACTCGGGCGGCAGGCCGCGCGCGCCGATATAGTCGCTGTCGCCTCCGCCCTGGCTCACCTCGGCCCCGCCGCCGGCGATGCTCTCGAACACGTCGCCACCGCCCTCCATCTGGGCGATGATCTGCTCGATCGGCCCGCCCGGCACGAACTGCACGAGGGCGAAGTTGATGATCATGATCCCGAGCAGCGTCGGGATCACGAGCAGCAAACGTCTGAGGATATAGGCGCCCATGCGGTCGGAAATTCTCCTTTAGCGCAGCGCGCCCGCGGCGCGCAGCTCTTCTGCGGCCTCGGCGTCGTACCACCAGAAGTCCATCTCGCCCAGTGTCAGCGGCGGCATGTTCTCGGGATGACGGTACTGGTCATAATAGGCGACGGTGTAGACGTCCTTGTACCACTGCGGCACCCAGATCACCTCGGCCCTGAGCACCCGGTCGAGCGCATGGGTGGCGGTAGTCAGATCCTCGAGCGACTGCGCGTTGATCACCTCGGTCACCAGACGATCCACCGCCGGGTTGCGCAGCCGCATCAGGTTGCGCGAGCTGTCGTCAGCGGTCTTGGAGGCATACCACTGCTCCAGCTCGACCCCCGGCTCGAAGCCCATCGAGAAAGTGTGGTTAACGAGGTCGAAATCGCCCGAGCGGGTGCGCTCGACATATTGCGCGGTATCGACCCGGTCGAGCACGCCCTTCACGCCCAGCCGGGCGAGGTTCTCGATGAAGGGGTTCACGATGCGGTCGAATTGTGGGCTGACCTGAAGGAAGACCAGCTCCAGCACCTCGCCATCCTTGCGGCGCAGGCCGTCATCGCCGACGGTCCAGCCTGCCTCCTCCAGAAGCCGCCCGGCCTCGCGGTAGGTGCGGCGGTCCGGGGTATTGGCCGAAACGTCGAGCACCGGGGCACGGCGTGCCTCCTCGGTCAGGATGGTCTCGGGCAGGAGCCCTTCCTCGACCAGCGGCTCGAGGAGCGCGCGCTCGCCGTCGGACGGGGTGCCGGTCGCCTCGAGATCGGAATTTTCGAAGAAGCTCTCGACCCGTTCATAGAGGCCGTAGAAAAGCGACTCGTTCGACCATTCGAAGTTGAACATCATCCCGATCGCCTCGCGGACGCGCGGATCCTGCCACTTAGGGTCGTCGAGGTTGAAGATGAAGGCCTGCGCGCCGGCGATGGTGCCGTCGGGGATCTCCTCGCGCACCACCCAGCCCTTCTGGATCGCCGGGAAGTCGTAACCGGTGGCCCAGTCCTTGGAGGAGTTCTCGGCCCGGAAGGTGTATTCGCCCGACTTGAAGCCCTCGAAGGCGGCGCTGCTGTCGGCGAAATACTCGACCCGGATCGTGTCGAAGTTGTTGCGCCCGATGTTGAACGGGTGGTCAGCGCCCCAGAAATTCTCGTTGCGGCCGTAGACGATGCGCCGGTTGATGTCGAAGCTCTTCAACTCGTAGGCGCCAGTGCCGAGGAAGGGCTCCTGCGTGCTCTCGTCGATCCGCGCACCGGTCTCCTCGAACCAGGCCTTGGAGAAGGCGATGGTCGAGCCAGCGAAGCCGATCACGTCGCGGCGCGGGGCGTCCTTGTTGAAGGTGAATTTGATCCGGTGCGGCCCCAGCACCTCGACGCTGTCGAGGAAGTTCTGCACCACGGCGCGGAACTCGGCGATGCCCTGTTCGAGGAACAGTTCGTTGGTGAACTTCAGGTCCTCGGCGGTCATCGGGGTGCCGTCGGCGAAGGTCACGTCGTCGCGCAGGTTGAAGATCACCCAGTCGCGGCTCTCGGGATATTCGAGAGTGGTGCAGAGGTAGCAGTAGATCCCATAGGGATCGTCGGCGACCGAGGTCATGATCCGCTCATGCGGCAGCGAATTCAGCGCGGCGGCGACGCCCTGACGCGAATAGGAGTTGAAGCTGTCGAAGGTGCCTTGCGACCACTCGCTGATCTCGCCGCCCTTGGGCGCGTCCGGGTTGACGTAGTCGAGATGCTCAATGTCGGGGCCGTATCTCAGCTCCCCGAAATTGGTGTAGCCGTGGCTGGTGATGACCCGCTCCTCGCCGGCCCCGCCTTCGGCACTGGCCGGCTGGGTCGTCTCGGGCGGCGCCGCGGCAGGCGCCTCCTGCGCGCGGCCGGGCGCCGCGACGAACAGCGCCGCGAGAGCCAGTGCCGAGCCGGTGATCCACAGAGCTGGCCGTCCCGCGGGACGGGTGACGGCTCGGGCATAAGGACGGGTCGCTTGCATCTTGCACTCCTCCGGCGGGACGGCCTGAGGGCGAGGCTAGCGGCGCAAGGCGCTGACGTTCAAGGCGAGATTGCGTGAGCGGCGGCGCATGGCCGCCCGCAGCATGCGAAAGGGGCCGCCCCTTGCGGAGCGGCCCCGAAGCCATTCAACCCTGAGGGGTTATCCGCCGCCGATTGTCGCGAGATAGGCGATCAGATTGGCGCGGTCCTCGGCATCCTTGAGACCGTTATAGGTCATCTTGGTGCCCGGCGCGTAGTCGCGCGGGTTGGCGAGGAAGCCGTTCAGATGCTCGGGCGACCAGACATCGGCCACCGCCTTGAGCGCGCCCGAGTAGCTGTAGCCCGGATAGGCGCCGACCTCGCGGCCGACGACTCCGTGGAGCGACGGGCCGGTGCCGTTCACGCCCTCTTCCAGAGCGTGGCAGGAGCGGCAGTTGCGCCAGACGCCTTCACCCGCCGCGGCATCGGCGCTGGCATAGATCTCCTCGAAGGGGACCGCCTCTTCCTCGGCGCCGCCTTCGCCACCGGCGTCCTCGACCGGGATCGAGTAGGCCTGCTCGACCTCGCCATGACCGCCTCCATGGCCGGCACCATAGATGATGTCGGCGGCCCAGCCACCAAGGAGGAAGACCAGCAGCGTGCCGCAGAGGCCGCCAACGACCTTGGTCAGGGTCATCGTGTCGAACATGTCGCGTTCCATTCCGTTCGGCGTTTCGCGGGTATGTATCCGCTTCCCGCGCGCGGTTGCAAGGTGTAGTCCCGCGACGAATTGCCCTTATGGGGAGCCCGCCGAGGGGAGGATCCGCCATGGCCGGACGCATCGCATTCCAGGGTGAACTTGGCGCCTATGGCCATCAGGCCTGCGCCGAGGCGCGGCCCGACATGGAACCGCTGCCCTGCACCACCTTCGAGGACGCGATCGAGGCGGTGCGCAAGGGCACGGCCGAGCTTGGCATGATCGCGGTCGAGAACTCGACCTATGGCCGGGTCGCGGACGTGCATCACCTGCTTCCCGAGAGCGGGCTGCACATCGTCGACGAGGCCTTCGTGCGGGTGCATATCAACCTGCTGGGCGTAAAGGGTGCACGGCTGGCGCAGGTCGAGACCGCGACCAGCCATACCGTGCTACTGGGTCAGTGCCGGGGCTTCCTGCGCGAGCACGGCATCTCGACCATCACCGGCGCCGACACCGCCGGATCGGCCCGCGCCATCGCCGAGGCCGGTGATCCGCGCCACGCCGCGCTCGCCTCCGAGATCGCGGCCGAGATCTACGGGCTCGACGTGCTGGCGCGCCATATCGAGGATCACGCCCGCAACACCACGCGGTTCCTGGTCATGGCGCGCGAACCGGACCTCAAGCGTCGTGGCAAGGCCGGCATGATGACCAGCTTCGTGTTCCGGGTGCGCAACATTCCGGCCGCGCTCTACAAGGCGATGGGCGGCTTCGCGACCAACGGCGTCAACATGACCAAGCTCGAGAGCTACATGGTCGGCGGCCAGTTCACCGCGACCCAGTTCTACGCCGAGATCGAGGGGCATCCCGACGACCGCAACGTCCAGCTCGCCTTCGACGAACTCGACTACTTCACCGACAGCATCAAGCTGATGGGCGTTTTCCCGGCGGCCTCGCGCCGGCACGAGCCGGCGCAGCGCGGCTGATCTCTCAGCCCGCCCGCCGCGCCCAGCGCGCCTCGATTTCGCGGGCATACCCTTCGAGCCGCCCGGCGAGGCGGGTCTCGAGCGTGCCGCGCGCCAACTTCAGCGATTGCAGCACCAGCCGTCCGGGCATGGAGCGTGGCGCCAGCGTCACCGACAAGCCGAGCCTGCTCTCGCCCGTCGTCTCGGGCTGCGCCTCGACCCGCACCACGATCTCGAGCCCCGAGCTCTCGCCGCGCACCGTGTAGTCCTGCGGCGCGTCGAAGCCGATGATCTCGGCCGCGATCTCGCGCTCGCGGCCCATCACCGGCACGCTGGCACTCCAGGCCCGGCCCACCGGGGCGGGGCCGCCGCGCCGCTCGATCTCGATCCCCCGGCGCAGCGCCTGCCGCTCGAAGGCGGTGAAATCGCTGGCCTGCTCGAAGACGAAGTCGCGCGGGGCCGCGACCCGCTGCTGCGACGAGAATTCCATGATGCTGCCTCGATCTGCCTCTTTGGGGCGATTTGTCGCGTCAATCGAGCCTGCCCGCAAGCCAGTTCCACATCAGGTGCCGCGCGATCGAGCCCCTGAGCGGCGGGCGGATCTCGGCGTCCTCGCCGGCGAAGATCCGTGCCAGACGCTGCCGCGACACCCAATGCGCGGCCGCGATCTCGGCCGGATCGGGCCGCGGCTCCGGCCGCTCCCGCCCCGCCACGCGGGCATGAAAGCCCAGCATCAACGAGGCGGGAAAGGGCCAGGGCTGGCTCGCCACGTAGCCAACCTCCCCTACAGTCACCCCGACCTCCTCGGCCACCTCGCGGCGCACCGCCGCCTCGGCGGTCTCGCCCGGCTCGACATAGCCGGCGAGTACCGAGAACATCGTCTCGGGCCAGGCCGGAGCGCGACCGAGCAGCAGATGATCGCCCTGCGTCACCAGCATGATCACCACCGGATCGGTGCGCGGGAAATGCTGCCCGCCGCAGGAGGGGCAGTCGCGCCGCCAGCCCGCCTGCGCCATCTCGCTCGGCGCGCCGCAGCGCGCGCAGAAACGGTGCGCCGCGTGCCAGTTCAGCAATGCGCGCGCCATCGCCGCCAGCTCGGCGTCGCGCGGCGACAGCCCGCCCAGCCGGCCCCTCAGTTCGGCAAAGCGGCCGACCGCGATGTCCGGATGTGCCAGATCCTCGATCGGCGACATTTCCTCCGGTGCGCCGGGCCAGTCGGGCAAGGCGCAGGCCCAGATGCCCTCCCCCGCCGGGTCGCGGCCCAGAAGCACCGCCTCGGCCATCGCGGCGGCCGGGCCGAACACCGCATCCGTCCGGGCAAGCGACACCAGCCGGTCGCCATCGAGCAACATCCGGCCGCGCCAGAGCGGCAGCGCCTGCGCGCCGGGCCGCGCCGCCAGAGCCGCCAGCGCCTCCGAATCATCGCGCAGGGAGGCGGCGCGGTCGAACCCGTCGCCGCCGAAGGTGATCGGCTCGGAAATCGTCATGTAGTCTCCCTTTGCGCTCGTGACGCTGCGGCACGGCGCACAGTGCGCAACGTCGCGGCGATGTAAAGCTGGGCGACCACCCGCCACAACCATAGGCTTTATTCATGTTTTCCACAGCAAGGGGAGCGGGTGCGTGGTGAACAGACCAGGCGACGACATCCAGAGCACGGAAGAGAATGGGCGGATCGCGCTCCGGCTTCTTTGCACCACCGACCTGCATGGTCACGTCCTGCCTTGGGACTACACCGCCCGGCGCCGCGACTGCCGGGTCGGGCTGGCACGGCTGGCGCCGCTGATCCGGGCCCATCGCCGCCGCTGCGCCAACACGCTGCTGTTCGACAATGGTGACTTCCTGCACGGCAACCCGATGGCCGACGCCGAAAGCGTGCGGCTGGCGGCGGGGGGCGCAGCACCGCACGCTGTGGCGGTGGCCATGAACGCGCTGGGCTACGACGCGGGCACGCTCGGCAATCACGAGTTCAACCGCGGCCTCGAACTGCTGCGCCGGGTGCTCGACCAACTCGCGCATCCGGTTACCTCCGCCAACCTCCGCGGTCTCGACGCTTTTCCACTGGCGCCATCCGGGCTGCTGCTGCGGCGACGGCTGCGCGATGCCGCCGGGCGCGAGCGGCTGCTGCGGATCGGCGTTCTGGGCCTCGCGCCGCCGCAATGCCTCGAATGGGATCGCCGCTGGCTCGCCTGGCGGGTGGGCGCGCGCGACATGGTCGCGGCGGCCCGGGCCCGCGCCGGGGCCCTGCGTCAGCGCGGTGCCGATCTGGTGGTGGCGCTGGCCCATAGCGGGCTCGGACCCGAAGCGCCGGCCCCGCCCTGTGCCGAGAACGCCGGACGGGCCCTGGCGGCCCTGCCCGGGATCGACGCGTTTTTCCTCGGACACAGCCACGAGGTCCACCCTGCCCCCGGCGAAGATGGCCGGTTGCACGGCACACCGGTGGCGCAGGCGGGTCGGTTCGGCAGCCATCTCGGGGTGATCGATCTGGGCCTCGCGCGCGACGTGACGGGACGCTGGCGGGTCGTCCATGCCCGGTCACGCAGCGAAGCGCCCGGCCCAGCGTCTGCGCAGGTGCACCGCGAATTGGTGGCCGCCTCGGCCCGGCAGCCGCATCTGCGCATGCTGGAGCAATTGCGCCGCCCGGTCGGGCGCAGCCGGGTGCCGATCGACAGCCATTTCGCGCTGGTCGCGCCGGATGCTTCGCTGCAGCTTCTGTGCGACGCATGGCGGCGGGCGGCGACGCCGCTGCTCGCCGGTCGCGCGGAAGCCATGCTGCCGCTTCTCACTGTCGCCGCGCCGTTCCGCAGCGGCGGCCACGGCGGCGCACGGCATTTCCTGTCGCTGCCAGCGGGGCCCGTGACCGAGCGCCATCTGCGCGCCCTCCAGCCGCATCCCGACCTGCTGTCCCTGAGCGTGGTCGACGGGGCCACGCTGGCGGGCTGGCTGGAGCAGGGAGCGCGGCTGTTTCGCCGGCTGCTGCCCGGATCGCGCGACCAGGCGCTGATCGACCCCTCGATGCCGCCCTATGGCTTCGACGTGATCGACGGGCTGACTTGGCGGATTGACCCGACCCGGCCGATCGGCGCGCGCATCGACGACCTGCGTCAGGCCGGACGCGTCGTGGCTCCGGATGATCGCTTCGTGGTCGCCGTATCGAGTCATCGGCTTTCGGGCGGCGACCCTCTGGCGCAGGCGCTGCGACAAGGCCAGATCCCGGTCCCGGCCCAGCCCTTGCGCGCGGCGCTGCGGGCACATCTGGCGGCGGGCCCGGTGGCGCCGCGGCCCCGCAGGTCCTGGCGCTTTGCCGCCCTGCCCGGCACCGCCGCTTGGTTCGAGGCGCCCGACGCCGCTCGCCGAACCGTGTCGCGGGTCGCCGCGCGCGGGATCGCACCGCTCGCCCCCGCCCGCGACGGGCTGCTGCGTTTCGAGCTGCGCCTCGGCCCGCAGGACGCGGCCCGGCCCATCGACTTCGCCCCCCGGCTCGGCTATGGCGGCTGCGCCATGACAAGGACACCGCGATGCCCCGCCGCTATGACGCCGTGATCTTCGACCTCGACGGCACGCTGGTCGACACCGAGACCCTGTGCAACGCCGAGGCGCTGCCGGCGCTGGCCGAACAGGGCATCGAAATCGCGCCGGACCTCTTCGACAGCCTGGCCGGGGTGCATGACGACCGTCGGCTCGAGCTGGTCGCCGAACATGCCGGCCAGCCGGTTGACGCGGCGCGCTTCTACGACGCATGGGACGACCGGGTCGAAGCGCGGCTTTCGGCGGGGCTTGCGCTCAAGGACGGGGCGGCGGAGCTGATCGCCGCGATCGCCGGGCTCGGGCTGCCGATGGCGATCGCCACCTCGTCGCGCCGCCGGCCCGGCCTCGCCAAGATCCGCGCCGCCGGGCTCGACCGGCATGTCGAGACGATCGTCACCGTCGAGGATGTCGAGACGGCCAAGCCCGCCCCCGACGCCTATCTCGAGGCGGCGCGGCGGCTGGGCGCCGACCCGGCGCGTTGCCTCGTCTTCGAGGACAGCGACACCGGCGCGCGGGCGGGCCATGCCGCCGGCATGACCGTGGTGCAGGTGCCCGACATCTCGGCCACCGAGGGCCGCCACGCCGCGCATCTGGCCGAGAGCCTGGTCGACGGCGCGCGCGCCGCCGGGCTGTTGCCGCTGCCGGCCTGAGCCCGGCGCCACGGTCTTGCGTCCCCGGACGCCCTTCCCTATATGCCGTCTCGAGAGGTTGGCGCGGGCAAGCGCCTCGCCAACCCGGTCAGGTCCGGAAGGAAGCAGCCGCAACGAGCCCCGCTTGGGTCGTGTTCCAGCCTCTCACCCACCCGAACGACGGAGGACATCATGGAGATTGTGATCGCCCTCCGGGCCGGGGCTGCCTGAGCCGCCCCTTGCCCGACGCGAAGCTGCCCGCTCCGGCGGGCCCGTGTTCTTTCGTGACGGGACCAATGCATTGACAGACCTCACGCTTACCGACCTCGGCTGGTCGGACCATTTCGCGCGCCAGCTCGAAGAGGGCGACGCCCCAGCGCGCATCGCCGAAATCCATCGCACGATCCTCGTGGCGCTCACCCCCGAGGGCCCCGTGAAACTCCTTGCGCCCTCCGGCGCGGGCAGCTTCGCCGTGGGCGACTGGGTCGGAATGCGGGACGGCGCGGCGCGCATGCGCCTCGCACCCCGCAGCCAGATCGCCCGCAGGGCCGCCGGCCACACCGTCTCGCGCCAGCTCGTCGCCGCCAATGTCGACACGCTCGGCATCGTCACCAGCTGCAATGACGACTTCAACCCGGCGCGGCTGGAGCGCTACGTGGCGCTGGCGATGGCGGGCGACTGCCTGCCGCTGGTGATCCTCACCAAGTCCGACATGGTGGACGACCCCGAACCTTACCTCGCGCAGGCCCGTGCGATCTCACCCCTCGTCGTGGCGATGGCGCTCAACGCCCGCGATCTCGACGACGCGGCGCGGCTCGAGCCGTGGTGCGGACCGGGCCAGACCCTGGCCCTCGTCGGCTCTTCGGGTGTCGGCAAGACGACGCTCCAGAACGCGCTGACCGGCGGCGCCGAGGCCACGGCAGGCATCCGCGAGGATGACGCCAAGGGGCGCCATACCACCACCTACCGGGCGCTCAGGCGCTGCCGCGCCGGCGGCTGGCTGATCGACACGCCCGGCATGCGCGAACTGCAACTCACCGATACCGCCGAGGGGATCGAGGAGCTGTTCGACGATATCACCGAACTGGTGACGCAGTGCCGGTTCTCGGATTGCGCGCACGAGACCGAACCGGGCTGCGCGGTGCGTGCCGCCATCGAGGCGGGCGCTCTCGACCCCGAGCGCTTCGCCCGCTGGCGCAAGCTGGAGGCCGAGGATCGCCACAACAGCGAAAGCCTCGCGGAAGGGCGCGCGCGGGGACGGGCCTTCACCCGGCACATCAAGGCCACCCAGCGCGGGGCGAGGCGCCGCAAGGGCGGTTGACGCCCCCGGCCCTGCCGGGCCTGATGGCCCGGCAGGAGGGCGCATGGACGAAACCGATGGCGACCGCGAAATCGACCGCAAGACGAAATGGGCCGAGGACCGCACCGACTGGGCCGAGGACCGGACGCTGCTGGCCAACGAGCGGACCTTCGCGGGCTGGATGCGCACCGGCATGGCGGCGCTGGGCGTGGCGATCGGTCTCAAGGCGGTGTTCGGCGATTTTTCCCCGACTTGGCTGGCCAAGGCGGCGGCCTCGATCTTCATCGTCATCGCGGTGGTGATCTTCGGCGCCGCCACGCATGAGACGCGCAAGGCGCAGCGCCGGATCTCGAGCCATGTGGCCGAAGCGCAGGGCGCCCGGCGGATGCTGATCCTCGCCGTGCTGCTGTCGCTGGGCGCGATTGCCACGGGCGCGATCCTGTGGCTGTTGTGAGCGGCGGCACGGTGGACCTCCGGCCCCCGGATGCCTAGTTTGGCCCGGTCCCTGTATCCGGAGCCCGACGCATGACCGACGCCCCCGCCTACCAGGTTCTCGCCCGGAAATACCGGCCCGAGACCTTTGCCGACTTGGTCGGGCAGGATGCGATGGTGCGCACGCTCAAGAACGCCTTCGCCGCCAACCGCATCGCGCAGGCCTTCATCATGACGGGCATCCGCGGCACCGGCAAAACCACGACCGCGCGGATCATCGCCAAGGGCATGAATTGCATCGGCGCCGACGGCACCGGCGGCCCCACCACCGAGCCCTGCGGCAAGTGCGAGCATTGCGTGGCGATCATGGAGGGGCGCCATGTCGACGTGATGGAGATGGACGCGGCCTCCAACACCGGCGTCGCCAACATCCGCGAGATCATCGACAGCGTGCACTACCGGGCCGCCTCGGCGCGCTACAAGGTCTACATCATCGACGAGGTCCACATGCTGTCGACGGGGGCGTTCAACGCGCTCCTCAAGACGCTGGAGGAGCCGCCGGCGCATGTGAAGTTCATCTTCGCCACCACCGAGATCCGCAAGGTGCCGGTGACGGTGCTGTCGCGCTGCCAGCGCTTCGACCTGCGCAGGATCGAGCCCGAGGTGATGATCGGCATGCTGCGCCGCATCGCCACCGCCGAAGGGGCGCAGATCGCCGACGACGCGCTGGCGCTGATCACCCGTGCCGCCGAGGGCTCGGCGCGCGACGCGACCTCGCTACTCGACCAGGCGATCAGCCATGGCGCCGGCGAGACCACGGCCGACCAGGTGCGGGCGATGCTCGGCCTCGCGGATCGCGGCCGGGTGCTCGACCTGTTCGACATGATCCTGCGCGGCGACGCGGCCGGGGCGCTGACCGAGCTGTCGGCGCAATACGCCGAAGGCGCCGATCCTATGGCGGTGCTGCGCGACCTGGCGGAGATCGCGCATTGGGTCTCGGTCATCAAGATCACCCCCGAGGCCGCCGACGACCCGACCGTCGGCCCCGACGAGCGGGCGCGCGGCGCGCAGATGGCGGAACACCTGCCGATGCGGGTGCTGACCCGGCTGTGGCAGATGCTGCTGAAGGCGCTGGAAGAGGTGGCGCATGCCCCCAACGCGATGATGGCGGCCGAGATGGCGGTGATCCGGCTCACCCATGTGGCCGATCTGCCCTCGCCAGAAGAGCTGGTGCGCAAGCTGCAGGACGCGCCGGTCCCGCCGCCCCCCGGCGGTGGCAATGGCGGCGGCGCGCGTCCCGCGCAGGGCGGCCAGTCCATGGCGCGCGGCACCCCTGCTCCGACCCATCCCGGCCCCTCCGGCCCTTCGGCGCGCGGCTCGGCGCAGCCCGCCGTCGCGCAGGCCGAGAACCCGCTGGCCCGCTACGCCACGTTCGAACAGGTGGTCGAACTCATCCGCACGCATCGCGACGTGCAGATGCTGATCGAGGTGGAGACGACGCTCAGGCTGGTGCGCTATTCCCCCGGCCGGATCGAGTTCGAACCGACCGCCGACGCGCGCGGCGACATGGCGCAGCGGCTGGGCCAGAAGCTGCAGGCTTGGACCGGCGCGCGCTGGGCGATCAGCATCGCCAACGAAGGCGGCGCCCCCACCATCGCCGAGACCCGCGACGCCGCGGCGCTGGCGCTGCGGCAGGAGGCCGAGGCGCATCCGCTGGTCCGCGCGGTCTTCGCGGCCTTTCCCAAGGCGAAGATCACCGAGATCCGCAGCGAGGCCGACCGCGTCCAGCATGCCGCCGAGGAGGCGCTCGCCGAGGTCGAGGACGAATGGGATCCCTTCGAAGAGGAATGAGCGCGATTGCCGCACCACCCTTGTCGGTGGGGCCTCGCGACCGTATCTGCTAGGCAACGCAGACGAGGAGACAGCGATGTTCAAGGGGCTCGGCGGCCTGGGCGACATGTCCAAGATGATGAAGGCCGCGCAGGAAATGCAGGGCAAGATGGCGCAGATCCAGCAGGATCTGGAGACCATGACCGTCATCGGCGAAAGCGGCGCGGGCCTGGTCAAGGCCACCGCGACGGCCAAGGGCGAGCTGACCGCGCTCGACATCGATCCGTCGATCTTCGTGGCCTCCGAGAAGGAAGTGGTCGAGGATCTGATCCTCGCCGCGATCAAGGACGCGCAGGCCCGCGCCACCGAGCGGGCGCAGGCGGAGATGAAGAAGATCGCCGACGAGCTCGGCCTGCCCCCGGGCATGAACCTGCCGTTCTGAGTACGGTCCTGCTTCCCCCTTCCCGACATATGCAGGCGGGCTGCCCATGAGCGAGGATCGCGAGGCCATCGACCGGCTGATCGAGCTGATGTCGCGGCTGCCGGGGCTCGGGCCGCGCTCGGCCCGGCGCGCGGTGCTGCACCTCGTCAAGAAGCGCGGCACACTGCTGTCGCCGCTGGCCGAGGCGATGACCGAGGTCGGCGCGACGGCGCGCGAATGCCTCAACTGCGGCAATGTCGGCACCGGAGACATCTGCGGTATCTGCGCGGATGAGCGCCGGGCGACCGGCCAGATCTGCGTGGTCGAGGACGTGGCCGATCTCTGGGCGATGGAACGGTCGGGGGTGTTCAAGGGCCGCTACCACGTGCTGGGCGGCACCCTCTCGGCACTCGACGCGGTCGGGCCGGACGAGCTGCGGATACCACGGCTGATGGACCGGGTGAAATCCGAGGCGGTCTCAGAGGTGATCCTGGCGCTGGGCGCCACGATCGACGGCCAAACCACCGCGCATTACATCGCCGATCAGCTGCCGGACGTCTCCGTCACCTCGCTGGCGCAGGGTGTGCCGGTGGGCGGCGAGCTGGACTATCTCGACGACGGCACGATCAGCGCGGCGCTCCGAGCCCGGCGCAGCCTCTGAGACTGGAATCGACTTTCGTATAGGTGGCGCCTTGCCTCCGAGGCCCCCGGCCGCCATACCCGGCGGGGCCGCGGCGATGGGAGGGGCAGTTGCGCAGCAGATCGGACCGGATTCGTCAGGCGGTGAGCTTCGAGCTCATCGGGCTTGCCGCGGTGACGCCATTCGGCGCCTGGCTCTACGGCTTTCCGCTGTTCGACATGGGCGCGATCAGCGTGATCTCGTCGCTGGTCGCGACCTGCTGGAACTACCTGTTCAACCGCATCTTCGACGGGACGCTGCAGCGGATGAACGGCCATACCGGCAAGACCACGCCCCTGCGCATCCTCCACGCGGTGCTGTTCGAGGCGGGGCTGCTGTCGATCCTGCTGCCCGTGTTCTCGTGGTGGCTCGGACTGGGGTTGCTCGAATCATTCGTGGTGCAGATGAGCTTCGCGTTCTTCTACACCGTCTACACCTTCGTCTTCACTTGGGGTTACGACCGGCTGTTCCCGGACCCCGGGGCCCGTACCGCCTGATCGAAGGCGGCCCATGGGTCTGACCCCGGGCCGCCTCAAAGCGATCACTTGTCTTCGTCGTCCGCGTCGTCGCCCTTGGGCAGGTTAAAGAAGCTGTCGGCATCGCTGACGTCGCGATCGTCCTCCGCCTCTTCTTCCTCTTCCTCGGGACGGGCGTTGCTCTCGGACAGCGAGAAGCTCTCCAGCCCGGAGATCGAGGAGGGCATTTTGGGCTCGGGCGACATGCCGAGGCTCTGCTCGGTCGAGACCAGCTTGCGCCGCTCGTCATCGGTCATGGCCGAACCGTCACGCAGGCGCTTTGCATTGGCCTGCTGCACCGCGGCGTCGAGCTCGGACTGACGGCACAGGCCGAGCGCGACCGGGTCGATCGGGTCGATGTTGCCGATGTTCCAGTGGGTCCGCTCGCGGATCGCCTGGATCGTCGGCTTGGTGGTGCCGACCAGCTTGGAGATCTGGCCGTCCGACAGCTCGGGGTGGAACTTGACCAGCCACAGGATCGAGGCGGGGCGGTCCTGGCGCTTGGAGAGCGGAGTGTAGCGGGGGCCACGGCGCTTCTCTTCGCCCACCGCCGACGCGTTGAACTTGAGCTTCAGCCTGTGCAGCGGGTTCTTCTCCGCCTTCTCGATCTCTTCCTGCGTCAGCTGGTTGTTGGCGACGGGGTCGAACCCCTTCACCCCGGCGGCGACGTCGCCATCGGCGATGCCCTGCACCTCGAGCTCGTGCAGCCCGCAGAAATCGCCGATCTGCTTGAAGCTGATCGTCGTGTTGTCCACCAGCCAGACGGCGGTGGCCTTCGCCATGAGCGGTTTGTCAGCCATGTGAACACCCTTTCGAAAGACACGTCTTCCCCCGGCCCCGGCCTGGGGCGGACCGCGGCAGCGGTCCCGGTTCTCGTTTTCGGGGAACTCAACGGGCTATATAGGGATCATGGGCCATCGAGGAAAGACATAAATGACCTGCACGACAAGAGCCGCGATCGCGCTCATGCTGATCGCCGGACCGCTGCGGGCCGACCAGGCGGGGGATTTCGATTATTACGTGCTGAGCCTGAGCTGGTCGCCCGGCTGGTGCACCCGCGAGGGCGCGGCGCGCGGCTCCGAGCAATGCGACGACAGCCGCGATCTGGGCTGGGTGCTGCATGGGCTGTGGCCGCAATACGAAACCGGCTGGCCGGATTACTGCCCGACCGATGTACGGCCGCCCTCGCGCAGCGAAACGGCGGCGATGGCCGACATCATGGGCACTGGCGCCTCGGCCTGGCATCAATGGAAGAAGCACGGCACCTGCGCCGGCCTGTCGTCCGAGGCCTATTTCGAGACCGCCCGCGACGCCTATACGATGATCGAGCGCCCCGAGGAATTCCGCCGGCTCGACCGCGAGATCGCCCTGCCCGCCGCCGTGGTGGAGGAGGCCTTCCTGCGCGACAATCCCGACCTTTCCGCCGACGGGCTCACCGTGACTTGCCGCGACGGGATGGTGCAGGAGGTGCGGATCTGCCTGACCCGTGACCTGGAGCCGCGCGACTGCGGCGCCGACGTGATCCGCGACTGCACGCTGTCCGACGCGCTGATGCCGCCGATCCGCTAGGGCGCGCCCAACATGTCGAAGAAGGCAACGCTGGCCGCTACCATCTCGTCGAGCCGCTCGGGCCCCTCGTGGATGTCGAAACCATGGTCCATCTCGCGCAGCCAGAGCTCGTCGGGACCACCATGCGCCGTCAGCCACATCTCGGCCTGGGCCGGGTCGACGGTCGCGTCCTCGCTGCCTTGGGCGACGAAGAGCGGGCCGGAATAGCGGGCGATGTCGGCCAGCGGATCCGCGTCGAGGATGCCTTCGAAGAAGGGCTGCGCGAGCGTCACCTGCGCGCCCCAGGGCAGGATTACCTCGGTCGGTGCCTCGGACAGCACGCCGCGCTCCAGCGTTTCGGGGCCGAACAGCGTGGCGAAGGTGATCTGCGGATCGGCGATCCCCGCCCAGAGTGCCATCGCCTCGACCGGAGCGCCGTCGCCGGCCAGACCGGCCGCGACCAACCCGCCCTGCCCCCAGCCGATCACGTAGAGCGGCCCGCGCAGGCGGTCGTCCTCGGCCAGCCAGTCCAGCGCGGCGCGGGCATCGGCGATCTGGCTGTCGAAGGTGGTCTGCGAGAAGTCGAACCCCTCGACGCTCTCGCCCGAGCCCCGGAAATCGATCCGCAGGCTGGCATAGCCCGCCTCGGCCAGCAGCCGCGCGGTGCGGCGGAACACGCCTTCGCCTACGCCCTCGATCCCGAGCTCGTCGCGGTCACCGGTGAAGCCGTGCAGCAGCAGCACGACCGGCGGCGGCGGGCCGGGCGGCAGCGCCAGCGTGCCATAGACGGGCGCGCCCTCGACCTCGTAGGAAATCCGGTCCGACAGCCCGGCCTGCCCGTCCGAGAGCGGCAGCGGGCGGGGCCAGGGCGCGACCACCATCAGTTGGGACAGGTCGATTTCCGCCTCGGGCGTTTCACCCTCCTGCGCGTTCTCTTGCGCGGCAAGCGGCACGGCGGCGATCAGGGCGGCGCCAAGCACGGCGCGGAACGGCAGGGGCATGGCGGTTCTCCGGGGCTCTTTGCCGAATGGGTGGCCCTAGCCGGCCCGGAGTCAAGCGTCCCGCGGGGGTCTCCCCTCCCCCGCGGGACGGTGTGCTGCGCTCAGCCGATGGCGGCGGCGCGCACGTCCTCATCGATATGCGGCACGTACTGGGCGAAGTTGTCGGCGAACATCTGCGCCAGCTTCCGCGCCTGCGCATCATAGGCCGAGGCATCGGCCCAGGTGCCACGCGGATCGAGCAGCGCGTCGTCGACGCCTTCCACCGAGACCGGCACATCGAAACCGAAATTCGGATCCTTGCGGAAACTGCCCTCGGCCAGCGTGCCGTCCAGCGCCGCGGCCAGCAGCGCGCGGGTCGCCGCGATCGGCATCCGCTTGCCGGTGCCGTAGGCGCCGCCGGTCCAGCCGGTGTTGACCAGCCAGCAGGTCGCGCCGTGATTGCCGATCTTCTCCTGCAGCAGCTTGCCGTACTCCTCGGGGCGGCGCGGCATGAAGGGCGCGCCGAAGCAGGTCGAGAAGGTGGGCTCGGGCTCGGTCACGCCGCGCTCGGTCCCTGCGACCTTCGAGGTGAAGCCCGACAGGAAGTGATACATCGCCTGCGCCGGGGTCAGCCGCGCGATCGGGGGCAGCACGCCGAAGGCGTCGCAGGTCAGCATCACGATGTTCTTGGGATGCCCGCCCAGCGCGCTCTCCGAGGCATTGGAGATGTAGTGCAGCGGGTAGGCGCAGCGCATGTTCGCGGTGAGCGAGCTGTCCTCGAAATCGAGCTCCAGCGTGTCCTCGTCGAACACCATGTTCTCGATCACGGTGCCGAACTTCCGGGTCGTGGCATAGATCTCGGGCTCGGCCTCGGCCGAGAGCGAGATGGTCTTGGCGTAGCAGCCGCCCTCGAAGTTGAAGGTGCCGCGATCCGACCAGCCATGCTCGTCATCGCCGATCAGCACGCGCGAGGGGTCGGCCGAGAGCGTGGTCTTGCCGGTGCCCGACAGGCCGAAGAACACCGCCGTGTCGACCGGGTTGCCCGGCGCGTGGTTGGCCGAGCAGTGCATCGGCATGATGCCCTTCTCGGGCAGCAGGTAGTTCAGCAGCGTGAACACCGCTTTCTTATTCTCGCCGGCATATTCGGTGCCGCCGATCAGGATCAGCTTCTCATCGAGATTGATCGCGATCACCGTGGCCGAACGGCAGCCATGCCGCTCGGGGTCGGCGCGGAAGCTCGGGGCGTTGATCACCGTGTATTCCGGGGCGAAGCTGTCGAGCGCGGCGCGCTCGGGACGGCGCAGCAGGTGGCGGATGAACAGCCCGTGCCAGGCCAGCTCGGTCACCATGCGCACGTTGATCCGGTGCGCCGGATCCGCGCCGGCATGGAGATCCTGCACATGCATCGAGCGGCCCGCGAGATGCGCCAGCATGTCGGCCTTGAGCGTCGCGAAGGCCTGCGGCTCCATCGCGGCGTTGTTTTCCCACCAGATCGTGTCTTCGGTGGTGGCGCTGCGGACCACGAACTTGTCCTTGGGGCTGCGACCCGTGTGCTGGCCGGTGGTGACCAGCAGCGTACCGCCCTGGCCCAGCCGGCCTTCGCCGCCGGTGATTGCGGCCTGCATTAGCTGCGGCTCGGTCAGGTTGTAATAGACCTCGCCCAGCCCCGTCACACCCTGCGCCTCGAGCGTCATCTCGGGGTTCACGCGTCCATGCTGCATCTGACCGGCTCCTTCCATTGGAGCCGACACCCGGCCCCGCTGCAAAGCGGCTTAACATGATGATTTCCAAGGCGGCCATCCAGTTAGCGCAACCATACGAACTGTTAACGCAACCAGCCCGAGCCGGAGCCTGCCCTAGCGGCAACCCGTACGACCGCGTGCGGCGAAGGTGCGGCATTTTAGCCATTGGTTATCGCATTTCGGCGCAAATGGGGCGTCTTTGGGGCCGCGATTCGCTGTGCGCACTTGATCCGTGCAGATGAACACGGGATGACGGAACGAGGCCCATCAATAAGAATCCGAGCTGGAAAGGGATCCGATGTCGAAGATCGCGCTTGTGGATGACGACAGGAACATCCTGACGTCGGTGTCGATGACCCTGGAAGCCGAGGGTTTCGAGGTCGAGACCTACAATGATGGGCAGATGGCGCTCGATGCCTTCAACAAGAAGCTGCCCGACATGGCCGTGCTCGACATCAAGATGCCGCGCATGGACGGCATGGATCTGCTGCAGCGGCTGCGCCAGAAGACCCAGATGCCGGTGATCTTCCTGACCTCCAAGGATGACGAGATCGACGAGGTGCTCGGGCTGCGGATGGGCGCCGACGACTACGTCAAGAAGCCGTTCTCCCAGCGCTTGCTCGTGGAACGCATCCGCGCGCTGCTGCGCCGCCAGGAGGCGATCTCGGGCGAGACGGTCGAGGTGACCGAGGACAACAAGGTCATGGAACGTGGCCAGCTGACCATGGACCCGCTGCGCCACGCGGTGACCTGGAAGGGCAAGGACGTCTCGCTCACAGTGACCGAGTTCCTGCTGCTGCAGGCGCTGGCCCAGCGCCCCGGCTTCGTGAAGAGCCGCGACCAGCTGATGGACGTGGCCTATGACGATCAGGTCTATGTCGACGACCGCACCATCGACAGCCACATCAAGCGCCTGCGCAAGAAGATGCGCAACGCGGATCCGGATTTCTCGGCGATCGAGACCCTTTACGGGATCGGCTATCGCTACAACGAGGAATGATCGTCCAACCCCTGGAGAGATGAGCGCAGCATGACCGCCGCCCCCCAGATCGACGTGCGGGATCTAAACTCGGTCCGCCGCGCCGCCAAGCGGGGCGAGGAGCCGCGCGATCGGGTGGTGCTGGGCGAGGATTGGGTCACGCCGAATGCCGAGCGACGGCCGCGCCGCCGGCTGGTGCAGCTCAACCGCTCGCCGCTGGCGCGCAAGATCATCACCTTCAACCTGATCGCGCTGCTGCTGCTGGTCGCGGGAATGCTCTACCTCGCGCCCTCGCGCGACAACCTCGCCTTCCAGCGCGCCTCCTCTCTGGTCAGCCAGGCCGAGCTGATCGCCGACCTGTTCGAGGTGCAGCTGCCGGCCGGCGCGCCGGTCAACCTGATCACCGGCGACGGGCTCGACGTCGACGCCACGCTCGATTCGCTCGACCTGCGCGACGGCATCGAGCTGCGGATCTTCGATCCCTCGGGCCAGCTGGTCGGCGAGGCCGTGGCGCGCGACACCGACGTGGTCGCCGGGCTGGAACTGGGCACCGGCGGCACCGTGCTGACCGATCTGCTCAACTCCGCCTGGGAGGCCCTCGCCGGGCTGCTGTCGCCGGCGAGCCTGCCACCGCCGGCCTTCGGCACGGCCGACGCGGCGCAGGCGCTGGTTTCGCCGGCGCTGGCCGGCGGCACGGCGGTGCAGACCCGCACCGACGCCCAAGGCCGCACGATCTTCGCCATCGCCACCCCGATCGAGCAGGGCCGTCGCGCCGTCGGCGTCGTCGCCGTGACTTCGGCCGCGGGCGAGATCGACGCGCTGGTCCGGCGTGAACGCGAGCAGGTGCTGCAGATGTTCGTGGTCGGCATGCTGGTCTCGATCGGCCTCAGCCTCGTTCTCGCCTCGACCATCGCCAACCCGCTCTCGGAGCTGGCCGCGGCCGCCGAGACCGGACGCGACCGCAACGCCCGCAAATTCGCCCCCACCAAGGTGCGGATCCCCGACCTCACCGCCCGCCCCGACGAGATCGGCCGGCTTTCGGCGGCGTTGAGGGGCATGGTGGCCGCGCTCTACGACCGGATCGAAGGCAACGAGCAATTCGCGGCCGACGTCGCCCACGAGATCAAGAACCCGCTCGCCTCGCTGCGCTCCGCGGTCGGCAGCCTGCGGGTCGTGAAGCGCGAGGACCACCGCGAGAAGCTGCTTGACGTGATCGAGCACGATGTGCGTCGGCTCGACCGGCTGGTCTCCGACATCTCCAACGCCTCGCGGCTCGACGCCGAGCTGGTCAAGGAGGAGGAGGAGAGCTTCGACCTGCTGCGGATGCTGTCGAACCTCAACGATTTCCTCGGCCGGGAGGCCGCGCTCAAGGGCATCGACTTCATCGCCGACCTGCCTTCGCGGCCGATCCAGATCCAGGGCCTCGAGGGGCGGTTGGCGCAGGTCTTCGTCAACCTGATCACCAACGCCATCTCGTTTTGCGAGGATGGCGACGCGATCCGGGTCTGGGCACGGCAGCGCGAGAACAGGGTGCTGGTCGTGGTCGAGGATACCGGCCCCGGCATCCCCGAGGAGGCGCTGACCAAGATCTTCCAGCGCTTCTACTCGGAGCGCCCCGAGCAGCAGTTCGGCAACAATTCCGGCCTCGGCCTCGCCATCTCCAAGCAGATCGTCGAAGCGCATGGCGGCGTCATCTGGGCCGAGAACATCCGCCCGACAGATGCCGATCCGACCTCCGAGCCCCTCGGCGCGCGATTCGTCGTGGGCCTCCCGATCTGAACGGCGGCGGCGACATCGACGCGCCGCTCGCCCTGCATGCGAGCTGTGTCGCCTGGCAGGGACGCGGCCTGCTGATCATCGGACCCTCGGGCAGCGGCAAGTCGGCGCTGGCGCTGGCGCTGATGGCGCTGGGCTGCGATCTGGTCGCGGATGACCAGGTATTGCTGTCGCGCCAGCCCGATGGCGGGTTGCGCGCCGCCTGCCCCGCCACCATCGCCGGGCTGATCGAGGCGCGCGGCGTCGGGCTTCTCAACGCCGTGCCTGCGGGACCGGTCCGGCTGGTTCTGGCCGTCGCGCGCGGCACCCCGGAGACGGAACGTCTTCCACCGGAACGTAGCGTCACGTATCTGGGCTGTTCCCTCCCGCTGCTTCACGATGTCGGGACGGGCCATTTCGCGCCCGCGATCCTGCAGTATCTCAAGGCAGGACGGAGAGAGACATGATACCCGACCCTGCACTTGCCCCCACCCAATCCGACATCCCGCCCGAGGACGGGCGCCAGTCGCTTGTGCTGGTGACCGGCCCATCCGGGGCGGGCCGCAGCACGGCGATCAACGTGCTCGAGGATCTCGGCCACGAGGTGATCGACAACCTGCCGCTGTCGCTACTGCCGCGCCTGCTCGACGGGCCACCGCTGTCGCAGCCGCTGGCGCTCGGCCTCGACGTGCGCAACCGGGATTTCACCACCGACGCTCTGATCGACGCGATCGACCGCCTCGCCTCGGCGCCGGGAGTGGCACTGCAGGTGCTCTACCTCGACTGCGACGAGGACGAGCTGGTCCGCCGCTATTCCGAGACCCGGCGCCGCCATCCGCTGGCCCCGGCCGACAGCCCGGCCGCCGGGATCGCCCGCGAGCGGGACCTGCTCGGCCCGGTCCGGGCCCGGGCGGACGTCCTAGTCGACACCACTGGCCTGTCGCCGCATGAAGGTCGGGCCGAAATCGAGCGCTGGTTCGCGCCGCCCGAGGGCCGGACCCTCGCGGTGACGCTGCACAGTTTCTCCTATAAGCGCGGCCTTCCGCGCGGGCTCGACCTCGTGATCGACTGCCGCTTCCTGCGCAACCCGCACTGGGAGCCGGCGCTGCGGCCGCTCGATGGACGGGACGACGCGGTGGACGCCCATGTCGCCGGCGATCCCCGCTTTGACGGCTTCTTCACCTCGATGTGCGATTTTCTGGTGCCGCTCCTGCCCGCCTACCACGCCGAGGGCAAGACGCACCTCGCCATCGGCTTCGGCTGCACCGGCGGGCAACACCGTTCGGTCGCCGTGACCGAGCGTTTCGCCAAGACCCTTGCAGAGGAGGGGTGGCAGGTGTCTAAACGTCACAGGGAGCTGGAACGCCGCGCCGGGACGGGGAGCCCGCCGGCCGTACGGGGACAAGTCGCGTGATCGGAATCGTCATCGTGGCCCATGGGGGGCTCGCACGCGAATACCTCGCCGCCGTGGAACACGTGGTGGGGCGCCAGACCGGGGTCATCGCCATCACCATCCTCCCCGACGACGACCGCGGGGCCAAGCAGGATGAGATCTGCGCCGCCGCGGATTCCGTCGATACCGGCGACGGGGTGGTGATCGTCACCGACATGTTCGGCGGCTCGCCCTCGAACCTCTCGCTCAGGGCCTGCTCGGTCTCGGACCGGCGAATCCTCTACGGCGCCAATCTCCCGATGCTCATCAAGCTCGCCAAGTCGCGTGGCAAAACCGTCCCCGAGGCGGTGCGCGCGGCGCTTACGGCGGGCCGCAAATACATCGACAGCCTGATCGTCGATTCGGGGCTGCAGACGGAGACACGCACCGGGACATGACGACCACCAGACGCCTGCAGATCATCAATACCAAGGGCTTGCACGCCCGCGCCTCCGCCAAGCTCGCAGAAACCGTCGAATCCTTCGACGCCGAAGCCACCGTGAGCCGGGACGGCCTTTCCACCACCGGCGACAGCATCATGGGTCTCCTGATGCTCGCCGCCTCGCGCGGAACATGGATCGACGTCGAAACCTCGGGCGCCGAGGCTGAACGTCTCGCCGACGCGATCGAGGCGCTGGTCGCCGACTGTTTCGGCGAGGGGGGCTGAGCCCCCTCGCCGTCCGGCCTCAGCGGGTCGGAACCGGCGTTTCGCCGCGATAATCGTAGAAGCCGCGCCCGGTCTTGCGACCGTACCAACCCGCCTCGACATATTTGGTCAGCAGGGGACAGGGACGGTACTTGGTGTCCGCCAGCCCGTCATGCAGCACGTTCATGATCGCCAGACAGGTATCGAGCCCGATGAAATCGGCGAGCTCGAGCGGCCCCATCGGGTGATTCGCCCCGAGCTTGAGAGAAGTGTCGATCGCCTCGACCGTCCCGACCCCCTCGAACAGCGCGTAGACCGCCTCGTTGATCATCGGCATCAGGATGCGGTTGACGATGAAGGCGGGAAAATCCTCCGACGTCGCGGAGGTCTTGCCCAGCCGCTCGACCACCTCGAGACAGGCGCGGAAGGTCTCCTCGTCGGTGGCGATGCCGCGGATCAGCTCGACGAGCTGCATCACCGGCACCGGGTTCATGAAATGGAAACCCATGAACTTCTCGGGACGATCGGTCCGGCTCGCCAGCCGGGTGATCGAGATCGAGGAGGTGTTCGAGGTGAGAATCGTGTGCTTCGCCAGATGCGGCACCAGCTCCTCGAAGATCGCGGTCTTGACCGTCTCGCGCTCGGTCGCGGCCTCGATGATCAGGTCGCAGGGTCCCAGATCGGTCAGCGTCTGCGTGGTCGAGATCCGGCCCATCGCCTCGGCCTTCGCCTCTTCGGTCAGCGTGCCCTTGGCGATCTGACGGTCGAGATTGCGCCCGATCAGCGCCAGCGCCTTTTCCAGCGCCTCGGCGCTGATGTCGGTCATCAGCACCTCGAACCCCGCCTGCGCGAAGACATGGGCGATGCCATTGCCCATCTGCCCCGCGCCCACCACGCCTACCGTCTCGATCGCCATCGTCATCTTCCTCCTGCCGTATCGCGCGCAGCATAGGTCTGCCCCGCCCCCGGTCACAAGGGCAGGTCGGGCTTAGCGATATGGCAAACCTCTCATGCTTTCCTCTCCGGCGGGAAAATGGGTGAGGGGTGTGCCATGCGGCATGACGTGATCGGCCGAGGCGCCGAACCAAAACTGCTGCGCGACCGCTATGAAGGGTCGCGCCTCTATGTCAGGGCGCCGTTGCGGAAACCGGCGGGCAACTACATCGCCTGCGTCGGCGGGACGGAGACATTCGGGCTGGGGCTCGCGCGCCCCTACCCCGCCCTGCTCGAACGCCGGACGCGCCGGGTCTGCATCAATCTGGGCGTACCACATGCCGGGCCTGGGGCGCTGCTGGACGACGCGGCCCTGTTGGAGATCTGCGCCGAGGCCGAGCAGGTGGTGCTGCAGGCCACCGGGGCGGCGGGGTTGTCGAACCGCTTCTTCACTGTGCATCCGCGCCGCAACGATCGCTTCCTTCGGGCCTCCGCGACCCTGCGCGCCCTCTATCCGGAGATCGATTTCACGGATTTCTGCTTCGTGCGCCACATGCTCGGCGCGCTGCAGGGCTGCGGCGCCGCGCGGTTCGAACTGGTGCGGGCGGAGCTGCGCACGGCGTGGAGCGAGCGAATGCGGCTGCTGATCGACCGGATCGGCGTGCCGGTCACGCTGGTGGTGATGCCGACGCGGGTCGAGAGCGGAGATCTCGGCGACGAGCCGCTCTTCGTCAGCCGCGAGATGCTCGATGCGTTGCGGCCCAAGCTTCTGGGCATCGTCCGCACGCCGCCCGGCGCCGGTCCGGCCCAGCATCTGGCAGTGGCGCGGCAGCTCTCCGACCTCTTGGCCGAGGCCGGCTGAGCGGTTCGTTGAAAACGGCCCGGCGTCTCGCGCCGGGCCGTCCTGTCGTTCAGAGCTTTTCGGTGAGCTCGGGCAGCGCGGTGAACAGGTCGGCGACGAGGCCGTAATCGGCGACCTGGAAGAT
>NZ_JACIBX010000016.1 GCF_014195545.1 Limimaricola variabilis | reverse complement strand
AGCATCTTGGCCCGGAACACCTCGGCGGGGGTTCTCCATCCGAGGCATTTGCGCGGCGTAGCGTTCAGCCGGTCGCAGATCTCGCGGATGTCGTGATCAAAGAACCGGTTCGAGGTGAGCGAAACGAATGTTGCGCCGTTCTTAATATCGACCAGCCCGTCGTGATGCTGTTTCACCCGCCCGAATACCGGCGGCAACGCGTCGTCGAAACGGTCGCCGTCCGAGAATGCGGAATGGTCGATCCAGACGTTGGTGGTATCGTTTTCAATCGACACCAGATCGTATTCGGCGTTCCAGTTGCCCTGACTGCCATCAGTGGCGTCCCATTGCGGGAAATGGTCCCAACTGTCCTCGAAGGCCATGTTGCGGATGATGACGTTCTCGACGTCGGACAGCAGCAGCGTACCATGCCGCAGCGTCGCGCCAGGCAAACCGAACAACGTCTTGTTCGACCCCACCCGGATCACGCCATGCGCAGCCTGTCGCTGCTGCGACCTGCGGCGCGCCTCCTCCAGCGGACCCTCCGGCTCGGCCTCCCGGCCATAGACCTCCGGATCGTAGGCAGCAATATAGGCGGCCTCGTCATAATCCGGATCAGCGAACGCTGCGATGCCCTGCGGGCGCCCTTCGTCATCGGCGGTGAGATCGATCTCGCCATCGACGAAGATCAGGGCGGGTGCGTCGTTCGTACCGTTGGTGGCGTTGTCGCCGCCCAAGGCCGCTACCAGCTCGGCCCGGCTGGTCACGACGTGGACCTGCTCGGCCGACGCGGCCGGGCCGCCGGTAGTACCCGCCCCTTCCGTCGCCCAGCCCAGTGTCGCGGGGGTCGTGGCCAGCTTCACCCAAGCCGGGTCGAGCTCGGCAGCCTGCAGCACTCCGCCCCAACTGAAACCCGCCACCGCCAGAACCAATGGCTTCATGATATCCTCCCCTACACATGATATGATTCTTCTATATTCATATTACATGTAGGTACGACGACGATAGGCCGGGCTTGGGAAATCTCTCTCTCTGACCTCAGAGAGCCCGCTCATAGGTCAGGCTGGCACCGATCAACTCGCGTGCGTATGGAGCGTCTGCCTGATTGCTCGGGATCGCGTCCCTCGGCAGCACCTCGACGATCTCGCCCGCCTGCATCACCGCGAAGCGGTCACACATGTGGTCGATCACCGCGAGGTCGTGGCTGACCATCAGATAGGTGAAGCTCCGCTCTTCGCGCAGTCGCGCCAACAGGTTGAGGATCTCGGCTTGTACCGAGACGTCGAGCGCGGAGGTCGGCTCGTCGAGCAGCAGCACGGCCGGCTCCAAGATCAGCGCGCGCGCGATGGCAACGCGCTGGCGCTGACCGCCCGAAAGCTGGTGCGGGTAGCGGTCGAGAAAATCGGGCGGCAGGCCGACATCCTCCAGCGCCTGCGCCATTCGCGCTTCGCGGTCGTCCAGGCCATGGATCCGCAACGGCTCGCTCAGCACGCTGCGGATCGAGTGGCGCGGATGTAACGAGCCATACGGATCCTGGAACACCATCTGCAGGGTGCGACAACGCTCCATCAGCGGCATCTCACGCACCGGGACGCCGCCGATCCGGACCTCGCCCTGCCAGCTACTCAGCAACAAGGAGGCGCAGCGCAGCACCGTCGACTTTCCCGAGCCGCTCTCGCCCACCAGACCGAAGCACTCACCTGCCGCGACCTCGAAGCTGACCTCGGGAAGCACCGTCACCGATCCGAAGCGGATCGACATCTTCTCAACACTCAGCGCCTTCATGCCATCTCCTCCCGGTCCTCGTTCCACGCCGCCTCGCGCTGAAGCACCGGCAGCGGCGCCCGCTTGCCCCCGATACGCGGCTGCGCCGCGAGCAGGCCGCGCGTATAGGGGTGCTGCGCTCGATCGAGGTCTCGCGCCGCCAGCGTCTCCACCACCCGGCCGGCATACATGATCAGCACCCGGTCGCAGAAATTGCGCACGAGGTTGAGATCGTGGCTGATCATGATCAGACCGATGCCCTTCTCGCGCACCAGATCGTCGAGGATCTTCAACACCTGCAGCCGCACCGTGACGTCGAGCGCCGAGGTCGGCTCGTCGGCGATCACCAGGTCCGGATCGGTCAGCAGCATCATCGCGATCATGACCCGCTGGCCCATGCCGCCCGAGACCTCGTGCGGGTAGAGATCGTATACCCGTTCGGGATCACGGATCTGCACCGCCTCCAGCATTGCCAGTGCCCGCGCGCGGGCCTCGGCCCGGCTGCTGCGCACATGGGTGCGATAGGCCTCCTCGATCTGCAGGCCGCAGCGTCGGATCGGGTTCAGGGAGAACTTCGGATCTTGCAGGATCATGGACATTCGCGCGCCGCGAATCTTCAGCATCTGCCGCTCGGTGGCGGCGGTCAGGTCGACCTCCTCGAAGCGCATCCGCTCAGCGCTGACCTCGGCGCCGGGCAGCAGTCTCATCAGCGCCCGGCCAACGGTCGATTTGCCGGACCCGCTCTCGCCGACGATGCCGAGCCGCTCGCGGCCGAGCTGGAACGAAACACCTCGAACCGCAGGTTGGGCCGCGCCAGGGTAGCGCACGGTGAGACCTGCGACGTCGAGTATCGGGTGGGACATGATCATCTCCGGGTCATCTGCTTGGGATCGAGCGCGTCGCGCAGCCCGTCGCCCAAGAGGTTGAAGGCAAGGCTCACGCTCAGGATCGCGAGCCCAGGGAAGGTAACAAGCCACCAGCTGTCGATCATGTAGCGCCGTCCCGTGGCAATCATCGCGCCCCATTCGGGCAGGGGCGGCTGCGCGCCGAGGCCGAGAAACCCGAGGCCCGCGGCAGTCAGGATCACGGTGGCCATGTTCAGCGTCAGCCGGATCAGCACCGAGGGCAGGCACATTGGCACGATCGAACGCCAAATGATGCGTGCGTTCGATGCGCCCTGCAGCCGCGCGGCGGCGATGTAGTCGGCCTGGCGGAAGATCATGGTCTCGGCCCGCGCCAGCCGCGCGATCGGGGGCCAGGCAGTAAGAGAGATGGCGATGATCGCGTTGTTCAAACTCGGCCCCAGCGCGGCGACGAAGGCCATCGACAGGATCAACGAAGGAAAGGACAAGAAGATGTCGGTGACCCGCATCAGCACGGTGTCGGTGCGGCCGCCGAAGTACCCCGCCACGGTTCCGACCAGCAGGCCAATCGGCCCCACCACGATGGTCACAAGGAAGATGATGGTCAGGGTGATCCGGGCACCGAACAGAAGCCGGCTGTAAATGTCGCGGCCCAGCTCGTCCGTGCCGAAGAAATGCGCCGCTCCCGGCGGCTGCAGCGTCGTGGTCAAGTTCTGCGCGTAGGGGTCGTGGGTAGCCAGCAACGGCGCGAAGACCGCGGCGAGGATCAGCAAAGCCAGCACCAGCAGTCCGAAGGCCGAAGTCGGCGCCTTTGCGAGATAGACGAGAATGTTGCGGGCCGCGATCAGCCCCGGGCGCGGCCGGCGGCGCGGCGCGGGCCGGGCGCGGCTGGTGTCGGTCATGGTCATCGGGTCCTCGGGTCGAAGATGCGGTAGAGCAGGTCGGAAATCAGGTTCAGAGTGATGAAGATCAGGCCGACGATCAGCACGCAGGTCATCACCGCGTTCATGTCGCCAATCAGCAGGTTGGAGGTCAGGTACTGGCCGAAGCCGGGCCAGGCGAAGACCGTCTCGATCAGCACCGCCCCCTCCAGGAGCGCGCCGTAGGCCAGCGCCACGATGGTGACGAGTTGCACCCGGATGTTGCCGAAGGCGTGGCGCCAGATCGTCTGCCGCCGGCTCAGCCCCTTCACGCGGGCGGTGGTGATGTATTCCTGGTTCAGCTGGTCGAGCATGAAGCTGCGGGTCATCCGGGTGATATAGGCCGAGGAGGAGTAGCCCAGAAGCGAGGCCGGCAGCAGGATGTGGTTGATCGCGCTGCAAAACACGTCCCATTGCCCGGCCAGCGCACTGTCGATCAGCAGGAAATTGGTTCGCTCGGGCACCAGCCCGATGTAGAACTGGCTCATCCGGCCCGAACCGCCGACCCAGCCCAGCCCGGCATAGAACACCAGCAGCCCAATCATCCCGGTCCAGAAGATCGGCATCGAATGGCCCATCAGGCTGAAGACCCGTATCAGGTGGTCGGGCCAGCGGTCCTTGTGCACCGCGGCCAGCACCCCGAGCGGCACCCCGACCCCGGCACCGAAGACGATCGCGAAGGTGGCGAGCTCGATGGTGGCGGGCAGCACCCGCTTGACGTCGTCGAGCACCGGCTGGCCGGTGCGGATCGAGGTGCCGAAATCCAGCGTGGCGACGTCGCGCAGGTAGAACAGGAACTGCTGCCACATCGGCTTGTCGAGGCCGAGCCGCAGATAAGCGGCCTCGTAGACCTCGCGGGTTGCATCCTCGCCGACGATGGCACGCACCGGGTCGACCGGCATGATCCGCCCGATCACGAAGGTCAGGATCAGCAAGCCGAACAGGGTGACGAACACTGACCCCCCCTGCCCCGCGACCCTTTGCCAACTCCAAGTTCCCCCGCTCATCGTCCCTCCTCCGATAGCATGCCGCTAAATCTGTAATACATGTTGTTATACAGGACCGGTTGCTGTCAAGATCAAACCACCAGAAGCTTCGTTTCGATATCCGATGGGCGTCATCATGCGCCTCGCGAGCCAAATCGGCTTTTGCAGATCGCGAACTCTGATAATTCATCATACAAGTATTGACTAATACGCGTCATACTCATATTACGTATCGCATATTACACCAAGAAAGGCTTCGACATGGACCCGCAATTGCTGAAGACCAAGCTGGGCTCCGGCCTGCTGTCCTTCCCCGTTACCCATTTCGACGCCGAGGGCCGTTTCGCGCGCGGCAGCTACCAGCGCCATGTGAACTGGCTCTCGGGCTACGACGCGCCGGTGCTGTTCGCTGCAGGCGGTACCGGCGAATTTTTCTCGCTCGCCCCGAACGAGATCCCTGAAATCATCCGCGCCGCCAAGGAAAGCGCCGGCGACACCGCCATCGTCTCGGGCTGCGGCTACGGCACCGAGATCGCCAAGGGCATCGCCCGCGACGCCGAAAAGGCCGGGGCCGACGGCATCCTGCTCCTGCCCCACTACCTGATCGACGCGCCGCAGGAAGGGCTCGCCGCGCATGTGAAGGCGGTCTGCGACTCGGTCGGCATCGGCGTCATGGTCTACAACCGCGACAACGCGGTGCTGGCCCCCGACACGCTGGCCCGGCTGTGCGACCAGTGCCCCAACCTCGTGGGCTTCAAGGACGGTACCGGAGACATCGGAACTGTACGCCAAATCACCGCGACCATGGGCGACCGGCTGACCTATCTGGGCGGGATGCCGACCGCCGAACTGTTCGCCGAAGCCTATCTCGGCGCCGGTTTCACCACCTATTCCTCGGCGGTATTCAACTTCGTCCCTGCGTTGGCCAACCGGTTCTACACCGCCCTGCGCGAAGGCGACCGCACCACCTGCGAGACGATCCTCACCGAGTTCTTCTATCCCTTCATGGCGCTCAGGGCGCGCCGCAAGGGCTACGCCGTCTCGGCAATCAAGGCGGGCGTGCGGCTGGCGGGTTTCGAGGCCGGCCGGGTGCGGCCGCCGTTGGACGACCTGACCGCGGAGGAGGAAGATGTGCTGCGCCGGCTGATGGAGAACAGCGGCGCGATGAAGGACGCCGCCGCCGCATGAGGTCCGCCATGAAGATCGCCGAGATCCGCACCCACCTGCTGGAGCATCGCCTCGCGGTACCGTTCGAGAGCGCCTCGATGCGCTTCGACCGGCGCCAGCACCTGCTGGTCGAGGTGATCTGCGAGGACGGCACCACGGGCTGGGGCGAATGCCTCGGCCCAGCGGGCCCCAACGCCGCGATGATCCGTGCCTATGCGGGCTGGCTCAGGGGCATGGACGCGCTCGAGACCGAGAAGGTCTGGGCCGTGCTCTACAACGCGCTGCGCGACCAGGGCCAGCGCGGCATCTCGGTCACCGCGCTGTCGGGCATCGACATCGCGCTGTGGGACATCAAGGGCAAGCGCTTCGGCGCCTCGGTCGCGACGCTTCTGGGCGGACGGTTCCGCGAGAGCGTCCGCGCCTACGCCACCGGCAGCTTCCGCCGTGACGGGGTCGACCGGGTGTCGGACAACGCCGAGGAGATGGCCGGCCACGCTAGGGCGGGCTTCCACGCCGGCAAGATCAAGATCGGCTTCGGCGTCGAGGAGGACTTGAAGGTCATCGCCGCGGTGCGCGAGGCGATCGGTCCCGAGATGCGCCTGATGATCGACGCCAACCATGGCTACGACGTGATCGAGGCGGTGGAGCTGGGCCAGCGCGCCGCGAAGTTCGGCATCGACTGGTTCGAGGAACCGGTGGTGCCCGAACAGCTCGCCGCCTATCGCGAGGTCCGGGCGCGCCAGCCGATCCCTGTGGCGGGCGGCGAAACCTGGCACGGCCGCTGGAGCTTCCGCGAGCCGGTCGAGAGCCGAGCGATCGACATCGCCCAGCCCGATCTCTGCGGCGTCGGCGGCTTCACCGAGGCACGGCGGGTGGCCGATCTCTGCGGGCTGCACGGCATCCGCGTGGTACCGCATGTCTGGGGCACGGCGGTGCAGATCGCGGCGGCGCTGCAGTTCATGGCGGCGATGGTGCCGAGCCCGGTGCGCCGCGACCCGGTCGCGCCAATCCTCGAATTCGACCGCACCCACAACCCGTTTCGGCAGGCGGTGGTGACCATGCCGATCGAGCACGAGGCCGGCGTGGTGGCGATCCCCGACGGGCCCGGCCTCGGCATCGAGGTGAACCGCGAGGCGCTGACCCGCTACGCGCCGGAGGCGGAGGCATGAACTGGCGCAGGCTCGACGGCACACCGCCGCGCACCCGCCTGCCGCGGGGCGCGGTGGACACGCAGATGCACATGTACCTGCCGGGCTTCGCGGCCGCGGCCGGCGGCCCTGGCCTGCCGCCCGACCCGCTGCCCCGGCCGGACGACTACCGCCGGGTGATGCGCTGGCTCGGCATCGACCGGGTGGTCATCACCCAGGGCAACGCGCATGGCACCGACAATGCCAGCCTGCTCGCCTGCCTGTCGGAGATGGGCGACGTCGCGCGTGGCGTCGCCGTGATTACCCGCGACACGACGGAGGCGGAAATCGCGCGGCTATCGGAAGGCGGCTGCGTCGGCGCCCGGATCATGGACCTGCCCGGCGGCGCGGTCGGGCTCGAGGCGCTGGAGGGGGTCGAGGCGCGCGCGCATGACGCGGGCTGGATGATGGCGGTCCAGTTCGACGGCTCAGCCCTGCCCGATCTCGAGCCGCGCCTGGCGAAACTGCGACCGAACTGGTTGATCGACCACCACGCCAAGATCTTCGCCGGCGCGACGCCCGCGCATGTCGACGCCATCAAGCGCCTGCTCGATCGCGGCAATGTCTGGTTCAAGTTCGCCGGCTGCTACGAGAGCAGCCGCGACGGCGAGCCGGACTATCCCGACATCGCGGCCGTGGCGCGCGAGATCGGCCGCCACGCGCCGGAACGGATCGTCTGGGGCACCAACTGGCCGCACAACGCCGCGAAGACCGTCGCGGACTACCCCGACGATGCAGCGCTGCTCGACACCACGCTGGGCTGGCTGCCCAACGATGCCGCGCGCCACGCTGCTCTGGTGACTTCGCCGCAGGCGCTCTACGGTTTTCCGGCGCTGGAGTGACGGGAAGGAGTTCGGGATGCGATTGATCTGCGTGGGCGAATGCATGGTAGAGTTGTCGCCGGAAGGCCCGGACCTGCTGCGGCGCGGCTTCGCGGGCGACACCTTCAACACCGCTTGGCACGCGCGCCGGGCGCTCGGTTCCGACTGGCAGGTCGGCTATCTGAGCGCCGTCGGCACCGACCCGGTCTCGACCGAGATGCTGGGCTTCATGACCCGGGCGGGCATCGACACCGCTTACGTGGCGCGGCACCCGAAATGCGGACCGGGGCTCTACATGATCACGCTGAAGGATGGCGAGCGCAGCTTCACCTATTGGCGCGACGCCTCGGCCGCGCGAACGCTGGCCAACGACCCGGCCCGGCTCGACGCCGCGCTGTCGGGCGCGCAGACGGTGTTCCTGTCGGGCATCACCCTGGCGATCCTCTGCCCCGACGCCCGCGACCGGCTTTTCGCGGCGCTGGAGCGGGCGCGGGCTGCGGGAACATGGGTCGCCTTCGACCCCAACATCCGGCCGCGTCTTTGGATTTCCACGGACGAGATGCGCGCTGTCGTGATGCGCTTCGGCGCGATCGCCGATCTCTGCCTGCCGAGCTTCGAGGACGAGGCGGGGGTCTTCGGCGACGCCGACCTCGCCGCCACCGCGGCGCGTTACCGCGAGGCGGGCGCGGGCGAGCTGGTGGTCAAGAACGGCGGCGGCGCCATGCTGGCGGTGGCCTCGGACGGCGCCGCCCTGCCCTTCGATCCCGGCACGCCGGACCGGCCGGTCGACACCACGGGCGCCGGCGACAGCTTCAACGCGGGCTATCTCGCGGCGCGGCTGCAGGGCCAGGGCATCGAGGCGGCGCTGCGCGCCGGTCACGCGCTGGCGCGGCGGGTGATCGGCCATCGCGGCGCGCTGACGCCGGAAGGCGCCGAGGCATGAAATCGATCCTCGCCTTCGGCGACAGCCTCACATGGGGCCACGACCCGAGGGACGGGAGCCGCCACGCATATGATGACCGCTGGACCAGCGTGTTGGAGGCGGCGTTGGATGGCGCGGCGCGGCTGATCCCCGAGGGGCTGAACGGCCGCACCACCAGCTTCGACGACCATGCCGCGCCCTGCTGCCGCAACGGCGCCCGGGCGCTGCCGATGCTGCTGACCAGCCACATGCCGCTCGACCTCGTGATCGTGATGCTCGGCACCAACGACCTGAAGCCGCGCTTCGGCGGCCGCGCCGTCACGGCGCAGGAGGGGATGCGCCGGCTGGCCGAGATCGTGCGACTGCAGCCGACGAAACCCGAGGGCCACGTGCCAAGGCTGCTGATCGTCGCGCCGCCGCCCTGCGCGGCGATGACAGGCAGCGACCTGCCAGCGGGCGAACGTTCGGTCGCCGAGTCGCACCGCATCGCCCCGCTCTATCGGACACTGGCCGAAGAGCTGGACTGCGCGTTCTTCGACGCAGGCGCGGTGGCGCGGGCCGATCCGGCGGACGGGGTGCATCTCGATGCCGCGAACACGCGGGCCATCGGCGCGGCGCTGCTGCCGATGGTCCGCGCGCTGCTCTAGGCGGTGATCGGCAGCAGCGCCATCCGGCGTTCGGCCTCAGCCATCATCAGCGGACCCACACCCTTGGCGTCGTCAGCGACGATCCGCTCCGACAGGTAGTAGGCGGGCGTGCCGTCACGCTGCTGTCCCTCGAAGCCGCCCAGCCCGGCGACGCAGCAGATCCGCTCCAACCGCGCGCCCTCGCCCCGGTCCACGAGCCGCGTTTCGCGCAGCGCATCGAGCGCCTGCTGTCCGGCCGTGCCCCGCGGCGCGAGACCGAGCCGCGTGCCACGGATCAGCGCGTAGGCGAACATCGCCGAGGCGGAGCTTTCCTCGTAATTGCCCTCCAGATCCGGCATCGCCAGCACTTGTGGCCAGAGGCCGGAGGGCCGCTGCTGCCGCGCCACTGCACCGAGCAGGTCGCGCGTGGCCGGCTCGGGACCGCGCCCGGGCAGCAGCGCGCAGATGTCGATCAGCGCCATGGCGAGCCAGCCCACCGCCCGCGCCCAGACCGCCGGCGACAGCCCGGTGACCGGGTCGGCCCATCCCTGCGCCCGCGCCTCGTCGTAGCCGTGCACATACAGCCCCTCGGGTCCGCGCGTCAGGGTCAGCGCCGTCTCGACCTGCGCCAGCGCATCCTCGACCAGCTCGGGATGACCGCGCTCGAGGCCGTATTCGATCTGGAACGGCAGCCCCATGTAAAGCCCGTCGAGCCAGAGCTGCTGCGGGTAGCGCGCCTTGTGCCAGTAGTTGCCCGTCGCGATGCGCGGATGCCGCTGCAGCTGTATGGCCAGCCGGTCGGCGGCGGCCATGTAGCGCGGGTCTCCGGTCTCGCGCGAAAGATGGAACAGGCAACGCCCGGCAAGGATGTTGTCGATGTTGAACTCGGTTGGATCGTAACCCGCCAGCGCCCCGTCCGCTGCGATCTGCGGCCCGGTCAGCCTTGTAAGGTGGTCGAACCAGCGCGTTTCGCCCGTTACCTCGTGCAGCCGCACCAGCCCGCGATAGACGCAGCCGTCCTCGTAGCACCAGGCGCCGCCCTTGTAGTGCTCGTAGCGCGTGGCGAAGGCATCGAAATAGTCGAGCATCAGGGCGTCTCCTCGGTTTCTCGGGTCAGGGTGCCGTCGATCGGCAGCGCCGGTTCGGCGCGCAACTCGGCGTTCTCGATCAGCAGCCCCGCATGGCGCACCTTTCGCAGGTGGTCCGCCATGACCGGCGCTTCGGCGCAGGCCTCCTCGTCGAGGCTCTCGATCGTCACGTCGCGCAGCAGCACCGGGCCGAGGGGGCGCTCGGGCAGGCCCAGGAACGCCCCGGCCGCATGGGCCAGCCCCGCGATCTGCAGCCGCTCGACCGTGATCGCGCCAATACGCGGCGTGGTCTCGTCGACCGGCGCGGCCCCGCGCGACTGCACCCAGCCGTCATGGCCGTCGGCGTCGCAATGGTAGAAGGCGTTGGCGCTGATCGCGGTGGCGACGCCGGTCATCGACACGTCGCGCATGGTCACATTCTCGACCGCGCCGCCGCGGCCGCGCCGGGTCTTGAGCCTGAGCCCGCGATCGGTGCCCTCCATCTCGCAGGCCTCGACCACCACGTCCGACACCCCGCCCGACATCTCCGAGCCGATCACCACGCCGCCATGGCCGCGCTCCATGAGGCAGTGCCGGATCACGACGCCGCGCGTTTCGCGCAGGTGGTCGGCGGCGCCGGCCGGGCCGCGCTTGCCGGCCTTGATCGCGATGCAGTCGTCGCCGACGGAAAAGCGCGTGCCGCTGATAGCCACCTCGCGGCACATCTCGGGATTGAAGCCGTCGGTGTTGGGGCTGTCGTGCGGCGCGGAGATCGACAGATGCGCGGCGGTCAGCCGGTCGCAGCCTTGCGGGTGGATCGTCCAGGACGGCGCGTTGCGGATCGAAAAGCCCAGCAGCGTCACGTCGCGGCAGTCGATCAGGTGCAGGCCGCGCGGCCGCCGCGCGCCGTCGCGCGTCCCCTTCGGCCAAGCCCACCAGTCGCCGCGGTCGCCGCCGCCATCGAGCGCGCCGGGTCCGTCGATGGTCAGGTCCTGCGCGCCGACGGCATGCAGCGGCGCCGCGAAGCAATCGGCCGGCAGCCCTTCCCAGCTGCCGAGCATGGCGCCGCCCGTGCCACGCGCGGGCAGGATCGGCCAGCCGGCGCGGTCCGAGGGCGCGGAGAGCTCAGCGCCGGCGTCGAGCCACAGCGTGAGATGCGAGTGCAGCCGCACCGGGGCGCAAATCCAGCGCCCGGCGCCGAGGCGCAGCGTGCCGCCCTTAGGCGTTGCGGCGATGGCGGCCGAAAACGCGCGGGCATTGGCGGCCGCGTTCGCGGCTGTGTCGTCGAGACCGGGGCGCAGGCCGTGATCTGTCGCCTCGACCAGCCCGGCGCAGGGCCGGGTGCGGAAACCGGACCGGCCCAGTCCCTCCGCCTCGATTTCGAAGACGGTGTCCGGGGTGAGGCCGTGCAGCGCCAGCGGAACCGCGGCGGAGACGCCCTCGCGCAGCACCGCGCCGTTGGCGTCGCGCAGCCGCCACGGAAGGGGCGGGTCGAGGTGGAAGCGCGCGCCGGGGCGCGTCAGGCAAAGCGCCACCGATCGCGCGGAACGCGCGGCGAGTTGAATGCTCATATGATGATCCCGTGACAGAGGCCCCCGCGCCGAGCGCGGCGCGGGGGCGGCGCGGCCTAGTCGAACTTGGCCAACACCTTGTTGGTGTTGTCGATGATGATCTCGGCCGCGTCCTGCGCGTCGAGTAGGCCGTAGGCGTATTCTTCCATGGTGGCGAGGAAGTCCGAGCGGATCTCGGGATGCTCGTTGAAGGGCGATACGGTCGGCCCCTCGGCCTCGGCGACGATGTTGCTGGCCTTGACAATCTCCGGGTTCAGGGTCCCGGCCTCGATCAGCCGCTCGGCGGCCACCGCCGAGGCGGGCACGCCGCGCGTGTCGCCGAGCGCGTCGATTCCCTCGGGCTCGTTCAGCAGACAGTTGAGGATCTGCGCAGCCGCCTCCGGGTCGTCGGCGTTCCTCGATACCGCGAAGACCATCGAAGGCTTGCGGTAGATACCTTCGGTGACCGCTCCTTCGGTCATCAGCGGCGGGAAGCTGTCGATCACCTGTCCTTCGGCCAGCGGGTCGGCGTATTTGTTGTAGGTCGAGTCCCATTCATAGGAGCCGGCGATCCGGCCCTGCGACCAAGCCTGCTTCTCGTAGAGGTTGACGTTGCCCTCGGCGGCCTCGTCCTCCATGGACATCACCGCCCCGGTCTCGACCATCCGGCCGTAGAAGGCGATCGCGTCGGCCAGATCCTCGACGCTCCAGGCGACGCGGTTGGTCTCGGGGTCGACGAGGTCCTTGCCGGTCTGCTGCACGGCATGCAGCGTCACGAGCAGCTGCGCGGTTTCCTTGACCGCGTTGAACAGCCGGTACTCTTCGCCCATGGTTTCGCGCAGCGTCGCGGCGGCGCTAAAGAACCCTTCCCATGTGGTGGGCGGCTCGATCCCGGCCTCCGCCAATGTCGTGGTGTTGAAGAAAAATACCCGGCCGCTGGTGGAAACCGGCAGCGCGTGGACATGGCCGCCTTCGGTGGTCGCGGCGAGCTGCGCCTCGCTCCATTGCGAGAGGTCGATCGCTTCAAGGGTGGCGAGATCGGCGAAACCAGTGCCGTCGCGCGAGAACAGCGGCATCCAAGGCCAGTTGACTTGCACGATATCGGCTTCGGTGCCGCCGGCCATCTGCGTGGTCAGCTTCTCGAGATAGCCGTCGAAGCCGGTGAACTCAGCGGAGATCTCGTGACCGTGCTTGGCGCCGCAGGCCTCGAGCCCGGCTTGGGTGGCGGTGTGGCGGTCGTCGCCGCCCCACCAGGACATGCGCAACTCGGCGGCTTGGACGGTCCCGGCGCAGAGCGCGCCGACCAACGCGGTGGTGGTCATCAGTTTCATGGGGTTCTCCTCCTCAGAAGTCCGGTCGCCGCCCTCAGGCGAGCGAGATGTTCTCGCCGCTGTCGCGGTCGAAGACGTGAATCCATTCCGCCTCGGGCGCGATTCGGATCGGGCCAGTGGCGCGGCCGAGCGCCTCGTACTCGGCCGCCGTCGCCACGACCGTGACCGGGGCGCCGTCGAGATCGGCATGCAGGTAGACCTCGTGGCCCATGAACTCGACCGAGTTCAGCCGCGCGTCGAGGCCCTCGCTCTCGGGCGCCACCAGCTTGAGGTGCTGTGGCCTGATCCCGAGCACGGCGGCCTCGGGGCGGGATTTCAACCGCCGCAGCAGCGGCTCCATCAGCGGCACCGACTGGCCCTCGGTGCGGAACGCGCCGTTTTCGATCCGGCCGCCGATCAGGTTCATCTCGGGGCTGCCGATGAAACCTGCGACGAACAGGTTGGCGGGCCGGTTGTAGAGCTCCTTCGGCGCGGCCACCTGCATGATCCGGCCCTCCTTCATCACGCAGATCCGGTCGCCCATGGTCATCGCCTCGGTCTGGTCATGCGTGACGTAGACCACCGTCGAGGACATGCCCTCGGCTTTTAGCCGGCGGTGCAGCTCGGTGATCCGCACCCGCATCGAAGCGCGCAGCTTGGCGTCGAGATTCGACAATGGCTCGTCGAACAGGAACACCTCGGGCTTCTTGATCAGCGCGCGTCCCAGCGCGACACGTTGCGCCTGCCCGCCCGAGAGCTGCTTGGGCAGCCGGTCAAGCAGAGGCTCGATCTCGAGGATACGGGCCACCTCGTCGGTGGCGGCGCGGATCTGCTCCTTGGACTGGCGCTGCAGCCTGAGTCCAAAGGCGAGATTGGAGCGCACCTTCATGTGCGGGTAGAGCGCGTAGTTCTGAAACACCATGGCGATGCCGCGCTTGCCCGGCACGAGGTCGTTGACGACGCGGTCGCCGATCCGGATCTCACCACCCGAGACGTCCTCGAGCCCCGCGATCATCCGCAGCGTGGTGGATTTGGCGCAGCCCGAAGGGCCGACCAGCACCATGAACTCCCCGTCCTGGACGTCGAGGTCGATGCCGTGCACCGCCTTGAAGCCGCTGCCATAGGTCTTTTCGAGCTGGTTCAGTTGAAGCTGTGCCATGATTTATCCCTTCACCCCGCCTGCGGAGATGCCTTCGATGAAGTATTTCTGGGCCATGAAGAACACGACGAGCGCCGGCGTGATGGTCAGCACCGACATCGCCAAGATGCGGTTCCACTCGAAGGCCTCGGTGGTGTCGATCGAGAGTTTGAGCGCGAGGCTCACCGGGTACTTGTCGACCGAACTGATGTAGATCAGCGGGCCAAGGAAGTCGTTCATGGTCCACATGAACTGAAACAGGCAGACTGAGATCAGCGCCGGGGCCAGCATCGGCACCACGATGAACAGCAGCGTCTGCCAGGAATTTGCTCCGTCGACCCGTGCCGCCTCCTCCATGTCTGTGGGGATGGCGCGCAGGAACTGTACCAGCATGAACACGAAGAACGCGTCGCCCGCCAGCGCCGAGGGCACCCACAAGGGCAGGAAGCTGTCGAGCCAGCCCAGGTCGCGGAACAGGATGTATTGCGGGATCCGGGTGACCACGTTGGGCAGGAGCAGGATCGCGATCACCGAACCGAACAGGATTTTTTTGAACGGGAAGTCGAAGCGTGCGAAGCCGTAGGCCACCAGAGTGCAGGAGATCGCCGTGCCGATGGTCTTGGGCAGGATGATCAGGAAGGAGTTCCAAAAGAACCGCCCGAAGGTATAGGGCGTGGAGGTCTGCCAGCCCTCGACATAGCCCGACAGCGTCGGCTCCTTGGGCAGGAAGCCCGGATTGGCGAAGATCTCGCCATTGGTCTTGAACGACGCGCCCACCAGCCAGATTAGCGGGTAGAGCATCACGAGCCCCACCGCGCCCAGCACCGCGTAGCGGATCGCGGCCGAGACGGCCTGGGCGCGGCGCTGACGACGACGGGTGATCTCGGCATCCGAACGCGCGGCGGCGGCGACGGCAAAAGTGTCCTCGATGTTGTCGATCTGGCTCATCTCTCAGCTCCGCTTGTCGCCGGCGTAGAACACCCACTTCTTAGACGACCAGAAGGCAACGAGGGTGAGGATCATGATGATGACGAACAGCACCCAGGCGATCGCCGAGGCGTAGCCCATGTCGAAGCGCCGGAAGGCCTCGTCATAGATGTAGAGCGGCAGCAGGTAGGTGGATTTCAGCGGGCCGCCCTGGGTGATGATGTAGGGACCGTTGAACTCCTGGAACGCTTGGACCATCTGCATGATCAGGTTGAAGAAGATCACCGGAGTGATCAGCGGGATGGTGATGAAGACGAAGCTGTGCAGCTTCGACGCGCCGTCGATCGCTGCCGCCTCGTAGAGCGACTTGTCGATGCTCTGCAGCGCCGCGAGGAAGATCACCATCGCCGACCCGAACTGCCAGCAGCGCAGGAGCGTGATGGTGAACAGCGCGTTGGTCGGATCGCCGAACCAGTTGATCGGCTCGACCCCGAACTGCGCCAGAAACATGTTCACCAGCCCCTCGGTGGCGAAGATGTAGCGCCACAGCACCGCGATTGCGATCGATCCGCCTAGGATCGAGGGCACGTAGAAGGCGGTGCGAAACAGGTTGATGAAGCGCAGCTTGTAATTAAGGATGTATGCGATGAACAACGCAAAGCCGAGCTTCAGCGGCACCGTCACGAAGACGTAGACCAGCGTCACCCAGAGTGAGCGACGGAAGGTGCGATCCTCGGTGAACAGTTCGATATAGTTGTCGAGACCGGTCCAGACCGGCGCGCTCATCAGGTCGTAATCGGTGAAGCTGAGCCAGAGCGAGGCGAGGAAGGGCACCATGGTGAACACCATGAGTCCGATGATGTAGGGGCTGAGATAGGCCAGCCCGAGACCGCGTGATCTGGTCATCGCCTGTCCTCCCAGCCGGGCCCCGCAGGATGCGGGTCGGTTCTGTGCATGCTATCCTCCCGTAGATCTGGATCGGTGCGGCCCGCGCCTCCAACGCGGGGTCGGACCGGCCCTTGCCGGACGCGACTCGCAGCTTGTATGATGAATATAAGAAATTCGTCTCGATGCTGGGGATGCCTCAATATGACGAAAAGGATGGACGATATCGAAGGTGGCGTTCTGGCGCGGATTCCGCCCGGGGCGCTCAGCCTGAAGCTGACCCGTGCCGCGATCCGCATGCAGCATTCGGCGTCCTGGCGGATCGACAAGTCGAACCCGGTGGAGGATCTGGTGATCTGCCTCGAAGGGCAGGGTCGCTACGAGATCGATGGCGAGAGCTTGTCGCTCTGCCCGGGCGAAGCGATGCTGATCCGCCGTGACGAGCGGTTCATCGGTGCCAACCCCGACCGCGACACCTATCTCGGCGTGGCGCAGCATTTCACGCTGACCGCCTATGGCGGTCACGACCTGATCGGTCAGATGGACCTCACCAGAAAAGTGCATCTTTCCCGCTGGGAAGCCATCGGGCCGATGACGTGGCACTACCGGCAGAGTGCCCCGCCCAGCTCGGTAACCCTGCAGCAGCACCACCTCTTCATGGTCCTGCTGATTGCCTTTCTCGAGGATGCCTTCCTGGGGTGGCGCGCCGAGTCCGGCGCGGGCTTCGACGGCGCCCAGGCGATCGACATGGCGGTGATGAAGGCGGCGTCGCGGATTTCGGCTGCCCCGCTGCAATCCGACATCGTCGCCGCGGCGCTGTCCGACGCCCCCTACAATCCGGATTACTTTCACCGTGCCTTTCGCGACCGAACCGGTCGCACGCCCCAGCAATACCGCGAGTTCTGCAGGATGGAGCGGGCGATGCATCTGCTCGAGACGGGACACGGCGTCGCCGCCACCGCCGCCGAGCTTGGCTTCGCTGACCCCTATTACTTCTCGCGGGTGTTCAAGCGGACGCTAGGGCTGAGCCCGAAGGCGCATCTCGATTGCGTACGGCAGAGCCGCGACGGGCGGCTGCTGCATCTCGACGAGGCCGAGCAGCGACGCGTGCTGGCGCGTGAGGCTTGAGCCACGCGCAGTCGGGCGCGACGTCCGTCAGCGCGCCATCCAGCCGCCATCGACGTTGATCACCGCGCCGGTCAGGTAGGTCGCCGCGGGCGAGCAGAGAAAGGCCACGGTGCCGCCGATATCCTCGGGCGCGCCCCAGCGTCCGGCGGGGATGCGGTCGAGGATGGCGCGCGCGCGTTCGGGGTCCTCGCGTAGCGCCTGCGTGTTCGCCGTGGCGATGTAGCCCGGCGCCACCGCGTTGACGGTGATCGCGTGCTTCGCCCATTCGTTGGCGAGGATTTTGGTCAACCCGGCCACCCCGTGCTTCGAGGCGGTGTAGGACGGCACCCGGATCCCGCCCTGGAACGACAGGAGCGAGGCGATCGAGACCACCGCGCCGGGGCGGCCCCGCGCGATCAGCTCGCGCCCGAAGGCCTGCGTGGTGAAGAACACCGCCTTCATGTTGATGTCGACGACATCGTCCCAATCGGCCTCGGTGAAATCGACGCTGTCGGCGCGGCGGATGATGCCCGCATTGTTGACGAGGATGTCGAAACCCGCCCCCTCGAACACGTCCCGCGCCGCCATCGGATCGGCGAAGTCGAGCCGCAGCGCCTCGGCCGCGCCGCCGGCCGCCGCGATCTCCGCCACCGTCTCGTCGCAGCTGCGCCGCCCGGCGCAGACCACATGCGCACCCTGCGCCGCGAGCGTCGTCGCGATGGCACGGCCGATCCCGGCATTGGCACCGGTGACGAGGGCCTTGCGGCCCTCGAGCGAGAATAGCCCCGGCATCAGATTATGTCCTTCGGCTGGATGAAATCCATGTCGGTGTAATCGATATTGTCGCCCGCCATCGCCCAGATGAAGGTGTACTTGCCGATCCCGGCGCCGGAATGGATCGACCAAGGCGGCGAGATCGCACCCTGCTCGTTCGCAACGAAGAGATGTCGGGTCTCCTGCGGCTCGCCCATCAGGTGCAGCACGCGGGCCTCTTCCTCCATGCCCCAATAAAGATAGGCCTCCATGCGGCGGTCGTGGATATGGCTCGGGATGGTGTTCCAGACCGAGCCCTCCTCCAGCGAGGTATAGCCGAGGATCAGCTGGCAGCTCTCCATCACCTGCGGGTGAATGAACTGCTTGATGGTGCGCTGGTTGGAATTCGCCGGATCACCCAGCTTCACCTCCTTGCAGTCGGCCAGGGTGATCAGGCGCGAGGGAAAGGCGGCATGGGCCGGGGCAGAGGTGATGTAGAAACGCCCATGGCCTTCGAAGGTGATCTCGCCGCTGCCCATGCCGAGATAGAGCACGTCACCGCGCCCCATTTCGTGAGCCTCGCCGTCGCAGCGCACCGTGCCGGTCTCACCGATATTGACGATGCCCATCTCGCGCCGTTCGAGGAAGGTTTCGGTACCGGTCTCGGCCACCTTGGCAAGCGACAGCTGGCCGCCGACGGGCACCGCACCGCCCATCACGAAACGGTCGTAATGGGTGTAGATCAGCCGGATTTCACCATCGCGGAAGAGGTCCTGAGCCAGGAAATTCGCGCGCAGCGCGGCGCTGTCCATCGTCTTGGCCTGCGCGGGGTGGATGGCGTGACGTGTCTCGACGCTCAGCATGGGGTCTCCTTCAAAGAAAGTCGTCGCGGCGCGGCGTGAAGCAGTCGATCAGCCGTCCGGCCTCGAGGCAGTCGCAGCCATGTGTGACGCCCGAGGGGATCACAAAGCTGTCTCCCGGACCGACCTCGAAGCTTGTCTCTCCGAGATGGAAGCGGAACCGACCGCTTTCGACATAGGTGGACTGGACATGGGGATGGTTGTGCAGCGCGCCCTGCGCCCCGGCCGCGAAGCGGAAGGACACCACCATTAGCGCGGTGCTGTCGGCCAGCACCTGCCGTGCGACCCCAGCCCCGGCGGCGACGACCGGAAATTCTTCTGCGACCATACATCCCCTTAGCCCAAATATACATCGTATATATTGGACAACTTGTATTACATGATGGCAGTGGTCAAGCGGTTTGTCGTTGCCAGATCAGTTTCCGGTTCGCGTGGCGCCCCGCAGAAGCAGCCGATACCGGGTCTGGCTTCCCTTGAGATGGTTTCGCATCGCCTCCTGCGCGGCGGCCTCGTCGCGCTCGAGAATCGCATTGACGATCCGGGCGTGCTCACCCGAGATCGCGGCCAGATATTCCCCACTGGCCGGCTCGTGCCGAGCATCGGGATCGAGCGCGCGGCGCGGGATCACGCTCGGGCCGATCATCGATAGGAACTCGCCGAAACGCGGGTTGTTGCTGGCTTCGGCGATCGCCAGATGCAGCGCAAAATCGGCATCGGTCGTGGGCTCGCCCGCCTGCGCCAGCCGGTCGACTTCCTGCATCCGATCGATCAGCACCTCCTCCTGCGATGGCGAACAGCGCTGCGCGGCCAGCCCCGCCGCCTCCACCTCGACCGCGGTCCTGAGCTCCAGCATTTCCAGAACGGTCGAGATCTTGGCGTAGTCGATCTTCTGAAACGGCGGTGAGACGGTCTCGCGCGGGGCCAGCACGAAGACCCCTGCCCCCTGGCGCGGCTCCACCAGTCGGTCGGCGCGCAGCGCAGCGACCGCCTCGCGCACGACAGTGCGGCTGACATCGAACTCCCGGGTGAGCTGCGCCTCGCTTGGCAGCCGGTCACCGGGGGCGTAGCGCCCCGCCTCGATCTGCTCGCGTAGCGCGTCGCGCAGCGTCACCACCAATGTCTTCCTGTGGCCCGTGCCGGACTCCGCCTTTGCCTGCATTGCCGTCTCCCTCGCTTGGCCTTCGCCCGAACTTATCATACAATACGCGGTTCTGCAGGCTTGGCAATGAAGCGCTGCGGATCAATCACCAAGTCCGTAGTTCCCATGCTCATTCGTCCAGCTCTCGGTTCACTAGGCGCCCCATGTCATCATACCTGTTGACGCAGTCACCCCATATCTGTCATATGCCTTGCCAGATCGCAGCCGGTCAGGGAGGACCAAACATGACTGCACGACCCCGCCAGATCGCGTCCGTTTTCGCGTTGAGCCTCGCATTCGCCGCACCCGCCGCCGCCGAGCAGTGGCGCGCTTGGGCGATCCACCCCGAGGACTACCCGAACCTCGTCGCGCTGGACGCTTTCGCTACCGAGGTGGCCGAGGCAACCGAGGGTCGGGTCGAGGTCTCGGTCTACGCCAACGGCGTGCTGGGCGACCAGCCCGACGCGATCGAACAAGTCCGCTCCGGTGCGCTGGCTGTAGGTAATTTCAACATGGGCCCGATGGGCGAGATCGTCGCCGCGACCAACGTGCTGTCGCTGCCCTTCATCTTCCGCGATGTCGACCACATGCACCGGGTGATGGACGGCGAGATCGGGAGCCGCTTCTCCGACGCTCTGTCCGAGCAGGGGCTGGTGGCGCTGTCGTGGTTCGACAGCGGCTCGCGCAGCTTCTACAACACCAAGCGTGCCATCGAGACACCCGCCGACATGGACGGGCTGAAGTTCCGGGTGATGAGCAACGACCTCTACGTCGACATGGTCGACGCGCTCGGCGCCAACGCCACTCCCATGGCCTATGGCGAGGTCTACCAGTCGCTGAAGACCGGGGTAATCGATGGGGCCGAGAACAACTATCCCTCCTTCGAAAGCTCGAACCACTACGAAGTCGCGAAGTTCTACTCGATCACCAACCACCTGATCATTCCCGAATGCATCTGCGTCTCGGCGAGCGTCTGGGAGGACACCCCCGAGGAGGACCGCATTGCGATCGAAGCGGCGGCGCGATCGGCCGCCGAGATGCAGCGCGAGCTCTGGGCCGCGCGCGAGGCCGACAGCCGCGCCAAGGTCGAGGCTGCCGGAGTGGCGATCAACGAGGTTGCCGATGGTGCCGCGTTCCAGTCGGCGATGGAGCCGGTCTACGCCGCCTTCATCGCCGAAAACCCGGATCTCGAGACGTTGATCCGCGACATCCAGGCCACCGAGTGACCCCCGCGCGGGGGCGGCCCCCGGTCGATCCCGACGCCGCCCCCGCACCCCGTTCCGGAGACGCCGATGTCCTCGCTCCCCTTAATTGACCGCGCGGCCACCGCGGGCCCCGTCGCACGCGGCCTCGACCTGTTGGCGCGCGGCTGCGTGCTAGTCGCCGGCTGCGGCCTCGTCACGCTGATCGCGATCTTCGGCTGGCTGGTCTGGGGCCGCTACGTGATGAATGACACCCCTACATGGGTGGAGCAGTTGGCGATCCTGCTAGTGTCTTGGATCACCTTCCTCGGCGCCGCCGCCGGGGTGCGCAGCCGCAGCCACCTGTCGATCGATTTCGTCCGCGACGCGATGCCCCGCCCGATCCGTGAGCCGCTGTGGTGGCTGGCGACCCTCGGCGTGCTGGTCTTCGGCGCCTGCCTCGCCTGGCAGGGCACGACGCTGGCGCAATCGACTTGGCCGCGCACCATCCCGATGCTCGGCGTCAGCGAGGGGCTGCGCGCCGTTCCGATGGCGCTCTGCGGCGTCTTCACCGTGCTCTTCACCCTGCACCAGATGGCCGCCAAGTTGCGCGGCGAGGAGATCTGATGGGCCTCGCGATCCTGTTTGGCACCTTCTTCTTCGGGCTACTCACCGGCATGCCGGTGGCCTTCGCGCTCGGCCTCGCCACGGTGGCGGGCTTCCTGCACGAGGGGCTGCCGCTGTTCATCGGCTTCCAGCGGGTGCTCTCGGGCATCTCGGTATTCTCGCTCCTCGCCATCCCGTTCTTCATCTTCGCCGGGGACCTGATGATGCAGGGCGGCATCGCCGCGCGGCTGGTGCGACTGGCCTCAAACGCGGTCGGCTCGCTACGCGGCGGTCTCGGCGTGGTCAACGTGGCCTCCTCGATGCTGTTCGGCGGCATCTCCGGCTCGGCGGTGGCCGACACCTCGGCCCTGGGCTCAATCCTGATGCCGGTGATGAAGGAAAAGGGCTACGATCCCGACTACGCGGTCAACGTCACTGTTACCTCCTCTGTCGCAGGCGTGGTGATCCCGCCCTCGCACAACATGATCCTTTATGCCGTGGCGGCAGGCGGAGTCTCGGTCTCCAAGCTGTTCATCGCCGGTATCGTGCCGGGCCTGCTGATGTGCCTGTGTCTCGGCGTCGTTGCCTGGTGGATCGCGGTGCGGCGCGGCTACCCATCCGAGGCGTTCCCCGGGGTCAGGGCCCTCGGCCTCGCCTTCGTGCTGGCGATTCCCGGGCTGCTGACGGCGGTGATCATCGTCGGTGGCGTGCTGTCGGGGGTGATGACCGTGACCGAGAGCGGCGCCTTCGGCGCGATCTGGGCGGTGCTGGTCACGACGCTGGTCTATCGCGAACTGAGTTGGGAGAACTTCAAGGCCGCGGTCGCCGCCTCGGTGCGCACCACCGCGCTGGTGATGCTGCTGGTCGCCACCGCCTCCTCCTTCAGCTACCTCCTGACGCTGCACCGCGTCCCCGATCTGCTCGCCGCTGCGGTCACCGGCATCTCCGACAACCCGATCGTGATCCTGCTGCTGCTGAACGTGGTGCTCTTGGGGCTGGGGATGATCATGGACATGGCCGCGCTGATCCTGATCTGCACCCCGATCTTCCTGCCGGTCGCGGTCGGCATCGGCATGGACCCGGTGCAGTTCGGGGTGATCATGATGATGAATCTCGGTCTCGGCCTCTGCACCCCGCCGGTCGGTGCCTGCCTCTTTGTCGGCTGCGCCGTGGGGCAAGTGCGGATCGAGCACGCGGTGCGCACCATCTTCCCCTTCTACGCGGCGATCCTCGTGGCGCTGATGCTGGTGACCTATGTCCCTGCCTTCTCGATGCTGCTGCCCGGACTGCTGGAATGAGGACCCCATGAAGAGACTGCTAATCACCGGCGCCGGAGGCGGGCTGGGGCGGATGCTGCGCGCCCGGCTGGGCCACATGGCCGAGACCCTGCGCCTGTCGGACATCGCGGCCATGGAGCCGGCCGGGCCGGACGAGGAGGTGGTGACCTGCGACCTCGCCGATGCCGAGGCCGTGCACGAGTTGGTCGCGGACTGCGACGGCGTCGTCCATCTCGGCGGCGTCTCGGTGGAACGGGAATACGAGCTGATCGAGGCCGCCAACCTGCGCGGCGTCTACAACCTCTACGAGGCGGCGCGGGCGCATGGCCGCCCGCGCATCGTCTTCGCCAGCTCCAACCACGTCGTCGGCTATCACCCGCAGACCGCCCGACTCGACGCCGGTTGCTCCCTGCGCCCGGATTCGCTCTATGGTGTCTCCAAGGCCTATGGCGAGGCAATGGCCAGCCTCTACCACGACAAGTTCGGGCAGGAGACGGCGATCGTGCGGATCGGCTCCTGTACGCCCGAGCCGGTCGACTGGCGGATGCTGTCGACCTGGTTCAGCCATGACGATTTCGTCTCGCTGATCGAGGCGGTGTTCCGGGCGCCGCATTTGGGCTGCCCGGTGGTCTGGGGGGCCAGCGCCAACGATGCCGGATGGTGGGACAACGCCGCCGCCGGCTATCTCGGGTGGCAGCCGAGGGACAATGCCGCCGCCCATGCGGCGCGGATCCATCGCGATGTGCCGCGGCCCGGGCCCCGCGCCGCGGTGGTGCGCTTCCAGGGCGGCGCCTTCACGGATGAGCCGATCCACGGCTCTCGCGCGCAGAACCGAAAGGACAAGACATGAGCTTCACCCCCCATGGACATCACCTGATCGCGGGAGAAAAGGCGGCGGGCGCGACGACCTTCCGCTCCCAGCCCTGGACCGGCGAGGGCCACGATTTCGCGGTCGGCACGCCAGATCTGGTGGACCGCGCGGCGCGTGCCGCCGAGGAGGCCTTCGCGGTTTATGCCGCCACCTCGCGCGAGGACCGCGCGGCGTTCCTCGAGGCGATCGCCGGGGAGATCGAGGCGCGGGGCGCTAAGATCACCGCGATCGGCCATGCCGAGACCGGCCTGCCCGAGGCGCGGCTCGAGGGGGAACGCGGCCGCACCTGCGGCCAGCTGCGGCTCTTCGCCGAGCACATCCGCAAGGGCGATTATCTCGACCGACGGCACGATGCCGCCCTGCCCGACCGCGCGCCGCTGCCGCGCCCCGAACTGCGGATGATCCAGCAGCCGATCGGCCCGGTGGCGGTATTCGGCGCCTCGAACTTCCCGCTCGCCTTCTCGGTCGCGGGCGGCGACACGGCAAGCGCGTTCGCCGCCGGCTGCCCGGTGGTGGTCAAGGGCCACTCCGCCCATCCCGGCACCGGCGAGATCGTCGGCGATGCCATCGTCGCGGCGGCGGTCCGCTGCGGCCTGCCCGGGGGCGTGTTCTCGCTGATCCAGGGCGGCAAGCGCGACGTCGGCCAGGCGCTGGTGCAGCATTCCCTGATCAAGGCCGTGGGCTTCACCGGCAGCCTCGCCGGCGGCCGGGCGCTGTTCGATCTCTGCGCGCAGCGCCCCGAGCCGATCCCCTTCTTCGGCGAGCTGGGATCGGTCAACCCGATGTTCGTCATGCCCGCGGCCCTCGAAGCACGCGGGGCGGCGATCGGCGAAGGCTGGGCCGGCTCGCTTATGATGGGCGCCGGGCAGTTCTGCACCAACCCCGGCGTCGCGGTGCTGGTCGAGGGGGCGGGCGCCGAGGACTTCCGCGCCGCGGCCAAGGCGGCCCTGGAGACGGCCGCACCGCAGGTGATGCTGACGGACGGCATCGCGGCGGCCTATCGCGCGGGCCGCGACCGGATCGCCGGGACGGACGGCGTGCGCGAGCTGGTGAAATCCAGCTGCGAGGCGCGCAATGCCACCCCCTATCTCTACGAGACCGATGGCGCGACCTGGCTTGCCGACGAGGATCTCGCCGAGGAAGTGTTCGGCCCGCTCGGGCTGATCGTGGTGGCCCGTGACGAGGCCGAGCGGCAGGAGATCGCGCGCGGTCTCGCGGGGCAGCTCACCGTGACGCTGCAACTCGAAGCCGCGGATGAGGAGGTTGCCGCGCCGCTGATGCCGGTGCTGATGCGCAAGGCCGGGCGGCTCTTGGCCAATGGCTACCCGACCGGCGCCGAGGTGGCCGATGCCATGGTCCATGGCGGTCCCTATCCCGCCTCGACCAACTTCGGCGCCACCTCGGTCGGCACCTTGGCGATCCGACGCTTCCTGCGCCCGGTTTGCCTGCAGAACATGCCCGAGGGCCTGCTGCCCGAGGATCTGCTCGACTGAACCGAATGGCTGCGGCGGCGCCCGCTCCGCCGCAGCCTCAGCCCCCCTCTGGCCGCGCCGCCTTCAGCAGATCGCGGTAGCGCTGCAAGCTTCCCTCCAGATGCGCCTCCATCGCCGCTTCGGCGCCGTCCCGGTCACCATCGATGATGGCGTCGACGATCCGGCCATGCTCCTGCACGAGCTCCGGGTTGGGCCGGTACTCGCGCGGCGGTGCATCGCCCGCCTCGAGCTCGACCCGCGGGACGATCCCGGATCGGATCAACGACAGGAACTCGGGGAACCGCTTGTTCTGCGTGGCCTGCGCGATGGCGAAATGGAACTCGAAATCCGCCTCACGGGTCGACCGTCCGGCCTCGAAGCTTGCCGATACCGCCTCATGCGCTCGCACGATCGCATCGATCTGCGCCCCCGAGCGTCGGATCGCGGCCAGCCCTGCGCCGCGAATCTCGAAGGCGCTGCGCAGCTCGAACAGCTCGATCACCCCTGAGAGCCGGTCCATGTCGAGATCCGAGAACGGCCGCTGGCGCGCCCGAACCGGGTCGATGGCGAAGACCCCGGCCCCCTTGCGGGCCTCGACCAGCCCGTCTGAGCGCAGCACCGCGATCGCTTCGCGCACCACGGTACGGCTGACCGAATGAAGCCGCGTCAGCTCGGCCTCGCTCGGCAGCCGGTCACCGGGCCGGAACCGGCCACGCTCGATGTCTCGGCGCAGGCCGTCCGAGATGATACTGACCCGGGTGCGCGCCGGACTGTCGCCGGTGGTCTGCTGGGTATCGCCCATATGTCGCGCTCCAAGTTCGCCATGTCCTCAACCTGTGTAACAGGTAGTATTAGTTTCGCGCAAGCGATCTGCCGCCTCGGGCCGAAACCATCGAAACATACGGTCGGCATACGAAAATGTATTGACCAGCTTCGCGGTCCTATACTACAGACCTGTATAACATGTTGAGGCCGGTTCGGCCCTGGTGCAGAGAGGGCAGCCACTTGATCATCACCGACGTCACGGTTCGCGTATTCGAGCACAGCACCCGCCGCCACGCTGACAGTGCCGGCCATGCCCATCCCGGCCCGGCGCACATGGTGCGTCAGGCGATCGTCACGATCCGCGACGAGGACGGGTACGAGGGCCATTCCTTCTGTCCGCCGGAGGTGGTCCGGCCGCACGTCATCGACAGCTATGTCCGCAAGGTGCTGATCGGCCAGGACCATCGCGATCGTGAGCGGCTCTGGCAGGAGATGGCGCATTGGCAGCGCGGCTCGGCGGCACAGCTGACCGACCGCACCCTCGCCGTCATCGACTGCGCGCTGTGGGACCTTGCCGGGCGACGGCTGGACCAGCCTGTCTATAAGCTGATCGGCGGTTACCGCGATAAGGTTCTGGCCTATGGCTCGATCATGTGCGGCGACGAACTGGAGGGTGGGCTCGCTACGCCCGAGGATTACGGGCGCTTCGCTGAGACGCTGGTGGCGCGCGGCTACAAGGGGATCAAGTTGCACACCTGGATGCCGCCGGTGAGCTGGGCGCCCGACGTGCGGATGGATATCAAAGCCTGCGCCGCGGTCCGCGAAGCGGTCGGTCCCGACATCGCGCTGATGCTCGACGCCTACCATTGGTATTCCCGCTCCGACGCGCTGGAACTGGGCCGCGGCCTCGAACGGCTCGGCTTCGCTTGGTTCGAGGAGCCGATGGACGAGCAGTCAATGTCATCCTACAAGTGGCTGGCCGACCAGCTCGACATCCCGGTGATCGGCCCGGAAAGCGCGGCCGGCAAGCATTGGGGCCGGGCCGAATGGATCGCCGCCGGCGCCTGCGACATCCTGCGCACCGGGGTCAACGATGTCGGCGGCATCACCCCGGCGCTGAAGACCATGCATCTGGCCGAGAGCTTCGGCTTGGAATGCGAGGTGCATGGCAACACCGCGATGAACTTACAACTGGTCGCCGCCACCAAGAACTGCCGCTGGTACGAGCGCGGGCTGCTTCACCCGTTCCTCGAATACGACGACGGCTACGACTACCTGCACGCGCTTTCCGACCCGATGGACGAACAGGGGTGGGTACACCTGCCCGACCGGCCCGGCCTCGGCGAGGAGATCAACTTCGAGCACATCGAGAACCACCGCGTGGCCTGACCGCCGTGCACCACTTGCGACCCGCATCACTTTGGGAGGAGACATGCGACATCTACTGGCCGGAGCCGCGATCGCGGCCCTACTCACCGGCGCCGTCCCGGCATCGGCCGAGACCCCCGACGACCAGCTCATCGCCGGCTTCGCGATGACCAACGTGCTGACCATGGACCCGGCGGCGATCACCGGCGGCGAGGCGGTGCAGATCCTCAACAACGTCTACGACGCGCTGCTCGAGCTCGAGCCGCGCGGCGGCAAGCTTCTACCGCGCCTTGCCGAAAGCTGGACCATCGCCCCCGACAACATGTCGGTGACATTCACGCTGCGCCCCGACGCGGTCTTCGCCTCCGGCAACCCGGTCACCGCCGAGGACGTGAAGTTCTCCCTCGCCAGAGTGCTGCAGCTCGGGCAGGCGCAGGCCTCGGGCCTAACCAGCCGCGGCTTCACCGCCGAGGGCGTCGACGAGCATTTCGTGGTCGAGGACGACCGCAGCTTCACCATCAACCTGCCGCAGGCCGATGATCCGAAGCTGCTGCTGATGTATCTGACCCAGGCCGGCGTCGGCTCGGTACTCGACAGCAAGCTGGTGATGGAAAACGAGGCCGATGGCGACATGGGTCAGGCCTGGCTGGTCAACAATTCAGCTGGGTCCGGTGCCTTCACTTTGGGCGGCTGGCGCGCCAATGAATACGTGATCCTGACCCGCAACGACAATTTCTGGGGCGAGGCACCGGATATGGCGCGGGTGCTGATGCGGCACCTTCCGGAATCACAAAGCCAGCGGCTCGGCCTCGAACAGGGCGATCTCGACGTCGGCTTCAGCCTAGCTGCGCCGGACCTCAAGGCGCTGGAGGCGAACGAGGAGATCACGGTCGAAACCCAGCCGACCGCCGGGTTCTACTATCTTGCCGTTTCGATGGAAGACGAGCGCTACGCCGACCCGAAAGTGCGCGAAGCGCTACGCTACCTGATCGATTACGCGGGGATCAACGCGGCGATCATGCCCTATTTCGGGGTCGAGCGGCAGCGGCCGATCAATAGCGCCGCCTTCGGCGCGCTTGAAGATCCGGGCTACGCGCTCGACGTCGACAAGGCGCGCTCACTTCTGGCCGAGGCGGGCTACCCGGACGGCTTCGCCACGACGCTGCGGGTGATCTCGGACCAGGAATTCCTCGACGCGGCGACCGCAATTCAGGGCACTCTGGCACAGGCTGGGATCGACGCCGAGATCATCACCGGCGATGGCGGTCAGATCTACGGGGCAATGCGCGAGCGCGACTTCGAACTGCTGGTCGGTCGCGGCGGCGGTGGTCAGCAGCCTCATCCGGATTCGAACCTGCGGGCGCTGGTCTACAACCCGGACAACAGCCAGGAGGCCGGGCTGACCAACTATCAGGGCTGGCGCACCAGCTACCAGGACGAGGAGTTGAACGCGCTGATTGAGGCGGCGCTGGTCGAGCGAGTTGAGGCCCGGCAGGTCGAGATGTACCAAGAGATCCAGCAGCTGATCGACAGCAAGGTAACATCGATCCAGCCCTTCTCGGAGCGCGTGGTCTCGGCGGCCTTTCAGGACGAGGTTGCAGGCCTCGTCATCGACCCCTGGATCTCACGATTTGAGGATGTGACGAAGGCGCGCTGACGGCACGTTTTGTCAGCTAGGAAGCCTGAGAGAGACCCTGCGCCGCGCGCAGGGTCTTTTCGTAGATTGCGCCTGAAGGGCAGCCTCGAAAGCACGGCTTCCGCGGCATGAGCTCAACGACGCCTTCATCTTCGTCGCTTCTGACACGGCAGGACGCTGAAAAGCGCTTACGGACCTAACCCAAGCGCAGATCATTTTGCGAGAACGGTAGGCGAGGCTCCTTGAGGACCGCACCGCCCAATCTCGGGGCCATGGAGCTCGCGCGGCTCGATCGCAAATCTGTCGAGCGAGGTCGCTGTTGGCCTCAGCGCGCCATCCAGCCGCCATCCACGGTCACGCAGGACCCGGTGACATAGCCACTGGCCGGCGCGCAGAGATAGAGCAGCGCCGGGGCGAGATCCTCTGGCGCGCCCCAGCGACCGGCCGGGATCCGGCCGAGGATCGCGGCGCTGCGCTCGGGGTCGTCGCGCAGCGCTTGGGTATTGTCGGTGGCGATGTAGCCTGGCGCGATGGCGTTGACGGTGACGTCGCGCCCCGCGAGTTCGTTGGCCATGGCGCGGGTCAGGCCGAGAATGCCGTGCTTGGCCGCGGTGTAGGAGGCGACCCGGATGCCGCCCTGGAACGACAGCAGCGAGGCGATGTTGATGATCCGCCCCGGCCGCCCTTCGGCCGCCATGCCCCGCGCCACTGCCTGGCTCAGCGCGAAGGCCGCGCTCAGATTGATCTGGATCACGTCGTCCCAATCGGCCTGCGGGAACTCCAGCAGGTCGGCGCGGCGGATCTGGCCGGCATTGTTGACCAGGATGTCGAAGGCGGGGATCTCCGCTAGCCAAGCCGCGATCGCTGCCCGGTCCGTCAGGTCGACCCGCGCGAATTCGAATGCCCGCCCCAGCCCGCGCACCGCCGCCTCGGTTTCGGGCATCGGGCGCGAGCCCAGCCCGGTGATGTCGGCCCCGGCGGCGGCCAGGGTCTCGGCCGCCATCCGGCCGATCCCGCTGCGAGCGCCGGTGACCAGCGCCCGCTTGCCGCGCAGGTCGAACAGCCCGGCGATGCCGGTCATCGCAGATCCTCCACCGCTACCATGTCCATGTCGGTGAAGGACTGGTTGTCGCCCGCCATTGCCCAGATGAAGGTATAGGCGCCGATTCCCGCGCCCGAATGGATCGACCAGGGCGGCGACAGCGCGCCTTCTTCGTTGGCGATGAAGAGGTGGCGGGTTTCCTCCGGCTCCCCCATCAGGTGCAGCACGCGGGCCTGCGGCTCCATCCCCCAGTAGAGGTAGGCCTCCATGCGGCGATCGTGGCGATGCGCGGGCATGGTGTTCCAGACCGAGCCCTCATGCAGCGTGGTGTAGCCCAAAAGCAGCTGGCAGCTGTCGCAGACCTCCGGATGCACGAACTGCCGGATCGTGCGCTTGTTGGAGGTGGCGGTCTCACCGAGGTGGACCTCCTTGGCCTCGGATGTCGGGATCAACCGGGTCGGGCAGGCGCGATGCGCCGGGGTCGAGGTGACGTAGAACCGGCCTTCGCCGCAGAAGGTGACCGGCCCCGCGCCCATGCCAATATAGATCACATCGCCGCGGTCCATCGGATGGGTTTCGCCGCCGACGATCACGCGGCCCTCGCCGCCGATGTTGACCACCGCCATCTCGCGGCGGTCGAGAAAGGAGGGCGTGCCCGCCTCCTGGACCGCGTCGAGCGTCAGCTCGGCCCCGCCGGGCACGACGCCGCCCATGACGAAGCGGTCGTAATGACTGTAGACGAGGCGGATCTCGCCATTGCCGAACAGGCCGGGGGTCAGGAAGTGGCGCCGCAGCTCCGCGGTGTCCATCACTTTCGCGTGCTCGGGATGGATCGCGTGGCGGGTCTCGACGGTGAGCATGGAAATTCCTTTCGGTCGTGGAGGTCGGGCCACGGCGTGGCCAGGAGGCGCGCGGCGTCAGAGGTCGAACAGCCGCGGCAGCGTAAGGGTCAGGGCGGGCACGTAGGTCACCAGCGCCAGGATCGCGAACAGCAGGATATAGAACGGCCCCAGCGCCCGGATCGCGCGCTCCACGCGCACCTTCGCGACGCTGGCGCCGACGAAGAGACCGGTGCCCACCGGGGGCGTGATGGTGCCGATCGCGAGGTTGAACACCAAGATCACTCCAAAATGCACCGGGTCGTAGCCGACCTTCTGAGCGATCGGCAGCAGGATCGGCGTGAAGATCAGGATCGCCGGGCCGATATCCATGAAACAGCCGATCACCAGAAGCACCGCGTTGATGATCAGCATCACCATGACCGGGTCGTCCGACAACCCGAGGATCAGCGAGGTAACTGCCGCCGGAATGCCGGTGAAGGCCATCGCGAAGGACAGCGCAGCCGAGGCCGCGAGCAGCAGCATGATGGTGCCGGTGACCTGCGCAGTCTCAAGCAGGAAAGACGGAAAGTTGCGCAAGGGCGTGGTGCGGTGGATCACGAAGGCCAGCAGCATGGTGTAGATTACCGCGATGCCGGAAGCCTCGACCGCGGTGAACACTCCGAACATGATGCCGCCGATGACGATTACGATTAGCATCAGGGAGGGCAGCGCCTCGCGAGTGATGCGCAGGGCCTCGCGCCAGCCGGTGCGCCCGCCAACGGGGTAGCCGCGCCGCCATGCGATCAACGAGGTCAGCGCCATCATGCCCAGGCCCCACATCAGTCCGGCCACCGCGCCGCCCAGGAACAGCGCCGCGATCGAGGCGCCGCCCGAGACCAGCGAGTAGATGATAAAGGCGGTGGTCGGCGGGATCAGCATGCCGGTGGGGGCCGAGGCGATGTTGACGGCGGCGGCGAAGTCGCGGTCGTAACCCTCCTCGGCCTGCATCGGCACCAGAACGCCGCCGATCGAGGTCGAGGCGGCGATGGCCGAGCCCGAGATCGAGCCGAACAGCATATTGCCCGCGATGTTGGTCTGCGCCAGCGAGCCTGGAATGCGCCCGGCGATCAGCCGCGCGAAGTTCACCAGCCGGACCGCAATGCCGCCCGAATTCATCATCACGCCGGACAGGATGAAGAACGGCACCGCCAGCAGCGAAAAGCTGTCGAGACTGGCCAGCATCTTCTGGGCCGAGGTGAACAGGGCCATGTCCAGCGGCGCGACCAGCGCCACGGCGGCAAGGGCCGCGGCGGTGATCGAGATGGCAAGCGGAATTCCCAGCAGCGCGAGCGTGCCGAAAACCGAGATCAGGATCAGGCTTGCGGGTCCGGCCATGTCAGTCTCCGGCGATGATCATGCGTTCGAGATCGTCCGGCAGACGGCGCCTGTCGCGGACGAGATCAACGAGGTTCAAGACGCTGTAGAGCGCCATCAGAGCGCCGCTCACCGGCAGGCTGGCATAGATGTAGCCCATCGGGATCTGCAGCACCGGACTGGTCTGGCGCGCGGCGATCTCGACCCCGTGCAGCCCGCCGCGCACCAGCACGGCGAGCGAGAAGATGAGAAAGGCCAAGGGCACCAGGAATTCAAGCGCCCGGCGCACGCCGCCGCGCGTCATCTCGCGCAGCAGGTCCACGGCCATATGCGTGCCGCGTCCGGTCGAATAGGCCGCGCCGAGCAGCGACACCCAGATCACCCCGAAGCGCAACGCCTCTTCAGAGAAGGTGGAGGGCGCGTTCAGCGCGTAGCGGCTGAACACCTGCCAAGCCAGCACCGCGATCATCGCGGCCAGAAGCCCGCAGCAGACCGCCCCCACACCGATATCGAGTGCCCGGCGCAGCGCGCGCATCAGCTGTTGCCCGCGGCGGCGCGGATCGCGTCGAAGAGCAGCTGCTTCTCGGGGTCCGCAGCCAGCTCGTCATACATCGGCTGCACCGCCTGCTGGAACTGGGCGACCTCGGGGTAGTAGAACTGCACCCCGAACTCCTCCTCGCTCTGCTTCTTGGCCGCCTCGACCGCTTCGTTCCAGGCCTGCTTCTGAAATTCGGTCGACTCCTTCGCCGCTTCGATCACCGCCGCACGATGCTCTTCGGAGAGGCGATCGAGGGTGGCGGTCGAAATCAGCATGATATCGGGGATGCGGGTGTGCACATCGTAGGAGTAGTGCTTGGCCACCTCGCCGTGACCCGCGATGGTGATCGCGAACTCGTTGTTCTCGGCGCCGTCGAGCACGCCTTGCTGGATCGAGGTGTAGACCTCGTCCTGTCCCATCGCGATCGGCGAACCGCCGAGCATCTCGACCATGCGGATCGAGGTCGGGCTTTGCATGACGCGGATCTTCAAGCCCTTGAGGTCCTCGACCTTCATGATCGGCTTGTCCTTGGTGTAGAAGCTGCGCGCACCGCTATCGTAATAGGTCAGCGCCACCATGCCGTCGTCGCGGGTCGATTCGTAGACCGGGCCGGTGACCTCCGGGTTGTCCATGGCCGCGTAGAAATGCTCCTGGCTGTCGAACAGGTAAGGCATCGAGAACACGCCGTAGACCGGCGAGAAACTCTCCATCAGCCCGCCCGAGACCTTGGTCATGTCCAGCAGGCCGCCCTGCACCATCTCCACGAGCTCGCGCTCGCCGCCGAGCTGGCTGTCGGGAAAGAACTGCACGGTCACTTCACCGCCTGTCTTCTCCTCGACCAGTTCGCCGAAATGCGCCATCGCCTCCTTGGTGGGGGTGGCATTGCTGGCATAGGCGAAGCGCAGGCTCTCGGCGCTAGCGGCGCCGGTGGTGACTGCAAGCGCTGCCGTGGCCAGCAGGATGCTCTTGATGTTCATGGTGGTTCCTCCCTGTGATGCGTTGCGCGGCCTTCTCCTCCTCAGATGAAGGACCGCAGGTACTCCGTGAGACAGAACATCGCCATCGCCTGCCCGTAGGGCATCGAGGTGAGCGGGATCTGCCGGTAATAGTCGAGATCGGACCCCATCGCGGTGCCGAAGGAGACGCGCTGCAGCTCGCCCGTCTCGTCGATGTTGGCGATCACGCCGCGCACGGCGCGCTCGGCGGTCTCGCGGTTCTCGCGGCCGAGATAGCGCTTGCGCGCGGCCTTCATCAGCCCGTAGCCGAAGCCGGCGGCGGCCGAGGCTTCGAGATAGCTGTCAGGATCGTCGATCAACGTGTGCCACAGCCCGCTCTCGTCCTGGGTGCGCCGGAGCGTCGCCGCCTGGCGCGACAGGGCCGAGAGCAGGTGCCGGCGCAGCGGGTCGCCCGGCTTCAAGTCGAGCATCTCGACGAACTCCGGGATCGCGATGGTGGCCCAGCTGTTGCCGCGGGCCCAGAGCGCGCGGGCGAAATTGTGGTCGCCGTCGAAGGTCCAGCCGTGGAACCACAGCCCGGTCTCGCTATCGGCGAGATACTGGGTATGCAGCAGGAACTGGAACTTCGCTTCCTCGATATATTCGGGGCGGCCCAGCAGCAGGCCGATCTTGGCCAGCGGCAGCACGCTCATCATCAGCGTGTCATCCCACAGCTGCTGGTCGTTGACCGAGTTGTAGACGATATGCTGAAGCCCGCCCTCGGCGGTGCGCGGCATTTCGTGCATCACCCATTCGGCCCAAGCATCCAGATAGGGTACCCAGCGCGGATCGGGCCGCACCTCGTGCAGGCAGGCCAGCGTCAGGAACGGGGCAACGGTGTTGATATTCTTGGTGGGCGTGCCCTCGGCCAGCCGGGCCTCGAACCAGTCGGTGATGATCGACATTGCCTTGTCGCTGCCGGTCAGTTCCCAGTACTTGAACAACCCGTAGAGGCCGATGCCGTGGGTCCATTCCCATCCGGCCCAGCCCTTGGTGTCGATCACCCGCCCGTCCTCGAGCCGCAGCAGAAACTTTCCGCTGTCGTCGGTGATGCTGACGAGGTTGTCGGCCAGCCGCTCGATCAGCGCGCAGACTTCGTCACGGCTCATCAGGCGTTCCGGTTGGCGCAGTAGCGGATGCATGCTCATCTCGTTCCTCCCTCGGCGGCCCCGTTATTTTCGGGACGACGTTTCGAAAATCAAGGAACCACAATCCTTATCACCTGACAAGGCTCTTGTGAGTCCGGACGAGAAATGAATATAGTGTATCTATATCAATGCCTTAGGTTGCATCATCGATCAGGTTGACAGTCATCTCCGAAATTTTCAGTATGGAGTTCCATAATTTTCGGGACGAGAATCATGCCGCAGGCCAAGACCGATAACGTCGCTTCCGTGATGAAGGTGTTCTCGGTGCTCGAGACGCTGGCCAAGGCGCGGCGCGCCAGTCTCGCCGATCTGGCGCAGGGGGCGATGACGTCCAAGAGCACCGCGCATCGACTACTACAGACGATGATCGATCTGGGTTATGTCGAGCAGGATCCCGAGACCGAGAAATACGCGCTGACCTTGGGGCTGTTCAGCCTCGCCGCGCGCACCATCAACGGCCATGAGGATCTGCTTCGGGTCGCCGACCGGGCGATGGGCCGGCTGGCACGGGAGACCGGGGAGTCGGTCAATCTCGGCGTCATGGACACGCGCGAGCAGCGCGTGGTCTACATTCATCAATACGACTCCAGCTATTCCCTTTCGATGAAGTCGACCCTCGGGATGCGCAATCCGCTCCATTCCACTTCGCTCGGCAAGGCACTGCTGGCCTGGCGCGACGAGGAAGAAATCGAGCAGCGTATCGCCCGCATGTCGCTCGAACCCGTCGGTCCGCGCACCATCACCGACCCGGGCGTGTTGATCGAGACTCTGCGCGAAACGCGCGCACGCGGCTACGCCGAGGAGATCGAGGAGAGCGAAGCCGGGGTGCGCTGCATGGCAGCGCCGGTGTTCAACCATGTCGGCCAGTCGGTCGCCGCGATCAGCCTGTCCTTTCCGTTGTTTCGTTTCGAGGAAGCGCGCAAGCCGGACTACGTTCGACTATTGCGCGCGGCCAGTCAGGACGCCTCGCAAGCCTTGGGCTACGCCGGCTGATCCACCGCTCTCCTGCCACTCGCCTTCGAAGTCGCGCGGCACCAGCAGGTTATGCGGGCCGAGATCGGCCACGTCGCGCTCGCCGCACAGCGCCATGGTGAGGTCGAGCTCCTTGCGGATCACCTCGAGCGCGGTCGTCACGCCCTTTTCGCCCATCGCGCCGAGACCATAGAGCCAGGCCCGGCCGATCATCGTGGCGTCGGCACCAAGCGCCAGCGCCTTGAGGACGTCCTGTCCCGAGCGGATGCCGCTGTCGAGCCAGATCTCCGTCTCGCCCTTCACCTCGCGCACGATGGAAGGGAGGATGCGGATCGAGGAGAGCGCGCCGTCGAGCTGCCGGCCACCATGGTTCGACACGACGATGGCGTCGGCGCCGCATTCCACGGCCTTGCGCGCGTCACCGGCGTCGAGGATGCCCTTGAGGATCAGCTTGCCATCCCACTTCTGGGCGATCTTGCGGACCTTCTCCCAGTCGAGCTTGAGATCGAACTGCTCGGCAGTCCACTTCATCAAGGAGCGCGTGTCCTCCACGTCCGAGGCATGACCGACGATGTTGCCGAAGAAGCGCCGCTTGGTGCGCAGCATCTCCAGCCCCCATGTCCACTTGGTCGACAGGTCGAGCATCGTGGCCGGGGTCAGCTTGGGCGGGGCGGAAAGGCCGTTCTTCAGGTCCTTGTGCCGCTGACCCAAGAGTTGCAGGTCGAGCGTGAGAACCAGCGCCGAGCAGCCGGCGCGCTTGGCCCGCTCGATGATCCGGTCGACGAATTCCTCGTCGCGCATGACGTAGAGTTGGAACCAGAACGGAGCCGAGGTGTGCTCGGCCACGTCCTCGATCGAACAGATCGACATGGTGGAGAGGGTGAAGGGCACGCCGAATTTCTCGGCCGCGCGGGCCGCCTTGATCTCGCCGTCGGCGTTCTGCATGCCGGTCATGCCCACGGGGGCGAGCGCCACCGGCATGGCCACCTTCTGGTCCAGCATCCGGCCCACGGTGGAGCGGTCGGACATGTCCACCGCCACCTTCTGGCGCAGCCGGATCTTCTCGAAATCCGTGGTGTTCTCGCGGAAGGTCTGCTCGGTCCAGCTGCCGGATTCGGCGTAGTCGAAGAACATCTTCGGCGCCCGGCGTTTGTGCAGGCGTTTCAGATCCTCGATGCAGGTGACGGTCGGCATTTCAGACGATGCCGCCCGAGCCGCCCGCCACCGCCGGGCGCGCCTCGGCTACCCGCGCCCGGTAGCCCGAGGCGCGGAACGCCGCCACCGGGTCGATCGCCGCCCCCGCCTCGAGCCGCGCCATCGCCAGGATCGGCTCTACATCGGTGCGGAAGGCCCGCTTCAACGTCGCCGTCGCCATCAGCGCGTCGTTGCCTTCCTGAAACCCGGCCAGCGCCGCGCGGTCTACCAGCAACGCCTGCGCATAGGCGCGCTGCACCTCGGTGGCCGAAACCATCAAGCTCTCGATCGGGTCGGTGACGTTGTGGCTCTGGTCGAGCATGTGCATCGGTTCGAAGCCGGGCCCGTCGGCCTCGACCAGCTCGTTGAAGACCAGGAACAGCCGGTAGGGGTCGATCGAGCCGGTGTCGAGATCGTCGTCGCCATACTTGCTATCGTTGAAGTGGAAGCCGCCCAGCTTGCCGAACCGCGCCAGCCGCGCGACGATCATCTCGATATTGACGTTGGGCGCGTGGTGGCCGAGATCGACGAGGCATTGCGCCCGCTCCCCCAGCTCGGTCGCGATCAGGTAGTTGGTACCCCAGTCCTGAACCACCGTCGAATAGAAGGCCGGCTCGTACATCTTGTGCTCGGTCAGCAGCCGCCAGTCTTCCGGCAGCCCGGCATAGATCCGGCGGGCGGCATCGAGATAGCGGTCGAACTGCCGCGCGAAATGCGCCTGGCCGGGAAAGTTCGAACCATCGCCGACCCAGACCGTCAGCGCCTTCGAGCCGATCGCCTGGCCCAGCTCGATGCAGGCGAGGTTGTGCTCCACCGCCTGCGCCCGCACCGCCGGGTCGGTATGCGACAGCGAGCCGAACTTGTAGCTCAGCGCCTGTCCCGGCTGGTCCGAGAAGGTGTTCGAGTTCATCGCGTCGAAGCCGAGCCCCGTCTCCTCGGCCTTGGCGAGAAGATCGGCGGGGGCCGCGTCGTCCCACGGGATGTGCAGCGACACGCGCGGCGTGGCGGCGGTCAGCCGGTGGATCACGCCGCAATCGTCGAGCTTGTCGAACACGTGGCGCGGCTCGCCCGGCCCGGGAAACCGGGCGAAGCGGGTGCCCCCGGTGCCGACGCCCCAGCTCGGCACCGCGATGCCGAAACCGGCGACTTTGGCCTTGATGGCGGCGATGTCGATGCCGCGCCGGTCGAGTTGCTCCCCCAGCGCATCGTAATCGGCGCGCAGCCCGGCGTCGCGATCGTCGTTCGAGGCTTCGATGATGGTCTTGTCGATCATGGTCTTTCCTCCCCTGCCCGGATCAGCGCGTGAACGCTTGGACGTTGCCGGCATCGACGTTGAGGATGTTGCCGGTCGACTTGGCGCTGGCCTCCGAGGCCAGGAAATAGCAGGCCTCGGCGATGTCCTCGGGCAGCACCGAGCGTTTCAGGAGCGAGCGCTGGCGATACATCTCCTCCAGCCCCTCCTTGTCGGTGCCGTAGGTGCCGGCGCGCTGGTCGAGCCATTCGCCCTGCCAGATCCGGGAGCCGCGCAGCACCGCGTCGGGGTTGACCACGTTGACCCGGATGCCGTCCGGCGCGCCCTCGAGCGCGAGGCAGCGGGCGAGATGGATCTCGGCCGCCTTGGCGGTGCAGTAGGCCGAGGCGCCGGGCGAGGCGGCCAGACCGTTCTTCGAGGCCACGAAGACCAGGGCGCCGCCGATGCCCTGGGTCTTCAGGAGCTTGAACGCCTCGCGGCTGACGAGGAAGTAGCCGGTGGACAGGATGTCCATGTTGCGGTTCCACAGCGCGAGCGTGGTGTCCTCGACCTTGGCCGACGACGCGATTCCGGCGTTCGAGACCACGATGTCGACGCCGCCGAATTCCACGGCAACCTCGGCGTAGGCGCGGGCCACGGCGGCCTCGTCGGTGACGTTCATCTCGACGCCGCGCACGACGTCCGGACCGAACGTCTCCGCCAGCCCGGCGCGCGCCTTCTCCAGCGCATCCGGGTCGATATCGGCGAGCATCACGCAGGCGCCCTCGGAGAGATAGCGCGCCGCCGTCGCCGCACCGATGCCGCCGGCGCCGCCGGTGACGACGGCGACACGACCGGCGAGGCTCTTGGGCTTGGGCATGCGCTGCAGCTTGGCCTCCTCCAGAAGCCAGTACTCGATGTCGAAGGCTTCCTGCTCGGGCAGGCCGCGATACTCGCTGACCGCGCTGGCGCCGCGCATCACGTTGATGGCGTTCACGTAGAACTCGCCCGAGATCCGCGCCGTGGCGCGGTCGAGCGCAAAGGTGATCATGCCGACGCCGGGCACGAGATAGACCACCGCGTTCGGGTCGCGCAGCGCGGGACTGTCCGCGTGGCGGCAGCGTTCGTAATAGGCGGCGTAATCGGCGCGGTAGTCCTCGATCGCCTTCTCCAGCCCCGCCAGCGTCGCCTCCACATCCGGTTCGGCTGGGTCGAAATCGACCACGAGGGGCCGGATCTTGGTGCGCAGGAAATGGTCTGGACAGGAGGTGCCGAGCGCGGCAAGGCCCGGCATGTCGCGGGCGTTGACGAAGTCGAGCACCGCCTCGCTGTCGTCGAAATGGCCGAGCTTGTGCCGCTCCTTCGAGATCATGCCGCGGATCGCCGGCATCAGCCGCGCCGCCACCGCCCGCCGTTTCTCGGCAGGCAGCGATTGGTGGATCGCGCCGCCGAAGGCCGGCACGTTGGCGGTCTTTTCCTCGAACCAGCCGATCGCGGTGTTGATGATCCGCAAGGTCGTCTCGTAGCAAGCCTTGGCGTCGTCGTCCCAGGTGAACAGCCCGTGGCTTTCCAGTACGACGCCCTTGGCCTCCGGGTTGTCGAGGCAGAACTTCTCGAGCCACAGCCCGAGCTCGTAGCCCGGCTTCTTCCATGGCAGCCAGCCGATCTCACCACCAAAGATCTCCTGCGTCAGCGCCTTGCTGTCGGCCGAGGCGGCGATGGCGATGATCGCGTCGGGATGGACGTGATCGACATGGGCTTTGGGCACATAGGCATGCAGCGGCGTGTCGATCGAGGCGGCGCGCGGGTTCAGCGCGAAGGTGCAGTGCGGCAGGTAGCCGACCATCTCGTCCTCGTGCTCGACCCCGCGATACTTGCCCTTCAGCGCGCGCAGCCGGTCCATGTAGAGCGTCGCGAAACCGTCCTTCTTCATTGACCCGATGTCGCCGCCAGAACCCTTGACCCACAGCACCTCGACTGCCTCGCCGGTGAGCGGGTCAGTATCCATCACCTTGGCCGAGGTGTTACCGCCACCGTAATTGGTGACGCGCTTGTCGGAGCCGAGCAGATTGGAGCGGTAGAGCAGCTTGTCGCTTTCGCTCATGGCGGCGGCAGCCTTGTCGTCCCAGCGGTTCTCGATCCGTGTTGCGGAGCTCTTCTGCAGCATGGTGATCCTCCCTTGCGGGCCAACGCGGCCCCTCAGTCAGATGCCGGTGTCGCTCAGCTCCGCGCATGAGTCAATCATTATCGGTCATATTATGATCATAGCCGATCATTTTTGATCGATGATGATTGACAGACGCGGCGCGCTGACGCAGTCTGAGCGGCAAGGGAGGCCCTTCATGCACGAAACCGAACGCCATCGCGTCATTCTTTCCGCCGTCCAGTCCCGGCCGGTGGTGACCGTGGCCGAGATGGTCGAGCTGACCGAGGCCTCGGAGGCGACGATCCGGCGCGACATCGCCCAGCTGCACATGGCCAAGAAGCTGCGCCGGGTACGCGGCGGCGCCGAGGCGCTGACCCCGCCGACCATTTCCGGCCTCACTGGCCGCCCCTTCGCGCTCAACGCCACCCAGAACATCGCCCAGAAGCGCGCGATCGCGCAGGCGGCGGTGGGTTTGTGCGAGGATGGCGAGGCAATCATCATTAACGGCGGCACCACCACCTTTCAGATGGTGCATCCGCTCGCCGCCCGGCGCCTTCAGGTGTTCACCAACAGCTTCCCGATCGCCGAGCACCTGCTGCACCAGTCCAAGAACACGGTGATGCTCTCGGGCGGCACGATCTATCGCGAGCAGAACATCATCCTGTCCCCCTTCGACAACGACGTCACCCGCAACTTCCAGGCGCGGCGCATGTTCATGGGCGCGCAGGGCATCGGCCCCTTGGGCGTCACCGAGGCGGACCCGCTGATCATCCAGGCCGAGGAAAAGCTGATCGGTCAGGCCGAGGAGCTCGTGGTGCTGGTAGACGCCTCCAAGTTCGGCCGCCGCACCAGCCTGATCGTGCGGCCGCTGTCGAAGATTTCCACCGTCGTCACCGACGACCGGATCGAGGATCGCCACGCCCGGATGCTGGAGGAGGCAGGGGTGCGGCTGATCGTGGCCGAAGACTCGGCCGCGCGGAGGGAGAGGGGCGCCGCAGGCTGAACGCCCCGGCGCCGAAGTGTTTTTCAAGGGAGGAAGAGACATGGGTATCAAGACGACACTCGCCGCCGGGCTGACGCTTGCCGCGACGCTGATGGGCAGCACCGCCATGGCGCAGGAGCCGCTGCGCATTGCGCTGGTGGTCAAGTCGCTGGGCAACGGCTTCTTCGAGGCCGCCGCCCGCGGCGCCGAGGAGGCCGCCGAGGAACTGGGTGACACCGAGATCATCTACACCGGCCCGACCTCGACCACCGCCGAGGGCCAGATCGAGGTGATCAACAGTCTTATCGCGCAGCAGGTCGACGCCATCGCCATCTCGGCCAACGACCCCGACGCCGTGGTGCCCGCGCTCAAGCGCGCCATGCAGCGCGGCATCACCGTGATCTCCTGGGACAGCGGCGTCGCGCCCGAGGGCCGCGAGATGCATCTCTCGCCCTCCTCGAACGAGCTGATCGGCCAGACCATCATCAAGCTCGCCGCAGACCAGCTGCCCGAGGGCGGGCAGGTGGCGCTGCTCTCCGCCACCTCGACCTCCACGAACCAGAACATCTGGATCGAGGAGATGAGCAAGGTGATGGACCAGTATCCCGACATCGAGGTGGTGGCGACGGTCTATGGGGACGACCTCGCCGACAAGTCCTATCGCGAGGCCCAGGGCCTCATGCAGTCCTACCCCGATCTCGACGCGATCATCGCACCGACGAGCGTCGGCATCGTCGCCGCAGCACAAGCGGTGCAGGATGCGGGCAAGGCGGGCGAGATCAACGTCACCGGTCTGGGCCTGCCCTCGGAGATGGCCGGCGCGATCGAAAGCGGTGCGTCGAAGAGCTTCGCGATCTGGAACCCGGTCGATCTGGGTTATGCCACGACGATGATCGCGCATGCGCTGGCCTCGGAAGCCGCCACCGCCGAGCCGGGCGCCGAGATTTCCATGGGCCGCATGGGCACCGCCACGCTCGACGACAACAACGAGGCGGCGATGTCCGAGCCCTTCACCTACGACGCCAGCAACATCGACGAGTTCAAGAGCGTCTTCTGATCCTCCCCGGAGCGCGCGCCTCCCTCCACCACCACGCGCGCGCCCGAGCGCGCGGGCCCCGCACCGGGCCCGCGCCCCCTCCTTATCCCGAGGACCGAGGCCATGTTGCACCAAGCCCCCGACACCGTCCCGCCGCCCGAACCGGCCACAGGCGCGGCCCCAGTGCTGGAGCTGCGCGGCATCACCAAGACCTTCCCAGGCGTGCGGGCGCTCGGCGATGTCGCGCTGGCGCTCCATCCCGGACAGGTCACCGCGCTGATCGGCGAGAACGGCGCCGGCAAGTCGACGCTGGTCAAGGTCCTGACCGGCATCTACCAGCCCGACGCCGGCGAGATCCGGCTCGACGGCGCGCCCACCCGCTTTCCCACAGCGCTTTCCGCCACTCGCGCCGGCGTCACCGCGATCCACCAGGAAACCGTGCTGTTCGACGAGCTGACGGTGGCCGAGAACGTGTTTCTCGGCCACGCGCCGCGCGGCAGGTTCGGGCTGATCGACTGGCCGCGGACGCGGCGCGACGCGGCGGCGATCCTCGAGCGGATCGGCGCCCGGCTGGACCCCGACACGCCGCTGCGCGACCTCGGCATCGCCTCCAAGCATCTCGTCGCCATCGCCCGCGCGCTGTCGGTCGAGGCCCGCGTCGTGGTGATGGACGAGCCCACGGCCGCGCTGAGCCGGGCCGAGATCGAGGAGCTCTACGAGCTGGTCGACCGGCTCAAGGCCGAAGGCAAGGCGATCTTGTTCATCTCGCACAAGTTCGACGAGATCTTCCGCATCGCGGACCGCTACACCGTGTTCCGCGACGGCGAGATGGTCGATGCGGGGCTGATCGCCGATGTCACCGAGGCGCAGCTCGTCGAAAAGATGGTCGGCCGCGCGGTTAACACGATCTTCCCCAAGCGCGAGGCCCGGATCGGCGACCCGGTGCTGACCGTGTCGGGCTACTGCCACCCAACCGAGTTCGAGGACATCCGCTTCACGCTGAGGCGCGGCGAGATCCTCGGCTTCTACGGTCTCGTCGGCGCCGGGCGCTCGGAGTTCATGCAGGCGCTGTTCGGCGTCACCAAGCCGTCGAAGGGCGCGATCCGCATTGACGACGAGGTTGCGGTGATCCGTTCGCCCGCCGAGGCGGTCGCCAAGGGCATCGTCTACGTGCCCGAGGATCGCGGCAAGCAGGGCGCGATCACGGCGCTGCCGATCTTCCAGAACGTCACCCTGCCCTCGCTCTCGCGCACCTCGCGTCGCGGCTTCCTGCGGCTCGCCGAGGAGTTCGCGCTGGCCCGGCAATACACCGAGCGGCTCGACCTGCGCGCCGCCAGCCTTGATCAGCCGGTCGGCAATCTCTCGGGCGGCAACCAGCAGAAGGTGGTGATCGCCAAGTGGCTCGCCACCGCGCCTAAGGTGATCATCCTCGACGAGCCGACCAAGGGCATCGACGTGGGCTCCAAGGCCGCCGTGCATGAATTCATGTCCGAACTGGCCTCGCAGGGCCTGTCGGTGATCATGGTCAGCTCGGAGATCCCCGAGATCCTCGGCATGTCCGACCGGGTCATCGTGATGCGCGAGGGCCGCATCGCCGCCGAGTTCGAGCGCGAGGGGCTGACGCCCGAGGACCTCGTGCGCGCCGCCGCCGGATACGGAGAAACCGCATGACCCGCCTTCTGAAATCGCGCGAATTGGTGCTGTCGGGCGCGATACTCGCGCTGATCCTGCTGGTCGAAAGCCGCTTCCGCGGCTTCGCGGCACCCGGCAACCTGGCCGCGGTGTTCAACGACACCAGCGTGCTGATCATCCTCGCCCTCGGCCAGATGGCGGTGATCCTCACCAAGTGCATCGACCTGTCGGTCGCCGCCAATCTCGCGCTGACCGGCATGGTGGTCGCAACGCTCAACGCCGCGATGCCCGGCCTGCCGGTCGGGCTTCTGATCCTCCTGGCCATTGGTCTCGGCCTGGTGCTCGGCGCCTTCAACGGGCTGCTGGTCTGGCTCCTCGACATCCCGCCGATCGTGGTGACGCTGGGCACGCTGACCATCTATCGCGGCCTGGTCTTCGTGGTCTCGGGCGGCGAATGGATCAACAGCTTCGAGATGTCGGCGAGTTTCACCGCCCTGCCCCGCGCCACGCTGCTGGGCCTGCCGGTGCTCAGCTGGGTCGCGATCGCGGTGATCGCGCTGGCCTGGCTGCTGATCCGGCTGACGCCGCTGGGCCGCGCCTTCTACGCCACGGGCGGCAACCCGCATGCCGCGGTCTATACCGGCATCGATGTCGGCCGCACCCGCTTCATGGCCTTTGTCCTGTCTGGCGGTCTCGCCGGGCTCTGCGGCTATCTCTGGGTGTCGCGCTACGCCGTCGCCTATACCGACGTCGCGCTCGGCTTCGAACTCGACGTGGTCGCGGCCTGCGTGATCGGCGGCATCTCGATCGCGGGGGGCGTCGGCTCGGTCGGCGGCGCGGTGCTCGGCGCGCTGTTCCTCGGCGTGATCAAGAACGCGCTGCCGGTCGCGGGCATCTCGCCCTTCTGGCAGCTCGCCATCTCCGGCGCCGCGATCATCATCGCCGTCGCTTTCAACGCCCGTGCCGAACGCCGCCCGGGCCGCGTCATCCTCAAGCGCAAGGAGGCCACCGCATGAGCACCCGACCCGGACTCGATATCGGCACCCGCCCGCGCCACCTCCCCGACCGGCTGACGGGGCGCGTCGCCCGCGCGCTCAGGAGCTGGGAGCTGCTGCTGCTGCTCGTCGGCATCGCGATCTTCGCGGCCAACAGCATGGCCTCGCCCTATTTCCTCTCGGCCTGGAACCTGTCGGACGCCACCTTCAACTTCACCGAAAAGGCCATGATCGCCTTCGCGATGGCGCTGCTGATCATCTCGGGCGAGATCGACCTGAGCGTCGCCGGCATCATCGCGCTGGCCTCGACCACGATGGGCTTCGCGCTGCAATACGGCGCGGGGACGCCAATGCTGGTGCTGATCGGGCTGGGCACGGGGCTGCTCTGCGGCGCGCTCAACGGCACGCTGGTGACGCGGATGGGGCTGCCCTCGATCGTGGTGACCATCGGCACGATGAGCCTGTTTCGCGGCATCTCCTACATCGTGCTGGGCGACCAGGCCTTCAGCGGCTACCCGGTCGGCTTCGCGGTGTTCGGGCAGGGCTATGTCGCCTGGGTGATCACCGTCGAACTGGCGATCTTCGCGGCCCTCGCGCTGATCTTCGGCGTGCTGCTGCACGCCACCAAATTCGGACGGCAGGTCTTCGTGATCGGCAACAACCCGACCGCCGCCGCCTTTTCGGGCGTGCGGGTGGCGCGGGTGAAGATGATCCTCTTCCTGCTCACCGGCCTGATGGCCGGCCTGGCCGCGATCTGCCTGACCTCGCGGCTCGGCTCGACCCGCCCCTCGATCGCCCAGGGCTGGGAGCTGGAGATCGTCACCATGGTGGTGCTGGGCGGCGTGTCGATCCTCGGCGGCGCGGGCTCGATCCTCGGCGTGGTGCTGGCCGCGCTGGTGATGGGCATGGTGACTTTCGGGCTCGGCCTACTGAACGTGCCGGGCATCGTCATGTCGATCTTCATCGGTGCGCTGCTGATCGGGGTCATCGCGATCCCGCGGCTGATCGCGCTGGCCCGGAGGCGCGCGGCATGAGCCTCGAGACCTACGCCTTCCGCATGCAGCTTCACGCCGGCATGGCGGAGGAATACCGCCGCCGCCACGAAGAGATCTGGCCCGAGCTGGTGAAGCTTTTGCGCGAGGCGGGCGTCTCGGACTACACGATCCACCTCGATGCAAAGACCGGCGCACTCTTCGCGCAGCTGCGCCGGCCGCGCGATCACGGCATGGATGCGCTGCCGGACCACCCGGTAATGCAACGCTGGTGGGCGCACATGGCCGACATCATGGCCACCAACCCCGATGGCAGCCCGGTCGCGATGCCGCTCGAACCGATGTTCCACCTGCCATGAGCCACGTCGCAGTTCTCGATCTCGGCAAGACCAACATCAAACTGGCGCTGGTCGATCGCGCCGGGCTGCGCGAGGTTGCGGTGCGCAAGGCGCCGAACGACGTGCGCCCCGGCCCGCCCTACCCGCATTTCGACACCGACGCGCAGTGGGACTTCTTCGCATCCGCACTGCGCGAACTGGGCGCCGAACACGAGATCGACGCCATCTCGATTACCGCACATGGTGCGACCGGAGCGCTGCTGCGTGCAGATGGCAGCCTCGCCCTACCGGTGCTCGACTACGAGCACGAGATCCCGGCCGAAGCCGTCGCCGCCTATGACGCGCTGCGCCCGGACTTCGCCGAGACCGGCTCGCCGCGGCTGCCCTGCGGGCTCAATCTCGGCGCGCAGCTGCATTGGCAGATGACGGGTTTCGCGCAGGCGCGCGACGCGGCGCTGTTCCTGACATGGCCGCAGTACTGGGCCCATCGCCTGACCGGCGTCGCGGCGGTAGAGCCGACCTCGCTGGGCTGCCACACCGACCTGTGGAACCCGTGGACGGGCGAGCTGTCCTCGCTGGTTGACCGCATGGGCTGGCGCGGGCTGTTCCCGCCGCTCCGCCGCGCGGACGAGGTGCTGGGTGGGCTCACGCCACGGGCGGCGCGCGAAACGGGCCTGCCCGAGGGGCTCCCGGTCCATTGCGGCATCCATGACAGCAACGCTTCGCTCTACCCGCACTTGACGGGGCGCGAAGATGCGTTCTCGGTGGTCTCGACCGGCACCTGGGTGGTCTGTATGTCGGTGGGGGGCGCGGCCCGCGCCCTCGACCCTTCGCGCGACACGCTGGCCAACACCGACGCACATGGCCGCCCGGTGCCATCGGCCCGCTTCATGGGCGGGCGCGAGTTTGAGCGGGTGCGTGAGGGACGCCCAGTCGAATGGAGCGAGGCCGACCTGAACCGGATGCATTCCGGCGGGCCGATGCTGTTGCCCGCCGTCGAGCCGGGTTCCGGTCCGTTCCAAGGCCGCGCGGCGCGCTGGACCACCGAGCCGGCCAGCGATGGCGAGCGGATGCTGGCGCTGTCTTGGTATCTCGCGATGATGACCGCGACCTGCCTTGATTTGACCGGCGGCGCGGGCCCGGTGATCGTCGAGGGGCCGTTTGCCGGAAACACGGCCTATCTCGAGATGCTCGCCGCCGCGACCGGGCGGCCGGTCGAAATCGCGTCCGGCGCGACGGGCACCGCGGTCGGCGCGGCCCTGCTCGCCTGCCCCGGCGCGGTCGCAGGGACCACCGGGCCGGGTCCGTCGGAAACCAATGATCTGCGCGACTACGCGGCGCGCTGGCGCTGCGCCGTCAAGGGTGCCGAAGGCGGTGTCAGAAGCTCTCGCGCCTGACCAGCACCGGGTCGAGCAGCAGATGCTCCGGCGCGCTGCGCCCGCCGATCCGCGACAGCAGCGTGCGCGCGGCCACCTCGCCCAGCCGCCGCCCGCCCTGGTCGACGCTGGAAAGGCCGATCATCGACAGCGCCGCCACCGGCGAGTTGTCGTAGCCCACCACGGCAAGGCGTTCCGGCACCGCGATTCCCCGCGATTTCGCGCCGCTCAGCAGGCTGATCGCGTGCAGGTCGCTCCAGCAGAACATCGCCGAAGGCAGCTCCGGCCCATCGAGCGCTGTGGCAAGATCCGCCTCGACCAGGCGCCGGCGCTCGCGCGAGCGCAGGATGCGGATCTCGTCGCCGAGACCTGCCGCCCGCATTGCCTCGACATAGCCAATCTCGCGTTGCCGATAGACGTCGACCTCGGTCGACCCCTTCTCGGGCAGGCTCATCATGGCGATCCGCCGGTGCCCCTCGGCCACCAGCGCCTCGACGGTGATCCGTCCGCCCATCTGGTCATCCGAGTTCACCGTGTCGAAAGCCTGCGCCTGCGGCTCGTGATGGCCGATCACCACCATCGGCAACTGCCGGGCATAGCGCGCCAGCTGCTCGCCCGAGAGCCGCGGCGCGATCAGCAGCACGCCATCCATGCGCGTGTCGATCATCCGCTCGATCAGCGCCGTCTCGAGCTTGAGTTGCGCCTCGCCGACGCCGATCATCGAGTGGTATTTCTCAGTGGCCAGAACATCGTTCGCCCCCGCGACGATCTCGGGCAGGAACGGGTTGGCCATCTCGACCATGACGATTCCGACCGAATAGGTTTGGCCGCGCATGCCGCGCGCCGCGGTGCTGGGCCGGTAGCCCAACCGGTCAATCGACTCGAGCACCTTGGTCCGCAGCGCCTCGCTGACCCCGTAGGCATCGCGCAGCACCTTGGAGACGGCGGCGACCGAGACACCGGCATCGGCGGCCACCGTCTTGATGGTCACTCGCCCGTTCGAGCCCATTATCTTGTTCTTCATCGGTATTTTCCGAAGCCGGCTCCATTTCCTACAACTTACCCGGAAACTTCTTGATCCACAATCGAATCCGTGTATCGTTATACGTAGAACGTTATACATATCGTCGGCGGGGGGCCGACACTGGGAGGGTCGGAATGGGTATACATGAGACGACGATCGCGGCGGCGACCGCGCGACCGGGCCGAGACTGGTCGGCACGGATGATCGCGCCGCTCTGCGATGCAGGCGAAGGGTCGCGCGCCAGCTATGTCGCTCGGGAGTTTGACTGGCGCGCGGGCGCCGAGGCGGTGCTGCACGTCTCGGCGCAGGGCCTCTACCGCGCCTTCGTCAACGGCGCCCGGGTCGGCGCGGACCTGCTCACCCCCGGCTGGACCTGCTACGACGACCGCATCGCCTACCAGAGCTACGACATCGCCGCGCTGCTGCGCGACGGCGCCAACCGGATCGAGATCTGGCTGGCCGACGGCTGGTACCGCTCGCCGATCATGTGGCGCGACAAGGCGATCCCGAACTGCTGGGGTGACCGCATCGCCGCCATCGCCGAGATCGAGAGCGCGGGCGAGATCGTCCTGCGCTCCGACGCCGACTGGCGCGCCGGGCTGCTGCCGATCACCGCCTCCGGCATCTATCACGGCGAGGATTACGACGCCCGGCTCGAGGCGCGCGAGGACAGCCACGGCGTCGAGGCGCTCGGCTTCGACACCGGGCTGCTGGTCGCGCACGAGACCGCGCCGGTGCACGAACTCTTCCCGCTCGACCCTGTCGAGAGCTGGCACGATGCCGAGGGCCGCGCGATCCACGATTTCGGCCAGAACTGCGGCGGCTACGTCGCGATCGAGGTCAGCGGCGAGGCCGGTGCCGAGGTGCTGGTCGAGCACAGCGAGGTGCTCGGGCCCGACCGCGCCTTCGACAACCGCAACTATCGCTGCGCCCGCGGCGCCTTCCGCTACACGCTGCGCGGCGGCGAGGCCGAGAGCTACCGCCCGCATTTCACCTTCATGGGCTATCGCTATGCCCGCGTCACCGTGACCGGCCGGGCAGAGATCAAATCGATCCGCTCGATCCCGATCTCTTCGGTGCCCGAGGCCGCGGGCGGGGTCGGGACCGGCGTGCCGGCGGTCGACCGGCTGGTGCTCAACACCGTCTGGTCGCAGCGCGCCAACTTCATCGAGATCCCGACCGACTGCCCGCAGCGCGACGAGCGCCTCGGCTGGACCGGCGACGCCCAGGTCTTCGCGGGCACCGCCTGCTGGCTGGCCGACTGCGAGAGCTTCCTGCGCAAGTACCTGCGCGACGTGATGCACGACCAGCGCGAGAACGGCGCGGTGCCGCATTTCTCGCCCGACCCGACCCGGCTGCACCCCGAAGGGTTCCACGGTGACTGGGCCGGCTCGACCGGCTGGGGCGACGCGATCACCGTCATCCCCTGGCAGCTCTACCTGCATTACGGCCGCGAGGACGTGCTGCGCGAGTGCTTCCCGGCGATGCTGAAATGGGTGGATTACCTCTGGTCGCTCTCCGACGGCCCGATCATCCGCCCGTCCTCGGTCTGGGGCGGTCACGGCTTCAGCTTCGGCGACTGGCTGCAGCCCGTCGGCGACAACCGCAAGCCGCGCCCGACCATCGCCGACGACTGCGCGGCGACGCTCTACCACGCGATCTCGACCGACCTGGTGGCGAAGATCGCGGGGCTCTTGGGCGAGACGGAGGCGCAGGCCCGCTACACCGCGCGCGCCGAGGAGATCCGCCTGGCCTTCGCCCGCGAATACGTCTCGGCCACCGGCCGGCTCGCGCATAACGACCAGACCTCCTACGCGCTGGCCTTCCTGCACGACATGATCCCGGCCGAGCATCGCGAGGCGGCGAAGGGCTATTTCCGCCGCGTGGTCGAGGAGGCCGACCACCTGATCGGGACCGGTTTCATCGGCACGCCGGCGCTGTTGCCGGCGCTGACCCGGCTGGGCATGGCCGATCTCGCCGAGAAGGTGTTCCTGAACCGCGAGGTGCCCGGCTGGCTCTACCAGGTCGAGCAGGGCGCCACGACGATCTGGGAGCGCTGGGACGCGATCGGCCCGGACGGCACGATCTACGAACCCTCAATGAACAGCTACAATCACTACGCCTACGGCGCGGTCTGCCAGTGGCTGTTCGAGGATGTCGCGGGCGTGCAGCCGACTGAGGAGGCGCCCGGCTTCGACCGGGTGCGGCTCGAGCCCACCGTACTGCCCGCCCTCGGCCACGTGGAGATGTGGCACGACTGTCGCCACGGCCGGATCGAGGCTGGCTGGCGCATCGAGGGCGACCGCGTGGCTTACACGGTGGACCTGCCCGACGGCTGCGAGGGAGTAATTCCCGCCGGCCGCCTCGCCGACGTGACGCTGGACGGCCGGGCCGCCGAGATCCCGGAGGCGGGACTGCGCCTGCCCGCCGGCCGACACGAGATTGGCTTCGCCCTGCCGGGCTGAGTCCGTAGAATCCACACCCGGTAGAGGAGCCGGGCGCAATTGGGAGGACGACCATGAAGACCAGACTGATCCTGAGCACCGCGCTCGTCTCGGGCCTCGCGCCCGCGGCCTTCGCGCAAGAACTTACCATCCTGTCGGATTCCAGCCCCGACACCGTCGCCACCTTCGAGGCGCTGACCGCGGCCTACACAGCCCAGAATCCTGATGTCAGCTTCTCGATCGAGACCCGACCCGGAGGCAGCGAGGGCGACAACCTCGTCAAGACCCGCCTCGCCACCGGCGAGATGGCCGATCTGTTCATCTACAATTCCGGCTCGCTGTTGCAGGCGCTGCGGCCCGACCGCACGCTGCTGCCGATCGACGACATCGAGAATTACGGGCAGATCAACGAAGCCTATCTCTCGACCGTACAGGGCGCCGACGGTGCCACCTACGGTGTGCCGCTCGAGACCGCGCAGGGCGGCGGGATCTACTACCACAAGCCCAGCTACGAGGAACTTGGCCTCGAGATCCCGATGACTTGGGACCAATTCATGGCCAACAACGCCGCGATCTCCGACCAAACCGACAAGGCGCCGATCGCCCAGAGCTACCGCGACACCTGGACCTCGCAGCTCTTCGTGCTCGCCGATTTCTACAACGTGCTGCAGGCGGTGCCCGATTTCCCTGAGAAGTTCACCGCCAATGAGGCCAAGTTCGCCAACACCCCGGCGGCGGCCAAGGGCTTCGAGCGGCTGCAGGAGGCCTTCGAAGCGGGCTATTTCAACGCCGATTTCGGCGCGGCCACATATGATGACGGGCTGCGCATGGTCGCCACCGGCGAGGCGGTGCATTACCCGATGCTGACCTTCGCGGTGGGCGCGTTCCAGCAGAACCATCCCGATCTGATGGAGGATGTCGGCTTCTTCGCCCAGCCCGGCGACGACCTGGAGGCAAACGGGCTCACAGTCTGGATGCCCGCCTCGCTCTACTCCCCGCGCGACACCGAGCATCCCGAGATCGTGCGCGACTTCATGAACTTCGTCGCCTCGCCCGCGGGTTGCGACGCGATCACCGAGGCGATCGGCGTCACCGGACCCTACCTGATCGAGGGCTGCGAGCTGCCCGCCGAGGTGCCGGGCATGGTCGCCGACATGATGCCCTATTTCGACGAGGAGGGCCGCACCGCCCCTGCGCTCGAATTCCTGTCGCCGGTCAAAGGCCCCTCGCTCGAGCAGATCACCGTCGAGGTGGGCTCGGGCATCCGCGACGCGGCCTCGGCTGCCGCGCTCTACGATCAGGACGTCGAGAAGCTGGCCCGCCAGCTGGGCCTGCCAGGCTGGTGAACCTCCCCACCGGCCGTCAGGCCGGGTCCGCGCCCTCCCACGGGCGCGGATCCACCGCCGCGACGCAAGCCCCCGCCAAGCGCCGCGGATCGCCCTATCCCTACTGGTTCGTACTGCCGGCCGGGGCGATCTTCGGGATCTTCTTCCTCGCGCCCACCCTGGCCTCCTTCTACTTCGCGCTGACCGCCTGGGACCTGTTCTCGATCCGCTTCATCGGCTTCGACAACTTCGTGCAGTTCTTCCGCGAGCCCTTCCTGATGCAGGGCCTGGTCAACACGCTGCTCTTCGCTTCGATCACCTCGGCCGCCAAGACCGTGCTCGGCCTGCTGATCGCCGTGCTGCTGACCTCGGGCATCTTCGCGCAAGGCCTCCTGCGTTCCATCGTGTTCTTCCCGGTGCTGGTCTCGACCATCGGCATCGGCCTGATGTTCGCCGAGCTGATGCACCCGACCGAGGGCGCGATCAACCTCGCGCTCGCCGCGATCGGCATCGACGGCCCCGGCTGGCTTACCAACCCGTCTCTGGCGCTGTTCTCGGTCGCCATGGTCGACATCTGGCGCGGCGTCGGTCTCGCCACGCTGATCTACATCGCCGGGCTGTCGACCATCGCGCAGGATTACTACGAGGCGGCCCGCATCGACGGCGCCACCCGTTGGCAGCAGTTCTGGCGGGTCACCGTGCCGCTGGTCCGCCCCGCCACCACCACCGTGGTGATCCTGTCGCTGATCGGCGGGCTGCGGCTGTTCGACCTGATCTGGGCGATGACCCGCGGCGGGCCGGGCTTCTCCTCGGACGTGCTGGCGAGCGTGATCTACAAGCAGTACCAGGCCGGGTTCTACGGGCTTTCGACCGCCGGCAACGTGATCCTGTTCCTGCTGATCGGCCTGATCATCCTGCCGCTAGCCTGGTGGTTCAACCGCAAGGAGGTGGAGCAGTGAAACGCCGCCAATACCTCATAGGGGCGCTCTCGCTCGCCGTAGCCTTCGTGGTCTTCGTAATTCCCTTCATCTTCGTGTTCCTCAACGCCGCCAAGACCGCTGCCGAGAGCGCCACGCTCGATTTTTCCTGGCCCCGGGAATGGCGGTTCTGGCAGAACCTGGTCGAGGTGGTTCAGGCCCGCGACTACATGCTGCTGCTGGCCTATTTCAACTCGACCGTGATCACCGTCGGCGCGATCGCCCTGATGGTCGTCTCGGGCGCCATGGTTGGCTACCTGCTGCAGCGGCGGCGTACGCCGTGGAACAGGATCATCTACGGCTTCGTGCTCGCCGGGCTGATCATCCCGCCGGCGGTGGTGCCGACGATCTGGCTTCTCCAGCAGATCGGTCTGTTCAAGTCGATCACCGGCATGATCTTCATCCAGTGCGCCTACGGTCTCGGCTTCACCGTGCTGCTCTACCGGGCCTTCATCGCCACCATTCCGCGCGACCTCGACGAGGCGGCGATCATCGACGGGGCAAAACCCTGGCAGGTGTTCTTCAAGGTGATCCTGCCGCTCTTGAAGCCGGTCACCGTGACGGTGATCGTGGTGCAATCGATCACGATCTTCAACGACTTCACCCACCCGCTCTACTACTTGCCGGGAGCCGAGAACGTGACAGTGCAACTCACACTCTACAATTTCCAAAGCCAGTTCGTGAGCCAAATGAACCTGCTGTTCATGAACATCCTGCTCGTCACCGTCCCACCGCTGATCGTCTTCGTCTTCTTCAACCGCCAGATCGTCGCCGGGATGACCTCCGGCGCTGTGAAAGGATAAGCCATGGCCCGCGTCGTCCTGAATGACATCCGCAAGAGCTTCGGCGCCGTCGAGGTAATTAAGGGCATCGACTTGACCATCGAGGATGGCGAGTTCTGCGTCTTCGTCGGCCCCTCCGGCTGCGGCAAATCCACCCTGCTGCGCATCATCTCCGGGCTCGAGGAACAGACCTCCGGCGGTATCGAGATCGGCGGGCGCGACGTGTCGCTGGCCGAGCCCGCCGAGCGCGGCATCGCCATGGTGTTCCAGTCCTACGCGCTCTACCCGCATCTCACAGTGCGCGAAAACATCGGCTTCGGCCTCAGCCTCGCGCGCCGGCCCAAGGCGGAGATCGCCGCTGCGGTGAAAAAAGTGGCCGAGACGCTGCAACTCACGCCGCTGCTCGACCGCAAGCCCAAGGCGCTCTCGGGCGGCCAGCGTCAGCGAGTAGCCATCGGCCGGGCCATCGTGCGTGACCCGGGCGTGTTCCTGTTCGACGAGCCACTGTCGAACCTCGACGCGGCGCTGCGCGCCCAGATGCGGATCGAGCTGACCGAGTTGCACGCCAAGCTCGGCGCGACCATGATCTACGTCACTCACGATCAGGTCGAAGCGATGACCATGGCCGACAAGATCGTCGTGCTGAACGGTGGCCGGATCGAGCAGGTCGGCACGCCGATGGAGCTCTACGAGCACCCCGCGACCCCCTTCGTCGCGGGCTTCATCGGTAGTCCGACCATGAATCTATACGAGGGGAAGGTGGCGCGGCAGATGGGCTGCGATACCTACGGCATCCGGCCCGAGCACCTGACGCTGTCGTCCGACGAGGGCCGCTGGCAGGGCCGGGTGCGCCACGTCGAGCGGCTCGGCGCCGACAGCATCGTGCATCTCGACGTGCCCGATCTCGGCCCGCTGGTGGCGCGCACCACCGGCGACGCCCGCATTGCACCCGGCGAGGCACTATGGGCAAGACCACAGGAGGGGCGGGAGTTCCGCTATGGAGCAGTGTGAGGATGGCGCGGACTGGTCTGCGAACAGAGGTAAACGTGTCTCAAGTAACCGGAATTGGAGATCTTGTAGCCAAAATTAAAAGCCTTTGCTCACCACTTAATATGCGGCGCTTCGACCCAAGGTAGCGAGCATGGAGCGCTATCGCGCTCATGTCCGATAATCTTGGTTTATCGGACATGACCGTGCTACGCCCATTGGCATGCCCGACACGCCCGAAATCCCCGCCCCGATCGCCCTGCCCGACCATGTCGCGGGCTCCGGCCGGCTCGACCGGCTGGTCGACACCGCTCGCGGCTATGCCGACCACGCCGTGGCCGAGAACACCCGCAAGGCCTACGCGCGCGACTGGACGGCCTTCGCCCGCTGGTGCCGGATGAAGGGCGCCGACCCGCTGCCGCCCTCGCCCGAACTGGTCGGGCTCTACATCACCGACCTCGTCGCACCGTCGGGCAGGACCCGCGCGCTGTCGGTCGCCTCGATCAAGCGGCGGCTCGCCGGTCTCTCCTGGGGCTACGCGCAGCGCGGGATGCGGCTCGACCGGCGCGACCGGCATATCTCGAGTGTCCTCGCCGGCATCCGCCGCCGCCACGCTCGGCCGCCGGTGCAGAAGGAGGCGATCGGACCCGACGATCTGCGCGCGATGCTCGCCACCCACGGCCACGACCTGCGCGGGCTGCGCGACCGGGCGATGCTGCTGATAGGTTTCGCGGGCGCACTGCGCCGCTCCGAGCTCGTCGGGCTCGACCGGGCCAAGGACGACACCCTCGACGGCAGCGGCTGGGTCGAGATCTTGGAAGCCGGGGTGCTCGTCACGCTGCGTGGCAAGACCGGCTGGCGCGCGGTCGAGATCGCCCGCGGCTCCAGCGCCGCGACCTGTCCGGTGCAGACACTGGAGACGTGGCTGGGCTTCGCGAAGATCGAGGTCGGGCCGCTGTTCACCGCCGTCAGCCGCGACGGCCGCCGCGCGCTGCCACGCCGCCTGAACGACCGCCACGTGGCGCGGCTGGTGCAGCGCGCGGCACTCGCGGCGGGGCTGCGGCCCGACCTGCCCGACGCCGAACGCCGGGCCCTCTTCGCCGGACACTCGCTGCGCGCTGGCCTCGCGACATCGGCCGAGATCGATGAGCGCCATGTTCAGAAGCAGCTCGGCCACGCCTCGGCCGAGATGACCCGGCGCTACCAGCGCAGCCGGGATCGGTTCCGGGTGAACCTGAGCAAGGCGGCGGGGCTGTAAGATACAGACGTCACCGAGCGCCCTCCCTCCCTCCAAAAACCTCCAACAACTCTCGTGGTTCTGGAGGGGGTTATTGGAGTGCGCTGCTCCTACCGACCTTCAAGCATTGCCACTCCTCCACAAACGGCCGTTTTTGGGAAGGATTGCCTCTACCCTGACTGGTCATGCGAAGTTGGTTTGAAGGACCCTCTATTGTAAGCCCTGCTTACCAAGGGTCTCCTCGTGAGAGAACATAGCAGCACCTTGAACTGGCAATGAGGCCCGAAGGATATTGCCAGTGTCGGATTCCGTCACATACAGCATATCTGGCTGGGAGGGAGCAAAGGCGACGTTGGTTGTTGTCAGGCCGCTGTTACTGATGACCCGATAGGCAGGCACACCCATTTGCGAAAATCCCCAGATGCAGCCATTGCCGGCATGGGCAACCCAGAGCCCGCCTTGGTCATCGCGCGCCATTCCGTCCGGCCCTGACAGCCCACCGGAAAGCTGTAGGAAAACCCCGACCTTGGAGATTGAGCCATCGGCCATGAGCGGAAGCCTCCAGACGCTGTTTCCTCGAGTCATCGCAACGTAGAGAACATCCTCGGTAGCGTTCAGGACCAAGCCGTTCGGGCTTTGCCCGGTGTCGATCAACAGGTCGAGCCGTTCGGACCGCGGGTCATATCGATAAACACGACCATTCGGCATGTGCATCCCGCTTTGCCCTTGGTCGGTGAAGTAGAGAACCCCTTGGCTGTCGAAAACCAGATCATTGCACCCCCGAAAATGCTCCGAATGACGATGTGTTACGACGGGTATGACATCTCCGGTGTCGGGTTCGAGCCTGAGAATGCCGTGCTTGTAATCCGCGAGCCACACAGACCCGTCCCGATGGATCTTCAGGCCGTTCGGCCAGCCATCATATTGAGCAACGAGCGACCACTGCCCTTCCGGCGAAATCCTGAAGATTCTTCCGTAGGGGATATCCGTAATCCATAAGTTCCCCGACTTGTCGAAGCTCGGGCCTTCGAGGAAGCCGTCCACTTGGCGGCCCGGCTTGTTTGCGGCGGCCCAAGGGGGCGATGTATCCCTGATGCGGAACTCCTCGGGCATCGTCGACCAGATTTCGGCTTCAATGATCTGCGGCGGTGGATAAAGGGACATGAAAGAGGTCTCCGTTCAAACGGTAATCTGGTCGATAAGGCGTTTCTGGGTTTCGGTAAGAGCAGCAGTCAGTTCCGAATGCCGATCTACGGCAAAACGCGTGATCAGACCTGAAACGGCCAAGGCGCCCATCAGTCGGCCGCCGCGTGACAGCACAGGCATCGCGATCGCCGCAACTTCGGCGTCCCGTTCGCCGAGCGAGATTGCATATCCGACTTCACGGACCGCAGGATCGCCCTCGGATCGATCATCTGAAAAGGCCAGAAGTATCTTTCCGCTTGCCCCCTGCGTGAGCGGCATGCTTGCACCCTCGGTGATCGAGTGCCGGATCGAGCGTGCAGGCTCGCTGCGGAACAGGCAAATACGGCTCTCGCCCTCACGGACGTAGTAAGACGCGGTCTCTTGGGTTGCGTCGGAAAGAAGCTTCAGTTCGGGCCGCAAGATACCAGCCAGGTCGAAGCTGCGACGATAGTGCGCCCCGAGGCGCCACGTCGTCGGACCCAATCGGTAGCGACCGGTATCACTGCGAATCAGGTATCCGAACTTCTCAAGGGAAACGGCCAGCCTGATGATCGTGCTTTTGTAGAACCCTGACTTCTTTGCCAGGTCAGCAAGGCTCAGCTCCGTTTCCCCGGGCGTAAAGCAATCCAAAATTTGCAGTGCACGATCAACGGCTTCAACGCCTTTGGCTTCCGTCACGGTGCGTCCTCCCCGCGCCAAAATTGACAGACAGGAACATTTTAGCGTAGCGTTCTGTTAGACGCAATAGCGTTCTATCAGACAGAACGCTCGGGGGGCATCTGGGAGGAGCAAATGACCCAAGTTTTTCGATTGACCGCACTGACCTCTGCCGTCGCGCTTACAGCGAGCGTGGCCAGCGCGCAGGACATTATCTTCAGCGGCGTCTCTCCGACGTCGGACGACTACCAGCTTGGCGTGGTCTGGTCCGGCATTGCCCGTGACGCAGGTATCTCGATGACGGTCGTCGAGAACGGCACCGTCTCGGGCATGCGCAAGGCAGCCCAAGGCGAAGTTGACATGGTGGGCGTCGGGGCCCCGCATTACCTCGATGCGCTCAACGGAACCGGCAATTATTCTGAAGATCCCGAGCGCCTTCGCGAGGGCTATGCCGACATGAAGGCGATTCTGGCGATGCCGGTCGGCATGGCACAGTATGTTGCCCGGGCCGACAGCGGGATCGAGACCTTTTCGGACTTCGCTGACAAGAGCGTTGGAATTGGCAGACCAGGCGGAAACGCCGGCAAGGTGACCCAGACGCTGTTTGAGATTCACGGCATTGCCGGAGAGGTCGATGCCCAGTCCATCGAATACGGGCCCGCGCTCGAGCAGTTAGCCGCCGGGACCATGGATGCGACGCTCGTCTGGGGGTCTATCCCGACCGCGGTCATCGACAATGCCTCGCGGCAGATGGACCTGCGCTTCATCTCACCCGATCCTGAAACGCTCGACGCCTTCAGGGGGGCGATCTCGAACGGGGAATATTATATCTACCAGAAGATCCCCGCCGCCTCGATCGAGAAGGCCTACGAAGGCCGTGTCGCGGCGGATGAAGATGCCTATGCCTGGACGTTTCCCTATCAGGTGATGGTGCGCGGCGATATCGATGAAGACATCGTATACGAACTCACCAAGGCGCTTTGGGAGAATATCGACGAGGTCAACGACGCCTCCGCCGGACTATCGCTGGTCACCAAGGACAGTGCGCTTGAGGCACTCTCGGCCGACCTGCATCCTGGAGCAGCCCGTTTCTATAAGGAAGCCGGCCTGATGTGAGGCCGCTGCCGCCGGTCGCACGCGGCCGTCGATACCTCCGCGGCGTCAAATGACGCCGCGGTTCACCCCGTTTCGCTCAGGAGTCCGAAGATGGTTTCGACCGTCACAGAGGGAATGCGCACGCTGCTGCCCGGGAGCACCGAAGACCGCCCCGTGTTTCTGGCGGCGCAAATCGCTGGTCTGATTGCCTGCGCTCTCATACCCGCCTTCATCGTCTATACGCAGTTTTTCGGCCGTTTCCCCTCGGAGGTGCAATACGGCACCGTGCTGCTCCTCGGGCTCATTGCGATCTTCTGCCTGAAGCCCGCATTGCGCGACGCTGACGGTCACAGGACTTGGCTCGATCTCGGCTTCTCGCTTCTGCTCATGGCCGGCGCGACCTTTGCCTACGTCTACTTCACCGATCAATACGACGCGATCGCGGCCAATCGTGAAGGGCTGCCCAATACTTGGGACCTTTGGTGCTATGGCATCGGCACAGTCGTGGTGATCGCGGGCGCGCATCGCGCCGAAGGATGGCTCCTGACTGCCGTGGTCCTGCTGGCGGTCGTCTACCTTCTGTTCGGGCATCTCATGCCGGGCATCCTCGAACACCGCCCAGTTTCACTCGATCGGGTTCTGGAGATCTCTTACGGCTATCGCGGGATCTTCGGTGTCGCGCTCGGGGCCGTCGTCGATATCGTGCTGATCTTCGTCATTCTCGGAGTGGCGCTGCGGCTGACCGGAGCGGGCGAGTTCTTCAATGATCTTGCGCTGATGCTGACCCGCGGCCAGCGGTCGGGGCCGGCGCAATGCGCAATCATCGCATCGGCCCTGTTCGGCTCGATCAACGGGTCCGCGCCGGCCAACGTCGCGTCCACGGGCGTCCTGACCATCCCGATGATGAGGCGCGCCGGTTTTTCCGGTCGCTTTGCCGGCGGTGTCGAGTCCACGGCCTCTTGCGTCGGACAAATCATGCCGCCCGTGATGGGTGTCGGCGCGTTCATCATGTCCGACGTTACTGGCATCCCCTACGTCACCATCATGTTCGCCGCTCTGATCCCGGCGCTACTTTACCTGTTTTCGCTGTCCGTCACCGTCGCGCTCGAGGCGGGACGCCTTCAACTCGACCCGCTTACGGACGATGCCCCGGCTTGGGATCGCAGGATGTGGAGCCGTGCGACCCTGCTGGTTCTGGGCTTCGGAACGCTCCTTTACATGCTCTTCTCCGGCTATCCGGCTGTCTATTCCGGGATGATTGCTACAGGGGTGATCCTGTTTCTGGGCATGCTCCTTCCGGATACGCGCCTGTCGCCGCGGAACTGGGCGGTCTTCATCGTGGACAGTGGCCGAGACGGGCTTTCGGTGCTGCTGTCCTGCGCCGCGATCGGTATTGTGATCGCCGCGATTTCCTCGACAGGGCTGGGGATCAAGCTGAACCAAGAGATCACCGCGCTGGGGGATCAGAACCTCCTGGCCGCGTTAATCCTCGCGGCGCTTTGCTCGATCGTGCTCGGCATGGGCCTACCCACAGCCGCCTCCTACCTCATGGTAATCTTCGTGGCCGGTCCCGCGATCATGGACCTCGGCGTTTCCGAACTCGGCACGCATCTCTTCGTGTTCTACTATGCGGTTCTCTCGGCGATCACGCCTCCGGTGGCGCTCGCCGTGTTCGCGGCGGCCGCGATCGCCAGGGAGAACCCGGTCGCTCTCGCCCTGAATGCGTTGCGGTTGGCGTCCGTCGGCTTCGTTTTGCCGATCGCTTGGGTGTTCCACCCCGAGATCGTCATCGGAACGCAAGGCACCGGCTTCCTTGCCGCAATGGGTTATGTGCCGTTCCTGCTGGTGGGCATCGTTGGCCTCTCCGCAAGCCATGTCGGCCATCTCTTTCGACGCCTCGCCCTTGTCGAACGACTTCTGCTCGCTCTGGGAGCCTGCGCGATCCTCGGTCCGACGCTCGTCTGGAACATCGCAGGTGCGCTCCTGATCATCTCAATCTCCGCTACCACCTACTGGAGGGCCCGGCATGTCCAAGCCGCTTGAAAACATCCGCGTCCTGGATCTCACCAACGTTCTGGCCGGTCCGTTCTGCTGTCACCAGCTGGCGCATATGGGGGCCGAGGTCATCAAGGTCGAAGCTGTCGGTCGCGGCGACCTTGCCCGCCAGCTCGGTGCCGATGCGGACCTTAATGCCAAGAACATGGGTGTCTCCTTTCTCGCCCAAAACGCGGGGAAAAAGTCGGTCACCGTCAACCTCAAGCATCCCGACGGCAAGGCGATCTTTCTGCGCCTCGTGGAGACCGCCGACGTAGTCGTGGAGAACTTCCGCCCGGGCGTCATGACCCGACTCGGTGTTGGCTACGAGGAGCTGAAGAAGATCAGGCCGGACCTCGTCTACTGCGCGATCTCGGGCTTCGGACAGGAGGGGCCGTGGGTTCACCGTCCTGCTTATGACCAGATCATCCAAGGTGCCTCGGGGGTCATGTCCATCACCGGGGATGAGGACAGCGCGCCGCTCCGCGTAGGCTATCCGATCGCCGACACGGTCGGCGGCATGACGGCGGCCTTTGCCATCGCCGCGTTCCTCAATGGCACCCCGCGCGGTGGCTTCCTTGACATCTCAATGCTGGAGTCGGTGCTGGCGACCATGGGCTGGGCCGTATCGAACCACCTGATCGCGGGTCAGGAGCCCCGGGCCAACGGAAACGAAAACCCCACCTCCGCGCCGTCCGGTGCCTTCGAAGCTCAGGGCGGGCTGATCAACATCGCCGCCAACAAGGACGAACAGTGGGTCCACCTGACCGATCACCTTGGCCTCGCCCATCTCCGCGACAGACCGGAATACGCGACACGTGAGGACCGGAAGAAGAATCGCAAAGGGTTGAAGGCCGAGCTCGAGGAGGTTCTGAAAACCCGCCCCGCGCGCGATTGGGCGAAGGAGTTAAACAGGATCGGTGTTCCCGCCGGGGCGGTGCTGTCGGTCCCCGAAATACTGTCGATGCCGCAGATCACGGATCGCGGCTTCCTTTGCACCTTTCCGGAAGTCCCCGGCGTGGGGCGCGACATCCAGGTCGTCACCACCGGCATCAAGGTGAACGGGAAGGCACCGACGGTCGCAGACCCGCCACCGCAGCTGGGCCAGCACAACGATCAAGTCTGGCGGGAGCTGGGTCTTTCCGGATGCGACATGGAAAATCTCAAAAACAGCGGGGCCATATGACCGAAGCGCACAACGACGTCTCCGATTGGTGGACGACCTCGATCATCGACATGGAACCGGGAAAGATCTTCTTTCGAGGGCATCCGATCGAGCAGCTGATCGGCAACGTTTCCTTCCCTCAGATGATCTGGCTCATGACCCGGGGTGAGCTTCCGACCGCTGGCCAAGCCGCGCTCCTCGAAGCCGCTATTGTCGCGGCCGTGGATCATGGGCCCCAAGCGCCGTCCATCGCCTGTGCCCGTATGGCGGTAACCTGCGGGCTGCCACTCAACAATGCGATGGCGTCAGCCGTGAACTTCCTTGGCGACGTGCATGGCGGAGCCGGCGAGCAGGCAGTCGAACTCTACCAGCAAATCGATGCGGAGGGCGGACCGGAAGCCGCTGCCGATGTAATCCAGCGCTGGCGCGAGGCCCACGGCAAATACGTTCCCGGCTTCGGGCACCGGTTCCACAAGCCGGTCGATCCCCGCGCGCCGCGCCTGCTCGGTCTGGTCGACGAGGCAGCCAAGGCGGGTGAGGTCGAGGGCCGTTTTGCCGCGATTGGACGAGCCGTCGAGGCAGAGCTCGGCCGCGGTCGGAGCGCTGCCGTGCCGATGAACATCGATGGTGCGACAGCTGTGATTTTCGCCGAACTCGGCTTCCCGGCGCCTCTCGCCCGCGGAATTTTCTGCCTGTCCAGATCCGTAGGCATTCTCGCCCATGCTTGGGAGCAGAGCCAGCAGGGCGGCCGGAACAAGGGGCCGACCCCGCCGGCCTATCGCTGGACCTATGACGGGCCGCCCCGCGGCGGCGCATCCGGCTGACGAATTCTTTTCACCGATCATCCAGAGGAGGAGACCACGATGATCCGAACCACTATCCTCGCGACCACACTGGTGTTGGCAACAGGGCCGCTGATTGCTCAGGGCTTCACGCCCGAGCAGCCGGAATGCATCGCGCCGGCTAACCCGGGTGGGGGCTGGGATTTCACCTGCCGCCAGGTCGGAAAGACCTTACAGGACCTCGACCTGATCCCGGGCACCATGCAGGTCGTCAACATGGCCGGCGGTTCCGGCGGCGTTGCCTTTGCCGAAGTAGTGAACAAACGCCATGACGAAAACGACCTGATCGTTGCTGCATCGTCGGCGACCTCCACGCGTCTCGCCCAAGGTGCCTTTCCCGGCAACACCATGGCGGATGTGCGCTGGCTTGCTTCCGTCGGTGCCGATTACGGCGTGATCGCGGTCGCAGCCGACAGCGAGATCGAGACGCTTCCTGAACTGATGGACATGATCAAGAACGATCCGACCTCGATCGCGATCGGCGGGGGCTCGGCAGTCGGTGGCTGGGACCACCTGAAGGTCCTGATCGCCGCAAAGGAGGCCGGGGTCGAGGAAGTGCGGCGGGTGAAATACATCGCCTTCGAAGGTGGCGGCGAAGCCGTGACGCAGCTCTTGGCCGGCTCGCTCCAGGCCTTCACCGGTGATCTCTCCGAAGCGACCGGCTTCATGGAATCCGGTGACATCCGAGTCCTTGCCCTTCTTGCGCCGGAACGGCTCGAAGGCGAGTTCGCTGACCTGCCCACGGCCAAGGAGCAGGGCATCGACGCGGTTGGCGCCAACTGGCGCGGGTTCTACGTGCCCGGCGGCATGAGCGACGAGGCCTATGACTACTGGGTGGGTGCGCTCGACACGCTTTACCAGAGCGACGAATGGAAGACGGTGATGGAAAACAACGGCCTCGCGCCGCTCGACCTGCAAGGCGAAGAGTTCCAAAGCTTCGTTCAGGAGTCGGTGGCCGAGATCGAGGAACTGTCCCGAGAGATCGGGATCATCCAGTAAATCCGAGCAGAGAAGCAACCGTCGGTGCGGCGCGCCGGCGGTTGCCGCCAATCCCCTCAAATTGACAGGTATGTAATGAGCGACCGAATTCTCGGCGTGATCGGGCTGTCGCTGGCGCTCTTCTTTGCGGTCAGCGCGGCCCTGATTCAGGAAAGCTTCATGACGGACGCCATCGGCCCGAAGGCTTTCCCCTATATCATCTCGGCAGTCGTGGCTCTTGCTTCGCTGGTGTTTCTGTTCAGCCCCGATCCGGAACCCGCCTGGCCGGCCTTCAACAGGCTGGCTGAGATCGGCTTCGCCGTTGCTGTGTCCTTTCTCTACGCGTGGGTCCTTCCGGAGCTGGGCTTTCTCATCTCCACGTCACTCGCCGCCGGATATCTGAGCTGGAGGCTGGGCACAGCACCTTTGCCCGCTGTTGCGGTGGGCGTGGGCACCTCTGTCGGCATCTACGTCGTCTTCCGTTTGATCCTCGGTCTGTCGCTGGCCGAAGGCCCGTTCGGCTTCTGAGCCCGGAGAAATTAAACTATGGAAATCCTGTCTTCACTTGGTGACGGCTTCGCCGTCGCGTTGACTTGGCAGAACCTTGCCCTTGCGCTGCTCGGCTGTCTGCTCGGCACCATCATGGGCGCGCTGCCGGGTCTCGGGCCCTCGAACGGTGTCGCCATCCTTATCCCGCTGGCTTTCACCCTGGGCCTTGGAGCGACGCCATCGCTCATCCTGCTCACCTCGGTCTACTACGGCGCCATGTATGGCGGGCGGATCTCTTCGATCCTGCTCAACATCCCCGGCGACGAGCCAGCGATGATGACCTGCCTCGACGGCTATCCGATGGCTCAGCAGGGCCGTGCCGGAGAGGCGCTTGCCCTGTCGGGCGTGGCCTCCTTCGTCGGCGCCTTCTTCGCGACTTGGGGCCTCGTCCTGCTGGCGCCGCAGCTTGTGAAGGTGGCACTTCTGTTCGGTCCAGCGGAATACTTCGCGCTTTTCACGCTCGCTTTTGCCACGTTGGGCGGGGTTGCCTCGTCGAACCAGGCAAAATCGGCCTTCGCCGCGGCCCTCGGTCTCGGGCTGGCGATGATCGGGGTCGATCAACAGACCGGTGTGCCGCGTTTTACCTTTGGTGAGGTGCACCTCTACGACGGCATCGACTTCCTTGTCGCCATCGTCGGTCTGTTCGCCTTGTCCGAGGTCTTCGTCTTCCTCGAACACCGCGAAACCGACCCGAGCAAGGCCACCGAGGGCAAGATGACGATCGGGCGGATCTACCCCACGTGGTCGATGCTGAAATCCTGCATTCCGACCATGGGCCGGACCACCGTGCTTGGTTTCATCGCCGGGGTCCTCCCAGGTGCTGGAGCTTCCCTCGGTTCATTCATCTCCTACTCGGTCGAGAAACGTCTCGTCGACAAGGAGGGGACTTTCGGAAAGGGCGACCCGCGGGGCGTGGCCGCACCGGAGACGGGCAACAACGCTGCGGCCGGCGGGGCTTTGGTGCCAATGCTGGCGCTCGGGGTTCCTGGTTCGGGCACCACGGCGGTGCTGCTCGCAGTGCTATTGGCCCTCAATATCACCCCGGGGCCGCTTCTGTTCCAGAACAACCCGGACGTGGTCTGGGGCCTCATTGCGGCGCTCTTCATCGGGAACGTCATGCTGCTTGCATTGAACATCCCCATGGTCGGCCTGTTCACCCGTGTCCTCTTGGTGCCGCCCCGCATCCTCATGCCCGTGGTCGCCATGATTTCGTTTGTCGGCATCTACGGCATATCGGGGTCCAGCTTCGATCTGATGGTGATGGTGGGCTTCGGTGTTCTCGGATGGGTCCTGCGCAAGCTCGATGTGCCCTTGGTGCCGATCATCCTCGGTGTGCTCTTGGGTAACGAGATGGAGTCGAACCTGCGGCGCGCGTTGAGCATCTCCAACGGTGACTGGTTCGCCCTGGTCGACTCCTGGCTGTCTCTCACGCTCTGGGCAATCGCTATCGTCGGTTTTGTGCTGCCGATTTTTCTCGGTCACGCTGTCCGCCGGAAGATGAAGAGCGAACAGGAAGAGATGATCGGCGATTGATTCAAGCCGAACCTACACACAAGCTCGGTTCGTAGATCTTGCGAACCGAGCTGACCTCGCTTCCGACTACTTGGGGTCTGGCAATGCCCCTCCTATGGAGAAGAGTGTCAGATCTTCTGTGTATAAGTGATCCGGTCCATGCTTCGGAAGCGTGCATAACGATCTGCAAAGAACTACTGAAGGGCGCAGAGCGCCCTGAGGACCTGCTCGGCGACGCTGGGCTGAAGATCAAGCTGATGGAGCGGATGCTGGGTGTCGAATTGACGGCATACCTCGGCCGCCGATAGCCCGGCCTACTGCTCCTTCAGCATTCCGATGATCTGCTCTTCCGCGAAACGCGATCGCTTCGTGTCCGCCTCCAAAGTTGGGCGACGCTACCCCAAACGGTCGTTTTTGATATTTCGTTTTATGGAGTGCACACCCCATAGAAAAAGATGACGGCTTGGTCTGACATCACTTTCGAACCGTCCATTATATTCGCCTTTCGGCACTCTCGACCCAAGTGAGCCTTCATGCTTCCCAGGGCTAAAGCGGACGTTGTTTCCCTTTAAGTGCCCCCCTGAAGCAAGGCCCGGCGCCAGCAGGATGGGACCAGCCGGCGCTCGGGATTGTCAGTCCTTCCCGTGGGCAAGGTCGGCGGTCTTCAGCACGTTGCGCTGGAACAGGAACAATCCGCCGCCGATGCTTAGCCCAATCAAGTCGGTGACCAGACCTGCATCGAGCATTCCGAGCGCGCCGCCGATCAGGAGGGCACGCAGCATCCAGCCAATCCGGCCGAAGAACCAGCCGATGATGCCCGACGACAGCAGGTAGATGCCGAACAGTGCCGAAACCGTCACGTGGATGGTGTCGAGCCAGCCGCCCTGCATGAGGAGCGCGTCCGAGAAGAAAAACATGTAAGGCACCACGAAGGCAGCGAGTCCGATGCGGAAGCTCTCGACGCTGGTCTTCATCGGGTCGGACTGCGCCAGCGCCGCGCCGGCATAGGCGGCGAGCGCCACCGGTGGCGTGATCGCCGACATGACTGCGAAATAGAAGATGAAGAAATGCGCGGTCAGGGGTTCGACCCCCAGGTTGATGAGGCCCGGCGCGATCACCGACGCGGCCACGGCGTAGGCGGCCGTAGTGGGCATACCCATGCCGAGGATTACCGCCACCAGCATCGAGAACATCATCGCGAGAAGTTGCGACTGGTCGGCGATGCCCAAGAGCAGCGCCGAAAAGCGCGTGCCGATGCCGGTGAGCGCGATGACGCCCACGATGATCCCTGCCGCCGCGCAGACCGCAACGAGCTGGAGCACCATGCGCGCGCCGACATCGAGGGCATGAAAGAACTGTCGCGGCCCCATGCGGTTCGGCGTGAGCCAGGAGACAACGGCAGCGGTGATCATCGCGAGCGTGCCGCAGCGGATCACCGAGTAGCCCAGGAACAGCGCCCAGACCAGCACCAGGATCGGCGCGAAGAGGTAGACCTGTTTGAGCAGATCACCGAGTTTGGGCAGGGCCGAGCGCGGCAGGCCCACCATCTGAAACCGCTGCGCCATCAGGTCGACCATGAAGAGCACGGAGGCGAAGTAGAGAATGGCCGGGATCAGCGCGGCCCAGATGATCTCGGTGTAGGGAATGCCGGTGATCTCGGCCATGATGAAGGCGCCCGCGCCCATGATCGGCGGCATGATCTGCCCGCCCGAGGAGGCCGCGGCCTCGACCGCCGCCGAAGTCTGACTGCGGTAGCCCACCTTCTTCATCAGCGGGATCGTGAGCGAGCCCGTCGAGACGACGTTGCCAGCGCTGGTGCCGTTGATCATCCCCATCAGGCCGGAGGCGAAGACCGCGACCTTGGCCGGCCCACCGCGCTTGTGGCCCGCGGCGGCGAAAGCGACATTGACGAAATAGGCGCCGACATGGGTGGCCTGGAGAAAGGCTGCGAAGATCACGAAGAGCACGATGTAGGTCGAAGAGATCGCGATCGGCGCGCTAAGAATGCCATTGTCTGTGAAGATGTAGGAGAAGAACCGCTTGGGCTCGTATCCGCTGTGATTGAGAATGCCTGGCAACCAGGGCCCTGCGAAGGCGTAGGCCACGAATACGGCGGAGATGATGACCAGTGCCAGCCCGGCCATGCGCCGCACGCCCTCGAGGATCAAGATCACGCCCGTGATTGCCGCCCACATGTCGCCGGGCTGGGCCATTGGCATGCCAGCGCGCATCTGGAGGGCGCGTGCAAAGTAGATGACGTAACCGATCGATGCCACCGTGGCGACGGCAAGCAGGATGTCGGCCACCGTCCAGTGGCCGATGCGCCGGTCCCCGAAGATCCAGCCATGCAGCACGGCCAGCACGGTCCCGAGCGTCAGAGGAATGCCGAAGCTGTTGATGGTCCAACTCGGCGGAATGGCGTCGCCTCGTAGCCACCAGTTGCCCCAGATGACCGCAATGGCGGCAGCGCCATAGAGCGTGCCTGCCCCGGCAAGAGCGAGCAGCGTCACGGACCAAGGGGTCTGCTTTTCTGCCTGGCGGTCAGGCTCGACGCCGTAAGCGCTGTAGAGCAGGAAGCCCAGGCCCAGTCCTCCGCCCAGATGCAGCAGGCGGTAGGTCCAGGTCTCCAGCGGGTAGACGTTCATCACCAGTAGGTGGAACAACGCGTAGGCCGCACAGGCGGTCGCGAAGACGTAGTGCCTTGCGCCGACAAAGACGCGCTGGTTGCCCGCAGGCGGATCGTCGTCGACGGCGGCCGTAGCGACCACCGGGCTGGTCAACTCATCGAGGGTCTCCGATGAGGGAATCGTCTTGCTGTTTGAATGGGTCATCACATCACCGGAGTGCTGAGGGGATCATTGCCGCGGACGAAACAAGCCTCGTCCGCGGCGCACTGCGCCGGGGAGAGGCTCAGCGCAGCTCTTCGGGGATGGCGATGCCGATTTCCTCGTAGTAGCGCACAGCGCCCGGATGGAACGGCATGAAGTTGTTAGTGTCCCAGTTCTCCGCCAACGTCTCGACGGCCGAGGCATGCAGCTGCTGCATGCGCGCGTTATCTTCGAGCGCAAGCTTGGTGATCTCGTAGGCAAGGCTTTCGGGCAGGTCCTGATGCGCGATGGCAAAGTTCCACATCGATACCGAGGGCACGTCCGTTTCCTGGCCCTCATAAGTGCCCGCGGGGATGGTGAAGTCCTGCATCGACGGTGCCACCTCCTTGAAGGTCGCAATATTCTCCTCCGAGAGCGGCAGGAAGGTTACGTCGTTCTGGATCGCCAGTTCACTGAAAGCGCTGGTCGGCAAGCCGGCGGCATAGACGAAGGCATCGATAAGCCCGTCGGCGAGCTGCCCCGCTCCATCTGAGCCGCCGGCGAAGCTGGCCTTAACATTGATCCCGGCAGTGTCGAAATAGCGCTGCCAGTAGGTCGCCGAGGTGCCAGAGGCCGGCCCGAGGTTAACCCGTTTGCCGTCAAGATCCTCGATGCTTTCGATCCCCGAAGAGGACAGCGCAACCGCCTGAAGCGGCGTCTGATACATCGGGAAGAGCGCCCGGAGATTGGTGGCTTCCATGCCGGGCATCAGCTCGTTCTCGCCTGCCATGGCTTCCTGCGCCGGACCGGTGGTCGTAAAACCGAGCAGCGTTTCGCCGGTTTCGACCAACACCACATTCTGCACCGGGCCGCCGGTGATTTCCACACTGGTGGGCATCCCGAGTTGCTCGCCGATCATCGAACCGAGGCCCGAACCCCAGACGAAATAGGTGCCGCCCTGCGATCCGGTCGCAATGCTCAAGGACGAGGGCCAGTCGGCACGGTCCTGCGCGTTTGCAGGGAAAGCCACGATCGTGCTTGCGGCGAGAATGGCATAGGTCGTCATCTTCATGGTGTTCACTCCTCCCATGTGCTCCTCCTGCACCGCGCCGAGGGGCACGATGCGATGGTCCGCAACATGGCAGGTCCGATCCGCCGCGAGATAGGCGCCGAATATTATATTCAGTTTAGATATGGTCAGGCGTTCGCTTCAATGGCGCTTACATGCTGGTCGAGCACCTCGAGCAGCGCGTCGCGCTGTGCATCCCGTGTTCCGCGTGTCCAAGCGGCGGCAAGGACGAGCTTCGACCGCGTGGCGCCTTCCGGTATCGTCAGGCGCACGAAGCGAACGCCCGGCACGGCAATCCGCGCGGTCCAGCGCGGCACGATCGCGAGGCCGGTCCCGGTCGCGACGAGGTTTACGATGGTATGCTTCTCCTCGGCCACCTGGGCGACGCGTGCAGTCAGCCCGGCGTCGAGGAAAAGCTTGATCGTCAGGTCGTGCGAATGCGGTCGCGAGCGGCGATCCGGCACGATCAGCGGCGCATCAGCGAGGTCGGTTACCGCGATCTCGTCGCGCTCGGCGAGCGGGTGACCCTCCGGCAGGGCCACGACCGCCGTCTCGAAGAACAGGGTGCGGAAGTTGATCCGCGCATCGCGCGTATCGGGCGGGCGGCAAAAGGCGATGTCAAGGCTGCCGCTCAGGAGCTTTGGCAGCAAGTGGATCGTCTTCTGCTCGATCAGCTGCACTTCGATGTCCGGGTGATCCTCGCGCAAATATTGCAGCAGCTGTGGCATCAGCCCGGCCGCAGCGCTGTCGATCGCCCCGACCCGCAGCACCGGCGCTTCCGTCTTGCGGATGTGGCGGATCTTCTCCTCAAGCCGTTCAGCCTGCTCGATCATCTGGCGCACGTCCTCGAGGATCGCAGCCCCCGCCTCGGTCAGGGTCACGCTGCGAGTGGTGCGCAGGAACAGTTTGGCGTCGAGCTGCTCTTCGAGAATGCGGATCTGCCGGCCCAGCGAGGCGGGAAGCATTCCCAGCGATTGCGCGGCGCGGCCAAAATGCAGCTCGTTCGCCACTGCAACGAAGCATCTGAGGTGAGAGATATCCATGACGATGCCCACTCCCTCAAGACTGCTGCATTTCAGTATATAATCATCCGCGCGTTGAGAGGTCGAGCCTGCCGCACGTAACGTCGGCTTCGACAGCACCGCCATGGCGTCGTGGCAACAATCGCTTGCGACACGGGCCGGTGCGGTAGCGCCCCCCGGAGGAGACCCCATGAAGACCTACAAGATCGCATCCATTCCTGCCGACGGCATCGGCCCCGAAGTCATCTCTGCCGGGCTTCAGGCACTCGAGGCGCTGTCTCGGCGCGACGGCGGCTTCGCGCTCGAAGTCACCGAGTTCGACTGGAGCTCGGAGCGCTACAAGAGAACCGGCGCGCTCATGCCTGAGGACGGACGGGACCAGCTCAAGGCCTTCGACGCGATTTTTTTCGGCGCCGTCGGCGCGCCCGACGTGCCTGACCATGTCACGCTGTGGGGTCTGCGTCTGCCGATCTGCCAAGGCTTCGACCAGTATGCCAACGTTCGGCCAACCAAGATCCTGCCGGGCATCTCTTCGCCACTCGCGGGAGTGGGTGCAGGCGACCTCGACTGGGTCATCGTGCGCGAGAACTCCGAGGGCGAGTATTCCGGTCATGGCGGCCGTGCCCACAAGGGCCTGCCCGAAGAGGTCGGCACCGAAGTGGCGATCTTCACCCGCGTCGGCGTGACCCGCATCATGCGTTATGCCTTCGCGCTGGCGCAGTCGCGGCCCCGCAAGCTGCTGACCGTGGTGACCAAGTCGAACGCGCAGCGCTTCGGCATGGTGATGTGGGACGAGATCGCCGCCGAGGTCTCGAAGGAGTTCCCGGACGTGACCTGGGACAAGATGCTGGTCGACGCCATGACGGTGCGCATGGTGAAGAACCCCAAGAGCCTCGACACAATCGTTGCCACCAACCTGCATGCCGACATCCTGTCGGACCTCGCCGGCGCACTGGCAGGCAGCCTCGGTGTCGCGCCGACCGGCAACATCGATCCCGAGAAGCGCTACCCCTCGATGTTCGAGCCGATCCACGGCTCTGCCTTCGACATCACCGGCAAGGGTATCGCCAACCCGGTCGCGACCTTCTGGACCGCGAGCCAGATGCTGGAGCATCTGGGCGAGAAGGACGCCGCCGACCGGTTGATGCGGGCGGTGGAGAAGGTCTGCGCGGATGGCATCCTGACGCCGGATGTTGGCGGCGAAGCGACGACGCAGCAGGTCACCGACGCGGTCTGTGACGCGATCCGCGGCGAGAACCTCTGAGATGAGCGTAAGCGACAACGACGCCCCCGCGCTGCTGCGTCGGCTGTTCGACGTCGCCGTGGCGGCCGCCGACCCGGCCGATGTGCTGGCGCGGCACTTGCCGAAGAAGCCGTCCGGGCGCTGCATCGTCGTCGGCGCAGGCAAGAGCGCCGCCTCGATGGCGCGCGCCGTCGAGGCGGCCTGGCCTGACGTCGATCTCTCGGGCGTCGTGGTCACGCGCTACGGTCATGCGGTGCCGACAACGCGCATCGCGGTGCGCGAGGCCGCGCACCCGGTGCCGGACGCCGCCGGTGAGGTCGCGGCGCGCGAGATCCTCGCCGCCGTCGCCTCGGCCGGGCCCAATGATCTGGTGCTCACGTTGATCTCCGGGGGCGGCTCGGCGCTGATGACGCTGCCGCGCGAGCCCCTGACGCTTGACGATCTGATCATCGTGAACCGGCTGCTGTTGCGCTCGGGGCTGACCATCGAGGATATGAACCGGGTGCGACGGCGGCTCGACCGGCTCAAGGGCGGCGGACTGCTGCGCGCCGCGAATGGCGCGCAACTGGTCACGCTGGCGATCTCGGACGTGCCGGGAGACGACCCGGCGGCGATCGCTTCGGGGCCGACCGTGCCTGACCCGAGCGCCACGGACGACCTGTCGCATCTGGCTGAGCGCCTCGGTCCAAACCTACCCGAGGCGGCCCGTGCGCTCATGCTGGCACCAGGCGATGCGCAGCCTAACGCGACCCCGGATTTCCGCTTGATCGCTGCACCGCAGATCTCGCTGGAAACGGCGGCAGCGGCGGCCCGTGCCGCCGGCGTGGTGCCACTGATCCTTGGCGACGCCCTGGAAGGCGAGGCGCGCGAGTTGGGCATCGTCATGGCCGGCATCGCGCGTGCCGTGGCCGCGCACGGGACTCCGCAGCCGGCGCCGGCCGTGCTGCTCTCGGGTGGCGAGACCACCGTGACCATCGGCGACACCGAGCCGGGACGCGGTGGTCGGAACACCGAGTTCCTCCTGGGCCTGGCCTGTGCCTTGCAGGGCCATCCGCGCATCCACGCGCTCGCGGGCGACACCGATGGCATCGACGGCACCGAAGACGCCGCCGGCGCGCTCGTCGGTCCTGACACGCTCCGCTGTGCCCGCGAGGCCGGCTGCGACCCGCGCCGAATGCTGGCGGCGCATGACAGCTACAGCCTCTTCGACCGGATCGGTGCGCTCATCCGAACCGGTCCGACACTGACCAACGTCAATGACTTCCGCGCCGTGCTGGTGCTCTGACAACGTCACTTGAGCCTCCCGAGGACCCTTCCATGCTTCGCAACCGACGCGCCAAGATTATCGCCACCGTCGGCCCGGCCTCAGCCGCGCCCTTCATGCTGCGCAACTTGTTCAACAAGGGTGTGGATACGTTCCGGCTCAACTTCAGCCACGGGGACCACGCCGGCCATGCCGTGGTGATCCGCGCGATCCGTGCTCTTGAGGACGAGGTTGGTGTGCCGATTGGCATTCTCCAGGATCTTCAGGGTCCGAAAATCCGCCTCGGCAGGGTCGCCGGCGGTGCTCGTGTGCTCGACAGGCACGAGCGCGTGACCTTTGTGCTGGGCGAGGCGACCGAGGAGATCACTGCGCTGGCCATGCCGCACGGGGAGGTCTTCGCTGCAATCGCGCCGGGGCACAGGATTTTCATTGATGACGGCCGGGTGCGCCTACGCGTCGTTGCCTGCGGGTCCGCGCGTTTCGAGGCCGAAGTTCTGGAGGGCGGCAAGGTCAGCGACCGCAAGGGCGTGAACCTGCCCGACACGGTGCTCCATCTTCCGGTTCTGACCGACAAGGATCGCGCCGATCTCGCCTTCGGACTCGAACAGGGCGTCGACTGGGTTGCGCTCTCCTTCGTGCAGCGCGCCTCCGATCTCGACGAGATCCGGCCCCTGATCGCGGGGCGCGCAGGGCTCGTCTCAAAGATCGAGAAGCCCTCGGCTCTGGAGGAAATCGAAGCCATCGTCGAGCGCTCGGAGGCGATCATGATCGCGCGCGGCGACCTGGGCGTCGAGATCCCGGCCGAGGACGTCCCGGGACGCCAGAAGGAGATCATCGCTCTGTGTCGTCGCGAATGCCGACCCGTCATCGTGGCCACCCAAATGCTCGAGTCGATGACGGCCTCGCCCGCGCCGACCCGCGCCGAGGCCTCGGATGTTGCGACAGCCATCTATGACGGGGCCGACGCGGTGATGCTCTCGGCGGAAAGCGCCACGGGTCAGTTTCCGGCCGAGGCTGTCGAGGTGATGGACCGCATTATCCGCCGCACCGAGGGCCATGAGGCCTATGCCCGCGGCATGGCGGCCCCGCGCGAGGCGACCTCAGAGGCGGCCAACTCCATCGCCGGATCGGGCGCCGCACTGGCCTGCGCGCTCGGTGCGCGCTGCCTCGTCGCCTATTCGGTAAGCGGCGCCACGGCGCAGCGCGTTGCGGCCTGCCGTCCGGCGCTCCCGCTGATCGTGGTCACCCGGGACCCGCGCATCTCGCGCCGGATGGCCCTGGTCTGGGGCGCGCGCTCGGTCCTCGAGACAGCCGAGCTGGACTACGACAGCATGGTCTCCATGGCCTGCGAGGAGAGCGCGCGCCTCGTTGAACCCGAGACCGGGGACAGCTTCGTCATCCTGGCAGGCGTGCCCTTCGGTCAGTCGGGTTCGACGAACAACATCCGGGTTGCCACTTATCGTTGAGGCAAGATCGAAACCAGCAGGAAGCGGAAGCACGGAAGCGAGGTTCGGTCAAAGTTCCCGGCTGGAGGTGCGGACAGCCTCCGAAATCTGCCAGTTCAATTGATATGTTTGTATACTCTGTGCCGCAGCAGGGCGAGGATCTTGAAGGATGGCCTTCGGCCACTCATTCATTCCAAGCGTTCAGCCGAATGCAAGGACCGTTCCGATGAGCGCGGAAAGATCAACCACATGCGATCAGGTCGCTCCGGAGCGACGACCGGAAGAGAGCCTGCCCCGCGGCGACGCCGAAAAGATGCAGCGACAAGGTGGCGAGCGTGAAGCCCCCGGCAAATCTTAGGGCCGCCGCTTCGCCGAGCTCGGCCACATGGGCATGCCCGTAGAATAGCGCGAAGACGCCGACCAGCAGGGCGAAGTTCCAAAGACCAAGGTGCAGTGCCAAGGCTACGACCAATCCAGGCATCACGGTAGAAGTAAGGATCATCGGCTCGACGCCGGGTAGCGGCACCCTAAGAAGGATGAGGCTGAAACCGAGGTGCACCGCACTCATGAAGGCGGCCGGAACAGCCCAGAGAGCTCCTCTTCGCATGCTCGGAAATTCGTATCCGATAAGCCCCATTATCGGACATGATCGTGCTACGCCCGTCGGCATGCCTCACACGCCTGAAATCCCCGTCCAAATCGCCCTGCCCGACCACGTCGCGGGCTCCGGCCGGCTCGACCGCCTCGTCGACACCGCCCGCGGCTATGCCGACCACGCCATCGCCGATAACACCCGCCGGGCCTACGCGCGCGACTGGACCGCCTTCGCCCGCTGGTGCCGGATGAAGGGCGCCGACCCCCTGCTGCCCTCCCCCGAACTCATCGGTCTCTACATCACCGATCTCGCGGCGCCCGCGGGCAAGGCGCGCGCGCTGTCGGTGGCCTCGATCGAGCGTCGGCTCGCCGGTCTCAGCTGGGGCTACGCGCAGCGCGGGATGCGCCTCGACCGGCGTGACCGGCATATCGCCTCCGTCCTCGCCGGCATCCGCCGCCGCCACGCCCGGCCGCCGGTGCAGAAGGAGGCGATCGGCCCCGACGATCTGCGCGCAATGCTGGCCACCCTCGGCCACGACCTGCGCGGGCTGCGCGACCGGGCGATGCTGCTGGTGGGCTTCGCGGGCGCACTGCGCCGCTCGGAACTCGTCGGGCTCGACCGGACCAAGGACGACACCATCGACGGCACCGGCTGGGTCGAGATCCTCGAGGCCGGCGTGCTGGTCACCCTGCGCGGCAAGACCGGCTGGCGCGAGATCGAGATCGCCCGCGGCTCCAGCAAGGCCACCTGCCCCGTGCAGGCCTTGGAGCGCTGGCTGGCCTTCGCGAAGATCGAGTTCGGTCCCCTCTTCACCGCCGTCAGCCGCGACGGGACCCGCGCGCTCGAGCGTCGCCTGAACGACCGTCACGTGGCACGGCTGGTGCAGCGCGCGGCACTCGCGGCGGGGCTGCGGCCCGACCTGCCCGATGCCGAACGCCGGGCCCTCTTCGCCGGGCATTCGCTGCGCGCAGGCCTCGCGACATCGGCCGAGATTGACGAGCGCCATGTCCAGAAGCAGCTCGGCCACGCCTCGGCCGATATGACCCGTCGATATCAGCGCAGTCGGGATAGATTTCGGTTCAATTTGACCAAGGCGGCGGGACTGTAACGGGCCCCTTACCCCAAATTAGGCTCAGGACCCATTGATCTTGATGAGGCTGCGTGATCCAGGCTCCCCGAGGAGCATGATCAATGAGCAACCTTTTCTGGCTGACGACCGAGCAGATGGCCCGGCTGCAGCCCTTCTTTCCAAAAAGTCACGG
>NZ_JACIBX010000015.1 GCF_014195545.1 Limimaricola variabilis | reverse complement strand
CGCCGCCTCGTCCCCTTCGGAATTTCGTCACCAGCACTGCATCTCTGCGCCGCCGGTGAGGGGCTATCTAGGGAAAGGTTCCAAAGGGCGCAAGCGTTTTTTCGGGGTGTGGCAGATTTTTTTCACCCCGCCGCTCACCGCCCTCTCCTGCTCATGCAAACGCCCCGGACCAGAGGGCCGGGGCGCGTCGATTGCGTCATCCGAGCGGGCCTATCCGCCCTCGGCTCGGCCCTCAGGCCAGCTTGGGATAAAGGAACACCGTCGTTTCCATCGGCACTTCGGGATAGAGCTCGATGATGTGGTCGTTGACCAGGCGCGCGCAGCCATTCGAGACCGCGGTGCCGATGGTCGAGGGCGCGTTGGTGCCGTGGATCCGCAGGAAGGTGTCGCGGCCGCCGTCGAAGAGATAGAGCGCGCGGGCGCCAAGCGGATTCTCGGGACCGCCCGGCATGCCGTCCTCGTACTGCTTGTACTTCTCAGGCTCACGCTCGATCATGTCGGGGGTCGGCGTCCAGCTCGGCCATTCCTTCTTGGCGCCGATCCGGAACACCCCGGTCTCGTAGAGCCCCTCGCGGCCAACACCGACCGAGTAGCGCATCGCCTTGCCACCAGGCAGCGTCCAATACAGCGCGAAGCGGTTGGGGTCGACGTGCAGCTCACCCGGATTCATGCTGGCGGGGATGTCGACCATCCGGGGCAGGAACCGCTCCGGTAGTTGCGCCGCCTCATCGCCATTTTCGTGGGCCCTGGCGCCGGTGCCGAGAATGCCGAGAGCGGTGCCTGCGGCCAGGAAGTATCGTCTGTCGATCATGTTCAGTGCCTCCGGGAAACCAATCGGCAAGAGATCGCCGTGGTTCCCGCGTTGGGTTGAAAACCAAGGCCCGTGACGCCGATGCGACAGGGCCGTCCCCTGCCCGCATGGCATGACCGCGCCCGGATGGGCAATGGTCGGCCAATCAAGCTCGCGTCAGCGCGCCGGAATCTGCCAACCGGCCGAGCCCCCTGAGCGCGGTTTCGGCGCAGATCGCCATCAACGCCACCAGCGCCGCGCCTTGCGCCACGAAGGCGGTGTTGCCGGATTGGAGGCCCGCGACGATCACCTCACCCAGACCCACCGCCCCCACCGTGCTGCCGATCGTGGCGGTGCCGATATTAATGACGGTGGAGAGCCGGATGCCGGTGAGGATCACCGGCATCGCCAAGGGAAGCTCGACCCGCCAGAGCCGCTGCACGCCCGACAAACCCATGCCGCGCGCCGCCTCGCGCACCGGGGCGGAGACACCGCGCAGCCCCGCCACCGTGGTCTCGAACACCGGCAGCAGGCCGTAGACGCACAGCGCGAGGAAGGTCGGCTCGAAGCCGAAGCCCAGAAGCGGCACCGCGACGGCCAGCACCGCGATCGGCGGAAAGGTCTGGCCGAGGTTCGAGGCCATCCGTGCCAGCGTCATGAACTCGGCCCCGCCGGGACGGGTCACGAGAATGCCGAGCGCGAGCCCGATCACGGTCGCGACCAGCCCGGCCGCGCCGACCAACGCGAGGTGCCACAGCGCCAAGGTCATCAGCGGCTTGCGGTCGTAGATCAGATCCTGGCCCGGCTCGGCCAACAGCCGCAGCAGCGGCGTCATCAGCTCCGGCCGCAGCAGGAGCACGACCAGCAGCGCGGCAAGGACGAGCGGCGCGAGGAAGTACCGCCTCACGCCGCCCCCCTTGTGCCGACGCGCCAGATGTCCTCGGCCCGGATTTCACCGGTGACCCGGTCCGCCTCGACCACGGCGAGCGCCTCTCCGCCCTCCCAGATCAGCCGCGAAGCGGCCTCGCGCAGCGTGTCGTCGGGAGCGACCCATTGCGCAGGCGCGGGGGCATCGGGCGCAGGGCGGGCCAGTTCGCGTACCCGGTGCAATGACAGGATCCGCAGCGCCCGGTCGTCGAGCCCGACGAACTGCCGCACGAAACCCTCGCGCGGGCCGCGCAACAGCCGCTCGGGCGTGTCGATCTGCAGGATCCGCCCGGCATCCATGACCGCGATCCGATCGGCGAGGCGGAACGCCTCGTCCATGTCATGGGTGACGATGATCGCGGTCAGGCCGCTGCGCCGGCGTATGGCGGTGAACTCGTCCTGCAGCCGGGCGCGGGTGACCGGGTCGAGCGCGCCGAACGGCTCGTCCATCAGCAGGATCTCGGGCTCGGCCGCCATGGCGCGGGCGACGCCGATGCGCTGCTGCTGGCCACCCGACAGCGCGGCGGGGTATTTCGGCCCGGCCTCGGCCGGGTCGAAGCCGAACAGCTCCAGAAGCTCATCGACCCGGGCGGCGATGCGCGACCGATCCCAGCCCAGCAGCCGCGGCACGGTCGAGATGTTGCGCGCCACGGTCCAGTGCGGGAACAGCCCGACGCCCTGGATCACGTAGCCGATGCCCCGGCGCAGCGCGTCGGGCGCCATCTCGCGCGCGTCGCGACCGGCGATCTCGACCCGGCCCTTGTCGGGCTCGATCAGGCGGTTGATCATCCGAAGCGTCGTCGACTTGCCGCAGCCCGAGGTCCCCACCAGAGCCAGCACCTCGCCGCGCGCCACCTCGAATCCGATGGCGTCCACCGCCACCGCGTCGCCAAAGCGGCGCGTCAGCGCCTCGACCCGGATCATCGCGCCCTTCATGCCGCCTCCCCTCTTGCCGTCGCCTCGATCATGGCGTCGAAGGCGAGGCTCGCCGCGATCGCCAGCGCCACGATCGGCAGCGTGCCGAGCAGCACCAGATCCATCGCCGCCTGCCCCATGCCGCGAAACACCAGCGTGCCGAAGCCGCCACCGCCGATCAGCGCCGCGACGGCGGCGAGGCCGATGGTCTGCACGACGGTGATGCGGATGCCGGTCAGGATGACCGGCAGCGCAAGCGGCAGTTCGACCTGCGCCAGCAGGCGCGCGGGCGACAGCCCCATGCCGCGCCCGGCCTCGCGCATCGCGGCTGGCACGCCCGAGAGCCCGGCATAGGTGTTGGCGGCGATCGGCAGCAGCGCGTAAAGCGCCAGCGCCACGATGGCGGGCGCCGCGCCGATGCCGCCCACTCCCCAGTCGCGCAGCCCGGGATAGCTGCGCGCCAGCGCGCCCAGCGGGACCATCAACAGGCCGAACATCGCGATGCTCGGCGTCGTCTGCAGGATGTTGAGCACCGGCAGGATCACGGCGCGGGCACGCGGGCAGGCAAAGCAGAGCCAGCCCAGCGGCAAGCCGATAAGCAGCGCGGGGACCAGCGCGCCCAGCACGAGGCGCAGATGACCGGCCAGCGCCGCGTCGAACACGTCGCGGTTGGCGTCGTATTCGCGCAGGATCGACAGATCGTCGAAGAAGCCCGTCTGCAGCGCCAGCGCCAGCGCCGCGACCGGCCCGGCGAGCAGTGCGATCCGCACCATCGCCCGCAGGCCGATCCGCGCCGCCGCATCGGCCGCGGCCAGCGCCAGGAACGCCGCCGCGATCCAGAACCCGCCCCCGAGCGAAACCCGGGCGAACTCCGACGTCTCGGCCATCAGCGCTTCCGCCCCCTGCCCGGCCATCCAGCCGAGCAGCGCCAGCGCGGCGAGGGCCAGTGCCAGCCGCAGAACCTGCGACCCGCTCAGGATCGTCCCCAAGGCCAGCGCCGCCAGGAGCGCGGTGGCGTAAGCCGAGCCGCCGGTCGCGGCCCAAGCCATCACCCCGTCGCCACCGACGATGCGGTTGGCGCGGAAATCGAGTAGCGGCAGCAGTGCCAGCCCGCCCAGCGCCGGCCCGGCATAGACCAGCGCGGCGCGCCGAGCGGGCGCGGACACGGCCCCGCTCAGTCCAGCAGCCCCGCCTCGGTCAGGTGATCGCGCGCCACGTCGGCGGCGTTTTCGCCGCCGAGCTGGATACGGGCGTTGAGCGATTGCAGCGTCTCGAGATCGAGCCCCTCGAAGACCGGTGCAAGCAGTTCCTCGACCTGCGGGTACTCCTCGAGCGCCTCGCGGCGGATGATCGGCGCCGGGCGATAGACCGGCTGCACCGACTTGTCGTCCTCCATCACCCGCAGCCCGACCTCGGCGATGGCGCCGTCGGTGCCATAGACCATCGCGGCATTGGCGCCGTCGATCTGCTCGGCCGCGGCGCGGATCGTGGCGGCGGTGTCGCCGCCCGACAGGATCACCAGCTGGTCACCCGACAGCTCGAAACCATAGGTCTCCTGGAAGGCGGGCAGCGCGGCGTCGGAATTGACGAACTCGGCGCTGGCCGCGAGCGTGAGATCGCCGCCCGAGGAGATGAATTCGCCCATGTCGGACATGGTCTCGAGGCCGTTCTCCTCGGCGAGATCCTGGCGCAGCGCGATCGCCCAAGTGTTGTTGGCCGGTGCCGGGGTCAGCCAGACGATGTCGTTGGCCTCTGCATCGAGCTTCGACACCTCCTCATAACCGGCATCGGCGTCGCGCCAGACCTCGCTTTCGGCCTGATCGAAGAAGAAGGCGCCGTTGCCGGTGTATTCGGGATAGATGTCAATCTCGCCCCCGGTGATCGCCTGCCGCACGATCGGCGTGGCGCCCAGGCCGATCCGGTCTTCGACCTCGATGCCGGCATCCTCGAGCACCAGCTTGATCATCTGGCCGAGCAGCCCGCCCTCGGTGTCGATCTTCGAACCGACGACGATCTCGGCCGAGACGGTTGAAGCGCCGGTGACGGCGGCGGCGAGGGTAGCTGCGAAAAGCGGGGTGTTGCGCATGACGTGGCCCTTTGTGCGAATGATAACGGCCACTTCCGCCCCTCGCGGCAGCGACGCGCCCCAAGGGTAGGCGATGGCCGCGAGGCTTCAAGCGAAAAGGTGACCGCAAGCGACGGAACCTGTGACGCCGCGGGAACCGGCAGCGCCCGGGCCGGTTGAGCCAGACCCACAGCCAAGAAGAGGGACCTTGGTTCATGTATGACGAGAAGCCGCGCCCGGGCGAGACGGGCCGCGACGAGATCGACAGCGCAAGGGGGCTGCAGCACCTGGCGAAGTCGCGGATCTGCATCGAGGGCATCGATCCCGAAATCGATGGCGGGCGCTTTGCCGCCAAATGCGTCGCCGGCCGCCGCTTCACCATCCAGGCCGACATTTTCGGCGAGGGGCACGACACGATCCGCGCCGCACTGCTGTGGTGGCGACAGGGATCGGAGGAGGTCCATGAAGAGCCGATGCGCTTTCTCGTCAACGACCGTTGGGAGGGGGGGTTCACCCCTCCGGAGAACGCGCTCTACCGCTACACGCTGATCGGCTGGCGCGACGACTTCCTCGGCTGGCGCAAGGACACCACCAAGAAGATCGCCGCCGGGCTGAACGTCGATGTCGAGGCGGAGATCGGCCATCGGCTGGTCGCCAATTCGCGCGACCACGCCCCCGAGGGCGAGGGGCGCGCCGCGCTCGAAAGCCTGGTGCACGCCACCAATCACGGCACCACCGATGAGCGGATCTCGATCCTGATGAACGACGAGACGCTGGCGCTGATGACCCGCGCCGGGCGGCGCTACGGGCTCACCCGACACGACCGCGACCTCGCCGTCTGGGCCGATCGCGAACTGGCCGCCTTCTCGGCGTGGTACGAGATGTTTCCGCGCTCCGCCGCGCCGGGGCTGCGCCACGGCACGTTCCGCGACGTGATCGACCGCCTGCCCTACGTGCAGGATCTGGGCTTCGACGTGCTTTACTTCACCCCGATCCACCCGATCGGGCGCACCAACCGCAAGGGCCGCAACAACTCGCTCAAGGCGGAGCCGGGCGATGTCGGTTCGCCCTATGCCATCGGTTCCGACGAAGGCGGGCACACCGCGATCCACCCCGAGCTGGGCACCATCGATGATTTCGATGCGCTGGTCGCCGAGGCCCGCAACCACGGCCTAGAGATCGCGCTCGACATCGCGCTCAACGCCTCGCCCGATCACCCGTGGATCAAGGAACACCCGGACTGGTTCGAATGGCGGCCCGACGGCTCGATCGCCTATGCCGAGAACCCGCCCAAGAAATACGAGGACATCGTCAACTTCCGCTACTATCGCGAAGATGGCAGCCCCAACGCCCCCTTCTGGGAAGCGGTGCGCGACATGTTCCTCTACTGGGCGGATCACGGCGTGCTGAACTTCCGGGTCGACAACCCGCACACCAAGCCGTTCCCCTTCTGGGAATGGATCATCGACGAGGTGCGCGCGAAATATCCCGGTACGGTGTTCCTGTCGGAGGCCTTCACCCGGCCGAAGATGATGAAGCGGCTCGCCAAGCTGGGCTACAACCAGTCCTACAGCTACTTCACCTGGCGCACGACCAAGCCCGAGCTGACCGAGTATCTGACCGAGCTGACGCAGGAGGAGTGCCGCCATTTCATGCGGCCGAACTTCTTCGTCAACACGCCCGACATCAACCCGCACTTCCTGCAGGATTCCGGGCGGCCCAGCCACCGCATCCGGCTCGCGCTCGCCGCGACGCTGGCCGGGAATTACGGCGTCTACAACGGCTTCGAGATCTGCGAGGGCACGCCGCTTCCGGGCAAGGAAGAGTATCTCGACAGCGAGAAATACGAGATCAAGGACTGGGACTTCGACCGCCCGGGCCACATCAAGGACGACATCCGGCTGATTAACCGCATCCGGCGCCAGCACGCCGCGATGCGCGACTTCACCAATCTCGAGTTCTTCGACGCGCATGACGACGCGGTGCTCTATTACGGCCGCTTCGACCGGGAGGCCGACAGCTATCTGCTGTTCCACGTGCTGCTCGATCCTCATGCCGGGCGCGAGTTCGGCTTCGACCTGCCGCTGTGGCGCTTCGATCTGCCCGACGAGGCTTCGATCGAAGTGCAGGACGCGGTCCACGGCAACCATTTCACCTGGCACGGCAAGCAGCACCGCCTGACGCTCGATCCCGAGAGCCGGCCCTATGCGATCTGGCGGCTGATCCCGCCGGGAGGAGCGAGAGACTGATGGAAGACCAGGTGACCCCCGATACCGAGGCCGCGACCGAAACCGCCCAGCGCGACTGGTACAAGGACGCGGTGATCTATCAGCTCCACGTCAAGGCCTACCAGGACAGCAACGGCGACGGCATGGGCGATTTCGCCGGCCTGATGAGCCGGCTCGACCATGTCGAGGAGTTGGGCGCGACCGCCGTGTGGCTGCTGCCCTTTTACCCCTCGCCGCTGCGCGACGACGGCTACGACATCCAGGAATACACCGAGATCAATCCGCAATACGGCAACATGGACGAGTTCCGCGCCTTCGTCGACGAGGCGCACCGCCGTGGCCTGCGGGTGATCACCGAGCTGGTGATTAACCACACCTCGGACCAGCACGAGTGGTTCCAGCGCGCCCGCCATGCCCCCAAGGGCAGCCCCGAGCGCGACTTCTATGTCTGGTCGGACGATCCGACCAAGTGGATGGACAAGACGCGGGTGATCTTCAACGACACCCATGACAGCAACTGGACCTGGGACCCGGTGGCCGGGCAGTTCTACTGGCACCGCTTCTTCGACCACCAGCCCGACCTGAACTTCGACAACCCCGAGGTTCTCAAGGAAGTGCTGCGGGTCATGCATTTCTGGCTCGACATGGGTGTCGACGGGCTGCGGCTCGACGCGATCCCCTATCTCGTCGAGCGCGACGGCACCAACAACGAGAACCTGCCCGAGACGCATGACGTACTGAAGGCGATCCGGGCCGATCTCGACGCGCATTACCCCGACAAGATGCTGCTCGCCGAGGCCAACCAGTGGCCGGAGGACACCCGCCCCTATTTCGGCGATGGCGACGAGTGCCACATGGGTTTCCACTTCCCGCTGATGCCACGCATGTACATGGCGGTGGCGCAGGAGGACCGGCACCCGATCACCGACATCATCCGCCAGACGCCCGAGATCCCTGAGGACTGCCAATGGGCGATCTTCCTGCGCAACCATGACGAGCTGACGCTCGAGATGGTGACCGACAAGGAGCGCGATTACCTCTGGGACACCTATGCGAGCGACAAGCGCGCGCGGATCAACATGGGCATCCGCCGCCGGCTGGCGCCGCTGATGCAGAACGACCGCCGCAAGATCGAGTTGCTGAACTCGCTGCTGATGTCGATGCCCGGCACGCCGATCCTCTATTACGGCGACGAGATCGGCATGGGCGACAACATCTATCTCGGTGACCGCGACGGGGTCCGCACGCCGATGCAATGGTCGCCAGACCGCAACGCCGGCTTCAGCCGCGCCGACCCGCAGCGGCTCTACCTGCCGACGATCCAGGACTCGATCTACGGCTACCAGGCCCTCAACGTTGAGGCGCAGGCCAAGGACCCCTCATCGCTGCTGAACTGGATGCGGCGGATGGTGCAGGTGCGCTCGAACCATACGGTGTTCGGTCGCGGCGAGATGAAGCTGCTCTACCCGTCGAACCGCCGCGTGCTCGCCTATATCCGCGAGCATGAGGGCGAGGCGGTACTCTGCGTCGCCAATCTGGGCCGTACCGCGCAGGCGGTTGAGATCGACCTGTCTGGCTATCAGGGCCGGGTGCCGATCGAGCTCACCGGGCATTCGGCCTTCCCGCCGGTCGGCGCGCTGCCCTACCTGATCACCCTGCCCTCCTACGGCTTCTACTGGTTCCTGCTGGCCGATGAGGACCAGGCACCGGCCTGGCACACCCCGGCGCAGCAGATCCTTCCGGAGTTCGTGACGCTGACCACCCGTGACGGCCGGGTCTCCTCGGCGATCTCCGGCCGCGACGGGCGCCTTCTGGGCAACGACGTGCTGCCCAAGTTCCTGCCGCTGCAACGCTGGTTCGCGGCCAAGGACGCCCGCATCAGCCGGGTCGGCATCGAGCCGATCGCCGAGATCGGCGGCAATGGCGCGCTTGGGCTGATCGAGGTCGAGGTCGGTGGCGAGACGCAGCACTACCTGCTGCCGCTGGCCGCGGTCTGGGGCGAGGACAGCGTGGGCTTCGGCTCCGCGACGCTGGGCTATACCATGGCCAAGCTGCGCAAGGGGCCGCGGGTCGGCGGGCTGATCGACGGCACGGTCGACGAGACGCTGATGGGCGAGTTGCTCGAAGCGCTGCGCCAAGGCTACGAGACCGACACGCCGCGCGGCCGGCTGGTCTTCGCGCCCAGCGCCGCCATGGCCGAGATCGAGGATCCGGGCGAGCCGCGGCTGCTCAATGTCGAGCAATCCAACGCCACCGTCGCCTTCTCGGACAAGGTCATCCTCAAGATCTACCGCCGGCTGCGCGCCGGCACCCAGCCCGACATCGAGGTGTCGCGCTTCCTCACCGACGTGGCGGGCTTCGAGAACACCCCCGCATTCCTGGGCGAGATCGCGCTGCGCCCCGACGGGGGCGAGACCACTGCGCTGGGCGTGGCCTTCGCCTATGTCGCCAACCAGGGCGACGCCTGGGGAGCGCTGACCGGCGCGCTTGACCGCTACCTGCAGGATGCGGCCACCGGCAACGAGGAGGAGATGCCCTCCTACATGCCGGTACTCGAGGTCGCCGGGATCCTGGGCCGCCGCACCGCAGAGATGCACCGCGCTCTGGCGCATCCGACCGACGACCCGGCCTTTGCGGCCGAGCCCCTGACTTCGGCCGAGCTTGCCGCTTTGTGCGACGAGGTGCGGGCCGAGACGGTGGCGATGCTCGACAGGCTGCAGGGGATGAAAGACCTCTCCGAGCGCGCCGCTGCCCTGTCGCGGGAGATCCAGAGCAACCGCGACAAGCTGATCGCGCGGATCGACGCGGTGTCGCAGATGGCGCCCTCGGGGATGCGCACCCGCATCCATGGCGACTATCATCTCGGCCAGGTGCTGATGGCCCAGAACGACGTGATGGTCATCGATTTCGAGGGCGAGCCGCGTCGTAGCCTCGACGAACGCCGCGCCAAGAGCCATGCGCTGCGTGACGTCGCGGGGATGCTGCGCTCGCTCGACTACGCCGCGCAATCGGCGCTGCGCTGGGCCGAGCAATCGGCCAATGACGGCGAGGACGCGGCGGTTTTGGTGCATGATTGGCACGACCGCGCGGTTGCCGATTTCATGGCCGCCTACCGCGAGGTGATCGCCGACAGCCCGGCGCATCCGACCGAGGAGAGCTTCGCGGATGCGTTGCTCGATCTCTTCCTGATCCAGAAGGCTGTCTACGAAGTGGGTTACGAGCTTGCCAGTCGCCCGGCATGGGTGGACATTCCGCTGAGCGGTCTGCTCGACCTGATCGACGAAAAGGACAATTCATGACCATGAGCGACACTGAGGCCCAGCCCAACAAGGCCGCCCCGGACGCCGCGCGCATCGAGGCCATCATCCGCGGCCGGATGGGCGACCCGTTCGAGCTTCTCGGGCCGCACCGGGACGCGGATGGCACGATGACCCTGACCGTCTTCGCCCCCGACGCGGCAAAGGTGATCGCCGTGACGCCCGAGGGCGACGATCTCGCCCCGCTCGAGCGGGTGAATCCCGAGGGCGTGTTCTGGGGCAAGCTGCCCGAGGGCTTCGAATTCGGTACGCCCTACCGGCTGCGGATGAAGGCCGGCGCCCATGAATGGGAGCGCGACGACCCCTACCGCTTCACCCCGGTGCTGGGTGAAATGGACGAGTATCTCGTCGCCGAGGGCCGCCACGAAGAGATCTGGAAGCGGCTCGGTGCCCATCCGATCAGCCATGAGGGCGTCGAAGGCGTCTGCTTCGCGGTCTGGGCGCCCAACGCCCGCCGGGTCAGCGTCGTCGGCCACTTCAACGCCTGGGACGGCCGCCGCCATCCGCTGCGCCGCCGCTTCGGCGCCGGGCTGTGGGAGCTGTTCGTGCCCGGCCTCGCCATCGGCGATCTCTACAAATTCGAGATCGTCGGCGCGCATGGCGACCTGCAGCCGCTCAAGGCAGACCCGATGTCGTTCCGCCAGGAGCAGCCGCCGGCCACCGGATCGATCGTGCACGGCATGCATCGCCACGAATGGCAGGATGCTGAGTGGATGGCGCGCCGCAACAAGAGCACGCTGCACGAAAATCCGGTGTCGATCTACGAGGTGCATCTCGGCAGTTGGCGCCGTGGTGCCGATGGCGAGGTGCTCGACTACGACACGATCGGCGCGATGCTGGTCGACTACCTGCGGGACATGAACTTCACCCATGTGGAATTCATGCCGGTCTCCGAGCATCCCTTCACCGGGTCGTGGGGCTACCAGCCGGTCGGGCTTTTCGCGCCGACCTCGCGCTATGGCACGCCGGAGCAGTTTGCCGCCATGGTCGACCGTCTGCATCAGGCCGGGATCGGCGTCATCGTCGATTGGGTGCCGGCACATTTCCCGACCGACGCGCATGGCCTCGCCAATTTCGACGGCACCGCTCTCTACGAGCACGCCGACCCGCGGCAGGGCTTCCACCAGGACTGGAACACGCTGATCTACAATTTCGGCCGCAACGAGGTCGCGAACTTCCTGCGCTGCTCGGGCACCTTCTGGCTCGACAAGTACCACATCGACGCGCTGCGCGTGGATGCTGTCGCCTCGATGCTCTACCTCGACTACTCCCGCAACGAGGGCGAGTGGATCCCCAACCAGTATGGCGGCCGCGAGAACCTCGACGCGATCGAGTTCCTCAAGGACACCAACCATCAGGTGCAGGTGCGCACACCGGGCGCCGCCACCATCGCCGAGGAGAGCACCGCTTTTCCGGGCGTGAGCCGTCCCGTCGACCAGGGCGGCTTGGGCTTCGACTTCAAGTGGAACATGGGCTGGATGCACGACTCGCTGTCCTACATCCAGGAGGACCCGATCAATCGGAAGTATCATCACCACCAGATGACCTTCTCGATCCACTATGCTTGGTCGGAGAATTTCGTGCTGCCGATCAGCCATGACGAAGTGGTGCATGGCAAGGGCTCGCTGCTGAACAAGATGCCGGGCGACCGCTGGCAGAAATTCGCGAACCTGCGGGCCTATCTGGGCTTCATGTGGACCCACCCCGGCAAGAAGCTGCTCTTCATGGGCTGCGAGTTCGGGCAGGAGCGCGAGTGGAACCACGACCAGTCTCTCGACTGGCATCTGCTCGAGGACGAGAAGCACAAGGGTGCGCAGAACCTCGTGCGCGATCTCAACCGGATCTACCGCGACGAGCGGGCGCTGCACGTGCTCGACTGCGACCCGGCCGGTTTTGAGTGGGTCGACGGCGCAGACGATCAGAAGTCGATCTTCGCCTTCCTGCGCAAGGGCCGCAGCGGTTCGCGCCCGGCGCTGGTGATCTCCAACATGACCCCTGTCGTGCGCGAGGATTACCGCATCGGTGTGCCCGAGGGCGGCGAGTGGATGGAACTGCTCAACACCGACGCCGAGATCTATGGCGGCTCGGGGGTAATCAATTCCGGTCGCATCACGGCGCGTCCCGAGGAATGCCACGGCCGCTCGGTCTCGCTGTCGCTGACGCTGCCGCCGCTGGCGACCGTCGTCCTGGTCCCCGACCGCTGACGGCGCGGGCCCTCGGGCCCGCCCCCAACTCTCACGGCCCGGGCCATGCCCGGGCCCCATCACGGAGCCCGGATGTCAGACCTCGCCGCCCTCGCCCGTCATCATGGGATCACCACCGAATACGACGACCCGCATGGCGGCACCCGGCCGGTACCGGAGGCCACGCTACGACTGATCCTGAACAAGATCGGCGTCGATCCTGATACGCCGATTTCCGGCGATCCGGCACCGACCGAGATGCGGGTGCCCGAAGACGGCGTCTGCCACTTTCCGAACTGGCTCGAAGACGCGCTGTCCTGGGGGATCTTCTGCCAGCTCTACGAGCTGCGCTCGGTGCGCAATCACGGCATAGGTGATTTCCGCGACCTCGCCGAGATGGCGCGGATCGCGGCGCGCGCGGGAGCGGATTTTCTAGGGGTGAACCCGCTCCACGCGCTGTTCTGGGGCGATCCGGGGCGGCGCAGCCCGTTTTTCCCCTCGACCCGCAGCTTTCTCAACCCGGCCTATGTCGCGCTCGACGATCTGCCCGGCCACGACCCGGCCGATATCGACGCAGGCCCGCTGCGCGACGGCGATCTGGTGGATTACGACGCCGTCCTGCCGGCCAAGCTCGCGGCGCTGCGACGCGCCTATGACCGTCGCCCCTTCGACGGCGACGAGACCGAGTTCGACGATTTCGTTGCGCGCGGCGGCGAGGCGCTGCGCCGCCACGCGCTGTTCGAGGCGCTGTCGCTCAAGATGACTGCCGAGGGGCATGGCGCGGGCTTCGCGAACTGGCCAGAGCCGCTGCGCGACGCCGAAGGCGACGCGGTCGCCACCTTTGCCCGCGACGAGGCCGATGCGGTCCGGTTCCACCTCTGGCTGCAATGGCAGGCCGCGCGCCAGCTCGACGCCGCCCAGCGCGCCGCCATCGATGCGGGGATGCGGATCGGGCTCTATCTCGACCTCGCGGTGGGCGAAGCGCCCGACGGCTCGGCCCGCTGGGGCGACGGCGCGGCCCAGATGACCGATCTCGCGGTCGGCGCCCCGCCCGACATGTTCGCGGCCGACGGCCAGTATTGGGGCCTCTCGGCCTTCAACCCCGGCGCGTTCAAGGCCCGCGACTTCGCGCCCTTCCGCGACATGATCGCGGCGCAGCTCGCCCATGCCGGGGCGCTCAGGATCGATCATGCCATGGCGCTGTGGCAGCTCTTCCTGATCCCCGAGGGCGAACCGGCGAGCGCCGGCGCGCATCTTCGCTATCCCTTTGACGAATTGCTGCGCGTTCTGGCGGCCGAAAGCCGCGACAAGGGCGCGGTGGTGATCGGCGAGGATCTGGGCTTCGTGCCCGACGGCTTCCGCGAGGCGATGCAGGCGGCGAATATCCTGTCCTACTCGATCCTCTACTTCGAAAAGGACGGCCACCGCTTCAAGCGCCCCGAGGAATACCGCGCCCGGGCGCTGGCCTGCCTGTCGACCCATGACCTGCCGGTGCTGGAGCGCTGGTGGGCGGGCGAGGACATCGCGCTGCGGCGAGAGCTGGGCCTCGTGGGGGAAGAGGACAGCGACGCCCATGCCCGCGAGCGCACCCGCGAGCGCCGGGCCCTGCTCGACGCGCTGCGCGCCACCGGGGCACTGCGCGGCCGGCTGCCACGTCAGAAGGACATGCCCCGCGCGGTGCTGGTCGCGGCCTATCGCTACCTCTCAAAGACGCCGGCGGCGCTGGTCGGCGTGCGGCTGGCTGACATGGTCGGACCGCAGGCCCCGACCAACATGCCCGGCACGATGGACGAGTATCCGAACTGGCGTCCGCGCGCCCGGCTCGACCTGTCCGAGATCGAGGCGCATCCCGACTTCGACGCGGTGACCGCGATGATGCGCAGGACCCGTCCGCGACGCGCTTGACAGGCGGCTGACCCGGCGGCAGGGTGGCGGCACTTCACCAGGGGGGCCCCGGCAAGGGGCTGAGATAGCGCTGGGCGAGGTCCTTTGGACCCACGCGCGCGCGGACCCTTCGAACCTGATCCAGTTCATACTGGCGTAGGGACGGTGCGCGGCCTCGGGCGTTCTACATGCCTGCCCGAATCCGCAACTCCCCCCGCTGTCATGCTGGATCGTCACCGACGCGAGAGGACGCCGCATGACGATCAACACCACCCCGCCCGAATTGCCCAAGGTCACCACGGACCCGCTGCCCGCCTCCACCAAAATCCATGTCCCGGGCCGCCTGTTTGCCCAGATCCGGGTGCCGATGCGCGAGATCGCCCTGCATCCGAGCGCGGGCGAGCCGGATGTCCGGGTCTATGACAGCTCGGGCCCCTATACCGACCCCGAGACCGCGATCGACACCTCGGCGGGCCTCGCGCGGCACCGCGAAAGCTGGATCGACGCGCGCGGCGATACCGAGCGCTACGAAGGCCGTGCCACGCGTCCCGAGGATAACGGCCGCGCCGCCGCCTCGGACCGGCTGCGCCCCTTCCCGACCCGCCACCTTCCGCGCCGGGCCACCGGCGACCGCGCCGTCACGCAGCTTGCCTATGCGCGCGCGGGCATCGTCACCGCGGAGATGGAATACGCGGCGATCCGCGAGAACATGGGCCGCGACGCTGCGCTGGCGCGGGCGCGCGACGGCGAAAGCTTCGGCGCCGCGATTCCCGACCACGTCACGCCCGAATTCGTGCGCGACGAGATCGCCCGGGGCCGCGCCATCATCCCGTCGAACATTAACCATCCCGAGCTCGAGCCGATGGTGATCGGCCGCAACTTCCTCGTGAAGATCAACGCCAATATCGGTAACTCTGCGGTCACCTCCTCGATGGAGGAGGAGGTCGAGAAGATGGTCTGGGCGATCCGCTGGGGCGCCGACACGGTGATGGACCTCTCGACTGGGCGCGACATCCACGACATCCGCGACTGGATCATCCGCAATTCCCCGGTGCCGATCGGCACGGTGCCGCTCTACCAGGCGCTGGAGAAGGTCGGCGGCATCGCCGAGGACCTCACCTGGGAGGTATTTCGCGACACGCTGATCGAGCAGGCCGAACAGGGCGTGGACTACTTCACCATCCATGCGGGTCTGCGCCTGCACCACGTGCCGCTCACCGTGGGGCGCACCACCGGCATCGTCAGCCGCGGTGGCTCGATCATGGCGAAGTGGTGCCTGCACCATCACAAGGAAAGCTTTCTCTACGAGCATTTCGAGGAAATCTGCGAGATCTGCCGCCGCTACGACGTGTCGTTCTCCCTGGGCGACGGGCTGCGTCCCGGCTCCATCGCCGATGCCAACGACGCCGCGCAGTTCGCCGAGCTGGAGACGCTGGGCGAACTCACCCAGATCGCCTGGAAGCATGACTGCCAGGTGATGATCGAGGGCCCCGGCCACGTCGCCATGCACAAGATCAAGGAGAACATGGACAAGCAGCTGGCCTGCTGCGACGAGGCACCGTTCTACACGCTGGGACCGCTCACCACCGACATTGCGCCGGGCTACGACCACATCACCTCCGGCATCGGCGCCGCGATGATCGGTTGGTTCGGCTGCGCCATGCTGTGCTACGTCACGCCCAAGGAGCATCTGGGCCTGCCCGACCGCGACGACGTGAAGACCGGCGTCATCACCTACAAGATCGCCGCTCATGCCGCCGATCTCGCCAAGGGGCATCCGGGCGCGCAGATCCGCGACGACGCGCTGTCTCGCGCGCGCTTCGAGTTCCGCTGGGAAGACCAGTTCAACCTCGCGCTCGATCCTGACACGGCGCGATCCATGCATGACGAAACGCTACCCGCGGCGGCGCACAAGACGGCGCATTTCTGCTCCATGTGCGGGCCGAAGTTCTGCTCGATGCGGATCAGCCACGACATCCGCGCCGAGGCGCAGAAGGAGGGCATGGAGAAGATGGCGGCGAAGTTCAGGGAAGGCGGCCAGCTCTACCTGCCCGAAGCCGAAAGCTGACGCCGCCCTCTGGGCGGGCGCCCGGGCCGGGGATCACCCCGGCCCGTGGCTTCAGCCCTGCGGCGCGGTCTGGGCGGCCGCGCCCTGCCCGGCCGCCCGCTCGCGATGCACCACATAGGCGCCCGAGCCGAGAATGATGGCGGTGCCCAGCGCCGTCATCGCATCCGGCAGGTCGCCGAAGACCGCGAAGCCCAAGCCCACCGCGCCGACGATCTCCAGATACTGGAACGGCGCCAGCAGCCCTGCCTCGGCCCGGCGGAACGCCTCGGCGATCATCAGGAAGGTCGCGGCCGACAGCATCCCCACCAGCGGTAGCATGCCCCAGACCCAACCCGGCGCGCTGGCCGAGAGCGGCGCGACCAGCCCCGTGGCGGTCAGCAGCGCGAGCAGGCCCAGCGAGATCAAGGTGGCGTAGAACGTGGCACCGGTCTGGATCGTCAGCGCCGAACGGCTGCGTGCCGCGTGGCGCAGGATCACCGCGTTGACCGCATAGCCGGTGGCCGAGGCCAGCGGCAGCAGCGCCGCCGGGGTGAAGCCGTCGAGGCCGGGCCGGATCACCACCAGCGCGCCGAGAAAGCCGACCGCGACGGCGGCGTAGCGGCGCGGCCCGATCCGTTCCCCGAGGAGCGGCGCGGCCAGCAGCACGAGGATCAGCGGCTCGACGAAGAACACCGCGATGGCGGTGGCGATGGGCATCACAGCGAAGGCGGCCACGAGGCCCGACATGGTGACCACCGCGCAGAGCCCCGACAGCGCCAGCAGCGGCGAGAAGATCGGCCCGCGCAAACGATGGCGCAGCAGCAGCGCCAGCAACGACAGCGCGGCAAGCTGGAACACGAAGCGCCAGGCCACCACCTCCATCGGCGGCAGCACCCCGGTCAGCAGCTTGGCCAGCGTGTCGCCCACCGGCAGCAGCGCCATCGCCACCACCATCAGCGCCATGCCGGTGCCGATCTCGCCGCTGGGACCGCGGCGCGGCCGCGCGACAGGGCTCTTGGAACGGGGTCGGATCATCGACGTCTCCCAACATGCGCGCCCATGAGCATGAGCGCGGCGGTCCGGGCGTCCGGGACATCTGCAGGATGCGGCCCACGGGTCGGGGCGACGCCATCGCCCGCCGTTACACCGGCCGCAGACCATGGCTAGGAGGTGGCACCGCGCCGGTCAAGCCTGCAGCGTCGGCAGCGCCAACCGGCGCGGCCGCGCCGTCTCGGCCTGCGCCCGGTCGGCGGCGAGCATATGGCGCAGCCGGCCGTCGATCCGGTCGGCGACATGGGCAGGCGCGCGGAACCAGTCGGTCGACCAGACCCGCTCGATCCGCCAGCCGAGCCCCTCCAGCACCGATTGCCGGATCCGGTCGCGGTCGCGCGCGGTGGCCGCGGAATGATAGCTCGCCCCGTCGCATTCGATCCCCGCCAGATAGGCGCCGCCCCGGTCGGGATGCACCACCGCGAGATCGATGCGGAAGCCCGAGACGCCGATCTGCGTCCGGACCTCCCAGCCCCGTGCCTCGAGGCTGCGCGCCACCGCCTCCTCGAACGGGTTCTCGGCCGGGCCGAGGCTGCCCTCGTCGCGCGCTGGCAGCGCCACGGCACCGCGTTCGGCATAGTCGAGAAACGCCTTGAGATCGGCCACGCCGCGCGCGCGCGATCGGCCCAGATCGATATCCCCCGCCCCCAGCGAGGCGAAGACATGCAGTTCGCGCCGCGCGCGGGTGATCGCGACGTTGAGCCGCCGCTCGCCGCCTTCGGCGTTGAGCGCGCCGAAATTCATCGACAGCTTGCCCGCGAGATCCGGCCCGAAGGTGACCGAGAACAGCATCACGTCGCGCTCGTCGCCCTGGATGTTCTCGAGGTTCTTTACGATCACCGGCTCCTCGCGCGCCTCGTCGAAGAACCATTCCAGCTCGGGCGCGTCGCGCCGCAGCGCGTCGAGATGATCGAGGATGAGCGCCTGTTGATCGCCGTTGAAGGTGATCACGCCGAAGCTGCGGCGCGCCGCCTCGGGCCGCTCCAGCTCGGCCGCGAGCCGCGCGCGCAGCATCGCGGTGACCGCGCGCGCCTCCTCCGCGTTGCTGCGTCCCCGCCCCCGGCCGTATCGGCCGTCGACCCGGTGCAGCCGTAGCGCATCACCCGCGCCGCCGGGCGAGGGAAAGGTGACAAGGCCGCCGTCATAGTAGAAGTGGTTCGAGAAGGCGATCAGCGCCTCGTCGCGCGAGCGGTAGTGCCAGTCGAGCCGCCGCACCGGTACGCCCGAGGCCGCCACCTCGTCGAGGATCGAGGGCATGTCCTTGAGCGCCACGTCCTCTTCTTCGTCCTCCTCCTCGGCGCGGCCGAAGAAATTGGTCGGCGGTAGCTGCTTGGGGTCGCCGACCACGATCGCCTGGCGGCCGCGGGCGATCGCGCCGATCGCGTCCCAGGTGGTGATCTGGCTGGCCTCGTCGAAGATCACCACGTCGAAGGCCGGCTGGCCCGCTGGCAGGTACTGCGCAACCGAGAGCGGCGACATCAGCACGCAGGGCGCCAGGCGTGGCAGGCTCTCTGGCATCTGGCCAAGCAGCTGCCGGATCGGCATGGAGGGTCGCTTGAGCCCGAGCTGGTGGCGCAGCACGCCCAGCTCCGAGGCGCGCGGCACGGCATCGCGTGCGGGCAGACCGCCACCGATCCGGCGCAGCACCTCGTTCGAGGCGAGCGCGGCGGCGCGCGCGTCGAGCATCCGGAACCGGGCGACGAGATCGTCCTGCGCCCAATGCGCGAAGTCGCGCAGCAGCGGGTCGGCATCCATGGCACGTGGCAACCACCACGCGGCATAGGCTGCCTCGAAAGCGGCGCGGGCCGGTCTGTCGAGCCGCCCTGCCTTGATCGCCACGATCAACGGGCCGAGCCCCGCAACCTCGGCCTTATGGCGCAGCGCCACCCAGCGGGTCCAGTCCGCCAGGCTCGCGGCCCGGCTCTCCAGCGCCTCCAGCGCCTTGGCAAGGTCGGCGGGGGCCGCGTCGTCTGGCACCCGCCCGCCCAAGGACTCGAAGGCCTCGCGGGCCGTCGTCATCTCCTTATCGGCTTCGGCCAGTGCCTTCAGGCCCGCGCGCAGCGGTCCGGCTCCCGGCTGCGTCAGCTCGGCCCGCACCGCGCCGAGGCGCGCGGGCTCCACCCCCTCACCCGCGAGCCCGGCCAGAGCCGTCTCCAACGCCCGCCGCGCCGCGACCATTTCGTCGAGCCGGTCGCCCGGCAGCTGCGCCAGCGGCGAGGCGTCGCGCGTGCGCCGCGCGCGGGCAAGCCAGTGCAGCGCGTCGAGATCACCGCCCGGATCGACGGTGCCGGAGCGCGCATGGCTCTGCAGCACGCTGCGCACGCGCCGCCGCGCCAGCGCCGAGAGCGGCCAGATCCCGGCCTCGGCGGCGCGCCACTCGGCATCGAGGGCCGAGACGTCGATCCGGGTATCGACATCTTCGGGATAGTCGGCGGCCAGCCTTCCGCGCGCGGAAGCCATCTCCGCCTCGGCCTCGCGGCGCGCCTCGACCGCGCGCTCCAGCTCCGCCAGCGGCAGATCGGGCAGCCGCGACAGGTCGGGCGCATCCTCCGCCGCCAGCGGCACGAGGCCCATCAGCAGCTTGCATCGCGCGGTCATGCGCGCCGCCTCAGGCGCAAGGCCGAGCCGGTCGCACAGCCCGCCCAGCGCCCGGTTCTGTCCCCGCGCCGCGCGGCCCAGCGTCGCCGCCGCAGCGAGAAACCGTTCCTGCCAGTCGAAGGACCACTCCGCCCCCGCCAGCAGATCGACCGGCGCATCGCGCCCGGCGACCTCGGCCAGACGCTCCAGGTCGCCCGCCATGTCGCGCAGCCGCGCATAGCTGGCGAAATCATGCGCGTCCGGCCCGGGAAAGACGAGCCGGAAGTCCGGCTCGCCGGCCGCCACACGACCGATCGCGTCGAACACCGAGAACCCCTGCCGCCCCTTGCGGTGCAGCGCCGCGACATAGGCGTTGAGCTGGTCGCGGGTGAGCCGCAGGTCCTCGGTCACCTCGACCCACTCGGCCTCGTCGCCGGCCGCCGCGCGGTCCCAGCCGCGCCCCAGCTGCGCCAGCACCGAGGCGCGGTCGGTCTTGTTCGAATGCAGCTCGAGACAGGCATCTCCCAGCCCGCAGGCCGCGAGACGGCGATGCACCACTTCGAGCGCGGCCGCCTTTTCCGCGACGAAGAGCACGGTCCGGCCCTGCGCCATGACCTGCGCGATGATGTTGGCGATGGTCTGGCTCTTGCCGGTGCCGGGCGGGCCGATCAGCACGAAGTCCCGCCCCTGCGCCGCCGCCGCCACGGCGGCGAGCTGGCTGCTGTCGGCGGGAAGCGACGTCACCAGATCGGCGGGCGCCAGTGCCCGGTCGAGGTCGCGCGGGCCGATCGCCGGCAGGTCGGGCTGCGGATATGCCGTCTCCGGCCCGTCGAGCAGGTGGCGCACCAGCGGGCTGTCGCGCAGTTCGGCCTCGCGCGCAACGAGATCCTCCCACATCAGGAACTTGGCGAAGGAGAAGGTCGAGAGCGACAGCTCCTCGATCACCTCGAAACCCGGCATGTCGCGCACCGCCAGCCGCACCAGATCGAAGATCCGCGCCAGATCGATGCCGCTGCCATCCCGCGGCAGCTCGCCGTCGAGCCCCGGCACGGACAGCGCGAAATCGCGGCGCAGGAATTCCAGCAGCGTCGCGTTGATCCGCACCTCGTCCTCGAGATGACCGATCCGGAAGGCCGAGCTGGCCGAGCGCCTTTCGAGCCGCGCAGGGATGAGCAGCAATGGCGCGCGATAGGCCCGGGTTTCTCCCGGCCGGCACCAGCGCAGGAAGCCCGCGGCAAGGAACAGCGTGTTGGTGCCGCCCTCCTGCATGTCGCTGCGCGCGCGACGATGCAGCGCGATCAGCCTTGCCTGCAGCTCGGCCTCGGCCAGCGGCGCGGCGAGCCGACCGCGCTCCTGCGCCTGCGCGGCGCGATGCGCCAGCTCGTCCCCCGAAAGGCTGTCGGCCCCCTCGAGCGCGACCGGCACCGCCCAGGCGCCACCCGCCAGCCGATCCTCGAGCGCGGCCATGTCGGCACAGAGCAACGGCACCGCGCCGCGCCCGTCGCGGAAATTCAGAAGCCGGTTGCGCAGGCTGAGGTCCAGCAACCGCCGCTGCCAGCGCTCGATCCGCCCTTCGGGCGTGGTCGGGGCGGGCTCGATGTCGTCGAGCGGCAGGTCGGCAGCCGTCGGGCCCTCGGGCAGCGCGGCGGCGACCGGGCTGGGCCCGGAGGCGGTCGCGAGCCGCGTATCCTCGAGCGGGGTGATCCCGGCCTGGCGCGCTGCCGCGACGTCGATGGCGGCTAGGAAGCCTTGCTCCTGCGCCGGGTCCGCGAGGGCCCGCCCGGCAGCGATCGCCGCTTCGAAGCCGGATTTGGGGCCAAGCAGCCGTTCGGGGTCGAGGGGCAGGAACTCGCGCGCGGCGACCGCCTTGCGCAGCACCACCGCGTCCGGCTCGACCACGCGGCCGAAATCGCGCGGCAGCAGCCAGACGCCGCACCAGATCCGGCCCTGCGCAAAGGCCACCACCGGGTGCAGGCCCAGCGCCTCGGCCCCGGCCGCAAACAGGAGCGCCGCCTCCAGCGGTGTGGCAAGCGCGTCCTCGCGGATCGTGGCGGTGGCGCGCAGCGGCTGGCCGCGCGCGGCGACATGGCCGGCCGCCACCGCGCCGCGCAGCCCCCAGCCCGCCAGCGCCGACCAGACCGCCGCCGCCTGCATCCAGGCACGGCCTGGATCGCCCGAGCGATAGCCGTCCGGCACGCCCCGCCCGGCCTGCTCCAAGAGCGCCGTGGCCTCGTCGGCCAGCCCCACCGCGAGCGCGGGATCGGGTCGCACGAAGGCGGGCAACAGGTGCGCCATCTCGCCCAGGCCGCCCCACTCGTCGCGGGACAGAAGCGTCAGCTCATGCGCGGCGCGCCCCAGCACCTGCCCGCCCTTCCGGGCCTCGAGCCGGAGCATGGCGGGCGTCGCCGCCTCCAGCGTGGCGAGCGGCACCGAATCGATCGACACAGCGAGATCGGCGATCTCCAGCAGCTCGCCCGGGCCGATGGTGTCGATCCGCCAGACCCGGGGGCGCAACACGGCTGGCTCGCTCCACAGATGCAGGTCGATCCCCGCCAGCGCGGTGGGCCCCTCATGGCGCAGCGTGAGCGCGCGCAGCACCGAGACCGCGTGCCGGGCGCTGACGAAGCCCAGCCGACTGGCGGCGTCGACCTCGATGGCGAGGCATGGCGCGGCGACCGGAAGCTGGCTGTCTGGGTTCGTCATCCGTTCTCTCCTGCGCTTCGGCGGACATGAATCCATTTGCCCTTTGTCGTCAACAGCCTCGCCGCCACCCGGCAGGGCCCCGCCGATCCGCGCGCGGCGCGAGAGGCTGGACAAGCCCCCCGCGCATGGATTTATCTCGCCCGAGGGCCCGCACCCGGGAGGGGCGCGGGACATGAGAGACAACAGGGAGAAACGCGTGGATCGTCGTTCGTTCATCACCAAGGCCGGTCTCGGCGCAGGCGCGGCCGCACTGGCCGCCCCCGCCGTGGCGCAGGGCAACATCACCTGGCGCATGGTCACCACCTGGCCGAAGAACTTTCCGGGCCTCGGCGTCGGCGCCCAGCGCCTGGCCGACCGGATCACCGCCGCCTCGGGCGGCCGGCTGACGATCCAGGTCTACTCGGCCGGCGAGCTGGTGCCGCCGCTGCAGTCGCTCGACGCGGTGATCGACGGCACCGCCGAGATGTCGCATTCGGCCGCCTATTACTGGCAGAACAAGTCTTCGGCGCTGAACTTCTTCACCGGCGTGCCCTACGGCATGACCTCGACCGAGCTCGCGGGCTGGATGCGCCACATGGGCGGTCAGGAGCTGTGGGACGAGGTCTATGACCAGTTCGGCGTGAAGGGCTTCCTGTCGGGCAACACCGGCACCCAGGCAGGCGGCTGGTTCCGCGACGAGGTCACCGGCCTCGACAGCCTCAAGGGCCTGCGCTTCCGCACCCCGGGCCTCGGCGGCCGGGTCTGGGAGAAGCTCGGCGTCACTGCGACCAACATGGCCGCGGGCGAGATCTTCCAGGCGCTGCAGTCGGGCACGCTCGACGCGGCCGAGTTCGTCGGCCCCTACAACGACCTCGCGCTGGGCTTCCACCAGGTCGCCAAGAACTACTACTTCCCCTCCTTCGTGGAGCCGGGCCTCGCCACCGAGCTGGTGGTCGACAAGGCGAAGTACAGCGAGCTGCCCGAGGATCTGCAGGCGATCATCCGTGACGTGTCGCAGGCCGAGTACGACATGGTCGCCTCGGACTTCGCCGCCAACGACCCGCGCGCGCTCAACACGCTGGTGAACGAGCACGGCGTGAAGGTGCAACAGTTCCCCGAGGAAGTGCTCGAGGCCGCGGCCACCGCCTCCAAGGAAGTGCTGACCGAGCTGCGCGACAGCGGCGATGACCTGACCAAGCGCACCACCGAGAGCTTCATCGAGTCGCTCAAGCTGCTGCGCACCAAGGCGCAGACCGCGGATGCCAACTTCATCCGCGCGCGCGAGCAGTATTTCGAGATGTGATCCCGACCCCGTCGGAAAAAGAGAAAGCCCGGATCGAAAGATCCGGGCTTTTTCGTTCCGTCAGCGGCGTTGCCTTCGGTGTCACAACACCGTCGGCAACCAGGTGACGATCTGCGGGAAGAAGAACAGCGCCGCGATGCCGATCAGCTGCAGCATCACGAAGGGGATGATGCCGCGATAGATCGCCGAGGTCGGCAGGTCGTCCGGTGCCACGCCGCGCAGGTAGAACAGCGCGAAGCCGAAGGGCGGCGTCAGGAACGAGGTCTGCAGGTTCATCCCCACCAGCACGCCGAGCCAGATCGGGTCGATGTCCAGCGCCAGCAGGATCGGCGCGGTGATCGGGATCACGATGAAGATGATCTCGAAGGTGTCGAGGATGAAGCCCAGCACGAACATGATCGCCATCACCACGATCACCGCCGCGACCGCGCCGCCCGGAAGGTTCGACAAGAATTCATGCACGAGGTTGTCACCTCCCATTAACCGGAACACGATCGAAAAGACCGAGGCGCCGAACAGGATGATGAACACCATCGAAGTGATGGTCGCGGTGGCCACCACGGTTTCGTGCAGCACCCGGAACGACAGCCGCCAGCGCAGCGCCGCGAGGATGATCGCGCCGACCGCGCCGACCGAGGCCGCTTCGGTCGGCGTCGCCACGCCGCCCAGGATCGAGCCCAGCACCGCAATGATCAGCAGAAGCGGCGGCAGCAGCGCGACCAGCACCTCCTTGAACAGGCCGCGCTTCTCGTTCAGCGGCACCGGGGTCGCGGGGCAGCTCTCGGGATCGGTGACGGCCTTGAAGATGATCCACAGCGAATAGAGGCCGACCAGCATGACGCCCGGCAGCAGCGCGCCGGCGAAGAGATCGCCGACCGAGACCGGCGTAGGCGCGAAGTTGCCCTTCTCCATCTGCACCTGGCTGTTGATGCCCGACAGCATGTCGCCCATGAAGATCAGCACCGTTGAGGGCGGGATGATCTGGCCCAGCGTGCCGGAGGAGCAGATCACGCCGGTCGCGAGCTTGGGGTCGTAGCCCGCGCGCAGCATTGCCGGCAGCGAGATCAGGCCCATGGTGACGACCGTCGCCCCGACCACCCCGGTGGAGGCCGCTAGCATCGCGCCGACGATCACCACCGACAGGCCGAGCCCGCCGCGCAAGTTGCCGAACAGCTTGGACATGGTGAGCAAGAGCTGCTCGGCGATCCGCGAACGCTCCAGCATTACTCCCATGAAGATGAACAGCGGCACGGCGACCAGCACCTCGCTGGTCATGAAGCCGATATAGCGGCTCGGCAGGCTGCCGAAGTTCGAGGGGTCGAACACCCCGATCCACCAGCCAACGAGACCGAACAGCAGCGACACGCCCGCAAGCGTGAAGGCCACGGGAAAGCCCAGCATCAGGAAACCGATGATGCCGAAGAACATGAGACCCGAGAGGATCTCTCCGATGAGCACTAGATCCATGTTATTCGGCGGCCTCGGTCAGGTGGTCGGTCTTGAGGGTGTAGCGCAGGCGCTCGGGCAGCAGCCCGTCGCGCCCCGCGAGCGTCAGGATCGCGCGGCCCGCCATGGCGAGGCCCTGCAGCCCGACCAGCACCGCGAAGCCGATGATGAAGCTCTTGAGGATGAACAGCCCCGGCATGCCGCCGACATTGGCCGAGGCCTCGTGATAGCCCCAGCTGCGCTGCACGAAGGGCATCGCGTAAACGTAGACGATCACACAGAAAGGCAGCAGGAACACAAGCACGCCGATCAGGTCGATCAGCGCTTTGCGCGGGATCGATGCCGGGCGGTAGAAGATGTCGACGCGGACATGGTCGTCGCGCAACAGCGCGAAACCGGCCACGGCGGTGAACATCGCACCGTTGAGCCAGATGTAGAGGTCCTGCATCCAGACATAGCTGACCGCGAAGACGTAGCGCTGCACCACCACGGTGAAGCAGACCGCGACGATCCCCAGTGCCAGCCACGAAAAGACCTGTCCGACGATCCGGTTCAAGGCCGATATGGCGGTCACCACCGCCGCGAGCGCGCGCATCCTGTCCTCCCTCGGGTTCCCTTGCTTTGCGCGCTCTCATGACATGTCGGACGTGCATGCCGCAACGCCCGGCTTGAGCTGCGACCGGGAAAAATGCCCGGGACTTCGGCAATCGCGCGGCCGACGGCGCCGACTTTCTGCGCAGCGGCGTATTGACCTCGCGTATGCGGCATCCCCGAGCCAACCGGCAGTTGACAGTCGAACCGCCACCCGCCTAGCCTCCGAGCAAGCCGTCCGGGGGAAACGGAGACGGCGTCAAACGGGAGGAAGGCCGTGAGCTTGATCACGATAGCCGGTCCGCGCATGCAGGGCCGACGCTGATGGATGCTGTTCTCAGGGCCGAAGGGCTGACCAAGGAATTCAAGGGCTTCGTCGCGGTCAACAAGGTCGACCTCGCGGTCGAGCGCGGATCGATCCACGCGTTGATCGGGCCCAACGGGGCGGGCAAGACGACCTGCTTCAACCTGCTGACCAAGTTCCTGCAGCCGACGCGCGGGACGATCACCTATGACGGGCGCGACATCACCAAGATGGCGCCGGCGGACATCGCGCGGCTGGGCATGGTGCGCAGCTTCCAGATCTCGGCGGTGTTCCCGGATCTCAGCGTGCTGCAGAACGTCCGCGTGGCACTGCAGCGCAAGCGCGGCGACAGCTTCGACTTCTGGCGCTCGGAGCGCGGGCTGAGCCGGTACGACGACGAGGCGCGCGAGCATATCGACGCGGTGGGCCTGTCGTCCTTCACCGACACCCGCGCGGGCGAGCTGTCCTATGGGCGCAAGCGCGCGCTGGAGATCGCCACCACGCTGGCGCTCGACCCGGAGATGCTGCTGCTGGACGAGCCGATGGCTGGCATGGGTCAGGAAGATGTCGAGCGGACCTCGGCGTTGATCAAGCGGATCGCGGCGAACCGCACGATCCTGATGGTCGAGCACAACCTTAAGGTCGTCGCGGATCTATCTGACAAGATTACGGTTCTTGCCCGTGGCGAGATTCTGGCCGAAGGCGATTACGCCACCGTGTCGAAATCGCCGGATGTGATCGACGCCTATATCGGAGCCGGACATGACTGACGCCGCCGCCATGACCCACCGCCCCGCCGCGACCGGCGAGGCCCTGCTCAAGGTCGAAGGACTTCAGGGCTGGTACGGCGAAAGCCACGTGCTGCACGGCATCGACTTCGAGGTGCGCGAAGGCGAGGTGGTGACGCTGCTGGGCCGCAACGGCGCCGGCAAGACCTCGACGCTCAAGGCGATCATGGGGATCCTGTCCAAGCGCACCGGATCGGTGACCATGCGCGGCAAGGAGACCGTCGGGCTCGAGCCGCGCCACATCGCCAAGCTCGGCATCGCGCTGTGCCCCGAGGAGCGCGGCATCTTCTCCTCCCTTAATGTCGAGGAGAACCTGATGCTGCCGCCCAAGATCGCCGAGGGTGGCCTGTCGGTGGAGCGCATCTATCAGCTGTTCCCCAACCTGCTGGAGCGCAAGCGCAGCCAGGGCACCAAGCTGTCGGGGGGCGAGCAGCAGATGCTCGCCATTGCCCGCATCCTGCGCACCGGCGCCAAGCTGCTGCTGCTCGACGAGCCGACCGAGGGGCTCGCCCCGGTCATCGTCCAGCAGATCGGCGCGACGATCCGCGAGTTGAAGCAGGAGGGCTTCACCATCGTGCTGGTCGAGCAGAACTTCCGCTTCGCGGCCTCGGTCGCGGACAGGCATTACGTCGTCGATCAAGGCCGCGTGGTGGACATGATCCCCAACGCCGAACTCGACGCGAACATCGACAAGTTGCACGCCTATCTGGGCGTCTGACGTTTCAAGGCGCATGAAAAGCGCCGCTCACTGGGAGGAAAACATGAAGAAAACGGTACTCGGGGCGCTGACCGTCGCCTCCTTCGGCCTGCCCGCCATGGCCCAGGACAACATCGAGGTCACGCTCGGTGTCCTCAACGACCGCTCGGGCGTCTATGCCGACCTCTCGGGCGAAGGCTCGGTGGTGGCTGCGCGCATGGCGGTCGAGGATTTCGACGCCGCCTCCAAGGGCCTCGACGTCGAGGTGATCTCGGCTGACCACCAGAACAAGCCCGACATCGCCTCGAACATCGCTCGCCAGTGGTACGATCAGGACGGCGTCGACGCGATCCTTGACGTGCCGACCTCCTCGACCGCGCTCGCCGTGGCCGACATCACCGCGCAGGCCAACAAGGTCCTGATCGACAGCGGCGCCGGCTCCACCGCGCTCACCGGCGAACAGTGCCAGCCGACCACCATCCACTGGACCTATGACACCGCGGCGCTCGCCAAGGGCACCGGCGGCGCCGTGACCGAGCGCGGCGACACCAAGTGGTTCTTCCTCACCGCCGACTACGCCTTCGGCCACTCGCTCGAGGAAGAGACGATGAAGATCGTCGAGGAATCCGGCGGCGAGGTCGTGGGTTCGGTGCGCCACCCCTTCCCGGCCACCGACTTCTCCTCCTTCCTGCTTCAGGCGCAGGGCTCGGGCGCCGACGTGATCGGTCTCGCCAACGCAGGCGGCGACACGGTCAACGCGATCAAGCAGGCCTCGGAGTTCGGCATCACCCAGGCCGGCCAGTCGCTCGCCGCGCTGCTGATGTTCATCACCGACGTTCACGCGCTGGGCGCCGAGACGGCCCAAGGGCTGGTGCTGACCGAGGCGTTCTACTGGGATCACGACGACGACACCCGCGAATGGTCCGCCCGCTTCGAGGAGAAGTTCGGCTCCAAGCCGACCATGGTTCATGCCGGCGTCTACTCGGGCACGATGCATTACCTGCGCGCCGTCGAGGCCACCGGCTCGACCGATGGCGACGTCGTGGCGGAATGGATGAAGGCCAACTCCTTCGACGATCCGCTGTTCGGTGAAGGCTATGTCCGCAAGGACGGCCGGGTGATCCACGACATGCACCTCTACGAGGTGAAGACGCCGGACGAGTCGACCGGCGAGTGGGATCTCTACAAGCACGTCTCGACCATCCCCGGCGAGGAAGCCTTCCTGCCGATGGAAGGCTCGGGCTGCGCCTTCGCCAACGAAAGCTGATCCTGACCGGGCGCGCCTCAGGCGCGCCCATCCCCGCCCGTGCGCGGGCCAACTGACAAGAACGGGACAGGCATGTTCGACCTTCTAGGCATTCCGCCGCAGGTCCTGATGGGGCAGCTGCTGCTCGGGCTGATCAACGGCTCGTTCTACGCGGTGCTGTCGCTCGGGCTGGCGGTGATCTTCGGCCTCCTCAACATCATCAATTTCAGCCACGGCGCGCAGTACATGCTCGGCGCCTTCGTCGCCTGGATGCTGCTCGAATATCTCGGGATCAACTACTGGTGGGCGCTGATCCTCGTGCCGGTGGTGGTCGGCGCGACCGGCGTGGTGCTCGAGAAGCTGGCGCTGCGACGGCTCTACCATCTCGACCATCTCTACGGCCTGCTGTTGACCTTCGGCGTCGCGCTGATCATCCAAGGGCTGTTTCGCAACTATTACGGCATCTCGGGCCTGCCCTACCAGATTCCCTCCCAGCTCTCCGGTGGGCAGAATCTCGGCTTCATGTTCCTGCCGAACTACCGCGCCTGGGTGGTGGTCGCCTCGGTGATCGTCTGCTTCGGCACCTGGTTCGTGATCGAGAAGACCCGGCTCGGCGCCTATCTGCGCGCCGCGACCGAGAACCCGACGCTGGTCGGCGCCTTCGGCATCAACGTGCCGCTGATGATCATGCTGACCTACGGCTTTGGCGTGGCGCTGGCGGGCTTCGCGGGCGTGCTCGCGGCACCGATCTACTCGGTCAACCCGAACATGGGCGCGGATCTCATCATCGTCGTCTTCGCGGTCGTGGTGATCGGCGGCATGGGCTCGATCATGGGCGCCATCGTCACCGGCTTCGGCCTGGGCGTGGTCGAAGGCCTGACCAAGGTGTTCTACCCGGCCGGTTCGGCGGTGGTGATCTTCGTGATCATGGCGATCGTGCTGATGATCAAGCCCGAGGGCCTGTTCGGGAGGAACGCGTGATGAGCGTGAGCGACATCCAGGCCACCGAGAACGAGCGTCGCCCGGCGACGGTTGGCATGTCCAAGCTGCACATGGCGATCTTCGCGGTGCTGTTCATCGTGCTCGCCGTGCTGCCGATGCTGGTCTACCCGGTCTTCGCGATGAAGGTGATGTGCTTCGCCCTCTTCGCGGCGGCCTTCAACCTGCTCTTGGGCTTCGGTGGGCTTTTGTCCTTCGGCCACGCCGCCTATTTCGGCGGCGCGAGCTACGTTGCGGCCCATGCCTCCAAGGTCTGGGGCTGGACGCCCGAGGCCTCGATCCTGGTGGGTACGGCAGCCGCCGCGCTGCTCGGTCTCGCGATCGGCGCGTTGGCGATCCGGCGGCAGGGCATCTATTTCGCCATGGTCACGCTGGCCTTCGCGCAGATGGTCTACTTCTTCGCACTGCAGGCCGAGTTCACCGGCGGCGAGGACGGCATCCAGTCGGTACCGCGCGGCGAGCTGTTCGGCCTGTTTCCGGTCAACAGCAACGAGGCGCTCTACTACCTCGTGCTGGCCGTGACCTTCGGCGGCATCCTGTTCCTCTACCGGATCGTGCACTCGCCCTTCGGGCAGGTGCTCAAGGCGATCCGCGAGAACGAGCCGCGCGCGATCTCACTGGGCTACCGGGTCAACCGCTACAAGCTTCTGGTCTTCATGCTCTCCGCCGGCTTTGCCGGGCTCGCCGGGGCGACCAAGAGTCAGGTGTTCCAGCTTGCCTCGCTGACCGACGTGCACTGGTCGATGTCGGGCGAGGTGGTGCTGATGACGCTTCTGGGCGGTGTCGGCACGATCTTCGGCCCGCTGATGGGGGCGACCATCGTGGTGACGATGCAGAACTACCTCGCCTCGATGGGCGCCTGGGTCACGGTGATCCAGGGCGTGATCTTCGTGCTCGGCGTGCTGCTGTTCCGCGAAGGCGTGGTCGGCGTGATCTCGCGCTGGATCAAGCGGCCGCTCTGAGACCGCTTCCAGGACAATGAAGGACCCGGGGCCTAGCCCCGGGTCCTTTGCGTTTCAGGACCGCTCAGCCGAAGCGCCGCCCGGCGTCGAGCGCCAGGCCGGTCCCGACCGAGCCCAGCATGTCGCCCGTGGCGATCCGTGCCTCCGGCAGTAGCGTCTGAACCAGGCCCCGCAGCACCGGCAGGCGCGACGAACCCCCGGTCATGAACACGGTGCCGATCGCCGACGCGCCGACCCCGGCCTGCGCCAGCACGGTCTCGATCCGCGCCCCGATCCGCGCCAGCGGCGCCGCGATCGCCACCTCGAAGGCCTCGCGCGTAACCACCGGGTTCGGACCGCCGACCAGTGGCTTGAGTTCCAGTCGCGCTGCCTCGGCCTCGGAAAGCGCGACCTTGACCCCTTCCACCGCCATCGCGATGGCGTGGCCGCGCCGATTCTCGACCGCGCGCAGCATTCGTTCCACGCGCTCGGGCGCGTCCGCCTCGCGCAGCAGTGCCTTCAGGTCCGACAGGGCCCGGGCCGCATAAAGCCGGTTGATGCGATGCCAGGTGGCGAAATCGACGTAGTAATGGCGCGGCATCTCGCCCTTGCCGCCCCGGATCGGGCTCCCGAGGCCCAAGTGCGGCATCGCCGCCGCGAGGCTCAGCAGCCGGTCGAGATCGGTGCCGCCGACGCGGATGCCGTCATTGGCGAGGATGTCGTCGGCGCGATCGGGACGGGCCCGGCGACCGGGGCCGACCCGCACCACCGAGAAGTCCGAAGTGCCGCCGCCGATATCGACGATGAGCACCAGCTCCTCTTCCGAGATGCCGCTCTCGTAATGCAGCGCGGCGGCGATCGGCTCGTACTGGAAGCCGACCTCGGCGAAACCCGCGCCGCGCGCGATCTCTTCCAGCGCGCCTTGGGCTGCGCGGTCACCCTCCGGGTCATCGTCGACGAAATGCACCGGACGGCCCAGCACCGCCCGCTCGATCCCCGGCGCGACCGCGTCGAGCCGCGCGCGCAGATGCCCGAAATAGCGCCCCAGGATTTCGACGAAGCTGACCGACCGGCGACCGATGGCGGTGCGCTCTGTGATCAACGACGATCCCAACGTGCTCTTGAGCCCGCGCAGCAGCCGCCCGTCCTCGCCCTCGGCATAGGCCGCGATCGCGGCGCGGCCGAAGATCGGCGCCGGGTCGTCCACCTCCCAGAACACTGCGCTGGGAAGCGTCGCCTCCTCGCCTTCGAGCGCGATCAGTTGCGCGCCATCCGGGCGGCCGAGCCCCAGCGTGGAGTTGGAGGTGCCGAAATCGATGCCGCAGGCGGTGGGGGTCATGCATGCGCTCCGTGCTGAACGGCCCTCGCGGGCCAAACCGAGCGGACCGGTCTAGCCCCGCGTGAGCGCCGAGGGAAGCCCCTCAGCCCGCAGGATCGGCGCGGCGCAGCGGCGCGGGCGGTTGCGGCGCCTTGGGCAGCGTCACGTTAATGCCCGCCTCGCCCAGCATGCGGTAGATCTCGGCAAAGCTCTCATCGGCGCCCATCGCCTCGCCCTTGCGCTGGCTGAGAAAGACATCGGCGGGACGGGCGAAGCGGATCGCGGCATCGACCTCCTCGTCGGAGCCGTCCTTGTAGGCGCCGATGCGGATCAGCTCCTCCATGTCGGCATGGCGCGCAAGGCTGCGGCGGGCGGCCTGCAACACCGCGTATTCGGCCGACGAATGGCAGCCGGGCAGCATCCGCGAGATGCTCTTCTGGATGTTGACGGCCGGAAAGCGGCCCTGCTCGGCGATCGCGCGGTCGAGCACGACGTGGCCGTCGAGCACGCCGCGCACCGCGTCGGCCACGGGCTCGTTCATGTCGTCGCCATCGACCAGCACGGTATAGAGCCCGGTGATGTCGCCCTGCCCCGCGGCGCCGGGGCCGGAGCGTTCCAGAAGCTGCGGCAGCTCGGCAAAGACGGTGGGCGGATAGCCCTTGGCGGTCGGCGGCTCCCCCGCCGCCAGCCCGATCTCGCGCTGCGCCATGGCAAAGCGGGTGACGCTGTCGAGAAGCAGGAGCACCTCGAGCCCCTGGTCGCGGAAATGCTCGGCCACGGCGGTGGCGGTCCAGGCCGCCTGGCGGCGCATCAGCGGCGGCTCGTCCCCGGTGGAGACCACCATGACGGTGCGGGCCATGCCCTGCTCGCCCAGATCCTCCTGGATGAAGTCCTGCACCTCCCGGCCACGCTCGCCCACCAGCCCGACGACGATCACGTCGGCCTTGGCGCCGCGCGCCAGCATCGCCATCAGGGTCGACTTGCCGACGCCCGAACCGGCGAAGACGCCCATGCGTTGGCCGCGGCAGAGCGGCACGAAGACGTCGAGCGCCTTGATCCCGGTATCGAGCCGGGCACCGACCCGGCGCCGCGCGAAGGCCGAGGGCGGGCTGGCGCGGACCGGGCGCGGGCGCTCGCCCTCGACCAGCAGGCCGCGCCCGTCGAGCGGCGCGCCCAGCGCGTCGACCACCCGCCCGATCCACGAGGCGTCGGGCCGCACCAGGTCGCCGCGCGGGCTGTGCTCCACCCGGTCGCCCACCACCACGCCGGCCCAGGAGCCGAAGGGCAGAAGATGCGTGCCGCGCGCGTCGATGCCGACCACCTCGCCGAGAACCGGGCCGCGCGCGCCATGCACGGTGCAACGCCCGCCGATGCCGACCGCGCGTTCGAGGCCGCTCACCGTCAGCGACAGGCCCAGAACGGCACGCACCTCGCCGGTGATGCTCGCCTCGGGGGCGTTGCGCGCAAGTGACGTCAGCTCGGAAAAGGCGGTCTGCATGAAGCTCATCCCGTAGTCATGACAATTTATACATGCTATTCATGGCTCGTCCAAAAGGAAAAGCTTATGCTCGACGGCATGTCCTTCTTTGCTCTTGCTTCCAAGCGGCTCGACTGGCTTGCGGCGCGGCAGAAGGTGATTTCCGAGAACATCGCCAATGCCAACACGCCGCAATACCGTGCGCGCGAAGTGGCAGGGTTCGAGACGGTGATGGCCGGCGCCCGCTCAGGCGGCGTGGCCACGACTGATCCGCGCCACATCACCTCGACCGGGGGATCGCAGGGCGGCCCGCGGGTGATGGATGACCCCGCCGCATGGGAGCGCAGCTTCGACGGCAACACCGTCGTGCTCGAACAGCAGACCGTGAAGGCCGCCGAGGTCAGCGAAAGCTACCGCCTCGCGACGCAGCTCTACCGCAAGGGCCACGAATTGCTGACCATGTCGGCAACCGGCCTGCGCTGAGTAAGGAGTAACAGATGGACCCGCTTTCCTCGATCAGCGCCATTGCCGCCAGCGGCATGCGGGCGCAGGGCGAACGCCTCAAGATCGTCTCCGAGAACGTCGCCAACGCGGATTCGACCGGCAACGCGCCCGGTGCCGATCCCTATCGCCGCAAGACGCTGGCCTTCGAGGAGATGCTCGACCGCGAACTGGGTGCGTCGATGGTGCGGGTCGAGAAGATCGGCCGCGACGACAGCCCGTTCACGCTCGTACACGACCCCGCCCACCCGGCGGCCGACGCGCGAGGCATGGTCAAGATGCCGAACGTCAACCCGATCCTCGAGATGAGCAACATGCGCGAGGCGTCGCGCAGCTACGAGGCGAACATGAACATGTTCGAAGCGGGTCGGAAGATGCGCAACCAGATGATCGACCTCCTGCGATAGGGCTGACTGACCGATGACCGAGTTTTCCTCGATCCTCTCCACCTCCAACATCCGTGGCGCCTACAAGTCGTCGCAGGAGCTGACGACCTCCCCCGTCGCGCCGGAGCCGCAAGGCACGGGCGAAAGCTTCGCCGACGTGCTGCGCAACGCCGCGCAGTCGACGGTCGAGACCACGCGCCAGGCCGAGGCCGTCGCGCAGCAGGGCCTGACCGGCAAGGTCGGCGCGCAGCAGGTGGTCGAAGCGACGCTCGAGCTAGAGAGCACCGTCAAGGTGATGATCTCGATGCGCGACAAGGTGGTCGAGGCCTACCAGGAAATCATACGGATGCCGATCTGATCGCGCTGGCGATCGGGCGGCGCGAGGGGCCCCGGCGATGACCGAGAGCGACACCTACGACATCCTGTCGGACACCATCCTCGCGGTGCTGATCGGCTCCGGCCCGATTCTGGCGCTGGCGCTCGGCGTCGGCCTTGCCATCGCCTTCTTTCAGGCGCTGACCCAGATCCAGGAAATGACGCTGACCTTCGTGCCCAAGATCGTGGCGATCTTCCTCGGGCTGCTGGCGGCGACCCCCTTCATCTACGCCACGCTGACCCGGCTGTCGGACCGGGTGTTCGACCTGATCGCGAGCGGCGGCGCGTGAGGCGGCTTGGCCTCGCCTTGGCGCTGGTGGCGGCGCTCGCCCCCCGGCCCGGCCTCGCCGGCTGGGGCGATTTCTATCGCGGCAGCGAGGCGCTGAACGCGGGTCGCGAGACGATCTCAGCGGCCGGCGCGCCGGTGGCGGGCGCGCCGCTCGAGCGCGGCGTTTGCGTCGCCGAGATCCTGCGCGCCCAGCTGCGCCATCGCATTCCCGGCAACCTGCTTCTGGCGATCGGTATTCAGGAGGCCGGTGTGACGCGCGGCGGCCACCTGACGATCTGGCCTTGGGCGGTCAACGCCGCCGGCGAAGGCCGGCTGTTCGACAACCGCGATCAGGCGCTCGCCTGGATCGCCGCCCGCCGCGCCGCCGGAATCGACAGCATCGATGTCGGCTGCATGCAGATCAATCTGCGCTGGCACCCCGACGCCTTCGACGGCGTCGCACAGGGCTTCGATCCGGCCCGCAACGTCGAATACGCCGCCCGCTTCCTCCGCGGACTTTATGAGGAGTTCGGCGACTGGACCGCCGCCGCCGGTGCGTATCATTCGCGCACCCCCGAGGCGCAGAAGGTCTATCTCGCGGCGCTGCGCGGCAATATCGAGGTCGCTAACGAGCGCATCGCCGGCTTCAGGGACGTGGCCGCGCCGGGCATGCGGAGCGCGGCACCGGCTTCCACTCCTGGCGCCCCAGTGGCCCCTGCCGCCGCGCCCGGCGCGATCCGACGCGGCTGGTCGGTCGGTGGCGGCGATGGCGCCCGCTTCGGCATCTACTCGGACGCGCCGCTCCGACCGATGATCGGTCGCGCGGCGCCGTCGTCGTGAGCCGGTCATGAGCAGCGAACCCACCCGCAGGCCCAACGGGGCCAGGATGCTGGCACTGGGCCTGGCCAACCGCGACGTCGGCTTCGCGGTCGGCGTGACGCTGGTGTTGGCGGTGCTGTTCGTGCCGCTGCCCTCGGTGCTGCTCGATCTCGGTCTCGCGGTGTCGTTGGCGCTCTCGGCGCTGATCCTGATGGTGGCGCTGTGGATTCCGCGCCCGCTCGACTTCAACTCCTTCCCGACGCTGCTGCTGGTGGTCACCATGCTGCGGCTGTCGCTCAACGTCGCCTCGACCCGGCTGATCCTGAGCCAGGGCCATACCGGTCCCGGCGCCGCGGGCGGGGTGATCGAGGGCTTCTCGCGCTTCATCGTCGCAGGCAGCTTCGTGATCGGCATCGTGATCTTCGCGATCCTCGTGGTGATCAACTTCATCGTCATCTCCAAGGGCTCGACCCGCATCGCCGAGGTCTCAGCGCGGTTCTCGCTCGACGCGATGCCGGGCAAGCAGATGGCGATCGACGCCGATCTCGGCGCCGGGCTGATCGACGAGGCGCAGGCCAAGGCGCGGCGCAAGGAACTCGAAGACGAGAGCGGCTTCTTCGGGGCGATGGATGGTGCCTCGAAATTCGTGCGCGGCGACGCGGTGGCCGGCCTGATCATCACCATGATCAACATCGTCGGCGGCATCCTGATCGGCGTGGTCCAGCACGGGCTGCCGATCGGCGAGGCGGCGAACGTCTATACCACGCTGACCATCGGCGACGGACTGGTGAGCCAGATCCCGGCGCTGATCGTCTCGCTCGCCGCCGGCCTGATCGTCACCAAGGGCGGCACCGAGGGTGCGGCGAACGAAGCGGTGCTGAGCCAGCTCGGACGCTTTCCCAAGGCGCTGTGGATGGCCGGCGGGCTGCTGTTCGGCATCGGCCTGCTGCCGGGCTTCCCGCTGCCGGTCTTCGCCATACTGGCGCTGATGCTGGTCGGACTGGGCTGGGTCATGGATCGCGAGGCCAAGGCCCGGGTGACGCGCGAGACGGCGCAGGCCGCCCAGGCCGAGCGCGACGAGGCGACCCCGGCCGAGGACGACGTCGCCGCGACGCTGCGGCTCGATGAGCTGCGGCTCGATCTGGGCGGCGCGCTGGTGCCGCTGATCAACCGTCCCGACGCCGCCCTGCCCGGCAAGATCAAGAGCCTGCGCCACCTCTTCGCGCGCGAATACGGCTTCGTGCTGCCCTCGGTGCGGATCAAGGACGACCCGGCGCTTTCGGCGGACGCCTATGCGATCACCGTGCAGGGCGTCCGGGCCGCGACCGCCGAGGTGCGAGCCACCGGCATGATGGTGATCAACCCCTCCGAGGCCGGGATCGACCTGCCCGGCCAGCGCACCAAGGACCCGACCTTCGGGCTCGAGGTGGTCTGGGTCGACCAGCAACTCGCCGAGACGGCCGAGGCGGCAGGCTGCACCGTGGTCGACCCCGAAAGCGTCATCACCACCCACCTGACCGAGATCATCAAACAGCACATGCCCGAGCTGCTGACCTATGGCGCGGTGCAGGAGCTGATCGAAAAGCTCCCGCGCCCCTACCAGAAGCTCGCGGGCGAGATCTCGGGCACCAGCCCCGCGATCCTGGTGCAGCACGTGCTGCAAGCGCTGCTGCTCGAGCGGATCTCGATCCGCAACCTGCCGCTGATCGTCGAGGCGATCGCCGAGGCCAACCGCACAACCTCGAGCGTGACGCTGATCACCGAGCATGTCCGCCGCCGCCTGTCGAACCAGATCTGCCACGCGCTCACCGACGGACAGGGCTTCGTGCCGGTGATCACCATGTCGGCGGCCTGGGAGGGTGAGTTCAACGCCGCCGTCCGGATGAACGGCGAGGAGCGCAACTTCCTGATGTCGCCGCAGCGGGTGCAGGAATTCGTCCTCGAGGCGCGCAAGGAGATCCAGCGCTTCGCGCAGGCCGATGAGTGGCCGGCGCTTATGGTCAGCCCCGAGGTGCGCAGCTTCGTGCGCTCCATGCTCGAACGGGTGAGCCCGATGACGCAGGTCATCTCCCACAACGAGGTGCATCGGAAGGCCGCGCTGCGCACCGTCGCCACGATCGGCGGCTAGGCCGGTGGAGCTGGGCGAGCTGCTGGTCGCGCAGGCGCTGGCCGCCGCGCTGGTCTTCGCCCGTTTCGGGGCGGCGCTGATGTTCCTGCCCGGCTTCGGCGAGCCGTCGATCCCGGTACGTCACCGGCTGCTCTTCGCGCTGGCGCTGAGCGCGGCGCTGTCGCCCTTGGCGCCGATCGAGGGCGCGGCGCAGGTCTCGCCGATCACCCTTTTGGCGATGTTCGCGACCGAGATCACCATCGGGCTGTGGATCGGCACCACCGCGCGCATCCTGTTCTCTGCCTTGGGCTTCGCTGGCTACCAACTCGGCATGGTGGCGGGCCTGTCGAACGCCTTCGCCCCCAGCCAGGGCAGTTTCGAGGGCTCCACCCTGATCGCCGGGCTGCTGCTGATGGCCGGGGTGGCGCTGGTCTTCGCGACCGAGCTGCATCACGTCATGATCCGGGCGCTGCTCGACAGCTACGAGCTGTTTCCGCCGGGGCGGCTGATGCTGGGCGATCTCGCCCAGCAGATGGTGCGGGCGGTGGCGCAGAGCTTCTATCTCGGGATTTCGCTGGCCGCGCCGTTCTACGTGCTGTCGCTGGTGCTCAATCTCGGCATGGGTCTGGCCAACCGGGCGATGCCCAGCCTGCCGGTTTTCTTCGTCGCGGCGCCGCTGCTGATCGTCGCCGGTCTCGCGGGCCTCGTCTTCGCGGGGCCTGCCATGCTATCGGGGACGGTGCAGGCCCTGGCCGACTGGCTGATCGGCTTCGAGTTCTGAGGGGGCGCGATGTCGGACGAAGACAAGAGCAGCAAGACCGAGGAACCGACCGAGCAAAAACTGCGCAAGGCGCGGGAGAAAGGCGACGTCCCCTCCTCCAAGGAAACCGGGAACATGATGAGCGCCTTCGCGCTGCTCGTCATCTCGCTCTACGTGCTGCCGATGATGTTGCCGCGGCTGGCGGGCGACCTGTCGGGGCTGATCGCCCAGGCCGGCGGAATGGAGATCGGCAACGGCGCCGCCGGGCTGCGCGATGTCAGCGGCGTGGCGCAGGCGCTGGCCACGACGGTGGCAGGCACGCTGGCGCCGGTGGTGCTGGTGATGGTGCTCGCGGCGCTGTTCGGCGTGCTGATCCAGGGCCAGACCGTGGTCGCGCTGGAGCGGATCAAGCCGAAGCTGTCGAAACTCAACCCGCTGTCGGGCTTCAAGCGGCTGTTCTCGGCCGACGCCTTCGTCGAGTTCGGCAAGAACGTCGCCAAGGTAGCGGTGGTGGCGATCATCGCCGCGCTCGCGGTGCGCGGCTCGGTGATGGAGATCTGGGAAGCGCCCGGCTTTTCGCCCGAGACGCTGCTGCCGCATGCGCAGGGCGCGATTGTCCGGATGCTGGTCGGCGCCACCGCGTTTCTCGCCGCCGTGGCGCTGATCGACATCATCTGGAAGCGGATCGACTACATCCGCAAGCAGCGGATGAGCCTCAAGGAGATCCGCGACGAGCACAAGGACAGCGAGGGCGACCCGCATATCAAGGGCAAGCGGGCCCAGATCCGCCGCAAGCGGGCACAGCAGCGGATCGGCGTTGCGGTGCCGCAGGCGACCTTGGTGCTCACCAACCCGACCCATTACGCGGTGGCGCTGCGCTACACACCGGGGGTGGACCCGGCCCCGGTCTGCGTTGCCAAGGGCACCGACCTGATCGCCGCCCAGATCCGCCGCATCGCCCGCGAGAACGACGTCAGCATCGTCGAGAACAAGCCGTTGGCGCAGGCGCTGCACGCCGTGGTTGAGGTCGATGACGCGATCCCGGCCGAGCATTGGCAGGCTGTGGCCGAGATCATCGGCTACATCATGGATCTCAAACGACGCATCCGCCGCGCCCCGCCCGAAGGGTCGAAGCTGCACGAAGAGGACTGAGCCATTATTGCAGGCGGATGCCGTCGAGCCGCTGGTCGCCCGGAAGCTTGGAGCGTTCGAGGATGATCATCGAGATCGCCTGCGCCCGCACGACGTTCATCGCGGCCAGGATCGGTGCGGCGTCGCGCTCGGGCATGGCGCCCAGCACCGTCACCGCCACCTCGATGTCGAGATCGTTCATGATCGTCGCGGCTTCGCGCGGCTTCATGTTGACGTAGAGCGCGACCAGCCGGTCGACATCTGCCTGCCGGGCCGCGTCGATCTCGACCAGCAACCCCTCGAGCGCACCGCGCAACTCCTCGAGCCGGGCGGTCTCGACCGCCAGCGTCTCGCGTGCCAGCGCGATCTCGGCCGCGCGGGCATCGAGCGTGTCGCGCTGCTCTTCGAGCAAGCCGCGCTCGGTGGCGATCGCCGAGAGCACCTCCTCGGGCGCGGCGCAGCTTTGCGGGATCGCGGCCGGGGCCGGTTCCGCGGCAGGCGCGGGCTCTGCCGGGGCCTCGGCATCGCCGGCAGCGGCGTTCGCGGCGCTCACGAAGAGGCCGGGACGCGGCTGCGGCGGCGCGGTGGTGTCGCCGACCAGCAGCGCCGCCTTGGCGACCCCGGCCAGCGCCAAAGCGCCTAGAACGATGTGGAAAGGACGCGGTGTCGTCACTGATCGCGCTCGCGCACGCTGTCGAAGAAGCCCTGCACCAGTTCGGTCTTGCCGGTCACGCGGGTCACGCCGGCAGCCTGGGCGCGGGCGCGCGCGGTGCGCGCCGCCTTGTCGCCGACGCGGGGGGTGGTCTTCGCGGCAGGTGCGGCCGGCTTGGCGGCGGGCCGGGCCTCGGCCTCCTCCAGGCCACGCGCGGCGGTGCTCAGGCCGCGCACCGATTCCTCGGAGCGGTCGACGGCCGCCGAATAGGCGTTGATCGCGGGTTGCAGCTCGCGCAGCGTCTCCATCAGGCGCCGCACACGGCGATCGACCATGAGCGCATAGGCCAGCACCCCGGCCAACAGCAGCAGGATCATGGCGTCAATCAACACCGCCATCGTCGCGCTCCTTTTCCTCGCCCAGATCGTCGGTCACGCGCAGCGCCACCGCGCCGTTCCTGCGCCGCCCCATCGCCGCGCGAAACAGCGCACGGCCGTTGCAGGATACGGTAGCCTCATGCTCCATGTCGATGCCGAGATCAATCATATCGCCCGCCTTCCAGGCGAGGACCTCGCGCATGCCGATCCGGACCTCGTGGAGAACGGCGGTCAGCTTGGCCTCCGACCCCTCGATTGAGCGCCCCAAGGCGGCGCGCCAGCCGCTGTCGCTCCCGGTCTCGCCCGCCGGAAAGCTCTGGACCAGCAACGTCCGGATGCTGTCGATGGCGGCATCCGGGATCACGAAAGTCAGCGTGCCGCCGCGCCCCTCGAGGCCGACCGAGAGCGTGACGCGGACCGCGGCCGAGTTGGGCGGCGCCAACACGGCGTTGATCGGGCTATTCTCGAGGTGGTCGACCCGGAAGGTGACCGCGCCCACAGTGGCAAAGGCGTTGGCCAGATCGGCCAGGACCAGCTCCGCCAGCCGTTGGCCGAAGCGGCGCTCGATCGCGGTGAAGCTGCGCGGCGTCCAGGGCCGGCCGCTGGCATTGCGACCGCCCAGCATCAGTTCGAGCATCGAGAACAGCAGCTCGGGCGATAGCGCTACGCCGATCCGCCCGTCCCATGCTTCGGCCCGCGCCACGGCCGTCAGGGCCGGCGCCGGAATGCCTTCGAGCGCGGCGCCGCAGGGCAGGTATTCGAAGGCGGTCAGCACCGCCTCGGCGGGCATCGCGGCGAAGCCCTTGAATGCGGCGCCCAGCGACAGGGCGTAGCGTTCGAAGATCGCTTCCAGCAGTGGCAGCCGCTCGTAGCTGAGCGAGGCCATCTGGATGATCTGTTCCTCGATCGGCCCGTCGGCAAGGCCGCCCTCGGGCTGGCGCAGTGTGCGCTGGCTGCTCATCATGCGCCCCTTCTCACTGCACGATCATGTCGGAGATGAGAATCTCGCGCGGCGCCTCGCCACCCGAGATCGCACGCGCCCGGCGCAGCAGCTCGGACTTCAGTTCGGCCAGGCCGAGGCTGCCGCGCAGGTCGCGCTCATCGAGCGTGCGCAGGTAGTCCTGAAAGCTGTCGCGCATGTAGATCTCCCGCTCGGCCAACCGCGCCGCATCGGGAGCGGCCGCGTCGTAGATCAGCGCCAGGTCGAGCTTGAGGAACCGGCTGGTCTGCCGACCGGTCGCGGTCGTCGCGGTGATGTTGACGATGATCTCCTCGAGCGGCAGCGCCATGCGGCCCGGATCGGCGGCCAGCGCGGCGCGCATCTCCTCCGTCGAGGGTTCCGCCGGGGTTTCCGGCGCCACCTCGTCGGCCGCGCCACCCAGCCCGGCCAGCTCCGCCAGCCGCGACGGCCCGACCGCCGCGATCAGCCCGCCACCGAGCGCCAGCACCGACACAAGGAGCATCAAGATGAATCGCAGCCGCCCGGGCCGGGCGCCGCTTTCCTTGCCTGTCGTCTTCGCTGCCGCTTCGCTCATCCGGGGTTCCCGCCGATCGTCGGATCATGGACAACATGTGTCATATGGGCCGAACAGGCAAGAAGTTATCCATGACTATACTTGTTCGAACCGATGGATTGGGGATAGTTTTGCAACAACGACCGGCTAGGACGAGGCCCTTGTGCAATCCATCATCGATAATCTCGCGGGCCTCGGCCGGACGCGGCTGATCGCTCTGGGCGCCACCGGGCTGGGGCTCGTGCTGGCCCTGTCTGTCGGCCTCAACCTCGTCCTCGCCCCGAGCTTCGCCCCGCTCTACTCGGACCTGTCTCTGGCCACCGCCGGGCGGGTCGTCTCGGCGCTCGAACAGGATGGCTTCGATGTCGAGCTGTCCGGCGGCGGCACCATCGTGTCGGTCCCGCAGGATGACGTGGCGCGGGCGCGCATGTCCCTGGCCGAGCAGGGCCTGCCCGGCGAAGGCGGCGCGGGATGGGAGATCTTCGACCAGTCCTCCGGCCTCGGCATGAACAGCTTCATGCAGCAGGTCAGCCGCCTGCGCGCGCTCGAAGGCGAGCTCGCCCGTTCGATCCAGACCATCGACGGCATCGACGCGGCCCGGGTGCATCTCGTACTGCCCGAACGCGAGGCCTTCTCCCGCACCCGTCCCGAGCCGTCGGCCTCCGTCATCGTGCGGGGCCGCGCCACCTCCTCGATCTCGCGCCGGCAGGGCCTCGCGATCCGGGCGCTGGTGGCTTCGGCGGTGCCCGATCTTGCCCCCTCGCGCGTCACCGTGCTGTCGGCCAGCGGCGAGACCATCCTGAGCGAGGAGACCGAGGGCGACGCGGGCGTGCAGGCCGCAGGCGCATCGATGCAGGAGCGGCTGCAGCGCTCGATCACCGAGATGCTCACCGCCCGCGTCGGCGCCGGCAACGCCCGGGTGCAGGTCAATGTCGACCTCTCGACCGAGCGGCAGGTGATCCGCGAACAGAGCTTCGACCCCGACCAGCAGGTGGTCCGCTCGACCGAGACCCGTCAGGAAGAAGCACAGGATCGCGAGGGCACCCAGACCGAGGTCGGCGTGGCCAACAACCTGCCGCCCGAGCTCGGCGGCGACGCCGGCGGCGAGCAGTCGGCCTCGACCTCGACCCGCACCGACGAGATCGTCAATTACGAGATCGGCTCGACCCAGCGCGAGACGGTGCGCGAGCCCGGCTCGGTGGAGCGGATCTCGGTCGCGGTTCTGGTCAACGGCATCTACAACGTCGCCGCGAATGGCGAGACGGTCTACGAGGAGCGCAGCCCCGAGGAGCTGGAGCGGCTGACCGCGCTGGTGCGTTCGGCGGTGGGCTTCGACGAGGCGCGCGGCGACACCGTCTCGGTCGATAGCCTGCGCTTCATGGATTACTCGATGGATGTCGGCGCGCCGATCGGCCTGTCGCTCGGCCAGACCATCGCGCAGAACTTCGGCGCGATCCTGCGTGGTACCTTCGCGCTGGCGCTGGTCGCGGCGGTGCTGGGCTTCGGCCTGCGGCCGATGCTGCGCCGGGTGCTCCCTGAAACCGGGACCGGCCTGGCGCTCGCGGGCGCGACCGCCGGCGCGGGCAGCGCGGGTCAGCTCGGCTACGAGGCCGCCCCCGGCCAGGCGCCGCAGCTTCCGGGCGCGGCGCGCGACGCCGCCGGCCAGCCCGGCGCGCTGGCCCAACAGCCCGGTGCACGCGGTCCGAGCCAGCAGGCGATGCTGCCCTACGAGCAGCAGATCGCCACCTATGACGGCGACGAGATGGTGAGCCTCGCCTCGGTCGACGGCAAGATCGGCATGCGCCGTCTCGTCTCGGTCGGCGAGATGGTCGAGAACGAGCCGGAGGCCTCGCTCAAGGTCGTCCAGAGCTGGCTCGCCGAGGAGGCCTGAGATGTCGATCTTCGAGCGGGATTTCGACAGCGAGATCGCCCAGGAGCGCCAGCTCGCCCGACGCGGGGCCACGGCGCGCCACAGCGATGATGCCTTGCAGGCGGCGGTGGCCGAGGCGCGCGCGGCGGCTCTGGCGCAGGGCCGCGCCGAAGGCCGGGCCGAGGCCGAGGCCGAAGCGCGCGCGGCCGAAGCCGCGTCGCGGGCCGCGGCGCTCGAGCGGATCGCCGCACGGCTGGGCGAAGTGATGGATGACGCGGCACGGCATCGCGCCGCGCTCGAAACCCAACTCCTGTCCTACGCCGCCACCACCGCCGAGACGGTGCTGCCCGAAATCCTCGCCAGCCGGGCCGAGGTCCGGGCGCTGGCGCAGATCCGGCGCGGGCTGAGGCTCGGGCTGGACAGCTCCCGGCTCGAGATCGCCCTGCCCCCGGGCGCGAAAGAGCTGCGCGCGGAGGTCGAGGCGCTCTTGGCGACGCAAGGCCTTACGGGCCGCACCACGCTTACCGAGGATGCCGGACTCGCCCCGGGCGACGCGCGCGTCGTCTGGGATGGCGGACGGCTCGATTACAGCTTTGCCGGGATCTGCGACGCGATCCTCGGCACATTGCGGGCCCGCACCCGCACCCACCCCGAACCGGAGGACCGCACGTGACGGACACCCCCACCAAGGCCACCGGCGCCGAGTTCCCGGAGATCGAGGACGACGCCGCCGGGATCTTCGATGACGCCCCGCAGGCCGAGGCCCCCAAGGGTGGCCGCAACATCGAAGCGATGCTCAATGTCGGGCTCGACGTGCAGATCGTGCTCGGCCATGCCCGGCTGCCGATCTCGCAGCTTTTGAAGTTCGGCCGCGGCTCGGTGATCGAGCTAGACAAGAAGATCGGCGAGCCGGTCGAGGTGATGATCAACGATCGGCTGGTCGCCCGGGGCGATCTGGTCAAGCTCGGCGAGGCGCGGATCGGCGTGTCGCTGACCGAGATCGTCAAGGACTACGTTTCGGGCGACTGACCAGCAGCATGATCCGCACCCTCCCCTTCGTCGCCGCCGCCGCGCTGGCGCTCATGGCCCTGCCCGTCTCGGCGCAGGACGGCGCCGGCGTGCTCGACGCGCTGGGGGGCGTGCTGTCGGATGCGGCGCCGGGCACGGATCAGCGCGCCACGCTGTCGGGGCGGATCATCCAGCTCGTGGCGCTGATGACGGTGCTGTCGATCGCGCCGGGCCTGTTGATGATCATGACCAGCTTCACCCGCTTCGTGATCGTCTTCTCGATGCTGCGCTCGGCGCTCGGTCTCAACCAGACGCCGCCGAACATGGTCCTGTCCTCGATGGCGCTGTTCATGACCTTCTTCGTCATGCAGCCGGTCTTCGAGGATGCCTGGGAGGGCGGCCTGCAGCCGTTGATGAACAACGCGATCACCGAGGAGCAAGCGCTCGCGCGGATCGGTGATCCGTTCCGCGCCTTCATGTTCGCCAACACGCGGCCGCGCGACATCGAGCTGTTCCAGAATCTCGCCGCGCGCTCCGACCGTGCCGAACCCGCGCCGCTGCCCGAGACCGCCGAGGAGGCGTCCTGGCGGTCGCTGATCCCGGCCTTCATGATCTCGGAACTGCGCCGCGCCTTTTCGATCGGGTTCCTGATCTACCTGCCCTTCGTGGCGATCGACCTGATCGTCGCCTCGGTGCTGATGAGCGCCGGCATGATGATGCTGCCGCCGGTGTTGATCTCGCTGCCCTTCAAGGTGATCTTCTTCGTGCTGATCGACGGCTGGTACATGCTGGCGGGCAGCCTGATGGAAAGCTACGTGCCGCTGGCCGGAGGATGACGATGAATGCGATGACCCCTGCCACCCGCCCTTCCGAACCGAGCCCGGTGCGCGCCGCGGCCCAGCCCCCGACCCCGCCGCTGCGCCGGCTGCGCGGCGCCGAGAAGGCTGCGATCCTGTTCTTGTGCCTGGGCGAGGAGCGCGGCTCCGAGCTGATGCGCAAGCTCTCGCCGGAGGACATCGCCAAGATCACCCGTGCGGTGGCGCGGCTTGGCGTGGTCCAGGCCGAGCTGGTCGAGATGGTTCTGGCCGAGTTTTCCGAAGGCGTCGATGCCGGCGGCGGCGTGGTCGGCTCGCTCGCCTCGGCCGAGGCGATGCTGCGCGCCTTCCTGCCCGAAGAGCAGGTCGAAGTGATCCTGCGCGACATCCGCGGCCCGATGAAGGAACGCGACCTCTGGGCCAAGTTCTCGGCAATGAACGAGGCAGTGATCGCCACCTATCTCAAGGGCGAGCACGAGCAGACCGCCGCCGCGATCCTGTCGAATGTCGACACCGAGGTCGCCGCCAAGGTGCTTCCGCTCCTCGGCGAGGATATGATGCGCGACGTGGTCGAGCGGATGATCCGGATGGAAGCGGTCCCGCCCAAGATGATGGCGCAGATCGAGGAGACGCTACAGGCCGACATGCTTTCCGCCGGTGGCCAGTCCAGCGCTGTCGAGATGGAGCAGCGCATGGCCGACCTGTTCAACAAGCTCGACCGCGACGTGTTCGACGGGCTGCACCAGGCGATCGACGCCCGCAAGCCGGGCGCGCTCGACGGCATCATGGCCAAGATGTTCACCTTCGAGGACCTGATCCGTCTCGACGCCCAGAGCCTGGCGCGGGTGATGCGCGGTCTCACAGGCAACACGCTGCCGCTCGCGCTGCGCGGCGCCTCCAAGGAGATGCGCGAGCATTTCCTCGACGCGCTGACCGCGCGGGCACGCGACATGCTGCTCGACGAGATGAACACGATGGGCCCGGTCCGGGGCCGCGACGCGCGCGCGGCGCAGACGATGATCGTCGACTACACCCGCCAGCTCGCCGAGGAAGGCTCGATCGAGCTGCCGAGCGCCGGCGACGAGGAGGAGGATATCCTCGAATGAGGGGCCGGGCTCAGTAGCCCTTGCGCAGCGCCGTGATCGCCGTGATGTCGATGGTGATCGGGGTGAACTGCCCCCCGGCCCCGGCGCTCACGGCCGCGTTCATCAGCGTCAGCGCAGCGTTGGCAGAGGACTGCACCCCTGCCTTGGCGTCCGAGATCGCCACGTAGCGCCGCTCGAGCTTCTCGAGTTCGGCGGGATCCTTGAGCTTGGTGATGTCGAACTTGGCCTTGAACAGCTCGACCTGCTTGTCGATGTCGAGCCCGGCGCTCTGGCTCGGCACGCCGAGCGCAGTACGCATGAACTCCGACAGCTCGGAATCCTTGAGCACGTCGAACCAGTTCTTGATGTCCCCCGCCTTGCGGCGAAATTCGAGCACGGTGCCCACAGTCTCGTTCTGCTCGGCCTGCGCGCTCTCGAAGCGCTGGCCGACATAGCGGTCGACCATCTCCGCGCGCCAAGACGCGGAGAAAGTCTTGGTGTTGGTCTTTCCATCGGCGACGAAGCCCATGCCCTTGTGCAACTCGCGGAAGCGCGGGTCGGTCAGGCGGTTGACGAGAGAGCTGCTGTCGCTGATGTCGCTGCGCAGCACCTTGCCGATCAGCGCCTTACCAAAGATCTGATCCTCAAGGTCGAATGCCTTCATGACGAAGACATAGAGTTCGCGATCCTCAAGGAGCTGATCGACCGTTTCGACTTTACCGATACGCTCCTCAAAGGCGGCAATCGCGCGCTTATGCTCCGGCGCGTTGCGGATCAGCTCTTCCTGGCGGTCGCGGGTTGCGTCCACCAAGCTGAGCCCCATCCGGGCGTTAAGGCCGGAAAGCGAGATCACGACGCCTGCCCTGCCCGCCGCTCCGGCGCATGACCAGCGCCGAACGCCGCGAGGCCGGGCTGCGTAACGCCTGAGATCCGGCTAAGGGTCTCCGCCTCGTGCGCGATCACCGGGCGCAGGGCGCGCATCGCCTTGTAGTAATCACCGGCACTGACGAAGCTCGCTGCTTCAAAGATATTGCCGAGACTAGGATTACCGAAAGTCGTCGCTAGCTCGGCGAGCTGGCTCTGGATCAGCGGCAGAAGCTCGTCCCGCAGGGCGCGCTGGATGAGCGCGGTCTGGATCAGGAAATAGGCCTTGGTAACCGGCGTCGGTTTCGCATTGTCATCCAGCAGGTCATGCCCACGCACCACATCGGCGTGGCTTTCGATGGTCAACACGTGACGACGCCCGGAATTCCGCATCATGCAGCCATTGACCACGATCCGCTCGTCGGGCTTGAGGGTGAGCTTGAGCGCCATCTCAGGCCACCGCGCCTTCGGGTGCCTGGCCGGCAAGACCGGCGGCGACGGAGGAATTGATCCGAACCAGCGCTCCGACGCCGGCGCTTCCGCCGAGTACGGTGGAGGTCTGGCGGTCGACCCAGAATGCCAGCGAGATCAACCCGGCCCGGAGCTCGGCGGGCAAAGCGTTCTCAGGCGAGGCGAGGTCGAAGCGCAGCTCGTTCCAGAGCTTCTGGTTGTCAAGGAGATCCGACATCAACCCCTCGGCCATGATCATGCTGCGCGCCGTGGCGCTCTCGGCGCCGTCATAGGCCTCGGCATGGCGCGACAGGCCAGCAGTGATACGTGCGATGATGCGGCGTTCGATCTGACGGGGGGATTCGCTTTCGCGGATGGTGGTTTTGTAGGCGGCGATGCTCATGCGTTCTGCTCTCGCTCTGGGCCCTTGCTCTTCTCGCGGGGCACTGGAATGGAGGCACGCGGGACTACAGGATCGCGCGCGCGCGTTTGGCCTTCCGGAATGATGGAATGAACCGGGGCGGATCGCGTGGATCCGAAGGGGCGGGGCCCGGCCATGTCGGCCGGCCCCCGCCGTCGCGCATTAGCGGAACAGACTCAGGATCTGCTGAGGCGCCTGGTTGGCGATCGACAGCGACTGCGAGGCGAGCTGCTGCTGCACCTGCAGCGCCTGCAGACGGGCAGCCTCTTCTTCCATGTCGGCGTCAACCATCGAGCCGATGCCGCTATCAAGACGATCGGTCAGCTTGGTCAGGAAATCCTGCTGCGTCTCGATGGATTTCTCAGAAATGCCGAGCGACGTCGCCGCGTCAATCGCCATGGTGGTGGCCTTGTCGACGACCTCGAGGAAGAAGGCCATCTTGTCGGCTGCACCCGCTTGGAGCGCTGCATTAGTAGTTCCGTCGAGGTCACCAGTAGGCTTGATTGTGGCGTCGGCAGCGTTGGCTTTGTCGCCTTCTTCCTGCCCGAATGCCATTTGCCCTTTTATGAACACCGAGCCCATTTGGGCGATTTCGTCGTCGTTATTCCGTGTTTGCTTGGTAAGAGCGTCGTACTGCGTATTATCAGCTCCATCGGTCTCCAGGTCGAGTTTGATACGACCCAGCGCTTCTTTAATGGAACCGAGGTCCACCTTGCTGACCGACATGGAGGTGGTGGAGATACTCGTCCCCGCCCGAGTAATACCTGTTGCAATATTGACCGTCTTTGCCGTCCCCGTGCCGTCGACTTTGTCCTCGTCACTGTCAACGAAGCTAATGCCATTGAAGGTGGCCTGCTCGATGGTCGTACCGATCCGAGCGACAATCTCATCGATCTCGCCTTGAACTTTCTTAGTATCGTAGTTCGGGTCCGACGCCATCTGGCCAGAGGCGAAGGCGATCTTGGTGCCGATCTCCTTGGTCATCTCCATTACTGCTTCGGCACTTGCGCGGCCGGCAGAGACGGCGTTCTTGGTCAGGGTCAGGCTTTCGTTGATCGCCTTGTTCATGCCGCTGTCAGAATCCATCGTCTTCGAGATCGCGAAGTACGAGGCATTGTCCTTGGCGGACTGGATCTTCAGGCCCGACGAGATGCGGTCCTGGGTTTGGTTGAGGCCCTTGTTGATACCACGCAGGGTCGACAGGGCGTTCATCGCAGAGTTGTTGGTAAGGATCGAAGACATTCGTATTCTCCAGCATTCTAACTGTTCGATCGTCTTTCTGACGAAGTCGGCATGCCCGCCGCGGTGTAGATATCGTTAAACCCATGAATTGGGGCGCGTTTGTGACGCTATACCGACTTATCCATGGGGCTGCGCGAAAGCGTGTCCTTGGCGCTACGGTTTCCGTCTGCACCATAGAGCCCGGCCAGCCCGTGGCGGGCGCGCAGACGCTCGAGATCGCGCAAAACCTCGGCCGTGATCAGGCGCATCCGCTCGAGGATCTCGGCATCGCGGGCGACGAGACCGGCCAGCCGGTCGAGCGCGTCGCGCAGCATCTCGGCATCCGAATCCTCTGCCTCGAGCCGCGCCGCGATCTCCGGCCCCTGCCCCTCGATCCGGGCCACCAGGGCCGCCTTCTCCTCGAGTCGCGTGGCGACACGGTCGAGCGTACCGCCGCGAATCTCCTCGATCTCGGTCTCGAGCAGCTTCGAGAGCGCCGCGATGTCGGTGTCGATCGTATCGATGTGGTCGCTCATGCGTCCTGCTCCCCCTGCCCCTCATAGGCGCCGATGGCGCGCGCCACGCTCTGGGCGATTCCGGTGCCTCCCTGATCTGCGATCTGTTCGGCGAAGGCGCGCGCCAGAAAGCTGCGCCAGGTTTCCTCGGCATGACCGCCACCGAAAGTGCCGATATCCACGCTCTTGAGCATCTCGTCCACGGTCTGCGCGAGGAACATCTCCTCGAACTTCTTCGCGGTTTCCATCGTCTCCGGGTCGGCCTCGCGCGGCTTGGTGCGCAGGGCCGGCGACGGCGCGCCGGGCGTGATCTGCATCAGATGATCTCCAGATCGGCGTGAAGCGCGCCCGCGGCCTTGATGGCCTGCAGGATCGAAATGGTCTGGCTCGCGGTGACGCCGATGGCGTTGAGCCCGTCGACGAGGCGCTGCAGGCTGACATCGCCCTCGAGGATCGAGAACTGCGCCTCCTGCTCCTCGACCGTCACCTCGGTCTGCGGCACGATCACGGTGTTGCCGATCGAGATCGGCTCGGGCTGGCTGACCTCGATCTCTTCCTTGACGATCACCGTGAGGCCGCCTTGGCTCACCGCGACCTCGGCGATGCGCACCTCGGAGCCGATCACGATGGTGCCGGAACGGGCATCGATCACCACCTTGGCGATGGCGTCGGGCTGCACGCGCAGCCCCTCGATCTCGGCCAGCATGCCGGGGATGTCGACCTTTGCGGCCGAGCGCACCTCGACGGTGCCCGAATCGAGCGTTCTGGCGATCGCGCCCATATGCGCGTTGATCGCCTGCTCGATCCGCTTGGCTGTGGTGAAGTCAGGGGTCCGGAGCGCGATCCGGATGGAGTTCATGGCGGAGAGGTCGAAATCGATCTCATTTTCCACCGTCGCACCGTTCTCGATCCGGGCCACAGTGGGGACGCCTTCGACGATGCTGGCATTGGCACCCTGCGCGGCATAGCCGGCCACCGCGATCGGGCCTTGGCTCACGGCATAGACCTCGCCGTCGGCGCCGGTCAGCGGCGTCACGATCAGGGTACCGCCCCGCAGGGACGAGGCGTCGCCTAGCGAGGAAACCACCACGTCGATGGTCGAGCCGCGCCGGGCGAAGGGCGGCAGCATCGCAGTGACCATCACGGCGGCGGTGTTCTGGGTGCGCATCTGCTCGTCGGTCAGATTGCCGACGCCGAGCCGTTCAAGCATCCCCTCGATCGAGCGCTCGGTGAAGGGCGAGTTGCGCAGCGAATCCCCGGTGCCGTTCAGACCGACCACGAGGCCGTAACCGACGAGCTGGTTCTCGCGGACACCCTCGAACTGGGCGATGTCCTTGATCCGGACCTCCGCGGCAAGCGGCGCCGCTCCGAGGGTCCCGGCCAGAAGCATCGCCAGTCCGATCCCCCGTTTCAGCCCGTTCCGCATGCGCTGCTCCGAATGACGCGTTCTGGTTCGAGACTAGCCGAGCCCTACGACACGCCACAAGAACAGTCAAAACAATCCATGGATAGGTTGCATTTATGCAATCTATCCATGGCTTATTCGTGCTACATGTAGTTCAGGAAGGACAGCTTCGACAGCCGCGCCGTGATCGCGTAGCTTGCCTCGAGCTGGGTCTGCAGCTGGGTCAGCCGGGTCGCGGCCTCGTAGGGATCGACGCCCTCGACGCTGTCGATCTGCTGACGGTAGAGCGTGACCCGCGCGGCCTGCGACTCCATCGTGTCCTCGAGCTGGCGACGCTGCGCGCCGATCCGAGTCTCGGCCGAAAGCAGCCCCGTCCGTCCGTTTTCGAGCGCCTCGAAGGCCCGCGAGGTCCAAGCTCGGGCCGCCTGATTGTCGAGCGTGCTGATGTCGACCGACGCCAGCATCGATAGGCCACGCAGCATCTCGGAGAAGGCCGGATCATCGGCTTGGACGCCGTAATCCAGCACTTCTTCCTCGTCGATCCGTACGGACATGCCCTTGCCAGCAGCGTCACGGGCCGCGCCGTTATAAACCGTCCCGCGATATGTTGCGGCGCCGGCAGCGGCCGGATCAAAGATCGCGGCCAGCGCATCGGCCTTGGCATTGGCCTGCGCCGCGTCAACTGGCATGGCGCCGATAGCAGTCTCGACCATTCCACGCGGCGACAGACCGCTGGCCGGGTTGACCGTGTCGTAGGGCTGGATGGCCTGCACTGTGTTGGCGACTCCGGAGAACAGCGAGACTCCCTCGTAGCTACGGTTGACCTGACCGATTACCTGGTCGAGCGCGGCACGCGCGGCAGCTTGGAGCTGGGCCCCAGTGAAGGCATGTCCTTCGGTACTTGGCACGGCGAGATCGAGAACCGTCTGGAGGCTGGCGCGCATGTCGCCGAGACTGGAGCCGGTCATCTCGAGGCGGCGATCGAGCGTGGCGTTGATCGTGGCGAAGCTCTCGAGCCGATCGAGCCGCGCGCGGGTGGCCATCGCCTCGCCGGCCCGGCTGCCAAGCGCGCGGAACCGGTCCGATTTGTAGCCGGTGGTCGCCTCCTCGCCGGCCTGGTTCAGCTGGCGACTCAAATCGGCAACCTGCCGACGGCCGTCGACGCTGGCCTGCAGGGTGGAATAGGTGCGCATCAGGGTGATCATTCCGGTCTCTCCTTACCGCACCGCTGCCAGCAGCGTGTCCATCATCTCACCGAGCGTCTTCATCACCGTCGCGTTGGCGGCGTAGCTCTGCTCGATCAGCATCAGCTGCTGTAATTCGTCATCGACGTTGACCCCCTGCACCGACTGGCGCGAGGTCTGGATCGAGTCCCGACCCGCAGCGAGGGTTTCGGACTTCGCTAGTGCATCGTTGTGCAGCTGCTTCTGCGCCGAAACGAGGCCAGCGGCGAAATCGCCGATCGTCCGGCGCTCCCCCAGACCGGCCGCGGGATCATAGGAGACATCGGTCGAGAGCAGATCGACGAAGGCCGCGACCCGGCTGCCGTCCGAGGCCGGACCTTGGACCGCCGCGCCGATCCCGTCCCGCATCCGCCAGGCCGCGCCGCCCGCCTCAGAACGGACCGCCGTGTTGACCGCGATACGTCCGGCCAGACCTTCGCTCTTGGTGGGATCGAAAGCCGCCCGGACACCGTTCCCGTCCACAGGCGCCGTGCCGTCGACGAAGAGACCGGCCGTGCCCGCCGCGCGGGTCGTGTCGATCCTTTCGAACTCCTGCACCAGGCTGCGTGCCATCTCGTCGAGCTGCAGCTCTAGGCGCGGCAGGTCATTGGTCAAGAAGCCCAGCCTGCCGGCCAGCGCCCCCTCGCTCGAGCCGCGCGCCTCGGCGACGCCAGGGGTGATGTCGACATCGTTGACGGTCAGCCGCCCGGTGCTGGTGTCGAAGCTCAGTTCGTGCCGCTTGTTGTCCTCGACCAGCGCCGCACCGGCGGCGGTGTAGATCGAGATGCGCCCGGAGGCGTCGGTCTGCATCTGCAGGTCGATCAACTGCGACAGGCTGTCGAGGCTCTCCGACAGCTGATCCTCGAACATCACCCGGCGCTCGGTCCCCTGCTGCTGCCCGGCGATCCGTTCGTTCAGCGCCACGATCCGCGCCAGCTGGTCGTTGATCTCGGTGACGTCGGCGACCACCGCGTTGCGCACCCGCTCCTCGGTCCGGGCCAGCGTGCCGCTGGCGTCGCGCAAGGTGGTGGCGAGACCTTCGGCCGCGCGGACCGCGGCCTCCTGCAACGCTGGCTCGGATGGCGTCGTGGCCAGCGCGTCGAGCGTCGTGCGGAAGGTCGAGACCCGCCCGGAAAGGCCGGTGGTGGAATCGATTTCGCCCAAAGCCGCGACATGGACCTCGAGCGCACCGGCCCTGGCCTCCTGCGTCGCGGTGCGCGAGACCTCCTTGCGATGCGCCTGCTCGAGCGCCGCGTCGGTGGCGCGCTGGAAGCCGGTCATCGCCACGCCGCCGCCGGGCAACTGGGTCAGCGGGGCGCTGCGCTTGGCATAGCCCGTGCGGTTGGCGTTGGCGATGTTGGTGGCGGCGATGTCGGCCCAGCCCTCGGCAGCGGCAAGACCGCTGCGGGCGTTGAGAAAGGCGCCGGTAATGCTCATTCTGATTCTCCGGTGTCGGGGCCGGGCGCGTTCTGCTGCCCTTTGCCCCCCGCGTTCAGCGCTTCAGTCTGGTCGTTTCGTCGAGCATCTCGTCGACGGTGGTCACGATCTTGGCGTTCGAGGAATAGGCCCGCTGGGTGCTGATCAGGTCGGTGAGTTCCTGAGCCACCTCAACGTTCGAACTCTCCAGTGCGCCCGCCGTCAGCGTCCCGGCCGAGCCCTCGCCCGCCTGGTTGAGGCTGAACTTGCCCGAGGATCGTGACAACAGGAAGGCGTTGCCGTCGGTCTTGAGCAGGCCGTCGGGGTTGGCCACCTCGGCCAGCGGGATGTTGTAGAGCGGCTTGCGGCTGCCATTGTTGAACACGCCGTAGACGTCGCCGCGCTCGTCGATCTCGGTCCGCACCAACACCCCGCTCTCGGCACCGTCGGCGGTGATCTTGAGCGGCGAGTAGTCGCCCGCGAACTGGGTCATGCCGGTGTGCTGGTTGGGGGCGCCGACCGTCACCTCGACGATCTGCGGGACCTCGCCGTTATCGATTGTCAGCGTCGCCACGCCGGTCGCATCGTCAAAAGCGAAGTTCGCAGGTGCAGCGGCGGTGGAGGTGGCGTTCGAATAGAGCCGCGGCGCCCCTGCCAGCGGGCCGCTGTCATGGAAATCGACCGTGACGTTGCCGTATTGCGCGCCGTCGGCACCGCTGATCGACAGCATCCACTGGCTCGGTGCGGCGCTGGGCTGCCAGGAGAACTGCATCCGCTCCGCGGCACCCAACGGGCTGAAATACTCCGCCGAACTTAGGAACGGCTCGCCCGGTGTCGCCAGGCCGGTCTGCTGGGCCGGGATGTTGCCGCTGATCGTCATCGCACCAGTGGGGGAGCCGGTCTGCGACAGGCTGCCGAGGTTGACGGTCTTGAGATCACCGAACTGGTTGCGGTCGATGTTGCCCAGATTGGCGGTCTGGTCATAGGGAAAGCCCGCCAAATAGTAGCCCGCGGCGTTGCGCAGGTTGCCGTTCTCGTCGGGCAGGAAGGAGCCTGCCCGGGTCAGCATGAAGTTCGCCTCGTTGGTCTCGTTCGGCTGCTTGGAGACCACGAAGAAGCCCGGCCCGCCGATCGCGAGATCGGTCGCCCGCTCGGTGGCGCGCAGCGCGCCTTCGGTCGAGATCTCCGAGGTTTGCACCGCGCGCACGCCGGAGGGCGCTACCGTGCCGTTCTGGCTCAGCGTGCTGGTGGTGACCATCTGCACGAAGCTGCGCCGGTAGCCGTCGGTGTTGGCGTTGGCGATGTTCTCCGAAATCCGGCCCACCGCCGTCGAATTCGCCCGCAGACCGCTCACACCGGTCTGCATGGCATAGGAAATGCTCATATCGGCTGTCCTTCGATTGTCTTGCCGCCGCGGGCGATGATGCCCGGGCCGGGTGGTGTGTCCGGCATCGGCCGGGTCTGGACGGGGGCGGGCATCAGCCATCCCCCGCTGCGGTTTCGATTCGGCGGAGCGCCGCGTCGGCACCCTGCATCCGATCCGTGGCGGATTTCTGCCCTATCGGAAGGGCCAGCGGCGCAACCGGCGCGAGCGAACGCGCCACCTCCGCGAGTTCGGGCGTCCGGGCCAGATTGGGCAGACGCTCCAGCAACTCGGCCACCAGCTCGGCATCCCCGGCGCGATGGGCCGCGAGCAGCAGGCGGATCGTGCCCGCCTCGCCCAGACCGGCCCCCTTTTCGCGCCACAGCGCCACGTAGGCGTCGCGCGCGGCCTCCCAATCGCCGCGCTCGAACAGGGCCGCAGCACGCAGCCTGCGGTATCCCTCGGTCGGTGCCTCCATGCGCACAGCGATCACCCCTTCGCCGTCGCCCTCGGCGCTCGACAGACGGGCCTGCAATAACGCCAGCCGGTCGCGCAGTTCGGGTGCCGAGGCGGGCGCGGTGCCCAGCGCTTGCGCCGCCGCCTCGGTCTGGCCGCCGCGCAGCAGCGCTTCGGCCTGCGCGAGGCGCAGAGCGTCGCGCCGCGCCGGCGTCACCTCTTCGAGCCCGAGATCCTCCATCAGCGCCAACTGGTCCCGCAGCGCGGCGTATTCGCGCGCGGCGGCGTCAGTAGCTCCGATCTCCAAAAGCCGTGCTGCCACCTTCTCGGCATGGGCCACGAAGCCCGGGCGGAACATCAGGTCGGGAGACAGTCGGCGATGCGCGGCGACGAATTCGGCGATCGGCAGCGCGCCGCGACCACCGCGTGCGTAGAGCCCGGCCACCAGCTCGTCGAGCCTGGCCTCGGATTGCTGCGCCGCGTCGCTGCCGGGATGGCGGCGTTGAATCTCCGTCAGCGCGGCGATCGCGGCCTCGGTTTCGCCGCGGCCATGTTCGACTTCGGCAAGGCGCTCCAGCGTCGCGACCTCCAAGGCGTCACCGCGCCAGATCCGCCAGCTCTGCCGCAGCAGTTCGGCGGCGTCCTCGGGCGCGAGCGCGCCGGTGGCACGCCCCAGATCGACCAGTGCCAGCCGCGCCCGCTGGGCCCAGGCGTCACCGCCGCCCGCCGCCATGGCATAGCTGTCGAAGGCCATCACCGGGTTGCCGCCGGCCTGGGCCGCGCGCCCCAGCAGGAACCGGTAGGCTGGAGAATTGCGCAGCTCGGCATGGGTGTCGAAACGCTGAGCCAGCCCATGCGCCGTATCCCACAACCCGCCTTCGATCGCGGCCTCGAGCAGCTCCGGCAGGATCGCGGCGGCCAGCGCCGGCGCCATCGCGTCGAGGGCGGGCCCGGCCTCGGGAAGCACGTCCGCAGCGGCGCGGATCTCGCCCTCGCGGGCGAAGGACAGGGCACGCCAAGCGGCGCGTTCGGGCCAATCGACATCCGTAGAGAGCAATGAGCGGACCGATTGCGGCGCGGGGTCGGTGCCGCCCGCCACGCCCCAGGCCGCCAGCGCGATCCTGTCGCGCCGCAACGCCCGCTCGGCGTCGAGCGTCTCGGGCAGGCCGGACAGGAACGAGAGCGCCTCGGGCGCCAGCGCCTGACCGATTTCGAGCCGGGCCAGATCGAGCAGCAAATCGGCGCGCAGCTCTGGATCCTTGGCATCGCTCAAACGCGACACCATGCGCCCCCGCGCATCCAGATAGCCCGGCTCGAGCTCGGGCGCCGGCACGGCCTGCGGACCCGTGACGGGTTCGGCCACGAGCGGCGCTTCGGCCAGAGCCGCGCTGCTGGTCATAGCCAGCCCAAGACATATGCCGAGTAATCTTGGCAAATCCGCCACGACCCCATGAATTGACAAGGACTATCCTTGATCGCTTTCCGCATTGGCGCAACAACAGTCTCAACAAAGCCGGCCAAGCGTCGGGAATCGTGGGAAACGGGAGACAGGGCAGTATGGACAACGGCACCTATGTTTCGCTGTCCCTTGCCACGGCGATGCGCAACGCGCTCGACGTGACGGCCAACAATATCGCCAACGCCAATACCGCCGGCTTCAAGGGCGAGCGGGTGGTGTTCGACAGCTACATGCTGCGCGAGACCGGCACCGAGGACGGGCGCGAGACCGATTTCCTCATCGACCAGGGCTCCTTCATGGACCCGGCGCAGGGCGCGATGAGCCGCACCGGCAACCCGCTCGACCTGGCGCTGCAGGGGGACGGCTGGTTCGCCTACGAGATCGATGGCGGCACCGCCTATGGCCGCGACGGCCGCTTCGCGCTCTCGCCTGACGGCAATCTGGTGACGCTGAACGGCGCGCGCGTGCTCGATCCCGGCGGCGCGCCGATCGCCCTGCCCCCGGATATCGGCGGCGAGGTGACGATTTCGCAAGACGGCACGATCTCGACGCTGGCCGGCGGCGTGATCGGCCGGGTCGGCCTGTTCGACCTGCCCGACGCGCAGGGCTACGAGCGGATCGGCGCGGGGATGTTCGTGCCGCCCGAGGGCGCCGCCGACACCGCCCGCCCGGCCAGCGACGCCACCCGCGTCGTGCAGGGCGCAATCGAGGCCAGCAACGTCCAGCCCGTGGTCGAGATGACCCGGCTGATGGCGATCCAGCAGGCCTATGAGCGCGCGCTCAAGCTGGTGAGCAGCGAGGACGACCTGACGCGCGACATGCTGCGCCGCATCGGCGACACCAGCGCCTGACCCCTTTTCACGGACCCGATACAGGAGCCCGACGATGAAAGCCCTCGGAATCGCCGCCACCGGCATGCTGGCGCAGCAGACCAATGTGGACGTCATCTCCAATAACATCGCCAACGCCAACACCACCGGCTTCAAGTCGAGCCGGGCGGCGTTTCAGGACCTGATCTACGAGACGGTGCGCCGCGAGGGCGCGCTGACCTCCGAGGCCGGCACGATGCGGCCCACCGGGATCGACATCGGCTTTGGCGTCGAGACCGCCGGGACCGTCCGGCTCAACACCCAGGGCGGGCTGATGGCCACCGAGAACCAGCTCGACATCGCGATCGACGGGCGCGGCTACTTCACCGTCAACCTGCCCGATGGCGGTCAGGCCTATACCCGCGACGGCGCCTTCCAGCTCTCCCCCGAAGGGCAGATGGTGACGATGCAGGGCTACGAGCTCGATCCCGGCATCGTCGTGCCCGAGAACACCGTGCAGGTAGAGATCGCCGAGACCGGCGTGGTGATGGCCTATGTCGGCGCGGATCCGATCCCGGTGGAACTCGGACGGATCACCATGGCGACCTTCACTAACGAGGCGGGGATGCGCCAGCTCGGCTCCAACCTGCTCGAAGCTACCACCGCCTCGGGCGACGCGGTGCCCGCCAACCCGGGCGATCCGGGCGTCGGCATCCTGCGTCAGGGCTATCTCGAGAATTCGAACGTCAACATCATCCAGCAGATCACCGACCTGATCTCGGCGCAGCGGGCCTACGAGATGAACTCCAAGTCGCTCGAGACCGCCGACCAGATGATGACCGCTGCCAACCAGATCAAGTGATGCGCGCGCTGGCTCTCCTCTTCACGCTCGCGGCCTCCGCCGCCTCGGCCGCGCCGCTACCGGTGCTGGTCGAGGAGCGCGCGCGCGACCATCTCGGCCCCTCGGTGCCCGAGCGGGCGGAGTTCGAGATCGGTTTCGCCGGCAACCCGCCATCCGAGGCGGCGCTGATCGCCGAATTCTGGATGGACCCGACCACCGGCCGCTTCGTGGCCAACGCCGTGGGCGACACCGGCGAGCTGCACCGCGTCAGCGGTCTGGCCTCGGTGATGGTGCCGCTACCGGTGCCGAACCGGCGGCTGATGCCCGGCGACATCGTCTCCGCGAGTGACCTGACCGAGCTGCGGCTGCCGCAGGCTCGGCTCGGCCCCTACGCGGTGATCGATCCCGAGGCGGTGATCGGCATGCAGGTGCGCCGAATGCTGCCCGAGGGCCGCCCGGTGATGGTACAGTCGGTGATGCAGCCCCTGGTGATCGAGCGCGGCGACGAGGTCGCGATCAGCTTCACCGACGGCGCGCTGCGGCTCAAGGCACCCGGTCGGGCCCTGTCGGACGCGCATCGCGGCCAAGAAGTCCGCATCGTCAACACGTCCAGCAACACCACCCTCACCGGCATCGCCGCCGCCGAGGGCCTCGTGGAGATCACCCGTTGAATTCGACCCTGCCGCGCGCCCTGCCCCATCTGCTGCTCGCCAGCGCGCTCCTCGCCGGTTGCGGCGGCGTGCGCAACAGCTTCGACCGCGACCCGCAGACCACGCCGATCGCCGTCAACCCGGTCACCGTGCCCGAGGCGGCGCAGGTCTCGGTGCCGATGCCGCCGCCGGCGCCGCCGCGCGTCTACCAGCGCGCCGAGGCCGCCTCGCTATGGGAGCGCGGCGGCTCGGGCGGATTCTTCGCCGACCAGCGCGCCAGCCAAGTGGGCGACATCCTCACCGTCGACATCGAGATCGACGACCGCGCGCAGCTGCGCAACGCCGGCCAGCGGTCGCGCGACGGCCAGAGCACGGTCGCCTTCCCCACCCTCTTCGGCTACGGCACCCAGATCGACAAGATCCTGCCGGGCGTCGGCCCCGAGGACCTGCCGTCGGGCGACATCGTCGATATCGGCTCCTCCACGGATGTCTCCGGTTCGGGCTCGATCACCCGCAACGAATCGATCGAGCTGAAGGTCGCGGCGCTGGTGGTGCAGGAGCTGCCCAACGGCAACCTCGTCATCGCCGGGCGCCAGGAGGTCAAGGTGAACCAGGAACTGCGGGAACTGCGGGTCGCGGGGATCATTCGACCCGAGGATATCCAGATGAACAACACCATCCCCTACGAGAAGATCGCCGAAGCCCGCATCACCTATGGCGGCCGCGGCCAGATCTCGCGCACCCAGGAGCGCGGCTATGGCGAGGATGCGATGGACATCATCTTGCCCTACTGAGGAGAAACCCCCGCCACGATGCGGGGTGATACGGGGACCATACGCCTCTAACGCGATGGTCCGATGAAAAGCATGATCATGATGGCAGCCGTGCCGCTGGCCGCCCTTGCGGGTGGCTATGCCGCGGGGCTGTTCCTTGTCCCCTCCGAAACGGTGGTCGCCGCCGCGGAGCCCGAAATCCTCAGCGACGCGCTCCCCGGGGTGGCGGACGACTCCTCGGCGATTCCGCCCGCGCCCCAAAACCCTCAGGCCGATGCGCATGCCGCAGCCGAAGGGGCGGACGCCGAGGTGCCTGCCTCGACCGCGCCGCTTTTGAAGATCGGCCGGCTGACCGTGCCGGTGCTCAAGCCGCGCAGCATCACCTATGTGGTGGCCGACATCGCACTGGCGATGCCCGAGGAGAGCCTCGTCGACGAGGTCGAGGGCAGCCCGGAGACGATGATGCGGATGCGCGACGCCGTGCTGGCCTCGCTCACCGAGGCGGCGAGCACGCCCGCCATGGCCGGGCCGGCGATCGATACCGCCGCGCTCTCGGAGCGGGTTCTGGCCGATCTCGTGGCGATCGGCATGCCGGTCAGCGAGGTGCTGTTTCCCAACCTGTTCAAACAGGACGTGGCACGCCAGGACGTGCCGCAGCGGCGGGCCGATGCCGGCACCGCCACCGACGCGCCGGTCACGCACTAGGCGCACCGCCGCCCCGGATCACTCGATGCTGATCACGCTGTCGGGGGACACCTCGGCACCGGTGTCGAGCGCGAGCATCGGCCAGCCGTCGCGGAAGGCCAGGCGTTCGACCTGACCGGAGGCAAAAGTGACGTGCGACACCGCCTCGTCATCGGCATCGGTCGCCGCGATCTCGACCCGGAAGCTGCCATCCGGCACCGGAAGCCCGTCGGGATCGCGGCCGTCCCAGACCACCTGATGGCGGGCGTCGGAGGTGACCGGCAGATCGTCGATCTTTCGCACCAGCGTGCCGTCGCTGGTCAGGATCCGCGCCGAGACGCGGCTCGCACCCTCTGACAGGCTGTAGGAGAAGGTGGCCTTGCCGTCGCGCAGCGAAAGCTGGTCACTGGGGACGAGAACCTCGCGCCCCAGCAGCATCACGTCGGAGCGGCTCCCGGCCTCGCTGAGGCGGGTCTCGATCTTGGACAGCGTCTCGTTGGTGGTGATCGATTGCTCCACCTGGGTGAGCTGAGCGAGCTGCGACACGAAGGCGGTCGAATCCATCGGCTCCAGAGGGTCCTGGTTCGAGACTTGGGCGATCAGCAGCTTGAGGAAGCTCTGGTAATCCGCGTCGAGCTTGTTGCGCGAGGTCTCGGCGGCGCTCGTCTGCGCGGTTTGCGCCAAGGCGGCGCTGGTCGGGGACAGCGTGGTCATGACGGGCTCCGGTCGGGTCAGGTGATGATGTCGAGGCGGTCGGGCGAGAGGGACGGCATGACGGCGTCCGGCAGGGCGGCTTCGGCCGTCTCCGCGCCGTCCGCGCCTTGGCTCGGCGCCCGGCGTCCCTTGTCGCCGTCATCGTCGCGGTCGTCGCCCCGGGCGAAGGATTCGAAGCTCAGCTGACCGTCGTCCAGACCGCCCGCATCGCCCAGCAGCGCCGCGATCCCGTCGCGGTCACCGCGCAGCGCCTGCAGCACGGCCTGGTTCTCGGCACGGATCACGACACGCATCTGGCCGTTCTCATGCGCCAGGTCGATCTCGATCTCGCCGAGACCACCGGGGGTGAGCGTTATCCTCGTATGCCCCTCGACAACGCCGGCCTCGCGGATCTGCGCGGTCAGCGCCCGTGAGAAGCCGCTGGGCGGCGGTGGCGGCGCGGCCGGGGTCGGCGCGCGCAACGGCGCCGCGGCCTCGGCCTGGCGCGCCTGCTGCGGCAGTTCGAGCCCACCGGGCCGCGCGTTTTCGGGTAGATCGCCGCCGGGCTGCGTTGCGTCGATCCGGCCGGCATCAAGCGCCTCGGCCAGCATCGCCGCAAAGCCCTGCGGTCGGGCCGCCTGGGCGTTCTGCGCGAGGGGTTCCGTGGCAGCGACTTCAGCTGCAGGCACGGCACGACCGGCGGATGCCGCACCGAGCAGCAAACCGGGTTCGGGCTTCGCGGCGTTCGCGGTGCCACCAGCATCGGTGCGGATCACCGGCATGTCTCGTCCGGCGCTGAGCTGGGACACGGTAGCGCTTCTGGCCTGCGGCCGGAGCGGCAGCGTGAACCCCTGCAGGGCAGTATCCGGGGCGAGGCCCCCTTCGAACTCGGTGCCCGCCGTACCGGTGAGCAATGTCGCGAGCTGTGGCAGCTGCGGCATCACCCCGTCCAGCGCCGCAAGCAACTCCTCCCCCGACCGCCCACTCGTGGCGGCGAGCCCCTCGATCATGGCCCCGATCATCTCGCCGGGCGTCGCCGCCACCCCATCGGGACCGACAAGGGCATCGAGGCGGGCAACCAGATCGCCGCCCTGTGCCGCGTCAAACCCGGCTGCCAGATCACGCAACGCCGCGCCGAGCCCCGCTTGCGCGGAGACGGCGCCCTGCCCGGTCAGATTGACGGTTGCCGCGTCGAACCCGGCAGCGACACCGTTGAGAGCCGCGCCAGGCTGCATTTGCTGCTGGACACCACCCTCTCCGGTCAGGCCAGTGGCTGCCGCCTCCGACACGGCGGCGGCGATGCCTTCCAGCAGATCGGTGGCCGCATCCTTGGCCGGCGCGGCTTTCGGCGCCGCCCGGGGCGCGCTTTCGCCGCGCTTCGCTGCCAGCAGCGCACCGAACCCGCTTGCGTCGCCATCGCCGCCGGTCCCACGACGCGCCGCGCCCCCGGCGCTGGTGGCACCGGGGGCGATCTGGCTGGTCGTCATGGTGATCGGCATGGTCATGCTCGAAGCCTCAGTGTCGGGCCGCCGCGTCGACCGATTCCGGCCGCAACCGTTGCGCCACCCGCGCGCCGATCGCGCGCAGCCAGTCGTCATGTCCCCGCACCCGGCCCTCGAAGTCGATCAGCGCCGCGTCCGCCAGCGTGACCGAAGGTGCGGTGAAGCTCGCATCCATGGCGGCAAGGTAGTCGCGCAGCCTGGGGTTGCCGAGGAAGATCGAGCCGCCCAGCAGCCGTGCGGCGTCGGAGCCGGGTACCGAGGCCCCGATCCAGTAATCCGCCAGAACCTCGGCCAGTCCGGCCCGGAAGGGCGCCGCGATCAGACCCACGCGGTGCATCGTCTCGCTATGTGCGAGCGCATCGTAGCTCAGCGCCAGAAGGTAGAGCGCATCGGTTTCGTGCTCGACCGGAAAGGCGCCGCGCTGCACGGCATCGATCAGCAACTCACCCGCCAGGCGGCCTGCGAGTCGCGACCGCGCCGCTTCGCCCGCGCCGGGGCGCAGTGCGGCGCGATCGAGGATCACCACCAGCGCGCCATAGGGTGCCACGTGCTCGAGCTCTTCCTCGATCACGTCCCCCAACGCCAGCGCGGGCATCAGCTCGGTCTGTTCGGGCAGGACCTGCCCGCCCGTCCGGTCACCGCGCTGAAGTTCGACGCGCCGCATCGGCATGATCCGGTCGAGAATACGGCCGAAGCCGGTCGCCGCGTCGGTGTCGCCCGCGCAGGCGACATCGCCGCGCCAGATGGCTTCGAGAAGGTCACTGCTCTGCATCGATCCGCCCTGTTTTACCGGGTCTGTTCGTCTTAGTGCCGGACGCCGCTTTGCGGTTCATCCTGCCCTGTCCGCCCCGCCGCGGGCCTGTCCGCGGCATCAGTTCGGGGCAGGTTCAGGCTATGCACGAATTGGGGCCGAAATGGGGCAGCCTCGGCCCGATTGCGGCAAGCTTGGCGCAGCCGTGGCCGGATTGCATCACGCCGCTATGCGGCGACGGCAGCATTCAGCGGGGCGCCTGACCGGCCTCCAATGCGGGCTCGGGATATTCGAGCAGCAGCCCGATCCGCCTGTTTTGCGGCGCTTCGGGGCGTTCGGGATAGAGCGGCATGGTGTCGGCCATGCCGCTGACACGGCTGATCCGCTCGGCGGGAAGACCGGCGTCGATCAGCGCCCGGCGCGTCGCATTCGCGCGGTCCGAGGACAGCTCCCAGTTGCCATAGCCGGCCTGTTGCGCAAAGGGCAGCGAATCCGTGTGCCCGGAGATCGCCACAACCTGGGGCATGTCTCGGATCGTCTCGCCGACGATCTCGATCAGCGCCTGGGTCTGCGGCACGATCCGGGCAGAGCCGGTCGCGAACATCGGACGCTCCTCCTCGTCGAGGATCTGCATCAGCAGGCCTTCGGGCGTGCGGTCGAGCCGCAAGTTGTCGCCGAGATCGGCCAGGTTGGGATTCGCCGCGATCCGGGCCGCGATCTCTTCTTCGATGGCGTCGAGCTGTGCGGCGCGCGCATCGGCGCGTTCCTGCAGCCGCGCCGCGGCTTCGGCCATGCGCCGGGCCTCGATCTCCTCGGCGCTGGGCGGCGCCGCGTCGGCGGGAAGGTACTCGACCACCACCTCGGGCTCGGCATCGCGCAGTCGGCTGTCGAACACCTCGAGCGGGCTGTTCGCGCCGAAATCCGGCAGGTCGGGTGCGGGCTCCTGCGCACCATCGGAGGCGATCTGCTCGCCGGCCAGCTCGACCACCTGCCCGCTCAGCATCCCCTCGGCGCCGCCGCCGCGCATCGCCGACATGGTCGGCGTGAAATATTCGGCCAGCCCCTCGAGGGTCTCCTCCTCGCTCGCGGCGAGGATCCACAGCAGCAGGAAGAACGCCATCATCGCGGTCATGAAGTCGGCATAGGCCACCTTCCAGCCGCCGCCGTGATGGTCGTGATGACCATCGTCTTCGATCTTCTTGATGATGATGGTCTGACCGGCGGGCATAGGCGCGTCTCTCCTGTCACCGGCCCGCCTGGGCCGGTCCATGTCGAGCGGCGCCGGTTTGGCGCCGCGTCAGCGTCGGGGGTGGTCGTCTATCAGTCGACCGTTTCGTCGCCTTGCCGCGCGGCCTCGCGGCTGTAGCGTCCGAAGCCGACCTTGCGGGCGTAATTCGCCTTGCGCTCGGAATAGCTCGGCGCAACCAGCGGCATGTCTTCGGGCAGGCCGAAGGCTGCGCGGTACTCGGCTTCGGTCATGCCATGCTCCGCGCCCAGATGCCGCTTGAGCATCTTGAAGCCCTTGCCGCAGCACAGGCAGAAAACCTTGTCTTGTGTAACGGCACGCGACAGCGGCAGCGCCGGGGTCAGCCCGCCCGGAACGGCAGCGTGGGCCTCGGTTACCGCATCGCCTTCAACGGCGATGCCGAGCTCGCGGCTCAGCTTTGCAACCAGCGCCACGATGTCGTCGGAGGTGACGTCGGGCCGCGATGCGTATGAAGCGACGATCGTGCTCAGAAGCTCGGTCTTGGAATTCGATTTGGTCATGTCTGCCCTCTCATCCAGGGAGTGCGCGCCACCCGGCGTCGCCTGCCGTCCCCGAAGGGCCGGGCCGCCGGCTGGCGGCAAGTCGAATTCTTCGACGTTCGAGATTTATCCTTGCACAAGCTTCATGCATAATCAACGACTGATTGCGGTTACTGTGCATAGCTGCTGCGCTTTCGTATATAGTTCGGCGCAGCCATCGGGTATTCCGGCGGCAAGCCCCAGCGGGCCCTGTATTCCTCCGGGGTCAGGTGCAACGTCTCGCGCAGATGGCGACGCAGCAGCACCAGCTTGCGACCGGTTTCGAGGCAGATGATGTAATCCGGCGTCACGCTCGTCTCGATCGGCACGGCCGGCGATCGCGGCGGGCCCTTCGAGCCGGGTGCGGGGCTCATCTGGCCACCTCCCCGGCATTGGTCAGGGCCGCCAGGCCGGACCGCGCCGGTTGCAGCGGCGCCGCGCTGTGCTCGGTCGTGGTGCCCGGGTTCCAGCCCACCAGCAGCGAGCCGCCCACGGCCAGCATGCCCGCGACCAGCAGCGCGGCGCGCAGCGGGCGGCCCAGACGCCAGCCCTCCTGCACCTCGACCATCGGTGCCTCAGCCGGGGCCTCGGGCGCCGGCAGTTGCGGCCGTACGAAAACGCCGCGCGCGGTGATCGAAACCTGCGCGTGATGGGTCTGGCGCCGGAACCGCGCCGCCCAGGCCTCGGGAAACTGGGCCTGCGGCATGTCGATCACCAGGGGCAGCCCCGGCTCCCAACCCGCCAGCGCGCCGCGCGGCAGCACGAAGCAGCCGAAATCCTCGCTATGCCCGACGTTCTCCACCGTGACCGGCAGCTCGGCCGCACCGGGTGCGAGCGCCTCGGGCTCCAGCGTCAGGCGCACCCGCGCCCCCTGCCCGTGCAGATGCGCTGTCACCAACGCGCATTCGCGGCGGGCCGGGTCGTCGGCAGCCTCGAAGCCTTCCGGAAAAAGCCGCGGCTCGGCCGGGGCGGCGTTGCGACGGGCGACGCGCCGCTCGCTCACCTGCGGCAGGTCGCTTTCGATCTCATCGGCGAAGCGGCGCGCGTCGCGGCCGATCACCGTTTCCGGGTCGAGCCCTTCCTCGCGCGCAAAGCGGTAGTTGATCGCGTAATCCTGCGCGCTCTCGCTCAATCCATCGGCCGAAGCGGCCAGCGCCAGCAGCTGCTGCTCCTCGGAGAAGCGCACGCGCCGCGTCGCATAGCCTTCGACCTCAGGCACCACGGCCAGCGTGTCCACCGCCTCGCCCAAGCCTTCGCGCAGCGTTTCAAGCACGCGCGCCGCCTCGTCGCGATGATGGACCACCAGCTCGCAGCGCCCCGACCCGTCGAGCCGCACCATCAGCTGCATGCCGGCCGGCCAATCCCGCATCACGCCCCGTAGGGCGTCCTCTTCGAGGAAATAGGCGAGTGTCTCGACGCTGCTCATTTCAAACACCACTGACGCAATCTTGGGAACTATCCTTGTTTATGCTTGAAATGGTGTCAATTATCCTTATCCGGTTTAAGCGGAAACACGCGATGCTGTGTCGCGAAAGCAAGGTTTTCGGAGCGCTGCGATGACCCTAATCCTCGGACTTGCCATGGTTTTCGGACTTGTCTTCGGGGGATTCATGCTCTCCGGCGGCAACATGGACATCGTGCTGCACGCCCTTCCCTTCGAAGGCATGATGATCGGTGGCGCGGCGCTGGGCGCCTTCGTGATCGCCAATTCGATGACCGTTACCAAGAGCGCCCTCAAGGGCATCGGCAAGGTGATGAAGGGGCCGAAATGGAAGGCCTCCGACTACGAGGCGCTGCTGAACCTGATGTATGAGCTGGCACGGCTCTACAAGCAGAAGGGCATCCTCGCGCTCGACGAGCATATCGAGACTCCCAAGGACAGCTCGATCTTCCAGCGCTACCCGACGATCCTCAAGGATCACTTCGCCACCGAACTCATCACCGACAGCTTCCGGATGCTGGCGATGCAGTTCGACGACAAGTACCAGACCGAGGACGTCATCAACCGCAAGATCAAGAAGCACCACCACGAGGCGCTCGGCGCCGCCGGTGCGATCCAGACCATGGCAGACGGCTTGCCGGCGATCGGCATCGTCGCGGCCGTGCTCGGCGTGATCAAGACGATGTCCTCGATCGACCAGCCGCCCGAGGTGCTTGGCAAGATGATCGGCGGCGCGCTTGTCGGGACCTTCCTCGGCGTGTTCCTCGCCTATTGCATGGTCCAGCCGATCTCGGGCCGTCTCAAGCAGATCGAGGATGAGGACGGCGCCTTCTACATGATCATCCGCGATATCTTCGTCGCCATGGTCGCCAACCATCCGCCGAACATCTGCGTCGAGATCGGCCGCGGCAACATCCCCACCTCCAAGCAGCCCGACTTCTACCGCGTCGAGGCCGCGCAGAAGGAGCTTCCGGCGGCATGATCCGGCTGGTCCTGCTCGCGCTCTCGATGGCTCACCCCGCGATCGCCGTCGCGGCGGAAGAGCCCGCGAAGGAAGAAAAGGCCGAGCCGGCGGCGGAGATCGTCGGACCCTATCAGCTGCTGCCGCCCGAGCAGATCAACGCCTTTCCCCCGGAGATCCTGACCCGTATGCGCGAGGCGCTGGTGGCGCTCGAAGAGGCACGCGATGGCGGCTAGGCGCGACCGGGCCCTCCGGTTGATCGAGCGGCTGCACCGGGTCGGGATCGAGGCTCGCGCGGTGGAGCTCGCCGGGATCAACGCGCGGATGGAGGAGCTTCGTCGCCAGAGCGAAGAGACCGCAGCCGCACTTGCGCGCGACGGCCGCATCACCAGCATCGAGACCGCGCCCTATGTCGGCGCCTATATCCGCGACGCACGGGCGCAGATCGGCGCGCTCGACCGCGCGGCCGAGGCGCTGCGGCCCCAGGCCGAGGCGCTGGAGGAGGCGATGCGCGAGGGTTTCCGCGAGATGAAGACCGTCGCCACCGTGGCGGCCCGCGCCAAGCTGCGCGCCGCGCAGGACCGGGCCGCGCGCGAAGCCGCAGAGCGCGACGAGATGGTGCTCCTGCGCTGGGGGCGGGACGACTGAACCCTACGGCTCCTGTTGAGCCTGCCGCGGCGCATGTCTATATGCCCCTCGCGCCACCCGCACGTGGCCCGACACGCGAGGGAGCCCCGAGATGTTGCGTACCCCCTACTACCTGATCGACAAGCAGGCGCTGCTGCCCAACCTCGAGAAGATCGCCCGCCTGCGCGAGTTGTCGGGGGCCAAGTCGCTGCTGGCGCTGAAATGTTTCGCCTCGTGGTCGGTCTTCGACCTGATGAGCGAATACATGGACGGCACCACCTCTTCGTCGCCTTTCGAGGTGAAGCTCGGACGTACGCATTTCCCGGGCGAGACCCATGCCTATTCGGTGGCCTGGGACGAGGCCGATATCCCGGACGTGCTCGCCAATTCCGACAAGATCATCTTCAACACGATCGGCCAGCTGGAGCGGTTCGGCGCGGCGGCCCGCGATCACGTGCGCGGCCTGCGGGTGAACCCCGGCATCAGCTCGTCCTCCTTCGACATCGCAGATCCTGCCCGCCCCTTCTCACGGCTGGGCGAGCACGATCCCGCCCGGATCGAGACGGTCTGCGACCAGGTTTCGGGCTTCATGTTCCACAACAACTGCGAGAACGCCGATTTCGACCGTTTCGACGGGATGCTCGGCCATATCGAGGAGCGCTTCGGCCATCTCATCGGCCGCATGGAGTGGATCAGCCTCGGCGGCGGCATTCATTTCACCGGGGCGGGCTACCCGCTGGAAAAGCTGGCCGAGCGGCTCAAGCGCTTCTCCGAAACCCATGGCGTTCAGGTCTATCTGGAGCCCGGCGAGGCGGCGATCACCAATTCCACCACGCTGGAGCTGACGGTGCTCGACACGCTCGACAACGGCAAGAACCTCGCCATCGTCGACAGCTCGATCGAGGCGCATATGCTCGATCTGCTGATCTATCGCGAGAGCGCGAAGGTCGCGCCGAACACCGGCGCGCATGAGTGGATGGTCTGCGGCAACTCCTGCCTGGCGGGCGATATCTTCGGTGAATTCCGCTTCGAGGAGCCGCTGAAGCCCGGCGACCGCGTGTCGATCCGCGACGCCGCCGGCTACACGATGGTCAAGAAGAACTGGTTCAATGGCGTGCGCATGCCCGCCATCGCGGTGCGCGAACTCGACGGCACGGTTAGGACTGTGCGCGAATTCGGCTATGGTGACTTCGAAGCCGCCCTGTCCTGAGGCGGCGCAACACGAAAGGAGGCTCGAGGGTCTTGAAGAAGAACGTCCTCATCATCGGCGCCGGTGGCGTCGCCCAGGTCGTGGCGCATAAATGCGCGCAGAACGCCGACCTGCTCGGAGACATCCACATCGCCTCGCGCACGCAGGCGAAATGCGAGGCGATCCTCGCCAGCGTCCGTGAGAAGGGGAGCCACAAGACCGACGGCGCCCTCGCGGCCCATGCCGTGGACGCGACGGACAGCAAGGCGGTCGCCGCACTGATCGAGAAAACCGGCGCCCAGATCGTCATCAACGTCGCCTCGGCCTTCGTGAACATGCACGTGCTCGAGGCCTGCATCGAGACCGGCGTCGCCTATATCGACACCGCGATCCACGAAGAGCCCGAGAAGATCTGCGAGACGCCGCCCTGGTACGCCAACTACGAGTGGAAGCGTAAGGAACGCTGCGCCGAGAAAGGCGTGACCGCGATCCTCGGCGCTGGCTTCGATCCGGGCGTGGTCAACGCCTATGCGCGGCTGGCGATCGACGAATACATGGACGAGGTGAAGTCCATCGACATCGTCGACATCAACGCGGGCAGCCACGGCAAGTACTTCGCCACGAACTTCGACCCGGAGATCAACTTCCGCGAATTCACCGGCACGGTGTATTCCTGGCAGGAAGGCGAATGGAAATCGAACGAGATGTTCGAGGTCGGCCGTGATTGGGATCTGCCCGTCGTTGGCACGCAGCGCGCCTACATGTCTGGCCATGACGAGGTGCACTCGCTGGCGACCAACTATCCGCATGCCGACGTACGGTTCTGGATGGGCTTCGGCGAGCACTACATCAACGTCTTCACCGTGCTGAAGAACATCGGGCTGCTGTCCGAGCAGCCGGTGAAGCTGGCCGAGGGACAGGAAGTCGTGCCGCTCAAGGTGGTGAAGGCCTGCCTGCCCGATCCGTCGAGCCTGGCGCCCGACTACACCGGCAAGACCTGCATCGGTGATCTGGTGAAAGGCACCAAGAACGGCGAGGAGGTCGAGGTCTTCGTCTACAACGTGGCCGACCACAAGGAAGCCTACGAGGAAGTGGGCAGCCAGGGCATCTCCTACACCGCGGGCGTGCCGCCCGTCGCCGCGGCGATGCTGATCGCCACCGGCGAATGGGACGCGCGCGAGATGCGCAACGTCGAGGAGATGGACCCCAAGCCGTTCCTCAAGGTGCTGGGCGAGATCGGCCTCGGCACTTGGGTGCGCAAGGACGGCACAGACGCGAAGCTCTACTGAGAGAGCGCGGGCGGCCTAGCGCCGCCCGCCCGCCAGTTGCGCCGCCTCCGGCAGGCGGCGCAGCACCAGCATCGCGCCTGTGCCCAGCACCGGTCCCGGCACGAGCACGAGGAAGGCCCAGCGCCAGCCTCCCATCGCCTCCGCCACCCATGGCATGATCTGGATCGCCAGCACCGTCAGCGCGAAGCCGATGCCGAGTTGCAGCGTGACCGAGGTGCCCACCAGATGCGGCTTGGCCAGCTCCGTGACGGCGGCCGAGAACTGTGCGCTGTCGGCGACCACCGTGATCCCCCAGACCAGCGCGACCAATGCCAGAAACCAGCCCGGCCCGTCGAAGGCGAAGCCGATGGCGAGCGCGGAGGCGCCCGACAGTCCCATCATCCATGCCGTCGTGGCGCAGCGCCCGATCCGGTCCGACAGGGTCCCGGCGAGCACGCAACCCAGCGCTCCTGACGCCACCACGAAGAAGGTGAGCATCGACGCAGAACCCATTGGGAATGGTATGATTTCCGCCTCTGCCGCCGTGGCGAATGCAAGGAACCACGCCCACATGGCGTAGAGCTCCCACATATGGCCGAAATAGCCCAAGTTGGCGAGCATCACGCCCCGCTCGCGCAGCACCGCGAGGCTCTGTCTTGGGTCGAAGGTGGCCCGGCCGAAGCCGTGCGGCCCTTCGGCGAGGCCCAGCCCGAAGATGGCAGCGGCAAGCCCGGTGGCCAGTGTCGTGCCGAGCACCACCGCACGCCAGTCGAGCCCCTCGGTCAGCGCGCGCAGCAGATGCGGCATCGACGAGCCGAGCGTCAGCGCGCCGATCAGAAAGCCGAGGGCCAGCCCGCGCCCGCGCGTGAACCACGTCGCCATCAGCTTGATCGCGGGCGGATAGACCCCGGCCAGCGCGGCGCCGGTAAGCGCGCGTGCCGCGATTGCGATCCCCGCCCCCGGCTCGAACAGCAGCACCGCGTTGGCGAGCGCCGCGACCATCGCCGATACCATCATCAGCCGTGGCAGCGCCACGATGTCGGGCAGGTTGACGAAGCTCGCGGCGACCGCACCCACGACGAAGCCGAGCTGCACCGCGTTGGTCAGCCATGCCTGCGCCGCGGGACCGAGATCCCAGTCGCGCACCAGGTCGGGCAGGATCGCCGTGGCCGAGAACCAGCTCGTCATCGCGCAGACCACTCCGGCGCAGATCAGCGACAGGGCCTGCCAGCGCCCGGGCGCACCGATGTCGCTCATGCGACGGCTACCGGAAACAGCGGGATCGCGGCTGAACGGAAAGAAATGACCACTATCGTTCGTTTACCTCTTGCTGCGCCGCGTAACATCAACCGTCCCTCGTGACCGTTCGGGCGACCTTCGCCCGGCCCCCGCCCGCTGTCGAGAGCGGCTGGACCCCGCAGCGGGTTTTGGGCATTCCGCCTTCAACCCATGCGAAGACAGGAGGGCCTCATGGCCAAGATGATCCATTCGATGATCCGCGTGCGCGACGAAGCCCGCTCGCTCGCCTTCTACGAGCTGTTCGGGCTGGAGGTCGCCGAGCGCCTCGATTTCGAGAGCTTCTCGCTGATCTACCTGAGCAATCCCGAAAGCGGCTTCGAGCTGGAGCTGACGGTGAACAAGGGCGACAAGACCTACGATCTGGGCAATGGCTACGGCCATCTGGCCTTTCTCGAGGATGATCTCGAAACGCTGCATGGCCGCCTCGCTGAGGCCGGTCACCAGCCGCGCGAGATCAAGGATTTCGCCCCTGACGGCGACGTGGTGGCGCGGTTCTTCTTCGTCGCCGACCCCGATGGCTACGAGATCGAGGTGCTCGCGCGCAAGGGCCGCTTCGCCAACCAGTGATCCCAGTCGGGGCGGCCAAGCGCCGCCCCCTTGCCCCTGATTACCCGAGGTCAGAAAGAAAAGCCCCGCCGCGCTACTAGACGACCGGTCTAGTGGTGCCTAGCTGGGGATCATGACCGACACGCGACAGCACATCCTTGCCACCGGACGCGCCCTCGTGGCGCGGCGCGGCTACACCGGCGTCGGGCTTTCTGAGCTGCTGACGCAGGCCGGCGTGCCCAAGGGCAGCTTCTATCATTTCTTCAGATCCAAGGAGGCCTTCGGCTGCGCCCTGCTCGACAGCTTCGTCGAGGGCTATGCCGACGACCTGGCCCGAACGCTCGGCGCGCCTAACCTCCCCGCTCGCGACCGGCTGCTGACCTATTTCCAGGGCTGGCGTGCGCGCCAGTCGGGCGAGGCCTACGAGGCGCGCTGCCTCGTGGTGAAGCTCTCGGCCGAAGTGGCCGAGCTGTCGCCGGGCATGCGCGAGGTGCTCGATCGCGGCGTCTCGGCGATCGTCGCCCGGTTGGCGGCGGTCATCCGCGAGGGGGCCGAAGACGGCTCCCTGCCCGCCCATTCCGATCCGCAGGCGATCGCCACCACGCTCTACCAGATCTGGCTCGGTGCGAGCCTAATGGGTGGGCTGTCGCGCGACACCGCCCCCTATGACAGCGCCCTGACCGCGACGGCCGCGCTCATCGATCAACAAGGACCGACTTCATGACCCAATCCCCCGACACCAATCGCCGCTGGGTTCTCGCCGAGCGCCCCAAGGGCGAGCCCGACGAGAACACGCTGCGGCTCGAGACCGTGCCGGTGCTTGAGCCCAAGGAGGGCGAGGTGCTGCTGGCGACCGAGTTCCTGTCGCTGGATCCCTACATGCGCGGGCGGATGAGCGATGCGCCCTCCTATGCCGCCCCCGTTGAGATCGGCCAGCCGATGGTCGGCGGTACGGTGGCGCGGGTGGTGCAATCCAACAACCCGAACTTCGCCGAGGGCGATCGGGTAGTGAGCTTCTCCGGTTGGCAGGACTATGCCGTCTCGGATGGCACCGGGCTCAACAAGCTGCCCGCGAATATGCCCAACCCGTCCTGGGCGCTGGGCGTGCTGGGCATGCCGGGCTTCACCGCATGGGCGGGCCTGCGCGAGATCGCCAAGCCGAAGGCGGGTGAGACGCTGGTGGTCGGCGGCGCGACCGGCCCGGTGGGCGCCACCGTGGGCCAGATCGCCAAGCTGCAGGGCCTGCGCACCGTGGGCGTTGCGGGCGGCCCCGACAAATGCCGCCACGCGGTGGAGACCTTGGGCTTCGACGCCTGCGTCGATTACAAGGCCGAAAGCTTTGCCGAGGACCTCGCGCGCGAGACGCGGAACGGCATCGACATCTACTGGGAAAATGTCGGCGGCGCCGTGCTCGACGCGGTCCTGCCGCAGCTCAATGCCAATGCCCGCGTTCCGGTCTGTGGCCTGATCTCGCAGTACAACGCCACTTCGCTGCCCGACGGGCCGGACCGGATGAACTGGCTCATGGGTCAGATCCTGCGCAAGCGGATCACCCTGCGCGGCTTCATCATCTTCGACGATTTCGGCCATCTCTACCCCGAATTCGCCAATGAAATGGGCCAGTGGGTCGCGGAGGGAAAGATCGCCTACCGCGAAGAGATGATCGACGGGCTGGAACAGGCGCCTTCGGCCTTCGTTGGCCTGCTGCGCGGCGAGGCCTTCGGCAAACGCGTGATCCGCGTCGCCTGAACGGCTCCGCACCTGGTATTCAAGGAAAGACCATATGACCAAGATTCTGATGATTCTCACCTCGCATGACCGCCTCGGCGACACCGGCGAGAAGACCGGCTTCTGGCTCGAGGAATTCGCCGCCCCCTATTACGTCTTCAAGGATGCGGGCGCCGAGGTCACGCTGGCCTCTCCGCAAGGTGGAAAGCCGCCGCTCGACCCCAAGAGCGACGAGGAGGATTTCCAGACCGACGCCACCCGCCGCTTCAAGGAAGACAAGGAAGCCCAGGAGCTCCTGGCCAACACCGAGCGCCTTGACGAGATCTATCCGACCCAGTACGACGCAGTGTTCTACCCCGGCGGCCATGGCCCGATGTGGGATCTCGCCGAGAATGCCGACAGCCGTCGCATCATCGAGGCCTTCGTCAATGGCGGCCGCCCGCTCGGCGCTGTCTGTCACGCGCCGGCGGTGTTCCGTCATACCCAGACCGAGGATGGCAAGCCGCTGGTCGAGGGCCGCAAGGTGACCGGCTTCACCAATGGCGAGGAAGAGGGCGTCGGGCTCACGGACGTGGTTCCCTTCCTGCTCGAGGACATGCTCAAGGAGAAGGGCGCCGATTACTCCAAGGGTGAGGACTGGGCCCCCTACGTGCTGGTCGACGGCAAGCTCGTCACCGGCCAGAACCCCGCCTCGTCCGAGGAAGCGGCCAAGAAGCTCCTCGAGCTGATCGAGGACTGATCCTAGCCTTGGCAGGCTGCATGGGCCCGTCCGCCGCGCGCGGGCGGGCCCATTTTACGTTACGTGGTGCGCCTTGCCATGCGCGCGCCATGGCGTAGAAGGGCGCCGACCCCCAACGGAGCCCGACCGATGCCCCAGCACCCCACCCGCCGTGCCGTCGCCCTTGCCGCTGTGCTGCTTGCTGCCATGCCGGCGATGGCGCAGGACAGGCCGACGCTCTATTTTTCGGCCATCCCCGATGATGACGAGACCAAGCTCGAGGCCCGCTTCGGCAAGGTCGCCGACCACCTCGAGGAGCGGCTCGGCGTGCCGGTGCAATACGTCCCGGTGAAGGACTACGCAGCCTCGGTCACCGCATTTCGCAACGACCAGATCCAGCTCGCCTGGTTCGGCGGCCTGTCGGGCGTGCAGGCGCGTCGCCTCGTGCCCGGCAGCCAGGCGATCGCCCAGGGCGTCGAGGATCAGAGCTTCGTCACCTATTTCATCGCCCATGAGTCGACCGGCATCACCGAGCCCGAAGGCGACGCCTTCCCGGAGGGCATCGAGGGTCTGAGCTTCACCTTCGGCTCGCAGGGTTCGACCTCCGGGCGGCTGATGCCCGAATACCACCTGCGCCGGCTGTTCGAAGAGGCGCCGGAAGAGATCTTCTCGGATGTCGGCTTCTCGGGCGATCACGGCCAGACCCTGCGGCTCGTGGCTTCGGGCGCCTATGATCTCGGCGCGCTGAACTACAGCGTCTTCGACGCGGCCGTGGCCGAAGGCGCGCCCGAGGTCGAGACCGCCCGGGTGATCTGGCGCACGCCGCCCTACCCCGATTACAACTGGACCATCCGTGGCGACGTGGACGAGCGCTGGGGCGAGGGCTTTACCAAGCGCGTGCAGCGGGCGCTGATCGAGCTCGAGGATCCGCAGATCCTCGAAAGCTTCCCGCGCACCGCCTTCATCGAGGCCGAGAACGACCTCTATCTGCCGATCGAACGCATCGCCAAACAGCTCGACCTGATCGACTGATGGGAACGGCGCCGCTCCTGCGCTTCGACCAAGAGACGCTCTCCTGGGACGGCACCGCCGTGCTCGAAGGGTTGTCCTTCTCGGTCGCGCGCGGCGAGCGGCTGGTGCTTCTGGGGCGCAGCGGCTCGGGCAAGAGCACGCTGCTCAACGCGATCCGCCTCAAGCTCGAAGGGGCCCGTCCGGCACCCCGCCTTGCGCTGGTGCCGCAGGACCCCGGGCTGGTGCCGCAGCTTTCGGTGTTCCACAACGCCTGGATGGGGCTGCTCGACGATCACTCATCGGCCTACGGCCTGCGGGTGCTGCTGCGTCCGCCTTCGCGTGAGCGGGCGCGTGTCGCGCCTATGCTGGAAAGGGTCGGCCTCGCCGGGCTGGACCGGCGCCGCGTCGCCTCGCTCTCGGGCGGACAGAAGCAGCGCACAGCGCTGGCCCGCGCGCTGCTCAGGGGCGGCGATGCGCTGATCGCGGACGAGCCGGTCTCGGCGGTCGATCCGCGCCAGTCGGGCGATCTGCTCGACGCGCTCGCCGCACGGTTCCCGACCATGGTGCTGGCGCTGCACGACCCGGCACGGGCGCTGGCGGTGGGGACCCGGATTGTCGGGCTGCGGGCCGGCCGGATCGTGCTCGACCGGCCGACCGCCGGTCTCGACGCGGCCGAGCTGCACCGCCTCTACGAGATCTGAAATGGCACGTCCCCGCCGCCTGTCCGCCGCGCGGGTCCTCGCCGGCTTCGGTCTCGCGACCCTGGCGGCGCTGGCATTGGCCGATCTCGACCTCGCCCGCCCCGATCCATGGCTGACGCTGCAACGGATCGGCGCCGGGCTGCTCGCGCCCGAATTCGGCGATCCGGCGGCGCTGGGCTACGCGGCTGCGCTGACCGTGGCATTCGCGGTCTGCGGCGTCTTTGCCGGGGCGACGGCCGGTTTCGCGCTGAGCCTCGCCTACGGCTTCGCGCCGGTGCGCTGGCTGTGCATCCTGATCCGCTCCATCCACGAGCTGTTCTGGGCGCTCCTGCTGCTGGGCATCACGGGCCTCGGGCCGCTCACCGGGGTGCTGGCGATCGCCCTGCCCTATGCCGGGATTTTCGCCAAGGTCTTTGCCGAATACCTCGCCGAGGCCGATCCGGCGGCCACGCGCGCGCTGCCGCGCCGCACGCCGCCGCTGTCGCGGCTGCTGTGGAGCCGTCTGCCGCTGGCGCTGCCCGAGCTAGGCGCCTACACGCTCTACCGGCTGGAATGCGGGCTCAGATCCTCGGCGGTGCTGGGCTTCGTCGGGCTGCCGACGCTGGGCTACCTGCTCGAGACCGATTTCCGGCAGGCGCAATACGGTGCGGCCGCGGCCGCGATCCTCGTCTATCTCGCGCTGATCCTGCCGATCCGCTACTGGATGCGGCTACGGCTCGCCCCGTTCTGGCTCATGGCCTCGCTATGGCTGCTGGCGCGCCACCCGGCGCCGCCGATGGGCGACGGCGCGCTGCTGCGCTTTCTGCACGACGCCGTCCCCGCGCCGATCCGCGTCGGCGACTGGGCCGGGCTCGGCCCCTGGCTCTCCCGGCTCCTCGGGGATCAGGCGCTGCCCGGCATCCTGTCGACACTGGTGCTGTCGCAGCTCGCGCTGGCGTTGGCCGCGCTGATCGCAGTGACCGGCTTTCCGTTGATTGTGCGGCGCGTCACGGGGCGGGCGGGCGCGCTGCTGGGGCATCTGGCGCTGGTGCTGGCCCGCTCGATCCCCGACTACATGCTGGCCTTCGTGATCCTGCAGATCACCGGCCCCTCGATGATACCGGCGATCCTTGCGCTGGGGCTCCATAACGGCGCGATCATCGCCCATCTGATGGGGCGGCAGGGCGACGCGCTGACGCCGCGGCTGAGGTCGGACGCCCCGCGCGGTGTGCGGCTGGCGGCGTGGGAGTTGCTGCCGCGCCTGTCGGGCAACTTCTTCGCGCTGTGCCTCTATCGCTGGGAGATCATCGTGCGCGACAGCGCGATCCTCGGCCTGCTGGGCGTCGCCACGCTGGGCTTTCACATCGACGCGGCGATGCAGGAACTGCGCACGGATCGCGCCGTGCTGCTGCTCGGTGTCGTGGCCCTGCTGACGCTGGGGATCGACGCGCTGTCGGGCTGGATCAGGGGACGGATGCGGCTGTCGGCGCCGGGAATGCGCAAGGCCGAGCCGGAGACCGCCGAAGCGGCCTGAAAACGGCCCGGCGCGCTGCGCCGGGCCGTCCTGTCGTTCAGAGCTTTTCGGTGAGCTCGGGCAGCGCGGTGAACAGGTCGGCGACGAGGCCGTAATCGGCGACCTGGAAGAT
>NZ_JACIBX010000014.1 GCF_014195545.1 Limimaricola variabilis | reverse complement strand
CCCATCCCATGCTCGGTCTCTCTGCCTGTGCTCGGTGCAGGCGAGAGTGACACTTCTGCATTGCTCATGGGTGACACTTTAGCTTTGCTGCTACACGCAGTTCGCACGTGTAATGCTCATTATGTAAGAAAGAAGGAACTTCGGCTCCAACCGGACCTTCATGGACGATGCAGCAAAAGCCAAGATTCAGCCCTTCCACGACGTTCGAGTATGGCGCAGCATTGATCGATGCTCAGGGCACGAAGGGCGGATTCCGGTCGCTCGCTGCGGTGTCGACGGACGGCCGCTTTGGGGCCGAGAGGATAATGGCAGCCACCGTTGCCCAATCGACCAAAGCGGACTTAGTCACCCGACTGTCACTCGGCGTCAGCATGCTACTTTGCGCCCAACCCGATCCTGGAAGAGATGGACAAACTCTCTGAGGTGAGCCCGACGATCTTGTCCTACCCCTGATGAGGGGTGTGCCCCGCCCCAAGCCTCAGCCAGGCTTGCCACGCACGGGCGCGACCGCCTGGGCTTCGGCCGCCGCTGTAACGCGCCGCTCCAGATCATGCGCCTCGGCGACACCAACCGCCACCAACCGGCCCAACACCCGATCGATCCGCGTGCGCGCCGGGTGCCCAGGTTCGAGCAATCCCGGATCTTCGACAACGCACGCCTCAAACCATTGCATGACGCGGCCGCCGACGCCCACCGCGATCCACAACTCCGGTAACGCCGTGCGACCGAACCAAGCTTCGACTGCGTCCAACAGAAAACCAAGATGGCGCGAGCGCGGCGCGACCAGCAGCAGGTTCATCGTGCAGCGCGCGACGAACACCGTTGGCCCCCCAGGCAACATTGGGCGGAGTATAGGCAGAAACGGATCAACCCGGTCGAACACGGTCGGCAATAGATAGCTGCGCGTCCCGGTGATCGGCGCATAGGTGTTGAACAGCATTTGCCCGATGACGCCACCGCTTTCCAGGTCGATCCGAGCTTTGCCTGGGTCGCGGATGCTCTGCCACTGGCTAAGCGTCATCAGCCGCGTGACAAGCTTTTCGCGGAGCGCCACCGGTCGTTCCGGCGCGCGGCTGGTGTGGTTGAAGTAGAGCACGTCAGCGGCGTGCTGGACCGTCTGCGCGACCTCGGCAAACGGTGCGTCGGGCAGGTCGGTCACGAACGGCAGATCGGCGGCGAACGCCGCATCGTCTCCGTCGAGCAGCCGCTCGGCATACAACGCGTAATATTGCGAATTCCAGTCAGTAGACTCGCGGCTGATCTCGGCATCGGCCGCATGGCCCAGCCCATTCATGCGGCCTGTCCATTCAGCATAAGCCGAGACGATCTCCTGCCGCCAGCCGATCGCGTTCGCAGGCGCCAACTGGATGATTGCCAGCCAACGGGCCCCCGCCTGGTGATCGGTGTGAAGGAATTCTGCCGAAGGGTCGATCGCCGTCTCCAGCCCGCCATCGGCCTCGAACTCTTCGGGCGTGACTGGTCCCGGCAACCGAATTCGTCTGGCCGTGCGCAGGCTCGGTCGCTCCTCGGGCCATGTGGGCCAATCCGGTTCCACGCCGCCATCAAGCCAAGCAAGCTCGCTCGCAACCGCTGCGTCGGTCTGGGTGGCACGCTCCGCTTCGAACGCAGCCTGCGGCGCCTCGTCTTCCGGTTCGTAGCTCTTCCAACGATATGTCATGCTGGAGAAGGCCGCCCGCATCATCGCCTTGAAGAGACGCGGCTCGGTCTCCAAGATGCGTGGGACAGCCGCTGCTACCGCGGTGGCTGCCACCCGATCCTGGCGTGTCGCAAGCGCGATCAGCGCATCGCGATCCGCGGTTTTCCTCAGCCGCGCCCAGAGATGGATCAGTGCGAGGATCGCGATCGCCGGGCGGTTGTAGAGCAGAGTATCGCGCGACCCGCCGCCGCAATCAGATTCCTCCTCGAGCGCGATCCCGATCACTTTCCGCACCCAAGCTTCTTGCGCTGCCAGCAGCGCGTCGTCACCGTCGCGCGCGACCAGTAGCGCCGTCGTTATTAGCCGCGTCGCGCGTGACTTGAGCACGTCGGTATCGCTGCCGTCGGGCACCCCGCCCTCGGCATAGGTGACGGCGTCGCTTGCGGTTTCAGCTGTCGCATAAGTCCCGCCATCGACCGCCATCGAAATGCGCGCTTCCATCTCGCTCGCCTTAACCGACACATCGCGCTTGGCTTCGAGCGCCGCGAAATGCGCGGCCTCCTCCGGCGGCGACCGGTATTCGAGGTAGCCGTCTTCTCGCTTGAACCAGTTCGCCATGGTGAGGACGTTGAGTGCATGGCGGCCGACGAACTCAGGGTCGCTCAACGTCGCATGCGCAGCATAAGGCTCGAGCGTCTCGACCGCCGTCGCGAGAGCTGTCCGCAACGCATTGCCGACCGGCTCGTCGACCAGAAAGTTTGGCAAGGTGTCGATCAGCGAATAGCCGCGCGAGGGTCGTGCTTTCAGATCGGCCATGCACACCGGACCCTTCGGCTCGTCCCTCAATCTCAGCGCATCCAGCTCCGACCCCATCTGGTCATGAATCTGCCGGGTGCGATCGTTGGCAAGGAGCTTCGGGCTCGCGAGAAACGGTGCGAGCGCTACGCGCGCGACACTGCCGTGCGACAGCAGCACATCGATCGCGATGAGAAGATAGGTAGCCGCGCTGCCTTCCGGGCCCAATATGTCGGCGAGCACGGCCTCGACCGGATCGCCGTCATCGAGCCGCTTCTGGCTCCATGCCTCGAGCGCGAGCAGCCCGGAAGCGACCGCATATTCGTTGCCGCGACCTCGCGACCAGCCATAGGTCCAACCCCAGGGGAATAGACGCGGCCCCTCGCCAAAGTCGACGGTGATGACGTCTTCGTCTGGCTCGCGCCCATCGGTGTGGAATGCTATCGCTTCATCGACCAGTCCCCGAATCAGCCCCAATCCTTCGGCCGGTGCCGCGTTCAGCAGGTCGAGAAACGGCGGCTGCGCGGGCGATGGCGGCAGATAGTCGCTATCGGCAAAGCTAAAGGCGTCCCGCATCACGCGGTCCCTTCGAGCCCGCCCGCGAGTATTCTCGCTCAAGCTCGCTTGGACCATCACCGCCAGTTCGGCTGGCGCGACGGGAGCGATCACGCTCGAAAACTGGCGCAATTCCTTCATCTTGTGATGGTCGCCGTCGCCCGTGATTGCGGTGAGATAGGCCTTGAGGGCATCGGGCGCGAAGGACCCGAGCAGCATCGCCATTTGCCGGAGCTTTTTGATCGTCTGCCGCGCGTCGCCTGACCAGCGCGCGTGTCCCTCAATCCCGGGGATCGTGACCGGCATGTTGCGCAGATCGAGCTGGCACAGCCAGTCGAACAGTAGCCGCGCCGTTCGCTCGGCAAGCGACGGGAGCATCTTGAGGAAGAAGATTTGTATCTCGACCAGCTCGACCACGGCGTCGATCGCCGACATTGGCACTTCGGCGGCGTGATCATGTATCCAGCGCAGCACCAGGACCGACGATCCCGTCACGTCGGTCCGAAACGAGCGCGGGAGGTTGACCTTCGATCCATCGGGCAATGTGATGATGTCGGCTGCCGCCTGCGTCTCGACCGCGACGAAAGTCGTTGACAGCTCGGTCAAGAGTGCCCCGCCCTCTGCGAGCAGCGAGGCGCTCGACTTTTCGAGCAGATCGGTCGCGACTTCGGACCTGACCAACGCGAGGATCGCTTGTCGGCGCCAAGAACTGTGCGCGCTCGGAGGCGACAGGTGCGCGAGCAGATCGTGCCAAGCACTCGCATCCTTGCCAGTCTCGAGCACGAGCCGCGCGGCGATCTCGATACCGCGGGCGACGCGCGGCGACACGGGTCCGCCCAGGTTGAACCCTGCAAGGCGGGACGGGTCTTCGGCGAGGTAATTCCCGATCGCCCAGTCGCGCAGCACGTCGTGATCGAAATCGAGCCGGTCGGGCCTGACCTCGCGGAGCGACTGAGCACCGAGCAGATGGTTTCGCGCGGACGAATCCTCGTCGAGATCGATTCCGGCGTCGCCCTTGAGCGCGGCGGTTGCCAGCGCCTTGAGGATTCGCTGCGCTGCACGCACTTCGGCCGTCGGTGCGCCATCGGCGCTGATCCACCAAAGCTGCGCGAGCCCGGCCTCAGTCCTTACCGAAGCGGCGCTCGGTTCGCGCAGCAGTCGCGACAAACGGTAGAGATTGCGCGCGAGTTGCGCTGCGGGATGGCCGACATCGAGCAGCATCCGCAACTCGGGCGCCTGATCGGTCAGGATCGCGACTTCCTCGTCCGATAGCGCTCCGACCTCGACCGCGTGCATCCCACCCAGCTCGGTCGAGATCCGGTCGTCGAGCCATGGAATGGCGCTCCTGGCGCCGGTCCGCCGCGCGGTCGCGATCACCTTGAAGCCGGGAATGGCGCAGACGGCCCGCAGCAGCTCGCTGATCGTGCGCTGGCGCCCCGCATCGTCGACCATGTCGATACCATCGAGGAAGAGGTATGCGCCGCCGCTCACGGCCAGATCAGTCAAGAAAGCGTTGGCGGTTCCGGGAATGCCGAGTGCGCTGGCCAAAGACAGCCAGCCGCCTGGCGGCGTCGCCTCACGGTCGAGGAAGATGATCGGAGCGCGCGCGGCGACCCGCTCGGCATAGTTGCGCAGCACCCAGGATTTGCCGACGCCGGTATCGCCGTGCACGACGATGAAGCGCTGCGTCTCGGCAGCATCGTCGAGCGCCGCGACCGCTGCCAGCCGCGGCAGCATCACGCCCGCGACGCTCGTCCCGATATGCGAGAGCGTGTTTTGCGCGAGCTCGGCGAGCCGCTCGCGGGTCGGGCCGTATTCGCGTTCGCCAGCCAGCTTGAAATCGGCCTCGGCGAGGTTGGTTTTGAGTGCAGCGGTATTGATCTCGCCGCCCCGCGTGCCGGTCTGGATCGAGAGATCGACGAGGCGGCTCCACAATGCCTCGGCGCGCGCGACCTCCTCGTCCGCCAGCGCCATCCGCGCGAGCGCCAAGCCGTAGGTGCGAGCGATTGGCGCGCTCGCCTCGAAATCGAATTCGAGGATCAATATCCGGCGCAGCAGTCGCCAGATCGTCTCATTTTCGTCGGCGACGCCGCCTGCGGCAAGATGCTCGCGCGTCGTCTCGACGAACTTGCGCATGTCATCGTTCGCCACGCCCGTGGCCTTCAGACGGGTGAAAAACTCGTCCGCTGTTGCCGCGCCGCGCGCCCAGCCCAGCACGTCTTGATATGCACCCGATATCTTGCGGCTGGTCCGCTGCGTGGCAATCCCGAACAGATGGCGCTCCGCCGGGACGCCCCCGATCGTGCTGCTGGCTATCTGTAGTGCGACATCCTTGTAGACCGGGTCCTTCGGCGAGAACTGGATATCGCGCTTCGACTGGATTTCGAGTAGCGTATCACCGCTGGCGCCGACGCCCATGACGATGAGGTCGTCGAGCTTGAACCCTTGCTCAACGCCTTGGAAGCGCACGCTCGTGACGCGCGCGGACGGCAGCCCCGGCGCCCGGTTGCCGGTCAGAAGCGCGAGCAGATATAAAGCCCCAAGCTCGCCCTCAATGTAGGCGCCTGCCGCGCCGCGCGATGCCGGGCTTGAGCCATGTTCAGTGTCGGAGCTATTTTCTGCTTCTGCCATCCCACTGATGTGCAAACGATCGCCCGCGTGGTCAAGCGAAACGGGCGTTCGCGGGGACCCGGTTGAATTGACGCGGACCGATTGTTAACTGGCCTACCTTCTATCTCAATTCATGTCGGCGCGACCAGACATCGTCAACTTTGATGTTTTCGCACCAACAGCCGCGCTTCCAATAGTAGTCGGTTCAGTGCGTTCGAACGAATTGCGGCTTTTGGAATCGGCTGTGGCGGCCTGGAATGACCGGCTTGGGGTGCGAAGCGGACGTTGCCTTTGAGGATGTCGAGTGTCCGCTTCAGGCCGGTAGCGTCCGAACCTGCCGCTCAAAGGCCACGACTTTGAAAAGTCGGCTTCCTGCGCATTTCGATCGTTCGTGACCATTGCAGCGAATGGCTGTTTTCTTCGGCTGGCGCAGCTCTTGGCTTTCGAGAGATGACACCCGTTGCCGGAAACCCGTCCTGGGCTTCCGCCAACGGGTATCGAACTCGCCCGGCTAATGCATGTGGGCCTCCCTGCACTGAGATCTCGTTCTCTATGGCGTCAGGCGCCGATTGAACCTGACCGAAGACAGCAGCGATAGCCCGATGATCATCGCGCCGAGCAGCCCCGTAATCACCTCTGGCACATGGACAAGGCTCTGCGCGAACATGATCACCGCCAGCGCGAGGATCGAGTAGAACGCGCCATGCTCGAGGTAGCGGAATTGGCTCAGGGTCCGCTTCTCAACGAGCATGATGGTCATCGAGCGCACATACATCGCCCCGATCCCGAGCCCGATGGCGATCAGGAACAGGTTCTGGGTCAGGGCAAAGGCGCCGATGACCCCGTCGAAGGAGAAGCTGGCGTCGAGCACCTCGAGATAGAGGAAGGCGCCGAGGCCCCCGGCGCGCGCGGCGCTCTGCATTTCGCTCTCGGCGTCGAGCACGTGGCTCAGCGTTTCGACCAGCATGAACACCACAAGGCCCATGATCGCCGATTTGAAGAACACCGCCTGCTCGGCCGGGACCAGCGCCAGCCCGAAGCCCAGCACCACCGCGAGCACCAGCCCGTAGGTCACGCCCTTGATCGTGCCCATCCGGCGCAGCCGGTGCTCGATTCCACGCAGCCAGTCGATCTCCTTGGCCTCGTCCATGAAGAAGCTTAGTGCCACCATCATCAGGAAGGTGCCGCCGAAGGCCGCGATCGACAGGTGGCTCTCATTCATCAGCCGCGCATAGGTGTCGGGCTCGGTCGCCGCGAGGCGTACCGCCTCGAAGGGTCCAACACGCGCCGCGACCGCCACCACGGCGAGCGGAAAGACGATCCGCATGCCGAACACCGCGATCAGGATGCCCCATGTCAGGAAGCGCTGACGCCAGACAGGGCTCATGTCACGCAGCTTGTTGGCGTTGACGATCGCGTTGTCGAACGAGAGCGAGATCTCCAGAACCGCCAGCACGGCACCCACCAGCAGGAAGGACAGCGCACCCCCGAGGCTGCCCTCGTAGCGTAGCCCGAGCCAGAAGGCGGCCACGAGGCCGACGATCGTCACCAGAAACGACCAGCGGAAATAGCGCAGCATCTCGGTCATGGGGGTCCTTGCTGTCTCGGGAGAAATGTCTTCGGGGATCGGATCAGGCCTGCAGCGCGAGGCGCTCGGCGCGGCGGCGGGCCTGCACCTCCGGGTCGGGGTCAAGCCCGGCGGCCAGCAGGCGCTGGGTATAGGGCTCGCGCGGGGCGTCGAAGATCTGACGCACGCTGCCCTGCTCGACGATCTCGCCCTTCTGCATCACCAACACCCGGTCAGCGAAGTCGCGCACCACCGGCAGGTCGTGGGCGATGAACACGAAGGCGATGCCGAGCTCGTCACGCAGACGTCCGAGCAGCTGGATCACCTGCGCCTGGATCGACACGTCGAGCGCGCTCACCGCCTCGTCGCAGATGATCAACTCGGGCTCGAGCGCCAGCGCCCGGGCGATGGCAATGCGCTGCCGCTGGCCGCCAGAGAACTGGTGCGGGTAGCGGTCGGCATGCTCGGGCTTGAGGCCCACCTGCTCCAACAGTTCCTGCACCCTCCCCCGCCAGCGAGATTTTGGCAGAACGTCCCGGTGGATCGCCCAAGCCTCGGAGATGATTTCATAGACCGACATGCGGGGGTTGAGCGACTGGGTCGGGTCCTGAAACACCATCTGCAGCTGCCGCCGTACCTTCGCCATCTCGCGCGGGGTCTTGGTCAGCAGATCCTCGCCTTTCCACAGCGCCTGGCCGCCGCTGGCCTCTTCAAGTCGAAGCACCAGCCGCGCCACGGTCGACTTGCCGGAACCGCTCTCGCCCACAACGGCAAGGCATTCACCCGGCATCACGTCGAACTCGGCGCCCTTCAGCGCGGTGAAGCTGCCATATTCCTTGCGTAGACCGCGGCAGGACAAAAGCGGCGTCACCGGCGCCCGGTCGGCCCGCATTTCGCCGCGCCCGGGGGCCGCCGAAATCAGTTTGCGCGTATAGGGATGGGTGGCGTTGTGATAGAGGTCGTACGGCGTGCCAGCCTCGACGATGCGGCCGCCTTCCATCACCACCGCCCGGTCGGCAATCTCGGCCACCACGCCGAGATCGTGGGTGATCAGTAACAGCCCCATTCCGGTCTCGCGCTGCAGCTCCCCGAGCAGCGACAGAACCTCGGCCTGCACCGTCACGTCGAGCGCGGTGGTCGGCTCATCGGCGATCAGAATGTCGGGCTTGAGCGCCAGCGCCATCGCGATCATCAATCGCTGCCGCTGCCCGCCCGAGAACTGGTGTGGATATTTGCGCATTGCCGCATCGGGATCGGGGATGCCGACCCGTGCGATCAGCTCACGCGCCCGTGCCCGCGCCTCCTGCGCCGGGGTGCCATGCGCCGTCGCGGTCTCGGCGATTTGCCAGCCGACCGGGTAGACCGGGTTCAGATGACTCAGGGGGTCCTGGAAGATCATCGCGATGCGGCGGCCATTGATCTCTCGCCGCGCCTCCTCATTGAGCGTGAGCAGGTCACGTCCCTCGAACAGGATCTGGCCCGAGGTGATCTCGCCGGGCGGGCAGTCGATCAGGTTCATCACCGCCGAGGCCGAAACCGACTTGCCCGAGCCGCTTTCGCCGAGGATCGCCAGCGTCTCACCGCGGTCGAGGTGCCACGACACCCCCTGCACCGCCTGCACCAGGCCGCGCGCGGTGTGGAAGCGCACCGAGAGGTCGCGCAGTTCGAGAAGGTGCTCAGCCATTGCGCTTGCCTCCGATTTCGAGCCGCCAGCGCTGGGTCGGGTCGAGCGCGACCCGCATCCAGCCCGAGAGCAGGTTGAGGGACATGGTAGTCAGGATGATCGCGAGGCCTGGCCAGAAAGCCAGCCACCAGGCCGAGGTCAGGTATTGCCGGCCCTGGCTCACCATCAGGCCCCAGGTGATCTCGGGCGCCTGGATGCCGATGCCGAGGAAGGACAGCGCGCTCTCGGCCAGCATCACGAAGGCGAAGTCGAGGGTGGCGATGGTCAGCAGCGTCGGCAGGATCACCGGCAGGATGTGCCGGAACACGATCCGCGGCGTCGAGGCCCCCATCACGATCGCCGCCTGTACGAACATCCGTTCGCGCACCTCGAGCACCTCGGCGCGGGTGGTCCGCAGGTAGATCGGGATCCGGGTGATCGCCAGCACCAGCACGAGATTGGCGACCGAGGGCGCCAGCATGTAGAGCACGATCACCGCCAGCAGCAGCGACGGGAAGGACATGATCACGTCGGCCAGTCGCATGATCACCTCGCCGGTCCAGCCGCCGCGATAGCCGGCGACCAGCCCGAGAGTGGTGCCGATGATCATCGAGCAGGCGACCGCCCCGGCGGCGATCAGCAGGGTGTTCTGCGCGGCGACCACGATCCGGGCCAGCAGTGGCCGACCGAGCGCGTCGCCGCCCAGCACGTATAGCCAGCCGCGCGACAGATCGAAGGGCGGTGCGTTGCGCGCCCGCAGGTTCTGGCCCCCTGCGGCATCGCCCATGAGCCATGGCCCGACAAGGGCGCAGCCGATCATGGCCAGCAGCAGTAGCGCGGCAGCGAATGCGAACTTGTCGGCCCAGAGCATCGAGGCGAGGCGCAGCAGGGCGGGACGCTCTCTCATCGCGGCAGGCTTCGGGGGGACGGGAACGGTCGTGGTGTCGGACATGTCGCGCGCTCCTTCAGGTGCGGATGCGCGGATCGAGCAGCGCGTATGCGATGTCGATCAGCAGGTTCATGACGAAGATGGCCAACGCCGTGACCATGATCGCTGCGAGGATCACGTTGAAGTCGCGCTGCAGGATCGAGTCGATCATCAGCTTGCCGACGCCTGGGAACCCGAAGATGGTCTCGACCACCACGGCGCCGTTCAAAAGCGCGGCGGCCTGGTCGCCGATCACGGTGATCACCGGCAGCATGGCGTTGCGCAGCGTGTGCACGAAGATGATCGGCCGGTTGCGCACGCCCTTGGCACGGGCGGTCTTCACATAGGCCGAGCCGAGTGCTGTGAGCATCGCGCCGCGCACCACCTGGACGATTAGCCCGAAGGGGCGGATGAACAGCACCGCGATCGGCAGGATCCAGTGCCAGACCGTGCCGGTGCCCGAGGTTGGGACCCAGCCCAGCCCCACCGAGAAGACGACGATGGCGACGATGGCGATCCAGAAATCCGGCGCCGAGGCGCCGATCAACGACAGCATCGAGGCCAGCCGGTCGAACAGTGATCCGACGCGGAATGCCGCCAGCGAGCCGAGCACGACAGCGGCCAAGGTGACGAGCGTCATGGTGATCAGGGCCAGTTGCAGTGTCCACGCGAAGCCCTCGAGCACCACCTCGATTGCCGGTCGCGCCTTGCGGATGCTCTCGCCGAAATCGAGCACCGCCAGGTCACCGATGTAACGGCCGAATTGGACCAGCAGCGGGTCGTTCAGCCCATGAATCTCGCGAAAGTTCTGACGCATCTCCTCCGAGGCGTCGATCGGCAGATAGAGGGCCGCCGGATCGCCGGTCAATCGCGACAGGAAGAAGACGAGCACCACGAGCCCGACCAGCGAAATCAGGCTCGAGACGGCGCGTTTTCCAATCATCCGCTGCATGGCGGTCCTCCCTTGGAATTGGCCCGTGCGCCTTGCAGCGCACGGGCCGTCTGGCTCACTTCAGGCCGATTTCGGCCAGCTGAAGCTGGCTGTTGGTGGCGATGGTCGGCTCGAACTCGACCTCGGGGCCGACCCGAGCGAAGCCTACCATGTGGAACAGCAGGACGTCGGCCACCACCTCGTCGTGGAGGTAGGCGAAGAGCTCGGACCAGAGCTGCTCCCGCTCGTCGCCGGTCGCGGCGGTGGCCGCGGCGATCAGTTCGTCCGCACGCGCGTCGGCGATGCCGGACTGGCGGCCTTCCGAGTCGTACTTGAAGAACATCGAGAAGACCGGGTCACCGCGCGAGTTGTCGTGCTGCGCACCGACCAGGATCGGCCCGCGATCGTCGACATAGGGCTTGGAGTAGTACTGCTCGTGCTCGGCCACCTCGACCATCTGCAGCCGGATGTTGAAGCCGGCCTCGGACAGCATCGCCTGCAGCGCCTCGTAGAGTTCGGTGGCGCCCGGGAAGTTGCCGGTGCGGCCGACCAGTAGGATTTCGCTATCGACCGGCACGCCGTCAGCCTTGGCCTCTTCGAGCAGGGCCCGCGCCCGCTCGAGATCGTAGGGCGGCGGGGTGATCTCGGAGTTCCAGCCGATGGTGGTCGGCGGCACGATCGCGGTGGCGATCTCGGTGCCCTCGGCGAGAATGGTGCCGATGAAGGCCTCGCGGTCCACCGCCAGGTTCAGCGCCTGCCGCACCCGGATGTCGTCGAGCGGCGCGACCGAATGGTCGATGCGCAGATAGGTGGTCTCCGAGTTCGGGTAGGGCTTGTCCATCGCCGGGTCGGTCGCCTCGATCGCCGAGATCGAGGGCGCGATGTCGGCCTCGCCCGCCTGCACCATCGCCGCGCGTACCGCTTCGTCAGTGCGGAAGAGATAGTTGGCGCCGGTCACCTCGGGCTGCTCGCCCCAATAGTCGTCGCGGCGCTCGAGCCGGATGTTCTGGCCCGGGTTCCACTCGGCCAGCGCATAGGGCCCGGTGCCGATCGGCTCGCGGGTGAACTCCATCGGCGTTTCAGAGGGCACGATGGTCAGCAGCGACAGCATCAGCGGCAGGATCGGCTGTGCCGGCTCGGTGCGGAAGTCGATGGTATGGGCGTCGACCACGGTGGGCGTGATCTCGATCCCCTCGTAGTAACGGGAGATCTCGCAGGTGATCTCGGGGCTCTGCGCCCGCTCGAAGCTGTGTTTCACATCCTCGGCGTCGAAAGCCGATCCGTCCGAGAAGGCGACGCCCTGGCGCAGGTTGAAGCGCCATGTGTTGTCATCGACCTGCTCCCAGCTCTCGGCGAGACGCGGCATCACGCCGCCGTCGCCGCGCACGTCGAGCTCGGTCAGAGTCTCAGAGATGTTCTGCAGCACAATGCGGCCAATATTGGAGCGGGTTGCCATGCAGGGCTCGACCAGGTCGACCTCCTCGCCCAGCACAATGGTGACGTCCCGCCCTTCCTGCGCCAGGCCGGGCACGGCTGCGGCGCTGGCCAGTAGCAGGCCGGTGATCAGCGATCTTGGTGTCATGTTCTCTCCTCCCATGAAGAATTGTGGCGGGTTACTTGCCTTGCGCCGGCAACCGCGCCCGATGCGTTCTCAGTCGTCCGCCGGCGGTGACCACGAGGGTGCCGCTCAGGATGACCGCTGCTCCGATCCAGGTCGCGGGACCGGGGCTTTCGCCGAAAGCCAGGTATCCAATTGCAGCAACCATCGGTAGTCGCAGGAAATCCACCGGCGCCAGCAGCGATGCGTCGGCCAATCCGAAGGCGCGCGTCATCAGGGCCATGTTGGCCGCGCCCAGCACGCCTTGCAGTGCCAGCAGACCCAACACTTCGGGCGACGGCGTGGTCCAGACCATGGCGGCCGGAATGGCCGCGAGCGGTACCGTTACCACCAGGTTCCAGGCGACCAGCGTGCCCGTGTCGTCATGCGCCGACATCGCTTTCAGCATCAGCTGCGCCACCGCGATTAGTGCCGCCCCGGCCAGGGCGAAGAGCAGCGCCGGCGACACCGCGTCGCTCCCCGGCGCGATCAGGATCAGCGCCCCGGTGAAACCGGTGGCGATCCCGACGATCCGCAGCGCGTCCAGCCGTTCGCCGAGCCAGATCCAGGCGCCCAGGGTCAAAAACAGCGGTGCGGTGAACATCACCGCCGTCGCATCCGCCAACTCCGCGCTTGCGAAGGCGGCATAGAAAGCCACCAGCGACAACAGCTTGATCACCGCCCGCAGCAGGTGCAGCGCGCGATAGCGGGAAAGGCCGAGACCGCCTCGGCCGATGATCCAGGGCGCCAGGAAGCCAACGCCGAATGCGCTGCGGAAGAATCCGATGGCAAAGGGGTGCATCTCGTCCGCCACGGCGCGCACCAGTGCTGCGTCGGCCGCTGCCAATGCCGCCGCGCTGGCCGCCATGCCCACTGCCGCGCCGGCTGCGATGCCGCCCGAACTGGTGATGTCTGCCGCGTGATCCTGCATGAGTCCCTCAACGCCAATGTCTGGCATATTGGTAAAGTTGCAACCTCGTGTCAAACGGGATTATCAAGAGGCAGTCATTCCCAGAAAGAAACTCCTATAATGCATTGTTAAACAGAGCAAAAACATGGAGCGCAGCGCTGTGTGGTAATAGCGCGGCAAACTATTCAACTTGACAAGTGGATCTGATGGACCCCATTTCAGGGCCAAATGCAGGCCCGGAGGAGACAAGATGACACCTGACGAGATTGCGGCCCGGATGACCGGGGCCCTGCAGCCCCGCGCGGGCGGCGCCGAAGCGATCCTGCCCTCGCCCATGGTGCAGAATCATGCCGCCTTTCTTGCCCGCCTGCCAGACGGGGCGCTGGCCTGTGCCTGGTTTGGCGGCTCGTTGGAGGGCAAATCCGATATCTCGGTCCATGCCGCGATCCTCGATGAGGGGGCGAGGAGCTGGGGTCCTGCCAGCCAGCTCACGGACGACCCGGACCGCTCCGAGCAGAATCCAGTGATCTTCTGCGCGCCGGGGGGCGAGATCTGGCTGTTCAACACGGCCCAGCCCGCCGGCAACCAGGACGAGGCCCGGGTCTTCGTTCGGCCGCTGCGGCGCGAGGGCAACCGCCTGGTCTCAGGGTCGGCGCGCGACACCGGGCTGCCGCCTGGCACCTTCATCCGTGCGGCCCCCGTGATCCGCGACGACGGCGCCTGGCTGCTGCCGCTGTTCCTGTGCAACGCCCGCCCCGGCATCCGCTGGACCGGCGCCCACGATACCGCCGCCGTCGCGGTCAGCACTGATGGAGGCGACAGCTGGCGCGTCGAGCCGGTGCCGGATTCTGTGGGCTCGGTCCACATGACGCCCGTGCCGCTTGGCAGCGACGATCTTGCTGCCTTCTACCGTCGCCGTCAGGCCGATGCCGTCCATCGCTCGGAAAGCCGCGACGGCGGGCGCAGCTGGAGCACCCCTGCTCCCACCGACCTGCCCAACAACAACAGCTCGATCGCCGCCGCGGCGCTGCATGACGGGCGGGTGGCGCTGCTGTGCAACCCGGTCTCTGCCGCAATGTCGGACTCGCGCCGCGCCTCGCTCTACGACGAACTCGATGCCGCCGATGACCGCCCCGAGGCGCAGGATGGCTGTCGCCCGATCTGGGGCGTCGAGCGGGCGCCGCTGACGCTGTGCCTCTCGGCCGATGGTGGCCGGAGCTTCCCGGTGCGGCATGTGGTCGAGGACGGCCCAGGCACCTGCCTGTCGAACGACTCGCTCGATGGCCGCAACAAGGAGCTGTCCTACCCGGCGCTGTTGCCGCGCCCCGATGGCGGCCTCGACATCGCCTTCACCCTGCATCGTCGCGCGATCAAGCATGTCCGGCTCGACGCCGGCACGATTGCCGCGCTCACCCAGTGACCCACCGCGCCATGGGCGCGGCCGAATGAAAGGAATGCCGTCATGAACGGGATGGACAGGCCGATTACCCTCTTCCAGCCGCGCCAGCTCGAAATCGGCGCAGGCGCCAGCGGCAAGCTTGGCGATTGGGCGGCGGACGCAGAGCGCGTCCTCGTGATCGCCAGCGGCCCCACCGCGGGCTATGTCGAACGGCTTAGCCTGCCCGGTGCGCTGCGTGTCATCGATGACGTCCCGCCAGAACCCGACCTGCCCGCCTTCGAGGCGGTGCTCGAGGTGGCGCGGGCGCATCGCCCCGATCTCGTGGTCGGCCTCGGCGGTGGTTCGGTGCTCGATGTGGCCAAGCTTGTGGCGGCGCTGTGGGACGGCGAGCAGGATCTGCGCGCGGTGGCGGGCCCGAACAAGGTCGCCGGACGTCGTAGCCGCCTCGCGCAGGTGCCGACCACCGCAGGCACCGGCTCCGAGGCCGGCATCCGCGCGCTGGTCACCGACCCTGAGACCAAGGCCAAGATTGCGGTGGAAAGCCCGCACCTGCTGGCCGACATCGCGATTCTGGACCCTGAGCTGACCCATTCGGTGCCTCCGGCGGTGACCGCCGCGACCGGGATCGATGCCATGGCGCATTGCGTCGAGGCCTTCACCAACATCCGGGCCCACGACCTGGTCGATGGCTATGCCCGGCTCGGCATCGGGCTGGTCGGGCGCTACCTCGCCCGAGCGGTGGCCGACGGCACCGACACCGAAGCGCGCGCCGGGATGATGCTGGCATCCTATTACGGCGGGATTTGCCTCGGTCCGGTCAACACCGCCGCAGGCCATGCGCTGGCCTATCCACTCGGCACCCGGCTTGGGCTGCCGCACGGTCTCGCCAACGCCATCATCTTTCCGCATGTGCTGGCTTTCAATCAGCCGGTGCGCCCCGAGAAAACCGCCGAAGTGGCCGAAGCGCTTGGCTTGGAGGGCCGCGGTCGCCCGACCCGGCTCCTCGATGCAGCACACGGGTTCTGCCAGAGGCTTGGCGTCGAGATGCGCCTGTCGGCCCACGGAGCGAAGCGCGACGCGCTGGCCGAATGGGCGGAAGAGGCCCATGCGATCCGACGGCTGATGGACAACAACCCGCGCGAGATGTCGGTGGCGCAGGTCCAGGAGATCTACGAGGCCGCCCTGTAGGGCGGCCGTCGACCTCAAGGCTCAGAGGGACAGGTCGAGCGTGCCGCCGCCGAACAACCGGTCGCGCGAATGGGTGACATGCAGCCGCATCGCCTCACGCGCGGCCTCCGGGTTGCGGTCGCGCACCGCGTCGCAGATCGCCTTGTGCTCGGCAAAGACCTCCTCCAGCGCCCAGGCGCCATCGGACATCAGCGACTCGCCGTGCAGTTTCATCCCGACATGGATGTGGTCGCGGAGCGCCTTCAGCGTCTCTTCGTAGTAGCGGTTGTTCGAAGCCTTCGCGATGGCAAGGTGAAACGCGAAATCGGCGTCCTCGCGGTGCAGCCGAGAGCCGGTGGCATCGGAGAGAAGATGCAGCGCGCGCTCCATCTCGTCGAGTGCCGCTGCGTTGCGCCGCTGCGCCGCCAGAGCCACGGCGTCGGTCTCGATGGTCAGGCGGAATTCGTAGCAGCGCTGGATGTCGGCAATGGTCTCGACCGGGGTGTAACCGAGCGCCGGCTCGCGCTTGACCCGGACGAAATTGCCCGCCCCCTGCCGCGAATAGATCAGCCCCTCCTCGCGCAGCTGCTCGAGCGCCAGCCGTAGCACGGGACGCGAGACGCCGAACTGGACCGACAGTTCCTTTTCCGCGGGTAGCTTCTCGTTGGGGCCGTAGTCCCCGCGCATGATGCGCGAATGCAGGGATTCATGCACCTTTTCAGCCAGAGACGGACGCCCGCGCGGGCCGCTGCGGCCCGCTTCCACCCCGTTAACATCCGTCATAGCCCGTCTCCGTCGCATGTCTCGCGCAGCCCGTCCGCAATTTCGCGCAACAGGCCGGGGCCACCGAAGCCGCCCGATTTCGTCAGAAGCCGAACCGGCCCCCACGGTGCCTCAATCCGACACAGCGGCACCCCGGGTCGAAACTCCGCCAGGACTTCTACGGTATCGATGCCCAGTCGGTCCAGAAGCTGGTTGGCCGTCTCACCCCCTGTCACCAACAGGCTGGCCGGACGCCGGTGAGTCAATTCCAGCGCCAGTCCATCTGCGAAGCGGCCCCCGACAGTCGCACCATCCAGCCCGCCGCCGCCCTCGCTGATCGTCACCACGGCGAGGCGGCCTTCAGGAATGTTCGTCCGGAGCCGGCCATCCGGCGCCTCGATGACGGGTCCCAGCTCGCGGAGTTGCGCAAGTTGCGCCAGCGTCACCGGGTCGCGCGAGCCGCTCGCGATTACCAGGGGCGCTTCCAGCGCTGGCGGGACCTTGTTCGGGCCCCTTGCATCCTTCCGGGCCAACGCCGCTGCGAGGCCGCGCGCGCCCACCCACAGCGCCGGCTCCCGCCGGGCCGCGACGACGCTGTCCAAGGCATCCTGTTCCAGCGCATCCGGCGCCTCGACGGGGTGCCCGAACCGGTCGGCGATCGCGATCGGCTCGGCGATGCCGTCTCCGCTGAGAGTGCCGTCTCGCTGAATTCGCCCCATGTCCGGGATCGCCGGGATTGCGATGATCGGCCAATCCGGCAGCGCGCGTGCCAAAGCCGCCGTCTCAATGGCGACGTTGCCCTTGAGCCGTGAATCCACTTTCTTCATCACCACCGGTAAGGGCGCGGGGTCGAGCATGCGTAGAACCTCATCGATCTGCGCGGCGGCGGCCTCGACCGGGATCTCCCGGCTTTGCGTGTTTATGGCCACGACGTCCGGCGCCTCTCGCAGCACATCCGGCAAGGCAGTCAGACGGCGCGCCACCAGGACACGGCGATCGGGTCCTGCGAATGCCACCGCAGAGTCGAGCGCTCCGGTCAGATCGTCTGCAATGATCAGGCAGTGCGGCATACGGCTCCTCGATTTACATTACATATTTACATACCAATCGATGCCCCTCAAGGCCGTAGTTTGTTGAGAAACCGATTATCATGGAAGGGTGTTCTTCTGACATGTTGCAAACTGGTAATCTGCGCGCTACGAACTGACTCGACAGCATCTGGCCAATGGAGACGGCGATGACCCGACCGATCGTAATCACGATGGGCGACCCTTCCGGGGTTGGCGCAGAGGTAACCGTCAAGGCCCTGGCCGACCGCCCGGAAGCACTGCGTCGGTCGACCATCGTCGTCGGCGACCGCGACACGCTTCAGCGCGCGGTCGGGATCTGCGGCCTCGGCCTTCCGATTGTAGAGCCTGGCTCGACCGAGGACGGCATTCGTGTTGCGCATGTTCCGATCAAAGGCCTGCCGGGACGGTTCGGCGTCCTCGACCCGGCCTGCGGCGAGGCTGCCTTTCGCTACATCGAGCGGGCAGTGCGAATGGCCGAGGCCGGCGAGGCCGCTTGCATTGTCACGGCGCCAATCAACAAGGAGGCGCTGAACGCGGCCGGGCATCACTATGACGGTCATACTGGCATGCTCGCGCACCTCACCGGATCTAAATCCTCCTGGATGCTGCTGGCCTCCGAGCGGCTCAGCGTGGTGCATGTCTCGACCCATGTCTCCCTCAAGGACGCGATCGGCCGCGCCACCACCGAGCGGGTGCTCGAGACCATCCGCACGGGGCACCGGCATTTGCGTCGCATGGGGATCGAGGCGCCGCGCATCGCGGTCGCCGGCATCAACCCGCATTGCGGCGAGAACGGCCTGTTCGGCCGCGAGGACGACGACGCCATCGCACCGGCGGTGGCACAGGCCCGGGCCGAGGGGATCGACGTGCAGGGCCCGATCTCGGCCGACACGGTTTACCATCGCGCCTATCAGGGCGGGTTCGATCTTGTCGTGGCGCAGTATCACGATCAGGGCCACATCCCGATCAAACTCGTGGCCTTCGACACTGCGGTCAACGTTTCGCTCGGGCTTCCGATCGACCGCTGCTCGGTCGACCATGGCACCGCCTTCGATATCGCCGGCACCGGACGGGCCAACCATGGCAACATGCTGTCGGCGCTGGATTACGCGGCGCGGATGACCGGCGCCGCCCGCGCGGAGGAAGCGGCATGACGAAGACCCGCCACGCCTATGTCGCGCTCGTCACCTGCTTCCGCGACGACGAGACAATCGATTTCGCGGCCACGCGCGCCCAGGTGCGCCGGCAGGTTGCCGCCGGCAACAACATCATGTGCGCCGGCACCAATGGCGACTTCACCGCGCTGACTTTCGACGAGAAAGTCAGGCTCTGCGCCGAGGTGGTCGACGAGGTCGCCGGCCGCGCCCGGGTGATCGTCAACGCCGGCACCCCCGCCACCTTCGAGACCACGCTCCTGGCGCGCGAGGTCGACCGGATCGGCGTCGATGGCATCGCTGTCATCACGCCCTACTTCATCGCCTGTACCCAGGACGGTCTGGTGCGGCATTTCTCGACCGTGGCCGATGCCGTGCAGACCCCGGTATATCTCTACGACATCCCGGCCCGCACCCAGAACCACATCGAGCCTGACACTGCGCGGCAACTGGCCAAGCACGGCAACATCGCAGGAATCAAGGACTCCGGTGGCGCGCAACAGACGCTGGAGGAGTATCTTGCCGTGTCGCGCGAGCATCCGGGGTTCGAGGTCTATTCCGGCCCCGACCACCTCGTTCACTGGGCCCTCGCAGAAGGCGCGGCGGGGTGCATTTCGGGTCTGGGCAACGTGATGCCGGACACGCTGGCGAAGATCCTGACCGCTTTCAATGCAGGCGATGACGCGGCGGCAGAAGCGGCGCAGGAGCGCTTTTCTGCTTTTCGCAAAGATCTCTATGGGCTTGGCTACCCCCCGGCACTGGTGAAGCGTGCCCTGTGGCTGCGCGACCCATCGGTCGGCGCGAGCCGGCAGCCTGCCCTGCTGCCGGATGCCGAGCAGGACCGGCAGATCGCAAAAATACTGGAGCGCTACGGTCTGTAATGGGCGGCATGTCAGTCCTCAACTATCGTCGCCCTCGACGCTTTCACAGCTCCCGCCCCTCGAAAACAGAAGGCAGCGCCACGGACAGTTCAGCACCGTGATCGGCCAGACCCGATCGGCGCGGGGGCGGTCGAGGACGTCAATCGAAAGCGCAGCACGCGATGGCCTCCAGAGCCGTCCGGTCGTCAGCTTTCTTCCCTCATCTGCGAAGCCACCATGCATGCCAAGAGGGCATATTCAGGATTTGAACTGGCTTTTCCTGCGCTCGCTTCCAAGGCCAGAGCGACATAGAGGCGATCGCTCAGCGACAGATCGAGGGTTTCGGCGATACATTCGGCTACTTCAATCGCAGCTTCCCTGGTCGCAGTTTGATCGGCGGGTAATGGTCGGTCAGCGGTCATCCTTCATCTTGGCTCCAGCTTTGTCCCAAGGCGATAGCAGGCCCTAACGTCAGCAGGGTCATGGCAATCAGCGGGTCGCAGAGGCGCCAATGCAAGATCGCGGCCCCCAGGACAGGAAAGACGATCGCACCCGCGAAGACAACAGGTGGCCTGTAGGGCTGCGTCCGATGGCCTCGAAACAGAGGTTGCAAAGATAGATGGAAGCCTGTCACCAGGAGCGGCCCGATAGCCATCAAGGCGAACGGACATGTCATGCCGAGACCGCCCAGATAGACGATTATTCCTCCTACGGCGATGGAAGCCCCGGCAATAAATGCGACCCTGCCCGTTTCAATCATTTCCTCTGCGCCTCGCTGTCTGCACGAGGCCGTTTCGGATGCAGTTTGGAAGCATATTCGCTTGCATCTGCCGCCGATCAGTCGACGTAGCGGTGGCACTCAACGGACTTCCCCTTCCAGGGACCATTTCATGAAAACCTTGACCCGGGAATTCTGTTTCTCGCCAGTTCCAAGGTGCAGCCTGCCACCGCATATCTTCCCATCCGCGACCGCTCTCACAGTGCCGTTTGCCCTCATTGCGGCATGGAAGTCATCAGCCAAATGCCTCGGAAGGTATCCGATGGGCTGTCCCGATGCGGTAGCCTTCACTGCCTTGCGGTCGAGCCGGTTCGTGGGTTCGTGCTCGAAAATGACCTGGCATTCTGAATGGTGGCCATCTTCGGTTTTCGGAGCTGCCAGCCGGGATAAGGCCTTTTGGCAAGAAGCTTCGCCCACAACATAGTTCTTCAAACTTGAAGATCGGCGGCAGATCAGGGTTCTCGGCACTAGCTTATGCGTGAACAGGCGCGTGAGAGTTTTCAGCATGGAAATCCCAGCAGTAGGCCCCGTGCTTGATGAGCAGCACGAGGCGCTGTGTCTTGACGCTGATGGCGAAGAACGAGGTCATCATGTTGTGGTCGATTTCGCAGACGAAGAGCGCACCGCACGATGCCCGCGAGACCATGAGATGCCGAAGAGATGTCGGCAAGCCCCAATCCACCCAATCCACCGGGCCAGCTTCGATCACTGGAGTAGTTCCGACGCTCCTCGATCATCGCAAGCAGCATCGGCGCAGTGCCCCCTGAAACCACGGCATTTGATGCCTTCAAGTTGTTTTTGCAGCGTCGATGATCTTCTTTGGGTAAGGTCTGTGGATCGTCAAGTTTTGATCGGAGAATGTGGTGAAGGTTGTCTTATAAGCGCTTGTTGGCGTGATGGTGACCGGCCCGCAGGGGGCTTATGACGGCGAGGATGGGGCGCACCCCTCACCGCGTCCCGATGACCAGGAGCACGAGCGGCAAGGTCGCGATCACCGCCAGCGTCTGGGTCGTCACGATGCCGGCCATCAGGGTCGCGTCCCCGTTCATCTGGCGCGTCAGCGCATAGGCGGTCGGGGCTGTGGGCACCGCTGAGAACACGACGAGCACCATGATCTCGACCTCGGACAGTCCGAAGGCATGGCCCACCGCCCCGGCGAGGACCGGCATGGCGAGCAGCCGCGCCGCGCCGATGCCCGCCAAGGCAGCCCAATCCCCGCGCAGCGAAGTGGGCGTCAGGGCCGCGCCGACGCAGAGCAGCCCAAGCGGCAAGCTGGCCTGCCCCATCAGCGCCACGAAGTTGCCCGTCCCGAGCGGCAGGCCGATCCCGCTCAGCGCCAGCCCGAAGCCGCCGAGGCAGGCGAGGATCAGCGGGTTTCGCAGCACCGTGCGCGCCACGAGCGACAGCGACCCGCCCTTTTCGCCCAAGGCGAGGATCGACAGGAGGTTCACGAGCGGCACCGCGATGGCGAGGTAGATCGCCGCGCGCTCGATCGCCGGGGCGCCGGACAGCACCGCGAGGGTGGAAAGGCCGAGATAAGTGTTGAACCGGATCACGCCTTGCAGGACCGGGCCGAAGCGGGCGGCGGGCAGCGGGCGGACACGCGGTAACAGCGCCACGAAGCCCGCAGCGATCAGGATCGTTACAATCGCGGCCCCGCCCAGCCGAAGGAGACCGGGATCGTCCACGGGCGCTTCGGCGAGGCTGGAGACGAGCAGCGCCGGGAACAGCAGGAAGTAGTTCAGCCGATCCGCCATGGGCCAGAAGCCCGGCCCCGGAAATCCGCTGCGGACAAGGGCATGTCCGAGGCAGATCAGCGCGAAGATCGGCCAGATCGAGATCAGGAGCATGTCGGCCCCGTGTCCTGCGCCTGACGCCATGTCGGGCCGAAGGCGATGGCGCGGTGGGCCATCATCCGACCTGTGTTAGTGGCTGTCCAAGCAGCGTGGAAGGACCGGCTCGCCAGGATGGGCGCGGTAGTTTTCCGTCCTGCGGACGCACGACGGGGGCCACAGTATCGGCCGCTCCAAAAGCAGACATTCGCTTACCGCGCAGCATCGACTGATAGGACCTCGGAGCAGACGTTCGCGATGGTGGTCAGATCGCAGCTAGGAGCTGGTCGACCAGTCGCCGTCATCCGATTTTGCATAGGCCGCCTTCTGTGCAGTGCGGCCACCTATAAGCCGCGCAGTAAATGCGCCGTGTCTTAGCTTAGCCTGGTGTAGACACGCCTCGACCGCCGCTCACTGCCGCGCTTGGATCGCCGCGATACGCGCCGGCAGATCACAGCGTCCATGCAGAATGTCGATGATGACAAGTTCATCGGTCATGTTGATGAACACCAGGAAATGCTCCCCCGCCCGCGCATAGCGCAAGCCGATGTCGTCGTCGCGATTGAGAAGGTTCGAGCAATCGCGGCTGGCAGCCCGCCCGGCCGCCAGAGCGGCGCATCTGTCGAGCAGTTCGGTCTCGTAGATATCTGCCTGACGCGGCCCGAACGTCTCCAGCGTCCAAAGCGCTATGTCGACCAAGCTCTGTTCAGCGCGCGGCGTCAGCCGCCAGGCTTTCATCCTTCAGCGTGCCGCTGGCGGGCCTTCGCAAAAGCGCGGCGAACAGCCTGCTCTCCCGACCCGGGAGCGCGTTTGCCAGAAAGGGCCTCTTCGAGGCCAGCGCTGAGTTGAGCCTGCAGCGCAGCACTTTGACGCTCCTCGGCCTCCAGCAGCCGCAGTCCCGCGCGAAGGGCCTCGCTGGCGTTCTGATATCGGCCAGAGGCCACGAGGGTCTGAACATACTCGTCCTGCTGAGGCGTCAGCACGACATTCCGGGTGGCCATACGCATCTCTCCTCGGCAGCCATGTTGGCATAATATGCCAACCTTCAATTGGCGGCAACGGGTTCCCCCATATCGCCTTAGCCGCGGGTGTCGCCGTTCGGCCCGAACCGGGGTATTGCTGAGAAGGCGCCCACCCTGCGCCTGTTTGCGAAAGATCGATGGTGACCACCACGCGCATCCACGCGTTGTCCAAAGCCTCCTCGGCTTTCATCTGGGTCTGGCTGCCAAGCGAGACCCAGCCCGTACCTGCTGGACGGCTGCACCGTGGCACGGATGGTCGGCATGATTTCGGCTATATGTCGGACTACCTCGAGCGATCGAATGCCATCGCGCTCGGCCCTGACCTGCCCTTGGCGCGGGGAATGCGGTCCCTTTCAGGCACTAGTCTCACCGGGTCATTGCGTGATGCCCTGCCCGGCGCCTGGGGCCGGCGCGTCACGCGTGCCTTGCAACTCGGGCAGCACGATGCTGATGCGGGCGCGGATGAAATCGGCGACATCGCCTACGGGTTGCTTGCCGGCACCGACGGGATCGGCGCATTGTCCTTTCAGGCGTCGGCAACCAGCTTCGAGACACGGATCGCGCCCGGGGCAGAACTGGAAGCCCTTGCCGATGCTGCTCGTCGTATCGAACAGGGGCTGCCCTTGCCGGGGGATCTGGCTGAACCGCTCGTCCATGCCGTGGCAATTGGCGGGACATCCCCCAAGGCGCTTGTGAACATCGGGGGTCGGTCTTGCATCGCGAAGTTCGGCAAGAGCCGTGACCCGCATGATGCCCTTCGGGCGGAATACATGGGGCTCCGGCTTGCACAGCTGTGCCACATCGACGTTCCCCGTTTTGAGCTGCGATGCCTCGGGGACCGCCTGGTGTTGCTCGTCGAGCGCTTCGATCGCGGGGAGAACGGCGCCCGGCGGGCCATGGTGAGCGGGCAGACCCTCCTCGATCATATCAAGGCTCCGAGCTGCGAAGTATGCCATGGCAATGCCCTCGACGCCGCTGCCGAACGGTCGCGCGATCCGGACGCGATCCGCCGCGAGCTTTTCCGCCGAGCGGCTTTCGACAGTCTTCTAGGCCGAGACCCCGCTCCCGCCCCTAATCACGCCCTGTTCTGGACCGGCCAAGCCGCCGGACTCGTGCCCGTGTTGGGTCTGAAACTGCCGAATTGCAGTCCTCACGGTGTCCATGGGGCAACGGGACTTTGCGTATCGGACCGGGCCGCGCGCGTAACGCAGGTGCTGGATATGGCGCCGGACTTCGGCGTGGACCCCGCCGCGGCCGCCGTCATGCTGGACGGTCTTGTCGAGGGGATCAGGCAGCATCACGCGGCGGTCGCGTCCGAGGCCGAAGTGAGCCGGACCCGACCCGCTGCCTGATTGGCATGGCCATCGTCGCACTCTTACTTACTCGCTCGGACAAGAGCGCTCTCCCCGGCCCCCTGAAAAGCCCGCGGGCAGCGCCGATGTCTTGGAACGTCCCCGGCCTCACAGCGCTTAGGCGCTCCTCCGAGCGGGCTGCTGCAAGATGGGTGGCAAACACCCGCCCCCTCCTTTGCGAGAACCGAAGCGCTGCCACGCTCCGGTCCTCCCGGCTGGACACGGCAGGAGCGAGTAAGCCCACCCAGCCGATAAACAACGTGGAGCCGACGGACGCCCCGGCAATGCGCCGTGGTCAGTCCTTGCCGGCGCAGACGACACCTCATAGCTGTTAGGATGCCGGCCTGAGAGGTCAGAACCGTCCTCACCTGTTGCAGTACGACGTCGATCACGTCCTGGGAGCCGAGGGGCTGTATTCCTCCCCGGCCCCCCGGCTCTGTGACGCTCCAGGTTCCAAGGGCGGCAGCACCGAACCGCGTACGAGAAAACCCGACGTGGCGGCTGTGGCAAAATCCTCGCTTGCCCGCGTCATATTGATCGCTGCGTCGTGAACCGGGTGCGAAACAGAAGGTCATTCTCCTCGCCGCTGACCCGGCCAGGACACCGGCTGGATCCCGCTCCCGCCCACGCCAAAGGCACCCGTTTACAGGATGCTCGTTCCATCATCGGTTCCCCTCACAGGACACGCATAGAGCGATTTCGTCGCTCGGTGAGGCGAACAGCGCTTCCCATCCCCTCTTGGCTCGACCAACCTGACCATACGTCAACGATTTTGGTCTATCGTTGATGCTCTCTCTGGTTTTTAACGAGTGCTGGCCTGGCTTCACTCCCTCGGAGCCAGGCCGTTTTCTCCTGGCCTGACATTTCCACGTCCGGCGACGTTTCTTCCTTGGCTAACCAGTAGTGCAGGCCCCAAGGCCCTGCTCTCTTGGCCCCCCTTCGGCCGATGCGCGCTGCAGCAGGCGACCGTTCCCCTCATCGCCTTTCCGCAATTGCCAGATCCAAGGTTCACGGGATCTCAAAATGTTCCGATTGTGGGTCGGCGTGGAGTTGTATTCGCTGATCCCGAATGAACCAGCTGCCTCAGACATCGGGTTTGCCGAGCCGTTCTGCCCTGCTCGATCACTGCCTGTCGATCGATCTCGAGGTCAATCCGAGGACGGCGGAGGTCTTCGCCGTCGCGGCTGTGCGCCATGACGACCAGCCGGCCATCCGCTGCGCGGCAGGACAGTTGCAAGCGGGGCTGGATCGTCTCGAGGCCGCGCTCGACGACGTCGCCCACCCGATCGGGCACAACATCCTGCAGCACGACCTGCCCCATCTCACCGCGCTGAGGCCCCGTCTCTCCAGACTGATGCAGGCGCCGATCGACACGCTCTGGCTGAACCCCCTCGCCTTCCCTCGGAACCCCTACCACCATCTGGTCAAGCACTACCGGGACGGAAAGCTGCAGGCCGGCCACGTGAACGATCCTGAGCTCGATGCCAGACTGGTGTTTAAGGTGCTGACCAACCAACTCGCGGCGCTTACTGAGCTGAACGCCGAGACCCCCGATGCCCTTGCCGCCTACCACTGGCTCTGCACAAGGCGAGACATGGCGGCCGGGTTCGATGCGGTCTTCCGGGAGGTAAGAGGGGCAGCGGTGCCCCTCGAAGACGAGGCATTCGCTGCCATCCGGCGTCTTGTCGACGGCAAGGTCTGCACCAAGCGGCTCGAGCAGGTTCTTGGCCGGCTCGCCACGCCCGAGCTTGGATGGCCCATGGCCTACGCGTTGTCGTGGATCTCTGTGGCAGGGGGTGACTCCGTCATGCCGCCCTGGGTCAGGGCGCAGTTCCGGGACGCCGCGCGGATCGTGCGGCATCTGCGGGATACGTCTTGCAAGGAAAAGAGCTGCGACTGGTGCGCCGAGAAGAACGACCCGGTCCGCGCCTTGCAGCGCTGGTTCGGCTTCGAAGCCTACAGGCCGCAGCCTGTCGACGAGGATGGGCGCTCGCTGCAGGAGCGGATCGTCGGCGAGGCAATGGGCGGGCAAAGCCTGCTCGGCATCCTGCCGACCGGCACAGGCAAATCCGTCTGCTACCAGATCCCGGCCCTGTCGAAATTCGACAAGACCGGTGCGCTGTCGGTCGTCATTTCGCCGCTGGTGGCCCTGATGGCCGACCAGGTGCAGGGTATGGAGCGGGCCGGGATCTCTTCGGCGGTCACGATCAACGGCATGATGTCGATGCCCGAACGCCAGGACGCGCTCGAGAAGGTCCGCATGGGCGAGGCGTCGATCCTCATCATTTCGCCCGAGCAGCTGCGGAGCACCTCGATCCGATCGATCCTGCAGCAGCGCGAGATCGGCCTATGGGTCCTGGACGAGGCGCATTGCATTTCGAAATGGGGCCATGATTTCCGCCCGGACTATCGCTACGTCGCGCGCTTCATCAAGGAATATTCGGGTGACAGCCCCCCTGCCCCGGTCCTGTGCCTGACGGCCACCGCGAAGCCCGAGGTCGTGCGCGATATCCGCGAGCATTTCGAGACCCGCGTCGGCGTCGATCTGCTACTGCTGGATGGCGGGGCCAGCCGGACCAACCTCGCCTTCGAGGTGCGCCCGACCCGCAAGGAAACCAAGCTTTCCGACGTCTTCGAGGTGATCTCAGAGATGCTGCCCGCCGAGGGACGCTCCGGAGCGGTCGTCTACTGTGCCACGAGATCCTCGACGACCCGTGTGGCGGACTTTCTGAAGGCCCAGGGGATCGCGGCCGAGCACTTCCATGCCGGCCTCAGCCCGGACGACAAGAAGGACGTACAGGAACGCTTCCGGGTGGGCGAGCTGCGGGTCATCGCGGCCACGAATGCCTTCGGCATGGGGATCGACAAGCCCGACATTCGCCTCGTCGTGCATTGCGACATCCCCGGCTCGCTCGAGAACTATCTTCAGGAGGCCGGTCGGGCCGGCCGGGATCGGGCCGACGCCAACTGCGTGCTGCTCTATGCCAGCGACGACGTGGAGCGGCAGTTTCAGCTGTCCGCGCGTTCGCGGCTGGCACGCCACGAGATCGGCGCCATTCTGAAGGCGCTCCGCCGGATAGACGACCGCACCCGAAAGAGCGGCAAGGTCGTGGCCACCTCCGGCGAGATCGTTCGCGAGGAGAAGGACCGGGAGTTCGAACGCGACAGCGCGACCGACGACACCCGCGTGAAGACGGCGGTGTCCTGGCTCGAGGAAGCGACGCTGCTGTCCCGCGAGGAAAACCGCGTCCAGATCTATCCGTCCTCGCTGAAGGTGCGCACGCTCGACGAAGCCGAAGCCCGGTTAAGGGACGCGCAGATCACCGAGGCGCGACGGCAGGTGCTGATCTCTCTCGTTCGCCACCTGATGAGCGCTGCCGTGGATCAGGGCATCTCCACCGACGAGCTCTGCGGCGCAAGCGGGCTCTCGCCCGGCCACCTCACCAGGGCCATGGCCGACCTCGAAGCGCTGGGGATCGCGCAGAACGATCTTGCGATCACGGTCTTCGTGCATGTCGGGGTCGAGGGGCACTCCGCATCAAGGCTGGCGACATCGTCCGAGCTGGAAGGCGCGCTGATCGCACGGCTCCGCGAGATAGCCCCCGACGCGGCTTCATCCGAGCCCCTGCCACTGCACCTGTCGGAAAGCTGCCAGGTCCTGCGCGACGCGGGTCACGGGGAGGCGCGTCCCGACATCATCGAAAAACTGCTCCGGGGCATGGCACGCGACGGGAGGGATCAGGACGGCGGGCGCGGCAACATCCGTCTGCGCAAGGCCTCGCGCAACACGCTCGGGATCACGTTGGAGCGGTCCTGGAGCGCCGTCGCCCGGACGGCCGAGCTGCGGTGGAAGGCGGCCGCGATCCTGCTCGAGTGGCTGACGGAGAAGGTGGCAAAGGGGGTGCGCGGCAAGGACATCCAGGTCGAGACCACGATCGGTGATCTGCTGGCCGCGCTGACGGATGACATCGAGCTCAGGTCCAGCGGCATCAAGGACATGACCAAGCTGATGGAGCGGGCGCTGCTATGGCTGCACGAGCAAGGCGTCGTGACGCTCGGCAAGGGGCTGACGGTCTTCCGGCCGGCGATGACCGTGCACCTGAACCCCTCAGGGGGACGTTTCACCCAAGCCCATTTTCTGCCACTCGAGGAATACTATGCCGAGCAGACGGTGCAGACCCATGTGATGGCCGCCTATGCCGAGCGCGGGCTCGACGCCATGGAGGAGGCGCAGCGACTTTCCGCGGACTACTTTGTTCTCGAGAAAGACAGCTTCCTGCGTCGCTGGATGCCGGGCCGGGGCCAGGAGATCCGAAGGCAGACCACGAGCGCCTCTTGGGCATCCATCGTCGATGCCTTGGCCAACCCGGTCCAGCAGGCGATCGTTACCGACACGCGCGAGCAGACCAACGTCCTCGTGCTCGCCGGCCCCGGCTCGGGCAAGACCCGGGTGCTGGTGCACCGTATTGCCTATCTGCTGCGCATGAAGCGCGAGGACGCGCGTGGCATCCTGGTGCTGAGCTACAACCGCCATGCCGCGACGGAGATCCGGGCGCGGCTGCGTCATCTCGTCGGCGAGGACGCCAATGGCGTGACGGTCTCGACCTGCCATGCGCTCGCCATGCGGCTGGTCGGCGCGAGCTTTGCGGGACAGGAATCAGAGGGGCGGGACTTCGACGGCATCGTCATGGACGCCGTGCGGCAGCTGAACGGCGAAGGTCTGAGCCGGGTCGAGGCCGAGGCGCAGCGTGATGCCCTTATCCAGGGCTACCGATGGATCCTCGTCGACGAATACCAGGACATCGGAGCGGAGGAATATGCATTGATCTCGGCGGTGGCGGGCCGGTCACTGGAAGACCCGGATCTGCGGCTCAGCCTCTTCGCGGTCGGCGATGACGACCAGAACATCTATGCCTTCGCCGGTGCCTCGATCGACTACATCCGCAAGTTCGAGGAGGACTACCGCGCGCGCCCCGAATTCCTGACCGAGAACTACCGCTCGACCCGCAACATCATCGATGCGGCGAATGCGGTCATTCTGCCGGCGGATGGCCGCATGAAGGCCGGGCACGACATCACCGTCAATCGCGACCGACTGATGGAGCCCGCCGGTGGCGCCATGGCCGGGCATGATCCGGTGGCGCAGGGGCGCGTGCAGCTGCTGGATGCCCCTGCGGGCGACGCGGCCCAGGCCATGGCCGCACTCGACGAGCTGATCCGGCTCTCGGCGCTCGACCCGGACTTTCGGTGGGACCGGTGCGCGATCATCGCCCGGGAATGGCGGCGGCTCGAGCCCGTGCGCAGCTATGCCGAGAGCCGCGACATCCCGGTCGAGCTAGCCAATGAGCATCTGCCCAGCATCTGGCGCCTGCGGGAGATGCAGACCTTGTTCTCTGGCCTCCGAAGTGTCCGAGGCGAGCTCATCACGATCAGGGACCTGATCGCTCTGCTGAACAGGCAGATCCCGAACCGCTGGACCGATCTCCTCGCCGAAGGGATCGCCGCACTGGCGCGCGAGTTGGGAACCGGCGCGATGCCGGCGCTCGACGTCATCGAATGGTTGGCCGAATGGTCTCGGGACACCCGCGGCGAGCAGAGAGGCCTTCTGCTCCTGACCGGCCATCGCGCGAAAGGGCTCGAGTTCGACCATGTGGTCCTCCTCGACGGCGGCTGGGAGCACAGATCCCGGGGCGAGGATGCGGAGGCACCACGCCGCCTGTTCTATGTCAGCATGACGCGCGCCCGAAAGACGCTTGCCGCGACAACGGCCGGTGCCCATCGATTTCTGCAGGACCGAGACGACATCGTCCTGCGCCGTCAGGTTTCCGTAGACCTGCGAGATGCGGCTCCCGCGCCGCGGCACTATCAACTGCCGAGCCTCGAAGTCGTCGACCTGTCCTACGCGGGGCGGCTGAGCCCGTCGCATGCCGCCCATGAGGTCATCGCGTCGGCGCAGGTGGGTGATGAGCTCCGCCTGGTTACTGAGGGCGATCGTTGGATGCTGTATGATCGGAACAACCGGCCGCTCGGGCGCATGGCCAGATCCTGGCAGCCGCCAGAAGGTACGGTGTTTCTCAAGGGCATGGTCGGTGCTGTCGTTCGCTGGCGGAAGAGCGACAACGACGAGCTCTACCAGCAATGGATCAAGCGCGAAGAGTGGGAGACGGTCCTGCCGGAGCTGGAATTTCGCGCTGGTCCGATGTGATCTGAAGATTTCGGGTCGTCCGAACCAAGAGATACGATGAAGGCGCTGCAAGCAGCGCCTTTACCGCCCGACTGCAGGACTTGGCTTAGCCCGCCGCGGCGCGCCTCCGCTTGATCTCCGCAACCAGTGCGTCCTGTTGCTTGCTGGTCAGTGCCTTGAGCTTTGCCACCAGCGCGGGACCGTCGATATTCCACTTCTCTGCCAGCCCGTCTTGCAGGCTGTCTTCGACGTTCCAGTCGACATGGCGGTCGAGCTCAGAGGTTTCGAACCAGTGGGACCAGTGCGCGTCCACTACGGCGTTCATTTCGGATTCCGAAAAGCCGAAGTCGTTCGGAGAGAAGCCCTCGACCTGGATCTGCTGTTGCTGCGCAGGTGCCGACAGGCTGGTAGCGATCGGCTGTTCGGCCTTGGGGTGCTGGTCAGACTGGATAGTCATGTTTCTGCTCTGTTTTATTGGCTGTTATAGAACGCGAATATCGGCAGCGGTCCCGGATGCATCAACTGTGCCACTCTTCGGACAGGCTTTGTGAGGCTTTCAAGTCACATAATATGATTAAATCTTAGGGGCCTGTTTTTGAACCAATGCTCCGAGCAGGGATCGCCGATCCCGATTCCATCGGCACCTCCGGCGTTCCCGATCAGCGTCTCCGTACGATAGGGTACTGTAGGGTTAGAGGCCCCCCAAAACTCATTGTGGCCTTTGCCAATGGATATGGCTTGCGGACCGATCCATTTTCTGCCGTGCAAAACCAGGCTGCGCTATGGCCGGAACTCATCACCATCTGAGATGCCCAGGCATGACCGGTCCGAACCTCGTCTAACAAAGTCTGCGAGTGTCGGCGGAATGTTTTGGCCGGAGCCCGCTCCGCTTGACCTTGCTCAATCTTTTCAGGGAGAGCGCACAGGGTCTTCCAGCTTCCTTGTCGCCATACGTCGCGGGCCGTGGCAGCCGGTTTCCTTTGCTCTGCCTAGCCGGGCCACACCGGCGGCCCAGTCTGCCCCTGTTGACGTACCCGGGTTTTTCCGGACATGCTTGTGACATGAGCTCTTGGATCACCCTGCACGTCATACGCTAACGCCCCTCTCGGGGCGCCGCTCGGCGTACGTGATCCATTCCCCCTCAATTCGAGATCTCGTCCGGCTTACGGCGCCTTTGTGTCTACCTGCGATACAAGGAGCTGAACATGAACGACATTCACGACCGCTACGACACCTTTGACCCCGCCACCGTCGATCATTCCATGCGATGGCGCTGGTCCATGCGCCGGCACGGCGATGAGCATGCCCGCCTGGATCTCGTCCTCGGAGGGGGAGAGGATCCAGACAAGGCGCTCGAGGAGCGTCTCAAAGCGGCCCTCGGGGCGGGCTGGGAGCCGGACTGCCGGCGGCATGAGCCTACGGTGCGTCTGCCCTATGGCGCCCCCAGCAGTCCGGCACGTGCCCACATTCTCGATGAACTCGAACGCCGTCTCGAGGCCGCGGGGGTGCGTCATGCGTGTTGCGTTCAGGCATTCCCAACTGGCTGGCTACACATCGCAATGGTCCTCGTCGATCGCCTGTGTCGGTGGGTGGCTGAAGGAGACGAATGCACGCTCGACGACGTGAAGGAAAAGTACGGGACCCTTCGTGTGCATGTTTACGGCTCTGCCCGCGTGCATGACCTTGCAGATTGGTGCGAAGAGCAAAGCGCGCGGCGCTGTATGGCAACCGGTCGCGAAGGTCGAACCCGGGATACCGGCTGGGTCCTGACGCTTTCCGACGCCGCATACGCGCTCCATCAGCGCGACCACCGGACGGTCGAGCGGATGATGTATCCGCCTCGCGAGAAAGCCGATGCCTGATCATCTGGAAGGGAGCTTCGATCCCACAAAGGTGGATATCCGGATTCACGCGACCTGGGGCACGTCCAACCCTGAAACCGGCGCATCCGTGCACGTCGAATGGGGCCTAGACCAGCCGCGTGACGAAAGCCTCGAAGACCAACTCGAGGCCCTCTTCCCCGATTCCTGGCGCTTCCGATACAAGTGGTACCGTCCCGTCGAGCGGCTGCCACCTGGGGCCCCTCCCCCCGAATGGCGGGCCGAACTTCTTGCGAGCCTCGTACACTGTCTCACCGCATCGGGGATCAAGGGCGCGGACCAGTTTGAGGCATTTCCAACTGGCTGGATATGGATTGCGCAGGTCATAGCGCACCACATGTCGGCCTGGGCGCGCGAAGGCGAACAGATCCGTATCCAGTCGATCGATAAAGAACTCGGCATGCTGCGGTGCTACGCGCACGATAGCGCGCGTTTGAAGCGCCTGTGCCGCTGGGCACAATGTCAGAGCGAAGAGCGATGCATGGCGACGGGCATGCCCGGAGAAACGCGTGTCGAGTACGGGCGCGTGCTGACATTGTCGGACGAGATGTACGCCCTGTTCGAACTCGATCCGGCTGCGCTGCAGGACCGAATGTACCGGGCCCGAAGATGACCTCCTCCCCGCAGGAGGTGCTCTACCCGCGACACAGCGCAGAGCCGCACCAGACCGATCTCTTGCAGAGATGTTCTGGCTTTCCTCCGGCCTTTGCGCATGAGCACCTCGCCCGTGCCCAAGCCACTTGGCCGCATAGCGGTGCACTGCCTCAGGCCGCGGCCGCCATCGGCTGCCCATCGCAGAACCGGATCCACATCCCACTCTCGATCCTTGTCGTCGCGGCATCGATGGGCACCCCCATCTCGATGCCCCGTCGGATGCGGCGTTCGCAAGCGGCGTAGTTCGCGAGAAATCGCTCTCGATCGATTTCGATCAGGGGGCGGATCGCGTCGAAACAGGCATGCCCGGCGGACTGCAAATCCTTGCGGGCTTCCGTCTTCCGCGAGCTGCAGCCCAACGCGCCTGCATGCTTCACGGCGAACGCGCTGTCGCAAAGATCGAGAGCCTCCATCTGCAAGCGTTCATCGATCGCCCAAGGGGCCAGAACATGCATCCAGGTTTCACGAGCGATATGTAAGCGGAGGTCGCTCAGGAAAGCCGAGTGAACCGCCCCCAGTCTGTTCAGAAACTTCACCTCTGATCCCTCACCGCGGTCACCATTGGTGCCGGATATACGGGAGGAAAGTTTCGAGATGATTGACGAAGCGGGCGCACCAACAGCAGGGATGGATATCATGTCAGTCCCTCACGGCTGCTTTTGCATTGGGGTGCTCAGGTAGACATATTTTCTGGCGGGCTGATCGGTTCTTCCGAACGGGCAGAACGTGAACGAGACAGGTGACCTTTCCTCCTGCACCGCTTCCGCCGCTGTATCAGTGCTGTCATCATGGAACAGATCATCTGCTTCGGCGTCGCAGCGGATCTCGTCGATCCAGCGTTTCGTTCTGACGCGTGTCCGGCCGTGGAACAGCGTATATTCGCGCAGGATGACGAATGTGCCCCGGGTGGTGGCGTACTTGATCCGGTTGATCCATCTCGTCCACTCCGACCGGGTTTGATCTTCGCACCACCAACTTCGGATTACGCCATCAAAAACGACATCCGGCTGCCGCGCGCGCTGAAGGCAATAGGTTTTTGGGTGGTCCCGGTCGACGATGCAGACCACGCCCTGCTTTTCGGACCCCAGGATCGAGGTATCGAACTCCGACATATTCGGTCGCACCTCCAGCACGGCCCGATCGATGTCGTCCTGATCCGCATCATTTCCATCGTCGTCCAAGACATGGAAGCCTATCTCGTCGCCGAGGCTGCCACCTTTGAGAAAAGGGTAGACCTCAATCCGCGACGGATCGCCTATCCAATGATAGAACAGGGCAAGGTTCTGAAAGCGCGATCCATTCGTGATGATCTCGTTCTGAATGCTGCCCCATGCCACGTTCGGGGCAATCGCCCGGGGCTCGAAATATTCGAACCTCGTTCTGAGATGCCCGGTTTCCAGGTGCTTCTTGAATTCCGAAAGGTGAAGGGTTTTCATCGGGTCGCTCCCTATTGCAACATGACATCAGGCTAGCGACGAAAGATTAAAGCCATTCCAAAGAACCGAGGCGTTCGGCCCACTGGCCGATATTATCGCTTTGCAAATGGCAGGGAGGCTTTCTCGGACCAGATCCACGACGCAGCAGACCCGGTCCGTGACCCGCTTCACATCACGACGCGGGCCGTCTTGCGGGCATTGTCATCGATCAGCTGGCGGACCAGTTCCGCAAGCACCCGGACGCTGCGATGGCGGTCAAAGCTTTCCTCGAGGAACGCCAGGTCGCTCGCGGTGAGCCGCAGGAAGGCTGGATGGAGACCGAGCAGTTCGGCCTGGTCGCGCAGGATCGATCTGGCAAGCGCGCGGACATGCAGCCTTGCCGGTCGGGGCATCTCGAAAACGTCACACCGCGACAGCAGTGGCCCGCTGATCCGGTCCAGCTGGTTGGCGCTGAAGATCCAGTTGACGCCCGAGGCATCGACCGCGCTCGCGAGATAGCGCTCGTGGTATCGCCTGGCTTCGCCGGGCTCGAGCAACGGCAGCAGGCACTCCTGGATCGACCCATTATGCGTCGTCTGGGCCTTGTCGATCTCATCGAGGATGATGAGCGGGTTCAGAATACCGCTCCGTGCGATTGTCGACGACACGATCGACGGCATCGCTGTCGACCATCCCGCCGACGTCCCGAACAGGTTGCCATCCGCGCTGCCGGCGACGGATTTCTGCGACGTCGGCAAACCCAGCTCTGCGGCAAATGCCCGCAGAAGCGCCGTTTTGCCGGTTCCCGGCGGTCCGACGAGGATCGCGGGACGCAGGGAGATGACGGCCCGGCCCTGTTCAAAGTTGCGCTCGAGCGGACGGAGCAACCCGTCGATCACCGCCGTGGCGTGGGGAAAGCGAGCGCCAAGCCCCTCGCGGATGCGGGCGAACGTGCCACGATCCCGGCATTCGGCGTAAGGCACCGGCTCGGTGCACACGGCATGCAGCGCTGCATTGCGTTCCACCTGGCGACCGCCATCCGGCAGGTTCTTCAGGGCTTCCGGGTCGAGCAGGTACCGCCCCAGTCCCTCCGACCGCACCGGATTGGGATTAGCGCGGCCAGTACCTGACCGCGACGCGCCGGTCGCATCGGTTTTTCGGCATCGGCATTCCATTTGCTGCCGCTGCTTCTGGTATTCCAGTTGGTTCTGCAATTGCATGTCTGCGATCTGAGCAAGCTCACCCAGGAATCCGATATCTTCGAGTTCGGCATGCAGCACATCGATGCTGTCGTTCCCGGTATCCCCACCGGACAGCCTCGGTTCAGGCACGTACGTGAAGCCATGGCGTACCGCGGCCTCTGCGCGGACCTGCTCGTTTGTGTGGGTCCACCAGCGTTTGATGGCACGGTAGCCCGCTTCCTGAGCTTCGGAGCTGGAGTCTGGCAGTCGTTCCGTGAGCACCGCCTTTACGAATTGCGGCAGGCTGAATGGCGCGGCAGATGCGGTTTCGCCGAGAACTTCGGCGACATAGTTGGCAATGGCCTCGCCGACCTCCGCATCCCATTGCGAATTATCGTCATCCATGATCGCTCTCCTGTTTTTCTACAAATCCAGGCCTCGGGGCCCGGTGCCAGAAAATCAGGTGCGAGGTATGGTGACGTTATTGCTCATGCGGTGAGGCTATTTCGCGCGTCGCCTGCGGTCAAGGGCTTACCCAACCACGGCCGGAGCGCGCGACAGCAACGAATGCGGTAAAACGATCGTGCAGCTGTACAATGCTACAGGCCTTCAGCCTCGCCTCATGGAGGCGGCATTGAGTAACGCCGGCCTGGAATTATCGGTACAAGTACCACTGGTCAGGCTTTCCGACACGAAACGCTTGAATACGTATTGCAATAATTATCCGGGCCCGATCGTCTATGGGTGTCTCATCAATAGGAGATTTCCATGCTCGGCATTATCAATTCCGCAATCCTCCTCTCGCAGGCCATGAATTCCAGGCCGCGGACCATCATGGATCCCGAAGGCTACCGCGTCGCCCGAGTCACCGGTAACTACCTCGCGGCCTGGAAGGCCCGGGCTCTGGCGGCCGAAGCGGAACTCGATGCGCTGCAAGATGAGCATGCGGAGCTGATGTCCGACTTGGCCGATCTCGAGGAGATCGTCGCGCGGCTGAGCGATGTTGGCACCTCCGCCTCCGGCCGGACCGACGCGGACTGAGGCGTATCCGCCTTCCCTGCCCGGGGGTACTGTCGTTTGTCGTATGCATCCCGCCGCCGGATCTCCTCCGCGTATTCGCAACAAAGGAGATTCAGATGACGAATGCATCAACCAACCCCGCGAGTCGGCGCCGACGAGGGGAACCTGTCACGCCGATGAGTGCCGCAATGCTCGAGGCCATGCTCGAGCTGGCGCGCAAGTTTTTGAATCTGATCCTGAAGATCCTCGGGTTGCCGCTTGTCGCGGCGCGCAAGACAGTGCGCGCTCTCGGCCTCGGGGGGAGCCGCGGCGGCGGGCACGATGCTGCAGCGGAGCAGGCGCGGCGTCAGCAGGAGTTCGACGCGCCCTCGGCCGTGCCCCAGCCACCCGCAGCGGTCTCAGGCTCCCCCGGCCGCCTGATCCCGGCAATGAAGGCCTACCTGCAAGCGCCGACGGACCACCAGCGTATGGAGATCGCGAAACGGCTGCGGCACCCCCAGATTATTGCTTACCTCGATGGCCTGCGGCCCGATGAGCGAGCGGCCTTTCTCGAGGCATCGCCGGGGGCCTTACGGAGGCATTTCGATGGCAAGCTGCCACATGCCAGGTTGCCCGCTTGGAGTACGGACTTTGATTATGGCGTGATCGAGCGCCCCGCGCCCAAACTGGCTGTGCAGGCAGCGCCGGTGGCGCCCGCCAGGCGACAACCTCTCAGATCCTCGACCCCTCCCTCCGGGGCCGTACCTGCAACAGGACTGCGATCACGGACGGCGAGGATGGTGGAGCGGCACCGGCAGCTGGCGCAATAACCGTCCAGAACCCTCTCTAGGCGGATAATGGGTGGCCGGGATGCACCGGCCGCCCGTTTCTATTTCAGACTCCTTCAGCAGAGCCCCTTGCCCATCTGGCAGCGCGTGGTCGCTTAATCAGCCCGCCGCATGACCGCCATTCAGGCGCTCGATCAGGAAATCATCGCGATTGGCACCATTCTCGATCGCGTCTTTCATCCATTGCGGCTGGCGTCCACGCCCTGACCAGGACTGGGTGGGGTCTTCTGGATTGCGGTATTTCGCCGGCGCACCGGATTTGGAGGACTTCCCCTTGGTGCCCTTCAGCGCAATCACCTCATCGAGGCTGTAGCCGAATTCCCGGACGGCCGCTTCCGCAGCGGCACGCGCTTCTGCGCGCTTGCGATCGTGGTAGTTGGAAATCGCTTTCTCGACGGATTTCTGAAGTTCCTTGAGTTCTCCAAGTTCCATGCTGTCAAGATCGACATCAGCCATGATTGTTCCTTTTCAGCCACGCATTAATCAGGTTTGCCCGTCTAGCGAATACGCGATGACATGGCAACGTGTCGTTCCGGTGATAACACACGCTTCGATCCTGGCTTGTGCCTTTCCGGTGTCTTGAACGGCAGGCCGGTCAGGAGAGTTCGCCGACGTATTCCACGATCGATACAGCGCCCGGATTGTTTGCTCGGTTATTAAGGCACCCTGTATCCGTAAGGGCCCGATAGCAGAAGACTTGCGGCGATATTGCGCAGGCTCATCCCCGAAAAGCAGAACCCCGGAGATATAATCTCCGGGGACTAAGCCGCCTTGCGGCGGAGGTCTGCTTCCATGAAGCGTAACCTTGAGGATCACGATTTCTCGCGTTTGATCCTTTTGTATTGTAAGCCGCCAATGCAGCGCCAAAGGTCGATCAATCTTCCCTTGATGGATCCCGTATACCTTGCGCCCTCCGGACACGCAACGGAAATCGTACGGCCGACGCAGATTTTCTTCTATTTATCATAATGTTGACAATCCTGGCTTCACCCACGGGTTTCCCGTTCAGGGGCCGCAGCCATAGACCCTCCTCCGGGGCGGTCCTGCTGTCTGGCCTGGCGCGCATTGTCCCGCCCTGCCGGCCGGCTAGTTTGCAGTGTGAGGACATGAGGTTCGCAATGACGCCATCTCGAGAGGATCGAATTCGGCAGCGCGCGTACGAGATCTGGCGGCGCGACGGCGAGCCTTCCGGAAGGGAGGAGGAGAATTGGTCGAGGGCTGTCCGGGAGATCGACGATGAGGACCACCATGCACGCAGGGCCGAGGCTCCGCGCGTCAGGCGCCGGCCGCCCGACGAAACCGGAAGAGACGCCGACCTGTCGGACCGGGACAAGGCCCTGCGAGCGGCCGAGGCTGCGGCCAGGCGACATGGCTTCGATCTGGCGGAGCTGCTGCACCCCCGGACGCCTCGCGCAGGAATACGGTCGCGCAGACGCCAACCATGAGGGCGGGTGGCATGCAGGGCGCAGTTTGTCGAAAGACGATACACGGGGCCGAGCTCGGATGGGAGTTAATACGCTTGGAGGTAGATAACTCGCGACCCCAAGCTCCTTACTGTGACGCATGGGCGCGGCCTTGATGATGGGGGTGGCGGGGTGAGCGTCACTCCCGATATCCCTCGGCGCTGCCTCCCGCCACATGCGGCACGGGCTTGGGGGTGACGAACGGGAAGGGCAATGCGCTTCTGATACGACGCACCGCTATATAGGAAGTATCTTTATACGGATCGTCGTATCTGAACCGACGCTCGGGGACCCTCGGTCCTGCCCGGCTCTGCTATGCTCGGCGCATCATGTCCTTGCCCGATCTTCAGGGCGAAGCATAATCGCCTTGGCCTTTTGGCCTTTTGGCCTTTAGGCCTTGGCGTGCCAGTAGGATGAGCCAGGCCCGGCGGGAGACACGTAGGCCACAAATGCCGGCGGGGCAATGAGACGAGGCCGCACCGCCTCGAAGGACCGAGCGACATCGACACCAGCCACCCGCGCCCGATGGCGCTTCGCAATAGAGTCGAAACAAGCTCCTGAGCCTTCCGAGCCCGGACGGCTCTGAAGTTGGAATGATCAGGGGCGGCCCTTTGGGTGGGGGGAGATCGATGCGCCCTGGGTCACGCGGACAAGGCTACCGGTTCCCGGCTGCCCGAGACGCCGACCTGCCTGGAGCGAGCATCCAGGCTAGCAGCAGCAGGCCAGTTCCGCGATGCTCTGCGGGCGCCGTGGATCGCACCTGCCAGCGCACGGATCGGAGCGCCAGATGGTCACCCGTACGAGCGGTAGAGGCGTCGTCCGGGATCAATCGAGCTTATCTATTGCGGCGCCGAAGCGTCGACGTGCTGGATGTCGGCCGCAGCTTCCGCTCCAAAGGGGCGCACTTCGGACGATGCCGATATTCCCATGCCGGAAATGTCAGCATGTCCTGTTGGCGCAGGTCGTGAATGAGGCGGGTGTTCCTTAGAGGCCCGCTTCCTTAGCGAGATACGATTGCCGTTTAAGGAGTTGCGTCGGCTTTAGCGCCCAAAGTCTTGGCATACTCCTCAAATTGAGTAGCGACTGTGCCCCAACCGTCGTAAAATCCCATGTCTTCATGCTGCTGTCGGGCATCAGCGGAGCGGTGCCGCGCTGTTGCAGTATAGGTTGTGCCACCCTCGGGATGATCCTCGAACTCGATGATCGCAGTCATGAAGGGATCGGCGGCTGGCTTCCAGCCTTCAGCATATGCATCGGTAAAAACCAAACGACGCCCGTCGATGACCTCCAAGCAGACGCCGTCATTGCGCATTTCTTTACCATCGACTTTGAAAGTGGTGTTGAACCGCCCACCTGGGCGCAGGTCGATTTGACAGTCGGAGACTTCGTGCGGCTTTGGGACAAAGAAATTCTTTACATGCTCCGGTGTGGTCCAACATTCCCACAGCAGGGCGCGCGGCGCATCGATGACGCGGGTAAAAGTCAGGTCGGTCGAGGGATCGAGTTTCATTGGCTACGCTCTCTCATCAGGTTGGTAACATAGTCGTCAAAGCGGTCCAGCTTGCTTTCCCAGATCGCTCTCTGTTCGCTGAGCCAATCCTGCACCGGAACAAAAGTATCCGGTGCGAGCTCACAAACGCGCACCCGGCCTTCCTTGGCCGTGATGATCAGCCCCGCGTCCTCAAGCTTCTTCAGATGCCCCATAAGGGACGGCAGAGCCATGTCGTGGGGCGCGGCCAGTTCACTCACGCTTGCCTTACCCCTCGCTAGGCGGGACAATATGGCGCGGCGGGTCGGATCGCTAAGCGCCGCAAAATGAAGGTCGAGTCGTAGGTCATACTTAGCCATATGACTAACAGATCACCGACCCGCGTGCCGGGCAACAAAAAGTTAGCCGCCTGCGTAAGTTTTCTGAGAACGCTACGATCCGGCTTTATCGCTCAGCTTCCGTCATGCTAACCGTCCCGAAGCATCATCTGATCACCGCGGGAAATATCGCCATCGGATCAGTGCTTTTGAGGGCGACCATCCATATCGCGTAGCCGTCAAGATACTTGCTCGCTGGGCCGCCCCACAGGTTACGGACGTCGCCTTTCCACTGGGCGTACAGGCGAGTCACCGTGTCCGAGTGACAGGCCTGCAGTGTACGACTGGTGCGGCGACCTGCGACCAGCACCATATACGAGAGGCCTTGGGCGCGCGCGATGGCTTGATAATGAAGTGCCCCGTCAGAGAACGCCATCTCACATGGAGCCACCTGAGGCAGAAGAGCCGCCTCGATCGTCGGCTGCCTGGTGTCATCAATATAATGAAAGCTGGCCTGTCCGATGCGATTCACCTTGCCGAGCATCGGGCGCAGCCATTGCCGAGTGATTGCCTGCGGTGGCCCCATGCGCCCATACTCATGCGCCCGCCTGCTTGGTTGCTTTGGGCTTGTGTCGTTCTTGGCATAAAGCCCAGCCCGACATGTCAGCACTAGCTTGTAACGGCAGCCGATCTGGTGCCCACAGCAATAGAAAGGGACGCAGCGGTCAGCTTAACGCTTCAATATGCAGGATCTCTGACGGGAGATGCGATAGCATAACTGGGGAAAACTTCTGATCGCCGTCTTCGCGAAATCAATCACCGACATGCGCAACAAGGTCTATCAATACCGCAAAATTTTATGCCACCCGCGATAATCACCCCCCGGTGTACCGGTAGCCTATTCCATACATCGTTTCGATAGAAGAAAACCCCTCATCCACGTGACGGAACTTCGCCCTGATCCTCTTGATATGACCATCTATGCTCCGGTCCGTCACGTTTTCATCTTCTGCATTTAGAGCATCCAGAAGCCGATCCCTGGACATGATAACGTCTGGGTTGCTGGCCAGAAAGTACACCAGGGCAAATTCAGATTTCGTAAGCGGTACGTTCTCATTTCGCCATAGTACGGAAAAACTGCGTGGATCCATCGCAAGTTTCGAATGATCGATGCACGGCGTATCGGATTCGTCGGGATCACTTTCGCCGAGGGACTGGACATGAGGGGTGCCCCGCTCCGCCATCCGAACCTCGCGCCTGCGCAATTGCGAAGATATGCGCTCCGTGAGGACTCGCTGGGAGAAGGGTTTGGTCACATAATCATCCGCCCCCATGCGCAGCCCCAGCGCCTCGTCTAATTCGGTAGCTTTGCCGGACAACAGAATTACGGGGATCTGACTTATCTGTCGCAGCTGCTCGAGAACCTCGAGGCCATCCATGCCGGGCATTTTTACGTCCAGCACGACCAGTTCAGGCTCGAACCTCGGAAACTCCTTGATAATGGAAGCTCCATCACGATACGTTGAAACTTCAAAGCCCTCTGCCTCCAGAGCTGCCGACACGGAGATCAATAGATTCAGGTTGTCATCAACCACGGCGATTCTGGTCATAAAATATACTTCCTATGCCTTCGCAAAAGGATTCGAGCCCGGTGACATCGGGATCGGCTCAAAGATTTGCGCGCCGCCTGAAGCGCGATCTAGGCGCAATACTGCTTTTGGATACATCCTGTAGAAGATGGTCCGGATGGATTAAAGGCGAAAATGACCCGACGGGACTAATTGTTGCGGTTGACCATTGTCCTGATCGCTGGAATGACCATCTGTCCGCCCGCGTCGCCCTCACCGGCCTTGGAGCCGGGTCCCGAGTTCACGCCCAAGAGACCCCTCCAAGCTCCTGCCGAATTAGACACCGGTTCGCCCTATTGATCTCACATTATGCCAAGCCTTTCCGGACTCTCCGACTTGACGAAGGAAATACGGGGTAATCCTGCGCTCGTGATCCGAAGGGCACTTGTGACGCTTTCGCTGATCCAGGCCCTCACGTCGCGCTCGACCTGACAATCGATGCTTGGGGACCGGGAGTGGGGCGCCCCCTGTACTCGCACTCTGCTAGAGAGCGGACAGGCTGCCCGAAATCACCACGCCCTTCTATACACTTGGCGGCCCTGGCCGAATGGCCAACTAGTGCGCTCCAGCTTATTGAAGGGAACAACCCCGGAGATCGATCTCCGGGGCTAAGCCGCCAAAGCGGAAGGGTCGGACTTCTCCAGGGAGTTCGTCCTCCGGATCAGGAGCTGTCGCAGTTTGACCCGTGTGTATTCTAAGCCGCCAGGCGGCTACCGGTTCGATGCGCCGCTCTCATTCGAGCCGCTCGTTTCCGTTGTCCTCTTTCTAGCGAATGCCAAACCGCTCGACAAGAGTTATCTGGCCCCACGCGGCGTTTTTTTACAAGAAAACCATAATGTTGACAATGCGCGGCCCCTCGGAAGCGCCAGTACCTTTGCGCCCCGGGTCGACCCCTGTCCTTCCAAACGACCGGATCAACAAGGTCAAGCTCCATCGGGCTGGCCCGGCTGCTGCGTTTAGTTGCGCATGCACCGATGTCCTGAACGGCGCGCGCCTCGGTCACGGTATTCCATTTACAGATAGGAACCCTCCGCTCTCCCCAAGAAAGCCATGGCGGGGCACTTTCACCCTGCCCTGTCGCACCCAGGCGATGCACGCCGCCAGACTTTCCCAATGCCTGGAACCTGGCAGCAATTTATTTAGACTGGTATCGCTCGCCAGTCGACGCGGCCACGGTCAACTGAGCCCTTCCTGCCAGGCATGGTTTCGTCGATTTAATCCCAACTAAGTCCACCGGTTGTGACCCCTGCATCGAGTTCGGCGCAGGTCGCCGGTCGCTCGACCCGCCGGGGTCCGGGCAGCAAGGATCGACCGAGCCTTTCGGAAACTTCTCGGGCCTGTGCTTCGGGCGACAGATGGCACGGGCCGCGCCACTGGCGTGGTAGAGGCACGCCCTTGCCCTCGGCGTCGAGCAACTCCCCCGCATCGGCTGGCATAACCCTTCCATGTTTGGTCATGGCGGGCAGGCCGAGCGTCGAAGCCGCAAGCCGACAGCCTCCGAGATGCGTGCTTTCAAACACCTCCACCTCTTCTGGCGCCTTCGCGGCGAGGGCCTTGTATGCCGCGAACCCCCAACGTGCGCAGCAGCGATCTTTCTGACCGTGGGTGCAGACCAGCAGTAGTTGGCGTTCGGCAGGCTTCCATCCGTTCAGACCTCCTGCGGCGAGCGCTTCGAGCGCGGGCGCCAGGTCAAAGCGCGCTACGCTGCGTGTATGGTTTTCGGGATAGAGCCAAAGCCGGTGCGCGCCGTCAGCCTCGCCCTTGCGGTCGACCAACTGCACGCGCCGCCCCCCTTCGCACAGCCTTGCCACAGCCGCGCGCTCCGCCGCCGTCATGTCTACGGCGGCGTCGAAGTCGCGGCTCCACCGCCGCTTGGGCCAGCGGATGAGCAGCATTCGGGCCGGGTGCCCGCCGGTGCCTGCAAGGCCTTCGCCGACCTCCAGGCTTTCCACGCGACAGAACCGGCGAGCGGGGGCGTTCATTCCTGGACGCCGTAGATCCCGGCGATGTCATCCAGCATAAGCTCGGCCGCGATCACGCCGCCGGCGGTGTTCCAGACTGCGTCGTCCACTGCATGAACCTTGCCTTCCTTCACCGCCGAAAGGGACTGCCAAAGCGGATCGGCGAGCGCTTCGGTGGCTACGGCCTCGCCTTCCCCGTCACCCTTGTCGTAGGTGAAATGGAAGATCCGGTCCCCGTCCATCTCGGGGATGCTCTCCTTGCCGACGCGCATCGCGAACTCGTTCACGTCCTGGTTCTCGGGCCGGGCAAAACCGAGCTGGTCCAGCACCACGCCCGAGAAGCTGTCGAGCTGGTAGATGCGGATCTGGCCAGGCAGGAAGCGGATGACGGAGACCTCCTCCTGCGTCGCCTCGCCGAGCGCCTCGGACAGCGACGCCACGCGCGCGTCGTAATCCTGCATGACGGCGTCGCCCGCCTCCCCTTTTCCGAGGGCCTCGGCATAGAGATCGAAGTTCACTTGCCAGTCGCCCCGCAGCTCGGAGGACAGCACGGTGGGCGCGATCGCGGAGAGCTGTTCGTAGATTTCCTCCTGCCGCATCCGGTTGCCGAGGATCAGATCCGGCTCGAGCGCGGCCACCAGTTCGAGGTTCACGCCGCTCTCGGTGCCGACGACGGTGACGTCCTCCATCTCGTCGGCGATGTGGTCATACCAAGGGTCACCGGTCCAGGACTGGACCGCACCGATGGGCGTGACGCCGAGCGCGAGCGCGGCCTCCGTGCCTTCATTGGTCAGCACCACGACCCGCTCAGGCGCGTCCGGCACATCGGTGGTGCCCATGGTATGGGTGATCTCCCGGGCCAGAGCGGGAGAGGCGGCCAGAAGGGCGGCAAGAGCGGTGGCGGCAAGGCGGGTCATGATCGTCTCCGGAGTTCTATTTCTCCCTCGGCTCGCAATTCCTACTATTTCAGTCAAGTCTATAATTGACTGTTCCTGTCGGATTTGCGAGCAGGCGTCATGCGCCATGTCCTGCCCCTGTCTTTTCTCGTCGTGGCTTTAGCCGTTTTGTCCTTGCATCTCGGGCTGAGGCCGACTGGGCCTGCGACGGTCTGGCAGGCCCTCTGGGGCGAAGGACAAGACGCAGCCGAGTTGATCGTTAGGGGGCTTCGCGTGCCCCGCATGGCGCTGGCGCTTGGCGTCGGTGCCGCGCTCGGCGTCGCGGGCCTGCTGACACAGGCAGCGCTCCGCAATCCCGTGGCCGAGCCGGGGCTGATCGGCGTCAATGCCGGGGCGGGCTTTGCCGTGGTGCTCGCTCTCTCGGTCTGGCAAGTCGGCAACCTCGGCCTTCTCACCCTCTGCGCGGCGTTCGGGGCTCTGACCGCGACGGCGCTACTGTTTGGAATTGCGGGCGGTGGCCGAAGCAGTGCGGGGCCTCTGCGCCTCCTGCTGTCCGGCGTCACGGTAGCGGCCCTGCTGTCGGCCGGAACGCAGGTCGCCATCATACTCGACGAGAAGGCGATGGAAGATCTGCTGTTCTGGCTTTCCGGCGGCTTTGCCGATCGCCCCATCGCAGCGCTCGACCCCGCCCTTCCGGTGATGATCGGCGCCGCCGGCATCGCGTGGTTCCATGCCTCCGTGCTGGACGTTCTGGCCGCCGATGACGAGACGGCGCAGGCGCTCGGCCTGCCGGTGGTCACGGCCCGGATCGCGATTCTGGGGCTGGCCGCCCTGCTTGCGGGGACCGCTGTCGCGGTCGCGGGCCCGGTGGCGTTCATCGGGCTCGGCGCGCCGCATCTGGCGCGCGCCATGCGGGTCACGGGACATGCCCGGCTTCTGCCGCTCGCGGCACTCTGGGGAGCCGCCCTGGCGCTCACTGCCGATATTCTCGCGCGTTACCTGATCTGGCCGGGCGAGGCACCGCTCTCGGCGGTCACCGCACTGGCCGGTGTGCCCCTACTGCTGGCACTGCTCCATCGGCGGGCCCCGGCATGAACGTCACCGCGGCACGCCTCGGCTTACTGGGCATGCTTCTGTCGGCCCTTCTGCTGACCGGGATCGGCACCGGCAGCAGTTTCCTCGGTCCGGATCGGGTCATCGCTGCGCTCTGGGGCACGGGCGAGCGCATGGACATGGTCATCGTCTGGACGCTGCGCCTGCCCCGAGTGGCACTCGCGGCGCTCGCAGGGGCCGCGCTGGCGCTGTCGGGCGCGCTGTTGCAGCGCGCCACCCGCAATCCGCTCGCCGCGCCCTCGGTGCTGGGCATCACCGATGGCGCCGCCGTCGGGGTGCTGTTGTTCCTGACCATCTCCTCCGATGCCGCGAACCACCTGACGGTGCCGGTGGCCTGGCAGCCCGCCTTCGCCGGGCTGGGTGCCACGGGTTTCGCGCTTCTCGTGCTGCTGTTGGGTGGCAGGCATCGCGCAGATCCGCTGCGCCTTCTGCTTTACGGCGTGGCGCTTGCCGCGCTGGCCAAGGCACTCGTCGTGCTCCTGCTGATCGTCGGACCCGTCTACCGCGCCTCGCAGGCGCTGATCTGGCTGGCAGGTTCGGTGCAGGCCGCGCAGGGACGCGATGTGGTGCTGCTCGGCAGCGTGCTTGGCCTCTCGCTGCCGGTGCTCATTCTTCTCGCGCGGCCGCTCGACCAGCTGCGGCTCGATCCGGACAGCGCCTTTGCCACCGGCCTGCCCGTGGCGGCCGTGCGCGGGGCTGCCCTGGCCCTGGCCGTCGCGCTCGCCGCGGGCGCGGTCAGCGTGGCCGGCGGGATCGGTTTCGTCGGGCTGCTGGCCCCCCATGCCGCACGCCTGCTGTTCGGGTCGCGGGCCGCGCCGCAACTCATCGGGGCGGCCCTGCTGGGGGCGGCCATGACGACCGGCGCGGATTTGCTGGTGCGGCTGGCCTTCCAGCCGCTCGAAGTGCCGGTGGGCGCCGTGACCGCCGCACTTGGCGCACCCTTCTTTCTGTGGCTTCTCAATCGCCGAGGTGATCCCCATGCCTGACACTCATATTGCCCTCCGGGAGGCGGCTGCCGGCTATGGCGTCCGGCTCGTCTTCGAGGGCCTCACGCTCGAGATCCCGGCGGGACAGGTCACCGCGCTGTGCGGCCCGAATGGCTGTGGCAAGTCGACCGCGCTGAAGGCGATGCGCCGGCTGCTGCCGCTGCGGCACGGGGCAGCCCTTATTGGAGATCGCCCTGTTACCGAGCGCAGCGCGAGAACCCTCGCCCGCGAGATTGCGATGCTGGGCCAGACACCCGAGGCCCCCGGAGACCTCACCGTGCGCGATCTCGCAGGCCTTGGCCGCTATGCGCATGCGAGCCGCTTTACGGGGCCGGGCGCGGCGGATCGCGCGGCGATCGATGCTGCCTTGTCAGCGGTGGACCTCTCGGATCTTGCCGACCGGCCCATCGCCGCGCTCTCGGGTGGCCAGCTCCAGCGCGCCTGGCTGGCCATGACCGTGGCGCAGGAGGCTCCGGCGATCCTGCTCGACGAGCCCACCAACCACCTCGACATCGCCCATGCCCTCGAGACGCTCGACCTTGTGCGTCGCCTCGCGCATGAGATGGGCCGAACCGTGGTGGTGGTGCTGCACGATCTCAATCTCGCCGCGCGTTTCGCGGACAGGTTGGTGCTCTTCAGGGATGGCCGCGTTACCGGACAGGGCCCCGTCTCTGAAGTGTTCCGGCCCGAGCTGATCTCCCATGTCTTCGACATCGGGTGCGAGATCGTGATGACGTCGGTAGGACCCATGGTCGTTCCGTTCAAAAATAGTCGGGCTGCTGCACAAGATGGTCAGCGAAAAGCGGCCTGAGCATAGGGAGGCTTTGCACCGCCGGCTGCCGCGAGAATTTTAGCCTAGGTTTCGAACACGATGGCGGAGTTCATCAGCAAGACACCCCTAGAAAGGAGGATCCGTATGATCCCGACGGATGACGTTACCCTCCGCGTCCCTGGGTGGGGAGATGCCCGTGCTCAAGGGGATCACCTGCCCCCCGTTTCTTTGAGACGCCCGCACAGCATGGGGCATGCGGTTGCCCAGCCTTATAAGGTTACCTGTACCTTCAGGGAGGGTTTCCTTATGCTCCTCGCCGTGCGGCTGCTCTCCCTTCTTATAGGTGGCGCCGGTGTGTTCGGTGGATTTTTTGATAGGGCCAATCTCTGAGTGCACCATTTTGACCCCCATCCTCGCCCTCTGTGCAGCGCTCTGAGAGTCGGACGGCAGCCGAACGCACACCCCTTGACGGAGGCTGTCGAGACGCTCGCGTGAGGTGGAAGCATGTCCATCCCAGTGAGCGCGCACGGTATTCACACTCAGTTCGGTAAGGCGAGCCACCCCTTTCTTCGTCGGCACCTCGCCTTGGGACTTCATGAACTCCCGTGCAGCCGAGATCTTCTTCGCATTGGCCTCGACCTGCTTTGAATTGGCATAGAGAGCACCGATAGCCTGACGCCGCTTTCGCGAGTTGCCTGCGTGCATATATTCGCGCGCAGCGCCTCGGTTCTTGTAAGTGGCAGGGTCTGGCTGATGCTTCCAAGTCCAGCGTGCGATCGAGCGTGCGATCGACTGGCATTCGCTGACCGACATCGGGTTGTGGGCATTGTGGAGCTGATTGTGCTCGTTGACCTCCAGGATCATGTGCTCGATAAAGCGCTCCTCTGAGCGGAAGCTCGACCAGCTCTGATATGCAATCCAGCGGCAGGCCTCCCAAGCACCGCAATTGCGGCCGGTCGCATCCGCATCTTCCTGAGCACTCCGTCTCGCCCAAGAAAGATCCTGGCGATACTGCCGCGGCATCTTCTTATACTCTTCGACATCGAGTTCGAGCAGCGCAGCCAACTCATAGAGCGAGGTTTTCTTCCGGGTTCCGGAGATTACGGCCCATCGTGGACTCTCCGGATTCTTGGTGCTGACTTTCTGGCCTGGATCGACGGCCGCACCATACTGGCGCAATCGCTCACAAATATTATGATAAATGACCTTGAGCAGATAATAGGCGCGCCTGTCGCACTCAGGGACCCCGCGTTCGAGCAGAATCGTCGCATGCAACCTCTTCAGGCCGTGCTGGCCATACCCGCCCCGCTCAAGGTCGGCCATGATATCCTCGTCCGTGAACGGCTCTCCGACGAGCATCGAGAAATGAATGCCCGTATCCTCGAAGAGCTCCAGAAAAGCTGCGACACCGTTGTTGCAGTCGATATCAAACGTCAAAGCGTTGTGCATGCGCCCAGATCGGAATGACGGATTGATACAGATATAATCATCGCTTCGAACTTCTGCCTTCGGATGAAGCTTGAGGTTCGCTTTGCCTTCGGCGCTGCTTCGTACGTAATCTGGCAGCCAGATTTCGTCGATGAACGAACGGCCGCCAACGCCGCAAGGAGGCTTGGCCTTTACCAGTGTCAGGCGCGGCTTCGGCCGGCAGTTTGCAGGGTTCTGCACGCCGTAGAACGCATTCGGGTTGGGTGAAGTAGATCTGCGTACCAGTCCCATGGTCGGTCTCACTGCTCTGGATGAGAGCAGGAGGGCGTCCATGGCTCACATCGTCACCCGTTGTCCGGGCTGTTCTGACGGCAGTATACAGGCCGAAGGCCGAACGCGTGAGCGCTCCATCCAAGGGCCGGCAAGATTCCGCTGTCATGTCAGATGTATGCGAGGCGTTCTTAATCTAACGTTTAAGATCTTCTGGGTGAAGGTCACGCGAAGAGAGCACAGGCAGTTCAAGGCAACGTCGGGCGTATCATCCCGCAGAGGCTAGCAATCCTGTCCCGTCCCGTGTGAGCTATTCAGGTTACATCACCTGAACCCGGTCGGTGAGGCGTTGGACGTCCGGGCTGGTGGGTCGGCGCTTGGGAGGGGGCCTGACATCGGCTTGGGGAACTTGTTTGCAAAGCGAAGGAATATCTTTGCAGATATTGAGGTGGTCTGTAAAAATGTTTCCTTATTTTGGTTCGATGTTTCTTTACTATTGAGTAATGGGGGGAGAGCTGCGGTAAGTTCGAAGGTATAAATCGGGTCGGCCGGAATTCGTGCCCAAGAAGCATCCAGTGCTGTATCTTTGCTGGATTCTTGTGCGCTCTACTTCGAGGCGTTCCTCGTGGTTGCGGTGATCTACTGGATCATCTTCGGGGCGCTGTCTTTCGCGCAGCGCGGCCTCGAAACCCGCCTCAACCGGGCCTTCGCCCGATGATCGAGATCACCGGACTGACCTAAGGGCTTCGGCCAGGGACCGGTGCTGAACGGTATCGACCTTTCTATCGCACCCGGCGAGCGGATCGTGGTGATCGGCCCGTCGGGCACCGGCAAGTCGACGCGGCTGCGCTGCCTGAATTTCCTCGACCGGCCCGAGGCCGGCACGATCCGCCTGGGCGACCTGACGGTGGATGCCGCGAGGGCCAGCAAGGCGCAGATCCTCGCGCTCAGGCGCCGCACCGCCTTCGTGTTCCAGAACTACGCGCTGTTCGCCAACAAGACCGCGCGCGAGAACATCACCGAGGCCCTGGTCACGGTGCAGAAGAAGCCGCGCGCGGAAGCCGAGGCCCGGGCGGCGACGATCCTGAGCGAGATCGGGCTTTCGGAGAAGGCCGACAGTTACCCCGCCGCGCTCTCGGGCGGGCAGCAGCAGCGCGTGGGCATCGGCCGGGCGATGGCGCTCGACGCGCAGTTGATGCTGTTCGACGAGCCTACCTCGGCGCTCGACCCAGAGTGGGTGGGCGAGGTGCTCGACCTGATGCGGCGGGTGGCCGAGCAGCATCAGACCATGCTGATCGTCACCCACGAGATGCAGTTCGCCCGCGAAATCGCCCACCGGGTGATCTTCATGGAGGGCGGACGTATCGTCGAGCAAGGCCCGCCGTCGCAGATTTTCGACGACCCGCAGGATGCGCGCACCAAGTCCTTCCTGCGTCGCGTGCGCTGATGCTCGATCCCCGCCGTCCGGGGTAGCCGCGCCCGGGGCCGCTGCGCGACACGCCACCTCTCGAGCCGGCCTTGCTTGCTGCTGCGCGCCATACAGGCCGCAGCAGCACGATTAGGTCGCTGGTGCTCCGCTTGTGCGATACATCCTGGGCGGCTTAGTCCCCACCCGATGAACCGCACAACTACGTCCCGGCTAAGGAACCTATCGCTGTCTATCTCGGCATTCCCGCCGCATAGTCGTGAGGCAGTTCGTCCGAGAGCACGGGTCTCCTTCAGAGTGTTCGCGGTGCCTTTGCCTCCTGGGGCAGCTGGCACTGAACCGCGCGATCTTTGCCAGACGCCTATGCGGCATGCCCTTGCGTCGTGTCAGCCAGGGCTTCCGGGGTGAGGTCGATCTCGCACTGCATGGGCATGCCACCGGCACATTGCACCTGCTCCACGGAAGACAACACCCATCCGTCTACCGCACGCCGGAAGTCGAACCGTAGTCCGAAATATTCGTCGTCGGTTTCTCGCTCGGGCGTTGCCGGTCGGTAGGTCACGAGGGTCCCTTCCAGATTGTTTGGCTGAACGCCCCGATTGAGAAGCTGCAAGTCGATCGTCCGCACCAGCATGGCAATGCTGTCTCCACTGACGTGTTGCTGGCAGCTGTCATCCGGCCAGCTGGCAGCATCGATCGCGTCCTCGATCTGTTGGCGAGCAAAATCGGGGCAGAAGGTTTCGGCTTGGCTTGAGATGGTGACTTCAGTCATGCTTGCCTCGGATTGTTGATGGACGGACAGGGCATCTGGCCCCACCCGGATTGTGAAATTTTTGCCGACACGAGCTCTGCGCTTCCCTGTGATGGGATCGCCGAAGGTCAGCTGAAGCAGAGTGTGTCAGCGGGAGAACCAGGAACTCAGGCTGCTTCGCCAAACTGTGGCTCCTGATTGGCTCTGCGCGTGACAGCATGCACAGCGATGTTCTCGAATGTCCGTCGAAGCATATCCGCCCGCGCAGCTTTCGAAATTCTGATGTCCAGCTTTTCGCCGCTGTCCGAGCGTCGAGAGACTTTCTCGGCAGCCGCCAGGCGCCATCCATCCGTTACACGCTGCAAAGTCACGGATGTGGTGGCAACGCTTCTGGCTTTTCGCGCATAAGCACCGCCCGGGCCACCAGGCGTATACTTGATGACTGTGCCTACCAGGTTGCGCTTAGTGACGCCGCCGTCTGTCAGACGCTTTTCCATTTTCAGGGCGATCCAGCGCACCGTGCTGGCATCCAGAGTCCACGTGGTTGCCCGTCCGTTGACTGCATGCAGTACCGTTTCAGCCATCTCCAGAAGTTCTTCCTCGGGGCGCGGGTCGCTCATGCTGGTGATTTTCAGTTTAGCCATGATCTGCCTCAGGTATCGTTTTTCTAGGGCGGTGTTGGTGAAGACAGAACCTCGCGAGCCTTCAGCTGCCTGCGCGGCCCCGCATCACCTTCCGCCCTGACCTTCTAACAGACTTTGCAGGCAAGAAAGCAGGAAAATTTCGGAATAATCCTTGTTTGTCAGGGGCTTAATCTAAACTTCCTTTTAACCACACCAGCGTATGCTAGGGTTTGCTCCTTGGTTGTGTAGCGCAAGAAATGCGTTCATGACGTCGCGTAAGCCAAGGTTCGCGGTCTTCGTGGCGTTGACTCAGAGGAGGCACGAGTGTTCGTGGAAGGGTGGAGAAGATCCCGGTCAGTAGCCTCTATCGTGCTGTGTCGCAGGCCTGCACAGACCTTCGGGGATCGCACCGCATGCAATCAGGTCCGACACTGGCAATCACCACCGATCTTCGAGAGGGGCCGAATTGCAAGAACTGGAGCCGGTGACGAAGGCGACGAGAACCTTGGGCAGATGGGTGCTGATCGACTTGGCTACGAAGAAGTGGGCAGTGGCTCTATGCGCGAGCGTGCCAACTTTGGGTGCCTGACAGATCAAGGCGCTGATCGACGACCGTCTATCGCACTCGGCTGCATGTGACCCTCGCTCCGGCAAGCCCCGCCCGCTTTCTCTCGGCAGGGCTATTGGCCGATCGGATACGCGGGGCGCGCCCGCCGTCGCCGCCATGACATCTCGCCTACCCAAGTTCACCATCGATCCGTTGAAGCTCACCAGCAAACAGATGGGGGTGACGAGGTTACGCGAAGCGGCAGTGCAGTCTGCTTCGTCAAAGGAGAAGGGTGGGCTGCCGCGCACCGGTGACAGTCTACAAACCATGACGCCCTTTCCGGCCGTCCAACCGGAACAAGAAGCGGAACATTAAATGATGGTGTCGCGGTAGAACGTCTTGTAATATACTGCGAGACATAGATATTCTTTCCTTTATACTCCTGTGTTAGCGGGCGAGAAAGCGGAACTCCAAGGGGGGCCTTGAGGCTTCATGTCCTGATCATGACACAGCTGCGCGACGATCAGGAAACCATCTATGCGGTGGAGCCGCTTCTCCCGGAGGAGGCTTCGAAACACCGGCCCGCTCTCAATGATCTCGCGCTCGAGTTGGCGACGGTTTCCGCGGAGCTGAGCGCTGCCCTGCCCCCGGCGATCCGTGCGCCGTTGAGCGGGCTGGTCCGCTCGATGAACTGCTACTACTCGAACCTGATCGAGGGGCACGACACGCATCCGATCGATATCGAGCGGGCGTTGCGGCAGGACTTCAGCGCCGACCGGGAAAAGCGGAACCTGCAACTCGAGGCCGTCGCGCATATCGCGGTCCAGAAGTGGATCGATGAAGGTGGGCTGACGGAGCATCCCCTGCATCCGGAAAGCCTGCGCGAGCTTCATCGGCGCTTCTGCACAGGGCTGCCGGAAGACCTGCTTCTGCAAAAGGATCCTGAAGGAAAGCTCCTGCCGGTCGTCCTTGGCCAGTTCCGGGAAGGCTACGTAAGAGTCGGCCGACCCGTGCCGCCCAGCCCCGGCGCGGTGCCGCGGTTGCTGGCTCACATGCACCGGATGTACCGCATGCAAGGCCGGCTGGGCAGCGTCTTGGCGATCGCCTGCGCGCATCATCGGCTGGTCTGGGTCCACCCGTTCACCGACATGAACGGACGGGTCGCCCGAATGGTCGCCCATGCCATGTTGCGCGACACGGTGAGATCGGAAGGCCTCTGGTCAGCGTCCCGGGGCCTCGCTCGCAACGTGGGAGACTATAAGACCCGCCTCGAGGCGGCCGATGCGACACGTCCCGGCAGCGCAGATGGGCGCGGCGCGCTCTCGGAAGCCCGGCTCGCTGAATTTGCGCAGTTCTTCCTACAATGCTGTATCGACCAGGTCTCCTTCATGTCCGGCCTGATGCGACCGACCGAGCTGAGGGGGCGCATCGTGGATTGGGCGCGGCAGCAGGAAGCGCGTGGTGTCGTGCTCAAGGGCAGCGATCGGATCCTGCGGGCCATTCTGATGGAGGGTGAGGTCGAACGGGGAGCGGTTCCCGACATGCTGGGGGTCAGCGACAGACAGGCACGGAAGGTAACGGCCCGGCTTCTCGAGCTGGAAGCTCTGGCATCCGAGGGTCCACGCTCCCCACTGCGGCTGCATTTCCCGGCGACACTCGCAGCGGCATGGATGCCGAACCTTTTCCCCGAGAAGTAAGGGTCACACGAGAGGGCGTGTCTGCCGTCGAAATGACAGGATGACCACTCGGATCAAGGAGATGACCCGGGCTACATGACAAACGGGCCGAGGGAACAGCTCCCGGCTCCCTCCGTTCAGTGAGCACAGCCATTAGATGGAGGATTCCATGAAGACGCTATCTCTGTGTGCGACACTCGCTCTGCTGCCTGCCTCGGCGTTTGCTCAAGACGCGACGGCCAACCTGATGGGGCCGGACGGCTCAGATATGGGCCGCGTGACGCTGACCCAGACGCCGAATGGCGTGATCGTCTCGCTTGACGCTCAAGGTCTCGACGAAGGTGAGCATGGCTTCCATGTCCACGAAACCGGGGCCTGCTCGCCCGACTTCGAAGCCGCTGGCGGTCACTACAATCCGACGGGGGCCGAGCACGGCATGAAGAACGAGGCAGGAGCACATGCGGGCGACATGCCAAACATCTATGCAAACGCCGAGGGCGGCGCGAAAGCAGACGCCTTCCTCCATGACGTCTCGCTTGAAGAAGGAGTCGAGGGCACGCTCTTCGACGATGACGGCTCCGCGATCATCATTCATGCCCAGGCCGATACCTACGAGGCAGAGGCTGGCGCTGGTGACCGGGTGGCCTGTGGGATCATCGGAGAGAACTGAGCTTGGAGCCTGCCAAGGGGTTCCTGTGCCCCCCCGACGCACTCCACGAAGAAGCTGGCGGCGGCAGTTCCATGGCCGGTCCCGCCGAGCAAGCGGCCTGAATAAGGGCCGGCGACAAAACTTTGACAAACACCGACCATCGTCTCAGCCATGGTGGCCCACCTCCAATAAGTGGCGTTTGAAGGCGTTTTCTGAGGTGGCGATGGGCTGACAGCGGTGTTGCCCTCGAAATAGCAGCCGCAAAATACCATCGACGATTGTTCGCTTAGCACAGCCCCCTGCCCCACGAAAAAGGCCCGCCCCTGCAGGGGGCGGGCCGGTCATGCCTGACGGGCACGTCTCAGTAGATGGCGATTGCCGGGAACAGGATCAGCACCGCGACCGCCAGCGCCTGCAGGCCGATGAAGGGCAGCAGCGAACGGAAGATGTCACCGAGGCTGATATCCGGCGGCGCCACCGATTTGAGGTAGAACGCCGCCGGCCCGAAGGGCGGGCTGAGAAAGCTCATCTGCATGTTCATGCAGAACACCACGCCGAACCAGACCGGGTCGTAGCCCATCGAGGTGATGATCGGCACAAAGATCGGCATCGTCAGAAGCGCGATCCCGACCCAGTCGAGGAACATGCCCAGCACGAACAACAGCGCCATCATGAACAGCAGCACGATCACCGGCTCGTCCGAGATGCCGGTGATCAGCGCCGAGACGAACTTGATGCCGCCCATCAGGTTGAACACCCCCACCAGCGCCGTGGCGCCGATGCCGATCCAGACGATCATGCCGACGGTCTGCAGGGTCTGCAGCGCCGCGGCCTTCATCAGCCCGATCGTGAACTCGCCGCGGATCATCGTCGAGAGCGTCACCCCGAGCACGCCGACGGCCGAGGCCTCGGTGACGCTGGCGATGCCGCCATAGATCGAGCCCAGCACGCCGATCACCACGAGGATCGGCAGGAACAGCCCCTTGGCCAGCCGCAGCTTCTCGGCGGTGGAGGCGCGCGGCCCCTCGACCACCGGCGCCATCGCCGGGTTGAGATAGGCGCGGATCAGCACATAGGCCACGTAGAAGCCCGCCAGCATCAGCCCGGGGATGAAGGCGGCGGTGAACAGGTCGCCGATCGAGACGTTGGCGGTCAGCCCGTAGATGATCAGCACGATCGAGGGCGGCACCATGGTGCCGAGCGCGCCGCCGGCGCAGACCACGCCGATGGCGAGGTTCTTGTCGTAGCCCAGCCGCAGCATCTGCGGCAGCGCGATCAGCCCCAGAAGCACCACCTCGCCGCCGATGATGCCCGACATCGCGGCGAGGATGACGGCCACCTGGCCTGCCCCCTGAAAAGTGGTCCTCCCTGAAGTAGGCTTTCGAGCCAGTTGGAGGATGCAGGAATGCCCCAGAAGAAGCAGAAGCCGGAAGAGATCGTCGGGAAGCTCCGGCAGGTCGACGTCTTGGTATCTCAAGGCCGGACGGTGTCTGAAGCCGTGCGCACCATCGGCGTGACGCAGTTCACGTATTACCGGTGGCGCAAGGAGTTCGGCGGCCTGAAGACCCACCAGGTGAAGCGCTTGAAGGAGCTCGAGAAGGAGAACGAGCGGCTGCGCAAGGCCGTCTCCGACCTGACGCTCGAGAAGCTGATCCTGAAGGAGGCGGCCTCGGGAAACTTCTGAGCCCCGCCCGCCGCCGTGCCTGTATCGACCACGTCCGGCAAAAGCTCCGTGTCTCGGAGCGGTTTGTCTGTCGCGTGCTTGGGCAGCACCGCTCGACCCAGCGGAAGACGCCGCGCGGACGGGCCGATGAAGATGCGCTGACTGCGGACATCATCGCGCTCGCCGGTCGGTTTGGCCGCTATGGCTACCGTCGCATCACCGCGCTCCTCCGGGAGACCGGATGGGCAGTGAACGTGAAGCGCGTCGAGCGGATCTGGCGGCGGGAGGGGCTGAAGGTTCCGCGGAAGTAACCGAGAAAGGTCGGCTTTGGCTGGGCGACGGGTCGTGCATCCGTCTGCGACCAGAGCGGCCAAACCAAGTCTGGTCCTACGACTTTGTCGAGAGCCGGACCCATGATGGGAGGAAGTTTCGCATGCTCAACGTCGTCGACGAGTTCACCCGGGAGTGCCTGGCGATCCGGATCGACCGGAAGCTTAACTCGACCGCCGTGGTCGACGTCCTGACCGATCTCTTCATTCTGCGGGGGTGCCAAGCCATGTTCGGTCAGATAATGGCCTGGAATTTATCGCCAAAGCCGTCCGGGACTGGATCGATGCCGTCGGTGCGAAAACGGCTTTCATCGAGCCCGGCAGCCCATGGGAGAACGGTTACTGCGAGAGCTTCAATTCGAAGCTGCGCGACGAGCTACTGGACGGCGAGATATTCTACTCGCTCGCCGAGGCACGTGTCGTGATCGAGGCATGGCGGGTCCATTACAATACCGCGCGGCCACACTCGTCTCTGGGCTATCGCCCACCCGCGCCAGAGGCCGTTCAATGGCCTTCAAACGAAGGTGGATCACCCCCGCCCAACGCACCAAGAGTGGCTTCAAGGCCGGTCATACACTAAGACTGAAACCGGACCACCCGATAGGGGCAGGCCACCCATGGCTGACCGGAAATTTCGCTTCCCGAGTCAGCCGTGCAGTTCTGGAGCTGCAGGCGGCAGAGGATCGCGCTAGCCCCGCAAAAAGATCCTCTGCCGCGTCCTGCTGTTTCAGCAGTGCGGTAGGTATGGTGCCAAATACGTCCTTCGAGGCGGTAACGCCTTTCGCCTGGCCTCGTTCCGGATTGATGGCGGAACACGCGATCGGTCTCCTGCAAAGTTACCTTCCCCCCAAACAACGAGTATCTACGGACATCCGCGCGCGGCCGACTGGCCCCCAATGCTTTACCGGGTTTGATCGGTGTCCGCGCTGCGCGCATGATGGTCGAAGCCATGGCTTCCTGCCTGAAGGTATTCGGGACATGCCGCAATCGCCTGCGTCGTTCATATTGGGCTTGGCCGCTCTTGCCATTTGCACGTCCTTGTCCCCGGCTTCGGCCAACGCCGATGCCCTGCGCTGGCGCATGAACAGCCTCCTCTACCCGGAGTTATTCGGCGAAGCCGGGTCTTACTTCGCGGCCGAAGTGGAACGCCGGACAGGGAGAAGCTTCGTCATCGAGGTGCGGGACCGGATGGTTCTCGATCAGGACAGTTTCGGCGCGCTCGAGGCCGGGCTGATCGACGCGGTCTGGGGCTCTGCCGGCCACCATCACCGCGAGGACCCGGCACTCGCGATCTTCAGTGGCTTTCCCTTCGGGCCGGACCCCGAGAGCTTCACCGCTTGGATGCGCGAGGGCGGCGGGGCCGAGGCACTCGACGCGATCTATGCGCGCCATGGCCTCAGGAGCCTCTATTGCGGAGTCCTGCCGGCCGAGGGTGGCGGCTGGTTCCGCGCGCCCATTGAGACTATCGCCGATCTCGACGGGCTGCCCATGCGCGCCTTCGGCTACGGCGCGCTGACGCTCAGGGCGCTCGGCGTCGTGCCCTACGAGTTGCCAGCCGCCGACATCCGCCCGGCGCTGGAAACCGGGCTGATCGCGGCGGCCGAGTTCTCGCTGCCCTCGATCGACGCCGATCTCGGCCTGCACGAGGCGGCGGGGCATCTCTATTTGCCCGGTTGGCAGCAGCCGGCCACCTCGCTCGAGTTGCTGTTGCCCGAGCGCAGCTGGGCGGCGCTTTCGGATGACCACCGGTCCGCGATCGAGGTGGCCTGCGAGGCAACGCTGTCCTGGTCGCTCGAGATGGCACGGGAACGGCAGGTCATAGCCTTGAATCGGTTCCGCGCCGAGGGGATCGAGATCCATGACTGGCCCGAGGAGATCCTCGCAGCACTACGGCAGGCGTGGGCTGAGGTGATCGCCGAGGAGACCGCGCGCGATCCGCTGCTTGCCGCGGCCTGGGAGAGCTATCTGGCCCATGTCGAAAGCCGGGGCTCTACCACTGCGCAAGGCTATATAGATTAGGACTGATCAGTCAGGCAGCCCGGCCCGCCGCAGCCCGTCGAGGAACCGCTCCCGGCTGTCGCGATCGGACCAGCCGTCGAGCGATTGCGCCACGGCGGCGATGCTGCGCTCCGGGCGGCGGCCCGCGGCAGCCTGAATGATCGCGGCCGCCTCGCCGGTGCGGCCCGATTGCGCGAGGCTCGACGCCAACAGCCAGCCGGGCCACCAGCGCGTGCCGGTGAAGGTGCCCGCGCCATGCAGCGGACCGAAAGCTTCCGCTGCGCGGGCCGGCTCCTGCGCGACGAGATAGCTCAGCCCGGCCACCTGCCGATACCAGTCGGGTGGGGTTGGATCGAAGCGCATGGCGCGCTCGATATGGCGCACCGCCTCGCCGCCACGACCGGTCAGTGCCAGCACATGGGCAAGCACAGCAAGATTGTCGGCCTCGTCGGGCGCGAGCGTGACCGCGGCCTGCGCATTGGCCAGCGCGTCGACCGGCGAGCGCATTTCGGGAAAAGGCGACAGCAGCCGCATCTCGGCCAGGAGCCGGTGCGCGCTGGCCGTGCCTCTAAGGGCCACGGCGCGCTCGACCATCTCGATCGCCTGCGCCATCTCGCGCCGTCCCCCGCCCCAGGCGAGATGTTGGACCTCGAGCCAGTAGGTCAGGCCGAGATCGGCCCAAGCCACAGCATCGCCGGGGTCGTCCTCGACCGCGGCCTCGAGCAGCATGCGCGCCTGCTCGTTGGCCTCCCGTCTTTGCCAATCCCGTCCGGCGAGCAGCGCGCTGGCGGCCATGGCCTGCTCAGGCGTCTCAGGCGTAGCGACCGGTTCGACGGGCAGCCACAGCCACCCCAGCCCCGCCATGACGATCGCCATAGCGACCACCATGCCCTGCCGGACCGTGCGGCGTGGCAGGGCTTTGGCAGGGAGCTCCTCATCCTCGAGCACGTAGCCGCGCCGGGGCACCGTGCGCAGCAGCGCGGCACCGTGTGGCCCCAGCGCACGCCGGATGTCGCTGATGCATTGGGCCAGGGAGTCGTCCGACACGATCACGTCCGGCCATGCGTCGCGCAGAAGATCGTCCTTAGTCACCAGTTCCCCGCGCCGCGCGATCAGAAGCTCGAGCACGCGAAAGGATTTGGCGCGCAGATCGCGCTCGGCGCCGCTCCCATCCTCGAGCCGACCGCGCCGGGGGTTCAGCACGACGTCGCCGATCCGAATGGTTTCGCATGTGTCCACGACGATGACCCGGTGCTGGACCTGCCGATTTTAGCACGATTTCAGGCTTTCTTCAGGCCGTTTTCAGGACTTCGGCCCGGCCCCGACTGAAGCTTCGGGGACATCGTCACGGCCTCGGGAGGGTCATCATGCTCTGCTCTGTTCCTTACTTCACAACGCTTGCCTTGTGCCTCTCGACCATGACCGCGGCGCCGTCGCCCGCCTTCGCGCAGGAGGGGCGAATACGCGACGCACCGCCGCTTCTCGACACCCTCGCGCTGTGGCTCGAAGCCAATTTCGACCTGCCGCGCGCGATCCGCGATCCGCATCTCGCCACACTGCCCGGCCCCGAACTGATCGCGATGCGCTATGGTGAAGGGGTCGACGTCGCCCCCGACCGGGTGGTTGCGCTCTATGACGAAGCCACGAACACCATCTACCTCTCCGATGGCTGGACGGGCCGCAGCCCGGCGGAGCTGTCGATCCTTGTCCACGAATTGGTCCACCACATGCAGGCCATGGCCGGACACCGCTTCGCCTGCCCGGCCGCGCGCGAGCGACTGGCTTACGATGCACAGGACGCCTGGCTCGCCATGTTCGGCGAGGATCTGGAGACGGCCTTCGACCTCGATCCGGCGATGCTGCTGGTGGGCACGGTCTGCACCCACTGACGGCTCCGGCTCCGCCGGAAGCGAAACTTAACCCGCAACGTTGAAAGGAAACCACCATGTCACGACTTCAACGCCACTCTCGGACCACATTCGCTCTCGGCCTCTGCGCCGGTCTCGCAGCCGCTTTTGGCGGTTTCAGTTTAGCGCAGATGTCGGGCCCGACCGAGCATGCCGGCCTGACGGTCGACCTGCTGGCCGAGCTGTCTCCCCAGACCATGGAAGCCACCATTGGGCTTGCAGGCTACAGCCTGCGCATGCGCGCCGTCGAGATCGCTCCCGGCGGCCAGATCGCCGAACATGACCATGCCGACCGCCCGGGCATCGTTACGGTGATTGACGGTAGCTGGGTCGAGGGCCAGCCCTCGGGCGAGCGCAGCTTCGATGCTGCCTCACTTGGCACGTTCCCCGAAACCGAGGAGACGGTGCATTGGGTCTACAACCGCACCGAGGCCCCGGCCACCGCGCTGGTCTGCGACATCGCCAAGGTCGAGTAGGGCGCAGGCGCCAAGCTCGTGTTTTGCAGGACTGGAGGAACGGCCAGAGCTATCTAGGCCTGCCCCTCCCTATCGGCCATGCTTTTCGCGAGGCCCAGAAGGGCTTGCTTTTGCTTGTCCGGCAGGGACATCCAGATCCGAAGCAGTTCGGCCGAGCCGCGATCCGGGAACATCGATAGCAGTGGGTCTGCCTGCTCCTTGCCTTCGAAGAAGTAAGTGATGGGCACGCCGAGCGCTTCGGCGATGTCCCATAAGCGCGACGCTGAAACCCGGTTCGCCCCGGTTTCATACTTCTGGATCTGCTGGAACTTGCACCCGACCGCGTCCCCCAGGTCCTGCTGCGTCTTTCTTCTCATCCAGCGGCCTTGGCGGATGCGGGTGCCGACGTGCTTGTCGATGGGGTGGGTCATATCGTCCGTTTTGGTCTGTTCATGGGCATGAAGGCGCTGCGATGCTACCCAGCCCTGGAGCCCGCGCCGCCACTCATGTCACAACTAAGGTAGTATCGGAGGTGACCGAACAGAACCGGCTTGGTTAGCGCAGTGACCCGACGTTCTCTCCTGCGCGTCGAGGGATCGTTACATCGTGCACTACCGTGACGACATCACCCCGCAAGTTGTCGTGGCTCTCTGCATCCGTGATGAGTGAGAAAGTCGGCCACGGTAGCGGCAGGGTGAGCCTCACCAGCCTAGGATGGCTCCTGTGCATGATGATGCTTTCAAGTGCCCTTGCAGGTCAAACGGCCAAGTCAGGGCGTCATATACCCGACCCAGAAGCCCAACTCTGCCAAAGCTGATCACCATCCCCCAATCCACAAGATGGTCAGCATGGCGCCCAAATCGCGCGCACGGAAATGGCAGTGGCGCGGCTGCGGATTCCGGACCCAGACCCAGAATGTATTGATGTTTCAAGGTCCCCTTACGGCCCCCTTGGCCCTCTCTGCGCAGCCTCTGCAGCTCCGGCATTCAAAACGGAAAGAAGATGGGGATGACAGCCACGGAGACCGCTCCGACGATCAGGTTCATGGGCACCCCGATCTTCAGGAAATCCGTGAAGCGGTAATTCCCGGCGCCGTAGACCAGCGTGTTCGTTTGATACCCGATCGGAGTTGCGAAACTGGCGCTCGCGCCGAACATCACAGCCACGGCGAATGGCCGCGGATCAAGGCCCAGATGCGAGGCAAGCCCTATGGCTATGGGCGTGATAATCACCGCCACGGCGTTGTTTGTGACGGTTTCCGTGAGCAGGGACGTGAGCAGGTAGATCGCTCCCAGGATCACCACCGGCGGCAGGTCTTGGATCAGCGGGACAAGGGCCGCGACCATGAGAGCCATTGCCCCGGTATGCTGCAAACCCGCGCTGATGATCAGCATCGAAAATATGAGGACCAGGATACCCCCGTCGATGGAGCTCCATGCCTCCTCGCTGTCGATGCAACGCAGGAGCAGAATGGCCGCGACGGCCATCAGCACCAGAAGACTGATTTCGGCCACCCCGAGCGCCGCCAGGCTCATCACCGCAATCAAGGCTAAAAGCGCCAGCGGCGCCTTCTGCCGTCGATAAGCACGTGCGCTTGCCTGAGTGATCGCGGCCAGGTCACCCGCCTGCGTAAGGCGGGCAAGACCTTCCGCGGTCCCCTCCACCAGCAGCTTGTCGGCTGGGCGCAACAGGACTGTCGGAAGATCGGGCCCCAGGTCCTGGCCATGTCGATGGACACCGAGCACTCGCATTCCATAGCGGTGACCGAGGGCCAGCCGCGCGAGCCGGATGTTGCTGCCGCGCCCCGACAAGGTCACGACGGCCTCAGCTACGGCAACCTCCTCGCCGTCCCTTGGCCCATGCCGAAGGCCGACCTCCATGCCCTCCAGATCGCGCAGCGTCAGAAGCTCAGATGTCGTCGCACTGGCGACGATCCGATCGCCGACCTCGAGCCGGTGCTCCTCGAGGTTCGAACGTTTGATCTCCGATTGTGCCCGTATCGCGTGCACGTGAATGTCGGGACGGTCGAGGTCGGGAACCTCATTTATCGGCTGGCCCAAGCCTGCATAACCCTCGCACGGGCGCAATTCGGTCAGGAAATGCGCCTCGCCTCCTGAGCCGATATCGCCTGCCTCCCTGCGGCGCGGCAACAAAAGCGGGCCCAGCACCAACAACGTCAAGCCACCCCCGACGGTGGCGACCAAGCCGACGGGCATTATCTCGAACATCGAAAACGGCTCCATGCCAAGATCGCTGGTCACCCCAGCGACCAGCAGGTTGGTCGAGGTGCCGACAAGAGTCCAAGTTCCGCCCAGAACAGCCGTGTAGGACAGCGGGATCAGCAAACGCGTCGCAGCGATGTCCAGGCTCTGCGCCAAGCGCACTACCACCGGTATCAGGATCAGCACGACAGGGGTGTTGTTCATCAGGCCCGAAGCGAGGAGCGTTGCCAGCAGGAAGGCGGCAATCCCCAGCGACGGTCGGTTGGTCGCCCCTGCCACGACCCGATTGGCGACTGCATCCAGCAGGCCGGTCCGGACCAAGGCGCCGCTAACTACGAACATGGCTGCAATCGTGATCGGCGCGGGATTGGCGAAAGCGGCCAGCACGTCATCCGACGGCACCAGACCCAAGCCGATGAACAGCGCTGCCCCACCGGCTGCAGTCACCTCTGGCGGATAGCGTTCGGTCACAAATCCTGCAAAAAGGAGCAGCAATAAAACGAACGAGAGGTAGGGCTCGTATCCCGCGATGATCTCGGTCATGGCGCGACGCTCGCCCATCCATTCAATCGTGTCCAGTTTCGCAACGGCCCACTCGCACTCGCCAGCGCGCCCCTGCGCGATGACGTGACGGACGATGACTTCAGCGCCGGCGGCCAAAACCTTTCCAGGCTGAACCGTAAGATAGCATTCTCCACTGCAGCAGATCCCCGCCCGCACGACCGCCGAAACCAGTTCCGGCGGGGCAGAGGCGCTCGACGCGCTCTATACGCGCCAAGGTCTCAGAAGCCTTCATTATGGCCTGCAGCCAGCCGAGGGCGGCGGGTGGTTCCGCACGTTCATTGAATCGCTCGCCAATCATGATCGGCTTTCCATGCGGGCCTTCGGCTAAAGCGCGCTGGTACTACGATTGCTCAGCGTCGTGCCCTACGAGTTGCCGGCCCCCGATACCCCACGAACTGATCACCAACGTGTCTCTTGCCCCTTCGCCTAGACGAGCAGGCGCGACCAGCTGCCGTAGGAATGCCGGATCGGACCGCGCGGAATGCTTGCGGCGATCAGCACCAGCCCGGCCAGGATGTCGGCGCCCTTCTGCAGCCAGTTGCCGTCCATGACCAGCGCCGCGATTACCAGCGCTGCGCCAAGGCAGATATTGAGAAACCGGACCGGCCGCGCGCTTTCGGCCATCGCGGTCACCGCCACGGTCAGGGCAAGCGCGCCGATCAGGTGATCGGTATCGGCAAGGCCCCCCTCGGTGCCGAGCGTCAGCCGCGTGAACATCAGCCACAGCCCCACCGCCGCGCTCACGGCAAGGCCCGGGGTCACGCCGATCCCGCCGCCCAGCATCTCACCGATCACCGCGCCCGGTGGGCGCTCGAAGCTTTCGACCCGCTGCCCGTCATCCGCGCCCTCATCCGTGTCGCCGGTCAGGAACACCCGCAGCATCGGCCTGCCGGCGCGCTTGCGCCGGACCAGGAACTGGCAGGTCGCGATCAGCTCATCGACCGAATAGGGGATCTGGATCAGCATCGCGGCCGCGGTGATCAGGCACAGACTGCACCAGGTGCCGAGCAGGATCGGCTGGATGATGATGAAGGTGATCGACACCACGCCGAGCGGCACGATCATGATGCCGAAGACCAGCACCAGCCAAGGCATGGTGCGCCAGCGGCTGGCCGATCCGATCAGCCCGATCAGGATCTCGAGCTGGTAGGTCAGCGCGCCGAGGCCCGCATCCGGCACCGGCCAGGCCCGCGAGACATCCGAGGTGATGATCTCCTCGGTGCCGTTCTTCGGATCCTCGGGCGCGCCGGTGAAGAACGGCTCCCAAACACCGTCGACATGGCCCAGCTGATAGGCCGCGAGATAGCGCGACACCAGGTAGCCGAAGATGGCGAGCGCGATGATCGGGATCCTCTGGGTCCAGTCCGACGGCGAGTAATCCCAGCCCTTGGGCACCGCCGGCCCGCGGCTCGCGGCGATCCGCCCGACGCCGGGCGGGGGGCGCACGCAGACCGCAAGGGCGAAGACGATCATGCCCGAGAGCGATCCGTTGAGATAGGCGGCCGGGCTTTCGGTCCAGAACAGGAGCGGCGCGGTCATCACCCACAGACCCACCGCCGCCACCGCCCAGCGGATCAGCGCAAGGCGCCAGGACAGAACGAGAAGGCTGCCCGCCATCACGAGAAGCCCCGAAACGATGTCGCTGATCGTCATGCCAAGCCCGCCATAGCCGACCACCAGCGGCGAGGCCGCGAGCCACGCGCCCATGCCCGCATTGAGGAAGTGGGCCCAGAGGCTGCGGGCGTGCGCGGCGCGGAACCGCGCCTCGTGGCGCGCTCGCAACTCCTCGGCGTCGTGCCCCTCCTGGGCCACGGCCTGGAGCCAGTGCGGCGGTGTCAGCCCGTTCGCCTCGTACCAGCGGGCCGGGTCGGACTTGAGGTGTTCGACCATCCTGGGCAGCGTTTCGCGCAGGGCGTGGCGCGGTTTCCAGTCCAGGAGCGCCTTGGCGCGCGAGATATCGAGCTCGTAATGGTCATCGGCCATCCGCACCATGAACGGCTTGATGAAGGGCGCCTCGCCCTGGTCGATGTCGTCTGGGATGACCGGCTCGGCCTTGGTTTCGAGCCAGGCGCCCGCCGCGGCGAGCGGCTTGGGCACCGAGAGCGTGGTCCAGTCCTCTTCGCCATGGATCAACCGGGCGAGGATGTGCTGCAACTCGTCATAGGGCACCGCCTCGGGCTCGCCGACGAGGATCACCGCATCGTCGGGCAGCTCACCGCGCCGATCCACGGCGCTAGCGAAGGCGTCGAGCATGTCTTCGCGGTGCAGGAACGACTGCCCGGTGTGCAGATCGCCCGAATAGGCGTGCGATTTCGGATCCCGCTCGTAGATACGGCGGATCTGTTCGGCCAGTGTCGGAACCGCCGTCTTCTCGTCGTATAGCCCGGCGAGGTGCAGCAGCAGGTAGGGCATTTCGCCATGCCGCTCCCGGATCACCTCTTCGGCCCGGGCCTTGGAGACCGGATAGGCCCATTTCGGATCGATGGCGGTCGCCTCGTTGATCGGCAGGCCCGGGGCGCCGGGACGGTGCACCAGCATCGTCCCGGAGTAGATGAACCGCTCTACTTCGTAGTCCTGTAACGCGTCGAGCAGCTTTGCCGTCCCCTCGACATTGACCTCCTCGTAGAGCGGGTTGTCCTCGCCGGAGAAATCGAAATAGGCCGCGAGATGGATCACGGCCGCGAAGCGCCGCCCGTGCCGGTCGGCGATCCGGTCCAGGGCCCGCTCGATCGAGGCGCTGTCGGTGATGTCGAAGGCGAAGACCCCCGGGCCATCCTCGCGGTCGAGCCCGATCACCTCGTAATTCACGAGACGCTCGCGCAGCGCCGATCCGATGCTGCCGGCTGCTCCGGTGATGAGAACGCGGGGCTTCTTGGTCATAAGGCCTCCCCTCGCGCAACGTGTGCTGACTCGACGCGGTTCCACCGGGACCCGCAACGCTGCGCCGGGGCGGGCCTTACGTTGCGCGCCGCAGGATATTTATGGCCGTGCTGGTCGGATTGCGATGAACCGACGCTCGGCTTTGTTCGGTGCGGTGAAGCTCTGAATCGGGATCGAGGAGCGGCGGACGTGGTCGAAGCTGCATGCCTGACGCCCAGGCCCACCCCCTTTTGGCGGGACGACTTTGTCGCCTTCGCTTTTGCTGCTAGTCTGCGTCCATTGGTTGTTCGCTCGCTGAGCGTGCCAACACGCAAGGGGTATACCCTTCGGAAGTTGGAGGCAGGCAACTTTGGGAGATCTTACTGGAAATCGGCTTCTCGATGGGCTTCCCCCGAGCGTTCTCAAGAAAATCACGCCATCGCTTGAGGCGGTGGAACTGCCCCTCAGGTCGATGCTCGAATGTCGCAGGCAAAGGATCACCCATGTCTACTTCCCGGCCACCGGCATTGCGTCCGTGATGGTGAGCGGGGACGGCCTTCCCGAGGCGGAGGCGGGCATGGCCGGGCGCGAGGGAATGACCGGCACCTCGCTGATCCTGAAAGACGATCTTGGCTTGCACGACGTTGTCATGCAGTTCGCTGGCCATGGATGGCGCATGACGGCCGGCGCCTTCCGTAGCGCAATGACGATACCGGCTTTTCGCCAGCGGCAGCTGCGGTTCCTGCAAGCGCAGATAGCACAGACCTACTCCACCACCTTGGCCTTCAGCCATGCCAAGCTCGAGATCCGTCTGGCCCGCTGGATTCTGATGTGCCGGGATCGTCTCTCAGGGCAAGCGTTCAATGTTACCCACGAGGCCATTGCGTTGATGCTAGGAGTCCGTAGGGCCGGCGTAACGTTGGCCCTGCACGAACTTGAAAGCCGCGGCTTCATTCGCTCGACCCGCTGCCTTCTTGAAGTACGTGATGGAGTAGGCTTGGCAGCCTCGACCGAGGGGTATTACGGCGCCTCGGAAGCCGAGTACGACCGGCTCCTGGGAGCAGACACCTGCGCTCGGTAAACGTGAGGTTTAGATGCATATCTCTACAGCTAGCGGCCATCTCGCCCTATGAGTTACGCCCTCTATATCGGGTCCGACCTCTGCGCCTTGGGTCATGGCTGGCTTGCTGGTTACGGCGATGAACCATCCGGCCACTGGCTGGAGGTGATGCCCTGCCGCAGCCATTCCGGGGACAGCACGATCACGGTCGGCGTCACGGCCGAGGCCGCCCTGCCCGGCCAGCTGAGCACGATCCCACAGGTGCCCCGGACGGCGCGCTACATGGGTGTGAATTACAGCCACTATCTCGGTGCGCCGCCACCGCTCATCAATGGCGGCGTGAACCAGCACGGCGTCGCGGTGCGCGATGTCTGGTCTCCCTCCCGGCCCGAGCTCGTGGCGATGACCCCGCCGGATCAGAGGGGGCCAAACTACTCGGATCTCGCGAAGATCGTGCTGGAGCGCGCCCGGACCGCGCGGGAGGGCGTCGAGATCATCGGCGCGCTGATCGCCGCGCATGGTCACAGCAGCTATGGCGGCAACTCGCACCTGATCGCCGATGCCCGCGAAGGCTGGGTGGTGATCGAATTCGCCGGAGGCTTGGGGCTTTGGGTGGCCGAACGGCTTGGGCCCAAGAGCATTCGTGCCCTCCGGCCGGGCTGGATTGGCCTGATCCCGCAGGAAGCGGGCGCAGACGTGCTGTTCCCTGAGCACTTCCTTGAGACCGCGCAGAGGCTCGGGTGGCACATGGCAGGCGACGCCTTTGACGTGAACCGGGTCTTCGGCGATGGACGGGGGCGCCATCCCGGCGTGGCGTGGATCGAGGACGAAATGGCAAGGCGCGCGGCCCGCCCCGGCGGGCTGGGGCTCGAGGACATGATCTGGGCCGTGTCGACTCCGCGGTTGACCGGCGACAGCGCAGGGTACGGGCAGATCGTGCCCCTCATCGCCGAGACGCCCGAGATGCTGCGCATGATGTGGCACGCACCGGTCGGCCCCGTTACCGCGCCCCTGGTGCCGGTGTTCCTGGGCATCGAGCGCGTGCCTTTCGAATACGGCCGTCATCGCTATCTCGGACGTGGCGAGAGCGCCCGCTTCATCGATCGCGTGCACGAGGTGACGGGGTGTGACGCCATCTCCGACATCCCACAGGGCGCCGCCTCTACCCGCTCGGCGGTCGCGGTCTTCAAGCGGTTGATGCATCTGGCCTTCCAAGGGGGCGATGCATGGGTGACGGAGGTTTCGGCACATTGGCGGGCCGTGGAGCGCGGCTTGGCCGCGGAACTGGTGGAGGTGCAGCGCAGCGCCGCAATACTTGCCGACGCCGGGGCGCCTGAACTGGCGCGGCGCCTATTGACCGAACATGTAGAGACCCGGCTGCTGCGCGTGCTGGCGGAAGCGGAAGCGCTGGCCGCCAGCTACGAGGCACGGCTGCGCGCCGGGGCCGGCCTCAACATGAGCGCGGTGCCACGCCTGCCCGACCAGATCTGGTAAGCAGGCGTGGCCTACGTCGCCCGATCAGGATGCCGCGTTCCGAAAGAGCTTCTACCTGACAATAGAGAAACTCGGACGTCACGGGCACGCGCGTTTATTGGCGGTACGACCCGAACAGCACAAGGCGGCTGCACGGTTCAGCGGCCGGACTAATGCCCGTCGAGAAGGCCTACCTGGTTGCCCTCGGGGCTCGGAGATCTCGGCGTAGCGCAGGGTTTCGAACCCTTCGATCCTGGCCGGCTGCGGCACCTCGATCCGCAGCTTCGCCAGCCGCGCCCTTTCGGTCTCGAGGTCGGCTACGTGCAGTGTGACTGTCGTGCTCCCGGCGCCTTTCGGATGATCAAGGACTTGAAGGAGTACGCCGTCGCGGAGGTCCCACTCGTGGCATGACGGCATCGGCTCGCGGTCCCAGTGACGCCCGACAAACCGTGTCCACCAATCGGATTGGGCATCTAAGTCGGCCGCGTTGATGCTGAGATAGATGGCAGTCACGTTCATGGTCGCGCTCCCCTGTCCAAAGGCCTAGATTCCTGATCCGTAGTCTGCGGACCTTGCTTCAAGGCCGCTTGCTGCACATTATGCGCCGACGTCTTGCCAAGATCACGCGGACACATCTCAGGCGGCAGCGCGGAGGCATTCGCGTTCTCGACCGAGGGACCAGAAAAGGTCATCACTGTGCGCCCAAATGCGCGTCTGCACTCAACACATCAAGTTGGATCGGTCCCCGTCGTTTTCCCGTTCCAGTTGGATGGAATCCTGTCATACTCGAATGACGTGATTTCCGGCTTCGGTGCGATCGGGCGGCGTCCCTTCGTGCTGGAGGGTCGGAAGCGAGGTCAAAATGACAGAGCTCGTCACCTGCCTGTGGTTCGATCGGGGCGAGGCGCGCAACGCCGCCGAGTTCTATGCCCGGACCTTTCCCGGCAGCCATCTGGATCGCGTGAATGCGGCCCCCGCGGATTTTCTCGGCGGCAAGGAGGGCGACGAGCTCACCGTCGAGTTCACCGTGCTCGGCCGCGCCTTTCTGGGGCTCAACGGCGGGCCGCCCTTCGTGCCGAACGAGGCGGTCAGCTTCGTGGTGGTGACCGAGACCCAGGACGAAACCGACCGCTACTGGAACGCGATCCTCGACACTGGCGGAACGCCGAGCGCCTGCGGCTGGTGCAAGGACCGCTGGGGGCATTCGTGGCAGATCACGCCACGGCGGCTGCTGGACCTGACCACCGGCGCCGAGCGCGACGTCGCCCGTCGCGCCTTCGAGGCGATGATGACCATGGGCAAGATCGACGTCGCCGCGCTCGAGGCGGCGGTCGGCGCGTCCCGACAGGAGGTATGACATGTCTTACGTCGACGGTTTCGTGTTGGCCGTTCCCACCGCGAACAAGCAGAAGTTCATCGATCACGCCAGGCTGGGCGACAGCGTCTTCATGGACCTGGGCGCGTCCCGCGTGACCGAATGCTGGGGCGACGACGTGCCCGACGGCAAGGTCACGGATTTTCGCCGGGCGGTGCAGGCCACCGACGACGAGACCATCGTCCTGTCCTGGATCGAGTGGCCGGACAAGGGCGTGCGCGACGCGGCCCATGCCAAGATGACCGAGTGGATGAACAACCCCGAGACCGGCGATCCGCGCATGGATCCCGAGAAGAACCCGATGCCCTTCGATGGCATGCGGCTGATTTATGGGGGCTTCACGCCCGTAGTCGACCTGGGGCAAGCGCAAACCACGACGGAGGCGTGACTGCCTATGGTCTGATCCAGATCCCACAAGGCTTCGAGGCAAGCTCTGGATATCCTCCGGTCCAGAACCGCAAGCTACGCTGCCTTTGGCACACATCCGGGGTTTGCCTCCGAATTGCGGACTTGCCGAGCTCGACGATCGAGCACCTGTGGCGCTTCCAGCGCCCCGTGAGAACGATAGCGTGGGCCTATCCTTTTGCGCCGTCCATCAACGCGTTCCCTGCACTAAGTCTCGTCCCGATGAGCGCCATTCTGTCCGACCTGCTGGGCACAGGAGGCTGGGTCTGGTTGATGATCCCGCTGCTGTGCCTGCTTCTGGTCCACTTCGGGGACCAGAATGGCAAGCCATACGAGACGGCCGTGCGCCTGGCCGGCGGGACCTTGGTGATCCTCGTTGTGATTGCCATGAGCCCTTGGTAACGCGCGTGGGCCTGTCGATCGTGGCCGGCGCGGGACGTCCCGTCTCGATGGTCGCGCCGTCTTAGGGGCTCGCATGGTCATTCGGCAGCTCGCAGTCGCGCCCCTTGGGTTTCGCTGCCTTTTTGCCAGTCCCCGAGATCGCCGGGGGTAGGGCAGTCTGAAAGGCCCGGCCCGGCACGTCAGACCGATAACCCGCGAAAGGCAGGCGGGCGCGGCGCCATCAAAGCGGAGGACAGCTGAGGTCGGGTCAGCCCCCGTCTTACTGCGGCGGACTACCTTTCTCGGACGCCAGACGCTGCCATCTGCCTGGGCGCCATCGGAACGCATAAAACAGTAGGCTCCGGAACCGGCTCCGCAATTGCCTCTTCTGCATGCATCCGTCATGTATTTCGACGGAAGCGCACGTCCTGATACGTTCTGTGAACCTGTTATGTGAGAAGTGACGATGCAGCACCTCGAGTCCCTGTTCGACCGCGCGCTCGATGCGGTGGTGGGAATGGACGATCAGGGGCGGATCACAGCCTGGAACGGCGCTGCCGAGGCGATCTTCGGCTGGCGCCGTGCGGAAGCCCTGGGACGGCTGATGGGCGACGTCATCGTGCCGCCTCAGCATCGAGACGCTCATGCGAAGGGGCTCGCGCATTACAATCGCACGGGCGTCGGGCCCGTTCTGGAGACAAAGGTCCGCATCACCGCGCTGCACCGATCGGGCCGCGAGTTTCCCGTCGAACTCTCGATCTTCCCGATGCAGGCCGACGACGGGACCCATTGCTTTTACGCCTTCATCCGCAGCTTGGCGGCTGAGGAGGCGCACCAGCGCGAACAGGAGTTGCGCGCTCGGGAGGCCGATATCCTGCTCCGGATCGCACAGAAGCTGCTCGAGGACATCTCGGTCGAGGCGTTCACCCAATTTTGCCTCGACGAGGTCTGCTCGGTCGCCGGACTGGACGCGGGCCACCTCTTCTTTGTTCGCGAGGCCGGTGGCCAGTCGGTCCTGCTGCCCTCGGGGATCTGGTACATCGGCGACGCGCGCTTCTCGCCGGTGGTCGAGGCCAGCCGGGAGTGCCGTTTTGCGATGGGCGAGGGTTTGCCCGGCCGAGCCTGGCAGAGTGGGGATCTCGTCGTCCAGCGGGACCTGGCAGGAGATGCGCAGTTTGCGCGTCGCCAGAGCTTCTGCGAGGTCGGGCTGACGCGCGGCATGGCGCTGCCGGTCCGCCAGAGCGGCGAGGTCCATGCGGTGCTCGAACTCTACGGCACCGAGGCCTCACGCTTCGATGCAGCATTGCTGCAGCTGGTGCGGACCGTGGGCACGCAGATCGGGATCGCCATTCGTCGCAAGCAGGGCGCGGAGCAGCGCGAGATGCTGCGCCGCGAGGTGGTGCATCGCGTGAACAACAGCCTGGCCGTCGCCTCCTCAATCTTCCGCGGCTGCGCCCGCACCGCGGGGAGTGTGGAGGAGTTGAGCGAGACCTACCTGAACCGGGTGCAGGCCCTCGGCCAGGCGAACCGATTGTCGCTCGAAGACGCACATCAGGGTGTGGCGCTCGAGAGACTGATCCGAGAAGCCATCGGCCTCCTGCCCGATGCGTGTGCCCTCCCGATCGCCGTGCCCGACCTGCTCATCGACAGCGATTGCGTGATGCCGCTGTCGCTCATCCTGAACGAGCTGGCGACGAATGGACTGAAATACGGCGGTCTCGGCACGGAGGCGGATCTGACGATCTCGGGCCGGGTCCGCGTCGACTCGGGCGATCTGTGCCTGACTTGGCAGGAGCGGCTTCATGTCCCGCGCCAGTCCGCGCCCACTCCATCCGAACGCGTCGGGTTCGGCTCGCAGCTGCTGCGGAGCATGGTCGAAGGCCGGCTGGGCGGGGCATTCGAACGTGAGATCGATGCTGCCGGCTTCCGCTTCGAGCTCCGGGTCCCGCTGGGACGGATATGCGAGGGAGCCACCATGTCGGGTGAGGCGGTGGATCCGATCTCATGACCGAGACCACAGGAACAGACCTCTTGCGCTAGACGCCAAACTCCCGCGTTCGACCAGCGTGGGCAAATCGCCCGAACGGCTTCGAGGCTGAGCCTAGGGACGCTTCCTTGGTACGACCGTTTTCCCTGCACGGAAAGTCATTGCACCTGAGTGAGTTCCGGCCGAGCGGAGGCTCGTAATCATGAACCACGACACCCCGGATCCGAAAGCAACGCCGCGAGCGCTTGTCGTTCTTCCGTGGACCCTGTCCATCGGCGGGCTCGTCATGCTGGTGTTTGCCCAGGCACCGCTGATCCTGATTGCCGCCATGCTGCTTCTCGTGCGGCTTGTCTGGCCCCGCTCCGGGTCCAACTGACCCACACTGCTCGCGGTATCGCAGAGAGGATCCTCCCGGCCGCAGACAAGGGGTGCGCCGTAGTCAAGTGCAGTGTCCACGATGAGCGGCGTTCGGACAGCGACCGCGCTCGGTGTCGAATGCGCGTTTTTACGAAGGATTAGCGGAAACTCCGGAGAGGCCATCGCCTATGCTCCGCTACCCATTCGAGCATGGGCTGGCCGGAGCGCCTCCGCCATGAAGACGAGCAGATGGGGTGGAGGATCAGGGCCTCTCGATGTGAACGCATGTCACGGCGAGCCGATCTCCGGGTCGGGGATATCCGACGGTGCGCTCTGCCTCTTCCGCCAGCATCGGCTGCCGCAGATCGGCGCAATGCTCGCTCCCCTCATTGTACCGGTGATCGGCAGGCAGCGATGATGGCTCTGGGAGCGAAGTTCAGGCCATCATCGCCATGCTCGCTGGCTCAACGCACAGGTCAGGAAGGCAAAGAACCCACCGAGAGAGCGACAGTTTGATCTGTCCTCTGCTCCCGCTGTGCGTTGATCAGGGAGCCAATCCCAACGGCGCATGGCTGCAAGAGTTCCTGTATGGCGCGGTTCGTCTTCGCACGATCCCGCATCTGGCGCCTGCCGGGAAGGGCTGTGACAGGCTGTCCCGCGTGCGGGGTCAAACTCGGCTTTTCCGGAGTACCACTGCCGGAACGGCCCCAGTTCGTGGGGAGCAATCTAGCCTTCGATCTGATCTGTCAGCGCAGCCTCAGGTACTCCATGCAGGCCCATGAGCGATCTTCGCACTCACGTAGGCTCCCCGGTGCCATTCGGCCCCGCCTCCCGTCGCGTCTGTCAAAGCTGCATTGCCTTCAGCATTCCAATTTGGGTGGGGGCAATCCTGTAATGTGCGGATGATCCCGAGATATGTGCAATTCAGAACTGCATTGACGCCGGGCTTTCGCTCGTAAAGCGTGAACCGGCGAGTGGTCCTCGCGCATCATGGATGCCTGTCTTGGCAACCTTCTCTTCTTGCTCGCCATCACCGATGGCGGGCATTTTTTTACAGGCGGCCGTCCCAAGGCTTCCGACCACCTAACCGCGCCGCGACGGTCACCCGCCTTCCATCCGCATCGGCAAAGCCGTTCAAGGCACCGGGTCGCGCGTGCCAGAGATCGATGGCACCAGCTTGGAATGCGGCGACGTCTTCCGGGAACAAGCTGACGCCCGTCACTGTGATCAGCTGACTTTCTATGTGCGCCCGCATACCCACGTCGCCGGGCAGGACCATTTCCAGACGGCGGGCAAGCTCTGCTGGCGCGTCATCGGGAGCGCAGGCGAGGATGAGGCGGTCGAAAACGGCGATCGTGTAGTTCATGCAGGGCAAACTAAGTGCGATGCTGCACCTGCACAATGTCTGCGCATCACCCCCCACAGGGAGCCAGGCTACACGTTTCAGAGCGTGGCGAAACATCGAACGATGAAGAGCATCGCCGGCCCGTGTTGAGACGCGGAGGCGACTTCAACCTGCCACCGATCACGGCAAAACTGCTAAGCTGCGGAGCGTTCCTCGGCACCGCTCAGCAAGAGCCCCATCACGTCGGATCGGGTCAGGATGCCGACGAGCTTGCCGTTCCTCTCGACCGGTACGACTTCGCTTCCTTGAGCGGCCAGCCGGGTCAACAGGACCCCGACCGCCAGATCGTGAGGCACGGCGCAATCGGCTGCGCGCATGACATCGGCAACTATGGAGGGCGCAGGGTTCTGCTGTGGCGCTCCAAGGCCGCTCCCGTAGACCATCGGGGCAAGCAGATCGGACTGGAGCACCAGCCCGCACAGCTTCATGTCCTCGTCCACGACGGGGAGGCTCTTGATGGCATGATAGCGAAAGAGCCGCACCGCTTCGGTCCATGTCGTGTCAGGTCGCACGGTGACGAGGTTCCGGGTCATGATGTCGGCGCAGGTCGTGCCCGCAAAGCGATGCTGCGCCGCCTCTGCCTCCGCGGCCGCAAGCAGGCGTCCGAGGTCCGCGATGCCGACATTCGTCGATTGATTGAAGCGCTCCAGCAGCGCACCGAGCTGTTCGGTCGAGAGCCCCAATCGCAAAGCCGGGTCCTGAGCACCATAGGTATCCGGCTGGCGGAACGGGTAAGCCCTGCCCGTCATCCGGTTGTAGATGACTGCCACGAGGACCAGCATGGTCGTCGTCACCCCGACCGGCATCAGCGCGAAGAGCGGCCCCGCCTCCAGCGCCGGCGACGGATCAAGCGCCATCAGCAAGGCAACGGCCCCTCCAGGGGGATGCAGGGCGCGCATGAGCATCATCGCGACAACCGCGGCTCCAACCGCCCCGCCGGTCGCCCAAGGTGCGGGGACGAACCGGAGCACGAGCAGCGCCACAATGGCCGAGGTGACGTTGCCCACGACCGCGGACCAGGGCTGAGCGAGCGGCGAGTTCGGCACGCAGAAGACCAACACGGCCGTTGCGCCAAGCGGTGCCACGAGAAAGAGGTGTGAACCAGTCCAGCCGCTTCCGAGGCTGACCAGCGCAGCGCAGAGGCTGATGCCGATCAAAGCTCCAAAGCCGGCTCGCAGCTGTTCGGTGCCCTGAGATGCCGGGAGCGCGGGATAGAGATGGTGCCAGACTCGCATTCGGGCATCTCCGAGAGCAGCACGCGAAGCTGCATGCTTGCGCGATCTCGTCGGTGTTTGCCTGATTCCTGAGCAGAATTGAAACCGACAGTCGGGACCTGAAAGGAGATAGGAACACCGTGCCTTCAACCCCCAGTATCACCGGAACGAGTGTGCGGTGTCATCCAAATGCGTGGAACGGCTGATTGTGCCCATTGTGCCTCCAAGCTCGTGTTCGGCACACGCGAAGATCCTTACGCGCAAACGAATGCGCGAGGCCAAGGCTTCCTTACGATGCTGCCGGCGAGATCGACCGGCAAGCTTCCTCGGCTACAGGTTGACCAGAACATATCCTAAGGTCTGTCATGCGGGATGCCAGCTCGTTAGGGCCAGTATCCTTTTGGCGGATCAGCAACGTTCCCCGTTGCTTTTCCGGACACCTGCTGCCCTGGCACATCCAGTGGCAGCTTTTTTTCGGCGGGCGAGACTGCCAGGGTCCCGCCGCATTTGGCCATCCTCGTCGTGAACGATGCGGGATGGCAGGTGTGACCATTCTCACTTTCGGTAGCGTGGCTCGGCCGACCTTGTCCCTGAACAGCGAACTTAGGATCTATCCCCTCTAGAGCGCGCGTCGAATACCAGATCGTTTTCCGCGCCTACCCTCCAGACGGAAGAGAAGGAGAGGCGTGACACGACTTCCCGGTGATGGCGGTATCGCCGCATAAACCCGCTCGAAGACGATCTGCGCCAGCCATGTGCCATATGCATACCAGGGTTGCCGTGAGTGTGGATTGTGGAGGCGTTGCAGATGGTTATTTCGGTTCTGTCCCCGAAGTCCTCCCACTTCTGAGGGGCATATGGTCAAGCGCGAACCCCCACTCCTCCTCTTGGGTCGGTTCGAGCCGGAAGACCGAGGGTCTCTCCTCCCAGACCCGAAGAACTAGCGGCGGCGTCTTCCTCCTCCCGGACGCCGCCGTAGTTCTCTTTCGAGAGACAAAGCGGAGCGCTCCAAATGCCAAGCGGGGCATGGCGCCGGGCGGATCCCTTGCTCTGACGTCTCAACTGTCTCAAGCCCGCCGCCGGCAGACGCCGCGCATGCGTAGTCACACGGCAGGGCGATGTCGTTGATCTGGACAGCGACGACGAGCTCCTGCTGCGTCTGAACTTGACGTGTTCCCTACCGTGCTCTGCCGACGATTGTGCTTCAGAACCCGCGCGCATAAACGCGACACCAAGTGATTTGCGATCAAGTCGGGCTTTCTGGGATGTGGGGCGTGGAGCTAGCGAGGGTGACGCCATTCAACCGCTCGAGCAGCTTCTTGCTCGCCCTGAATTTCGGCACATGGGTCTCATCGATTTGAAGGGGCGCTCCGGTCTTCGGATTGTGCCCCGGTCGAGGGTCGCGTCGAGTTACGGAGAAGACACCGAAACCGCGAAGTTCCACGCGCCCGCCCTGAGCCAGCGTTTCAGTGATCTCTGCAAAAATCGTATTCAAGACCCCCTCGATATCGCGTCGCAGCAGATGAGGATTATCGTCAGAGATCCTTTGAACCAGCTCAGATCGAACCACTTTCTCTCCTGCTCTCACGCGTTGGCGACTGCCTACAGAAATTTACCAGCGCTGTCAGTCCCTTACTCGGGCAACTCCCAGGCCTATACCAAAGAGATAGAAACGGCGCAGCGACCGCGATTGACCCATGGGAAGCTATCGCGGAGCGTGAGTTTGCGCACAATCCCTCGCGCATCGCCCTTGTATGATTCTGGTAGGTTTCGAGTTCGGCCCGCCATCACGTATGGCGGGCTTTTTCCATCTCTTACACAGCTTCCAACTCGAGGAGGACCCGCTCCCCATCCGGGGCAAACACTTGGCCGATCACCCGATAGGCGATGGAATGGCCTTGGGGCCGGTATTCTGACACCGTACTGCCGACTGCAGGCACGAGCGTTCTCCTCGGGAGAACCATTGGCGCGAGCGGCAGCGCACCCGGCGGTCATTCGTTGTTGGCGACCTGAAAATGGACTTGGATCGGCTCGGAAAGGGGATCGGTTGCGGCGCCGCTCATTGATTTGGTTCCCTGAAAACGCAACACATCCTATAGGTGCGTCGCGGCCAGATCGATGCAACTCAAGTAATTGGGAGCCATTGGCCGTTCCTGCAACTACCAAGGACCGCACTATTCCATTTAATATCAGTATTTTATCCCTTCCCGTGAAAGCAGGAAGTGCTGAGTTGGGATGCCTTCCCGAAAGCCGATCCACCCGACATAACCCCTGGCCCACTCACCGTCCCAAACCCGGGGTGATCGCGACCCAGAAGCATCCGCGCAGCAACCTTGCGTTCGAAACGGACCGCCTCGATGCCGATCCCATCTCTCGAGTGGCCAGCTGTAAGTCCTAGCGCCGACTACCACGATAGCTGTCGTTCTGCCGTGGGCCCTGACCACCGCCGGGCTCGTCATACTGGCGTTTGCCCAAGCGCCGCTGATCCTGCTTGCCGCCATGCTGCTCCTCATGCAACTTGACGGCCGCGTTCCGGGTCCAGCCGACCCACGCCCTTCGCTGCAAGGCAGAGAGGCCCTACCCTGTCGCGCAAGGCGTGCGACATCGTTGAGCGCTGCGTCGACAGGGGGTGACATAGTACAGCCAGCGACTGCACTCGAGAGGGCAAATGAGGGGCAGACGGTCCCGAAGCCCGACCGATGTAAAAGGAGACGACACGATGAGCATGGCGAGCAGAACCTTCGGGCGCACCGGCATTCCGGTGAGCGAGATCGGCTTCGGCGCTTGGGCGATCGGCGGCACATGGGGCGAGGTGAGCGAGGCCGGGGCCAAGGCGGCGCTGCACGCGGCATTCGATGCGGGCGTCGATTTCATCGACACAGCGGATGTCTATGGCGATGGTCGGTCCGAGCGGATCATCGGCGAAGTGATCGCCGAGCGGAGCGGCGAGCGGCCCTTCGTTGCGACCAAGCTCGGTCGCAGGCTCGATCCTCATGTGGCCGATGGCTACACGGCTCAGGCGATGGAGGGTTTCATCGACCGCAGCCTGAAGAACCTTGGCACCGACACGCTCGACCTGGTGCAACTGCATTGTCCGCCGACGGAGGTCTATTATCGGCCGGAGGTGTTCGGTGCGCTCGACGACCTAGTGTCGCGCGGAAAGATCCGCCGCTACGGCGTTTCGGTCGAGAAGGTCGAGGAGGGGCTGAAGGCGATCGAATACGACAATATCGATTCGGTGCAGATCACCTACAACATGTTCCGCCAGCGCCCGGCGGAGCTGTTCCTCCCCGAGGCCCGACGGCGCCATAAGGCGGTGATCGTGCGGGTACCCTTGGCCTCCGGGCTGCTCACCGGAAAGATGCTGCCCGACACAGATTTCGCACCCGACGACCACCGCGCCTTTAACCGCGACGGCGCAGCCTTCGACAAGGGCGAGACCTTCGCGGGTGTGCCCTATGATGTGGCGCTGGAGGCCGTCGAGGCGCTGCGGCTGATGTTGCCCGCCGAGGCGGTGATGGCGCAGGTGGCGCTGCGCTGGATCCTGATGCAGGAGGCTGTGACTGTGGTGATCCCCGGCGCCAAGACGCCCGAACAAGCCAGTTCCAACGCCGCCGCCAGCGGGTTGCCGGTGCTGCCCGAGGACCTGATGGCCGGGGTGCGCGAGATCTACGAGACGCGCATCAAGCCCCATGTGCATGACCGCTGGTGACGCGAAAAGGCCTGCCCGCGCTCAGCGGACGGGCCTTAGCTTAGAGCCGTCGGGAAACCAGCTCTCATTTCTTCATTCTCCTGTTCGTCGCGCAGTACGAGCGTCGCAGGCGGTCAAGCGAGATCTTGGCTTTGTCGCAGGTGCCGGAACTCCGCCTTATATCCGAGATTCGGCTAGGGTCAGGACTCGTTAACCCTCAAAGCCAGAACATGACGGTCGCGGCCAGGGCGATGGCAGAAAGGAAGACCTTCGGGCATCTGTCGTAGCG
>NZ_JACIBX010000013.1 GCF_014195545.1 Limimaricola variabilis | reverse complement strand
GCCGCCAGGCCCGCCCCCGCCTCGATCAGGCACTCGTGCCCAAGCTTCTGCAAGTCACGCGCCGAAGACGGGGTCATCGATACCCGCGCCTCGCCAGCCGCCATTTCTCGTGGCGATCCAATAATCACGGTTCTGTCCTCCCACTGCCCATGGGCGCCCTCCCAAGCACCGCATGAAGCCTGACCCGACTATCCGCGTTGTTTTATCTAGTAGTCAATTATTTTGATCATGAAGAAATGATCATAAGCACCAATATGTTGCTTTTAAATAATAAAAACTGACGTCAGGCTGTTTTTTGATCTGATGCTAAAAATAGTTTTGACAAGTCGTATCGAGATCGCTCAGCCTTGGCGGCAGGAGGAGATCATGACCAGCCACTTGCCCAGCACCGGCGCCGCGATGGCCGAAACAGGGGATCTCGATGCCCTGATGGCCAGCGCCCGCCAGATCCGCGACGCGGCCTGGGGCCGCACGGTCACCTACTCGCGCAAGGCCTTCGTGCCGCTAACCAACATGTGCCGCGACACCTGCGGCTACTGCACCTTCGTCAAGCATCCCTCCTCGCCCGAGGCGCGGATCATGACGCCCGAACAGGTGCTCGCCGAGGCGCTGCGCGGCGAGCGCGAGGGCTGCAAGGAGCTGCTGTTCAGCCTCGGAGAAAAACCCGAGCTGCGCTATGAGGCGGCGCGCAAGGGGCTGGAACGGCTGGGTTATTCGAAGCTGACCGACTACCTGCGCGACATGTGTGCGCTGGTGCTGCGCGAGACCAGCCTGCTGCCGCATGTCAACGCCGGCACGCTCACCGATGACGAGATCGACACGCTCAAGCCGGTCTCGGCCTCGATGGGCATGATGCTCGAAACCGTCAGCCGCCGCCTGACCCGCAAGGGCCAGCCGCATTACGCCTGCCCCGACAAGACGCCGGTGCAGCGGCTGCGCACGCTGGAGCGGGCGGGCGAGAAGCGCGTGCCCTTCACCACCGGGTTGCTGATCGGCATCGGCGAGACCTGGGCGGAGCGGATCGAGGCGCTGGAGGCGATCAATGCCGCCCATGCGCGTCACGGCCACGTGCAGGAGGTCATCATCCAGAACTTCCAGCGCAAGCCCGACATCGAGATGGCCAACCACCCCGAGCCCGGCCTCGAGGACATGCTGCGCACCATCGCGGCGGCGCGGATCATCCTGTCGCCAGAGATCAGCCTGCAGGCGCCGCCGAACCTGAGCGCGCGGCACATCGCCTATCTCGACGCGGGCATAAACGATTGGGGCGGCATTTCCCCGGTCACCATCGACTTCATCAACCCGCAGCACGAATGGCCCGAGATCCGCGCCCTCGCCCGGTCCTGCGCCGAGGCCGGGTTCGAGCTGCGCGAAAGGCTCACCGTCTACCCGAGATACCTCACCGGCGACTCGGGCTTCATCAACCCGTCCGTGCGGGCCCGGGCACTCGGCATGGCCGGGGGCGAAGGGCTGGCGCGCGAGCAGCGGCACATCGGAGAGACAGCATGACCTTCCAGTCGACGACCCGGCAGTTCGCCTGCGATCCCGCCGCCGTGGGCGGCGCATCCGACCCGATCCGCGCGATCCTCGAAAAGGCGCTCTCGGGCGGCGAGGTGAGCACCGAAGAGGGCGTGGCCCTGTTCCGCGCCGAGGGGGCGGATATCGACGCCGTCTACCGCACCGCCGACACGCTGCGCCGCCGCGCCAATGGCGACCGGGTGAGCTTCGTGGTGAACCGCAACATCAACTTCACCAACATCTGCTACATGGGCTGCAGGTTCTGCGGCTTCGCCAAGCGCACCGAGGACAAATCCGCCGAATGGCTCGAACCTGCGCAGATCGTAGAGCGCGCGCAGCAGGCCTGGGATCGCGGCGCGACCGAGGTCTGCATCCAGGGCGGGCTGCACCCGAAGATGGAGGGGACCTACTACCGGCAGATCATCCGCGCCATCAAGACGGCACTGCCCGGCATGCACATCCATGCCTTCTCGCCCTTCGAGATCTGGTACGGCGCCTCCAAGACCAAGATGTCCTACCGCGATTTCCTGACCGATCTGAAGGAAGCCGGCCTCGATTCGATGCCCGGCACGGCGGCCGAGATCCTCGACACCGAGGTCCGGATGCAGCTCACCACCAATAAGCTCTCGGCCGAGCGCTGGGTCGAGATCATCCGCACCGCGCATGAGGTCGGCATCCCGACGACGGCCACCATCATGTACGGTCATGTCGATGCGCCCGAGCATTGGGCCGCGCATATCGCGCTCCTGCGCGACATCCAGAAGGACACCGGCGGCTTCACCGAGTTGGTGCCGCTTTCCTTCGTGCACACCGACTCGCCGCTCTACGCCCAGAACCCCGACAAGGTGCGCCCCGGCCCGACCGCGCGCGAGGTCGACCTGATGCACGCGGTGTCGCGGATCATGTTGCATGGCTGGATCGACAACATCCAGGTGAGCTGGACAAAGCTCGGTGCGGCGCGGGCGCAGGAGATGCTGTCGCGCGGGGTCAACGATCTGGGCGGCACGCTGATGAACGAGAGCATCTCGCGCGCCGCGGGCTCCGACCACGGGCAGGAGATCACTGCGAAGGAGCTGGTGCGGATGATCCGCGCCGCGGGCCGCGTGCCGGTGCGCCGCAACACCGTCTACGAGACGCGCGAGGTGTTCGAGCATCATGATCCCGAGGAACTGGCGCCGCTCGTGGACCGCAACGGCCGTGATCCGCTGGCCTTCCTCGAGATGTTCCCCGAGCGGCCCGCTGCCTCGGTCGAGGCTGCGCAATGAACCCGCGCAAGGTCTGCCTGCTGGCCGGTGGCGTCGGTGGCGCCAAGATGGCCGAGGGGCTTGCCGCCCATGACGACGTGGCGCTGACGGTGATCGGCAACGTCGCCGATGACGAGAGCTTCCACGGGCTGTGGGTCTCGCCCGATATCGACACGCTGACCTACAGCCTCGCCGGGCGGATCGACCGCGCGCAGGGCTGGGGCGTCGCCGATGAGGGGCACCGGGCGCTGGAGACGCTGAAGCTCTTGGGCGCCGAGACGTGGATGTCGCTCGGCGACCGCGATTTCGGTCTGCACATCCACCGCACGATGCGGCGCGCGCGGGGGGACCGGCCCTCCGACATTGCCCGTGACGTGGCCCGCGCCTTCGGCGTCACACCTGCGATCCTGCTGCCCACCGACGACGTGGTGCAGACCCGGCTGCGCACCACCGATGGCCGCTGGCTGAGCTTTCAGGAATATTTCGTGCGCGAGCGCTGCGCCCCGGAGATCCGCGAGATCGCATTTTCCGGCATGGACATGGCCCGCCCGACGCCCGAGGCGCTGGCCGCGATCACCGCGGCCGACCTGATCGTCATCGCGCCGTCGAACCCGCTGGTGAGCATCGCGCCGATCCTCGGCGTGCCCGGGATCACGGAGGCGCTGCGCGCCGCCACCGCGCCGAAGATCGCGGTCAGCCCATTTATCGACGGGCGCGTGGTCAAGGGCCCGGCCGACCGGATGATGGCCTCGCTCGGCCTGCGCGCCGACGCGCTCGGGGTCGCCCGGCGCTACCGCACGCTGGCCGACCGACTGGTCATCGACCATGCCGATGATGCCCTTGCGGCGGAGATCGCGGCCGAGGGCCCCGCCCCGCATTACAGCGACATCCTGATGAAATCGCAGGCCGACAAGGCCCGGCTGGCGCGCGAGATCCTCGATCTCGCCTTCACCCCGGCGGAGGCAATGGCATGAACACCGCGGGCAAGCGGCTCGTCGCGATTCCGATGAAGGATCCGCGCGACGCCAAGACCCGGCTCGGCCTCGCGCTGACGCCGGAGGAGCGCGGGCAGTTGGCGCTGAGCCTGTTCCGGGTGACGGTGAACCGGCTGCGCGATGCCATCGAGGGGCTCGGACCGCAGATCGATCTCGCCGTGGTCAGCGCAAGCCCGACCATTCGCGAGGAGGCCGAGACGCTCGGCCTGAGGGTCATCGACGATGGTGGCGCGGCGTCGCTGTCGCTGGCTGTGGAAGCGGCGGCAAACTGGGCCACGACGCACGGCTACGACGCGCTCTGCGTCCTGCCTGGCGATCTCGCCGATCCCGACCCGGTCGATCTGGCCTGGCTGCTCGACCACCCGCTCGAGGACGCGACGGCGGTGATCTGCCCGGCCAAGGACCTAGGCACCAACGCGCTGATGGTGCCGCTGCCCTGCCCCTTCGCCTTTGCCTACGGCGCGAAGTCGACGATCCGGCACCGCCGCGCCGCCGAGGCGGCGGGCCTCACACCGGTGATGATGCCGCTTGGCAGCCTGCGCGTCGACATCGACACCGTCGCCGACCTGCACCACCTGCCCACGGGCCATCTGCGCCACCTGCGTCAGGAGAACGCGCAATGAGCCTTTCCGTCTCGCTCACCGCCATCCCCGGCATCCCCGACATCCGCAACGGCGACGATCTCGCCGCGATCATCGGCGACCGGCTCGACGCCGCCGATCTCGGCCTGCGTCACGGCGACGTCCTGTGCGTCGCGCAGAAGATCTTTTCCAAGGCCGAAGGCTGCATCATTCCGCTCGACACGGTGACGCCTTCCGAGGAGGCGCTTCGCTACGCCGAGGAGCTGAACAAGGACCCCCGCAAAGTCGAGGTGGTGCTGCGCGAGAGCACTCGCGTGGTCCGCTCCTTCCGCCGCCCCGATCAGAACGAAGGCACGATGATCTGCGAGCATCGGCTCGGCTTCATCTCGGCCAACGCGGCGGTCGATGAATCGAATTTCGGCGAGGAAAGCGCCGTTATGGTGCTGCCGCCCGACCCGGATGCGAGCTGCGCGGCGCTGCGCGAGGCGCTAAAGGCCCGTTTCGGCGCCGAAATCGGCGTGGTGATGACCGACACCTTCGGCCGGCCCTGGCGGCTGGGACAGGTGAACGTCGCGATCGGCCTGTCGAAGGTGCCCGCGACGATCCGCGAGCAGGGCAACACCGATGCCTGGGGCCGCCCCCTGCAGGTGACCGAACCGGCGCTGGCCGACGAGATCGCCGCCGCCTCGGGCCTCGTGGTGCGCAAGGACGGCAAGACGCCCGCGGTGCTGCTGCGCGGTCTCGACTGGACGCCCGCCGAGAGCCGCGGCGCCGACATCCTACGCAAGAAACAAGAGGACATGTTCAGATGACTATCGCGATCATTGGCGGCACGGGACCGCAGGGACAGGGCCTCGCGCTGCGCTTCGCGCGGGCCGGCGTCGAGGTGGTTCTCGGCGGCCGCGACGGCGTGCGCGCCGCCGCCATCGCCGAGGAACTGCAGGCACAGCTGCCCTCGGACGCGGCGAAGATCCGTGGCCTCGACAACGAGGGTGCCACCGCCGCCGCCGAGGAAATGGTGATCCTCGCGGTCCCCTTCTCGGCCCACAACGCGACGCTCGAGGCGCTCAAGCCCGCGCTCGCGGGCAAGATCCTCGTCGACATCGTGGTGCCGCTCGCCGAGGGCGACCCTAAGAAGGTGGCCATGCCGCCCGAGGGCTCGGCCACCGAGGCCGCGCAGGCGCTCTTGGGCGACGAGATCCCGGTGATCGGCGCGCTGCACAACGTCTCGGCGGTGACGCTGAAGGCGCTCGACCAGTCGATCAACTGCGACATCCTCGTCTGCGGCAACAGCCTCGAGGCCCGCAAGAAGGTGATCGAGCTCGTGCGCAAGCTCGGCGTCGAGGCCTACAACGCGGGCGACGCGCAATCGGCGCGCTGCATCGAAGCGATCACCCCGATCCTGATCCGGCTGAACATCTCGAAAGCGGTGCCCTTCAGCCATGCGGGCATCCGCATCTGCCCGCCCGATCACTGAACGAACAAGAGACCATCAATTTTCTAGGGAGGAAAAATCACATGGAATTCGGCATCTGCTTCAAGGGCTTCGTCGAGCCCGAACGCGCCCGTGCCCTGGTCCGTCAGGCCGAGAACGCGGGCTTCGACTATTGCTGGTTCTACGACAGCCACATCCTGTGGCGCGAGAGCTTCGTCGCCATGGCGATGTGCATGGAGCACACCACCAAGATGCGCTTCGGCCCGCTGGTGACCAACCCGAACTCGCGCGAGTGGTCGGTCGCGGCCTCGCTGTTCGGCTCGCTCGCCAAGCAGTCCGGCGGCCGCTTCGACATCGGCCTCGGCCGCGGCGACAGCGCGGTGCGCGTGATGGGCAAGAAGCCCTCGACGCTCAAGCGGCTCGAGGAGTTCACCCACGTGGTGAAGGCGCTGATCCGCGGCGAGGAAGTGCAGTATGGCGAATGCCCCGAGCCGGTGAAGTTCCCCTGGGCCGACGGCTACGAGCTGCCCGTCTGGATCGGTGCCTACGGCCCCAAGGCGCTGGCCTCGGCCGGCCGTGTCGGTGACGGCGTGGTTCTGCAGATCGCCGAGCCGAAGATCGTGAAGTGGCTCGCGGATCAGGCCAAGAACGCCGGCACCGAGGCCGGGCTCGACATGTCGAACTACAAGGTGATGGCCGCCGCGCCGGCCCATACCGGGCCGATCGACGAGGCGATCGAGAAGGTGAAGTGGTTCCCCGCCATGGTCGGCAACCACGTCGCCGACATCGTCGAGAAATACGGTGCCGACAGCGACCAGGTGCCCTCCTCGCTCACCTCCTACATCGAGAACCGCAAGGGCTACGACTACTCCAAGCACGGCCAGAGCGATAACCCGTATCTCGACTTCATCACCGAGGACATCATCAAGAGCTTCTGCGTGCTCGGCACCCCTGAGGAGCACATCGCCAAGATCCGCGAGCTCGAGGAAGCCGGGACCACGCAGTTCAACATCTATCTCGACAGCGGCGACGAGGAGAAGATCATCGCCGATTACGGCGACACGGTGATCCCCGCCTTCCGCAAGGATGCAGGCAACGTCACCCAGCTGAAGGCCGTTTCCTGAGGGCCCAGCGCTCCGAGACACCCCCGGCGGGCGGCTCAGCCCGCCCGCCGGAACGGTCCGCCCCTGCCATCCGACCGCTGGTCTTGCCGTCTAAGTTGTGCAATAGGGCAAGCGGATTGACCTTTACGAGGGGCTGGACGGCTCATGGCACGCATGGCGGGCACGAAGCCCAAGACCCGGATCCAGCGCAAGAACACCGAACAGATCCTCGGCGCCGCGCTCGAAGTCTTCGCCCAGCACGGCTCCTCCGGCGCCTCGATCAACCTGATCGCCAAGACCGCCGGGCTTACCACGCCGAACCTGCTTTATTACTTCGAAAGCAAGGACGCGATCCGCCGCGAGCTTCTGGCCCGCACGCTGCAGCTCTGGATGGCGCCTCTGAACATGCTCAGCCCGCATGGCGAGCCGGTCGAGGAAATCTGCCAGTACATTCGGCGCAAGCTCGACATCTCGAAGAACTTTCCCAAGGAGAGCAAGTTCTTCGCCAACGAGATCCTGAGCGGCCTGCCGCAGTCCAAGAGCGAGATCTTCGGTCCGCTGAAGGAGCTCTACAACGCCAAGATCGCGGTACTGGAGGACTGGATCCAGACCGGCCGCATGGCGCCCGTTGACCCGCATCACCTGCTGTATTCGATCTGGGCCACGACGCAGCACTACGCCGATTTCGATGTGCAGATCGAGGAGATCGCACCGGAGAAGGCCAAGGACCGGTTCGCCGACGCCGAGGCCTTCCTGCTCGAGATGTATCGCAAGCTCCTCGCCGTCTGAACGGCCCAACCGGACCTGCCGATACATCGCAGGTGCGACGGGGAGAGGCTATAGGCTCCTGCCGCCCCTACGCCCAGCGCTGCCGGGCAAATATTGTCAGCGGGTGCAGTAGAGCTGGTGCAACGTTTCGAGCACGGCCGCGACCTCGCGCCCCTTCACGCTGTAATAGATGGTCTGCCCGTCGCGCCGCCCATCGACCAGACCGGCCTCCTTCAGCCGCTTGAGCTGCTGCGACATGGTCGGCTGCGACAGGCCGCAGGCCTGCGCCAGATCCCCCACCGAACGCTCCCCGTCCAGCAGGCGGCACAGGATCTGCAGCCGCGCCTCGGAGGCCAGCATGCCCATCAGCGCCGCCGCGCCCTGGATGTCGCCTTCGAGGAAATCGTCAGTGATTTTCATATTCGACCCATTGAATATTCATTCAAGCAAATATATTGATGTCCTGAAACAAGACAAGCCCGGCGGCGTTGACCGTCGTATCACGGAGTCGAGAGATGGAAACAGAGTTCACCCCCTGGCTGTCGCTCGCGGGCGGCATGATGATCGGGGCCTCGGCGGTGCTGCTGATGGCCACGAACGGCCGCATCGCCGGCATCAGCGGCCTCACCTCGCGGATCTTCGCGCGCTCCACCGATGGCGAGGCGCGCGGCGTCTCGGCGCTGTTCGTGCTGGGGCTGCTGCTCGCCGCGCCGATCTGGCTGGTGGTGTCCGGCGAATGGCCGCAGCAATGGGTGCCGTCGAGCCCGGTGTTGATGGCGGTCGCGGGCCTGCTCGTGGGCTTCGGCGCCACCTATGGCAATGGCTGCACCTCCGGCCACGGCGTCTGCGGCATCAGCCGCGGCTCGATGCGCTCGATCGTCGCCACCGGCACCTTCATGGCCGCGGCTTTCGTCACGGTCTTCGTCACCCGTCACCTGAGCGGAGGCTGAGATGAAACAGATCTTTGCGCTTCTCTCCGGCCTGATCTTCGGCTTCGGCCTGATCATCTCCGGCATGTCCGACCCGGCCAAGGTGCTGAACTTCCTCGACGTGTTCGGCACCTGGGATCCAAGCCTCGCCTTCGTCATGGGCGGCGCCATCGCGGTGACCGCACCGGGCTTTGCCTGGCTCACCCGCAGCCGCTCGCGCCCGTTCTTCGACACCGAGTTCCGCATTCCGAGCCGCACCGACCTCGACCCCAAGCTGCTGACCGGCGCAGTGCTGTTCGGCACCGGTTGGGGGCTCGGCGGCTTCTGCCCCGGCCCGGCGCTGACCGCGCTGCCGATCGCGGCGACCGGGACGCTGATCTTCGTGCCCTTCATGCTGGCCGGCATGTGGCTGGCTCGGCACACCCCCGACCTCTCCATGCCCCTTAGCAAAGGAGCCACCCAATGACCGACCCCCTCAAGAGCCGCGTCGTCCGCCATTCGCCCTCGACCGGCGAAGGCAGCCCCGATGTCTGGGGCATCTACGAGCCCGACACCGGGTCGATCCAGTATATCTGTGCCGACCCCAAGACCCGTCAGGCGGCGCTGATCGACGTGGTCTGGAACTTCGATCCCAAGAACTACCGTTTCTCCACCGAGAGCATGGATCAGGTCCTCGACATCGTGCGCGACAACGACCTGAAGGTGCAATGGGTGCTCGACACCCACCCCCATGCCGATCACGTCATGGCCTCGGCGCACCTCAAGGAGCGCACCGGCGCCCCCAACGCGATCGGCGCGCTGGTACCCGAGATCGCCAAGATCTGGGCCGACATCTACAACCTGCCCGACGCCTTCGACGCGAACCGTGATTTCGACCACCTGTTCGAGGAGGGCGAGACCTTCAAGATCGGTGAGCTGGACGCGCGCGTGATGCTCTCGCCCGGTCACACGCTGGGCTCGATCACCTATGTCTGCGGCGATGCGGCCTTCGTGCATGACACGCTGATGCATCCCGACGCCGGTACCTCGCGCTCGGATTTCCCGGGCGGCAAGACCGCCGAGCTGTGGGACTCGATCCAGGACATCCTCGCCCTGCCGGGAAACACCCGCCTCAATGTCGGCCATGACTACGGCACCAAGGAGCGCAAGGAGCCGATGTGGGAGGCCACGGTCGACGAGCACCGCGCGCACAACATCCACGTCAAGGATGGCACCGAGCGCGAAGCCTTCATTGAGCGCCGTCAGACCCGCGACAAGACGCTGGCGCTGCCGAACCGCATCCTCGCCGCGCTGCAGATCAACCTGCGCGGCGGGCGGCTGCCCCCGGCCGAGGATGACGGCAACCACTACCTGAAGCTGCCGGTGAACCGCTTCGATTGAGCTTTCGGGCGGCCCACGGGCCGCCCGCTTTCCTTCCCCCAAAGACCGGACGGATACGGATGACCATGCCCCCGCTGTCGCGCTATTTGCCGATCCTCAACTGGGGACGGCGTTACGACCGCTCCACCTTCACCGGCGACATGGTCGCCGCCGTGATCGTGACGATCATGCTGATCCCGCAGTCGCTGGCCTACGCGCTGCTTGCCGGCATGCCGCCCGAGGCCGGGATCTATGCCTCGATCGCGCCGATCGTGCTCTACGCGATCTTCGGCACCTCGCGCGCATTGGCGGTGGGCCCGGTCGCGGTGGTGTCGCTGATGACGGCGGCGGCGGTGGGCAACATCGCCGAGAGCGGCACGGTGGGCTACGTCGCCGCGGCGCTGACGCTCGCCTTCCTGTCGGGCGCGATGCTGCTGGCGCTGGGGCTGTTCCGCCTCGGCTTTCTCGCCAACTTCCTGTCGCACCCGGTGATCGCGGGCTTCATCACGGCGTCCGGCATCCTGATCGCGGCGAGCCAGCTGCGCCACATCCTTGGCATTCAGGGCGAAGGCCACACGCTGATCGAGATACTCGATGGGCTTTGGGCGCATGTGGGCGAGACCAACTTGATCACCGTCGTGCTCGGCGTCTCTGCCACCGCGTTCCTGTTCTGGGTCCGCAAGGGGTTGAAGCCGCTGTTGCGCCGTATCGGCCTTGGCCCGCGCATGGCCGACATCGGTGCCAAGACCGGCCCCGTCCTAGCCATCGTCGCCACGACACTGGCGGTCTGGCTGTTCGATCTGGGCGAACGCGGCGTCGCCATCGTCGGCGAGGTGCCGCAAAGCCTGCCGCCGCTCACCCTGCCCTCCCTTTCCCCGTCGCTGATTTCGCAGCTCTTCATCCCGGCGATGCTGATTTCGATCATCGGTTTCGTGGAGTCGATCTCGGTCGCGCAGACGCTGGCCGCCAAGAAGCGTCAGCGCATCGACCCCGACCAGGAACTGATCGGTCTCGGCACCGCCAATCTCGGCGCGGCCTTCACGGGCGGCTTCCCGGTGACGGGGGGCTTCTCGCGCTCGGTGGTGAACTACGATGCCGGGGCCGAGACCCCCGCCGCCGGGGCTTTCACCGCCCTTGGCCTCGCGCTGGCCGCGCTATTCCTGACGCCGCTGATCCACTACCTGCCCAAGGCGACGCTGGCCGCCACGATCATCGTGGCCGTGCTGAGCCTCGTCGATTTCTCGATCCTGAAACGCGCCTGGGCCTTCAGCCGCGCCGATTTCGCCGCCGTCTCGGCGACGATCCTGCTGACACTGGTGTTCGGTGTCGAGGTCGGCGTCACCGCGGGCGTGGTCACCTCGATCCTCGTGCATCTCTACAAGACCTCGCGCCCGCACATGGCGGTGGTCGGCCGAGTGCCGGGCACCGAGCATTTCCGCAACGTGCTGCGCCACGAGGTCGAAACCCAGCCGCATGTGCTGACACTGCGCGTCGATGAAAGCCTCTACTTCCCGAACGCCCGCTATCTCGAGGACCAGCTGTCGAACTACGCGGCCGACAAGCCCGAACTCACGGACGTCGTACTGATGTTCCCGGCGGTCAACGCGATCGATCTCTCGGCGTTGGAGTCGCTCGAGGCGATCAACACCCGGCTGCACGACGCGGGCGTCCGCCTGCATCTGAGCGAGGTGAAGGGACCGGTGATGGACCGCCTGAAGCGCAGCCATTTCCTCGACGAACTGACCGGCGAGGTGTTTCTCAGCCAACACGAAGCGGCCTGCAAGCTGGCCAAGGCAGCACCTCCCGCGGAGCCGTCCGAGCGGGCCGCCGGCTAAGGCCGGGCCCGTTCGGCCGTCATGCCGCCTGCACCTCCGGGCGGCGGCGTCCGAGCACGGGCGACAGCGCCGCGATCAGAAGGGCGAACAGCGCCACCAGCACGAAGGACAGCCGCAGGGATGCAATGTCGGCGATGAAGCCGATCGCCGGCGGACCGATCAGCATCGCGCCGTAGGCCAGCGTTGCGACCGAGGCGATCGCCTGCCCTGGCGGGATTTCGGGGTCGGCGGCGGCGCGGCTGAAGGCGAGCGGGATCACCGCGGCGTAGCCCATGCCCATCAGCACGAAGCCCAGAAGCGCCATCGGCAACGCCGCGGCCGTCGCGCAAAGCAGGTAGCCCGACGCGGCGAGCAGGCCGCTCGCCAGTGCCACGCGGCGCGGACCATGCCGCGTGATCAACCGATCGACGCAGAGCCGCATCGCCACCATCGTCACCGAGAACACGGCGTAGCCGAGCGTCGCGCCGTTCTCGCTGGCGCCGAGTACCTCGGAGAGGAACACCGCGCTCCAGTCCACCGCAGCGCCCTCGCCCAAACCGGCCCCCAGTGCGATCAGGCCGACCAGCACCAAGGCGCCGCGCGGAAAGGCAAAGACCGGATCACCGGCACCGCCGCTCCGGGTCCGCGAGGTCCAGTCGATCCGCAGGAACGGTCCGAACAGCAGTGCCGCCAGGATCGGCGCGGCGATGAAATGCAGCGCCACCGGCGCGTCGAGGCTGGTTGCGGCAAAGCCGCCGGCCGCGCCGAGACCGGCGCCAAGGCTCCACATCGCGTGAAAGGACGACATCACGGATCGGCCCATGTGACGCTCCACCTCAGCCGCCCAGGCGTTCATCGTCACGTCCATCGCGCCGTGCGACATGCCGAACAGAAACAACGCGAAGGCCAGCGCCGGCACCACCGGCGCCACCCCCACCAGCATGATCGAGACCAAGTAGGCGGCAGCGATCCAGCGCGTAACCCGCACCGCGCCGAAGCGGTCAGCCAGCTTTCCAGCCATGGGAAAGGAAACCAGCGCGCCCACCCCCATGACCAAGAGAAGCAGGCCGAGCCCGCCTTCGCCCAAACCGAAATTGGCGGCGACCGCCGGCACACGCGAGGCCCAGCAGCCCAGCAGCACGCCGTTGAGCGCGAAGGCCGCGGCCACGGCTCGCCATGGGGTGACGAGGTCAGGCATTGAGGATCTCCATTCCGGTTTCGGCCAGCGTCGCCGTCGCGCGCGCATCAGCATCGGTGACGAGAATCCGCAGCGCGTCACAGCCGACGACGCGGTGCCGCGCGCGGCGGCCGATCTTGGCGCTGTCGGCCAGGACCACGGCGCGGTGGCTGGCGGCGATCATCGCGCGCTTGGTATGCGCCTCGTCCGCGTCGTCCGCGCTCAACCCGAAATCGGCGTCGAGCCCGCAGGCCCCGAGAAAGGCGATGTCGACCGCGACGTTGGCAAACGCCTCGACCGTGTCCGATCCAACGGCGATGGCCCCCGCTTCAGAGAGACGCCCGCCCAATATCCGGGTCGGGATGCCCCCCGCGAGACAGGCCAGCGCCACTGCGGGCGAGGGCGTAACGACAAGGGCGCCGGGCAGCGACGGCAGGCGTTGCGCCAGTGCCAGCACGCTCGTCCCGCCATCGAGGGCGATCACCATGCCGTCCTCGATCAGGGGCAACGCCGCGGCGGCGAGCCGTTCGGCCATCGCATCAGTGATGGCTAGCCGTTCGAGGGTCGGGCGCACCGGCCGGGCCACGGGCAGCGCTCCGCCGCGGATGTAGCGCGCCCGGCCCTCGGCCTCGAGCGCCTTCAGGTCACGTCGGACCGTGTCGACCGACACGCCGAAATCACGCGCGGCATCCACGAGCGACAGCGGCGCGCCCCGGTCGAGGCGTGCCCTGATCGCGTCCCGCCGCAGTTCAGGGCCCTGATGATCTCCGTCCATGACACCTCCGGCACCACCAATATGCAGCTCCTTGCAGATTTCTGCAGCATCTTGCAATGATTCTGCAAGATTGTACCCGACGTGTGCGACTGCTGCCTGCCGACCGGCGCCTCAGACCTCGGGCGGCAGCACCAGAAGGGCGCGGAAATCATTGACGTTAGTCAGGGTTGGCCCCGTGACCACCTGCGCACCGACCTTCTCGAAGAAGCCATGCGCATCATTGTCGTCGAGCGCGTGGCAAGCGGCATCGAAGCCGAGCGGGTCGAGCGTATCCGGACCGACACAAGCCCCCGCCACCTCGTCGGCGCCATCCACCCCATCGGTGTCGCAGGCGAGCAAATGAACACGCGGATGGCCCGCCAGTTCGATAGCCGCCGCCAACGTAAATTCCGCATTCGGCCCGCCGCGCCCGCCGCCGCGACGCGTCACGGTGCATTCGCCGCCCGACAGCAGCAACACCGGCTTATCACCGGGCGCCATATCGGCGGCGATGTCGCGAGCCATGTGGGCTTGGCTCCGCGCCAGCTCACGCGCCTCACCCTCGAGCGCATCGCCGAGCATTCGCACCTCGCAGCCTGCCGCACATGCCAGTTCCTCCGCCACCGCGAGCGATTGCGCAGGCGCGGCGACGATCCGGGTTTCGGCCCGCGCCAGCCGCGGATCGCCTGGCGGCACCGGGCCGTCACCGGGTCTGGCCGCGGCGATCGCGGCGCGGGCCGCTTCCGGCAGAGCGATCTTCCAGCGGTCGATGATCTCGAGCGCCTGCGCCGGGGTGGAGCGATCGGCCACGGTCGGACCCGAGGCGATCTCGGCCGGGTCGTCACCGGGCACGTCCGAGATCACCAGCGTCAGCAGCCGCGCCGGCGCGCAGGCTGCCCCGAGCTGCCCGCCCTTCACCCGGCTGAGATGCTTGCGTACCACGTTCATCGCCGAGATTGGCGCGCCCGAAGTCAAGAGAGCACGGTTCACCGCCTGCTTGTCCTCGAGCGTCAGCCCCTCCACCGGCGCGCAAAGCAGGGCCGAGCCGCCGCCCGAGATCAGCGCAAGCACGGTGTCCTCGGAACCCAGCCCCGACACCAGTTCCAACATTCGCGCCGTCGCTTCGAGTCCCGCCTGGTCGGGGACCGGATGCGCCGCCTCGACGATCTCGATCCCCTTGCAGGGCCGGGCATAGCCGTAGCGGGTCAGCACCAGCCCCTCGCAGGGGCCATAGACGGCCTCGACCGCCTCGGCCATCCGCGCGCTGGCCTGACCCGCGCCGATGACCACCAGACGCCCTTCGGGGCGCGGCGGCAGGTGTTCGGGCACCACCCGCATCGGATCGGCGCGCGCCACCGCGGCATCGAACAGATGGCGCAGGAAACGGCTCGGCTCGGTGACGGCATCGGGCAAGGCGGTCATCTGGGTCTCCTCCTCGGCGCCCGGAGCGGGGGAGGCCAACCCGGCGCGCTTGCCCACCGTGATACAACCTCCTGCCAATCGGGCAAGCGCCCGGCCATCGAGGAGCAGATGCAGCTCCGTCGTCACAAGGCTCAACAAAGGCGGCAAGGACGCTTTCGACGGTGGCGCGACGGTTTCGCAGCGGCTCGGGGTCGTGCTGCTTATCGGCGCCACCGGCGCAGCGTGAGAGTGGACGGCCGGACCCGATGCGGGTCCGGCCGCCTAGACCGCGGACGTCTCAGACGCCCTCGAGCGCCACGGCGATACCCTGGCCCACGCCGATGCACATGGTCGAGAGCGACTTCTCGCCCGATGTCAGATCGAGCGCGGCGGTGCCGGTGATCCGTGCACCCGACATGCCCAGCGGGTGGCCGAGCGCGATGGCGCCGCCATTGCGGTTCACCCGTGCGTCGCCATCGGCGATGCCGAGATCACGCAGCGTGGCGAGCCCCTGGCTCGCGAAGGCCTCGTTCAGCTCGATCACCGCAAAGTCGTCCGGCGTCAGCCCGAGCCGCGCCATCAGCTTCTTCGAAGCGGGCGCGGGTCCGAAGCCCATGATGCGCGGTGCGACGCCCGCCGTCGCACCGCCGAGGAAACGCGCGATCGGGGTCAGCCCATGCTTCTTCGCCGCCGCAGCGGAAGCGACAATGAGCGCCGCCGCTCCGTCATTGACGCCCGAGGCGTTGCCCGCCGTCACCGAGCCGCCCTCGCGGAACGGAGCGCGCAGCTTGGCCAACGCCTCGAGCGAGGTGGCGCGGGGATGCTCGTCGGTGTCGACGATCTTCGGATCGCCCTTGCGCTGCGGGATCTCCACCGGGGTGATCTCGCGCGCCAGCCGTCCCGAGGCGATGGCCTCAGCGGCCTTGACCTGGCTGCGCAGCGCGAAGGCGTCCTGATCCTCGCGCGAAATGGCGAAATCCTCGGCCACGTTCTCGGCGGTCTCGGGCATCGAGTCGACGCCGTATTGCGCCTTCATCAGCTTGTTGACGAAGCGCCAGCCGATGGTGGTATCGAATATCTCGGCCGAACGCGAGAAGGCGGTTTCGGCCTTGCCCATCACGAAGGGCGCGCGGGACATGCTCTCGACCCCGCCGGCGACGATCAGCTCTGCCTCGCCGGCACGGATAGCGCGCGCGGCGGTGATCACCGCGTCCATGCCCGAGCCGCAGAGCCGGTTCATCGTGGTGCCCGGCACCGTCACCGGCAGACCGGCGAGCAGGGCCGACATCCGGGCAACGTTGCGGTTGTCCTCGCCCGCCTGGTTGGCGCAGCCATAGATCACCTCGTCGACGGCGTCCCAGTCGACACCCGCGTTGCGCGCCATCAGCGCGCGCAGTGGGATAGCGCCGAGATCGTCGGCACGGACCCCGGCCAAAGCGCCGCCATAGCGGCCGATGGGGGTGCGAATGTAGTCACAGATATAGGCATCGGTCATGTCAGAGCTCCGGAACGATAAGGTCGGCCACGGGGCCGTCGAGATTGAGCGTCGCGCCGGTCACGGCCTGTAGATCGCCCAGCGAGATCGCGGCGAGCTTCTCGCGCAGCACGAAGCGGCCCCCCTCGATATCCACCACGGCCAGCGAGGTGTAGACCCTCGTCACGCAGCCCACCCCGGTGAGCGGCAGCGAGCAGCGCTCCACCAGCTTGGGCGCGCCGGTCTTGGTGACATGATCGGTGATCACCGCGACACGCTTGGCGCCATGCACGAGATCCATCGCGCCGCCGACCGCGGGCACGCCGCTCTTGCCGACGCTCCAATTCGCGAGATCGCCGTTTTCGGCCACCTCGAAGGCGCCGAGGATGGCCACGTCGAGATGGCCGCCGCGCACCATGGCGAAGCTATCGGCGTGGTGGAAGAATGCGGCACCCGGGTTCAGCGTCACCGCCTTCTTGCCGGCGTTGATCAGGTCCCAGTCCTCCTGCCCCGGCGCCGGCGCGGGGCCGAAGTCGAGGATGCCGTTCTCGGTGTGGTAGATCGCCTTGCGCCCCGCGACCTGGTAGCGCGCCACCATCTCGGGAAACCCGATGCCGAGATTGACGTAAGAGCCGTCCTCGATGTCCTGCGCCGCGCGCCAGGCGATCTGCGCGTTGGACAGCTTGATGTTCGCGATGTCGCTCATGCGTAGACCGCCCCCTCGATGTTGAGATCCTCTTCCTGGCGCGCATGCGGCACCGCGACCACACGGTCGACGAAGAGCCCCGGGGTCACGACATGCTCGGGATCGATCGCGCCGGGCTCCACGATGCGAGTCGCCTGCACGATCGTCGTGGCGGCAGCCATGCACATCAGCGGGCCGAAATTGCGGCCGGCCTTGCGATAGACCAGGTTGCCGTGCCGATCGGCGATCTCGGCCTTGACCAGCGCGTAGTCGGCCTTGAGCCAGCGCTCCTGCACGTAGCCGCGCCCGTCGAACTCCGCGGTGGGTTTGCCCGCCGCCAGCTCCGTGCCGAAGGAGGTTGGCGTGTAGAAGGCGGGAATGCCTGCACCGCCCGCGCGGATCCGTTCGGCCAAAGTGCCCTGCGGCACCAGCTCCAGCTCGATCCGACCAGCGAGATAGGCCTCGGTAAAAGCGCGGGGATCCTTGGACTTCGGAAAGGAGCAGATGATCTTGCGCACCATGCCGGCATCGATCATCGCGGCGATGCCGATCCGGCCGTTGCCGGCGTTGTTGTTGATCACCGTCAGATCGCGCGGGCCGCGATCGATCAGCGCGTGGATCAGCTCGATCGGCGCGCCCGAGCCGCCGAAGCCACCGATCATCACGCTCGCCCCGTCGGGGATGTCGGCCACCGCGGCGGCGACATCGCCTATCGTCTTGTCCATATCCTGTCCTCCTCAGGCCGCCGCGCGGCGGCGCTTGGCCCCGATCCCTAGGAAGGACGGCCCCCGCCGGTCCAGAGGTTTCGTGCGCATCTTGACATTTGTTCGTAGTGCGGAACTTCTCGTGCGCATGGTGAACAAATCCCCCGATTTCGTGGCATCCTTCGCCAAGGGGCTGCGGGTCATCGCGGCCTTCGGCGCAGCCCATCCGCGGCTCTCCGTGGCACAGGCCGCGGCGCGCGCGGATCTCGACCGCGCCACGGCCCGGCGCTGCCTGCTGACGCTGGCGGCCGAGGGATACGCCGCGCATGACGGCAAGTTCTTCACCCTGACGCCGCGGGTACTGCGGTTGGGCATGTCGGCGCTGGCGGCGCTGCCGCTGGCGCAGATCGTGCAGCCCTGGCTCGACCAGCTTTCGGAGCGGGTCGGACAGTCGGCTTCGGTGGCGGTGCGCGACGAATGCGAGATCGTCTATCTCGCTCGCGCGGCGCAGCGGCGGGTGATGTCGATCGGGCTGATGCCCGGCTCAAGGCTGCCGGCGCATTGCACCTCGCTCGGGCGGGTGCTGCTGGCGGCCCTCCCCGAAGCCGAAGCGCGTGCCCTGATCGAGCGCAGCGACCTCGCGCCGCGCACACCGCTCAGCCTGACCGATCCGGAGGCGATCATGGCGCGGGTGGCGGCGGCACGCGCCGACGGCTACGCGATCATCGACCAGGAGGTCGAGCTGGGTCTGCGCTCGATCGCGGTGCCGCTGGTCGATGCGCGCGGGCAGACCGTCGCCGCGCTCAATCTCGGCATGGCCGCGACCCAGGACCGCGCCGAGACGCTGGCCGAGACCTACCTGCCCGAGATGCGCCGGGTGACGGCCGGGCTGGCGCGGGTCATCTGACCGCCGCCTGCCGCCGCCCAATCCGCAAACGACGCCAGGCCGTGGCCACGTCCATCTGGATCGCGACCAGGGATGGCACGACCAGCAGCACGATGAAGAAGCCCGCCGTCAGCCCGACGCAGAGCGTCACGACCATCGGCTTGAGGAATTCGGCCTGGGTGCTGGTCTCGGACAGCAGTGGCGCGAGGCCCAGCACCGTCGTCAGCGTGGTCAGCAGCACTGGGCGCAACCGCTCGGCCACCGCGCCGGTGATGGCCTGCAGCGGCGCCTCGTCGCGCAGCCGCTCGGTGATCGCCGAGACCAGCACGATCGAGTCGTTGACGATGATCCCGCTAAGCCCGATGAAGCCGACCGCCGAGAAGATCGACAGCGGCATGTCCCACCAGTAATGCCCCCAGACCAGCCCGGTGACGCCGACCGGAATGACCGCCATGATCGACAGCGGCCAGAACCAGTGGCCCAGCACCAGCGCCAGAACCATGTAGATCGCCAGCAGACAGACGGCATAGCCGATCACCGCGTCCGACCGGAAATCGGCCTCCTGCGCCGCGAGACCCTGCAGGTCGTAGGTCACGCCGTAGGGTGCGGCGACGCGCGGCAGCTCGACCGTCTCGATCTGCGTGCGCAGGCTCTCCGCCAGCGCCGCGTCCTGGGTCGACAGCTCTCCCGTGACCCGCACCACGACCTGTCCCGCCTCGCTGCGGATGGTCGACAGCACCGGCGCAGAGGAGCGGGTCGTGATCTCGGAGAGCGAGACCCAACGCCCCTCGGGGGAGTGCAGCAGGATCTCCTCGAGATAGGCCGCGCCCAGCGCGCCCTCGGGCAGCCGCACCTCGATCTTCGCGGTCTGCGTGCCCTGCGGCCAGCTCAGCGCCTCGACGCCCTGCAGCCGCTCCCGCAACTCGGTCGCGATGCCGCTCTCGGTAAAGCCCAACTCCTCTCCATAGGCGTTGAGCCGCAGCGCCTGCGCGGTCCCCGCCAGCGTCAGGTCATCCTCGACACCGGTGATCTGGGGGATCGCGGCTAGCGCGGCCTCGAGCGCCTCCGCGGCGGCATCGAGCTGCAAGGGATCGTCGCCGTAAAGCGCGATGTCGAGCCCGTCGCCGCCCGGCCCAAAACGCGCGGCACGGAAGCTGAAGGTCTCGAATTCGGGCGGCCGCACCAACGCCGCCTCGAAGGCCGCAACGAAGGCGTCCGTATCGTAGGGCCGATCGTCGGCCGGGATCAGTTCGATGGTCAGCGCGCCGAGCAGATCGGCATCCTTGTCGTCGGCACTCGCCAGCCCGCGCCCGGCACCACCGCCGATCTCGGTCAGCACCGTGACCACCGGGTCGGTGCCATGCTCGCCGGTGAAATCGGCGCGCACCTCGTTCGCGGCGCGCAGCATCTCCTCGAGCATCGCCTCGGTGTCGTCGCGGGTCGCGGAGTCGCGCATCGCGATGTTGGCTGTGATCACCGGCTCCTGCGGCGCGACGAAGAACCGCCAGGCGACGTCACGCTCCACGATCATCAGCACCGCCTGCAGCGTCACCCCCACGGCGACCAGCAGCACGGCGTAGCGCAGTGCCAGCACGCCCCGGATCGCCGGGGCGAAGACGCCGTCGCGCAGCCGCACGAAGCCGCGGTTCACCATCCGGCTCGGCCAGGCCAGCACGCCGCGATCCAGCCGCGCCAGACCATGGCCGAGATGGTGCGGCAGCACCAGGAAGCATTCGGCGAGCGAGGCGACCAGCACAGCGGCGACGGTGAAGGGAATGGTGGCGATGAATTCGCCGAAGCGGCCACCGACCGCCTGCAGCGACATGAAGGCCACCACGGTGGTCGCGGTCGAGGCGAGGATCGGGCCGAGCATCCGTCGCGCCGCCCGCTCCGCCGCCTGGGCGCGGGTTTCGCCGCGCTCGCGCCGACGCGCCTCGGCACTCTCGGCCACGACGATGGCGTCGTCGACGATGATGCCGAGGCAGATCATCAGCGCGAAGATCGAGATCATGTTGAGCGACTGACCGGTCAGCCACAGCACGCCCAGCCCAGCCGCCAGCGCGACCGGAATGCCACCCGCCACCCAGACCGCCGCCGAGGGCGACAGGAACACGAACAGCAGCACGAGCACGAGCACGAGGCCGAACAGCGCATTGTCCGCAAGCACCGTCAGCCGGTCGGCGATCTGCTCCGCGTTGTCGCGCATCGGCACGATCCGGATGTCCTCGGACCGACTGGCGACGAAGGCCTCGGCCACTTCGAGCGCCGCGGCGCGGATCTTGAGCGCATCGCCACCGACGCCGCGCTCGATGCCGATCACCACCGCGGGATCGCCCTCGAGGAAATAGGCGCGGCCGGAGCCCGCCTCCTCACTCTCGAAGGTCGCGATGTCGCCCAGCGCGACGGGCCCCGCATCCGTGGTCAGCGACAACGCCGCGAGGCCGGTCTCGGAGCGCCGCTCGGCGCCCACCCGGACGGCGGTGCCGCCGGACGCGGTCTCGCCCGCGGCGGCGTCGCTGGCGTTGCGGGCGATCGCCTCGGCGACGTCGCCGAGGCTCAGCCCATGCTCGGCCAGCCGCGCCGCCTCGATCTCGACGGCGATCTCCGGCGAGGTGGTGCCGCGCAGCGCGGCGCGGGTGATCCCGGCGCGCAGCAATTCGCGCTCCAGCGCCGCGCCCAGCGCCTCGATCCGGGCGCGCGGCAGGTCGCCCGCCAGCGCCAGTTCGAGCACCCGGTCGCGCCAGACACCGCGCCCGGTTTGCGCCTCCTCGGCATCCTCTGGCAGCGCCGCCGCCGAGGGCAGCGCGGTCTCGACTTCGGCCAGCGCCCGGTCGATGTCCCAGCCCGGTTCGAATTCGAGGCTGAAACGCGCGCCGCCCTCGCGAGCCACGGCCTGGATCTCCGAAAGCCCTTCGAGCGCCAGGAGGCCGGGGGTCGCCACGTCGACGATGCCCGCCTGCACGTCCTCGGCCGAGGCGTCTTCCCAGTCGATCGAGACGCTGACGGTCTCGCTCACCACGTCGGGGAGGAACTGGGTGCGGATCTGCGTCGCGGCGAACAGGCCGAGGGCGGTCACCACCAGCATCAGCAGGTTGGCCGCCGTGGCATGGCGGGTGAAGAAGGAGACGAGACGCATGGTCAGTTCTCCGACACGCGGTCGAGCCGCTCGAGCATCGCCGCCGGCGCGGCGCCGGTCTCGAGCGCGCTCTCGATCCGCGCTCGCAGCGGCGCGGGCAGCCCCTCCCCGGCCTCGAGCCGGGCCATCAGCCGAGCCCGGGTCGGTGGGTCGAGATCGACCATCTCTGCCTCGTTCGGGCTCTCCACCCGCTCCGCCGTCTCGGGAAGCGCGATACGTCCGCCGGCGATCAGCTCGGGCGTCGGGGCCACCACGTAGCGCAGCCCCGCCGCGTCGGGCGTCAGAATGGCGGCATCGACGGTGCGCCGTTCCACCTCGACCGCGACGCGGTCGAGCAGGCCGGTCTCATCCACGACCAGCAGCGTGTCGTCGGCGGAGAGCGCGTCATGCGGCACGGCCACCGCCTCGTGCGACGGCTCCTCGATCCGCAGTTCGACGAAATCGCCCGGTTGCAGACAGGCGCAGCCGCCCGTCTCGACGCGCAGCACCGCGATGCCGCGCGTGGTGCCGTCATTCCCGGTCTCGAGGCTGAGCCGGTCGAGCCGGCCCTGCGCGAGACCACCGCCCGGCGCCTTGATCTCGGCCGGGAGCGGCAGCAGCGCGCCGGTCTCGTCGCTTAGCCGCGCCAGCGTGCTGCGGGTCGGCTCCGCCCGCACCTCGAGCGCGTCGAGATCGGTGATCTGGCCCAGCGCGGCAGCGGTGACGCTTTGCCCCGCGACCGGCACTGCGCCGGTATAGAGCCCGCCGATCGGCGCATGCAGCTCGTGATCCTCGAGCGTGCGCTCGGCCCGCTCCACTGCCAGCCCGGCCTGCTCGAGCGCGATCTCGCCTTGGCGCACTTCGCTTTCGGCGGCAGCGATCTGGGCGGCCTGCGCGGCGACGCTCTGCCGTGCGCCCAGCGCCTGCGCGGCGGCGTCGTCGCGCGTCGAGGCCGCGACCCCTCCGCTCTGCGCCAGCGCACCGACGCGTTCGAGATTGGCCGCGCGCAACGCCGCCACTTCCTCGAGCAGCGCCATCTCCGCCTCCAGCTCGCCGATCCGGCGCCGGGCATCGGTCAGCGCGGTCTCGGCGGCCGCACGGGTGGCCTGCGCCTCGGCGAGCACGGTGCGGGCGGTGCTGTCGTCGATGCGCAGCAGCAGCTCTCCCGCCGCGACCCGGGCCCCGTCGCGCAGCCCTTCGGCCACCCAGGCGACGCGGCCGGTGACGGCTGGCGCGATCTCGACCGTGCGGGGCGCGACGACACGGCCATAGGCGGTGGAGACCGGCGTGACCGGCGACAGCGTCGTCGTGGCCAGCGCAACCGCGGCAGCCCTGGACTCGGCGCGCCGTCCCGGCCTACCGGGACGGCCCGACGCGGCTGCGTCGTCAGGTGCCAGCGCCGCGTCGAGACGCGTGGCTTGCCAGACAGCGAAGCCGGAGGATGCGGCTATGACCGCGAGGACTAGCAGCAGGCGCAGCATCGGGATCACGACCACCCCCTCCCGAAGGACGTGGCAATCGCGTGATCAGAGGAGGCGTTTCGTGGCCCGGCGGGCGTTCGGCAAATTGGCGACATGGGGTGCACGTCCTGACTACGGGAGCCGGCGGCTGTCAGGGCGGCGTCGCCACGGGCGTGGCGGCGGCGCGACGGCCGGCGTTACCCGAGGACTAGGCGAGGGTCGCCTGGCTGACCAAGATCGAATTGTCGCGAATTGTCGCAAGCGCCGGACGCCGGGACAGTCGACGACAATTCGTCCACGCGCCTGCCCGATCGGGAGGCGTTCCGTTCACCGCGCGGGGTCGGTCGCCTCGCGCTGGAACGGCAGGGGGCCGCCGGAACCGCCCCCTGCCGGTATCATATGCGCTACCTTTGGCGGCGGCGTCAGGCTCAGCCGCCGAAGCGCTCGCGCAGCAGCGCCTTTTGCACCTTGCCCATGGTGTTGCGCGGCAGTTCTTCGACGATCTCGATCCGGCGCGGCTGCTTGAACCGTGCGAGGCTGCCCTGCATCGCCGCCATCACAGCCTCGGGGTCGATCTCGGCACCGGGGCGCGGCACCAGCACGCCGACCACGCTTTCGCCGAAATCGGCGTCCTTCACGCCGATCACCGCGCTCTCAAGCACGCCGGGCTGCTCGTCGAGCAGGAGCTCGATCTCCTTGGGATAGATGTTGTAGCCGCCCGAGATGATCAGGTCCTTGTCGCGCCCGACGATCGAGACATAGCCGTCCTCGTCGATCCGCCCCAGATCGCCGGTAATGAAGAAGCCGTCCTCGCGCAGCTCGGCCTTGGTTTTCTCTGGCATCTGCCAGTAGCCCTTGAACACGTTGGGCCCGCGCACCTCGATCAGGCCGACCTCGCCTCGGGGCAGCTCCTCGCCGGTCTCGCGATCGGTAATCTTGAGCTCGACACCCGGCAGCGGAAAGCCGACTGTGCCGGCGCGCCGCTCGCCATCATAGGGGTTGGAAGTGTTCATGTTGGTCTCGGTCATGCCGTAGCGCTCGAGGATCCGGTGGCCGGTGCGCTTCTCGAACTCGACATGGGTCTCGGCAAGAAGCGGCGCGGAGCCCGAGATGAAGAGCCGCATGTTCTCGGTCAGCTCGCGGGTGAACCGCGCATCGCCCAGAAGCCGGGTGTAGAAGGTCGGCACCCCCATCATCGAGGTGGCCCTGGGCATCAGCTCGATCAGCGCGTCGAGGTCGAATTTCGGCAGGAAGATCATCGAGGCGCCCGCCACCGCGATCACGTTGGTCGCGACGAACAGCCCGTGGGTGTGGAAGATCGGCAGCGCGTGCAGCAGCACGTCGTCCTCGGTGAAGCGCCAGTGCTCGACCAGCGTCACGGCGTTGGAGATGAGGTTGCCTTGGGTCAGCATCGCGCCCTTGGAGCGTCCCGTCGTGCCCGAGGTGTAGAGAAAGGCCGCGAGGTCGTCCTCGTCGCGCGGGACGGTCTCGAAGCGGTCCTCATGCCGTGCCGCCTGCGCCATCAGCCCGCCATGGCCGTCGGCGCCGAGCGTCAGGATCTGCGCCCCGAGCCGGTCGCAGAGCGGCGCCAGACCGTCTTCGCGGGCCGGGTCGCAGATCACCAACCGTGCGCCGCTATCCTCGATGAAGTAGCTCAGCTCCTCGACCGTGTAGGCGGTGTTGAGCGGCAGGAACACCAGCCCGGCCCGCACGCAGGCGGCGTAGAGCGCGAGCGCCTGCTGGGATTTTTCCACCTGCACCGCGACCCGGTCGCCGGGCTTGAGCCCTGCATCGACCAGCGCATGGGCGATCCGCGCCGCCAGCGCGAGGAACTCGGCATGGCTGGTCACGCGCCCCTCGCGCGAGATCAGGAAGGGCGTATCGCGGCCCTCATGGCGTCCGAACAGCGTGTCGTAGAGCGGGTTGGCCATGCTCATGCCCCTTCCTTGCGTGCCCGCCCGTTGCGCGGGAGAAGGCCGCGCACCGCATCCGATGCCGCCACCTCCTGCCGCTTGGCAAAGCCTTCGTGGTTCTGGGTGATCTTTCCCAGGTCATAGAGATAATTCACCATCGCGCCGCAGCTCTCGGCGCGGCCCTTGGGCGAGATGTCGGCATTGGCATGGACCGCGTGCAGCTGCGCGCCATTGCCGAGGTGGAACCGCGCCACCGGGTCGAGCGGCATGCCGCCCTCGCGCTTGGCGGTGAGCAGATAGCGCGCCGCCGTGCGCCTGAGCGCCTCGTCGTCGAGCGTGGTCGGGTCGATCGCCTCGGCATCCATCCAACGGCGCAGGCCGGGGATTGGCGACAGCGTCACGAAGGTCCTGAGCCCCGGCAGCTCGGCCGACAGATCGGCCACCACCTGCTTGATCAGCGAATTGCCGAACGAGATCCCCGCCAGCCCCGACTGGCAGTTCGAGATCGAGTAGAACACGGCCGTGTCGGCCTCGGCCGCCTCGACCTCCTCGCGGTCTTCGGCCAGAACCTCCTGGATCGAGCCGGGGATGCCCCGGGTCAGCGCCACCTCGACGAAGATCACCGGCTCGTCCGGCATCGCCGGGTGAAAGAAGGCGAAACAGCGCCGGTCGGTCGGCTCGACCCGACGGCGCAGATCGTCCCAGCTGTCGATCGCGTGCACCGCCTCATAGGCGATGATCTTCTCGAGGATCTGCGCCGGGCTCTCCCAACTCACCGGGCGCAGCACCAGAAAGCCGCGGTTGAACCAGCTCTGGAACAGGTGTCGGAAATCCTGATCGAGCGCGGCGCGCGGATCGTCCCGCTTCAAGAGCCGCAGCAGGTCGGCGCGCATCGCCACAAGCCGCGCCGTGGCCCCCGGCACCCGGTTGAGTCGGCGCACCAGTTCCTGCCGGGGCGGCTCGGCCGCCTCTAGAAAGGCGCGGTAGGTCTTCGGCCCGGGCTTGGCCTCGTAGGCGTCGAGCGCGGTGCGCACCGTCTCGGGGTCGATGTCCAGCTCCTCGGCCAGATGTGCGAAGAAGGCGATCTTGGCCGCGTCGTCCTTGGCGGCGTAGCGCTCGAGCAGTTCGCGCGCCGATGTCAGCCCCGAGATCTCACCCGCGTTCGACAGCAGGTCGGCGATCAGCGCCGCGTCGGAGCGCGGGTCGGCCTCGCGCGCCGGCTGCCACGGGTAGCGGCGCTCGAGGATGGTCGAGAGGACGTCCGACAGCAGGCTCATATCGCTTTCCCCATGACGAAGTCGGGCAGCCAGGTCGCCAGACCCGGGAAGACCGACAGGATGACGATGGCCGCGACCATGCAGCCGACGAAGGGCAGCGAACCGAACAGCACCTTCTTGAGCGAGATGTCCGGCGCGATGCCGTTGATGACGTAGAGGTTGAGACCCACCGGCGGGGTGATCAAGCCGATCTCCATGTTGATCGTCACGATCACCGCGAACCAGTAGGGGTCGAAGCCGGCGGCGATGATGATCGGCAGCAGGATCGGCGCCGACATCAGGATCACGGCCACCGGCGGCAGGAAGAAGCCCGCCACCAGCAGGAACAGGTTGACGATCGCCATCAGCACCCAGCGGTTGACCTCGAGCCCGCCAATCCAGGCCGCCACCGACTGGGTGATGAACAGCGAGGACAGCATGAAGGAGAACACCCCCGCCGCGCCGATAATGAACAGGATCATCACGCTCTCGCGGGTGCTGTCGCGCAGGATCGCCCAGAGGGCCTTGGGCTGGACCATCTTGTAGATGATCATCACCACGATGATGCACAAAAGCGCGCCGACGGCGGCCGTCTCGGAGGGCGTCGCGATGCCGCCATAGAGCGCGTAGAGCACGCCCACGATGATCGCGAGGAAGGGCAACACGCGCGGTAGGATCTCGAATTTCTGGCGCCAGCTATAGGTGATGCCCGACAGCGCCACGCCCGCCGCGCCCCGCCGCCAGGTGTCGAAGATCGACCAGGCGATGAAGAGAAGCGTCAGCAGCAGGCCGGGGATGACGCCGGCGAGGAACAGGCGGCCGATCGAGGTCTCGGTCGCGATGCCGTAGACGATCATCGTCACCGAGGGCGGGATCAGGATGCCCAGCGTGCCGCCCGCGGCGATGGAGCCGGCTGCCACTTCGTCGGGGTAGCCGCGCTTGCGCATCTCGGGGATGCCCATCTTGCCGATCGCGGCGCAGGTCGCGGGGCTCGAGCCCGACATCGCGGCGAAAAGCGCGCAGGCGCCGAGGTTCGACACCAGAAGGCCGCCCGGCACGCGGGTCAGCCAGCGCTCCAGTGCCTCGTAGAGATCGGGGCCGGCGCGCGAGGACGAAATGGCGGCGCCCATGATGATGAACATCGGGATCGACAGCAGCGCGAAGCTGTTCAGCTCGCCGAAGAACAGCTCTGGCAGCGCCTCGAGCGAGCGGGCGCCGTCGACGATGAAGAGAAAGCCGGTGGCGACCACCAGAAGGCCGGTGCCGACCGAGATGCCGGAGAACAGCACCAGCACGGTGAACAGCGCGACCAGCGCGCCGAGGGTAAGCGGTTCCATCAGTGCCTCCGGTCTTCGGGCGAGACGGTCGGATCGGCGTCGTCATGCCCGGTGGCGACGGCCCAGAGATCGGCTACCAGCTGCAACGCGAAGAGCGCGAAGCCGAGCGGCACGGCGAGATAGGGAATCCACAGCTTCACGCCCCAGACGGTTTCCGAGCGCCAGTTGCGTTCCCAGGCGAGGTGGAACATCTCCCAGCCATAGAACAGCATCAGCCCGATCATCACGATCGTCGCGCCGAGCACGATGGTGGCCAGCACCCGGCGTGCCCCGGCGGGCAGAAGCCCCGGCACCAGGTCGACGCCGACATGGCCGCGCAGCTTCTGCACATAGGGCAGGCCCAGCAGCGTCGCACCGATCATCAGGTAGATGACGGCCTCGGTCTGCCACACGGTCGAGCGGCCCATCACGGCGCGCAGGAAGATCATCTGGCAGGTGATCAGCACGGAGGCGAAGATCATGAAGGCGGCCACGACCCCGCACAGGGTCGAAAGCTGGCCGATCGCGCGGATCGCGGCGGGTTCGGCCCGCCGAGTCGTGTCGGTCATGGAATGTCCTCGGGAATGGGGATGGCCCCGGCCTGCGCCGGGGCCGGTCGCTCTCACTCGACGGCCAGTGCCTTGTCGAGCAGCTCCTGACCATTCGGCGTCTCTTCGACGAACACCTTGAAGGCGGTCTCCTTGGCCAGCTCGCGCCAGGCGTTGAAGTCTTCCTCGGTCATCTCCGCGATCTCGACGCCGGCTTCGCGGAAGGTCTCGCGCGCCAGGTCGTCGCCCTTCTTGCCCTCTGCGAGGTAATAGGCCTCGGCCTTCTCGGCCGCCGCCATCAGCGCGGCCTGCTGCTCTTCGGTCAGCTCCTCGAAGGTCGTCTTGTTCATGATCATCGGCTGGTACATGAACCACAGCGCCGTGTCGCCGGCGGGCGTGTAGCACTTGAGCTGTTCGTAGAGACGATAGCTCACGAAGCTCTCCGACGAGGTGTTCGCGGCGTCGAGCACGCCGGTCTGCAGCGCCGGGTAGATCTCGGACGAGGCCATCGAGGCGATCGAGGCCCCTGCCCCGGCCAGCATTTCCTCGAAGCTCTTGCCGGCCGCGCGGATCGTCACGCCCTGCACGTCCTCGGGCGCGGTGATGCAGCCCTTGTTGGAGCCGAAGCCACCCGCGAGGTAGCCGTCGACCAGCACCATCACGTCGTCCTCGGCCATCACCTCGCGGATCGCGTCGCCGAACTCGGATTTCGACAACCGGTCGCCGTGCTCGAGGTTGCGCACCAGACCCGGCATCAGGGTCAGGTTGTAGGCCGGCTGCTGACCACCTGCATAGCTCAGCGGCAGCACGGTCATGTCGAGCTGGCCGCGCGACAGCGGCGTGTACTGCTCGCGCGCCTTGAACAGGGTCTGGTTCGGAAAGATCTGGATCTCCAGATCGACATCGGCAGCGGCCACCTCGTCGGCGACCATCTGCGCGACCTGGTGGCGGACGTCGCCCTCGGCCCATTGATGCGACAGGCGCAGCGTCTCGGCCCCTGCGGCGAGCGGTGCGAGCATGACCGCGACCGCGGCGAGCGGCATGGATTTCTTCATGGTGTCTCCTCCCTGTGCGCCAAGCCTCCCCGCCCGACGCCGCGTCACGCTGCGCAGGATTGCATGCGGTGTCAAGCTTTCGTATACAAGAAACAACATTCTGCATGTGCGAAGGGACGGGGGATGAGCGGCAGCCGCAGCGACCGGATCGCCGAGACGCTCGAGGACCAGATCCTGCGCGGTCGCTTCGCGCCGGGCACCCGGCTCGACGAGACCCGCCTCGCCGATGAGCACGAGGTATCCCGCACGCCGGTCCGTGAGGCCCTGCAGCGCCTCGCCGCGGCAGGGCTGGTGGAGCAGCATCCACGCCGCGGCGTCTTCGTGCGCGAGATCGGCACCATCGAGCTTCTGGAGATGTTCGAGGTGATGGCGGAGTTGGAAGCGGCCTGCGGGCGGCTCGCCGCGCGGCGGATCTCGGACGAGGCGCTGGACGAACTCGACCGGGTCAACGAGCGCTGCCACGCGGCGATGGAGGCGGGCGCCATCGACGGCTACTACCGCGAGAACGAGAGCTTCCATCACCTGATCTACGCGCAGTCCGGCAATGGTTTCTTGGAACGCGAGGCGATCCGACTGCATCGCAGGCTCAAGCCGTTCCGGCGCACCCAGCTGCATCTGCGCGGTCGCATCGCACAGTCGATGCAGGAGCATCGCGAGATCGTCGCCGCGCTGCGGGAGGGTGAGGCGGAACGGACGGCGGCGCTGCTTCGCGACCACGTGGCGATCCAAAGCGAGAAGTTCCGCCATCTGATGGCCGGGCTGCGCGAAACGGGCTGACCGGCGGTCCGGGCGGGATCGGATTGACGCGGCCCCGCACGGGGCCGCGCCATGGGTCGGGCGGTGGATCAGGCCAGCGCGAAGCTGGCGGCCGCGAGGTAGAGCGGAATGCCCAGCACGAGGTTGAACGGGAAGGTGATGCCCAGCGCCAGCGTCAGGGAGATCCCGGCATCGGCACGCGGCAGGGCCACGCGCATCGCCGCCGGCACGGCGATGTAGGAGGCCGAACCCGCCAGCGTCATCAGCAGCACCGTGCCCCCGAGCGACAGGCCGAGCGGCAGCGCGAGCGCGAGGCCCATGGCGGCGCCGAGCGGCGGCATCAGCAAGCCAAAGGCCAGCAGCCGCGCGGGGAGCTTGCCCCGGCTGCCTGCCAGGCTGCGGCCTGCGACCAACCCCATGTCGAGCAGGAACAGGCAGAGCACGCCGGTGAAGGGGGCGACGATGAAGCTCGACAGGTCCAGAAGACCCTTCGGCCCCGAGGCCAGCCCGATGAAGAAGGCGCCTACCAGCAGCACGATCGAGCCGTTGAGCAGCACCTCGCGCATGAGCCCCGGTCCGCTCTCGCCCGGCCCCGCCCGACGGGCAGCGAGCCAGAGCGCGGAGATGATCGCAGGCGCTTCCATCGCGGCGGCCACCGCCACCATGTAGCCCTCGGGCGGCAGACCGCGCGTCTCCAGTAGGCTGGTGGCGGCGACGAAGGTGACGATCGAGATCGATCCGTAATGCCCGGCGATGGCAGCGGCGTTGGTGGCGTCGACCCGGCTGAACCGCGTCAGGATCATCCAAGCCACCAGCGGCAGGGCGAAGGAGAGCATGGTTCCGGCCAGCAGGGTCAGCGCGAGCCGCGCCTCGAAGCCATGCGCCGAGACCGCCGCGCCGCCCTTGAAGCCGATCGCGAAGAGCAGGTAGATCGAGATCCCCTTGGCCGCCGCCTCGGGGAGCGCGAGGTCGCTGCGCGCCAGCGCCGCCGCGAGGCCGAGCGCGAAGCACAGGATCGTCGGGGCGAGCAGGTTGGAGGTCGCGAGAGCGAAGAAGCTGTCCATGCTCAGCCCTCCCCGCCGAGAGGAGCGATACCGGGCAGGCAAGTCGTGTGGCGCATGACGATGTCCTTCGAGGGCGCAGCGATATGGCGCTCCCTTCCCGCATTGCCGGTCATCGCTCAAATATATAGATACGATGCATTGGATAGTTATTGGCTATGCTCATGCGCCCGACCCTGCGACAGCTGCAGTACATCGTGACCGTGGCCGATACCGGCCGCTTCGGCCTCGCGGCCGAGATCCTCGGCGTGAGCCAGCCCAGCCTTTCGGCCCAGCTGGCCGAGGCCGAGGCGAGCCTGGGTGCGCGGCTCTTCGAACGCGGCCGGGGCGGCGCGAACCCCACCCCCATCGGCAAGGAGGTGGTGCGCCGGGCGCGGCGGCTTCTGGCCGACATGGAGGATCTGCGCGCGGTGAGCCGAGCCGGCGGTGCGATGCCGGGGCGGCTGCGGCTCGGCGTGCTGCCGACCGTCGGGCCATACCTCCTGCCGGAAGCCACGCGGGCGCTGCATGCGAGCTATCCAGATCTGCGGCTGATGGTGCGCGAGGAAGCGACGCGTGAGCTTGAGGAAGGGCTCGGATCGGGGCGCTTCGACATGGTGCTGTCAACGCCCGAGGACCATCCCGGCACGATCAGCCTGCCCGTGGCCGAAGAGGCGCTCTATGCCGCGGTGGCGGCCGACGACCCGCTCGCCCGGGGCAACGGTCCGGTCCGCCCGGCCGAGATCGGCGCGAGGCTGTTCCTTACCTTAGGCAGCAACCACCGCCTCGCGCGGATGGTGGCGGCGCTGGCGGCCGAGGCGGGCGGGCTGATCTCGGAGGAATACGAGGGCACCAGCCTCGACGCGATCCGCTCCATGGCCGCGACCGGCGCCGGGGTGGCGATCCTGCCCAGCCTCTACGCGCTCGACGCGGCCAAGCGCGGCCCCGACATCGTGCTGCGCAGCATCGTCTCGCACCACGCCCGCCGCACCATCGCTCTTGTGACGCGGGTTCGCGGCGATCGTCAGCCCGAATTCGAGGCCTTGGCCGCCGCCCTGGCCGAAGTCGCCCAAGGCCGCCTCGCCCAGTCCGCCTGAACCGCGCTGAAGCCTCCCCTCCCCCATGCATCGCCCTGTGCGCGCGCCCCGGATTGATCTCCGCCCTGCGAGCGCCGATGATCGCGCCTCGGGGAGGACGGTTCTTGGACAAGACTGAAGGCGACATCGCCGAGGCCGCGCGGCTGACCGCGCGCCTCGCCACCGCGCGGCTGCTCGTCGTCGACGACGAGCCCGGCATGCGCAACTTCCTCGTCAAGACGTTGGCGCCGCATTGCCGCGAGGTGGTCGAGGCCGACAGCGCCGAGGCCGCGGATGCGTTGACCGCGCGGCAGCTCTTTGACGTGGTGATCCTCGACAACCGCATGCCCGGCCGATCGGGGCTGGAATGGCTGGCCGAGCAGCGGCGGCGCGGCAGCCTGAGCGACACGATCATCATGACCGCCTTCGCCGATCTCGACACGGCGATCGAGGCGATGCGCGCCGGCGCGGTGGATTTCGTGCTCAAGCCCTTCCGCTCGAACCAGCTTCTCAATGCAGTGCGCCGTTGCGTCGAACTGGCCGCGATGCGCCGCGAGAACGCGCTGCTGCGCCATGAGCTGGCCACTGGCGATCCGGGCCGCTCCCGCCGGGCCCGGCTGATCGGCGCCTCGCCGCAGATCGAGGAAGTGCGGCAGATGCTGGAACGCGTCGCCCGCGTCCCGAGCCCGGTTCTGCTCACCGGCGAGAGCGGCACCGGCAAGGAGGTGGCAGCGCGGCACCTGCACGGCCTGTCCGAGCGCGCGGCCGGTCCCTTCGTGCCGGTTAATTGCGCGGCGATCCCCGCCGACATGCTGGAGATCGAGCTGTTCGGCCACACCCGCGGCGCCTTTCCGGGCGCCGACGCTCCGCGCGAGGGGCTGCTCGTGTCGGCGCAGGGCGGCACGGTGTTCCTCGACGAGATCGGCGAGCTTTCGGCTTCGGCCCAAACCGCGCTTCGCCGGGTGATAGAGGACCGGGCCGTGCGCCCGGTGGGCAGCGAGCGGGAGCGACCGCTCGACATCCGCCTCGTGTTTGCCACTTCGAAGAACCTCCCCGAGGAGGTCGCGGCCGGCCGCTTCCGCGAGGATCTGTGGTTCCGCGTCAACGTGCTCGAGATCAACATGCCGCCGCTGCGGCGGCGCGGGGCCGACACCGTCGATCTCGCCCGGCTCTTCGTGACGGAGCTGTCCTCGCAGCTCGGCCTGCCGGGGATCGACATCGACGCCGCCGCGCGCGCCGCGATCCTGCGCCACGACTGGCCCGGCAACATCCGCGAGTTGCGCAACTTCGTCGAACGCGCGCTGATCTTCGGGCGCTTTCCGGTCGAGCAGCTCAGCCCACCGCCCAGCGGCCCGATCGAACCGCTCGACGATGTCGAGCGCCGCGAGATCCTCTCGGCTCTCGAGGCGACCGGCGGCAACCGCGCCGAGGCCGCCCGGCGGCTCGGCGTCAGCCGCAAGACCATCGACCGCAAATGCGCGGCCTGGGGGCTGTGACCCTGCGCCCCTTCGGCATTTTCGCGCGGTCGGTGCGCGCGCGGCTGCTGGCGATTGCGCTGCTGCCGATGCTGGTGCTCTTGCCGCTGTTCATCGGCGTGAGCGTGCTGCGATGGTCGGACCGGCTCGACGAGCTGCTGATCGTCAAGGTGAACTCGGACCTGACCATCGCCGACCAGTATCTCGGGCGGCTTCTCGAGAACGCGGCCGAGCGGCTCGACGCGCTGGGCCGCTCGACCGAGTTCGCCAGCGCCATCGCCCGCGATCCCTCGGCGCAGGCCTTCCTTGCCGCGCGGCGCGAGGCGCTCGACTTCGATTTCCTGTTTCTTGCCCGGCCCGGCGGGCTGTCGCGCTTCGACGCGATCCTGCCTGCCGAGGACTGGCCGGTGATCGCGGCGGCGCTGGAGGGGCGCGCGATGAGCGCGGTCGATCTCTTCGCCCCCGACACGCTCGCTGCGCTGTCGCCGGATCTGGCCGAGCGGGCGGCGATCCCGCTCGTCCCCACCGCCGCCGCGCGGCCGACAGACAGGTTGCAGGAGGATCGCGGCATGATGGTGCATGCTGCAGCCCCGGTCGCGCTCGCCGGGGGTGGCCGCGCGGCGCTGGTGGGGGGCGTGCTGCTCAACCGCAATCTCGGGTTCATCGACACGATCAACGACCTCGTCTACCGCGACCGCTCCCTGCCCGAAGGCAGCCGGGGAACCGCGACGCTGTTTCTGGGCGACGTGCGAGTCTCGACCAATGTGCGGCTCTTCGAGAACGTGCGCGCGCTCGGCACCCGCGTCTCGGAGGCGGTCTCCGAGCGGGTGCTCGGCAATGGCGAGACCTGGCTCGACCGCGCATTCGTGGTCAACGACTGGTACGTCTCGGCCTATGAGCCGATCCTCGACAGCCATGGCGAGGCGGTCGGCATGCTCTATGTCGGCTTTCTCGAGGCCCCCTTCTCGGCGGCGCGGGCGAACTCGCTGCTCTCGGTGCTGCTGGCACTGCTCGCGGTTCTTGCCGTTACCGTGCCGCTGTTCCTGCGCTGGGCGGGACGGATCTTTCTGCCGCTCGAACGCATGACGCAGACCATGGCGCGGGTCGAGGCGGGCGACCTGCAGGCGCGCATCGAGACCCATGGCCCGGATGAGATCGGCCAGGTCGCAGGCCATCTCGACACCTTGCTCGACCAGGTGCAGGAGCGCGACGCGCGGCTGCGCGACTGGGCCGCCGCGCTGGAACGCGAGGTCGAGGCCCGCACCCGCGACCTGCGCGAGACCAATGCAAGGCTGGAGCAGACGACCAGACAGCTCGTCCTGTCGGAGAAGCTCGCCGCCGTCGGCGAGATCACCGCCAGCGTTGCGCATGAGATCAACAACCCTGTCGCGGTGATCCAGGGCAATCTCGACGTCGCGCGCGAGATGCTGCCGCCCGAGGCCGCCGGCGCGGTCAAGACCGAGTTCGACCTGATCGACGCACAGGTGCACCGGATCTCGGCGATGGTCGCCAAGCTGCTGCAGTTCGCCCGACCGGGCGACTATGCCCCCGGCGGCGAGAGCTTCGAGGCACGTGCGGCGGTCAGCGATGCATTGGCGCTGGCGCGCCATCAGTCCGGCATGTCCGGCATCGACATCGTCACCGACCTGGCGACCCAGGCGCGGGTGACCATCGACCGCGGCGAGCTGGTCCAAGTCCTGATCAACCTGATCGTCAACGCCATCCATGCCATGCCCGATGGCGGCACGCTGCGGATTGCTGCGCATGAAGCGCATCAGGAAGAGAAGGACTGGGTCAAGATCGTGGTCGCCGATACCGGCGCGGGGATCGCGCCAGAGGTGCTGGAGCGGGTGTTCGACCCGTTCTTCACCACCAAGCGCAGCCGCGGCACCGGTCTCGGGCTGTCGATCAGCCAGACCTTGGTGACGCAGGCCGGTGGCACGCTCCTTGCCGAGAGCACGCTCGGCGAAGGAAGCCGCTTCACGATCCGCCTGCCGGTCTCCACGGCGCCGTGAGGGACCGGCTGACCCGAGCCGTGCCTGCCTTCGGGCGACGTCGGGACAAAATGTCCACTTCGAATGCATCTGAATCCGGTCAAGAAGACAGAATGTCCATCTAAGTCTTTGTTTCATTTAAGCATTTTTCTTGACAGCGCAAGGGGCGCGTTACAAGCATCCTCGCCATGACGGCGCCTCCCGGCGGGCGGCTGCCGCGACTCTGGGAGGAGACATCAATGAGCTTGAGTGATGCGAAGGGGCCGCTGGGCTTCCTTCACAAGGACAACATCGTGGCCAAGCCCGGCTTCAACCGCTGGCTGGTCCCCCCCGCGTCCATCGCGATCCACCTGTGCATCGGCTCGGTCTATGCCTGGTCGGTCTTCAACCCGCCCCTGACCCGCGAGCTTGGCGTCGTGGCGGCCGCGGGCGACGACTGGTCGCTCTCCTCGGTGGTCTGGATTTTCTCCGTGGCGATCGTCTTCCTCGGCCTCGCCGCCGCCTTCGGCGGCAAGTGGCTCGAGAAGGTCGGCCCGCGCATGGTCGGCGTGCTGTCGGCCTGCCTGTGGGGCGGCGGCTTCGTGGTTGGCTCGCTCGGTATCGCCAGCCATCAGCTCTGGCTGGTCTATCTGGGCTACGGCGTGCTGGGTGGTTGCGGCCTCGGCCTCGGCTACGTCTCGCCGGTCTCCACCCTGATCCGCTGGTTCCCCGACCGTCGCGGCATGGCCACCGGCCTCGCGATCATGGGCTTCGGCGGCGGCGCGATCATCGCCACTCCGCTCAAGTCCTGGCTGCTCGGCCTCTATTCCGAGGCACCGACCCTGCTTGGCATGGCCGGTGAAGTCGAGACCGTGACCGAGAACGGCCGCCTGTTCGTCGAGCAGAACGGCACGCTGGTCGAGGCCGTGACCGCCACCGCAGCGCAGGCAGGGCAGATCGAGGGCGTGGTCGCCAATGGTCTCTACGCCGTCGGCACCGGTGACACCGGGGCGAGCGCCACCTTCCTGACGCTCGGCATCGGCTACTTCATCGTCATGATCATCGCCGCCTTCGGCTTCCGCGTGCCGGCCAAGGACTGGAAGCCTGAGGGCTGGCAGCCCAAGCCGGAATCGGCCTCTGCCGGGATGATCACCCGTTCGAACGTCCATATCGATCAGGCGATGAAGACGCCGCAGTTCTGGCAGCTGTGGATCATGCTGTGCTTCAACGTGACCGCCGGCATCGGCGTGATCGGCGTTGCCAAGACCATGATGAGCGAGATCTACGGCACCTCGATGCCGCTGATCGTCACCGCCGCCTTCGCCTCGACCTACGTGCTGATGATCTCGGTCTTCAACATGGTGGGCCGGTTCTTCTGGGCCTCGACCTCCGACTATATCGGCCGCAAGACCACCTACACGATCTTCTTCGTGCTGGGCGCGGCGCTCTACATGTCGATCCCGTTCTTCGCCTCTGCCACCGCGACCGACCCGTCGATCCTCTGGCTAATCGGCTTCTACGTCGCGACCATGATCATCTTCACCATGTATGGCGGCGGCTTCGCGACGATCCCGGCCTACCTGGCGGACATGTTCGGCACCATGCATGTCGGCGGCATCCACGGCCGTCTGCTGACCGCCTGGTCGACCGCGGGCGTGCTCGGCCCGCTTGCGATCACGAGCCTGCGCGACATGTCGGTGAAGTCGGCGATCGCGGATCTCGCGGCCCGCGTCGATCCGGCTGCCTTCGCGGAGAAGTTCGGCGCCGGGCTCGACCAGATCGACCAGCTCGTCACTGCCAAGACCGTGACCATCGCCCGGCTGATGGAGATCGCGCCCGAGGGCACGATCGACCCGACGCCGAGCCTGTACAACACCACGATGTACGTGATGGCGGCGCTGTTGGTGGTGGCCTTCTTCGCCAACCTGGCCATGCGTCCGGTGCGCGAGAAGCATCACTACCGCGCCCCCGAGACGGACATGCGCGCCGTCCCGGGCGAATGAGCGATCCGGTGTAACGTCGAACCCTTGGGGGCTGCGCCGATGGCGCGGCCCCTTTTTCGTTGTGCCATGCGGTCCGGCCAATGGCGCGAGCCCGCATGCACACGGCGCCTGTCCGGGCTCCGCTCCCGTTCTATGTCCCATTACGGACCGGCCGCACCACCGACGGATGCGGCTGACACTGTCAGGAGGAGGTTCACTTGTTCAAATTCACCATCGGCCCCGCCGCCCTGCTCGCCCTCGGGCTGAGCCTGCCGGCAGCGGCGCAGCAGGACGACACCGAGAGCAACCCTGCCGAGGCGTCGTTCTGCACCCCCGACTATGCCCCGGAAGACGGGGATGATGCCGAGGCCCGGCACGCATCCGAATTCGCCGAGATGGATCTCGACGAGGACGGGATGGTCTCGCAGGAAGAGTACACCGCCTGCCGCACCGCCGCCGAGGGCGGGTCCGAAGAGGCCAATGCAGAGGGAGAGACGGAAGGGTCCGGCGTCGATGTCGCCGCCGCCGATCTCAAGGCCGGGGAAGGTCTCTACAAGAAGGTCTGCCGCGCCTGTCACGGGCCCAAGGCGCAGGGCATGGCGAGCTTCCCGAAGCTCGCGGGCAACGATGCGGATTACCTCGCCTCGCGCCTGCACCAGTACCGCGACGGTGAGAAGGTGGGCCCGAACTCGGCGCTGATGATGCCGGTGGCGGCCAAGCTCTCGGATGACGATATCGCCAATGTCGCGGCCTATATCGCGACCGGGATCGAGTGATCGCGCGCCCCGATCGCGGGGCAACACGCGGGCGCTACGCCGTTTTTCGCGGCGCGCCCGCCGGATCGACCTAGTTTCATAACTGCCGATCAGGCGAAGACCTGTCGGAAATCTCAGGGAGGAGAAGAGATGACCCTATTGAAAAGCAGAACCGCGATGCCCGGGCTCATCCCGGTTATCGCTGGCGCTCTGGTCTTCGGCACGACGGCCGTCGCGCAGACCGGGACCAATACCTCGAGCCTGCAGCACGAGGTGGTGCTCGAGGGGCTGGAGAACCCGTGGGACATGGCCTTCCTCGATGACGGCACGATGTTCTTTACCGAAAAATGCAAGGGCCTCTCGGTTCGCATGTCCGACGGCACCGTCAATCCCTTGCTCGGCATGGGCGGGGTCGAGGGGTATCCCGAGACCTTCGACGACCTGTTCTGCGAGGGGCAGGCCGGCATGAACGGCGTGGCGATCGATCCGGAGTTCGACCAGAACCGCCGCATCTATGTCTACTCGGCCTCGAACATGTCGGACCCGCATACCAACCGGCTGATGCGGCTCACCGTGAACGAGGACTTCACCGCCGTGGCGGATCGCACCGACATCGTCGACGACGTGCCTTACAAGATGGAGGCGAGCGACCACCCCTTCGGCGGGCCGGGCGCGCATAACGGCGGCCGGGTGCGCTTCAACCCCGGCGATGGCTTCCTCTACCTGACCACCGGCGACAACCATAACGAGGAGATCCCGCAGAGCCCGACGCTGATGGGCAGCAAGGTGCTGCGCATCGATACCGACGGCAACGCCGCGCCCGACAACAACCCGCCCGAGGGTTTCGACGACCGCACCTACACCTATGGCCACCGCAATGTGCAGGGCATCGCCTTCCACCCGGGCACCAACACCCCGATCGTCGCCGAGCATGGCCCCTGGCACTCGGACGAGATCACGGTGCTCCAGAACGGCGGCAATGCCGGCTGGGACCCGCGCCCCAACATGGCCGGTCGCGACGACTGCCCGGATGACTATTGCGGCTATTCCCCGAACCAGATGGAGGGGATGAACCGCTACGAGCGGGCGGCCTTCATGCCGATGACCGACTTCGAGACCTATCCCGACGCCATGCCCCCGATCTGGGACAACAACGGCTGGTCGCAGGGCACCTCCTCGGCCGCCTTCCTGACCGGCGAGCAGTGGGGCGACTGGGACGGCGCGCTGGTGGTCGGCATCATGGGCATCGGCTTCGGCGGCACGCCGATCGGCCAGCGCATCGACGTCATCCAGCTCGACGATGATCTCGCCGTGACGGACGTGACCGAGATGACCCTGCCGATGGATGCCGGGCGGTTCCGCTCGGTGGTGATGGGCCCCGATGGCAGCCTCTATGCGGCTGTCGACGAGGGCATGATCCACAAGCTCACCCCCCAGTAACGGGGAAACGCGCCGCCTTCGGGCGGCGCGTTTTTCTTTGGGGACGGCTCACTCGTAGCGACGCCCGACCACACGCGGGAGGTGCCGAGGTCCGTCCAACACGCGGCCCCTGCCCGACCTTCCCCAGATCCGGAAGCATCTCGGGCGGGCGCGCGCGGCCGTGAAGCGTATCGCCTGCCGGAAACTGCAAGTGCCCCATCATGGCCGGGTCAACCGTGCCGCAGCTTGGGGGCATCCGCAATTCGCGCCTAGGTGTGACGGCCCGCGCCCCGGTGACCCGGGACGCGGGGTGGCGTGCCTCAGGAGGCGAGCGCCCGGTCGGTGCCGCGCTCGGACGGCACCAGGGCACGGACGAGATCACGCATGTGCAGCACGCCGACCTGCCGCCCGTCGCGCATGACGCGGTAGTGGCGGTTGGTGTCGCCCTCGGCCATCGAGATCACCGATTCCAGCGTGTCGTCGTGGTCGACCTCGCCGTCGAGCCCCTCGACCGGCGCTTCGGTCTTCTCCATCACCGATCGGGTGCGCAGCACCCGGGCGCGGTTGATGTCGCCGACGAAGTCCTCGATGTAGGGATCCGCCGGGTTCAGCAGGATGTGCTGCGGCTCGCCCTGCTGCACCACGAAGCCATCCTTGAGGATCACGAGGTGATCGGCGAGCTTGAGCGCTTCGTCGAGGTCGTGGGTGATGAAGACGATGGTCTTGTGCAACTCGGCCTGCAGGTCGATCAGCAGGTCCTGCATGTCGGTCCGGATCAGCGGGTCGAGCGCCGAGAACGCCTCGTCCATCAGCATGATGTCCGAGTTCGAGGTCAGCGCCCGGGCGATCCCGACACGCTGCTGCATCCCGCCCGAGAGCTGGTGGGGATACTGGTCGCCCAGGCCCTGTAGCCCGACCCGGTCGAGCCACTTGGTGGCCTCGTCGGCATAGGCGCGCGTCTTCTTGCCCTCGATGGAGGGGGCAAGGCCGGTGTTTTCCAGAACCGTGCGATGCGGCAGCAGCGCGAACTTCTGGAACACCATCGACATGCGGTGCTGGCGCAGGTCGCGCAGCTGCCGGGCGTTGTAGGTCAGGATGTTGTCGCCATCGACCAGCACCTCGCCCGCGGTGGGTTCGATCAGCCGGTTGAGATGGCGGATCAGCGTCGACTTGCCCGAGCCCGACAGGCCCATGATCACCGTGGTCTTGCCCGCGGGCATGTCGACGTTGATGTCGTTGAGGCCCAGCACGTGGTTTTCCTGCTCCAGCAGGTCCGCCTTGCTCATCCCCGCATGGACATGGGCAAGCGCCTTCTCAGGCGCGTCGCCGAAGATCTTGTAGAGGTTGCGGATCGAAATCTTGATCTCGTCGGTCATGTCCGTCTCCTCAGTGCTGCGACGCGTTGATGCGGGCCAGCGCCGCCTTGGTCACCCGGTCGAGGATGATCGCCAGCAGCACGATGCCGAAGCCGGAGACGAGGCCCACGCCCAGTTCGAGGCTGCGGATACCGCGCAGCACCAGCACACCTAGACCCGGCGCCGAGACCAGCGAGGCGATGACGACCATGGCGAGGCTCATCATGATGGTCTGGTTCACGCCGGCCATGATGTTCGGCAGGGCCAGCGGGATCTGAACGCCGAACAGCTTCTGGCGCTCGGTCATGCCGAAGGCGTCGGCGGCCTCGATTACTTCCTTGTCGACCATGCGGATGCCGAGATCGGTCAGGCGCACCACCGGCACGATGGCGTAGAGGATGATCGCGATGCCGTAGAGCTTGGGTTCGGTCACCGAGAACAGGAAGATGAGCGGGATCAGATAGACGAAGGGCGGCAATGTCTGAAGCATGTCGAGCACCGGGATCATGCCGCGCTGGACCTTGTCGTTACGGGCCATGGCGATGCCGATCGGCACCCCGAAGAGCACGCATATGAAGGCGCAGACGAAGATGATCGCCAGCGTCTGCATGGTGTAGTCGTAGTAGTCGATGAAAGCGAGGAAGGCGAAGGAGAGACCGACCAGCCCCGCCAGCTTGAGCGAACGGCCCACCGCGAAGGAGACGATCATCAGGATCGGGATCATCAGCCACCACGGCACCGCCTGCATCAGCCACAGCGCGTTGGTCAGCGCCCAGCTCAGCGGCTGGGTCAGCGGGTCGACCACCACCTGCAACCCGTCCTTGATGGCGAGAAAGCCGTTCTCGAGCCCGGAGGTCAGGTCGCGCGATTGCGGCATGGCCGGGCAGGCCTCGTTGAGCGCGTCGAGCGATGGGAAGGGCGTGTCCCAAGCCGATACCTCGGTCGCTTCGCCGCTGGTCTCGCTCAAGAGCGCGTCCATCGACATCAGCCCGCCTCCGGCGTCGTCGCCGCCGCACCACTCGCGCAGGCCCAGCCCGTCGAACACGAAATCATAGGTCGCCATTAAGGCTCTCTCCCGGCGGTTACCGCCTTGTTATTGCTTCAAAGAACATGACAAGGGGCGGCGCGGGCCGCCCCTTGAAGCGATCGGGCACAAGGCGCCGTCTTACTTGAGCAGCGCCGAGAGCTTCTCGCGGGCCTCGTCGTTGAGCCACTCGGACCAGACGTTTGGGTTGTTCTTGAGGAAGTAGACCGCCGCTTCCTCGTTCGAGGCGCCGTTCTCGTCGGCCCAGGCCAGAAGCGCGCTCATGGTCTCGGTCTCGAAGGAGAGCTTGCTCATCAGCTCGGCAATCTCCGGCTCGCGCTCGCGGAAATCAGTGGTCACCACGGTATAAACCGGGGCGGCCGGATAGGCGCTCACACCGGGGGTTTCGGTGTCCTTGTTGGCGTTGGCGGCATGCGCTTCGGCGTCGTATTCGCCGATCTTCACCTCGGTCATGTCGAACTTGCCGAGCGGCACGGTCGGACCCCAGTAGTAGCCGAACCAGGGCTCTTCGTTCTGCACGGCGGAGGCCATCGAGGTTGCCAGCGTCTCGCCAGAGCCGTGGTTGAACACTTCGAGGCCCGAGCTCTCGAGATCGAGCGCGCGGATCAGGTTGTCGTTGGTGACGCGGCAGCCCCAGCCGTCGGGGCAGTTGTTGAAGCGGCCGCCGACCAGCTCGGGGTTGGCCATCACGCCTTCGATGGTGGTCAGCTCGGGATGCTCCTCGGCGAGGTAGGTCGGAATCCACCAGCCCTCGACGCCGCCGGGGGTGAGCACCTGGCCCAGCTCCTCGACCTTTCCGGCCTCCTTGAGCTCCTTGTAGACGTCGCCGGTGGAGTTGGTCCAAAGCTCGGTCAGGATGTCCGGCTCGCCGTTCTCGGCGACCGAGGTGACGGCCGGCACGGTATCGGAGGGCACGGTCGCGACTTCGCAGCCATAGCCCTGCTCCATCAGGAACTTGGCGACGGCGGTGACGATCTCGGAGGATGCCCAGTTCATCTGGGTGATCGAGACCTCGCCGCATTCGGCAGCGGCGGCGCCCGGCAGGGCAATGGTCGCGAACAGCGCACCGAGTATCTTCTTCTTCATTCCGTTCTCCTCATGCTGGTCCATTGGCCTGACACGGCCGGATCCGTCGTTCAGATCCATGCCATGCTGGCGGGGATCTCCTGTCCCGTCAGGGGGCACGCGGCGTCACGCCGGCCCCGGGGACGAATATCGACCACTTGCCGCCATTCGGGGGGGCAACTTAGCGATTGTGCCGGGAGGAGCAAGCTAATAGCCCCAGAAAGCAATTAAACAGTTGTTTTATAACCGTATTCTGCCCGCGACACCCCGTCGAACGAAGCGGGCCAGGCTCGCCTCCCGGTAGAACTCGCGCCCCTCGGCCTGCGTTCCGCCGATGCCGGGGAAACCCGTTTCGCGCCGTGCGGAGGCGCGGAGTCTCTACCCATTCCAAGGCAGGGAATGCGCCCGTTACCGGCTGCCCGTTGCATCCTTTCAGGCCGATCCGGGTTGGACCGAGGAGACCAACGGGAGAACGCAGAATGATCGTCGGGCTGCTGCTTGCCGCCGGTGCATCGCGACGCTTCGGCGCGCAGGACAAGCTGCAAGCGGACTTCCGGGGCCGTCCGCTGGTCACACATGTCGCCGGGGCGCTGAGCCGGGCTGAAACGGACCGGCTGCTCGCGGTCTGCCGCACGGCCGAGGTCGCGGCGCTGCTCGATGGCTTCGAGAACCTGTCGCCCGATCCGGAGGGCGACCAGGCGGCGTCGCTGCGGGCGGGCGTGCGGCGCGCCCGGACGCTCGGCGCGACCAAGCTGCTGATCGCGCTGGGCGACATGCCCTTGGTTGGAACAGAGCTGCTCCACTCAGTAATCGCGGCCTGCGACTCTACGCATCCGGCGGCGGCGCATGACGGAACGCGGATGATGCCGCCGGCCTGTTTTCCGGCGGACATGCTGGCCGACCTTATGTTGCTTGCGGGCGACCGGGGGGCGGCCAGCCTGTTGCGCGGCCGCCCCCCGGGCACGGTGCGGCTCTGTCCCTCCCCCGCTGATCGGCTGCGCGACATCGACACGCCAGAGGCACTGCGTGCCGCCGAGGCGGGCTGAACGCTCAGAGCCCGGCCAGCACCTTGTCGAGCGTGGCCGGGAAGTCGCGGACCCGCACCCCGGTGGCGTTGTAGATCGCGTTGACGATCGCACCCGCGGCACCGCAGATGCCCAGCTCGCCGATGCCCTTGGCCTGCAGCGGGCTGGCCCAGTCGTCGCGCTCCTCCAGAAGTTCGACGGTGATCTGCGGCACATCGGCGTTCACCGGGATGTGGTATTCGGCGAGATTGTGGTTCGCGAGATGGCCGTCGCGGTCGTCGAAGGCCATTTCCTCGGTGAGCGCCATGCCGATGCCGAAGATCATTCCGCCCAGGCATTGCGAACGTGCGGTCTTGGCGTTGAGGATGCGACCGGCGGCGAAGCTGCCATGCATCCGCCGCACCCGCGTCTCACCGGTCACGCCGTTCACCGCCACCTCGACGAAATAGGCGCCGAAGGTCGCCTGCCGCACCGCCTTGGAGGTCTCGCCGGGCAGCACGTGACCTTCCTTGACGATCTCGTCGCCGTTCAGGATGGCAGCGAGGCTTTCGGTGCGGTTGTCGAACACGGCCTGCCCGTCCCTGAGCGTCAGATCCGTCTCGGCAACGCCGAGCCGCTGCGCTAACTGGGCGCGGATCGCCTGACAGGCGACATAGACCGACGTGCCGCTCGACGACGCACCCCATGATCCGCCCGACCCTGCGGCGGCCGGCAGGTCGGTGTCGCCAAGCACCACTTCGACGCTCTCGCGCGGCAGGCCGAGCATCTCGCCCGCGATCTGGCCGAGAATGGCATAGGTGCCGGTGCCGATATCGGTCATGTCGGTTTCGACCCGGGCGGTGCCGTCCGGGGCCAGCGTGACGCGGGCGCGCGATTCCTTGAGCACGTTGATCCGCGCTGCCGAGGCCATGCCGTAGCCGATCCACCATTCGCCCTCGCGGCGGCTACGCGTCGCCGGCCGGTCCTTCCAGCCGAAGGCCTCCGCCCCGCTATCAAGCGCCTCGCGGAAGCGGCGCGAGGAGAACTCCTTGCCCGACTCGGGATCCTTCTCGGGGATGTTGCGGCGGCGCAGCTCGACCGGGTCGATGCCCGCCGCCTCGGCCAACTCGTCCATCGCGCATTCGAGCACGGTGATGCCCACCGCTTCGCCCGGCGCGCGCACCGACCCGGCGCAGAGCCGGTGGACCCGCGCGAGGTCGAGTGACAGGCGGCGGTTTTCGCCGGCATAGAGGAAATGCGTCGCCTGCAGCACCGGCTCCGAGAACACTTCGCCGGGCAGGTTCGACACCAGCGCCGCCTGCCCGATCCCGGTCAGACGCCCTTCGGGATCTACGGTGAGACGGACGCGCTGCCGCGTCTCGGAGCGGCGCATCGTCGTCTCGAAGACCTGCGGCCGGGTGAGCGCCACCGAGACGGGGCGACCGGTCTCCTTCGCGGCGATGGCCGCGGCCACTGCCTCGGGGGCAAGGCCAAGCTTGGAGCCAAAACCGCCGCCGACATAGGGCGCGAGGATGCGCACCCGGTCGGGATGGATGCCCAGCGCGTCGGCAAGCTCGTTGCGATTGTATTTCAGCATCTGGTAGCTGCCGCGCAGGGTCAGATCCTCGCCCTCCCATTGGGCGATCGAGGCATGCGGCTCCATCGGCGCGCTGGAATGCGAGGGTGTGCGGTAGGTGACGTCGATGCTGTGCGTGGCCTTGGCCATGGCATCGTCGAGATCGCCCTGATCGACGCCCTTGGCGGGCTGCGGCTCGTAGGCCGCCGTCTCGGGATCGACGGGGCGCGGCGCGCCGCCCTCCAGCGCGATCTCGAGCGACTGGGCGGCATGGCGGGCCTGCTCGAAGCTTTCGGCCACCACCAGCGCTACCGGCTGGCCGAGGTAATGCGCCTCGTTCGGGTCCTGCACGGGCGCCTTGTTGGCAGTCCCCTGCGCCGGGTTGCGCAGGAGGCGCGGGTCGTGGATCACCGCCAGCACGCCGGGCATCGCCGCCACCGCCTCACGGTTGGCGAGGCGCACACGGCCGCTGTTGCCCGGCGCGCGCACCAGCATCCCGTGCGCGAGGTTTTCGATCCGATATTCATCTGCATAGGTGGCGGTGCCCGTCACCTTGAGCGGACCCTCCGGCCGGTCGAGAGGCGCGCCGACCAGCCCCTGCGCCATCCCGTCGAGCCGCCGGTCGGTGGCCGGAGCATCCATCTTGAGCTGTTCAGTCATGCCGCGGCTCCTGTCGTGAGGTCTGCCAGCACCGCCTTGAGCACGCGGCGCGCCAGCGGGATCTTGAACTCGTTGTCGCCATGACCCCGCGCATCCTCGAGCAGGATGTCGGCGGCGCGGTCGAACAGCGCCTCGGACGGGGACTGTCCGACCAGCGCGGCCTCGACATCCCGGTTGCGCCACGGCTTGGGCGCGAGACCTCCGAACGCCAGATCGGCGCGGCTGATCCGCCCCTCCTCGACCGCGACCACCGCAGCGACCGAGACCAGCGCGAAGGCGTAGGAGGCGCGGTCGCGCACCTTGCGATAGGCCTGCCGCCCCTCGACCGGGGCGGGCAGAATGACGGCCGCGATCAGGTCGCCGGGTGCCAGCACGGTTTCGCGCTCGGGCGTATCGCCGGGCAGCAAATAGAGGTCGTCGAGCGGCAGGCGCTCCGTCGCGCCGCTGGCGCGGACGATCTCGACCTCGGCACCCAGCGCCATCATCGCCACCGCCATGTCGCTGGGATGGGTGGCGATGCAATGCTCGGAAGTGCCGAGCACGGCGAGGATGCGGTTGACCCCTTCCATCGCGCCGCAGCCCGTCCCGGGCGCACGCTTGTTGCAAGGCATGGCACGGTCGTAGAAATACAGGCAACGGGTGCGCTGCAGCAGGTTGCCGCCGGTGGTGGCCTTGTTGCGGAGCTGTTGGGTCGCGCCGGACAGCAGCGCCCGGCTCAGCACCGGCCAGTGGCGGCGCACGCGCGGATCGTTGGCGAGATCGGTGTTGGAGACCAGCGCCCCGATGCGCAGCCCGCCCCCGTCGGTGGCCTCGATGCCGCGAAGTTCCTCGATCCGGTTGATGTCGACCAGGCGTTCGGGCGCCATCACCTCGAGCTTCATCAGGTCGATGAGGTTGGTGCCCCCGGCGATGAAGCTGCCCTGCGCAGCAGCGCGGGTCGCGTCTTCGATGCCGGTGCCGCGATGGTAGTCGAAGGGTCTCATGCCGTCTCTCCCGCCGCCTTGCGGATCGCGTCCACGATGTTGGGATAGGCCGAGCAGCGGCAGAGATTGCCGCTCATCCGCTCGGAGATCTCCTCGATGGTCAGTTCGGGCTGCGCCTCCAGATCCTCGGTGACATGGCTCGGCCAGCCCTGCGCGATCTCTTCGAGCATCGCGGTGGCCGAGCAGATCTGGCCCGGCGTGCAGTAGCCGCATTGAAAACCGTCCTTCTCGACGAAGGCCTGCTGCATAGGGCTGAGAGCACCGGGCTGGCCCAGCCCCTCGATGGTGGTCACCTCGTCGCCATCATGCATGCACAGGAGCGACAGGCAGGCGTTCACACGCCGTCCGTTTACCAGCGCGGTGCAGGCGCCGCATTGGCCGTGATCGCAGCCCTTCTTCGTACCGGTCAGGCCGAGATGATGGCGCAGCGCGTCGAGCAGGCTGGTGCGCGGGTCGAGATCCAGCTCTCGCGCCGTGCCGTTTATGGTCAGTGACGTCTGCATGCGGGGGCTCCTCGGGAATGGCTCATCGCCAGGCGGGCGATCGGCTGGGGATGGGGTCGTGATATGCCTCGCGGCGTGGCGCGGGGTCGGGATCGGTGGGGATGCAGCTTGCGGCCTCGACGATCTCGGCCAGCACCGAGACCGCGAGCACTCGCGGGTCGCGGGCGCCGGGGATGAGGCCGATCGGGCCGCGCAGCCGGTCGAGCGCCGAGGCGCCGAAGCCCGCCTCGGCCAGCGCCGCGCGACGGCGTGACTGCGCGCGCGCACTGCCCTGCGCCCCGACCCAGAAAGCCGGGCTGTCGAGCGCCACTGAAAGTAGCTCCGCTTCGTGGTCATGATCATGAAAGAACAGGACGACGGCGGTGAAACGGTCGATTGCGTCGGGGTCGATGCGCGCGGCCCGGCGCACCGGGTAACCGGCGGCGCGGGCGATCCGCGAGAAAGTGTCGGCCTCGCCCCCTTCCCCCAGCACCAGCATCCTAGGATCGGGGCGCAGCGTCAGCGCGGGGAGCCCCTCGACCTGCAGCCGGGTTTCACGGCGATCCGCGAGATCGGCCAGCGGCCTGTCGAGCATCGGGCCCGGCGCGACCGGAACGAGGGAGATGTCGATGCCGCTGCCGCAGGGCAGCCGGATGTCGATGAAGGGCGATCCCTTCCCGTAGCGCAGTCGCCTCGGCTGACCGCTCCGGTGAACCTCGGCGGCCTGAAGCGCGAGGTCGCCCTCGATGCAGCCCGAGGACAGTTGCCCGACGGGCGCGGCACCGTCGGGGAAACCCATCATCGCGCCGCATGGCCGATAGAAGCCGCCCTCGATGCCGGTCAGCACGGCGAGCACGCCGCCCGAGTCCGAGAGCGGGCGAAGAACGGAGGCGGCCTCGTACTCGAAAAGCGGGGCAAAGGGCGCATCGGCCTGTGCCTCGTTGGCGGGCTGGCGGGGCATGCGGGCACTCTTCGGCTGTCGGCGCATCGCTGCCCCAGCGCCCGGCGGCAGGCTTTGGTTCCGCCGTTCGCGGCCCTGCCCTGCTTGAAGCCGACACGCGAGAAGAATTCCGCCGAAGCAGAGGCCTCTCGCATGGGTTGTGCTCGCGCGGCGCAGGAGCATTTCCCGCGCCGCCATCCCTACCTTGGCCGCATTCGGCCGGAGCCGGGCGGCGATCAGTTAAAGAAGGTCGCTTCCATTACTGTCGCCGTGCCGCCGGTCAGGCGCAGGCGATCCCCAGCGCCCGGTCGAGATCGGCGATCAGGTCTTCGGGATCCTCGATCCCGATCGACAGCCGCACGAGGTCGGGCTCGGCCCCCGCTGCCATCTGCTGCTCCGCCGTGAGCTGGCGATGCGTGGTCGAGGCCGGGTGAATGATCAGGGAGCGGGTATCGCCCAGATTGGCGACGTGGCTGAACAGCTCCAGATTGTCGACGAGCTTCACGCAGGCCTCGAAGCCGCCTTTCACGCCCACGGTGAACAGCGCGCCCGCCCCCTTCGGCGTCACCTTGGCCACGCGGTGGTGCCACGGGGAGGACGGCAGACCGGCCCAGGTCACGCGGTCGATGCGCGGGTCGGCTTCCAGCCATTTCGCCACGCGCTCGGTGTTCGACACGTGCCGCGCCATGCGCAGGCTCAGCGTTTCTATGCCCATCAGCGCGTAATGCGCCGCCTGCGGGTTCAGCGTCATGCCCAGATCGCGCAGCCCGACCGCGATCGAATGAAAGGTGAAGGCCATCGGGCCCAGCGCCTCGTGGAAGTTCAGCCCGTGATAGGCGGGCTCCGGCGCTGCCAGCGAGGGGAACTTGCCCGAGGCCGACCAGTCGAACTTGCCGCTGTCGACGACGACACCGCCGGTGATCGTGCCGTTGCCGGTCAGATACTTCGTCGCCGAATGCACCACGAGGGTGGCGCCCTGCGCAATCGGATTGCACAGGAAGGGGGTGGCCAGCGTGTTGTCGACGATCAGCGGCAGGCCGACCCGGTCGGCCAGCGCGGCAACCTCTGGCAGGTCGGTGATATAGCCGCCGGGGTTCGAGATCGACTCGCAGAAGATCGCACGGGTGTCGTCGTCCACCGCCGCCGCAATGGCGTCGAGATCGTCGAAATCGACGAAGCGCGCCGACCAGCCGAAGCGCTTGATGGTCTGGCTGAACTGGGTGACCGACCCACCATAGAGCCGGGTCGAAACCACGATGTTGCAGCCCGGTCCCATCAGCGGGAACAGCGCCATGATCTGCGCCGCATGACCCGAGGAGCAGCAGACCGCTCCCGCGCCGCCTTCGAGCGCGGCCACGCGGTCGGCCAAGGCGGAAACGGTCGGGTTGGTCAGCCGCGAGTAGATGTAGCCGACCTCCTGCAACCCGAAGAGGCGCGCCGCATGGTCGGCGTCCTTGAAGACGTAGGAGGTGGTTTGGTAGATCGGCACCTGTCTTGCGCCGGTGGCGGGATCGGGCGCCGCCCCCGCATGGACCTGCATCGTGTCGAAGCCAAGCGCGCGTTTGTCGGTCATGTCCCTCTCCCTTACGTTTGGTCAGACGCTATTCCGGCGATGCGTCATCTACAACATCCCGTCCTTGGCCTTTGAGCTTCTCTGGGCGCACTACAGCCGTGGAAACGAGGCCAGTCGGGCCGCGAACGCCCATCATCCCAAGGGCGGAACGCCTCCTGCGGCCGGCCCTGTCGGGGGCGCGCCGCTCCCCTCCCGGGCGAGAAAACATTGCGCTGTCAAAGCTGAAGTGCTGTGATCCTTGCGATCCGGGCGTCGTTGAGGAGCGGCCGCCCGGGCATCTCTGGGAGGAGGACCACTCGACATGCTGAAGAAACCCACGTTCCTGGGCGCGACGGCGCTCGCCGCGCTGGCGCTGTCGGCCCACGCGGCCTCGGCGCAGGACGACTGCCCCGAGCGCGGCGCGCTCGACGCGATGTATTGCGACGCCGACGGCGATCTCGTGGCCGACGCGCCGACCGACGAAAGCCTGCTCAAGGACCCCGACACGCTCGTCTTCGCCTACACGCCGGTCGAGGACCCGGCGATCTACGAGGACATCTGGGAGCCTTTCATCGCCCATCTCGAAGAGGTGACGGGCAAGGACGTGCAGTTCTTTGCAGTGCAGTCGAACTCGGCCGAGGTCGAGGCGATGCGCTCGGGCCGCCTGCACATCGCGGGCTTCTCAACCGGGCCGACGCCCTACGCGGTGAACCTCGCGGGCGCGGTGCCCTTCGCGATCATGGGTTCGGATGACGGGCAGTTCGGCTACAAGCTGCAGCTCTACACCCAAGCCGACAGCGACATTCAGGAACCCGCCGATCTCGCGGGCAAGCGCGTGGCCCATACCTCGCCGACCTCGAACTCCGGCAACCTCGCGCCGCGCGCGCTGTTCCCGGATCTCGGCGTGGTGCCGGACGAGGATTACGAGGTCACCTATTCGGGCAGCCACGACCAATCGATGCTCGGCGTCGTCGCGGGCGATTACGACGCGGCCCCCGTCGCTTCCGAGGTGGTCGACCGGATGGCCGAGCGCGGCCTCTACGATCCCGAAGAGGTGCGCATCGTCTGGGAGAGCGACCCCTTCCCGACCACCTCCTATACCTATGCCCACGACCTCGCGCCCGATCTGAAGGAGAAGATCGAGGAGGCCTTCTTCAGCTTCGACTTCGAGGGCACGGCCCTGGGCGAGGAGTTCACCGGCGTCAGCAAGTTCATCCCCATCACCTATGAGGACCAGTGGGCGGTGATCCGGCAGATCCAGAAGGCCAATGGCGTCGAGTACACGCCCGAGGGCCTCGCGGCGGAGTGACGCGCATGATCCCGGCCCCGTCCGCGGGGCCGGGATCCTCAAGGAGAATGCAATGCTGAAGATCAGCGATCTGGTGAAGCGCTATGGTGGCGGCGAGCCGGTCTTGAAGAACCTCGACCTGACCATCGAGGGCGAAAGCGTGGTGTCGATCATCGGCTCCTCGGGGGCGGGCAAGTCAACGCTCCTGCGCTGCATCAACCGGCTGGTGGAGCCGACATCGGGCTCGATCACCCTCAACGGCACGGAGCTGACCCGCCTGCGCGGCGGTGAGCTGCGCCGCGCGCGGCGCAAGATCGGCATGGTGTTCCAGGGCTTCAACCTCGTCGACCGTCTCACCGTGATGGAGAACGTCCAGTCCGGCCGCTTGGGCTACATCTCGACTTGGGCCGCGCTGATGCGGCGCTACCCCAAGGAGGACATCCGCCGCGCCTATGAGCTGATGGAGCGGGTGGGCATCGCGCATTACGCCGACAAGCGCGCCGACGAGCTGTCGGGCGGCGAACGCCAACGGGTCGGCGTGGTCCGCGCGCTGATGCAAAAGCCCGAGATCCTGCTCGCCGACGAGCCGACCGCCTCGCTCGACCCCAAGACCTCGGAGCAGATCATGGGGCTTTTGCGCGATCTCTCGGGCGAGCTGAAACTGCCGGTGCTGATCAACATCCACAACGTGCACGAGGCCAAGGAATTCACCGACCGGATCGTCGGCATGCGCTATGGCCGGATCATCTTCGACGATCTGCCGCAGGCGCTCGACCAGGAAGCGATGGACCGGATCTATTCCGGCAGCCCCGCCGCCGACCGCGCCGGCGACATGCGGGCGGCGTCATGAGCACGCAGCCCGCCATGCCGCGCGATCACTGGCGCAAGCCCAGCTTCATCGCCAACCCTCTGTTGCGCTGGGTCGTCTATGGCGGCGCGATCTTCTACGTCGTGTGGACCCTCGCCTGGCTGCCGATCGACTGGGTGCGGGTGGCCGAGGGCGTCGAGCGCGCGGGCCGCATCTTCGGCGGTGCCTTCCCGCCGAGCTTCGAGCGGTCTGGCCTGTTGATCGACGGTTTCCTCGAAAGCCTGAAGATCGCCATCCTTGCCACCTTCGGGGGCGTGATCCTGTCGATCCCGATCGCCTTCATGGCAGCGCGCAACATCGTCCCCCTGCCGGTGTTCTACCTTGGCCGGGCCATCATCATCGTCGCGCGCAGCTTCCACCCGGTCATCGTTGCGATCATCTTCGTCAAGGCGGTGGGCTTCGGCCCTCTGGCCGGGGTGCTAACGCTGATCGTCTATTCCATCGGCTTCGTCGCCAAGATGCTGGCCGAGCGGATCGAGGAGATCGATTTCGGGCAGGTCGAGGCGATGCGCGCCGCCGGCGCCCCCTATCTCTCGACGCTGATCTACGCGGTGGTGCCGCAGATCATGCCGCGACAGGTCGGTCTCACCATCTACCAGCTCGACAGCAACCTGCGCGCCTCGGCCGTGGTCGGCATCGTCGGCGCCGGCGGCATCGGCTCGACGCTGGCCAATGCCTTCGGGCGCTACGACTACGACTTCGCGCTCGCCATCACCATGGTCATCGTCGCCGCGATCCTCCTGTCGGAGGCCGTGTCGGGCCAGATCAGGAAACGCCTATGACCCTCTCCGATCTCGGTCACGACGACTGGACCCGCTTCACCCTGAAACAGCGGCTGCAACGCTACGCCGTCTTTGTCGCCTGCGCGCTGGCCATCGGCTGGGCCATCTCGTCGATCGAGGTGATCTGGGCCTGGGTCTGGGATGCGCCGTCGCAGATGGGCGATCTGTTCGGCCGGATGATCCCGCCCGACCCGTCGAACCTCGGCGCGATCCTGCGGGTGCTGTGGGAGACGGTGAACATCGCCACCATCGCCACCGCCTTCGCGGTGATCCTGTCGCTGCCCGTCGCCTGGCTCGCGGCGCAGAACACCACGCCGAACCGCGCCACGCTCTGGATCGGACGCTTCATCCTCGTCTCGTCGCGCTCGATCAACACGATCATCTGGGCGCTCCTGTTCGTCGCCATCTTCGGCCCCGGCATCGTCGCGGGCATCGTGGCGATCATGTTCCGCTCCATCGGCTTTGTCGGAAAGCTCCTTGGCGAGGCGATCGAGGAAATCGACAAGCGGCCCGTCGAGGCGCTGGAGGCGACGGGTGCGTCGCGGCTTAAGGTGATCGCCTATGCGATCGTGCCGCAGGTCATGCCGACCTTCTGGGCCGTGTCGATCCTGCGCTGGGACATCAACCTGCGCGAGTCCACCGTGCTCGGCCTCGTCGGGGCGGGCGGCATCGGTATCATCCTGCAAGGCGCGATCGACACTTTCAATTGGCGCGAGGCAGCGACGGTTCTGCTGGCGATCCTGGGCCTGGTGATCCTGGGCGAGATCGTCTCGGCTTGGCTACGCCGCCGGATCCTGTGACCACTCCGCCCCCTGCCGGGCGCACCGCCTTCGACGCCTATCTGGCGATCCGCCATCGCCTGCCGGATGCGCCCGAAGGCAGTGCCTATGGCCGGGCGCCGCATCTGGGCGCCATCGCGGATCCCTTCGAGGTGATCCTGTTCGACGCTTATGGCGTGATCAATGTCGGTGAGACGCCGATCCTCGGCGCCGCCGCGCGGATCGCCGAACTGCGCAAGAAGGGCAAGCGGGTGATGGTGGTATCGAACTCCGCCGGCTATCCCAAGCGCGCGATGATGGCGCGCTACGAGCGGCTCGGCTTCGACTTCGCCCCCGAGGAGGTTGTGACCTCTCGCGAGGCGATGCTTGCCCGGCTCACACGCGAAAAGCCGCGCCGATGGGGCGTGATGCTGGGGCTGGGCCACGGGCTGCGCGAATTCGAGAAGATCGATGCGCATCTGCTGCTCGACGACGCAGCGGCCTATGACGCGGCCGAGGGCTTCCTGCTGGTCGGCTCGGACGGCTGGACCGTGAAGCGGCAGCGCCTGCTCGCCGCGAGCCTGCGCGCCCGGCCCCGCCCGGTGCTGGTCGGCAATCCCGACCTCGTCGCCCCGCGCGAGGGCGGGCTGACGCTCGAGCCGGGCCATTTCGCCCATGCGCTGGCCGATGCCGATCTCTGCGCGCCCGAGTTCTGCGGCAAGCCGTTCCGCGCGATCTTCGATCTGGCCCTGTCACGGCTCGATCCCGTGCCCGACCCGTCGCGGGTGCTGATGGTGGGCGATACGCTGCATACCGACATTCTCGGCGCCCGCGCCATGGGCTTCGCCTCGGCGCTGGTCACCGATCACGGCCCGCTGGCGGGAGAGGACATCGTGGCGGCGATCGACCGGGCAGGCATCATCCCCGACTTCGTGATCCCGCATATCTGATGGCGGGGGGCCGTGCGGCCCCCTGCCCTGCTCTGTGCCTCCTCAGAGACCCATGCAGTTGGCGTAGTAGGTCACCGTGGCGGGCCAGTCCGAGAAGATGCCCTTGATCCCCACATCCTGCGCCAGCGCGTCGAGCATGGCATAGGTGTCGCCGTCATCGTCGATGGCCTGCTCGACCGACTGGAAGTACCAGCCGCCGCCGGATGCCAGCGGGCCGGAGCGCTCCAGCGTCCAGGTGATGATCTCGAGCCCGGCGGCCTTGGCCTCCTCGGCATAGGCCGAGGGCACGATCTCGCCCGCCTCGTTGGTGGTGACCAGCATCCACATCGGCGGCGCGATGTAGTTCACCCCCATCTCGGCCAGCTCCTGCATGGTCGGCTTGAAGGTCGATGGGTCGTTGGCGTCGATCAGCCCCTCGTCATCATCCTCGGCCTCGTAGCGGTCGTCGAGATAGACCGCCTGCGCGCCGAACTCGGGCTCGTTCTCGATCCAGTACTTGATGTCGTCGAGGTTGAAGCTCTGCGCCCAGACGCGGCTCGGATCGATGCCCGCATCCTTGTACTCGTCGATGAGCTTCTGGGCATAGTCCTCTTGGCTGAAACCCTCATGCGGCATCTCCACCGACGGTGCCTTCAGTTCGGGCGTGAAATCCGCGCCGAGGCTGTCGATCAGCGCGATCGACTCGGCATGGGTCATCAGCTCGGTGCCCGCCACGTAGAGATCGGTCCGCCACGGCGCGGTGCCACCCTGGAACTCCTCGGGCGTGGTGGCCGCCGCGTTCGAGGCGTCCATCTTCGGGCTGAGCTCGCGGAATTCGGCCAGCGTCAGATCCGAGGTCCGGCACTCGGCGCTCGCATCGGTCCCCTCTCCCGCCGGGGTGAAGGCAGTGGTGCATTTCTCGGCGAGATCGGTGACGAGAATGTCCGTCGTGGTCGCCAGATCGTTCTGCGCGTGGCGGCAGACCAGCTCGTGATCGGCAGTGAAGGTCACGTCGCATTCGACGATGCCTGCACCCTGCCGCGCGCCGGCGACATAGGACTGCTTCGTATGCTCCGGGATCATCAGCGGCGCCCCGCGGTGCGCGATGGAAAAGGCAGTGCGCTCGGGCGTCTGACCCTGGCAGGCCATCAGCGTCTCCTTGAGCTCTCCATCCTCCATCGCGTCGATCAGGAAGAAGGGCCGCTCGCCATAGCTCAGCGGCGTTTCGCCCTCGGCCATATGGCTTTCGGCCAGCGCCATCGACGGCAGTGCAGTCGCCAACGCAAGAAGTCCCAGTCGTGTCATGTGTCGTCCTCCCTAGGATGCCAGGACCGGTCTCGGCGCCGGTCTTCTGGTGAGGGAAGCCTAACCGAAACGCCTCCTTGCGAAAAATCTTTTGCAACCATGCCGGGGATGGCCCCGCGCCGCGGTGAGGATCCGCCCCGCCCGCCCACGACTGCGGCGCCGAATTCCGGCGGCGGGACCCTCGGCCCTATCTGCAGCTCGGTTTCGATTCAGGCTCGCTGAACCCGTTTCGTCGCCTGAAGCCGAAGCTTCGCCGGCTGTCCGGAGCAGCCGGGCCCCACCCAATCCGTGACCTTGAACGCGGAAACCTCGCGATACCCCAGACGGTCGACGCTCTCGAGGCTGCACTCCCCGGCCGCCGCCGCAAGCTCGCGGAGCAGCACCCGGCGGTCCGACAGCGAGGCACGGCTGAACAGCGCGAGCTCCCAGATCCCCCCCCTCTCGTCGGTAACGGTGACATGGTCCGCCTGCTGGTTGGCGCCGCTCTCGAAGCAGCCAATCACCGGTAGGCTATGAAACGCGCGTCCAAGCGCCTTCGCCAGTCTGACTTCGGTCTTCATCGTCGGTCTCCGTTTCGGTCAGTGTGCTCTGCGGGCGCCTCGCGGGCCCGCAGAGCGGTGCGCGCCGATTGGCACGTCGGGTGGATGCTCCCTCGTCATGCGCGGAGCATCTCCTTCGAGGCGTCCTCCGTGAGATCGAGCGCTGATTCCTCGCCGCGCCCGGTCCGGGGGTACGGTGCTGCTTATCACAAACTGTCGTGAAAAGCGGCCCCGGAGTCGGGGGCCATGCTTACAGAACGCTCCATCCGCCCGCTTAGTTGCCTGAGGATGCCGGCCGCTTCCCGGCAATGGCGCATATGTGCTTCCGCATTGTCGTGATGACATTCAAGAAGAATAGCCAAGGATTCGAAGAGGAGCCGCTCTTGCTTGCTCACGGAAATACTTGCGAAACAGTAAGACATTGATGAACTCTCCCAAGAAAATCGATCAACGAGGGGGTCAAACGCCCAATAAAATCATTCGATCATTCCTCTCACCGCTGAACGAGAACAGGATCGGATCAGCCACTCAACACCAGGTACAATCCCGTACACGTCCATGGGCCAGAACTGGCTCATTCTGCCGGAATAAGCGCGATGGAAGCTGGCCAAAATGGCAGTGCGACGATACCTGCTGGATTTGGCCTATTCGCGTGGTGGTGCCCGATTATGTGTCGACCATTTGCCTTTGCCAAGCGATGCAGAACCGCACCTGCTCGGCCGGAAGCAACTGTTTCAAATTCGAAAATTCATTTGGAAAGACTTGCCCTAGGGCGACGCGCTTTAGCCTAGCTGAACACCGGCAAGGTCCTAACAGTGTTGAAGGCTGAGCATCCACAGCCGCCTCTCTGATTTATTTGCGGCCGAACCATTGCCTTCTTCTAAGCCGAGAAAATATTGATATTGCTGACACCGTGAGCATCAACATCCATGGAAGCCCCCCCTTTTATAGGGAGCCGCTTCTATTTCGAAGAGCATGCCTCTCCTCGCGGAGGTGCGGCTAGCGGCACCCGACGCCTCACTCGAAAAATGCCTGCAATTCCGAGACTGTCTCGCGGGAAAAAGGGTTCAAGCAATCTGAATAATCGGAAGTCTTGCCTATGCCGCCCTCGGCAGGCTGCGGCACGCGCCGGAAGGGGCCCGCCATCTAGGTGCGCAACATCTTCAAATACGACGTCTGCGACCGCCTGCTCGCCGGTCTCGATGCCGGAAGCGGCCGGGCCGCGCGCAAATCAACGCGCCGACCAAAGAGCGTCGCGAGACGGATACGCTCCATCGAGGCGCCCAAGATGCCGCCGGGGCCGTACAATCGCGAGAGCAGCGCCGAAACGAAGCGACGGGGCGCTTTCGCGCCCCGCCGCCGGTCGTGACCCGTGTTGCATGGCCGTTCGGCCGCTACTCCACCACCGGCGCCGCGCAATGCGCACCGGTCGCGGCAAGGCCCGAGCCGAGCGCCAGCATCGGCGGCGCCTGGTAGGGGTTGAGCGGCGCGCTGCCGGCGAGATCGGCGGCGATCAGCGCCGCGACGAGGCCCATGACCGCGAGAGCGATGGGGGTTCGGGTCATCGTCACACCTCCAATCCGAGCTTCGGACGCAGTTTCACGCCCCACCAGGCCCCGACAAACGCAGCCGCGAACCAGGCCCAACCATGCAGGCTGCCGGTCGAGATGCCAGAAAAGAACGCGCCCACGTTGCAGCCGAAGGCCAGCCGCGAGGAGTAACCCAGTAGAAACCCGGCAACCACGGTGGCGGTCCAGGCCAGCGGTGACAGGCGCGGCAGTTTCGCCGCGAGGCCGCCGCGCCAGACGCTAACCAGGAAGGCACCGCCGATCAGCCCGATATTGGTGAGCGAGGTGACGTCGGTAAGGATGCTTTGCTCGAGCCGTTCGGCGTTGGCAGGCGCGCTCCAGAAGGCCGAGCCGGACAGGTCGCCGCCCATCGCCTGCGCCCCTTTCGCAGCCCAGAGGCCCAGGCCATAGACGATGCCCCAAGGTTGGCCCGAGACCACGAGGTTGAGGATCGCCAGACCCGCGATCGCCACTGCCGCGATCCAAAGCCTGCGCGGCACCCGACGCGCCTGTGCCGGGGCCAGCCACAGCACCAGTGCGGCAACGGCCGCGAGGCCGGCCAGCGTGGCGAGAAGCCCGCTGGTGCCGGACAACACCACCACCGGCGCGGTGCCGAGCGAGATCCACCAATCCAGATTATAGGCCCCGGCAAAGCTGCCCAGCGCGAAGAAGGGGAGCGCCACCGCGCCCACCACGTTGCCACTCCCGGCGTTGACCAGCGTCCCCGAGCCGCAGCCCATGACCAGTTGCATCGCCGCGCCGAAGACGAAGGCCCCGCCGATCATCGCGACGCCGATCGGCGCATGCGCCCCGAACAGCTCTTCGCCATTGCTGGCCAAGAGCGGAAAGGCCGCCAATGCGACGAGCGCGATGGCCACGAGCTGTGCCAGAAGCCCGGCCGGGTCGCGCCGCAGGATCATCGCCCGCCAGGGTCCGGCAAAGCCGAAGCGCAGGCCTTCGAGCGCGATGCCGAAGCCGAGCCCGATCAGCAGGAGCGCGCCGTAGCGCGCCCCAGCCAGCGCCGCGACGAACAGCACGGCCGCCAGCGCAGCAACGATCAGCAGGCCGCGAGTGCCGATGGTGAAGACGCCCCGCGGGGCGTCCATGCTGGTGTCGGCCATCAGTGGTCTCCTCAGAGCGCGCCGGTGATCTGGTTCAGCAGATTGCGGAACACGCCGGGGGTATTCTCCATGGGCAGCCCGGCCTGCGACCAGCCGACCATGGATTCAGGATAGAGCTTCACGTCCTTGAGACCCGCCAGTTCGCTTAGCGCGAACCAGTTGGTCGCCGCCCAGTGACCGGTGTTGCAGAACGAAATCAGCGTCTCGTCGGAGGTGAAACCGCCCTCCTCGGCCAGCGCGGCGGCCGCTTCGGCATCGATCAGCGTCGGGTCGTCGGAGAACCAGTTGGAGTGGGTGAAGTACTCCGACTGCGGCAGCGTGCCGGGGCGCGCGGCGGCAGCATGCGCATCCTTGCCCGCCCAGAAGCTCTCTGGGCGCGCGTCCAGCAAGGTTGCCTGCGCCTCGCCTTCGACCACCTGCAGCACCTCGGCCTCGGTGGCGAGCCATTCGTCGGAGAAGCTCACAGTGATGGCGCTTTCTTCCGGCTCGACCGCCTCGGTCGACAGGGTATTGCCGGCGGCCTTCCAGGCGCCGACACCGCCATTGAGAATGGCGAGGTCGCTGACGCCGCTCGACTTCAGGGTCCAGTAGACACGGGCGGCGGCGCCGAAATCCGTCTCATCGCTGCCCTGATGGGTGATGACGATCGGCCGGTCGGCGGTCACGCCAAGGTCGCGCAGCACCTCGGTAAGCTTCTCTTCGGACGGCACCTGTCCGGGGTTCTCGGCGGGGCCGCGGAACAGGCCGTAGGGGGCGGACACGGCGCCCTCGATATGGCCCTCGGCATAGGCATCGCCACGGATGTCAAGAATGAGCGGATCGGTCGTGTCCAGCAGACCGGCCAGCTCGTCGGCCGTCACCAGCGGGCCGAACGCCTCGGCGTCCTGCGCCGGAGCCGGGCTGGAAAGGAGGGTCGCGGCGACCGCGACTGCGATAAACCTGTTCATCGGATCGGCCTTTCGATCAAGGGAATGACCTCTAGATCTGGCAGGGCCGGATCGAGTTCAAGCCGTGGTTCCGGCCCCCTCGACCGGCAATCCGGACCCGCGTTCCCGAGATGGGGCGATGCTGGGACATGCGGTCGGAAAACGAAGCATTGGCTGGCCACGCGTCCCGAATGACGTGCCAAAAAAGAACCTGTCGGAACGTCCTTCCCATGCCGAAACCCTTGAGGTGCGGCTTTGGCAGCCGGATCACGGGCGGGCGGCCTGACACCTTTGCCGGTCGCCCGTGGGTGCGAATGAGGACTTTCTCATTCAACCTTCGCCCGGGACCTGAAATATTGTGGATCCCTGGTGCGGCAGATCAGGAAAAGCGCCAAGGCGTAGCTCAGGGCCAGTGAAAGAGCGACCAGCTCTCCGCCATCCTCGACCAGACCGAACAGGGCATAGGTCTTGGGAACGACCTTTCCGACGATCCCGCTCAACGCGTCAACGATCACCGCGAAGGCAGCGAGGATGGCTGCGGTCGAGAGAGCGCCCCTTGCCCCGTGCTTTGCCAATATGTTGCGTCGCGGCCAAGAGGCGTAGAGGGCCAAGGCGAACACCCCTCCGATGACGATGAATGAAAGGAGATCGCCGGCAACCGGGCCTCCGATGAACGCGAATGCGTTCTCATGTATGCTAAAACCGTTATCCAGTGCGATGAACAGAAACAGCATCGAGAACACGGCAAACACCAGATGCCGCGATACGGTATAGACCATCAGGTAGAGCACGGCTGTAACGACGCTCTTGGAATACTCCCAATACTCGCTCAGGCTCTGGTCCCTCGTCAGAGAAAGAAAATCCCTCACTTCAGTGCTTATCGGGAAATCGAGGTAGAAGAGCCTCTTCTCGTTGGCAACGACGACGACATGCAGGAGCACGAATAACAGGTCGAGAGCAATCAGCACGCCGAACGTATATACGAGCACCTTCCCCCATATGGAACGAAAATCTCTTGCGCGTACTGAAGAGAAATCGAAGGGCAGACGAGATACCGACAACATGTTAAGAAACATAAATTACCTATAAACCAACATCACCTAGCAATACGATTCTACGTCGGTGCCGCAGGTCGACACCGAATTATTCGGGCCATTTGAGACCCAAATTGGGATAAACAGCGGGACTTTACCCCGGGATGGATTACCAGCGACACCCGCACGGCTTCAGGCTATTGACCTATAGCGCGCCTGCCAGCCGGGCCGGCGAGCAAGTGCCGAATTCAAATAAGGTACCACTGGCGATTTCGGTCAAGCCCGATCCCTTTTCTCTGGACCTCGACCATATCAACCCCTAATTGCACATTAAGATTGAGACACCACCCCAAGAAACACCCCTGGCGGAGTTAACTTTCCAGAAACACTCGGCAAATTGTTTGCTGGTCATTTCGCGCGGCCCTTTGCCCTTCCGCCCGAGACGGGATTCCCAGCTGGCCTCGGCAAACGGGATGATTTCAGGAATGGCCCTCGTGGGACCCGGATCTGCCCCCGTCGCCGCCATGTTAGGCAGTGATCGGACCGACGTGGTCTCCCACAGCGAGCAGCCGCGCCCAATTCCAGACGTCGTCCACCGGGCTGCTCGGCCCGTTGCGGTCCGGATCACCCCTCTTGCAGGGACTTAAGATACTCGGAGAGCGCGACGAGCGGCTGCGGCGTGGGGGTGAGGATCCCGTCGCCGGTGTCGACATGAAAAGTCGGGCCGGTGAAGGTCTGCGAGAACTCGGGCATCACCTGCCCCGGATCGTCCTGCCGGAAATAGCCGTCGATGTAGGACATGACATGCACCGTTGGAAACGCCTCGCCCTCCGCACGCAACCGCGTCAGGTCGGCGGGCGGGCGCGGCAGCCCGGCAGCGAGTGGCCCGTCGCCCCGCCCAGCCGAGCCATGGCACGAGGCGCAGTTCTCCATGAAGAGCGCGCGCCCCGTGGGCAATTCCGGCTCCGGCGCGGCACAGGCCGCCAGCAGTGCCGCCCCCATGGCCCCAGTCGTGATGATGATCCGTTTCATGTCCTGCTCCTTCATGGCCCCGGACCCGTCTCGGCCCTTGTTCCCAGCACTCGCCGGTGCCGGGCCGGGCCGCCTTGATCTAGATCAAGCCACGGCATCGATCGGGTTGATCGGGATCAAGGCGCGCGGGCCGGTGGCGCGGCAGGCTCGTGCCATCGCAGACACAGGAGAGACCGATGTCCCGGGGAACCGTTGCCGTCCTAACCACCGACGCCGTGCTGGATCGCGGCGCGATCGCCACCGCGCTCGCACTCACCGAGACCGGCGAGGCGCATCTCGACATCCATTGCCTCGGGATCGAGAGCACGCCGCCGGATGCCTATCTGGCGGGACCGGCGCTGATGCTGACCATGCCCGACCGCGATGCCGCGCAGGCGCGCGCTCTGGAGTTGGAGGCCGAACTGCGGCCGCTGATCCCCGCGCATCGCGGCAATGTACAGCTGCATCGCCACCACATCCGCGAAGGTCTCATCGGGCACGACGTCGGCCGCATCGCCCGTCTCGCGGACCGGATCGTCTCCGCCGCGCCCTATGGCCCCGAACCCCGCCCCCTTCAGGTCGCGACGCTGGAGGCGGCGCTGTTCGCGGGCGGGTTGCCGGTCATTGTCGTTCCCGATGGCGGCGCGGAGATCGCGCCCAGCCCCTCTCGGCTCATGGTCGCCTGGGACGACAGCCGTGAAGCGATGGTCGCGGTGCGGGCCGCGCTCCCCATGCTGCGCCGCGCGGGCTGCGTCGACGTGGTGATCGTCGATCCGGAGGTGCAGGCCGGCGACCGCTCGGACCCCGGAGGCGACATCGCGCTGTTCCTTGCCCGCAACGGCGCGCGGGTCGAGGTTTCGGTGCTGGCGCGCAGCCGGTTCCGCGTCTCGGAAGTGTTGCGGCGTCACGCCCTCGATACCGGCGCCGAAGCGGTGGTGATGGGGGCCTACGGGCATTCCAGGCTGCGCGAACGACTCTTCGGCGGCACCACGCGCGAAATGCTGACGGATGCGCGCGTGCCTCTCATCCTTGCTCGCTAGGGGCGCGGCAGCACCGCGATTTCCGGCGCGTCGCTCACATGGCGGCGCGTCGTCAGGCGGAGCATGGCGCGGTGGTGCTTGTCGCGCACGACCTCCAGAAGCTCGACCGAATGGTCGCGGCTGTCCTGCAGCCGCCGAATGCGCGAGCCTGGCGCGCCGATCGGGCGCAGGTGATGTTGGCGCAGTTCCGGCACGAGAACGGCCGCATCCGCAAGTGCGTCCTCAAGCACGGCCTCGGCCTCTAGATAGGCGCGGTAAGCGCGGATCAGGGCGCGGCGGGCGGCGATGGCATCGGGGTTCATCTTCGCATCCTTTCAGGACAAGACGACTCTCCTGCCCCGATTGACGCAAAGCATGGCGGTCCTGTCAACGATTGCCGGGCCAAAACAGGGCCCGTTGGAGCAGCGCCCTGCCCCCAACCGAAACCGGTCGAAAGGTCGCCCTTACGCGATACCGCGCGACCCGGTCGCCGTTCACCTCCCGCATCGGCCGGTGGCGATTGATCCACCGGCACTTGGATCACCTGTCATGACCCTGACACGTCGTCCAAGCCCCATCCGCCTGCGAAGAAGCCACGCAGGCGTCGATGAAGCGCATGCCGTCGAGCCCGTCCGACAGGCCGGGCAGACTGTCCGGCATGGCGCCGGAAAGGATCGCATCGGCGGCGTCGGAATAGAGGCTGGCGAAGGCTTCAAGATAGCCCTCCGGGTGTCCTGCCGGCACCCGCGCCGCGCCTTCGAAGCCCGGACCGCCCCGTGTCAGCATCTGTGATGGCTCTCCCAAGCGGGTCAGCCGCAACCGGTTCGGGTCGGCATGCGACCACTCGAGCCCAGCCTCGGAGCCCAGCACGCGCAGGCGGAGGTCGTTGTCGTGCCCCGGCGCGACCTGGCTCGCCCAGAGCATGCCGCGCGCCCCGCCCGCAAAGCGCAGCAGCGCCTGCGTGTCGTCATCGACCCGCCGGCCCGGCACGAAGGCGGTGAGCTGCGCCGCGACGCTCTCTATCGCGAGCCCCGAGACGTAGCGCGCCAGATGCGCGGCATGGCTGCCGATATCACCCACCGCGCCGCCCGCGCCCGAGCGCGCGGGATCGGTGCGCCACTCGGCCTGTTTGTTGCTCTCGTCACGCGCGAGCCAGTCCTGCGCGTATTCGACCTGCACCACGCGGATCTCGCCCAAGGCGCCTTTGGCCACCAGCCGTCGCGCCTCGCGAACCATCGGGTAGCCCGCATAGGTGTGGGTCAGGATGAACAAGGCCTCGGAAGCCTCGGCCACCCGCGCAAGCTCCTCCGCCTCGGCCAGCGTGGCGGTCAGCGGCTTGTCACAGATCACGTGGATGCCTGCTTCGAGAAAGGCGCGCGCGGCGGGCAGGTGCATATGGTTGGGGGTGACGATGGCGACGGCCTCGATGCCGTCGTCGCGCGCGGCCTCGGCGCGGGCCATCTCCTTGAAATCGGAATAGCTACGCGCCAGCCCCAGCTCTTGCGCCGAAGCCTCGGCGCGGGCGGGGTCCGAGGACAGTGCCCCCGCCACCAGATCGAAGCGCCCGTCGAGCCGCGCGGCGATGCGGTGCACGCCCCCGATGAAGGCCCCCTGCCCGCCACCGACCATGCCGAGCCGGATGCGCCGGCCGTTCATGCGCCGAGCCCCAGCATGGCGCGGATCTGCGCCCGGTCGATCCCGCCGCCCGCGAAATCGTCAAAGGCGTGCGGCGTCGGCTCGATGATATGCGCCGCGATGAAGGGTGCGCCCTCGGCGGCACCTTGCGCGGGCGACTTCAGCGCGCATTCCCATTCCAGCACCGCCCAGCCATCATAGCCATGCTGCGCCAGCTTGGAAAACACGGCGACGAAATCGACCTGCCCGTCGCCCAGCGAGCGGAACCGCCCGGCCCTATCGGCCCAGCCGGCAAAGCCCGAATAGACGCCTTGCCGTGCGCTTGGATTGAACTCCGCATCCTTGACGTGAAAGGCACGGATGCGCTCGTGGTAGAGGTCGATGAAGCCGAGATAGTCGAGCTGCTGCAGCACGAAATGCGACGGGTCATAGGCGATGTTCGCACGGCTGTGCCCGTCCACGGCTTCGAGAAACCGCTCGAAGCTGGTGCCATCCATCAGGTCCTCGCCCGGATGCAGCTCGTAGGCGTAATCGACGCCCACCTCCTCATGCGCATCGAGGACCGGCCGCCAGCGCCGCGCCAGCTCGGCGAAGGCCTCTTCGACCAGACCCTTGGGGCGCTGCGGCCAGGGGTAGAGATAGGGCCAGGCCAGCGCGCCGGAAAAACCGAGCTGCACGTCGAGGCCGAGATTGCGCGAGGCGCGCGCGGCCTTGATCACCTCGCCTGCCGCCCATTCGGCCTGCGCCTCCGGCCGGCCGCGCAGCGCCTCGGGGGCAAAGCCGTCGAATTGCGGCGCATAGGCGGGGTGGACCGCGACCAGCTGGCCTTGGATATGGGTCGACAGCTCGGTGATCTCCACGCCCGCCTCGGCGCAGACGCCCTTCAGCTCGTCGCAATAGTCCTTGGACCCTGCGGCGAGGTCGATGTCGATGAAGCGCGGGTCGACGGGGATCTGGATCCCCTTGTAGCCCAAGCCCGCCGCCCATCCGGCGATGCCGGCCAGATCGTTGAAGGGGGCGGCATCGCCCGCGAACTGGGCCAGGAAGATCCCCGGCCCCTTGATCATGGAAGCCATGTTGCCGCTCCTTATGCCAGCAGGGTCTGTGCGGCCGCGATGTCGAGCGGCGCAGGCCGCTCGCAATCCGTCTCGATCTCGACGTAGCGGCTCTCCTCGCCGGCGCGCAGGATCGCGGTCATCACCTCGACCACGTGCAGCGCATAGGCGTCGTTGCAACGATGCGGCCGCCCTTCGACGATGGCCTGCGCCATGTCGGCGAGCCCGGCGCTGCGGTAGTCGGCGACCATGCCCTCGGGGATCTCGCGGTTCGGCGGCCCGAGCGGGTGGTCCCAGGCGGGCAGCTCGGCGGCCTCGTCGCGCTTGGTGATCCGCACCTCGCCGTCGAAGAAGTTCGGATCGGGGATGTGGATCGTCCCCTCGGCGCCGTAGAGCGCCATTGGTGCGATGTCCGACTGCCAGACATCCCAGCTCGCCATCAACGTCACCACCGCGCCGGAGCGGAACTCCAGCAGTGCGTGGATCGTAGTCGGTGTCTCCACGGGGACGGTTTCACCGAGCCGCGCGCCGTTGCCGATGGTGCGGGTCTTCGAGGGGGTCGAAGTGAGCGCCGAGACGCGGGCGACCGGACCGATCAGCTGCACGAGGTTGGCGATGTAGTAGGGCCCAAGATCGAGGATTGGGCCGCCGCCCTTCAGGAAGAAGAAGTCGGGGTTCGGGTGCCAGCTCTCCATGCCGGGGCTCATCACTGCGCAGGTGCCCGATGTGATCCGCCCCACCGCGCCATCGTCGATCAGCTTGCGCGCCAGCTGGTGCGACGAACCCAGCACGGTGTCGGGTGCCGAACCCACGCGCAGCCCCTTTTCGGCGGCGAGCTTCGCCAGCGCCTGCCCCTCCTCCACAGTGAGGACGTAGGGCTTCTCTGAATAGACGTGCTTGCCGGCCTCGAGCGCGCGCGACGAGATCTCGAAATGCGCGGCCGGGATGGTGAGGTTGAGGACGAGGTCGACCTCCGGGTGCGCGAGCAGCGCGTCGACGCTCATCGCCTCGACGCCGAACTCCTCGCCGCGTGCCTGCGCGGTCGCGGGGTTGATGTCGGCCACGGCGCGGAAGCTGACGGCACCGAAATTCTTGGCGCGCGCGAGATAGGAGGTGGAGATGTTGCCGCAGCCGATCAGGCCGATGCGAAGCGGGTTGGTCATGGGTCCGGTCTTTCTCAGAGCTTGGCGAAGCTGTCGCGCGCGGTGCGGGCGAAGCGATCGAAATCATTGGGGTTGTCGTGCTCGGCCACGAGGATCTCGCAGCGCGACTGCGCCTTCAGCGCGGCGAAGATCGCCGGCCAGTCGAGCGTGCCGGTGCCGGCATCGGCCCAGCCATCCTCGTCCGCCTTTTCGCCCGCGGGCGCGATGTCCTTGAAGTGTGCTGCGGTGATGCGCTGCCCGTGCCGGGCGATCCAATCGAGCGGGTCACCGCCGCCGCGCACGATCCACGCGATGTCGGGTTCCCAGTCAATCTTCGGCGCCTCGGTCAGCAGGATCTCCATCGGCACCGAGCCGTCAGCCAGCGGCGTGATCTCGAAGTCGTGGTTGTGCCAGCCGAAGGAGAGGCCGCGCGCAGCCAACGCCTCGTGGCACTTGGCCAGCCGGGCCGCGAGATCGCGCCAGCCCTGCGCTTCGGCGGGGCGCTCCTCGGGCGTCAGGTAGGGCGCGAAGATCCGGGTCGCCCCGAACACGCCCGCAAGTTCGGCCACGCCGTCGGGATCGCTTTCGCACATCTCGATCGGCACGTGGATCGAGGGCATCTTCATCCCGGCGGCATCAAGCGCAGCGCGGGTGGCGCGGGCCTCCTCGAAATTTGCGAAATACCCCTCGGCGGCGTCGTAGCCGAGCGCGCCGAGCTTCGCGATGACGTCCGTGTAGGGGGTGTAGTTGCGGGCGGAGTAGAGCTGGAGCGAAAGCAGCATGTGAATGGTCCTTACGGGGTTCAGAGACGCAGCTCGGTGGCGGCGTCGAAGAGGGAGGCACGGGCCGGGTCGAGCCCGATGGTGATGCGATCGCCGCCCCGGATCGGGGTCTGACCATCGATGCGGATGCGGAAGTCGTCCTCGCCGATGCGGGTCCAGAGCAGCGTGTCGGCTCCCATCGGCTCGACGATCTCGACCGTGACTTCCGTGCGCACCGGGGCGGTGGCCGCGGCCTCGCCCACCAGCACATGCTCGGGGCGGATGCCGAAGACGGCCGCGCCGTCCCTGGGCGGCGCGGCGAAGTCGTAACCCACCATCGGCACCGTCACCGCCCCCCGGAACTCGGAACCGCGCAGGTCGCCGCGCAGCAGGTTCATCGGCGGCGCGCCGATGAAATCGGCGACGTAGAGGTTGGCGGGGCGGTTGTAGATCTCGAGTGGTGCTGCGAGCTGCTGGATCACGCCGCCCTTCATGATGGCGATCCGGTCGGCCAGCGTCATCGCCTCGACCTGATCGTGGGTGACGTAGATCATCGTGCTGTCGAGGCTGTTGTGCAGCCGCTTCAGCTCCACCCGAAGCTCGGCGCGCAGCTTGGCATCGAGGTTCGAGAGAGGCTCGTCGAACAGGAACACGTCGACATCGCGGACCAGCGCCCGGCCGATGGCGACCCGCTGCCGCTGCCCGCCCGAAAGGGCTGCGGGCTTGCGCTTCAGGAGCGGGCCGAGATGCAGGATTTCGGCGGCGCGGGCGACGCGCTTGGCGATCTCGTCCTTGGGCAGCCGCGCGTTCTTCAGCCCGAAGCTGAGATTCCCCTCCACCGTCATCTGCGGGTAGAGCGCGTAGGACTGGAACACCATGCCGATGCCGCGCTCCGACGGCTCGGCCCAGGTGACGTTCTTGCCTTCGATGAAGATCTGGCCGCCGGTCGGCTCCAGAAGCCCCGCGATGCAGTTCAGGAGCGTGGACTTGCCGCAGCCCGAGGCGCCGAGCAGCACTAGGAACTCGCCCTTGTGGATGTCGAGGTTGAGGTCACGCAGCACCGAGACAGAGCCGAAGTCGAGCTGCAGGTCGCGGATCGAGACCGATTGGCCGTCGAGAGCGGGATGGGACTGGTCGAGCATGGCGTATCCTTTCCTCAGCCCTTGACCGCGCCCGCGGCGATGCCGCGCACGAAGAGCTTGCCGGAGATGAGATAGATGGAGAGCGGAACCAGGCCGGTAATCAGCGTCGCGGCCATGTTGACGTTGTATTCCTTCACCCCTTGGGTCGAGTTGACGATGTTGTTGAGCTGGACCGTCATCGGGTAGGTGTCGGGCTTGGTGTAGATCACGCCGAACAGGAAGTCGTTCCAGATGCCGGTGATTTGCAGGATCATCGCAACCGCGAAGATCGGCAGCGACATCGGCACCAGTACCCGCAGGAAGATCCCCCAGAAGCCCGCCCCGTCGACCCGCGCCGCCTTGAACAGCTCCTCGGGGAGCGAGGCGAAGTAGTTGCGGAACAGCAGCGTGATGATCGGCATGCCGAACACGGTGTGCACCAGCACCAGCCCCCAGACCGAGCCCATCAGCCCGATCTCGCGCAGGATCACCACGATCGGGTAGATCATCACCTGGTAGGGAATGAAGGCGCCGAAGATCAGGATGGTGAAGAACACTTCCGATCCCTTGAACTTCCAGTTGACCAGCGCGTAGCCGTTGACCGAAGCCACCGCGATCGACAGCACCGTCGATGGCACGACGATGGCGACCGAGTTCCAGAAGCCGCGCGACAGCCCGTCGCAGTTGAGCCCGGTGCAGGCTTCGGCCCATGCCTTGACCCATGGCTGGAAGGTGACCTCCACCGGTGGCGCGAAGATGTTGCCCATGCGGATCTCGGGCATGCCCTTGAGCGAGGTCATTACCATGACCCACAGCGGCAGCAGCCAGTAGAGCGAGACGAGGCCGAGCGCGCCGTAGATCATCACCCTCTTGGCGGTGATGCGGGATTTGGGTCGGGCACCGACCGGGCCTGCGAGTGTGCGGGCGGGCCTGCCGGCCGCTTGGTCGGGGGTGAAGGCTACATCAGCCACGGCGCTTTCCTCCGAATTCGAGAACCGCCCAGGGGATGACGATCACCAGCACGGCGAGCAGCATCATGGTCGAAGCGGCGAAGCCCTGACCGAGGTTCTGGTTGGCGAACATGTAGTCGTAGACGTATTTCGCGGGCACTTCGGAAGCGTTGCCGGGACCGCCGCCGGTGAGCGCCACCACGAGGTCGTAGAGCTTCACGATGCCCGCGCCGATCAGCACCACCGAGGTCACGAAGACCGGGCGCAGGATCGGCACGACGACCAGGAGATAGGTCTTCCAGGCCGGGATGCCGTCGACGCGCGAGGCCTTCCAGATGTCCTCGTCGACGCCGCGCAGACCGGCGAGCATGATAACCGTGACGAGGCCCGTGCCCTGCCACAGCCCCGCCATCAACAGCGCCACCATGACGAGGCCGGGGCTGTTGAGGGGATCGAAGGCGAAGCTTTCCCAACCGGCGGCGCGGACCATGCCCTGGATCCCGAGATCGGGGTTCAGGATCCACTGCCACACGAGCCCGGTGACGATGAAGGACAGCGCGTAGGGATAGAGGATGATCGAGCGGAACACGTTCTCGCCGCGGATCTTCTGGTCGAGCAGCGCCGCGAAGACGAAGCCCAGCGTCAGCGACAGCAGCAGTGTCAGGATGCCGTAGATCGCGAGGTTCTCGACCGAGGCGATCCATCGCGACGACGACCAGAGCCGGTCGTATTGCGCGAAACCGTCGAAATTCGCGCGTGGCAGGAGTTTCGAGTCGGTGAAGCTGTAGACCACGGTCCAGAGCGAGCAGCCGATGAAGACGACGGTGGCGGTGACCACCATCGGCACGGCGGCGAGCTTGGCCATGGGATTGCGCAGCAGGCTACTGGGGCGTCGGGTGGACACGCGCGCATCTCCTCTGTCAGGGGAAGGTTGGGGCCGCCGCCGTGGGAAGCAGACGGCCCCCGGGGAGGATCACTTGTCGCTGAGGATGACCTCGGCGAAGCGCTCCTGCGCCTCTTCCGCCGACATGTCGGAGGCGAAGAACTCGGCCAGCAGGTCGCCGACCTGCCCCGCCACGTCGGGCGAGATCAGCATGTCGACGCTGTCGATCACCTTGCCCGCCTTCAGCGCCTCGAGGCCCTTTTGCATGCAGGCCCCCGCCTCGGCCAGATCGACGTCGCCGCGCACCGGCAGCGAGCCCTTCTTGGTGTTGAAGGCGATCTGCGCCTCGGGCGAGATCAGCAGCCGCGCGAGGTCCTTCTGGCCCTCGGTGATCGCCTCGTCATCATTGGCGGGGAAGTAGAACGCGTCGCCACCGGTGGAGATCAGCGGCTCACCGCCCAGACCCATGAGACAGTCGTAATCCTGCCCCGCGACCTGCCCCGCGACCTGGAATTCGCCCTGCGCCCAATCGCCCATCACGTTGGCCGCGGCCTCGCCGTTGATCACGGCGGCAGTGGCGAGGTTCCAGTCCTGCACGTTGGTGCCCTCGAGCATCTCGCGCGCTGCGACCGCCTCCTCGAACACCATCGCCATCTCCTCGCCGCGCAGTACGGCTTCGTCGCCATCGCGGTAGACGCCGTAATACACCTCTTCGCCGCCCAGTCCCGAGACCAGCGTCTGGAACAGGGTGGCGAATTGCCATGCCTGCAGCCCTTCGATCAGCGGCTGCACGCCCGCCTCGCGCAGTGCCGGAGCGGCGGCCTTCAGCTCTTCCCAGTTCTGCGCCGGCTCGACGCCGGCCTTTTCGAAGGCCTTGATCGAGGTCCACATCCACTGCGGCGAATGGATGTTGAGCGGCACGCAGTAGACGCGGCCCTCGAAGGTGCAGGCGTCGAGCAGCGACTTGGGCTGAACCAGCTCGGCCCAGTTGCCCTCTTCGGCCAGCTCGGTCAGGTCGAGCATCATGCCCGCCTCGACCAGCTCCTGCGCCTGCTGGCCATGGTTGAGCTGGGTCGCGGCCATCGGGTCGCCGCCCAAGATGCGCGAGATGATGATCGGGCGCGCGGTGCCGCCGGACCCCGCGATCGCGCCGTCGACCCAAGTGTGATCGGTCCCCGCCTCGAAGGCGCTCGCCAGCTCGCGTACCGCCGCGGCTTCACCGCCGGAGGTCCACCAATGGGTGATCTCCAGCTCGGCGGCCATCGCCGTTGCGGGCAGCACAGCCATGGCGCTGGCGGCGAGCAGGCGGCGCAAGGGCACCTTGCGGGTATCGGCGTGGATCATGGTCATTCCTCCCTGGGGAGCCCCTCGGCTCAGATTGTTGCGACGGCGCCTTATCCCCCCATGGAAATGGCACCAGTAAACGATTGCGGAAGCATGATCTGGCACTGCAATCGTTTACATAGCTTCGCGTCAGGCTTCCCATCTGTCAACGGAAATGTAATGGTTTACATCGTTGACGTGGACCATTTTGGTCTGTGCCGGAGGGGGGAGCCGGAGAATTGTCGCTCAGTATCAAGGATATCGCCCGCCTCAGCGGCGTATCGACCGCCACCGTCAGCCGCACCCTGTCGCATCCCGAACGAGTGTCGGAGACCACACGCGAGGCGGTGATGGCGGTGGTCGACCAGCACGGCTACCGGGTGAACTCCATGGCCCGCAACCTGCGGCGCCAACGCGCCGATTCGGTGCTCGCCATCGTGCCGGATCTGGGCAACCCGTTCTTCTCGGCGATCTTCGCCGGGCTGCAGGAGACGTTTTCGGCGCAGGGCACCGACCTGCTCGTCACCGACAGCCGCTCTGCCCTGCGTGGCGGCCAGTCGCTGCTGTCGCATCTGCGCGAGGCGCGGGTCGACGGGCTGGTGTGCCTCGACGGCGGGCTGCCACAAGCGGCGCGGGCCGAACTCAAGGCGCCCGACATCGCATCCCGCGTCGTCTTTGCTTGCGAATGGCTGGTCGAGGGGGGCTTCCCCTCGGTGCGCAGCGACAACCGCGCCGGGATGCGGCTCGCGGTCGATCATCTCGTGGAGCTCGGCCACCGCGACATCGCCTACCTCGCCGGGCCCGAGGGCAACGTGCTCGACACCGAACGCCGCGCCGGTGTTGTCGACGCAATGGCGGCGCATGGGCTGGCCCTTCCGGCGGTCCAGTTCGGACGCAATGATTTCTCCCTCGAGGCTGGGCGGGCTGCAGCCGAGGACTTCATTTCGCTCCCGGCACGGCCCACAGCCGTGATCTGCGCCTCGGACCAACTCGCCGTCGGCTTTGCCTCGGGGCTGCACGCGCGCGGGCTGCGGGTGCCCGATGACGTGTCGCTGGTCGGTTTCGATGACATCCAGACCGCAGAATTCGTGATCCCGCCGCTCACCACGATACGGCAGGATCGGATGCGGCTCGGCGCACAGGCGGCAGGGCTGCTGCTGCGGCAGATCGCGGGCGCGGCCTGCCCGGCCGACAAGGTGATCACCCTGCCCGTCTCGCTTCAGATCCGCGGCTCGACCTGCCCGCCGGGCCGGGACTGAGCTGCAAATGGGGCTTCGGGACATCGACAGCATCACGAACCTCGCTGCTCAAAGCACGAGGTGGCCGAGGACGAGAGACATGGCTCTATAATAGGCGCGCCTGCCCCTCACCTCGTCGTCAGGTTGACCGAAAGCCACCACTCCCGCAGCGACGCTTCGAGCGCCGTCACGTGGTGTCCGTGTGCCTCCAGATCAGCGATCTCCCGGTTCAGCCTGCGCTTGATCACGGCATAGCGGGCCAACAGCTCCTTTTGGGTCAGCGCGTTGCCATGTGTCCAGTCCGCACGGGCTTTCAACATTTGTTCAGCGGCATCGATCTTGTGACCGACTTCGTCCAGTCTTTCGGTAAGCGTGTGTTGCGTCTCCATGACGACCTCCGAGCTAACTACCCGACGGGATGTCGGACCCCCGAGCCGAAGGGGCGTCGCTCTTTCTGCGGAGAGGCAGCGATCCAGCATCGCCCGACGTCGTCACCGGCGCGATCCATCCATTACAGGGTCGCGTCCGGGCCTACATGTATACGCTTTCGCAGCTGACCTGTCCATCTGGCCGGGAGGGACGGCGGCAGCCCGAGGTGAGCTTGCAGGCAAGCTCAGCCCCTTGCCAAGCCGACGCCGCTCGGTGTCCAAACCCTGCCCAAGCACGGCTGAACGCCGTTAACCTGTACCCCCGAAGTCAGGCGCTATGGCGGTGGGAGTCGTTGCTTCCAGCTACTCGGTCGGCGGAACGATGGCGGCCGGCTCCGCTGGCCCCGCGATCCATTCGACGACGACCTCGCCGAGCGACCAGACCAAGATCAGAGCAACAATCGCTGCGATAGCCATGACCATATATACGCCCGGCGAGGCCGGCTTCTTCCCAGTGTCCATACCATTGCCCCCTCCATCGAAGGCATGGTGAGTGTATCACGGTGCGGATCGACTGCCGTGATTTAGATCAAGGGCAGAAGCGGAAAGGACTGCTTCCGGAGAGACGCCTGCCGAACCCTTGGGCGCGATATCCGCCCCAGCGGACTTCCCGCGACTGCGGCCTGGATCGGCCCCTATGCACGAGCACCGGGATGGCCCACCAACCCCTGGTAGCAAAATGCTTTCCGGCGCTTGACCTCCCTGCGTCTCGATCCAACTGCTCCACCCATTACCAAGCGTAAACATATCGCGATGGCTATGGGTGGGATCGCAACCGTTCGGCGCTGCCCCCTCCTCCCAGCAAAGTGGCTGCGCCTCCCATGACCGCCGCGACAAGCTGACCCGTTGTCGGTGCCATGCGTATCTCTTTGGCATCTGGCGCATCACGCCGGAATGAGATGGAGCACAACCATGCCAAACGGACTTCTTCTCGACCACTGCATCGAACCCAGCGGCCTCGTGGATGCCGGGATTTTCGCCACGGCGCTCGGCGTCGACCTCGCCGACCTCTTGCGCGTGGCGCCCACACAGAGGCACCTCAAGGACCTTCATGTGGTCATCTGCCTTGTTCGCCCGTGGACACGGACGGCGTCGGACAGCTGGATCTGGTATTGCACCAAGCGACTCGACCGCTTCGATGGCCGCACTCCGGCCGCCATGATCAGCGAAGATCGATGTGCCGAGTTGAAGGATTTTCTCGAGGCCGGTCAGGTGCTGACCGATCTCTGGCCGCCGTCCATCCCGCTCCACTACACGTCGGGAGAGGTCAGGACCGCCGCAAATGGCTAAGCCGGATCACCGCGGGGGCGGCCGCTTCCTTGCCTTGAGCTTTCAGGCGAGTTCCAAACCCACGCGGCTTTCACCGCGCAGACGCAGCACCGTGTCCCGAAGGCGCTGAAGGACACGCGACAGCTCCAGCATGTCGAAATCATTCCGGTCGAGCAGAGCCGCGAGATCGGCGTGTGCCAAGGCCGTCTGCGATCGCGCCAGCGAGCCCGCGACCTTCTGGCGGCAGGTGTCGATGGTGCGTGCGGCGGCATCGAGCGCATGGCGCACGCGCAGCGTGTCGGCCTGGCGGCGGAGCAGCGACAGCACGGCGTCCACGTCGGCGATGCTGCGCGAGATGGTGATGCTGTCGTAGTGGGAAGTGGTCGAATGGGTCATGTATCGTTCGCTTTCGGTCCGGAGGGGCCTGCTTGGGGCCGCGCTCCTGAGATCTGGTGAATGACCCGTCCTTCGCCGCGACATCGAGCCGGCGGTGCAGAAGACGGGCTGAAAAAGGGTTGCGCCTCCCGGCCGCCCCCTGAGGAGACCAGCGGCGTCACGCAGGGCTCAGGCCAGGCGCCTGAGGCCCGCGGGAACGGGGTGGCATCCGGCGCCGAGAGGGGCAGCGCGAGATGTCGCGGCGAGGGCGTCACGAGGCAACGGGCTTCGCGGGGCGCTCATCCTGCAATGGGATGCGTCGACCAAATCGGGAAGGGCAAAGCCCGACCCCGCAACGAAACCCAGTATCTTAAGAGACCGGAGATAATGGTGCCCGGGGGCGGAATCGAACCACCGACACGAGGATTTTCAATCCATGCGGCTCGGGTCGGCAGGTGTCGCGCGAGGGGCATGTCTGGAGAAGACTCAGACCCAAGGCTACGGCCCGTGATCCGCTCTCACGTCTCGGACCTTCGTGGCCCACCGCACAAGAACCCCTGCTCTGACGAGAAACGCCTCGCCCGCATCACGCGAACGAGGCGTCGGTGCAGTCGGCGCCAAGGCGCCAGACCGCTCAGACGAGTTCGATGTTCTTCGCAGCCTCACGGCCGTCGCGGCCGGCCTCGATGTCGAAGCTGACCTTCTGGTCGTCACGCAGGCCAGTCAGGCCGGAACGCTCGACGTCAGAGATGTGGACAAAAACGTCCTTGCTGCCGCCGTCGGGCGCGATGAAGCCGAAGCCTTTGGTGGTGTTGAACCATTTCACGGTGCCAGTGGCCATCGTGTGATCTCCTATCATGTGCTGCCCGCGGACATGCGGCAGCTCGGCTTGGTCAGTGTCGCATCGAGAGGAACTGCAGCCGGTGAAGGAGAACAGTGATCGAGGAAGTAACGTTTGCAGGGCCTATATGGAGGTGAGTGCCTCCCCACACAAGGCAATTCGAGAACGGAGCTGCTGTCGGCGGATCACCGCCACAACGCTTCAACCGAATTGAGGATCTGCCACCGCGCCTAGCCAGGACTAAACCATCAAGCCGCCATTAGGTGTCCATCGTCATGGTGATCGAGGCGTGGCCGATGATCGTCTGGATCTTCTTGGGGTTCCAGCCTTGCTCGATGAACAGCGACGCAGCCGCGTGGCGCAGCGAATGGAAGCCGAAGCGCGGCCTGCCAGCCTCATCCACGAGGCCGAGCTCGCGCATCATCGGCCGATAGACGCGGTTGTTGATGTTCGAGTAGCTCTGCACCTTGCCCTTCGAGTTGGGGAAGACAAGGTTCAGATCGCTTTCGACAACCTCGTCGCGCCACGCCAGCAGCGCGTCATGCACCATCGGTGCCATCGGGATCTCGCGCCGCCCTGCCCTGCTCTTCGGCGCGCCGATCTGCTGAAACTCGTCGGCCCGCTGATAAACGCGGATCACGCGCCGCTCAAAGTCGACGCCATCCCAGCTCAGGCCGCGCAGCTCCGAGATGCGCATGCCGGTGAAGATGGCCGTGATGAACATGACCCGATGCGAGGCCGGCGCCTTGTCGATGACCAGGCGGATCTCGTCCTTGGTAGGGATCACCTTGCCGTCGCCCGCGGTGCGTGACTGGCGCTTCAACTTCACGTCGGTGGCCACGTTGTGCTCGACCCATTCGCGCTCCATGGCCTCGGACAGGATCGAGCGCAGGCTGACCATGACCTTCTTCACCTGCGCGCGGGAAACACCGGCATCAAGCAGGTCATGCATGAAGTCTGAAGTCCGGCACCGACTAGTCCAGACCGAACAGTTGCAAGAGACTTTCGACAAAGCCAGTCGTCTGGCGGAGCGCCAGGCCGAACAGCAACTCATCCTCAGGCAGACTTGGATGGCGGCGTCGCTGTAGCTCTGCTGGCGGCCCCTCTTGCCGCTTGGTAGCAGCGTCCAGACCATGTCGGGATCGAACCAGATTGTCAGGGAGCCACGCTTCTTCAGCGCCGCGCCATAATCAGACCAGTTTCTTGTCTCGTCGCTCGGCGGCGTCGGTCTGCTGCTCATGCACGCCCGCTACCATGCAGCTTCCGAGAGATGAATCCCGTTGGTCTGTTTGCGCAACAGAGCCGCTGCATGGGCGCGAGTGCCGCAGTCCCCGGTGCGAGAGCCACCGCCGCCGATTCATCCTCCTTCTAGGGTCGTCCGTTCGTACGACACGAACACACTAGGCCGCGGAATCGGCTCGATCTGCACTTCCACATCACGACGAAACGTACATCCCTGCATAACGGGAAGGTGATATGACGTTTTAAGGTAGCTTCGTAAAAGCGGCTAGCTGACAAGCCCCCGCCCCGCGTGTCTACAATGAAGCCTTCTCCGCTCGAAAGCCGGTGGATTGTTTCGCCCCGCCATACGATCAGCCGTTCCCTGCCCCGAACGCGCCCACTTCTGCCCCTAGGACCCGTTTCATCAACTTCGAGTAGCCTTGGGAGCAATAAATGGAAAACAAGATCGTGCCTGTCCTCCTGACATCTGCTCTTCCCCGTGCTCTCAGCTTGGCCGGCGTATTCAGCCTCGCCTGGGGATCTGGCCCCGCGGCTCAGCCCAGTGCTCAGACCACGCGCTACGCCTCTCCCTATCAAGCCGAGGTCCTGCGCTACGCCCCCGCCAGCCAAAGCCCGGCCAGCTCCCCCGCTGCGGACAACATGGGGATGCTGCTGCTCGGCTTGGGCCTTGCCGTGGGCGCAGTGGCTGGCTTGGCGGGCGGCGGATCTTCAGGCAGCGTCGGCACGGTCACGCCGTCGGACCCCCCTCCGCCCACGCGGCCGGCCCCGCCGCCGAGCACGCCCCCTGACTCCTCGTCGCCTCCTGTTACCTCCCCGCAGCCCGAGACCCCCTTTCCGCCGGCGGGGGGGCAGCCCTTCGAGTCGCATCCCATCGACCAAACACCTTGGCAGCGCAGTCCCGAATTCGAACGCAATTATGGGCTCGACCTGATCAACGCCGAGCACCGCTATGCCGATGGCGCCAGCGGGCACGGCACGCTCGTCGCGATCTTCGATACTGGCGCGAAACTCGACCACCCCGACCTCGCGCCCCGAATCGATCACGCGCGGTCTTGGAACTACTTCACTAACACTCAGGGCGTGAACGACATCGACGGCCATGGCACGCACGTTGCCTCGATCGTGGCGGGCGCGCGCAACGGTCGAGGTGCGCATGGCGTGGCCTTCGAGGCCGACCTCATGATCCTCAAGGGTCTGCCCGACGCCGGCACCAAGACTACCCCGGATGCCCGTGCCATCTTCGCCGACGCCCAGCTTCGGGCCAGCGCCGCCGGCGCCGCCGCCATCAACCACAGCTGGTCCTTTGTCGACAGCCAAGGCCACTCCCTCACCATCGACCAGTTTCCGACCGCCCCGGACCTGCAGCGCTTCTACGGCACCGACCTCCTCGCCGCGCTCGATCGTTCGGCGGGCGATGGGCTCGTCTCCGTCTTCGCCACCGCCAATGACGGCTACAATCAGCCCAGCGTCACCGCAGGGGCCGCGATCCACATGAGCGAGGCGGTCCGCCGTCACACGCTCGCCGTCACTGCGATCGACGAGGCTGGGGCCATTACGAACTGGGCCAATCGCTGCGGCCAGGCGCGCGATTTCTGCTTGGCCGCGCCGGGGGATCGAATCGAAGCGGCAGGCATCCGCTCCGAGACCGCGATCTATTCAGGCACCTCGATGGCCGCGCCGCATGTGGCCGGCGCCGTGGCACTCCTGAAGAGTAATTTCCCTGAGCTCACTGGAGGCGAGATCACCACCATCCTGCTCGAGACGGCGCGCGACGCCGGCGCGCCTGGTCCCGACAACGTGTATGGCCGCGGGATTCTTGACCTGCAGAACGCGGTTGCGCCGCAGGGCCAGATCCGCATTCCTGCCGGCGACACTATCCATGACCCCGCGCACGAGCTGAGCCAAAGCGGCATCGCCTCCGGCGGCGCGCTAGGCCGAGCCCTGAAGGGAGCTACCCAAAACCGCGCGATCATGGTCAGCGACGTCTATGACCGGGGCTACGGCATGAGGCTGAGCGGGCTTGTAGAAGCAGACGGGGCCGCGGCGCTCAACACGCGGGGGCTCAGGGCCTTCACCCAGAAGCCGATCAACGGTCCGATCGCGGTAAGCGGATCGCGCGAGCTCCACATTGGCGGCGCAGAGGGCTGGGCCGATGGCGACGCGCTCACCATGCCCTATGCCAGTCTCCTTGACGCGACGCGGCTGAGCTACACCGACCGGATCGGCGACTACGAGCTGTCGATATCGAGCACGGGGGCCGAGAAAGGCGTGGCATTCGCCACTGCGAGCCTCGGATTTGAGGCCGCTGGAGGTGGCGTCCGACTAGAGCTAGGCTCACTGCGCGAACGCGGCGCGCTTCTGGGCGCCGAGGTCTCGGGCGCGATGGGCGAGGATATCATGACACGGACGCATTTCGCCTCTCTGGGCCTCGACCTGGCACTCTCCGCGGAGACCGAGCTTGTGCTGAACGGCGCCTGGGGCCGCTCCTCCTTCGCATCAGACGGCATTCTGCAAAGCGGCGAAGACATCACCACCACCTCCCTCGCGGTCGGTTTGGCCACTACAGATTTTATGGCGCCGGGCGATCGGGTCACGATCGGTCTTTCGCGTAACTTGTCAATTGGGGGGGGCAAGATCGGTCTCGACATGCCGGTGACAATGGCGGCCTCGACGGGCACGGTCCGCTCTGAGGCCATCCTCCGCGAAACTTCTTACGTGGAGATGGAAGACACTTTGGCACCCACAGATCTGCAGATCGGTTACTCGCGCGCGATCGGGTCGGGGCGGCTGGCCGGCGGTGCGATCTGGCGCCTTAACGAAGGCGATGGCGCGGCTGCGCTATCGGTGGGCTACACCCTTCGCTTCTAGCTTCAGCCTCCTCTGGGCTGCTGCCGGTCTTCTGAACAGCAAGTTGAGGCCGCACAGCGCACGTTCCAAACCCTAACGAGCTGAGTGAGTAAGTACTTGTGACCTTCACCCCGCGGCGTGCCGCTAGACGCCGGTACGCCCGCGATCGCCCCGGCCGTGAAGCCGCTGTACCGTATCGCGCAGGCCCTGCGGGATGCGGCTCAGGGCGGTGGTGTCGAACTCCCCTGTGTCCCGCAAGGTCGCGAGATCGGCATGCGCCAAGGCCGTCTGCGATCGCGCCAGCGAGCCCGCGACCTTCTGGCTGCAGGTGGCAATCGTGCGCGCAGCCGCATCGAGCGCATGGCGCACGCGCAGTGCGTCGGCCTGACGGCGCAGCAGCGACAGCACGGCGTCCACGTCGGCGCTGCTGCGCGAGATGGTGATGCTGTCGTAGTGGGAAGTGGTCGAATGGGTCATGTATCGTTCGCTTTCGGTCCGGAGGGGCCTGCTTGGGGCCGCGCTCCTGAGATCTGGTGAATGACCCGTCTTCCGCCGCGGCATCGGGCCGGCGGTGCAGGAGACGGGTTGCAGAAGGGTTGCGCCTCCCGGCCACCCCTCGGGGAGACCAGTGGCGTCACGCAGGGCTCAGGCAATGCGCCTGAGGCCCGCGGGAACGGGGTGGCATCCGGCGCCGAGAGGGGCAGCGCGAGATGTCGCGGCGAGGGCGTCACGAGGCAACGGGCTTCGCGGGGCGCTCATCCCGCAATGGGACGCGTCGACCAAATCGGGAAGGGCAAGGCCCGAACCCGCAGCGAAACCCAGTATCTGGAGAGACCGGAGATAATGGTGCCCGGGGGCGGAATCGAACCACCGACACGAGGATTTTCAATCCATGCGGCTCGGGCCGGCAGGTTTCGCGCGAGGGGGCGTTCCTGTAGAAGCACCACAAGCCCAAGGCTACGGCCCATGATCGGCTCTCACGGCTCGGACCTTCGTGGCCTACCGCACAAAAACCCATGCTCTAACGAGAAACGCCTCGCCCGCATCACGCGAACGAGGCGTCAGTGCAGTCGGCGCCAAGGCGCCAGACCGCTCAGACGAGTTCGATGTTCTTCGCAGCCTCACGGCCATCGCGGCCGGCCTCGATGTCGAAGCTGACCTTCTGGTCGTCACGCAGGCCAGTCAGGCCGGAACGCTCGACGTCAGAGATGTGGACGAAGACGTCCTTGCTGCCGCCGTCGGGCGCGATGAAGCCGAAGCCTTTGGTGGTGTTGAACCATTTCACGGTGCCAGTGGCCATCGTGTGATCTCCTGTCATGTGCTGCCCGCGGACATGCGGCAGCTCGGCTTGGTCAGTGTCGCATCGAGAGGAACTGCAGCCGGTGAAGGAGAACAGTGATCGAGGAAGTAACGTTCGCACCCCCTACATGGGGCTGGCCCGCGGGATAACAAGCCCCCCTGCGCGTCCCAGTTGCAGGTGCCCGCGTTTCTGCGCCGACGGGGGGACCGGGTATCTGGCCGGCCGGCTCGTCTCGCCGCTGGGCGCTGCTCCGCAAAGCCTCCCATCAGGACCAGCGCCTCCCGGTTTCAGCTTCATGGAGGTCGACTTCATGCAGCAGCGATCCGTTCGAAGGAGTCGTCATTCAGTGTGAGCCAGGATCGATCCGTTCACAGGGTCTCAATGCGCAGCTTTCGGACTGCGATCGCGCCGTCAACGAACGCCTGCTCCTCGGCGCTCAGCACGCGGTGGCGCGGGTAGAGCGGCACGGCACGATCATTCACGATGCCGACCTCCCAGCCATCAGTCGTCTCGAAGAAACGCTGCGCCCCGGCCTCGCCAAACTCGTGCAAAAATCCCTGAACCACGACATCGAGGTAGCTCAGCAAGATCGGCATGCGCTCCTTCATCGGCCAGCGCCCCGGCACGACAGAGTAGATCGCAACCTCGACCGGGTCTGCGACGGCGTGATCCACATCGTCACAGGCACGAATCCGGGCATAGCCTGCCTCTCGGGTGTCGAGCGCCGTCCAATTGCCGCCCGGCACATGCGCCATCAGCCCCTCGATCGTGGTGGCCGCGTCGCGCACGACGCTCAGGAACGCATGATCGCGGTGCCCTGTCAGGCACCAGGTCCGGCGCCAGCCGCGTGCCTTGGCCGGGTGAGCCTCGGCAAAGTCATGCGTGCTGCGATTTACGAGGCTGCCGTAGCCGAAAAAATGCGGGCGTGGTGTCATGCCCTACCCCATAGGGTGCGAGGTCATTCTGCCGCAAGCCTCTCACGCTGCCAGCAGATCGCGCTCCATCCGCGGAGAGCGCAATGTCCTTGGAGCCGCTCGCGCCTAGCCATACGCATCCATCGCCCCGGTGATCACGGTGTCAGGTTCTCTCGGGGTTGCAGTAAGGCTCAATGAACAGCGACTCCGCATCGCATGTGACCTCTGAACGCTCGGACCGAGACGCGACGTCTCAGTGCGGACTGCTTGCCATGCCGAATGGTCTCGCCATCTAGTGGCTCGCGCACTTGCGCGTTCGAAGCTTGAATATCCAACAGAGAAACTAGCTCGACCCCATGACCGCTCAGAAAACCCCGGAACCCTTGGCCTCCTCCAAAAGTCCGAGCACAGTCAGCGCTCGCGAAGACCGCAATCACTCCCCCGCAGGCGACACTGCAGAGGCCCAAGTTCAAGTTGACCTGGAATCACGTATCGCGGACCTTCAGAAGCGGCTCGAGCCACTAGCACGAGCTATCGGCGCTGAAGTGGAGGTCCGGCCCCTCGTAGACGAAGTAGCCGCCCCCCGAGAAGCTTAAGCGGCCCCTTCTTCAAGCCGCCATCAGGTCACGCTCCATCTTCTCGAACAGGGCGACGTCGTTGTCCGCGCTCTCGAAGAGATGGCCATAGGTATCCATCGTCATGGTGATCGAGGCGTGGCCGATGATCGTCTGGATCTTCTTGGGGTTCCAGCCTTGCTCGATGAACAGCGACGCAGCCGCGTGGCGCAGCGAATGGAAGCCGAAGCGCGGCCTGCCAGCCTCATCCACGAGGCCAAGCTCGCGCATCATCGGCCGATAGACGCGGTTGTTGATGTTCGAGTAGCTCTGCACCTTGCCCTTCGAGTTGGGGAAGACAAGGTTCAGATCGTTTTCGACAACCTCGTCGCGCCACGCCAGCAGCGCGTCATGCACCATCGGTGCCATCGGGATCTCGCGCCGCCCTGCCCTGCTCTTCGGCGCGCCGATCTGCTGAAACTCGTCGGCCCGCTGATAAACGCGGATCACGCGCCGCTCAAAGTCGACGCCATCCCAGCTCAGGCCGCGCAGCTCCGAGATGCGCATGCCGGTGAAGATGGCCGTGATGAACATCACCCGATGCGAAACCGGCGCCTTGTCGATGATCAGGCGGATCTCGTCCTTGGTAGGGATCACCTTGCCGTCGCCTGCGGTGCGTGACTGGCGCTTCAACTTCACGTCGGTGGCCACGTTGTGCTCGACCCATTCGCGCTCCATGGCCTCGGACAGGATCGAGCGTAGGCTGACCATGACCTTCTTCACCTGCGCGCGGGACACGCCCGCATCGAGCATGTCATGCATGAAGTCGCGCACCCGGCTGCGCGACAGTTCGGCCAGCGCTACATCGCCAAGCCGCGGCTTGATGTGAATAGTGACATGACTCCGGTAGGCTTTGAGCGTGGCGCGTTCGAGTTCGTTGCGCTCGCAGGTTTTGAGCCAGCTCAGGCAGGCGTCTTGAATGGACTTCGGGGCGGTCGGCATGGGGCACTCTTCGTGTTGCTGCATCTGCCGCCATTATACGAGGCGTGGAGAGGCCCGTCGGGCCTAAACCCATGCTCCAGTGTGATTTTTCCACTCTAACCTTGTGCCGCCCAACCCCGCCTCATCCCCGTTGCATCCCCGCGTCGTACGGACTATTTGCCTCTCATGCCTATGCATTTACGTAGCAATGACGCCGGCGAAGGCTTTGCCACGGCGACCGGGTATATCCTCCTGACCCATGGCCCGCGCCATGGAATGAAGCTTGCCGATCATCCGGCGGCGCAGGCTCAAGGTCGCCACATTCGGCGACTCTCGCCCCCAAACGTCAAGATCACGTGGCGCGGAGACTATGCCCGGCGAGCAGGTGGTCTGGAGGACCTCCCCGTCCTGAAGACTCTTCTTGCTGGATTGGCAGAGCCCGGCCATCGCGACCTGCTCGTGATCTCTGACGTGGCTAGGCTGTTCAAACATATGACTTTGGAGAAGCGCCGCGACTTGCGGGCCGCCCTGGAGCGACACGGAGCCTCAATCTACGACGCCAGCCGAGGATGCCTGCTCAAGAACATGTCGCCCGACCTCCTCACCTTGCTCCAGTTTCACGGCCTTGCCGATCAATCAGTCAGGCACCCGATCAGGGGCGCAAAGCGACGAACTGATCCCGGTCGCACGGCAGAGGCCAGCACCAAGTCGCGAGAGATGCGTGGCCTGCAGGCGGACCAGAAGGCCGAAGCGCTGCAAGCCATCCGCGCCGAAATGACGGCCTTGCATGGGGCCGAACCGACCCTGACAGCAGTGGCCAACGAGGCGAACCGTCGCGGCTTGTTCACCACACGCAACAGGCCATGGACGGCCTCGACCGTAGGCCGCACACTGCGCCGCCTGCAGGGCGCGCCATAGGTGCGCTTCCCGGCACTGCGGCCACCCAAGTTCATATTTCGGCACCATCGCCACCTATGCGGCTCCTGCACGCCCTATGGGGTGCTATAGCGTCGTGCGAAGCCAACCAGCGTTGCCAGTCAGGATCCCCGGACACACTGTCGAGCCGGGGGCGGACTTGCTCCCAAGTCCGCCTGCCCTCATTTGAACGCTCGACCGGCCGAGCGATCGAATTCGTTTGCTGGCACATTTCTTGAGATGCCGATCATGCAGTCACCGCCAGCGTACCCCCACCTGCTGTCAGCCGAATGCTACGACAACCTTGTCGACATGCGCAGCAGTCACCGAACCCGTCGCGCGCCAACGCCTCATCAAGTTGCTCGCCGAACTGGGCGGCATCCATCCCGCGCCATCGGGTCAAACCGAAGCTGCAGATGATCACCAGCGCCCATGCGAGGCACTGACCGAGACTGAGCGGCTGATCTGGCACCTGCTCGAAGACCTAGAGGGCACCGGCGATCCCAAGCGACGTTAGAACGGCAAGGGCCAGATTTCGAGAGGCGCAGGGAAGGCCATAAGTGCGCTTCCCGGCACCGCGGCCATCCAAGTCCAGATTTCGGCACCATCGCCACCTACGCGGCTCCTGCACGCCCTGTGAGGCGACCTCGCCACAATCATTCGCAAGTACAGGCAGACCAGCTCATCGATGGCTTGATTGACGCCGAACCCATCGCTTCCCGTTGGTCGCTCAACCTGCGCCGCGACCAGATCCAATGGCCGACATTTCTCTTGAGATGCCGGACATGCAAACGAGGCCTGCGCGCCTACCCATGCAATCCACTGATTATTGCGGCAAGCTTGTCGACGGCTCTTGCGCGGCAACTGGCAGTCCCGATCCGCGCCGACACGCTTGTAGGTGCTGGCCCAGCTAGCCGGCCTCCAGCTCGAGACGCCGGGCCAGTCCGCAGCCGCAGTTGGCCCCGAACTCCAAGACCATGATGAACTTACCGAAACCGAGCAGCCGATCTTCACCTGTTTGAGGGGGAGGATGGCGGCGACCCTCGCGAAGGCTAAAGAGGAGGGAAGGAGAAGAGAGACCGCTGGGGAGAAGGCCGAGAGCCAAAGACACCTGCGGGACTGTGCCACCCGCTAGGTCAAAGTCCCACTCCAGTCAGCAAGGCGGTCCGAGTTCCTCTGCGCAACCTGACGCTGCGTCATAAGGGGTATTGTTCACCAAATGTGAACGAGCAGAACGCGTCATGTATGTTAACACGGATGACGCGAACCCTGCCTGTCCTGCTAACGTTCGCCCTCTGCCGGGAACTTGTTCCCGGCTCTTTTTTGCCATTTCGTTCTGATCGGATGCAATAGCAGCTTGCGTCCCAGCGCGGGGGTGAGCTGTCGCCCCCCTCCCCCAGGCGACCTCGCGCCGGGACAGACAAAACATTACGGCCTCGCCATCTTACGTCAATGAAAACAACAAGCTGCACCGCGGCGTGAGCCCCCCTGGAAAGGCCCTTCTTGAAGGAGCATCGCAAACTCCAAGCTCATACCCGATCCCAGCCTCTCCAGCGGAATAAGCAGGGGGCATGTCAACGAACCGGCTGGTCAAGGAAACGAGACGAGAAGGCACATGGGAGGAGGCGTCGGGGCACGGAGAATTTCTGACCAGCAGTCGACGACCATGCTGCACTCAGGCGCCACACCATCTTCTCGGGGGCGGCACCAAACCCCGCCCGCTAACGTTGCTCCTGCTCATGGACGTGTAAGAACACAACAGTAGCAAACACCCCTGCAGCCGACATTCCTCGGTCCGCTCCGCCTTCCTTGTATCTGGTGCTGGCCTCGCCCTGCCTGCCCAGCCTCCTGAGGCCAACACCCATCGCCGGCAGCTAGGCCGGCGGTTCAGCTCCCTCATGGCGGTCATAGCGCCATGTCGGCTGCTCCGGGCTTCACATCAGTACATGGGATCATCCGGACCGCGCGACTTCTACCGCCACGCCACGATTTCGCCTGGAAGCTCGATCGCATGAGCAAACTCGAAAACATTCTCAAGCAATCCCTCCTTTTCCGCGACCGCGGCCAGATCTCGAACATCGACGAAGCGAACCTGCTCCGGCACCCTGAAGGCCTGGCGGTCGGCACGAGACCCGACAAGGGCGAAGACGGTCCGCGCACCTCCAGCCTCTTGGCCTTGCTCAAGAAGACTATGGGCCGCCTCTGGGCCGCCCGAGCAGATGACCAAGGGCGGGGTATGGTGATCGAGAAAGGCAAGCACTTCTCGCCCTTTTCGGCAGTCCTGATGCGCTGCAAAGATCCCCCTGACTGCATCGGGGATCACGACGGTCAGGTCGAGCTCCACGAGCAGATGCATGTGGCGAGCAATCCAAAGGCTGTGAAGGGGAGTTGCATCGAGCATCACGAGCATGCTGCGGCCCCGCTTGCCGTCTTGTACAGATGCGAGCAACGCGTCCCTTGCGGTGGCCTCGTCCATGACAAGTCCCTCCCTGCAAGCTTTCGTTTCAGATCGACCATATCACAACGATGGCGGGGCGGGGAGGAAAGCAGCGCTGCTCTAACGAGCCCGTTCTCAAGAGCAATTGAAACGCAGCGGAGGTCGCGTCGTGCCTTGCCAGGCTCGCGGTCCACCTTCGGAGCCCCAATTCGCACGGTCCTCAAACTGAGCACTATCACAAGGCATCACGAGGCCTCGCATGTCGTCAGCCCCAAGGAGATGCCTATGACCACCAGCCCCACAGCCGCCTTTCTGAAGCTTGCCATTGCCAACAGCGACCTGACCCAGCGCGAGATCGCCCAGCAGGCCGGACTGCCCAAACCGAATGTGCTGTCGATGATGAAGACCGGCGAGACCAAGGTACCGTTGAACCGCATCCCGGCATTGGCCGAGGCTTGCAGGGTCGATGCCGCAACCTTCATCCGCATCGCCATGACCGAGTATCACCCGGAAATCTGGCGTGTGCTCGAAGCTGAGTTCAGTAGCGAAGCATCTCGAGACGAGCGCGCCCTGCTCGACGCTCTGTTCTCGGTAAACGTGACGAGCCAGGTCATCTGGGACGAGCCGCTGTTGAAGGCCATCAGGGGTGTCATCGAACTCGGCCAAGCGCGGCCGCGGACACGTCAGGACATCACTGAAGAGGAGATCGACCGGCTGCTGGGCTGACAGGCAAGACGTCTAACTTTTCTTGACCCTGAACTCTTACACTCGAGGTTTGGCCCCTGCTCGCCGCGGGAGCTGATTGTCCAACGCATGCTATGCTTGAGGGCTGCCCGGCGGGAGCTGCACGCCGGGCTTGCCCCCGGACACCTAATAACTGTGGGAGCTCGCCGCCCAGCCCGTCTTCTCCTAGCGACAGTTCCAAGCCTTCTGAAACCCATAGACCTCAGACCAGAGTGTCTACCTTCTTGAATAGAGGCCAGCATCCAAGACTTCCCACAGCTCCTGCTTCTCGCCCCATTTCGTTGACAGGCGGCGCAGTGCGCCATCGACCTTCTGGTTCAGGTCCTTGTGCGAGTAGAGGTAGCCATTCCTTGCTAGCGACCGGGGCCTTTCTCCGGGCAGACCATGCGCCCTTCGCGCTCGAAGCAGATCACGCTCTGCAAGGTGCAGCAGGTGCAGGCCATAGACGCCCCCTCGGCGAAACACCTGCTCTTCGTCGACGTGCCCCCGGAGCCCCAAGTCAATGTCGCTCCCCTTTGAACGGATCGTGGGCAAGAAGAACTCGAACACCTTGGGGCGCAGCGTCTGAAACTTAAACTTGTAAAGATCATCCACGCGGTCAAACCGCTCCATCGGAACCCCCTGCCCCAACCTTTCGTGCCTGTTGAAGATCGTCACCTCGATCCGCGCCCGCTTCTCCTCGTCGGGAAGATCTCTGAACAACCCGGCGCTCGGGTCGCGCTCGTCGGTCTCCTTGTTCATGATCCGCACTAGGACAGGCCCGTTCTTGGGACCAACATAGTAGGTGCCGTCTACGACCGGCTGATGATGTGCCGTCTCGTGAAACACCGTGGAAGCTTCGCGGGCCAGACCCAGTTTAGCAAAGGGCTGGGTGATGCCTCTGCGCCAGTTGGTGGGGCGATCTGCGACGATGTGTTTCGTAGGTGAGCCCCTACGGAAGAATACCCGCGGCCTTGCCATGTGCTGCTCGGTGTATTCCGGCAGAACCCGCAGGTGACGTCGGAGTAGCTCGACCATCTGCCAACGCAAAAGATCGCGCCGCGGTCTGTCTCCGGCTTCGGCCTCCTTCACGTAGAAGTCGACCGAGACCTCCACCGCGTCGATGAAGAAGACCGGCTGCACTTCCTCCCAGTCGCGATACTTGTCGCGGACGGCGGCCAGCGTCAGGGCCAGCGCCCGGGGCGTCGGGTCTTGCAGCTTCAGCAAAAACTCCCGGCCTATGTATCCTTTCTGCTCGTCTAGCCCGGTGACGAACGCGTTCTCTCGCAGGCCGTGCTGGCGCAGCGTCGCGTTAACGGAATTGCGGATGTTGAGCGCCTGCCGTGGTTTGAAGGTGGAAAACCGCAGCCGAACCCAGTCGAGCACAGCCCGCGTCCTGTAGCGACCGAGATCGACCTGGGGGATCAACTCCTCGCGGCCGTCGAAGCGCTGCTGGCGCAGGGAGCAGGGCTGGCGCTGGTAGTCGATGCTGGGCGGCTCCAAGTGGCCGGGCCAGTCCGGCTCGTGGACGAAGCTGAGCGGGATCTGCATGAATGGGGTGGTCAGGCCTGTCATCCGCGCCGCGCTTCGGGTGATTTGACGGGCGCCCTGAATACGCGAAGTCCTAGAAAAAACAAGCTCGTCTATAGTGGCGTTGCAGTCAGTCAAGCCAGGTGGGGCAGCCAACCTTATACCTCCTGCAAGGAGACGGTCCGCTACACGCAACCCAGAGCATTCAGAGAGCCCACACAGGCAGAGTGGAGCTCTCGCCAAGCGCCCGCGCCTTTGGCAGCCCGACGGCGCCTGAACGCTCTGCCAACCATGCCCGACGCGTCTTAGCAGACCTCGACCTATCCCCCGCCTGCGCACAGGGGATGTCGTCGAACTCCTGCAGCTCCATGCCAACCAACACGTCACGATCTTCGTCAGAGGTCACGATCACATGTTTGCCAAAGGCCACACGATAATCGTCGGAGTCGACCGTGTCGCGGCCCGTGGCCCACGGACAGTTCGCCATGACTACTGCCGCCCGAGAGGGTTTGAAAGCCCGGCATAAACAGCCAGGTCGTTCACGTGATCATTCTAAAAGGATCACGTGAACTTTGCCTGTCTGTCCCTATGCGCCAGGGACGGGAGTTGGTCTCCCGCTCTTGTCCTGACACTCCCTGTTGGACTGCCTGAGCCCAGTCGCGATAGCGCGCAGCACTCCCCACATCTCCCGGCCGCCCCGCACTATCGCTCGCAAGACCATACCCGCCCCTTCCCAAAGGTCAACGATAACAATAAGCTGCGCCGCAGCGTGACCTAAGGGCAAAGCCCCGACACCTGCCAAGCTCATCCTGTTTCGAAGCCACAGCATTCATGCTTCGCCCAACCAGTATTGCAATCGACCATGCCCCGTTTCACTCCGCGACTGCGCTACAAACGGAAGCAGCACATCGCGTTGTAGAAAGGCGCGTGATCCACAAGGTTTGCGAAGGGGCGATCAGCACAACAACCACTATCAGGCTGGCCGATCCGTTGCACTTGTAGGTCGGGGTGACTTCCAACGGCACTCGCTGTGCCCGCCGGCAATGAACTTGGACTCTCTGCGTGGAGCGGTGCTGGCCCAGCATGCGGCAGGCGCGGCGCTCGGACACGCCCAGTTCCTACCGCACATGGTCGATGCACTGGCGGCGGCGCGAGGGGCTTGAGACAGTTTCCCCGCGCCGCCTCAGCCAGGATGAGCTTGTCGAGCGTCAAATCGGAGACCGCCCGCCTGAGCCGCTGGTTCTCCTTCTCGAGCTCCTTCAGCCGCTTCAGCTGGCTCCGGCTCATGCCGCCGTATTGCCGGCACCACCTGTAGTAGCTCTGCTGCGTGATGCCGACTTGGCGCACCGCATCGGCGACTGGCATGCCTTGGCCATGCAGCACCTCGATCTGCCGCAGCTTCAGCACGATGTCCTTAGGCTTCTCGCGCTTTCCACCCATCGCTTCGTCTTCCTCGTGACGAGATAAATCTATCTCAGTGGGCGGAGCACTTCAGTGGGGGCGGAACACCGCTGGCACCAAGAGGTGCCGTCATGGGAAGGCTGCACGCAGGCAACTGACTGTTTTAGCACCTCACCCAAAGGCTTAGGCACAAATGCTGCGTCGCGTGGCAGCGGGCGCACCGGCAGACCGTCTGGGCGTGGGCGGGCCTGCGCCAGCCAGCTGCGACGGTCACTCAGACCCCAGCTGATCACCGCTCGGCAATGGCACTCCTCAAGTACGGCTGTCAGAAACACCCTTGCCGCCTCTGCCACGAAGGCATCGCGTACGTCGATCTCGACCGGGGCGGTGCGATCCGAAACATCGAGTTCGGTCACCATGACCGGCAGACCAAGCTGCGCAACCGCTCGCAAAAAATGGCGCAGCGCCGGATGGTCATGCGGACCATCACTGGCATCGAGATGTCCTTGCAGCCCCAACGCTCCGATCGGCGTCCCTCGTCCAAGTTCGCGCTCAAGCAGGCGC
>NZ_JACIBX010000012.1 GCF_014195545.1 Limimaricola variabilis | reverse complement strand
GCGGGCGAACTGATCGGCAAATGGGCCGCCGCCAAGCTCGGCGAAGAGGCCGCCAACGCCAAGATCGCGATGCTCGACCTCGGCGTCAGCCAGCCTTCGGTCGACGTTCTGCGCGATCAGGGCTTCCTGACCGGCTTCGGCATCGACACCAAGGACCCGAACAAGTGGGGCGACGAGGACGACCCGCGCATCGTCGGCAACGACGTGACGGCCGGCAACGAGGAAGGCGGCCGCACGGCGATGGAGAACCTGCTCGCCAAGGATCCCGAGATCAACGTCGTCTACACCATCAACGAGCCCGCCGCCGCCGGTGCCTACGAGGCGCTCAAGGCGATCGGCCGCGAGAACGATGTGCTGATCGTCTCGGTCGATGGCGGCTGCCCCGGCGTGCAGAACGTGGCCGACGGCATCATCGGCGCCACCTCCCAGCAATACCCGCTGGAGATGGCCCGGCTCGGCGTCGAGGCGATCGCGCAATACGCCGAGGATGGCACCCTGCCCGAGAACACCGAGGGCAAGGACTTCTACGACACCGGGGTGAAGCTGGTGACCGACGAGCCCGTCGATGGCGTCGAGTCGATCTCGGTCGAGGAAGGCCAGGAACTCTGCTGGGGCTGAGGCCCTGCCACACAAATGATTTGTCCTGAGCCTCCTCGGAGGCGCAGGATGTCCCAGACGGGGCGGGCCCCGTGCCCGCCCCGATCACGAGGGGCTGCGCGCCGGTGGCGTGTGCCCTGACACACGCCACGGGAGGGGCGCGTCATGACAGATACCGATCACTACGAAGCCTCGGTGCGCGAGAAACGCGCCGAGACGGTAGCCGAGTTCCACGAAGACCGCAGCAGCCCGCTCAGCCGCTTACAGCACGCGCTGCACGTCACGCCAGCGCTGGTACCGCTGATCGTGCTGCTCGCCTCGATCGTGATTTTCGGCCTGCTCCTGGGCTCGCGCTTCTTCTCGCCTTTCGCTCTGACGCTGATCCTGCAACAGGTGCAGATCGTCGGCATCGTCGCCGCCGCGCAGAGCCTCGTCATCCTGACCGCCGGGATCGACCTCTCGGTCGGCGCGATCATGGTGCTCTCCTCGGTCGTGATGGGTCAGTTCACCTTCCGATACGGCATCCCCGCCCCGATCGCGGTTCTGTGCGGGCTGACCGTCGGCACCGCCTGCGGCTTCGTAAATGGCTGGCTCGTTTCGGTGATGCGGCTGCCGCCCTTCATCGTGACGCTGGGCAGCTGGCAGATCTTCCTCGCCACCAACTACCTCTATTCCGCCAACGAGACGATCCGAGCGCAAGAGATCGAGGCCGCCGCCCCGATCCTGCAGATCTTCGGCGCCAAGTTCCAGATCGGCGGGGCGGTGTTCACGGTGGGCGTGGTGTTCATGATCGCGCTGATCCTCGTGCTGGGCTGGGTGCTGCGCCACACCGCCTGGGGACGGCATGTCTATGCGGTGGGCGACGACGCCGAGGCCGCGCAGCTGTCGGGCGTCAACGTCAAGCGCACCCTCGTCTCGGTCTACATGCTGTCGGGGCTGATCTGTGCCTTCGCCGGCTGGGCGCTGATCGGACGGATCGGCTCGGTCTCGCCCACCTCCGGCTACGACGCCAACATCGAAAGCATCACCGCCGTGGTGATCGGGGGCATCTCGCTCTTCGGCGGGCGCGGTTCGATCATGGGCTCGCTGTTCGGCGCTCTGATCGTGGGCGTGTTCTCGCTCGGGCTGCGCCTGCTCGGGGCCGACGCGCAGTGGACCTATTTCTTCATCGGCGTGCTGATCATCGCCGCCGTGGCCGTGGACCAATGGATCAGGAAGGTGTCGGCATGAGCATCGAACAGAAACGCGAACCCATCCTCAAGGGCCGAAACCTCGTCAAGCGCTACGGCAAGGTGGTCGCCCTCGATCATTGCGACTTCGACCTCTACCCGGGCGAAATCCTCGCGGTGATCGGCGACAACGGCGCGGGCAAGTCGACGCTGATCAAAGCTCTATCGGGCGCGGTCACGCCCGACGACGGCGAGGTCTCACTCGAGGGTCGGCAAGTGCATTTCCATTCGCCCAACGACGCCCGTCATGCCGGCATCGAAACGGTGTACCAACAGCTCGCCATGTCGCCCGCTTTGTCGATCGCCGACAACATGTTCATGGGGCGCGAACTGCGCAAACCGGGCTTCCGGGGCAAGTGGCTCCGTCAGCTCGACCGCCCGGCGATGGAGCAGTTCGCCCGCCAGAAGCTGAACGACCTCGGGCTGATGACGATCCAGAACATCAACCAGGCGGTCGAGACGTTGTCGGGCGGGCAACGCCAAGGCGTGGCGGTCGCCCGCGCCGCGGCCTTCGGCTCCAAGGTGATCATCCTCGACGAGCCAACCGCCGCGCTCGGCGTGAAGGAAAGCCGCCGCGTGCTCGAACTCATCCTCGATGTGAAGTCGCGCGGCATCCCGATCATCCTGATCAGCCACAACATGCCGCATGTCTTCGAGGTCGCCGACCGGATCCACGTGCACCGTCTCGGCAAGCGGCTTTGCGTCATCGACCCCAAGAATCATTCGATGTCGGACGCGGTTGCCTATATGACGGGGGCGAAGGAACCCGAAGACGAGTTCGAGGCCGCATGACGGCCGACCAAGACCGAGAGGCGCGCTTGCTCGACGTGACATCGCACATCAACGCGCTGGCGGAACGGGTCCACGAACTGGCCGAGCGCAAGCCCCGGGTGATCGTCGGCATCGCCGGCGCGCCCGGCAGCGGCAAATCCACCCTGGCCGCCGAACTGGCCCGACGGCTGGAGCGGCAGAAGCTTTCGGCCCGGCTGGTGCCGATGGACGGTTTTCACCTCGACAACGCCGTGCTCGACCGGCGCGGCCTGCGCAACCGCAAGGGCGCGCCGGAGACCTTCGACGCGCGCGGCTTCGTGCTGCTGGTCAAGCGGCTCGCGCGCGGCGAGGAGGTCGTGGCCCCGGTGTTCGACCGAACGCGGGACATCGCCATCGCCGGCGCGCAGCTGGTGGAGGCCGAGGCCAAGGTGGTGATCGTCGAAGGCAACTACCTGCTGTTCGATGAAGCGCCCTGGTCCGAACTGGCTCGGATCTGGGACATCTCGGCGCTGCTCGACGTGCCGCTTCCCGAGTTGCGCGCGCGACTTATCGCTCGCTGGCTCGGCCATGGGTTGAGCCGTGCGGCGGCGACGCAGCGGGCGATGCACAACGACGTGCCCAACGCGCAGCGGGTGATCGAGCACGCCCTGCCCTCCGATCTGGTTTTGCGCCCCCCTTACGTCGCGTCATCGGCTCAGCCCGCCATGCGTCACGCGTCGGATTAGCCTTAACCAAAAAAACCTGCGAAATCCGTGTGTTCCAAAGCGACTTTGGACGTTGCTGACAGCCGATTCTGCCCTATGCTCACGAACCTGAGAGCCTCCGCGCCGGGCGCGTGGGCAGGACGACGAGGGACAGGGAGGCCCGTACTCATGGCACAGACTCATCGCAGACTTTCGCAGCGCTCCATGGCCTTCGTACTTGCCGGCGGCCGAGGCTCCCGGTTGCGGGAGTTGACCGATCGCCGGGTGAAGCCGGCCGTCTATTTCGGCGGCAAGGCGCGGATCATCGACTTCGCGCTCTCCAACGCCATGAACTCCGGCATCCGCAAGATCGCGGTGGCGACGCAGTACAAGGCGCACAGCCTGATCCGCCACTGCCAGCGCGGCTGGACCTTCTTTCGCGCCGAGCGCAACGAGTTCCTCGACATCCTGCCCGCCTCGCAGCGGGTCTCGGAGAGCATGTGGTACCGCGGCACCGCAGATGCGGTGACGCAGAACATCGACATCGTCGACGGCTACGATGTCGATTACGTCGTGATCCTCGCGGGCGACCACATCTACAAGATGGATTACGAGATCATGCTGCAGCAGCACGTGGACTCGGGCGCCGACGTCACCGTCGGCTGCCTGACCGTGCCGCGCATGGAGGCTACCGCCTTCGGCGTCATGCATGTCGACGAGGACAGCCGCATCACCTCCTTCCTCGAAAAGCCCAAGGATCCGCCCGCGATCCCCGGCCAGCCGGACAAGGCGCTCGCCTCGATGGGGATCTACGTCTTCTCGTGGAAATTCCTGCGCGAGCTCTTGGCGAAGGACGCCGAGGACGAGAATTCCAGCCACGATTTCGGCACCGACCTGATCCCCGACATCGTCAAGAACGGCAAGGCGATGGCGCATCGCTTCGACGATTCCTGCGTGCGTCCGGAGGGGCGCGAGGCCTATTGGCGCGACGTCGGCACGGTCGACGCCTTCTGGCAGGCCAATATCGACCTCACCAATTTCGACCCCGAGTTGAACCTGTGGGACCGCGAATGGCCGATCTGGACCTATTCCGAGAGCGTGCCGCCTGCCAAGTTCATCCATGACGAGAAGGACCGGCGCGGCTCGGCCGTCTCCTCGATGGTGTCGGGCGGCTGTATCATCTCCGGTACCGAGGTGCGCAATTCGCTGCTCTTCACGCAGGTGCACACCAATTCCTATTCGGTGCTCGATCACACCGTGGTGCTGCCCTATGTCAACGTCGCGCGCCATGCGCGGTTGAAGAACGCGGTGATCGACGCGGGCGTGAAGATCCCCGAAGGGCTCGTGGTAGGCGAGGACCCGGAAGAAGACGCCAAGCACTTCCGCGTCTCCGAAGGCGGCGTGACGCTGATCACCCAGGCGATGCTCGACAAGCGGGCGGCCTCGCTCTGATGCGGGTGCTGTCGGTCGCCTCGGAATGCGCGCCGCTGGTCAAGACCGGCGGTCTCGCCGACGTGGCTGGCGCCCTGCCCGCCGCGCTGCGCGCCGAGGGCGTCGAGATGCGCACGCTGTTGCCGGGCTACCCGGCGGTGATGGCGGCACTGGGCCACGGCGCGGGGCAAGTGGCCGCGGAAGCCGACCTCTTCGGTGGTCCGGCCCGGCTGCTCGCCGGGCACGCGGCCGGGCTCGACCTGCTGGTGCTCGACGCGCCGCATCTCTTCGCCCGCGAGGGCTCGATCTATCTAGGGCCGGACGGGCAGGATTGGCCCGACAACCCCGAACGCTTTGCCGCGCTCAGCCTCATGGCGGCGCGGATCGGCGCCCGGGGCCTGACGATCGACGGCGCGGCATGGCGCCCCGAGCTGATCCACTGCCATGACTGGCAGGCCGGTTTCGTGCCTGACTATCTCGAGCGCGAAGGCGGCGACTGCGCGACGGTGCTGACGATCCACAACATCGCGTTCCAAGGGCTGACGGGTCACCACATGATCGAGCGGCTCGGTCTGCCACGATCGCGCTTCCACGCCGACGGCTTCGAATATTACGGCAAGCTCTCGGCGCTCAAGGCCGGGCTGATGCGCGCCGACCGGCTGACCACCGTGTCGCCCACCTATGCGGCCGAGCTGATGCGGCCCGAATTTGGCATGGGGCTCGACGGGGTGATGCGGGCCCGCCGTCGCGACCTGTCGGGCATCCTCAACGGCATCGACGAAACGGCCTGGAATCCCGCCACCGACCCGCATATCGCCGAAGGCTATCGTCATCCGGCAGGGAAGGCGCCCAATCGCGACGCGCTGCGCGCCGAGATGGGCCTGCCCGAGGCCCCCGGGCCGCTCTGCTGTGTCGTGTCGCGGCTGACCGAGCAGAAGGGCCTCGATCTGCTTCTCGAGGCCCTGCCCGCGCTTCTGGATCGCGGCGGCCAGCTGGCGCTTCTAGGCTCGGGGGACCGGGCGCTGGAGGATGCATTCCGCGACGCCGCGCGGGAGGACAACGTGGCGGTACGGATCGGCTATGACGAGGCACTGTCGCATCGGCTGATCGCCGGCTCCGACGCGATCCTCGTGCCCTCGCGCTTCGAGCCCTGCGGGCTGACCCAGCTCTACGGCCTGCGCTATGGCACCATTCCCGTGGTGGCGCTGACCGGGGGCCTCGCCGATACCGTGATCAACGCCTCTCCCGCCGCGCTCGACCGTGGCGTGGCGACCGGGCTGCAATTCCACCCGGTCGCCAAGGATCCCCTGGCCGTGGCGCTCGACCGGCTGTGCGACCTTCATGCCGAGCCGGAGGTCTGGGCCCAGATGCAGGCCAACGCGATGCGCCAGCCGGTTGGCTGGACCAGCTCGGCGAGGGCCTATGCGGCGCTCTACCGGGATGCTATCGCCGCGGCATGAACAGGAAGAACCGGATCAGCGCCGGCCGGCCCCACCCGCTCGGCGCAACCTATGACGGCGAAGGGGTCAACTTCGCCGTCTTCTCGCAAAACGCCACGCGCATGCAGCTCTGCCTGTTCGAGCGTCACGGCCGCGAGACTGCCCGCATCGATCTGCCCGAGCGCGAGGGGCATGTCTGGCACGGCTACATCCCTGGATTGAAGCCTGGCCAGCATTACGGCTTCCGCGCCCATGGCCCCTACCGCCCCGACGAAGGCCATCGCTTCAACCCCAACAAGCTGCTGCTCGACCCGTATGGCAAGCAGATCAGCGGCCATCCGATCTGGCACGACGCGCTGCATGGCTACGACACCCGCTCGAAGCTGCAGGATCTGAGCTACGACACCCGCGACAGCGCGCCCTACATGACCCGCTCGGTGGTCTGCGACACCTCCAAGCTGTTGCCCGCGCGCCATCCCGACCGGCCCATGGCCGATACGGTGATCTACGAGGCGCATGTCGCAGGCCTCACCGCAGACCGGCCCGACATTGCCAGCCGGGGCCGGTTCCAGGGGTTGGCGTCAGACCGGATCATCGACCATCTCGGACGCCTCGGCATCACCGCGATCGAGCTTCTCCCGGTGCATGCCTTCGTCAATGACCGCTTCCTCGTGGAAAAGGGCCTGTCGAACTACTGGGGATACCAGTCGATCGGCTTCTTCGCCCCCGAGCCGCGCTACCTCGCCTCCCACGACATCGCCGAGTTCCGGGCCATGGTGGACCGGTTCCACTCCGCCGGGATCGAGGTGCTGCTCGACGTGGTCTACAACCACACCGGCGAGGGCAACCAGCTCGGCCCGACGCTGTGCTTCCGCGGCCTCGACAACGCCAGTTACTACCGGCTGGCGGAGAACCGGCGCTACCACATCGACGACACCGGCACCGGCAACACCCTCAACATCGAGCATCCGATGGTGCTGCGCATGGTGATGGACAGCTTGCGCTACTGGGTCGAGGTGATGGGCGTGGACGGCTTTCGCTTCGACCTGTGCACGACGCTGGGCCGTCGGCGAGATGGCTTCGACCGCAACGCCCCGTTCTTCCAGGCACTGCGCCAGGACCCGGTGCTGGGCCGGGTCAAGCTGATCGCGGAGCCTTGGGACATCGGACCGGGCGGCTACCAGCTCGGCGCCTACCCGCCGCCCTTTTCGGAGTGGAACGACAAGTTCCGCGACGAGGTGCGGGATTTCTGGCGCGGCAGCCCCGACATGATCGGCAAGCTGGCCAGCCGGCTTTCGGGATCGGCCCAGCAATTCGACCATGACAACCGACCCGCGACCGCCTCGATCAACTTCCTGACCGCGCATGACGGCTTCACGCTGATGGACTTGGTGTCCTACAACGAGAAGCACAACGAGGCCAATGGCGAGGACAACCGCGACGGCCATTCCGCCAATCACAGCGACAACATGGGCGTCGAGGGGCCGACCGACGACGTGTCGATCAACGCCGCCCGCGCCCGGCGGCGTCGCAACATGCTGGCGACGTTGATGATCAGCCAAGGCACGCCGATGCTGCTTGCCGGCGACGAGCTGGGCAACAGCCAGCAGGGCAACAACAACGCCTATTGCCAGAACAACGAAATCGGCTGGGTCAACTGGTCGGGCAATGACCCGGACTTCCTCGCCTTCGTACGCAAGCTGGTGGCGTTCCGACGCGCCCATCCGATCTTGCGGCAGAAGCGTTTCCTGCACGCCCGCAGCCGCAAGATCGACAACCGCACCGATCTGTTCTGGCGCCGCGCCGACGGCCGACCGATGACCGACGCCGACTGGCAGGACCCCGAGCGGCGGTTGTTGGCCTGCGAGATGCGCACCGCGTCGGGAACGCCCGACTACGCGGCGTTGGAATACGCGCTGTTCATCGTCATCAACAATGGCGGCCCCTGCCCAGTCGCCCTGCCCGCCCCGCCCGAGGGCTATCAATGGGTGCGCCATATCGACAGCGCCCGGCCCATGGCCGACCCGCGCCCGCACGGGCTGCGCACCCGCATCCGCGGCCGTTCCGTCGTGGTGATGGTGCTCGAACCCGCAGAGACCGCCCAGACACCCGCAAGCCGAGGAGACTGACATGAAACCGATCACGGTCGACACCAAGCCGATCCAGGGCCAGAAGCCCGGCACCAGCGGCCTGCGCAAGAAGACGCGCGTCTTCATGGGCCCGCATTTTCTTGAGAACTACGTGCAGTCGATCTTCGACGGCATCGGCGGGGTCGAGGGCAAGACCCTGGTTCTCGGTGGCGACGGGCGCTACTTCAACGACCGCGCGGCACAGGTGATCCTGCGCATGGCTGCCGCGAATGGCGCCGCCAAGGTCATCGTCGGTCAGGACGCGGTCCTGTCGACGCCCGCCGCCTCGCACCTGATCCGCAAGCGCGGCACCGATGGCGGTCTGATCCTCTCGGCCAGCCACAATCCCGGCGGCGAGGACGAGGATTTCGGGTTGAAGTTCAACGCCGCCAATGGCGGTCCCGCCCCCGAAAGCATCACCGACAAGATCCACGCCGCGACCCAGGGGCTGACCCGCTACCGCATCGTCGAGGCGCAGGACGTCGATCTCGCCTCCCCCGGCACGACCAGCCTTGGTGACATGCAGATCGAGGTCGTCGACCCGGTGGCCGACTACGCGATGCTGATGGAGGAAATCTTCGACTTCGACGCGATCCGCGAATTGCTCGCCTCGGGCTTCCGCGTCCGGTTCGACGCGATGCATGCGGTGACCGGCCCCTATGCGGTCGAGATCCTCGAAAACCGGCTCGGCGCTGCGTCGGGATCGGTGGTCAACGGCACGCCGTCGCCTGATTTCGGCGGCGGTCACCCGGATCCGAACCCGATCTGGGCCAAGGATCTGGTCGATGCGATGATGGGCGACGACGCGCCCGATTTCGGCGCCGCCTCGGATGGTGACGGGGATCGCAACATGATCATGGGGCGCGGCGTCTACGTCACCCCCTCCGACAGCCTCGCGCTGCTCGCGGCCCATGCCCATCTCGCCCCGGCCTATAGCGGCGGCCTCAAGGGCGTGGCCCGCTCAATGCCGACCTCGGCCGCCGTGGACCGCGTCGCCGAGAAGAAGGGCATCGCCTGCTACGAGACGCCGACCGGCTGGAAGTTTTTCGGCAACCTGCTCGATGCCGGGAAGGCGACGCTCTGCGGCGAAGAAAGCGCCGGCACCGGCTCGGACCACGTGCGCGAGAAGGACGGGCTCTGGGCGGTGCTCCTTTGGCTCAACATCCTCGCCGCGACGAAGAAGAGCGTGAAGGAGCTGCTGGCAGAGCATTACGCCGAATACGGGCGCAACTACTACTCGCGTCACGACTACGAGGATGTGGAGACCGACAAGGCCAACGCGCTGATGGATGGGCTACGCGGCAAGCTGGGCAGCCTGCCCGGCCAGAGCTTCGGCGGGCTGACGGTGAAGACCGCCGACGAGTTCTCCTATGACGATCCCGTCGATGGCAGCCGTGCCACGGCGCAGGGTCTGCGCATCGGCTTCGAGGATGGCGGCCGCGTCGTGTTCCGGCTCTCGGGCACCGGCACGGTGGGCGCGACGCTGCGCGTCTATCTCGAAGCGCTGGAGACCGATCCCGCCAAATGCGATCGCGACCCGCAGGACGCGCTGGCGCCGATCATTGCCGCCGCCGACGAGATCGCGGGCATCAAGTCCCATACCGGCCGCGACGCGCCCAATGTCATCACCTGACGCATCCGGCCCCGCCGTCCCGGCGGCGGGGCCCCGGCCTCACAGCCAGCCCTTGGCCTTGAACCAGATCCAGGTTCCCACCGCCGAAGCGACCATCGCGCTCAGTGCGATGAAATAGGCATAGGGCTCGTCCAGTTCGGGCATGTGGGCAAAGTTCATCCCGTAGATCGAGGCGATCAGCGTCGGCGGCAGAAACAGCGCCGCGACGACCGAGAGCGTGCGCACCACGGCGTTCTCGTCGAGATTGATCATGCCCAGCGTGGCGTCGGTCGCCAGCGCCACGCGGCTGTTGAGAAAATCCAGATGCACCTCCAGCGCGTTGATGTCGCGCATCTGCGCCTTGGCCAGCGTCGCGATCTGCGGGTCGCGGTGCTTCATCGTGCCGTTCCAGACGATGAAAGTCGAAAGCATCCGCTCCATTGTGAATAGGGCCAGCCGCACCTTGGCCGTCAGTTCCCCCTGCTGGCCGATATCGCGTAGGGCCAGCCGCAGCCCCTCCACGTCGTTGGCCTCCTCGCCATAGACTTCGCTCGCCACACGGTCGAGCACCCGACCCGTCGCCTCCAAAAGGTCGGCCTGACGCGCGATGATCTCCTCGACCAGCCCAAGGAAGACCCGCACCGGGCTGCCGATGCCCGCGCTCGACCGCTCGGCCCGGGTCCCGAAGGTCTCGAAGGGGCGCGGCGTATGGTGGCGCACCGTGATCAGTCGATCGGGCGTCAGAAGGAAGGTCACCGGGCCAGAGAACTGCCGCCTCTCGGCGTCTCGCCCGGGCAGCATCACCGTCATCACCTGGCAGTCGCCCTCGCGATGCAGGCGGTTGGAGATCTCGATCTCCTCCATGTCTTCGAGGGTCGGAACCGACAGCCCCAGCGCCTCGACCCGCGCGGTCTCCTCGGCATCTGGCTCGAGCAGGTCGATCCAGATCGCCTTCGCAAGATCGGCCTCGGCCTCGAGCGGCGCGAGACCGGGGGCATCGGGTCGGTAGGCAGCCAGCATCGCGTCTCTCCTGTTTCATGCGTCGCATGAGGGAGATAGCGCCACCTCGCCCCGGTCCAGCCCGGCTCAGCGGTCGCGGTCGGTGTCGTCCTCCGGGAGGCGGAAATCGAAGAAGAACTGCCAGCCGATCCAGAGCGCCGCGACGCCGAACAGCAGCGCCCATCCCGGCGCGCCGCGCCACAGCTCCAGCAGCGCCCAGCCCAACACGAGGCCGAACACCAGCACCCGCCGCCAAAGCGGGATGAAGATCGGACTACGCACGTCGAAGAATCTCATCTGGCCGCCTCCGTTGGCATTGCCGTGGCCCCTTCGGGCCCCGACATCGTCCGCGCGATCATGCCCGAGAGAGCGGAACGAAGCACAGGGTTTCGTTCCGCTCGGGAAGTTTACGTCAGCGCAGGCCGGACTTGGCGATCAGTTCGGCCAGCTCGGTCATTGCCTTGGCGCGCGCCGCTGCGAGGCCGGCCGCACCGGGGGCCTCGGGGATCGGCACGGCGATCGCGAAGGTATCGGCCTTGTCGCGACCCAGCGCGTCGCGCGTCGCCACGAAATACTGCCCCGCCACCCGGAAGCGGCCCTGCGCGTCGGCCAGGAACTCCTCGACGCGGACCTCGACCCGCGCCTCGGCGAAATCGTCGAAGGGCCACGGTTCGGGCGCCACCCGCGCACCCGTCGACAGGCCGAGGGCGCGCGACAGTTCCAGCGTCGCGGCGCGCGCCGGATCGTCGGCCCAGAGCAGCTTGTCGGCGGTGGTGATCACCCCTTCGGGCGTCTCGACGAAGATCTCTTCGAGCGCCGCATAGGTCGGCAGCGTGATCTCGCGCACCTCGACCGAGGCGAAGGCGATCGAAACCTTCTCGGTCGGTGCGATCTGCGGCACCGCGTAGCGCAGTTCCGGCCCGCCGCAGGCGGCTAGCAGAGTGAGGAGCGCCAAGGCGGCGAACGGACGGTTCTTCATGGTCTAGCGTCCTGTCAGAAGCGAATTGGGGCGGCGTTCGATGGCCCGGGCGAGCGAGCCCACGGCCTCGGCGGCCTGAGACACCTCGCGCAGGGCCGCGCGCAGGTCGCGCAGCGCCGGTTCGGTGCTGTCGCCGATCGTCGCCACCGTGCCGTTCGAGGTCACCAGCAGCGCCTCGGCGCGGCTGACCAGCGAGGGCAACGTGCGGGCGGCCTCGGCCAGACGGTCGGCGGCGTTGGCGGCCGAAGCGAACGTGGCGTTGGCGTTCTCGACCACGCCGCCCTCGCTGATCTGCGCGAGGATGACCCGCAGCTCGCCGAGCGCGCCGTTCAGCTCACCCGGCAGCGCACGCACCGAGTCCTGCTTGATCAGCCGATCGGCGCTGTTGAGCAGGCTGTTTGCCTCGGCTACCAGCACCTCGAGCGGCAGATCGGCAGCCTTGCCCGCCACCGCGTTCAGGCTGTCGATCAGCTGCGGCGCGCCCGATAGCGAGCGGTCGAGGCTGTCGGCCGCGCGTGCGGCGCTGTCGATCGCCGCCACGAGGCTCTCGCCGCCGCCGCCCGCGTTGACCTCGGCCAGCAGGGTACGCGCTTCGGCGACCCCCAGCTCGAGCTCGCCTGCAAGCGTGCCGAGCTGGCCCGGCAGCGCCCGCGCCGCCTCGGTGCCGATCAGAGCGCGCGCGTCCTGCGCGAGGCCCGAGACCCGGTCGAGCAGCGTGTCGACCGGCAGCTCCTGGGCCATCGCGGCCACGGCGTCGATCCGTTCGATCAGCTGCGGCACGCCCTCGAGCGAAGCGTCGAGCCGCGACGCCGCCTGTCCTGCCGCGTCGACGGTCTCCAGCAGGCGCGTCACGCCCTGCTCCTCATTGAACGTGGCGATCAGGGTCCGCGCCTCGGCAGTGCCGGTCTCGAGCTCGGCCAGCAGCGCGTTGACCCGGCCCGGCAGAGCGCGGGCGTCGTCCGTGTCGATCAGGCCGCGCGCGGCGCCGGCGAGATCGCCGACCTCGGTAAGCAGCGTCTCAAGCGGCAATTCGTTGGCGGTGGCCGCCAGCGTGTCGAGCCGCGAGACCAGCTGCGGAACACCGGCCAGCGACTCGTCGAGCGTCGTCACCGCGGCGCGGGCCGCGTCGACCGTCTCCAGCAGCCGCGTGACGGCCTGCTGTTCGTTCAGCCCGGCGATCAGCGTCCGTGCCTCGGCGGTGCCGCCTTCCAGCTCGGCGAGGAGCGTGTTGACACGCCCCGGCAGGGCCTGCGTCTCCTCGGTACCGATGAGGCCGCGCGCCTCCTCGGCCAGACCCGACACCTCTGTCAGCAAGGTCTCGAGCGGCAGCTCGGCAGCCGTCTCGGCCACGCGGTTGAGGTTGTCGATCAGCTCCGGCACGCCGTCGAGCGCGGTGTCGAGATCGGCGGTCACCGCCGTGGCCCCGTCGACCGCCGCGAGGATGCGCGTCACGGCCTCGGCCGCGCGCACGTCGTCGAGGATCGCGCGGACATCCGAGACGGCGAGCTCAATCTCGCTCATCACCACGCCGATCTGCTCCGGCACGGCCTGCACTTCATCGGAGCCGACGAAGCCGCGGATATCGCCGAGCAGCGCGCGGATGTCGCTCGGGGTCTGCTGCAGATCCTCGGAGCCGATCAGCCGGGCCGAATTCTCGAGGAAGCTGGTGGCGGAGGCCAGCAGTTCCTCGATCGGCAGGTTGTTGATCCGGTCAAGCGTGCCCTGCGCCGTGGCCTGCACGTCGGAGATCTCGCTCTCGGTCACCGGGATCGCCGGATAGGGCAGAGCGTTGACGTCGAGCACGGCCTGCTCGGTGGCCGGTACGTCGATCAGCTGCACCTTGAGGCCGCCGGTCAGGATCGACCCGGTAACGAGCCTAGCGCGGAGCCCATCGGCAACCTCGTCGACGAAATACTGCAGCGCCTCCTCGACGCCGCCTTCATCGGCCATGCCGAGCCGCGACGGCAGGATGGTCAGCACGGTCTGAAGCCTGACGCCGCGATCGCCGAAGCGCTCCTCGTCGACGAGGCCGTTGAGACCGGACACCGAGCCGATGCGCACGCCATCGAGCTCGACCGGCGCGCCGACCGCAAGCCCCGAGACGTTGCCGTCGAACACGGCCACGAGGTTGAGCGAGGGGCCGTCCGGGGTGTTGAACACCGAGTTGCGAGCGGTTTCCTCGGCGTCGTAGACCTCGAAGGTCTGGCCGCTCTGGGCCAGCGTCGCGCCCGACACGAAGGTGTCGAAGGCAAGCCCGCCCGCGAGCAGGGCCGCGACGCTGTCAAAATCGATCTCGGCCCCACCGGTGCCGATCTTGACCGAGAAGCCGGAGGTGTCCCAGAACCGCGTCGTCTCGGTGACGAGGTTGTCAAAGGGCGCGTAGATCACCGCAGGCGCCTCGACGTAGAAACCGTCGGCGGACACGCCGGCCTGACCGATGCGTCCAGCCTCCACGCCCTTGTAGAGGATCGGGCTGTTGCCGGAGAGGACGCCCTCGGTCGCGCGCAGCGTGATCTCGATGCCATCGCGGTCGGGGCCAAGCAGCGGTGCGCGTTCGAGCCCGGCGAAGCTGCGTCCGGCCTTGCCGGCCTGACCGTCCCACTGGCCGCGGATATAGACCCCCGACAGCACCGTATCGAGGCCTGACACGCCCTCGGTCGAGACCTCGGGCCGGACGATCCAGAAATCGGCATCGTCGTCGATGTATGGAGCGATGTCCTTGTCGACCCGGATCGAGATCGCCACCTGATCGAGGCCTTCGGTGAAGCTCACCTGCTCGACGATGCCAACCGCCACGTCACGAAAACGCAACTCGGTCTCGCCGGCCAGCACGCCGCCAGCCTCGTCGAATTGCACCTTGATCAGCGGCCCCTGCTCGCTCCACTGCTTCCAGCCGATGCCCAGCGCCACGGCCAGCGCGCCGAGGGGCACCAGCCAGACGACCGAGACGCGGCTGCGCAGCGGCCGCCGTTCGCCCTCGACGGGCACGTCGGGTATCTCGCCGCTCACGCGCGCTCGTCCGAGGCGGAATCATCCGCCGCGCGATCCCAGATCAGGCGCGGGTCGAAGGCTTGGGCGGAGAGCATCGTGAAGATCACCGAGAGTGCGAAAGCGAGCGCCGCCGGGCCCGGCTTGATCGAGGCGGCCAGATTCAACTGCACCAGCGCCGTCAGGATCGCAACCACGAAGACGTCGATCATCGACCAGCGCCCTATATACTCCACGATTTCATAGAGCCTGTGGCGCGATTGCGGCGGCGTGCGCGAGCCGCGCCGCACCGAGGTGGCGAGCCAGGCGATGGCCGCGAACTTGCCGATCGGGATCGCCACCGAGGCGATCAGGATGATGATCGCCACGAAGGGCGCGCCCTGCTTCGCCAGCTCGATCGCGCCGCCGACGATGGTGTCCTCGGAGACTTGGAACAGCACTTGGGTGCGCAGCATCGGGTAGAGGTTCGCCGGAAAATAGCACAGCAGCCCCGCCGCCCACCACGCCCAGACCCGGCTCAGGCTATGGGTGTCGCGCGACACCAGTGTCTTGCCGCAGCGGCCGCACCGGTCGGTTCCCATCGGCCAGACCCGGGTGCAGCGCGTGCAGGCGACGAGACCCGCCTCGCGAGCAGTGGTCATGGGGGTGGCGGCGCCGCTCATGCCGGGGCCTTCGCGCGACGCGCGCCATAGCCATGCTCCAGCGATTCCCAGACCGACCAGCGGCACATCCAGCGGTCATGGATCACCGTAAGGAAGACGAGCGCGGCGAACATCCAGAAGGCCGGGCCGAAGCTCAGATGCGCAAGGTCGGCCACCTTGACCAGCGCGACGGCGCAGCCCAGCGCGAAGATCTCGGCCATCGACCATGGCCGCAGCGCCTCGGCCAGCGCAAAGAGGCGAAGTGCCCCCGGCGGCGCGGGCCGGTCGAAGACCAGCGGGCCGAGCACGTAGATGGTTAGGATCGCGCGCGCCATCGGCACCAGCACGATCAGTGCCGTCACCGCGATGGACAGCAGAAGCAACGGCCCGCCGGTGAAGCTCAACGCGGCGTCGAGCAGCGTCGCCTCGTTGACGAAGCCCTGCCTGCTGATCTTCAGGAACGGAAACCACACCGCGCCGAGCACAAGGATCAACGAGGTGGCGGAAAGCATGATGATGATCATGCCCGCGCGTTTTCTCGGGGCGATCAGCACGGTGTGGCAGCGCGCGCAGACCGCGCGTTCACCCTGCTCCGGCATCCGCGCACGATAGATCGCGTCGCACTGCGGGCAGGCGATGAGATGCGCCGGATCGACGCGCGCAATGTCCGTGCTGTGCATGGGGTCCGCCCGTCAGATCACTTGGCCCGAATACTACGGCCGCATGAGGGGAAAGGCCACGGGCCGCGCACGACACTGCGCGCACGGCACCGTGACGGGGCACGGCCCAAAGCTTGGCAAGCTCAGGTCCGAGAGAGCTGGAAGGGAACGGGCGTCAGCTTCGCGCTTGCAAGCGCTCCCCAGCGACCTTCTCGAAATATGTGCTGCCGTCGTCAGCTCTCAGTCCCTCCGCCCGACCCCGCCAGGCGTCGGCGTCACCACGGTGACCGTCTCACCCGGTCGCAACCGGGTCTGCGCACAGGCGACCAACGTCTCCACGGAGCCGTCCAACCGCCCGACCTCGGTGCGGCCAACCTCGCCCGCGCCGCCACCATCGAGGCCCTCCGGCGGACGATGCCGGTGCGAGGACAGGATCGACAGGTCCATCTCCTCGAGGAACCGCAGCCGTCGCGTCGTGCCGTCACCGCCCGGGAACGCGCCCTGCCCGCCCGAGCCGGGCCTGAGCGCGAAGCTCTCCAGCAGCACCGGGAACCGCGTTTCCAGCACCTCAGGGTCAGTGAGCCGTGAATTGGTCATGTGAGTGTGGACGCCGGAGGTCCCGGCAAAGCCGCGCCCGTCATTCAGCCGTCCCGCCGGGCTGCCAGAGCAAATCGTCTCGTAATACTGGTGCCGCTCGTTGCCGAAGGTGAGGTTGTTCATCGTCCCCTGGGCATTGGCCAGCGCGCCCAGCGCCTGGAACAGCGCGTTGGTCACGTGCTGCGAGGTCTCGACATTGCCCGCCACGACCGCGCGCGGATAGGCGGGGCGCAGCATGGAGCCCTCGGGGATCACGATCTCGATCGGCCTGAGGCAGCCCGCGTTCATCGGGATCGGCTGCTCGCACATCACCCGGAAGACATAGAGCACGGCAGCACGGGCGACCGGTTCGGGCGCGTTGAAGTTGTTCTCGCGCGCCTCGGAGGTGCCGGTAAAGTCGACCCGCGCCCGCCGCGCCTCGCGATCCACGGTGATCCGTACCCGGATCACTTGGCCGGTGTCGGTCTCGTAGTCGCAGTCGCAATCCGACAACCGCTCGATGAGCCGCGCCACCTCTTCGGCGGCGTTGTCCTGCACATGCCCCATATAGGCGCGCACCACGTCGAGGCCGAACTCGCCCACCATGCGCCGCAGCTCCGCCGCGCCACGCGCGTTGGCCGCGACCTGTGCCTTGAGGTCGGCGATGTTCTGGTCGGGGTTGCGGCAGGGGTAGCGATGCGCGGTGAGAAGCTCGCGCAAGGCCTCCTCGCGGAACGCGCCTCGATCGACGAGATGGAAGTTGTCGATCAGCACCCCTTCCTCGTCCACCGTCGTCGCCAGCGGCGTCATCGAGCCGGGCGCGGTCCCGCCGACATCGGCGTGGTGTCCCCGGCTCGCCGTCCAGAACAGGATCTCTGCCCCGGCCTCATCGAAGACCGGCGAGACGACGGTGATGTCCGGCAGATGGGTGCCGCCATTATAGGGCGCGTTCAGTGCGAAGACGTCGCCCGGCCGGATCGTCTCGTTCTGCCGGATGATCGCCTCGACCGAACGATCCATGCTGCCCAGATGCACCGGCATGTGCGGCGCGTTGGCCACCAGCGCGCCGTCGCGATCGAAGACCGCGCAGGAGAAGTCGAGCCGCTCCTTGATGTTGACGGACTGCGCAGTGTTCTGCAGCGCCACGCCCATCTGTTCCGCGATGTTCATGAACAGGTTGTTGAACACCTCAAGCAGGATCGGGTCGGCCTCGGTTCCGGCCGCAAGCTGGCGCGGGGCCCGCTCGTGACGGGTGAGCAGGATGTCATCGCGCACCGTCAGCCGCGCGGTCCATCCCGGCTCGACCACGATGGTCTGGTTCGGCTCGACGATCAGCGCGGGCCCGCGCATCTCGTGGCCCGGGGCGATATCGGCCCGGCGATGCACCTGCGCCTCGTGCCAGGCGCCGCCGAAAAAGAAGCGCGCCGTCTCGCCCGCGCCGGCCTGCCCGCGCGCGGGCGCGTCACCCCCGGTCTCGGCCGTCGCATGCGGCGGCTCCGTGCCCTCGACCTCGACCGCCTCGATCACCAGCTCCCGTCCGGGGCTGAGAAAGCCGAACTGCGCCTCGTGAGCGGCTTCAAAGGCGGCGCGGGCGGCCGCCATGTCGCCCGAATAGCTCACCTGCAGCGCGGTATCGGTGCCGGCATAGCGCAGGTGCAGCCGGGTCGCGTAGCTCTCCTGCGTCACGCCCTGCCCGGCCAGATCGCCGCGCACCTGGTCGGTCAGATCCGCGATCACCGCGTCGAGCGCCGCGCGCGTCGCCTCCTCCATCGGCTGCACCAGCCCCTGCTGGCGGCTCGCCGAAACGGTGGCCAGCCCGATGCCGTAGGCCGAGAGCAGGCCCGAGAGCGGGTGCACCAGCACCGCCTCCATGCCCAGCGCGTCGGCGACGAGGCAGGCATGCTGCCCGCCCGCCCCGCCGAAGGAGTTGAGCAGGTAGCGCGTCACGTCGTGACCGCGCTGGACCGAGATCTTCTTGATCGCGTTGGCCATGTTCTCAACGGCAATCCTGACGAAGCCCTCTGCGGCCTCCTCCGGGCTGCGCTCGCCCGCGATCTTCGCGAAGGCCGCCCGCACCCCGTCACGATCAAGCGGCTGGTCCTGACCGGGCCCGAAGATCGCCGGAAAGAGACCGGGGTCGAGCTTGCCCAGCATGACGTTGGCATCGGTCACGGTAAGCGGCCCGCCGCGCCGGTAGCACAAAGGCCCCGGATCGGCGCCCGCGCTGTCAGGCCCGACGCGGAAGCGGCCCGGCTCGGCATGCAGCACCGATCCTCCGCCCGCCGCGACCGTGTGGATGCGCATCATCGGCGCCCGGATCCGCACGCCCGCGACCTCAGTGTCGAAGGCGCGCTCGAAATCGCCGGCGCAGTGCGCCACGTCGGTGGAGGTCCCGCCCATGTCGAAACCGATCACCTTGTCCCAGCCGGCAGCCCGGGCCGTCTCGACCATGCCGACCACGCCGCCCGCCGGTCCCGACAGGATCGCGTCCTTGCCCTGGAACGCCTCGGCCGCGGTCATCCCGCCCGAGGACATCATGAATTGCAGCGTTGGTCCCACCTCACCCGGCGGCGTCGCGCCCAGCGCGCCGGATACCCGCGCCACGTAGCGGCGCAGGATCGGCGAGAGATAGGCGTCGACCACCGTGGTGTCGCCCCGGCCGACGAGCTTCAGCAGCGGCGACACCTCATGGCTAACCGAGACCTGCCCGAAGCCCATGCCACGCACCATTTCCGCCAGCGCCGCCTCGTGGGCGGGTGCGGTCCAGGCATGCATCAGCACGATCGCCACTGCGTCGATACCATCGGCGCGCAGCCGCTCGAGTTCTGGGCGCAGGGCTTCCGCATCGAGCGACCGCTCGACGGCACCATCGGCCCTCACCCGCTCGTCGACCTCGATCACGCGGCTGTAGAGCTGCTCGGCCAGTTCGATCTGCTTGGCAAAGATGTCCGGCCGGGCCTGATAGGCGATCCGGAGGGCATCTCGGAAGCCCCGGGTGATCAGCAGCGCCGTCCTGTCACCCTTGCGCTCTAGGAGCGCGTTGGTGGCGACGGTGGTGCCCATCTTGACCGTGCCGATCCGCGCCGGGTCGATCGCGCCGCCGAGCAGGCGCCGGATGCCCTCGATCGCCGCGTCCTCGTAAGCCTCGGGATTTTCAGACAAGAGCTTGAGCGGATGGAGCGCACCGTCGGGCGCCCGACCCACCACATCGGTGAAGGTGCCGCCACGGTCGATCCAGAAATCCCACACGCTCATGCTTCGCCCCTCTCGCAATTCCCGCACAGGGGTGCGCAATCCTCCTCCAGTGGTCAAGCCGCTCCGAATCTCGCGCATTAGCTCAGGCACTGGGCAAATGCCCGAAGCTGTGGCAGTCTGCCCCCGGAGGAGATAAGGGCCGCGAACTGCATGGAGGATGGCATGGCGCGCGACTGGGACCTGATCATATTCGACTGCGACGGTGTGCTGATCGACAGCGAGCTGCTGAGCGCCGAGGTGCTGATCGCTCTGCTCGCCACCGAAGGCGTCGAGATCGACTTCGACCACGTGCGCCGCAATTTTCTCGGCCGCAGCTTTCCCACCGTGGCCAGGCATATCCGCGAAGAGCTGGGTCATCCGCTCGCGCCAGAATTCGAAGCGCTCTACCGGTCCCGGCTGCTGGCGCGGTTCGAGACCGAACTGCGGCCGATGCCGGGGATCGCTCCGGCTCTGGCGCTGCTCGCCGCGCGCGGAATGCCGGTCTGTGTCGCGACCTCCTCCTCGCCTCAGCGTGCGGCGCGCTCGCTGGCCATCGCGGGCCTCGCGCCGGCGCTACCGCATGTCTTCACCGCGAGCCAGGTCGAACGCGGCAAGCCCGCCCCCGACCTGTTCCTGTTCGCCGCGGAGCGCATGGGTGCCGCCCCAGGCCGCTGCCTGGTGATCGAGGACAGCCTGCCGGGGCTGGAGGCTGCCGAGGCGGCCGGCATGACGGCTGTGCGCTTCATCGGCGGCGGCCACCTTGCCGGCGCCACCTTGCGCCACGACCCTGATGTGCCGCTCCTGCGCGACTGGGCAGAGCTGCCAGTCCTGCTCGACAGTCTGCCCGCCCAGGAGGCCGTATGAGCCAGTCCCGCTTTACCCCCGAAGCGACGCGCCTCGATGATGCCGCGCGCGCCGGCTGGCTCTACTACGTCGCCGGCAACACCCAGGACGAGATCGCCAGAAAGCTGGGCGTCTCGCGGCAGTCGGCGCAGCGGCTGGTGTCGCTCGCCGTTTCCGAAAAGCTGGTCAAGGTGCGCCTCGATCACCCGATCGCCCGCTGCATGGACCTGTCGGGGGCCCTCGCGGAGCGCTACAAGCTGAGGGTCAGCGAGGTCGTGCCTTCGGATCCCAATGCCCCGGAACTGCTGACCGGCATCGCCATCGCGGCCGCGGCCGAGCTGGAAAAGATGCTCAAGAGCCCCGACGAGAAGATCATCGCGCTGGGCACCGGCCGTGCCTTGCGCGCCTGCGTGGAGCAATTGCCGCGCATGGACTGCCCCCAGCACCGGATCGTCAGCCGGCTAGGGAACATGATGTCGGACGGCTCTGCTACGCCCTACAACGCCGTGATTCGGATGGCCGAACGGGTCGGCGCCAAGCACTACCCCTACCCGCTGCCGGTAGTGGCGCGCGACGAAGCCGAGCTTCAGATCATGCATGGGCAGGAGCCGGTGCGGCATACGATGGAGCTGTGCGCGCGCGCCGATCTGACGCTTGTCGGCGTCGGACAGGTCGGCGCGACCGCGCCGCTGCATGTCGATGGATTCATGGATGCGGCGGAAATGCAGATGCTCGTCGATCAGGGCGCCGCGGGCGAGATTACGAGTTGGGTCTATGATGCCGAGGGCCGGATCATGGACTGCGCGTTCAATGCCCGCGTCGCCTCGGCGCCGCTGCCGGTGCAGGGCGGCGGGCCGGTGATCGGCCTCGCCACCGGCCCGGCGAAGGCTCAGGCGATCGCCGCGGCGCTGCGCGGGCGGCTGATCGACGGGCTGATCACCGACGAGGTGACGGCCGGGCGGTTGCTCAAGGCCTGACCGCCCGACCCGGTTTCATCACTTGGCGTAGCGGTCGAGCGTGGCTGCAACGCCGTCGGACCACAGCGCGCGCAGCTGGCGCGCGAAGGCATCGGCGAAGGCCGGCCGCTCGCCCAGATCACCGAACACCGTCTCGTTCGACAGGAAGGCCGCAGGATCGTCCTTGGCGGCCAGCGCCCGGCGCTTGAGGTCCTCGGCATTGTCGTCATTGGGGGCGATCGCGTTGCCCTCTTCGTCGGTGCCGGCGCAGTAGCGGCACCACAGCGCCACCTCGAGGGCGAGCCCATCAACGTTGCTGCCCGCGTCGAGCGCGTCACGGATCACCGGCAGGACGAACTTGGGCTGCCGGTTCGAGCCGTCATGGCACAGCCGCGGGATGGTGTCCCCGATTTCGGGGTTGGCAAAGCGCTCGGCCACCTTGCGGCGATAGGCCTCGAAATCGACGCCTTCGATCGGCGCCAGGGTCGGGATGATCTCGCGCGTCTCCAAAGCGGCGAGCCAAGCCACGATGCGCGGATCGGCCATGGCGTCGTGCACGAAGTGGTGCCCGAGCAACGCCGAGGGATAGGCGATGGCGGCATGCCCACCATTGAGAATGCGCAGCTTCATCAGTTCGTAGGGCGCGACATCCTCGACGAACTCCGCCCCGACCTTCTCGAGCGCCGGGCGCCCCTGCGGGAAGTTGTCCTCGAGCACCCACTGCCGGAACGGCTCGCAGACCACCGGCGCCGCGTCGGTCACGCCGAAGCGGTCGCGCATCAGCGCGCGTTCGCGGTCCGAGGTGGCCGGGGTGATGCAGTCGACCATCGTGTTCGGGAAGGCCACGTTCGACGCGACCCAGCTGGCGAAATCCGCGTCCGACAGCTTCGCCAGCCCGACGACGGTCTGCTTGGCGACATGGCCGTTCTCGGGGAGGTTGTCGCAGGACATCACGGTGAACGGCGCGTTGCCAGCCGCGCGACGCCGCTTGAGCGCGGCGAGGATCATGCCGAAAGCCGTCTTCGGGCTGTCGGGGTTGGTGGCGTCGTGCCGGATATCGGGATGGTTCTCGTCGAAGCCGCCGCTGCGCGCATCAACGAACCAGCCGCCCTCGGTCACGGTGAGCGAAACGATGCGGATCGCCGGATCGCTCATCCGCTCGACCAGCGCGGCGGAGTCGATCTCGGTAAAGTCGATCATCGCACCGGTGACGCTGGCCGAAAGCCCTGCCGGGTCAAGCTCGACCACGGTGGTGAGCCAATCCTGCTTCTGCAGGGCGTCGCGCATCTTCGCGTCGCCGGGACGGACGCCTGCGCCGCAGATCGCCCAGTCTTGGCCTTCACCGGTGGCGAAGAGCCGGTCGAGATAGACCGCCATATGGGCGCGGTGGAAGTTGCCCACGCCGATATGAACGATGCCCGCGCTCAGCGCGTTCCGGTCGTAGCCCGGCCCCTTCACGGCGTCGGGAAGGCGGCCCAATGCCGCGGCGTTGAGATCAATGGCCATTGTCAGCCTCCTGTAAAATTGGGGAAAGAGCCTCAGCTCATCCACTGGCCGCCATCGACGTTGTAGGTCTGCGACACGATGTAGTCGGCCTCGTCCGAGGCTAGGAAAACGGCCATGCCGGTCAGGTCGTCCGGCGTGGCGAAACGGCCCGCGGGCACGCCCGCGGCGACCTCTGCCTTCTTCTGGCCCGGCTGCTTGCCCTCGAGCCTGGCGAACATGGAATCGACATGCTCCCAGTGCTCGCCATCGACCACGCCGGGCGCGATGGCATTGACGTTGATGCCGTGCTTGATGAGGTTCAGCCCGGCCGACTGGGTCATCGAGATCACCGCCGCCTTGGTCGAGCAATAGACCAGCACCAGCGGCTCGCCGCGGCGTCCGGCCTGGCTCGCCATGTTGATGATCTTGCCACCTCGGCCTTGGGCGATCATCTGCCGGGCGGCGGCCTGCATGGTGAACAACGTGCCGGCGACATTGACGGCGTAGAGCTTGTCATAGCTCTCGCGGGTGATGTCGACGGTCTCGGCGGCATCGAACAGCGCGGCGTTGTTGACGAGTATGTCGATCTTGCCCGCGTGCTCCACCACCGTGGCGATGGCGGCATCGATGCTGTCCTGACGGGTCACGTCGATCTCGACCGCGTAGGCGCCCGCGCCGATCTCGGCGGCTGCGCTCTGCGCCCCACCGAGATTGATGTCCGCGATGGCGACCGTCGCGCCCTCGCGGACATAGGCCTCGGCGAAGGCGCGGCCTAGGCCGCGCCCCGCACCGGTGATCAGCGCCGATTTTCCGGCGAGACGGCTCATGCGATCCGCAGCCCCTGCCCGTCGAAACGATGCAGCTTGTCGGCCTGCGGGGTCAGGAACACGGTGTCACCGTGATGGAGTCCCACTTCGCCACCGGCGCGGATGGTGATGGTTTCCGCCAAGCCGGTGTCGTGCACGTGGAAGAACGTGTCCGACCCCAGATGCTCGGCGACGCCGATCCGGCCCTTCCAGGTGCCTTCGCTCGGCGACACGTCGATGTGCTCCGGCCGCACGCCGATCGTCTCGGCGCTGTGCTTCTTGGCCTCGGCGCCGTCGATCAGGTTCATCTTGGGCGAGCCGATGAAGCCGGCGACGAAAGTGTTGCGCGGGTTGCGGTAGAGTTCGAGGGGGCTGCCCACCTGCTCGATGTTGCCCGCGCGCAGCACCACGATCTTGTCGGCCATGGTCATCGCCTCGACCTGGTCGTGGGTGACGTAGATCATCGTGGTGTCGAGCTTCTTGTGCAGCTCGGAGATCTCCATCCGCATGCCGACGCGCAGCGCCGCGTCGAGGTTCGACAGCGGCTCGTCGAACAGGAAGGCCGCCGGTTCGCGGACGATGGCGCGGCCGATCGCGACCCGCTGACGCTGGCCGCCCGAGAGCTGGCCGGGGCGCCGGTCGAGATAGTCGGTGAGGTTGAGCGCGCGCGCCGCGTTGTCGATGCGCCGCTTCTGCTCGTCCTCGGGCATGCCCGCCATCTTCATCGGGAAGGCGATGTTCTTGCGCACCGACATGTGCGGGTAGAGCGCGTAGCTCTGGAACACCATGGCGAGGCCGCGCTTGGCGGGCGGCAGGTCGGTGGCGGGCTTGCCGTCGATGCGGATCTCGCCGCCGGAGACGTCCTCGAGCCCGGCGATCAGCCGCAGCAGCGTGGACTTGCCGCAACCCGAGGGGCCGACGAAGACGACGAACTCACCGTCTTCGATGGTCAGGTCGAGGGGCGGAATGACCTCCACATCCCCGAATTTCTTGGTCACCTTGTCGAGCGTGATGCGTCCCATGGGTATATTCCTTATTTCACTGCGCCGAAGGTGAGCCCGCGGACGAGCTGCTTCTGGCTGAACCAGCCGAGGATGAGGATCGGCGCGATGGCCATGGTCGAGGCGGCCGAGAGCTTGGCGTAGAACAGGCCCTCGGGGCTCGAGTAGCTGGCGATGAAGGCGGTGAGCGGAGCGGCCTTGGCGGCCGTGAGGTTGAGCGTCCAGAACGCCTCGTTCCAGGCGAGGATGACGTTGAGGAGCAGCGTCGAGGCGATGCCCGGCACGGCCATCGGCGTCAGAACATGGATGATCTCGTCACGCAGGGTGGCGCCGTCCATCCGGGCCGCTTCGAGGATCTCGCCCGGGATCTCCTTGAAGTAGGTGTAGAGCATCCAGACGATGATCGGCAGGTTGATCAGCGTCAGCACGATCACCAGACCGGTCTTGGTGTCGAGAAGGCCCACGTCGCGGAAGATCAGGTAGATCGGGATCAGCACGCCGACGGGGGGCAGCATCTTCGTCGACAGCATCCACATCAGCACGTCCTTGGTGCGCTTGCCGGGCACGAAGGCCATCGACCAGGCGGCCGGGATCGCGATGATCAGGCCCAGCACGGTCGAGCCGAGCGAGATCACCACCGAGTTCCAGAAGTGCCGGAAGTAGTTCGAACGCTCCTGCACGGTAGTGTAGTTCTCGAGCGTCCAGTCGAAGAACAGGAAGCTCGGCGGCGATGAGATCGCCTCGGCCTCGGTCTTGAAGCTGGTGAGGATCGTCCAGAGGATCGGGAAGAAGATCGCGAGGCCAACGGCCCAGGCGGCGATGGTGAAGCCGATCTTGCGGCGGGTGGAGACGGCGCGGGCCATGTCAGGCGCTCCCTCTGTTCGGCGTGCGGGGCGTGCGCGGGGTCAGGCCCCGCGCGGCGAAGGTGATCTGCTCAGGCATCGAGGTTCTTTCCGATCATCCGCATCAGGAAGATCGCGACGATGTTGGCGAGGATGATCGCGACCACACCGCCGGCCGAGCCGCCGCCCACGTCGAAGTTCAGCAGCGAACGGGCGTAGACGAGGTAGGTCAGGTTGGTCGAGGCGTTACCCGGACCGCCATTGGTGGTCACCAGGATCTCGGCGAAGACCGACAGCAGGAAGATCGTCTGGATCAGGATCACTACGGTGATGGCGCGCGAGAGGTGCGGCAGGGTGATGTACCAGAACCGCGACAGCGCCGAGGCCCCGTCCATCTCGGCCGCTTCCATCTGCTCGCTGTCGAGCGACTGGATCGCGGTGAGCAGGATCAGCGTGGCGAAGGGCAGCCACTGCCAGGACACGATGCCGATGATCGAAGCCAATGGTGCCTGACTGAGAAAGTCGAATGGTGCCAAACCCACCGCCTTGGAGAACTCCGCGAAGAGCCCCGAGACTGGGTTCATGAACATGTTCTTCCAGACCAGCGCCGACACGGTGGGCATGACGAAGAAGGGCGCGATGACGAGGATGCGCACGATCCCCTGCCCCCAGATCGGCTGATCGAGCAGGATCGCCAGGAGGATGCCCCCGACCACGGTGATGATCAGCACCCCGCCCACCAGGAGCAGCGTGTTGATCAGCGCGGTGAAGAAGGCCGGGTTGTTGAAGAACAGCTTGTAGTTCAGCAGCCCGACGAAGCGCTCGGTGCCCGGCATCAGCAGGTTGTAGCGCAGCAGCGAGAAGTAGATCGTGAGCGCCAGCGGAACGATCATCCACGCCAGCAGAAGCACGACGGCGGGCGAAATCATGATCCGCGCGGCGGAGCGGGAATGTTGGGTGGCCATCGGTCTCTCCGATTGTCTGGGACGGGCGGCGGCGCGCGATCCCCCGACCCGGTCGCGAATGCGGCCGGAGAGGATGGCAGGCGGCGGCCCGTGACGATGATGGGGTGATCGGCGGGGGTCGGCGGGGCCGGCCGGGAGGGTCCGGCCCCGCCTGTCATGCGGTGGGGGTTACTGGCCGTAGCCCGCCGCCTGCATTTCCTGGGAGGTCAGCTCCTGAGCCGCCTGCAGCGCTTCTTCGGCCGACTTCTGACCGGCAAGCGCCGCCGAGAACTGCTGGCCCACCGCGGTGGCGATGCCCTGGAACTCGGGAATGGCGACGAACTGCACGCCGGTATAGGGCACCGGGTCCACGGTCGGGTTGTTCGGGTCGGCCGCGTTGATGCTGTCGAGCGTCATCTGCGCGAAGGGCGCCGCGTCCAGGTACTCCTGGTTCTCATAGAGCGAGGTGCGGGTGCCCGGCGGCACGTTGGCCCAGCCTTCCTTCTCGGCGACCAGCTCGGCGTACTCCTTGGAGGTCGCCCAGGCCACGAAGGTCTTGGCGGCGTCTTCGGCGTCGGTGCCGGCCGGGATGCCGAGGCTCCAGGCCCAGAGCCAGTTGCCGCGCTTGCCCAGACCGTTGTCGGGAGCGAGCGCGAAGCCCACCTTGTCGGCCACGGTGCTGTCATCGCCGGTCACGAAGGACGCGGCGACGGTGGCGTCGATCCACATGCCACACTTGCCCTGCTGGAACAGCGCCAGGTTCTCGTTGAAGCCGTTGTTCGCGGCGCCCGGAGGACCGTAGTTGTTCAGCAGATCGAGATAGTCGGTCAGCGTCGCCTTCCAGGCCTCGCTGTCGAACTGGGGCTGCCAGTTCTCATCGAACCAGCGGGCGCCGTAGCTGTTCGACATGGCGGTGAGGAGGGCCATGTTCTCGCCCCAGCCGGCCTTGCCGCGCAGGCAGATGCCGTAGACCTCGTTCTCCTTGTCGGTCATCGCCGCGGCGGCTTCCTTGATGAAGTCCCAAGTCGGCGCGTCGGGCATCTCGAGCCCGGCCTCTTCCATCAGGTCGGTGCGATACATGACCATGGAGCTCTCGCCGTAGAACGGCGCGGCATAGAGCGTGCCGTCGACCGACAGGCCACCGGCGATGGCCGGCAGGATGTCGCCGGCGTCATATTCCTCGGGAAGGTCGTCAAGCGGGACAAGCCAGTTCTGCTTGGCCCAGATCGGAACCTCGTAGGTGCCGATGGTCATCACGTCGTACTGGCCGCCCTTGGTGGCAATGTCAGTGGTGACGCGCTGACGCAGCACGTTTTCCTCAAGGGTCACCCAGTCGAGTTCGATGTCCGGATGCTTCTCGGTGAAGTCCGAGGACAGCTCCTGCATGCGGATCATGTCACCGTTGTTCACGGTGGCAATGGTCAAGGTCTCTGCCTGCGCGATGGCGGCCATGCCGCACAGCGCGGTCGCCCCCATGAGGATACGGGTCGTCTTGGTCATGTCTCTCCTCCCAAGTTCTGCCAGGGCATTTGCCTAGCCGATGAGCAATTACTCACCGATTTAGTGAGTCGTGTCAAGCCGCACGCATGGCGGCATTGCGGCGGGCGCATGGTTAACCCTAGGTGAATGGCCGAGTCGTGATGGCGGCGGACTTCGCATTCCGGCTCGGCCGATCTAGGCTGCATGGCGGATCACAGGGGGGCCGATCATGGATGAGGAGCGAGGCCGTGCCGCGGCGCGGGGCCTGCGCCATGCGCGCGAGATCGAGGGACATCTCGATTGGCTCGACAGCTTCACCGGCACGGCGCTGGGCGTACTGTCGGTGGCCAGCGGCATCTACACCTATCTCGGCGTCTCGACGCTGCTCGACGATACCGGCGCGCTCTCGGTCTTCGCGGCGATGGCCTATTCGATCGCGGTCTCGGTCGGGATCTTCGTGTTCTGGTCCTACATGCTGCGCCTTTTGCCCGCGATGCGCTCGGCCGGGTCCCGGATCGGGCTCGCCGCCTCCATGGCATTGGGATCGCTGGCAATCGTGGCGATGTCGTCTTGGCTCAACGCCGCGGCGCTTGCCGGGGCGGCGGCGGTCGAACAGCATCTGGCAACCACGGTTCAAAGCTATCAAGGCGCGCTGGAACGGGCGAACACCATAGCCGTTTCGGCGCAAGGGCTGGGTCGCGATGTCGCCCGGGTTCGCAGCAGCTTCGAGGATCTGGGCGAACAGGAAGCCAGCGGCGGGCTATCGGGCTTTGCCGGTCGCGGGGCGGTGTTTCGCCTGCTGCGCCAGAAATCCGACGAGCTCTCCGCGCTCGAAGCGCAAATCGCCAGCCAGCAGCCGCTGCTCGACGCGGCTTTCGCCGAGGGGAACGCGATCCTCAGCCGGATGCGCGCGCTCACCGTCGAGCCCGGACCGGTCGAGGCCCGTTCGGTCGAGTTCTCCGAAGAGGCAGTGCGGCTCGCAGGCGTCATCACGACGCTTCGTCAGCTGTCTGTGGCGCCCCTCGTGGTCCGCGCGGCCAGCGACCTGTCCGCCTCGGTGGTGCTACCGCAGCTCGACGGTGGCGACGACGCGGCGCGGTCCGGACAGCAGGCGACCATAGATTCGGTCCTGACCGTACTGGGCCAGCGGGCCGAGACCCTGCGCCGCGCGGCCGAGACGGTGATCGCGATGCCCCCGCCCGCCGACACCACCTATACGCCAATCTCTGCCGCGGACGCGGTCATACTCTATGCCCGCAACTTCGTGCCCTCTTGGGCCGGTGCGATCGCCATCGACCTGCTGCCGGCCGTGCTCGTGCTGATCGTTGCGGTCGCGCAGGCAGCGATGCGCTCGGGCCGCGAGGGTGTGGCGGTCGAGGAACGGATGACGCTCGCGGAGCTGCGCGGGGCGCTGCTGGCACTGCGCGATATCGAGGCGGCGGCGCCAGACGGGCCGCTCGTACGAGAGGAAACCGGCGCGGAGCCGCCGAGCGACCGGCCCCAGCCGGTCGAGATCGCGCGGCCGGCCGAATGAGCGGGCCGCGCCGCTGGCTCGCGGCGGTGCTCGCGGCCGAGATCGCGCTCGGGGCGCTGCTCTTCAGCGGCGATCTGAGCCGGGCCCTGCCCCGCATCGCCTGGCCCTCCACCGCCCCCCAGCTGACCGAACCGGCCCGCCCCGGCGACCAGACCCGCCGCTTTCGCCCCGACCAGCTGCCGGTCAGGCAGCGGCCCGATGGCACGCCGCTGCCCGACACCGCCGACATGCCCGAGCGGCTTCAGATCGAAGCGGTGGAGGACGGGCTGCATCTATGGGGCCGCATCGCGCCAGGCGACGCGGCCCGGCTGGCCGAGAGGCTCGAACGCCGCGATGAGGCGGACATCACCATATGGCTCGACAGCCCCGGTGGTTCGGTCACCGACGCGCTGAAGATCGGTCGGGCTCTGCGAGCCGGCGGCTTCGACACCGCCATGCGAACCGGCGCCGTCTGCCTCTCTGCCTGCCCCTACATCCTCGCCGGGGGTGCCACGCGGCGGCTGGAGGATGGCGCAATGGTAGGTGTGCACCAGCACTACTTCGACCAGAACGTCGCCTTGCCCGCCATTTTTGCGGTCGAGGACATCCAGCGGGGTCAGGCCGAAGTAATGGGCTATCTCATCGAGATGGGGATCGACCCGGCGCTGATGCGCCACGCGCTCGCCACGCCCCCGGACGAGATCTACCTGCTCTTGCCGGAGGAGCTGGAGCGCTACGGCATCGTCGAGACGCCCGCACCCGCCGGTTGACGCGGCGCCGCCGGGCAGCCTCTTGACGCGACGCGCGCCTCTGTCACAAGGCAGGGCATGAGCACTGGCGCCCTTACCATCGATCTCGACGCGCTCGCCGCCAATTGGCGCGCGCTTGACGCCATGACCGGTTGCGAAACCGGCGCCGTGGTCAAGGCCAACGGCTACGGGCTGGGCGCAGGACGCGTCGCCCGCAAGCTGGCCGAAGCCGGGGCCCGGCGGTTCTTCGTCGCGGTCGCAGAAGAAGGCGCCGCCGTCCGTCGTGCGGTCGGACCCGAAGCCGAAATCTACGTTTTTGCAGGGCATATGGAGGGCGACGCCCGCCGCCTGAGCGAAGCCGGGCTGATCCCGATGCTGAACTCGATCAATCAGCTGGCGCGCCACATGGAGGCCCTGCCGGGCCACCCCTTCGGCATCCAGCTCGACACCGGGATGAACCGTCTCGGCTTCGAATGGGCGGATTGGGCCGAAGCCGCGCCGATCGCCCTCGACAATGGGCCGCTCTGGCTGATGAGCCATCTCGCCTGCGCCGACGAGCCGGACCACGAGATGAACGCCTACCAGCTCGACATCTTCCGGCAGATGACCGACGGGCTGGGCGTGCCCCGTTCGCTTTCGGCCACCGGCGGCATTCTGCTCGGTCCCGATTACCATTTCGACATGACCCGCCCGGGCATCGGCCTCTATGGCGGGCTGCCCTTTGAGGACGCCCAAGCGGTGGTCCGGCTCGACCTGCCCGTGGTCCAGTGCCGCGATCTCGTGGCCGGTGAGGTGGTCGGCTATGGCAACTCTTGGCAGGCCGACCGGCCGAGCCGCATCGCCACGATCTCCGGCGGCTATGCGGACGGGCTGATCCGGTCGCTGTCCGGCAAGGCCACCTTCTGGCACGGCGACACGCCCTGCCCGCTCGTCGGTCGGGTCTCGATGGACCTGATCACCGTGGACGTCACCGATCTCGATGGCGATCCGGCCTACCTGACCCTGCTCGGTCCGCACCAAGGCGTCGATTCGCTGGCGCGCGATGCCGGCACGATCGGCTATGAGGTCCTCACCTCGCTGGGTCGACGCTACGTTCGCCTCGAGAATCCGGCCTGATCAGGGCGGCCAAGGGCCGCTTGGATCAAATTTGACGACAATCGCATCACAATTCACCGTGATGACGTCCTTTCAGGAACCGGCAAGGAGCCGCCGAGGTTAGAGTGGAAACTGACACATTCGTGCCGGAGACCGCTCGTGCCAAAGTCCAGCCCTGCCGCCCTCGCCACACGTGCCTTGCAGCTGATCGCCATGGCGGTCCTCGCGATCGCCGCCGCCGCTGCCTTGGCCGCGACCATTGCCGCCGCGCTGGGCTATCTGCCCTGGCTCGAACTGACCGCCCGGTTCGGCGAGACCGCCGTGCCGTGGGCCGGGATGGCGCTCCAGATCTTCCTGACCACCCTGCTCGTGACGCTGGTGTTCTTCCTGCCGTCCTCAGGCCGGGTCCTCGCGCTTGAAAACAGCCACCGCAACTTCCGCATCTCGATGAACGACGTGGCGCGCGCCTACCATGTCGCGCACACCGCCGATCGGGCCGGTGTCTTCACCATGTCGTCTGAGTTCGACGCGGTCCGCGAACGGCTTGCCTTCCTGCGTGATCACCCCGATCTCGGTCATCTCGAGCACGAGGTGATGGAGGTCGCGGCCCAGATGGGCGAGCAGGCCCGCGAGCTTGCCGACATCTACTCGGACGAAAAGGTCGCCCGCGCCAAGAAATTCCTCGCCGCACGGCAAGAGGACGCCGAGCGCCAGCAGGAGCGCATCATCGAGGCGCTGCATATCTGCCGCGAGCTTAAGCGCTGGTCCGACCAGGTCGAGCTGGAGGAAAGCGTCGTCGCCAGCCAGCTGGCCCAGCTCGACGACCAGCTGCGCGAGATCCTGCCGGAACTGGGCTACGATGCCACCAAGCGCGACAGCCACACTCCGGAGGAGGACGCGCCCAAAGTGGTCAACATGAAGCCCGCGGCCGAGTAATAATCGGGTCAACGCAAGGTGAACATTCATGGCCCGGCGCGCTGCGCCGGGCCATTGCTCGTCCCGCCCCGATCGGTGAAAAGACCCCATGGCCAAGGATCTTGCTTACGTCTGCACCGAATGCGGCGCGACCCATTCGAAATGGTCGGGGCGCTGCGACGCCTGCGGCGCGTGGAACACCATTCAGGAAGAGGCACCGCTGACCGCGGGTCCGGGCGCCAAGGCGCTCGGCGCGCAACGCGGCCGCAAGTTGGTGCTGACCGATCTTGCCTCCACCCCCGAGGCGCCACCCCGCACCGTGTCCGGCGTTGCCGAACTCGACCGGGTGCTTGGCGGCGGCCTCGTCGCGGCATCGGCGCTTCTGGTGGGCGGCGATCCCGGCATCGGTAAGTCGACCCTGCTTCTGCAGGCCGCGGCCCGCTTTGCCAGGGGCGGCCTCAAGGTTATGTACGTCACCGGCGAGGAATCGGCGGCGCAGGTGCAGATGCGCGCCCAGCGCCTCGGCCTCACCGAAAGCCCGGTCACGCTCGCGGCCGAGACCAACCTGCGCGACATCCTGACCACACTCGACGCCGAGCGGCCGGACCTCGTGATCATCGATTCGATCCAGACCATGTGGTCCGACAAGGTCGAGGCAGCGCCCGGCTCGGTCAGCCAGGTGCGCACCGCCGCGCATGAGCTGACGACATTCGCCAAGACCCGCGGCATCGCGGTCATCATGGTGGGCCACGTCACCAAGGAAGGCACGCTGGCGGGTCCCCGCGTGGTCGAGCACATGGTCGATTGCGTGCTCTACTTCGAGGGCGAGCGCGGCCACCAGTTCCGTATCCTGCGCGCGCACAAGAACCGCTTCGGCCCGGCCGACGAGATCGGCGTGTTCGAGATGACTGGCAAGGGGCTCGCCGAGGTCAAGAACCCCTCGGCGCTGTTCCTCTCCGAGCGCGACACTGCGGCACCCGGCTCGGTCGTCTTCGCCGGCATCGAAGGCACACGCCCGATCCTGTGCGAGATCCAGGCGCTGGTCTCGCCCGCTGCGCCGGGCCAGACCCGGCGCTCGGTCGTGGGCTGGGACGGGGGCCGACTGGCGATGATCCTCGCCGTGCTGGAGGCCCGGTGCGGCGTCTCTTTCTCCGGTCTCGACGTCTATCTCAACGTCGCGGGCGGCCTCCGGATCACGGAGCCCGCCGCCGATCTCGCGGTCGCCGCGGCACTGATCTCGGCCCGCGAGGACAGTGCCTTGCCGGTCGACTGCGCGATCTTCGGCGAGATTTCTCTCTCCGGGGCGGTGCGGCCCGTGGCGCAGATGGAAAACAGGTTGAAAGAAGCCGCGAAACTTGGTTTCACGCAGGCGATCCTGCCACAGCGCCCCAAGCGCCGCGCGGCGGCGGAGATGGCGGCCGGGCTGGAGCTGCGCGAGATGCGCGACCTGCCAGGCTTCGTCGACACGGTGTTCGGATTGGCGCCGGGCGAACGGGAATAAGGGCTCTCATGGAAAGTTTCACGATCATCGACGGCATCGTCGCGCTCATCGTCGTGGTGTCGGCGCTTCTCGCCTATTCGCGCGGATTGGTGCGCGAGGCGCTCGCCATCGCCGGCTGGATCGGCGCGACGATCCTCGCCTTCATCTTTGCAGACCAGGTGCGGCCGCTAGTGCGGCAGATCCCGGTCGTCGGCGACTTCATCGGTGACAGCTGCGAGCTGTCGATCATCGCCGCCTTCGCGGTGGTCTTCGCGGTGGCGCTGGTCATCTTCTCGATCTTCACGCCGGTCTTCTCCGGCGCGGTGCAGCGTTCGGCGCTGGGCGGCATCGACCAGGGCCTCGGCTTCCTGTTCGGCGTGGCACGCGGCATCCTGCTCGTCGCGGTGGGCTTCTTCGTCTACGAGGTGATCCTCTCGGCGCAGCAGATCCCGATGGTCGAGAATAGTCGCGCCGCGGCGGTGTTCGGCCAGATCACCGAAAGCTTCTCGACCGAGGAACCGCAGGCGGCGCTGGCCTGGGTCACGCTGCAATACGAGCAGCTCGTCGGCCTTTGCGGCGCGCCGGCCTGATCCCTAGAGAATGACGGCGCGGATGGCATAGGCCACCGCGCCGACAACCCCGACCCCCATCGCCCAGAGCGCGATGAACCAAAGCACCCGCTGCAGCATCAGTGGTAGCCCTTCTCCGGGTCGAGCTTTCCGCGGAAGACCCAGTAGGCGTAGGCGGTGTAGCCGAGGATGATCGGCACCAGCACGATCGCGCCCACGAACATGAAGAGCTGGCTCTTGGCCGGTGCGGCTGCTTCCCACAGGGTGATCTCCTGCGGCACCGCCAACGGCCAGATCGAGATCCCCAAGCCCAGAAAGCACAGCGCGAACAGCACCAGCCCGAGGATGAAGGGCAGCCGGTCGCGTTCGGGGTGGAACAGCGTACGGAACAGCAGCAGCGCAATCCCGGCGATCAGGATCGGCACCGGCGCGGTCAACGCGATCTGCGGCCAGTCGAACCAGCGCGCAGCGTAGCCCGCGCCAAGGAACGGTGTGGCAAGGCTGACTGCCGCGATGCCGATGATCGTCGCCACGAAGAAGCCACGCGCCATGATCCGCACCCGGTGCTGGATCTCGCCCTCGAGCTTCATGTTGAGCCAGCAGGCTCCCAAGAAAGCATAACCCGCCACCACCGCCACGCCGCACAGGATCGAGAACGGGGTGAGCCAGTCCCACCAGCCGCCCGCATAGGCGCGGCCCTCGACCTCGATCCCCTGCAGGAAGGCACCGAGGATGATCCCCTGCGCCAGCGCCGCCGTGACCGAGCCTCCGATGAAGGCCGCGTCCCAAGCCCGTTTGGACAGGCGCGAATTGGCGCGCCAGCGATACTCGAAAGCGACGCCTCGGAAGATCAGCGCGAGCAGCATCGCGATGATCGGCGGATAGACCGCCGGCATGATGATGGCATAGGCCATCGGGAAGGCGGCGAAGAGCCCGCCGCCGCCCAACACGAGCCATGTCTCGTTGCCGTCCCAGACCGGTGCGACCGAGTTCATCATGATGTCCCGGTCCGACTTCTCCCGGAAGAACGGGTAGAGGATGCCGATCCCGAGATCGAAGCCGTCCAGCACGACATAGACGAAGACCGAGAACGCCAGCAGCAGGGCCCAGGCGATGGTGAGGTCGATGGAGTAGAACATCACGGGGTCTCCGGGGCGATGTCATGGCCACTTTCGCGCATCTGGTTCTGCGGCGTCACGCCGGCGGTGCGGATCGGGCCCGGCTCGACGCGCACGCCCCGCTCGCCCAGCGCTGGTGCATGGTGCATGAGCTTGAGGATATAGGCGACGCCAGCGCCGAAGATGACGAAATAGATCACCACGAAGGCGATCAGCGAGGCCCCCACCGCGCTGGCGCCCAGAGGCGAATGCGCCTCGGCGGTCCTGAGCGCGCCATAGACCACGTAGGGCTGCCGCCCGACTTCGGTGGTGATCCATCCCGCGATCACCGCGACCAGCCCCGAGGGCCCCATCACCAGCGCCGCGCGATGCAGCCAAGGCGCTTCGAAAAGCCGCTTCCGAAACCGCGCCCAGAGCGACCACATCCCGATCCCCAGCATGGCAAAGCCGATCCCGACCATGACCCGGAAACTCCAGAACACCACCGCCACGGGCGGCTGCTCGTCGCGCGGGATGGTATCGAGCCCGTCGAGCGGGGCGTCGAGGTGGTGCTTGAGGATCAGCGAGGACAACTTCGGGATACCGACCGCGTATTTCAACTCCTGCGCCTCCTGGTCGGGAATGCCGAAGAGGTAGAGCGGCGCGCCGTCGGGATGGCTCTCGAAATGCCCCTCCATCGCCATGACCTTGGCGGGCTGGTGTTCGAGCGTGTTGAGACCATGCGCATCGCCGAGGAAGATCTGGACTGGCGCCACGATGGCGGCCATCCACATCGCCATCGAGAACATGGTGCGCACGCCGGGATTCTCGCGCTGCCCGCGCAGCAGGTGCCACGCCCCGACCCCGCCGACGATGAAGGCGGTGGTGAGATAGGCCGCGGTCAGCGTATGCGCGAGGCGGTAGGGAAAGGACGGATTGAAGATGATCGCCCACCAGTCCTCGGGCACGAACTGGCCGTTCTCCGCCACGGCAAAGCCCTGCGGCGTCTGCATCCACGAGTTCACCGACAGGATCCAGGTGGCCGAGATCGCCGTGCCCACCGCGACCATCAGGCAGGCGAACATGTGCAACCCCGGCCCCACCTTGTCGCGGCCGAAGATCATGATCCCCAGGAACCCGGCCTCGAGGAAGAAGGCGGTCAGCACCTCGTAGGCCATGAGCGGGCCGATCACCGGCCCGGCGATGTCGGAGAACACCGACCAGTTGGTGCCGAACTGGTAGGACATGGTGATGCCCGACACGACGCCCATGGCGAAGGTGATGGCGAAGATCTTCAGCCAGTATTTGAACAGCCGCAGATAGGCTTCGTCCTTGGTCCACAGGAACAGCCCGTTGAGCACCGCGAGAAAGCTTGCCAGCCCGATCGAGACCGCCGGAAAGATGAAGTGGAAGGCGACGGTGAAGCCGAACTGCATCCGCGCCAGCATGACCGCGTCGAAGCCGAGAAAGGTGTCCATGGCCGGGTTCCTTGTGCCTTGACCCTGACTTAGGGACCTATCTGCCCCTGACAACGCGACATCGTGACCCTGCGGCACGCGGTCCGGCTTGCGCTGCGCCGCTGGATTGGGCATTGGGCGACCCGACGGAAAGGATGATATGATCCTTTCGTGACACTCGGACGCGGAGGTCGTAAACGGACCCCGCAACGCACCGGATTCGGAGCCAGCCAGATGCGCGATTTCCCCGCCCACCCCTTCGATGACGACAAGCTCAAGGAGGAATGTGGCGTATTCGGCGTCATCGGCGTCGCGGACGCCGCGAACTTCCTCGCGCTCGGGCTGCACGCCCTGCAGCATCGCGGCCAGGAAGCCGCCGGCATGGTCACCCACGACCCCGAAGCCGGCTTCTGCTCGGCCCGCCGGATGGGTTACGTGCGCGACAACTTCACCTCGCGCGAGGTGCTCGAAACCCTGCCCGGCACGCTCGGCATCGGCCATGTCCGCTACTCGACCTCCGGCCACAAGGGCCAGACCGCGATCCGCGACGTGCAGCCCTTCTTCGGCGAATTCTCGATGGGCGGCGCCGCCGTGGCCCATAACGGCAACCTGACCAACGCCGCCGCGCTGCGCCGCGAGTTGATCGAGCGTGGCTCGATCTTCCAGTCCTCTTCGGACACCGAATGCATCATCCACCTGATGGCGCGCTCGATGGGCCGTTCGATCCCCGACCGGATGGAGGAAGCGCTGCGCAAATGCGAGGGCGCCTTCTCGATCGTCGCGATGACCCGTACCAAGCTGATCGGCTGCCGCGACCCGCTGGGCGTGCGCCCGCTGGTGCTCGGCAAGCTGGGCGATGGCTGGGTGCTATCGTCGGAAACCTGCGCGCTCGACATCGTCGGCGCCGAGCTGGTGCGCGAGATCGAGCCGGGCGAGATGGTGGTGATCACCCCCAAGGGCGTCGAGAGCAACTTCCCCTTCAAGAACCGCGCCTCGCGCTTCTGCATCTTCGAGCACGTCTATTTCTCGCGCCCCGACAGCATCCTCGGCGGCCGCTCGGTCTATGAAACGCGGCGCCAGATCGGTGTCGAGCTGGCCCGCGAGGCCCCGGTCGAGGCCGATCTGGTCTGCCCGGTGCCCGATTCAGGCACGCCCGCGGCGATCGGCTACAGCCATGAGAGCGGCATTCCCTACGGCATGGGGATCATCCGCAACCAGTATATGGGCCGGACCTTCATCGAACCCTCTGAGCAGATCCGCAACATGGGCGTGCGGCTCAAGCTCAACGTCAACCGCGCGCTCATTCGCGGCAAGCGGGTGATCCTCGTCGACGACTCGGTGGTGCGCGGCACCACCTCGCGCAAGATCAAGGAAATGATCCTCGATGCGGGCGCAGCCGAGGTGCATTTCCGGATCGCCTCCCCGCCGACCGCGTGGCCCTGCTTCTACGGCGTCGATACGCCCGAGCGCGAGAAGCTGCTGGCCTCGCATATGAGCGAGGAGGAGATGCGCCGCCATCTCGACGTGGACAGCCTCAAGTTCATCTCGCTGGACGGCCTCTACCGCGCGGTCGGCGTGTCCGAGGGCCGCGATCCCAAGGCGCCGCGCTATTGCGACGCCTGCTTCTCTGGCGACTATCCGGTGGTGCCGGCGGACATGGTCGACAAGGGCTTCCAGCTCAAGACCGCCGCCGAGTGAGATCGCGCGCGGCGCGGCGGAGGCCTCACTCGGCCTCCCGCGCCGCCGCTTCCAGCACCGCGATGTCGATGCGGCCCATTTCCATCATCGCCTCGGCCATGCGCCCGGCCGCGTCGCGGCTGGCGCGGGCGAGCATGTGCGGCAACGCCTCGGGCAGGATCTGCCAGGACAGGCCGAAGCGGTCACGCAACCAGCCGCAGCGGCCGCCTTCCCCGCCATCCGCCGTCAGCGCTGCCCACAGGCGGTCCGTCTCGGCCTGATCCCGCGTCATCAGGGAAATCGGCACGGCCTCGGTCAATCGCAGATGCGGGCCGCCATCGAGCGCCAGATAGGCCGCGCCGCCGAGCGTGAAGGCGACCACGGTCGCCACCTCGTCATCGGGTCGGCGCAACATCTCGTCGATCCGGCTGTCGGGCAGAAGCGTGACGTAGAACGACGCCGCCTCCTCGCACTGGCCGTAGAACCAAAGACATGTCCGCTGCGGCGACCACCCCATGCGCGTGCCTCCCTTTCGGCAAGGCTACATGCCGCGGGGGCCCCTGTCTCAACCGCCGCGAGGCGGCGCTTCCGGCTGAGCGGTCATCCGCCGCCCATGCCAGGGCGGCACCCCGCGCCGCTCCAACTCGGCCCCGACCAGCCGCGCCACGAGCACCGCGAGCGTGGTCTTCACCAGCTTGCCGACGAGGAACGGCACCGCGCCGGTCATCACGGCAGCGCCGAGCGTCAGCGACGTGCTCGCCGCGAGCCACAGAACACCCGGCACCAAAAGCGCCAGAGACGGCAGGAAGGCCGCGACGAACAGGGCACCAAAGCTGTGCCGCCGCAACCGGCCAACCAGCCATGCGGTCATCCATGCCATGCCGACGAAGCCCCACAGATAGCCCGCCGTGGGCCCGGAAAGCGCCGCAAGGCCGCTATTGCCACCGGCGAACAACGGCAGCCCCGCCGCCCCCAGCGCCAGGTAGGTGAGGAGAGTCACCGCCGCCAGCATCGGCCGACAAAGCAGGCCGATCACCGAGACGGCAAAGGTCTGGAGCGACATCGGCACCGGATACATCGGCACGTCGATCTGCGCCGCCAGCCCCACCAGCAGCGCCCCGCCCAGCGCGATCCCGACCGGGACGAACAGGCTCTCTTTCCAGAGGGTTCGGACCAGTACGCGCGTTCCGTTCATGAGGCCGCTCCTCGATCTTGATGCCGGGTCAGGGTCATCGGCAGCCCCCCTCGGGTCAAGCGCGCAGGCCTTGCCGGGCCGGGGATAATGCTTCAAATGCAGGGCAAATGATCGACCATCCGTCCCCCCTTTCTGCGCCGGAGCGCCCGGACCTCGTGCTCGTGCTGTGCACGGGGCGCTGCGGCTCGACGACGTTGGCGCGGGCCTGCGCGCATCTCGACGGCTGGAGCGCGGCGCATGAAAGCCGGACTCATCTGGTCGGCCCGGCTCGGCTCTCCTACCCGTCGCGCCACATCGAGATCGACAACCGGCTGAGCTGGTATCTGGGGCGGATCGGCCGCGACATTGGTGACCGTGCGGCCTATGTGCACCTGACCCGAGATGCTGAGGCGGTGGCACAGAGCTTCGCGCGTCGCGCCAATCAGGGCATCATGCGCGCATGGCGGCAGGACGTGCTGACCCACACCCGCTGGCGGGAGCCGAAGGCTTCGCTGATCGAGCAGTGCCGGGACCATGTCGAGACCGTCACCGCCAATATCGAGGCCTTCCTCGCCACCCGCCGCCACGTGATGACGATGCGGCTGGAGACGATCGAGGCCGATTTCGAGCGCTTCACCAGCTGGATCGGCGCACAAGGCGATCTCGCCGCCGCTCGCGCTGAACTGGCGCGCCGCCACAACGCGACCCAAGGAGACACCCCGGCATGACCGATACCGCCAAGCCCGTCCTGATCACCGGCGCCAGCCGCGGCCTCGGCGCCGCCTTGGCCGAGGCGCTGGCGCCGGGCCGCCACATCGTCGCTGTGGGTCGCACGACCGGTGCGCTCGAAGAACTCGACGACCGGATCCGCGCCGCCGGCGGCCAGGCGACGCTGGCACCGATGGACATCACAGTCCCGGAAGCGATGCAGCAGCTCTGCCGCTCGATCCATGACCGCTGGGGCGGGCTGTCGATGTGGGTGCACACCGCCATCCACGCAGGCCCCCTCGCCCCGGCGCCGCATCTGGCCGACAAGGATCTCGACCGATCCATCGCCACCAACCTGCGCGCCACGGCGCGGTTGATCGCCTATGTCGCGCCGCTTCTGGGCCAGGACGGGCGGGCGGTGTTCTTCGACGACCCCATGGGCGGCGAGAAATTCTTCGGTCATTACGGCTCGACCAAGGCCGGTCAGATGGCGCTGGCGCGGAGCTGGCAGGCCGAGACGGTGAAGACCGGACCGCAGGTGCGCATCCTGGCCCCGCACCCGATGCCCACTGCGACCCGCGCCCGGTTCTACCCCGGCGAGGACCGCACGCCGCTGGCCGACATTCGGGCCGAGGCGGCGCGGCTGCTGCCCGAAATCCTGGCGGACTGAGCGCCCCGGCGCGCCTGCCGCGCGCAGCGCTTGCCGCATCCCGGCGGCTCCCGTAACAAGGGGCCAAAGGGGGCCCGGCATGCGTATTCTCATCACCAATGACGACGGCATCAACGCGCCCGGGCTCAAGGTGCTCGAGGAGATCGCCGCCGAGATCGCCGGCCCCTCCGGCGAGGTCTGGGTCGTGGCCCCCGCCTTCGAGCAGTCGGGCGTGGCCCATTGCATCTCCTACACTCATCCCACGATGATCGCCGAGCTGGGCCCGCGCCGTTTCGCGGCCGAGGGCAGCCCAGCGGATTGCGTGATGGCCGGGTTGCACGACGTGCTGGCCGACGGCCGCCCCGACCTTGTGCTTTCCGGCGTCAACCGCGGCAACAACGCCGCCGAGAACGCCATGTATTCCGGCACGGTGGGCGGCGCGATGGAGGCAGCGCTGCACGGGCTGCCCGCGATCGCGCTGTCGCAGTTCTACGGCCCCGGCAATGCGAGACGCGACGACCCGTTCGACGCGGCCCGCCGGCACGGCGCCGCGACGGTACGGCGCCTGCTCGACCATGGGATCTGGGACGCGGATGCAGATTACCGGCTGTTCTACAACGTCAACTTCCCCGCTCTGCCGGCGGCCGAGGTGCGCGGGCTGAAGGTCGGGCGGCAGGGCTTCCGCCGCGAGACCAGCTTCGGGGTCGAGCCGCATGTCTCCCCGTCCGGGCGGCGGTTCCTGTGGGTGCGTGGCGGGCGGCAGGACGTCCCGACCGGCCCCGGCACCGACGCGCAGGACAATCTGGACGGCTACATCTCGGTGGTGCCGATGCGCGCCGACCTGACCGCCCATGACGCGCTCGACGCGGTGAGCGCCGCGCTCGGAGATGCCGTGGCATGAGCTTCGACGCCGACGCCAAGATGAAGTTCCTCTATGCGCTGCGGTCGCACGGAGTGACGGATGCGCGGGTGCTCGACGCGATGGAAAAGATCGACCGCGCCCGGTTCGTCAAGGGCCTGTTCGCAGAACGGGCATATGCCGACATGCCGCTGCCGATCGCCTGCGGTCAGACCATCTCCCAGCCCTCGGTGGTGGGGCTGATGACGCAGGCGCTCGACGTGCAGCCGCGCGACAAGGTGCTCGAGGTCGGCTGTGGCTCGGGCTACCAAGCCGCGATCCTGAGCTATCTGGGCCGCCGGATCTACACCATCGACCGGTTTCGCAGCCTAGTCGCCGAGGCCCGCACGATCTTCACGGAACTGGACCTGCCCAACATCACGGCGATCACCGCCGACGGCTCGCACGGGCTGCCGGAGCAGGCACCCTTCGACCGCATCATCGTGACCGCCGCCGCGGAGGATCCTCCGGGGCCGCTCTTGGCGCAGCTTCGGGTGGGCGGTATCATGGTGCTTCCGGTCGGGCAGTCGGATACGGTGCAGAGCCTGATCCGGGTGACGCGGAACGAAACCGGCTTCGATTACGAGGAGCTGCGCGCTGTGCGTTTCGTGCCCCTCGTCGAGGGGCTGGGTCAGGATTGAGGGCACGCGCCCACAGGCATGAAACCCCCGGACGACACGGGGGAAATCGGGAAACGAGGTCAGATCGATGCAGAACACATCACTCCGCCGGGCGTGGCGCCTGCTGTCTTGCTCCACGGCGCTGGCGCTGTTGGCGGCTTGCGCGGAGCCCTTCGACCCGGACCTGCGCGACATGGGCAATGGCTTCGACACCTCGGCCGCAGCTCTGAACCCCGCGCCCCGGCCCCAGCCCGATGATCGCGGTGTCATCTCCTACCCCAATTACCAGGTCGCAGTTGCGCGCGAGGGCGACAGCGTCGTGACCCTGGCAAACCGGCTCGGCCTCGAGCCGGCAGCGCTGGCACGCTACAATGGCATCGCCGCGAATGCGGGCCTGCGCGGTGGCGAAGTGATCGCCCTGCCCAGCCGCGTGGCCGAACCGTCGCCTGCCACCGGCGCCACCGTTACCGGCCCGATCACCCCGTCCAACACCGGCACGCCGCCAGTCAGCACCGGCCGGATCGACGTCACCACGCTGGCAGGCGCGGCGATTGACCGTGCCTCGCCGCAGGCGCAGCCTTCCTTCCCGACCCCGGCTCCGGCCCCGCAGACACCGGCCGCCAGTGCCACCGCCAGCTCGACCCCGGCGGTCCGCCCTGTGCAGCCCACGGGTCAAGAGCCGGTGCGGCATCAGGTCGGGCGCGGCGAGACCGCCTATTCGATCGCGCGACTCTACAACGTGCCGGTGCGCAGCCTCGCGGAGTGGAACGGGCTGGGCTCGGACCTCGCGGTGCGCGAGGGGCAGTTCCTGCTGATCCCGCCGGCCGCCGCCGCGACCGCTTCGGCGGCCCCCGCACCGGCGGCGCCTGCCCCCGCCCCGGTGACGCAGCCCGGTCAGGGCAGCCCGACGCCGACCCCGCCCTCGGCCTCGGCGCCGCTGCCCGAGGAACGTCCGGCCCCGGTCGCCGCCGCGACGCCCAGCGCGCCCCAGACGCCTGCCCCGGCGCCCACGCCGCAGCCCGTGGCCGAGCAATCGGCGCCCAAGCCATCGGCCATGGCAATGCCGGCGCAGGGCAGCATCATCCGCGCCTACGCCAGGGGCCGCAACGACGGCATCGACATCGGCGCCCCGGCGGGCAGCGCGGTAAAGGCCGCCGCCGCCGGCACCGTGGCGGCGATCACCACCAACACCGAAGGCATCCAGATCGTCGTGATCCGCCATCCCGACGAACTGCTCACGGTCTATACCCACGTAGTCGACCTGACCGTCGAGCGTGGCGCGTCGGTCTCCAAGGGCCAGACCATCGGCAAGGTAAAGGCCGGCTCGCCCAGCCTGCTGCATTTCGAAGTGCGCAAGGGCATGGAGAGCCAGGACCCGACCAACTACCTGCCCTGATCGCCCGGACGGGATCCCAACACTCGAAAGGGCCGCTCCGAGGAGCGGCCCTTTCGTCGTTCGGTCCGGCGTCAGGTCAACCGATCCGGATGCCTTCGCGCCCGGCAAGATCGGTGAAGAACTGCCATGCGACCCGGCCCGAGCGGCCGCCCCGCGTCGCCTGCCATTCGATCGCCTCGGCGCGCAGCCGCGCGTCGTCGATCTGCAGCCCGAAGGCATCGCAATAGCCCCGGATCATCGACAGGAACTCGTCCTGATCGCAGGGGTGGAACCCGAGCCAGAGACCGAACCGGTCCGACAGCGACACCTTCTCCTCGACCGCCTCGGAGGGGCTGATCGCGGTGGAGCGCTCGTTCTCGATCATTTCGCGCGGCATCAGGTGGCGCCGGTTCGAGGTGGCATAGAGCACCACGTTCTCGGGCCGCCCCTCGATGCCCCCGTCGAGCACCGCCTTGAGCGATTTGTAATGCGCGTCGTCATGGCTGAAGGACAGGTCGTCGCAAAACAGGATGAAGCGCTGCGGTGCGGCCCGCAGGATCGATAGGCAGCGGTCGATCGAGGCCAGATCCTCGCGCTGCACCTCGACGATCTTGAGCTGCGGGAACTCGGACTGGAGCGAACCGTGAACGGCCTTGACGAGGCTCGACTTTCCCATTCCCCGCGCGCCCCAGAGCAGCGCGTTGTTGGCCGGAAGCCCGGCGGCGAACCGCCGGGTATTGGCCAGGAGCGTGTCGCGCGCCCGATCGATGCCGACCAGCAGGTCGAGATCGACCCGGCTCACCTTCGGCACCGCGACCATGCGGTCGGGATCGGGCTGCCACATATAGGCCGGCGCGCCGCGCAGGCTGGGCGCCGGCTGCGGCGGCGGGCTGATCCGTTCGAGCGCCAGTGCGATACGGTCGAGCGCGTCCTGGCTCATTTCACGGCCTCCTCGTCATCCTCGTCCTCATCCTCGACCCACAGCCCCTCGGCCCGGAGCCGCGCTTCGCGCTTTTTTTCGACGCGGGCGACGAGCAGGATCGACACCTCGTAGAGGCCATAGACCACGGTGAACAGGATCACCTGGCTCACCACGTCGGGCGGCGTGGCGACGGCGGCGAGCAGCAGGATCGCCACGACTGCGTATTTGCGCACGCTGCCCAGCCCCTTCGCCGAGACCAGCCCCGCCTTGCCCATCAGCGTCAGCAGGACGGGCAGTTGGAAGCACAGCCCGAAGGCCACGATGAACTTGATGGTGAGCGCCAGATAGGCTTGGGCCGAACCCTGGAAGGCAATGCCTGCCACGGCGGTTTCGGCATCGGGCCCTTCGACCAGGCTGCCGGGCTGCTGGAAGCCGAGGAAGAAGTCGAAGGCCAGCGGCGTCACGACGTAATAGGCGAAGGACGCGCCGAGGAAGAACATGAAGGGCGAGGCTATCATGAAGGGCAGGAAGGCGCCCTTCTCGGACTTGTAGAGCCCCGGTGCCACGAAACGCCACATCTGGTAGGAGATCACCGGGAAGGCCAGCACCAGCCCGCCCAGCATCGAGATCGACACCGCGACGAAGAAGCCTTCCTGCAGCGCGATCAGGATCAGCCCGCAATCCTCCTGCCCGCGCGTCGCCATGGCAGCGCAAAGCGGTCGGGTCAGGAAGTCGAAGATCGGGTTCCAGACGGTGAAGCACACGACCATGCCCGCCACGAAGGCAAGCAGTGAGCGGATCAGTCGCGACCTGAGTTCGGCCAGATGCTCGATCAGCGGGGCCGAGCTGTCCTCGATCTCGTCGAGAGGGGTCATGATGACGTCTCATCCTTTCGCGCGGGGGCAGCGGGCGCGGGGTCGTCCAGCGGTTTGGCCGGGGCGCTGATCGGCTCGGGCTCGAACTCCGGCTCGAGATCGGCCAGTTCTTCCTCGGTCGGCGCGGCGGCGGCACGTGCCTGCCGTTCGGTCGCGGCCTTGGCGGCAGCCTCCTCCACCTTGCGACGCGTCTCGGCCCGCTCCTCGGAAAGCGGCTTGTCGCTGCCCGACTTGAAGTTCTTCTTCAGCGCATCGGTCCCGAAGCTCTTGGGATCGGCGGCGGCCTTGATGGTCTTCTGGATGTCGCGCATGCCGCTCTCGTCCGCGGCATCTTCCATGGCACGCGAGAACTCCCGCGCCATGGCCTTGGCCTTGCCGGTGAAGCGACCGATTTCGCGGAACATGCCGGGCAGGTCCTTGGGACCGACCACGATCAGTGCCACGATCCCGATCAGCAGAAGCTCGCTCCAGCCCAGATCGAACATGTCGGTCTATCCTGTCTTGGGCTCAGGCCCGGTCCTTGTCCTCGACGGTGCCCGGCTCGTGCACGGTGCCCGCCTCGTTGACGGTCTTGGACTGGTCGTCGATCTCGCGCTTGCCGTCGTCGACGCCGCGCTTGAAGGCGGTGATGCCCTTGCCGACTTCGCCCATCAGCGAGGAAATCTTGCCGCGTCCGAACAGCACCAGCACCACGACGGCGATCAGAAGCAGGCCCGGCAGGCCGATATTGTTGAGCATGGCGTGTCTCCCATTCCGGCGGCCCTCGGGGCCGCGCCTTGTCTCGCAGCCCCGAGATACGCCGACCCGCCCCGCTACGAAAGAGCGCAAGCGGTGAAAGGCAGCGCTTTTCTTGACACGAAACTGTCAGGAGCGCATCCAGACCGCGACAGGAGAACCGCCATGCCCCGCTCCGACCGCCTCGTCGAGATGATCCGCATCCTGCGCGACGGACGGCTGCACCGCGCCGAAGACATGGCCGAACGGCTCGGCGTCTCCGCGCGCACGGTCTATCGCGACATGGACCGGCTGATCGCCTCGGGCGTGCCGATCGAGGGGCGCCGGGGGCTGGGCTACCGGGCCACCGCCGCCGTCACCCTGCCGCCGCTGAACCTGACGATGACCGAATTGGAAGCGCTGCATCTGGGGCTCGCGGCAGTGGCGCGTGCCGAGGATGCCGAGCTGCGCGCCGCCGCGCTGTCGCTTTCGGGGCGGATCGATGCCGTTCTGCCCGAGGATCGCGACCGCGCCGGCGGCTGGAGCTTTGCCACGCCCCCCTTGGGCGATGCCGTGACGGGCTTCCGGCACATGGGCAGCCTGCGCGCCGCGATCCGAGCGCGGCAAAAGCTGCAGGTGACGATGCGCGATGCACCGGTCACCCATGTGTTGCGACCGCTGCGGCTCGATTATTGGGGACGGGTGTGGACGCTGACCGGCTGGAATGAGACCACGCGCGATTTCGCCGAGCTGCGGGTCGATCGTATCGCCGCGCTCAAGGTGCTGCCACAGCTCTTCGTGGACGAGCCGGGGCGCATGCTCGCCGACCTCGAGGCCGCGCGGGGCGCGCGGGCATAGGGCTCGGAGGATTGGGAGCGGATGATCTGCCCGAAGTTCAGCGCGCGGAACTTGCCTCTTGCCGCGGTGCCGCAGAAAAGCAGCGCATCGCTCACACCCAAGGGGCCGCCATGAACCTCAGACCTGCACAGGCGGCCGACGCGTCGAGCCTCGCGGCCCTTTCCATCGAAGTCTGGCTGGGCACCTATATCCGCAACGGCGTAAACGGTTTCTTTGCGGATTACGCGCTGACCCAGTTCACCCCGGAAAGATACCGCGCCTGGCTCGACGACCCCGACGAGCATGTCATCGTATCCATGAACGCGGACGGGATCGACGGCTTCGCCCGTGTCAGCTCGGGCAAAACGGCACCGCTCGACCCGCGCTCGACCATGGAGCTGTCCACGCTCTACGTTCAGCCGCGGCACCACGGCAAAGGCATCGGCCGAGCCCTTCTGGAGGCGTCTTTGTGCCACGCACGTCCGACCGGCAGCCCGTCGATCTGGCTGACGACGAATGCGGAGAACATGCGGGCGATAGGATTTTACCGATCCCAAGGCTTCGAGAGGATCGGAACCACACAGTTCCAGATCGGGGACCAGAGCTATCCGAACGAGGTCTTTCGCTACAGCTTCTGAGAGCCGCTAGAAACCTTGCATCCAAACTCCGCCCCGGTCGGCCCAGCGCATTGATACGCGGCGCCCGGAGCGTCAGCCTCGGCGTCGCTTGGGAAAGACGAAGCAGCGGTCGCGGCGCATCATCAGCCACAGCCGCGTGCCGGGCTTGGGCAGGAAGACCGACGGCACGGAAGCGCGCAGGATCTCGTTGTCGTGGTCCATGCGAAACTCCACGAGACTCGACGCGCCGAGGAACCGCGACCGCTCCACCGTCCCGGCGGCGGGTGTGCCTTCGCGTGCGGTGGGGTTCGGGCCACGCCCCTGCCGGTCGAAATCGATCTTGAGGTGCTGGGGCCGGATCACGATCTCGACCTCGGTGCCGTCGGGCAGGCCCGGCGTCAGGAAATCGCCAAAGGGGGTGTCGCACAGGGCCCCCTGTACCACGCCCTCGATCACGTTGATGTCCGAGAAGAACGCCGCCGCCTCGCGGTCCTTGGGCGCGTTGTAGATGTTGTAAGGCGCACCGTGCTGCACCACCCGGCCGTCGCGCATCAACGCGATCTCATCGGCCATGCGCATCGCCTCGGCGGGCTCGTGAGTGACCAGCAGCACCGCCGTCCCCTCGGCCTTGAGCACGCCCAAGGTCTCGTCGCGGATGTCGTCGCGCAGCCGGTCGTCGAGGCCCGAGAACGGCTCGTCCATCAGCAGGATGCGCGGGCTGGGCGCCAGCGCCCGCGCCAAGGCCACGCGCTGCTGCTCGCCGCCCGACAATTCATGCGGATAGCGGTCGATGTGGCGGCGCATGCCCACCTTGTCGAGCAGCGTCTCGACCCTTGTCCGGATCTCGGCCTTGCTGCCCTTGATACCGAAGCCCACATTGCGCGCCACGTCGAGATGCGGAAACAGCGCGAAATCCTGAAACATCAGCCCGATGCCGCGCGATTCCGGCGGTACGTGCAGCGCGCCTTCGGAGATCGGCGCGCCATCGACATAGACGCCGCCCGCATCCTGCCGATCGACCCCGGCGATGATCCTCAGCGTCGTCGACTTGCCGCAGCCCGACGGCCCGAGCAGGCAGGTCACCTGCCCCGGCATCACCTTGAGCGACACCCCCGACACCACCTCGCGGCCCCCGAACACACGGGTCAGGTCGCGGATCTCGAGGCGCGGTGCGGGCGCGGTCTGCGCGGCGGTGGTCCGGGCGGGAGGGGCGGTCTCGAACAAGGTCAAATCCCGATCAAATACGTCGGATTGCCCTAGCAATCCCGCCTCCCGCCCGCAAGTCACATGGTCTGGTTGCCCGCGCCGCCGTCGAGCAGCACGTTCTGCCCCACCATGAACCCGGCATGCTGCGAGCACATGAAGGCGCAGGTGGCGCCGAATTCGGCTGCGGTGCCATAGCGCCGGACCGGGATTGTCGCCTCGCGCTTGCGGCGCGCATCCTCGACGCTGATGCCTTCCTTCTGGGAGACGCCGCCATCGAGCGAGGCCGCGCGGTCGGTATCATGGATGCCGGGCAGAAGATTGTTGATCGTCACGCCCGCATGGGCCACCTGCCGCGAGGTACCGGCGACAAAGCCGGTCAGGCCGGCACGCGCCGAGTTGGACAGGCCCAACACTGCGATCGGCGTCTTCACCGATTGCGAGGTGATGTTGACCACGCGGCCCCAGCCGCGCTCCATCATCCCCGGCACCAACGCCTTCATCAGCGCGATCGGGGTGAGCATGTTGGCGTCGAGCGCGCGGATGAAATCCTCGCGGTCCCAATCGGTCCACATACCCGGCGGCGGGCCGCCCGCATTGGTGACGAGGATGTCGACGCCCTGCGCCGCCTCGATGACCTTGCTCTGCCCCTCCGGGGTGGTCACGTCGCAGGCGACGGTCGTGACCTCGACACCGAACCGGTCGCGGATCTCCTGCGCGGTCTGCTCCAGCGCTTCGGCGCCGCGCGCGTTCATCACCAGATCGACGCCCGCCTCGGCCAGCGCCTCGGCGCAGCCACGGCCCAAGCCCTTGGACGACGCGCAGACCAACGCCCGCTTGCCCCTGATGCCCAGATCCATCAGATAACCTCCCTGTTTACCCGGATGGCCTAGCATCGGTCCGGACCCCGGGCAATGATGCCCGTGACTGCGGAGGGGAAGCGCGCGGATGGATGATGACCAAGTGCAGCAGCTCGGCGTCTACGAGGCCGGGGCCTTCCGGGTGGTGCAGGGCGTGGCCCGCGGCGAGGCGCTGAGCTTCGCCGACGATCTCGTGCCGGGCGATGTCTATCGCCTCTCCACCGACGCGCGGTTGCGGCAGATCAGCGTCCGGCCCGAGGCCGCAGGCGGGTTCCGGATCCTGTCCGGCAGCGCCGCCGAGAAGCCCGGGCGTATCCTGCATCTCGACAGCTGCCTGACCCTGATGGCCAAGAGCGGCGCCTCCGGCGAGGCGATCATCCTCGTCGAGGTCGAGGACGGCCATGCCGTGGCGATCTATCTGCTGCCGCTGGGACGGCTGGAACCCGAGGGAGAGTATCGGCTGGTCGGGATCGACCGGCATGCGGGCACCGAACGCCTGGCCCAAGTGACCTGCGTGTCCTTCACTCGCGGCACCCATATCGCCCTCGCCAGTGGCGCGCAGGTGCCGGTCGAGAATCTTCGCCCCGGCGACCGTGTTCTGACCCGCGACGACGGACCGCAGCCGCTACGCTGGATCGGCCAGACGACGCTGCGCGCCACCGGACGCTTCGCCCCGGTGCTGATCCGCGAAGGGGCCCTGCACAACGCGCGCGACCTGTTGCTGAGCCCCGATCACCGGGTCTTCGTCTGGCAGCGCGAGGATCGGCTCGGCGCCGGTCGAGCCGAGCTTCTGGTCAAGGTACGTCACCTGATCAACGGTGACAGCGTGCAGCAGCGCGAAGGCGGCTTCGTCGATTACTTCCAACTCGTCTTCGACTCGCACCAGATTGTCTATGCCGAGGGGATTGCCGCGGAGTCCCTGCTGATCGACCACCGCAACCGTGGCGCCTTGCCCGATGATCTCTCCGCGCATCCGACGCCGCGCCATCTCGACTACGAAGTCAGCGAAAGGCTGGTCTCGGGGGGCGAGGCCGTGGCCCTCTTGCGGCGCGCCTCGGGATTGTAGGCCGGGCCGCGGCAAGCGGCCCGGCGCATGCCACGCGAAGCGCTCAGCCCCCGATCCCGACATCGACCTGCGCGTCGAGGAGCCGTTTCGAGCCCGTCTTGCTGGCCTTGCCAGCCGACAGGTCGACATCCGCATCAAGCAGCGACCCGCCATTCGAGCGCAAGCCGCCGACCGAGGCATCGACGTCGGCATCGACCAGGCCGCCTGAGGAGCCCGAGCCGCCGACAGAGACGTCCGCATCCGCATTCGCTACCCCGCCCGAACTTCCTCCGGACTGCGAGCCGGAACCGCCGGATGAACCGGAACCGCTACTGGAACCCGATCCGCCGGAGCCGCCGAAGCCGGACCCAGCACCCGACCCTGTGCCGGAGCCGGAGCCGGAGCCGCTGCTTCCACCGCCCGATGCGCTGCCGTTACCCGAGCCTGTTGCCGCACCACCGGTGCCCGCACTTCCCCCTGTGTCGCCGCCGTTCGTCGATCCTCCGCCGGAACCGCCTGCTTCGCCACTGGCACTGAGCGCGAGCGAGCGGTCCGTCCCTGCTCCGCCACGGAACGCCAGATTATCCGGCTCACCGCATGCGGTGAGCGTCGAGCCGACCAGCAGCATGCCGATCGTGGTCCGAATGGTCATTGAAGTCATGACCCGTTCCTTTCAGATGCAGCCGGTGGCGCATGCGCCACCAGCACTTACCACCTCAGGTTGCTCATGGACCGTGGCAAACTTGTGGCAATGGTCACCTTAAGTGTATGATTTATATGCTTTTATCACCGAACATCGTGGAACCGCTCGACGACGAATGCGTTGAACCCTCAGCATGCCTTGACGGCAGATCGGTTCGATCCCGGCAATTGTCTCGGCGCTTCGGAGTGGCTATAGCGCCCGCATGAACAACCGCCCCGCCCTCCCGCCCGAAATCGCCCGCCGCCGGACCTTCGCGATCATCTCGCACCCCGACGCCGGCAAGACCACGCTGACCGAGAAGTTCCTCCTCTTCGGCGGGGCGATTCAGATGGCCGGTCAGGTCCGCGCCAAGGGCGAGGCGCGGCGCACACGCTCGGACTTCATGCAGATGGAGAAGGATCGCGGCATCTCGGTCTCGGCCTCGGCGATGTCCTTCGACTTCGAGCGCTTCCGCTTCAACCTCGTCGACACGCCCGGCCACTCGGACTTCTCCGAGGACACTTACCGCACGCTGACCGCCGTGGACGCGGCCGTGATGGTGATCGACGGCGCCAAGGGCGTGGAGAGCCAGACCCGCAAGCTGTTCGAGGTCTGCCGCCTGCGCGACCTGCCGATCCTGACCTTCTGCAACAAGATGGACCGCGAGAGCCGCGACACCTTCGAGATCATCGACGAGATTCAGGAAAACCTCGCCATCGACGTGACCCCGGCCTCCTGGCCGATCGGCGTCGGCCGGGATTTCCTCGGCTGCTATGATCTCCTGAACGACCGGCTCGAACTGATGGACCGCGCCGATCGCAACCGCGTGGCAGAAAGCGTCCGCATCTCGGGTCTCGACGACCCGAAGATGGAGGAGCATGTTCCCGCCCACCTGCTCGAGAAGCTGCGCGAGGAGGTTGAGATGGCACGCGAACTGCTGCCCGCACTCGATCCTCAGGCCGTGCTCGAAGGACACATGACGCCGATCTGGTTCGGTTCGGCGATCAACAGCTTCGGCGTGCGCGAGCTGATGGCCGGCATCGGCACCTATGGCCCGGAGCCGCAGGTGCAGAAAGCCGAGCCGCGCGAGATCGCGCCCGAAGAGGACAAGGTCGCGGGCTTCGTCTTCAAGGTGCAGGCCAACATGGACCCCAAGCACCGCGACCGCGTCGCCTTCGTGCGCCTCGCCTCGGGCCATTTCCAGCGCGGCCAGAAGCTCACCCATGTCCGCTCGAAGAAGCAGATGGCGATCACCAACCCGGTGTTGTTCCTCGCCTCCGACCGCGAACTGGCCGACGAGGCCTGGGCGGGCGACATCATCGGCATCCCCAACCACGGCCAGCTGCGCATCGGCGACACGCTGACCGAGGGCGAGATGCTGCGCGTGGCGGGGATCCCCTCGTTCGCACCCGAACTGCTGCAGACCTGCCGCGCAGGCGACCCGATGAAGGCCAAGCATCTCGACAAGGCGCTCAGCCAGTTTGCCGAGGAAGGCGCCGCCAAGGTGTTCAAGCCGACCTTCGGTTCGGGCTTCATCGTGGGCGTCGTCGGCGCGCTGCAGTTCGAGGTGCTCGCCAGCCGGATCGAGATGGAATACGGCCTGCCGGTGCGCTTCGAGCCGTCGCAGTTCACCTCGGCGCGCTGGATGGCCGGCGACAAGGCGGCGGTCGAGACCTTTGCCGCCAAGAACAAGCAGCACATCGCAACCGATAATGACGGCGATCTGGTCTATCTCACCCGGATGCAGTGGGACATCGACCGGGTCGAGCGCGATCACCCGGAGATCCGCCTCACCGCCACCAAGGAAATGATGGTGTAATTGAAAGAATAAGATATGCGGCCCTAGTTGGGCCGCATATCTTCCCTCCTCCGAACCATCACTCAGACGAGCTTCGCGTCCATCGTGATCTCGGCCCCCTTGAGGAGTTTCGACACCGGGCAGCCGGTCTTGGTGGCCTCGGCCGCCTTGCGGAACTGCTCCTCGGAGGCGCCGGAGACCTTCGCGCGCACGTCGAGATGGATCTTTGTGATCTCGAAGCCCTCGCCGACCTTCTCCAGGAATACGGTCGATTGCACGTAGATATCATCGGCGGTCAACTCGTCCTTGCCCAACTCCAGCGACAGCGCCATGGCGTAGCAGGCCGAATGGGCCGCGCCGATCAGCTCCTCGGGGTTGGTGCCGGGGCCGCCTTCGAAGCGGGCGTTGAAGCCATAGGGCTCGCCCTTCAGGACACCGGTCTGGGTCGATATCTCTCCACCGCCCTCCTTGATGCCGCCGCTCCAATGGGCCTTGCCGTGTTTCTTGATCATCGCCGTCTCCATCTCGGTCGCGCCCGCTTTGCGGGCTGTCGGACGCAACGCGCGCAAGCAGGCCCCGTTCCTTCGCCAAACTTGACCTGCACGGGCTTTCGGCATAAGGCGGGCCAAGTCGAACGACCCGGCAATCCGGCCGGGCGGGCCGCGCCTGCTCCTGCGGCCAATCGGTGCCGCAGTCTCGAAAGGCTCACATGACCCAGTTCAACGACCTCAATCTCGACCCCAAGGTACTCAAGGCCATCGCCGAGGCGGGCTATGAGACGCCGACGCCGATCCAGGCCGGCGCCATTCCGCCCGCGCTCGAAGGCCGCGACGTGCTGGGCATTGCCCAGACCGGTACCGGCAAGACGGCGAGCTTCACGCTGCCGATGATCACGCTCCTGGGCCGTGGCCGCGCCCGTGCCCGGATGCCGCGCAGCCTCGTGCTGTGCCCGACCCGCGAACTCGCGGCTCAGGTGGCCGAGAACTTCGACACCTATGCCAAGCACACCAAGCTCACCAAGGCGCTGCTGATCGGCGGCGTCTCGTTCAAGGAGCAGGATGCGCTGATCGACAAGGGCGTCGATGTGCTGATCGCCACCCCCGGCCGCCTGCTCGACCATTTCGAGCGCGGCAAGCTGCTGCTCACCGGCGTGCAGATCATGGTCGTGGACGAGGCCGACCGCATGCTCGACATGGGCTTCATCCCCGATATCGAGCGGATCTTCGGGCTGACCCCCTTCACCCGCCAGACGCTGTTCTTCTCGGCCACCATGGCGCCGGAGATCGAGCGGATCACCAACACCTTCCTGTCGAACCCGGAAAAGATCGAGGTGGCCCGCGCCGCCACCACGGGCGAGAACATCAAGCAGGGCGTGGTGATGTTCCGGGCCAGCCGCAAGGAGCGCGAGGCCGACGAGAAGCGCGAGCTGCTGCGCACCCTGATCGACGCCGAAGGCGAGGCCTGCACCAACGCGATCATCTTCTGCAACCGCAAGATGGACGTCGACGTGGTCGCCAAGAGCCTCAAGAAGCACGGCTACGATGCCGAGCCGATCCACGGCGACCTCGACCAGAGCCAGCGCACCCGCACGCTGGACGGCTTCCGTGCCGGCGAGGTGAAGATCCTCGTGGCCTCCGACGTCGCCGCGCGCGGCCTCGACGTCCCCTCGGTGAGCCACGTGTTCAACTTCGACGTCCCGAGCCATGCCGAGGACTACGTGCACCGGATCGGCCGCACCGGCCGCGCCGGCCGCAAGGGCACCGCGATCATGATCTGCAGCCCGCGTGACGAGAAGAACCTCGACGACGTGGAGCGGCTGGTCCAGTCCGCTATTCCGCGCCTCGAGGACCCGCGCGGCGCGCGCCCCGCTGCCGCACCTGCCGCCGAGGCCGCAACCAGCGAGGAAGAGCGTCCGCGTCGCAGCCGCAGCCGCACCCGGTCGCGCAGCCGCGACGACGCCAAGCGCGAGGAGAAGCCCGTAGCGGCCGCCCCGCAGGCCGAGACCGTGGTCGAAGCCAAGCCGGAGCCTGCCCCGCAGCCGGAACCCGCACCCCAGCCGGTTCCCGAGCCCGCCGCGGCAGCGGCGCCGGCGCAGGCCGAGCCGCGCCGCAATGATCGGGGCAATCGTGGCCGCGACCGTCGTCGCAACGAGCCGCGCGAAGAAGAGGTGGTTGGCATGGGCGACGATACCCCCGCCTTCATTCTCAAGAGCTTCGAGGAGCGGCGCGCCGGCTGAGGCCGCGCCCGAACGCGATGCGCAGCCTGATTGCCCTCGCCTTTGCCATGCTGCTCCCCGCCCTGCCCGCGCAGGCCGAGGAGCGGCGCTGCACCGCCAGCGTCAACGGACGCGAGACCGTCGTCACCTATGACGACGAGATCGCCTTCGACACCAAGCTCGGCACCCGCGAGCGCCTCTCGCGCTGGCCGGGCCGGGTCTGGAACAAGGCCTGGGGCACGCCGCCCGCCTGCGACAGCCGCGTGCTCTTCACTTATCTCTCGGTCGAGTTGCCGCCCAAGGAGACCGAAGGCTACTGCCTCCAGCGCGATCCCGACGATGATGGCTGGCTGCTGGTCCCCGGGGCGCGTGGCGATACCGCGCAATGCAGTGTCACCACCTGCGACCGCGTCAATGCCGCGGCCGACGGCGCGATCGATACCGGCGCGGCGCTGGCCGGGCTGATGCTGACTCCGCCGCCCAGCCCGGCCGAGGCCGTGGCCGAGCCGTCGCGGCTGCTGCACAGCTCGGGCGCGCTGGTGCTGAAGGGCACGGCGGACTGGCTCGCCACCAGCATCGGCACCGCCGCGCCCGGCGTCACCGCCGCGCTGACCGGCCCCGTGGCGCTTGGCGCTGCCGCGGCATCGGTCGTGGTGATCGGCGGCGCGGTCTATGTCTGCAGCGGCTGAGGCCGTATTCCGCAGAAGGCACGCATTCAAACGATGAAATGCAACGGGCCGCGCCCTCCTCGGAGAGCGCGGCCCGGTTCGTTTACGGATGCGCCGCGAGGTCCGGGGCCAAATGGCACCGAACCTCGCGGCCGAGCGATCAGCTCAGCCGGCTCACCACCACGTTGACCTCGGGCTTCTTGCCGGTCTCGGCCTGGGTGGTCGAACGCGCGATCCGCTTGAGCTCGCGGTCGAGCTTGTCCTCGTCGCGCAGCATCTTGCGGCCCGCGCGATTGACGAATTGCGCCAGATCCGATTCGAGCGTCTCGACCAGCGAGGCGTTGGAACGGCCTTTCTCGGGCAGGCCCATGATCTCGCACCACGGATCGCCCAGCGGCTCGTCGTCCTCGTCGATGATCATCGTCACCGTGACATGGCCGTTGAGCGCCATGCGGATCCGGTCGCGCACGATGCCATCCATGGCGCCGATCATGACCGAACCGTCAAGGTAGCTGCGACCGGTGTCGATGTACTCGGCCACCTTCGGCGCGTTGCCCGACAGGTCCAGCATCATGCCGTTGACCGCCACGATGCCCGAGAGCCCGCGCTCGGCGCCCAGCTTGACGTGCTCACGCAGGTGGCGGTGCTCGCCGTGCATCGGCACGAGGAACTGCGGCCGCACGATATCGTGCAGCAGCTGCAGGTCGGGACGGTTGGCGTGACCCGAAACGTGATAGAGGCCATGCGTGTCCTCGATCACGTCCACACCCTTTTCCGAGAGCTGGTTCATGATCTTGATCACGCCGCGCTCGTTGCCGGGGATGGTGCGCGAGGAGAACAGGAAGCTGTCGCCCTCCTGCAGCTTCAGGCCGAGATAGCTGCCCTGCGCCAGCTGGGCGCTGGCGGCGCGGCGCTCGCCCTGGCTGCCGGTGACGAGCAGCAGCAGCTTCTCGCGCGGGATCGAGGCGGCCTCTTCCGGTCCGACGGTCTTCGGAAAGCCGTGCAGCAGGCCGCACTCGGTCGCGGTCTCGACCATGCGGCGCATCGCGCGGCCGAGCAGACAGACGGTGCGTCCGGCGCGGTCGGCGGCCACGGCGATGGTCTTGAGACGTGCCACGTTCGAGGCAAAGGTCGTGGCGACGACCATGCCCGGCTGCGAGGCGATCAGCTTCTCGATCTCGGGGGCGAGCGTCGCCTCCGAGCGGCCCGGCTGGGGCGAGAAGACGTTGGTCGAGTCGCAGATCAGCGCCTTGACCCCGCCCTGCGACACCTCGGCCCAGAGATCGGGGTTGAACGGCTCGCCCACCACCGGGGTGTGGTCGATCTTGAAGTCGCCCGAATGGATCACCCGCCCCTCGGGGCTGTCGATCACGAGGCCCGAGCTCTCGGGGATCGAGTGGCTGATCGGCACGAAGCCGACCTTGAACGGCCCCGCCTCGACGGTAGCCGGCCAGGGCTCGACCACGTTGAGCACGCTGTCCGGCGCGCCATGCTCGTCGAGCTTGTGCCGCGCGATCGCGGCGGTGAATTTGCGGGCATGGATGGTGGCGCCGAGACGCTTCCAGAAATGGCCGACCGCGCCGACATGGTCCTCATGCGCGTGGGTGATGAAGATCGCCTCGATGCGATCCTTGCGCGCCTCGAGCCACGAGATGTCGGGCATGATCAGGTCGACGCCGGGCGTCGTGTCCATGTCGGGGAAGGTCACGCCGAGATCGACGACGATCAGCCGTTCCTGCCCCGGTTTGCCGTAGCCGTAGACATAGGCGTTCATGCCGATCTCGCCGGCACCGCCGAGAGGAAGGTAGATCAGTCTTTCGCCGCTCATGCGGTCTCCTTGTTGTAGCTATGGATGACGGTCAGCCCGTGCATCGTCAAATCGTCTTCGATATCGTCGAACAGCATGTCGCCCTGCGCGAACAGGGGCGCAAGCCCCCCGGTTCCGATGATCCGCATCGGACGGTCGCGCTCCGCCCGGATGCGGTCGCATATCCCGCGTACGAGGCCGACATAGCCCCAGAAGATGCCCGACTGCATGCAGGCAACGGTGTTGGTGCCGATCACCCGCTCGGGCTTGCTCACATCGACATGCGGCAGCGCGGCCGCCGCCTGATGCAGCGCCTCGAGGCTCAGGTTCACGCCGGGCGAAATGACACCGCCGACATAGGCACCATCGGTGTCCACCACGTCGAAGGTCGTCGCCGTGCCGAAATCGACGACCACCAGATCGCCGCCATGCCGGTCCCAGGCCCCCGCGGTGTTGACCAGCCGGTCCGGTCCGACCTGCGTGCCCGCATCAACGCGCGGCGCCACGGGCAGGCGGCAATCCGGCTTGCCCACGACCAGCGGGCGGCAGTTGAAATAGCGATCCGCAAGCACACGCAGGTTGAAGACCACCCGCGGCACCGTGGAGGAGACGATCATCTCGTCGATCTGGGCCTCGATACCGCGCATCTTCATCAGCGTCGACAGCCAGACGAAATACTGGTCCGCCGTCCGCTGCCACTCGGTCGAGGTACGCCATGTGGCGAGGAACTCGGACCCGTTCCAGATCGAGAACACGGTATTGGTGTTGCCGCAGTCTATCGCGAGAAGCATTCCCGACCTCTCAGAAAAATACGTCGGCGGCGCTGATCGCGCGGGGCCCCTTGGCTGTCCGCAGCATCAGGTTGCCGGCCAGGTCCACGGTTTCGAACACGCCGGTGATCTCTTCGGTGCCGGTACGCGCGGAGATCACCTCGCCCAGCCGGGCGGCGTGACGCAACCAGTCCTCGCGGATGCGCTCGAAGCCGAATGCGTCGAGCTTGCCCTCCTCGGTGGCAAAGGCGTCGGCGAGGTGGGTCAGGAACTCCTCCGGATCGACCAGTGGCCCGCCATTGTCGGCGACCGCGATCGGCGGGAAGGCCGCGTCGCCCAGTCCTTCGGGCGATCGCGCGAGGTTCACGCCGACACCGATGGCCAGCCAGTCGACATAGGGCCCCTGCCCGGCGCTCTCCAGAAGGATGCCCGCGACCTTGCCGCCGTCGAGTAGCACGTCATTGGGCCATTTGAGCGAGAGTCGGGTTCGGTCGACATGGATCGCCAGCGCTTCGAACAGCGCGACGGCGGCGAGGAAGCTGCGTCGCGCGGCTTCCGCCGGCGTTGCCTCGGGCTTGTAGACCAGCGTCGCCGAGAGGTTGCCGGCCTCGCTGCTCCAGACCCGGCCGCGACGGCCGCGCCCCGTGGTCTGCTCATGCGCCATGATCCAGGTCGGCCCGGCAAGACCAGAGGCCGCGCGTCGCGCGGCCTCGGCCATGGTGCTGTCGACGGTGTCGAGCACCACCCGCTCCCACCCCTCGGGCCAGAGCCCGCGGGATGTGGGGTCAGTTGACAAGGGTCGCCGCCGCGGCCGCGGCCAACGGCTCGATGCCGAACAGATTGATCACGCCGAACACCATCACCGCGGCCGAGGCCATGAGCACGCCCCACAGCAGCGGCGAGGTACCGGTGTCGAGCGCTTCGCCCTCTTCGCCGAAATACATGTAGTAGACGATCCGCAGGTAATAGAACGCACCGATCACCGAGGCGATCACGCCGAGGATCGCGAGCCAGGTCAGCCCGCCCTCATAGGCCGCGCGCAGCACGTAGAGCTTGCCGAAGAAGCCGACCATCGGCGGCACGCCGGCGAGGCTGAACAGCAGCACCAGCATCGCCAGCGCCCGCATCGGTGCATAGCGCGAATACATGTGCAACGCGTTGATGTCGGTCACCGGACGTCCGTCGCGCTCCATCGACAGGATGAAGGCGAAGGTGCCGATGTTCATGGTGACGTAGATCGCCATGTAGATCAGCATCGCCTGCACGCCGAAGGCGGTGCCGGAGGCGAGGCCCATCAGCGCGAAGCCCATGTGGGCGATCGAGGAATAGGCCATCAGGCGCTTGATGTTGGTCTGGCCGATCGCGGCGACGCCGCCCCAGAACACCGAGACCAGCGACAGGAAGGCGACGATCTGCTGCCAGTCGCCCACGACCCCGCCGAAGCCGTCATAGACGACGCGGGCGAAGAGCGCGATGGCCGCCACCTTGGGCGCGGTCGCCATGAAGGCCGTGACCGGCGTGGGGGCGCCCTCGTAGACGTCCGGCGTCCACATGTGGAACGGCGCGGCCGAGACCTTGAAGGCGAAGCCGACCATCAGGAAGACGAGGCCGAAGATCAGGCCGAGCGGCGCGCCGAGCGCGGTGGCGATGAAGATGCCCTCGAACTGGGTCGTGCCGGCGAAGCCGTAGACCAGCGAGGCACCGTAGAGCATCAGGCCCGAGCTGAGCGCGCCCAGCACGAAGTACTTGAGGCCGGCCTCGGTCGACTTCTCGCTGTCGCGGCGTAGCGAGGCCACGACATACATCGCCAGCGACTGCAGCTCGATGCCCATATAGAGCACCATCAGGTCGCCGGCCGACACCATCACCATCATGCCGACCACGGCCAGCGTCACGAGCACCGGGTACTCGAAGCGCAGCAGGTTGCGACGGGCGAGGTATTCCTGGCTCATCACCAGCACCACGGCGGCCGAGAGCAGGATCGTCACCTTGGCGAAACGGGCGAAGCCGTCATCGATGAAGCTGTTGAAGAAGGCCGGATCGGTGCCCTCGCGGGTGGCGATCAGGAAGGCCATCAGGGTGAACATCGCGGCGGTCGCCCAGATCAGCAGACCAGCCGACTTGTCCTTGGTGGTGTAGACGCCCGCCATGAGCGCGACCATCGCATAGACCGAGAGGATCACCTCGGGCAGGACGGTCTGGAGATCGAGTGAGAACATGTGTCCTGGTCCTTAGTGCTGTGCCGGGGCCGCGACTTCGGCCGCCGCGACGGCGCTCTGGCTGCCATGGGCCGCGACCGCGACCTCGACCTGATCGACGAGCGCCGCGACGCTCGGGCCGGTGATGTCGGTGACGAGGCTCGGATAGACGCCGAGCAGGATGGTCATGACCACGAGCGGCGCGAAGATCCACTTCTCGCGGGCCGTCATGTCGGTGATCGACTTCAGGCTTTCCTTGATCAGGTCGCCCATCACGACCCGGCGATAGAGATAGAGCGCGTAGGCGGCCGAGAAGATCACGCCCGTGGTGGCCACGGCGGCGACCCAGGTGTTGGCCTGGAACATGCCCATCAGCGTCAGGAATTCGCCGACGAAGCCCGAGGTGCCCGGCAGACCGACATTGGCCATGGTGAACAGCAGGAACACGGCGGCATAGGCCGGCATCCGGTTCACGAGGCCGCCATAGGCGTCGATCTCGCGGGTATGCATCCGGTCATAGATCACGCCGACGCCGAGGAAGAGCGCGCCCGAGATGAAGCCGTGGCTGATCATCTGGAACACCGCCCCGTCGAGACCCTGCTGGTTCAGCGCGAAGATGCCAGCGGTGACGAAGCCCATATGGGCGACCGAGGAGTAGGCGATCAGCTTCTTGATGTCCTTCTGCACCAGCGCCACCAGCGAGGTGTAGACGATCGCGATGGCCGAGAGCCACAGCACCAGCGGCGCCCAGATCTCGGAGGCGACCGGGAACATCGGCAGCGAGAAGCGCAGGAAGCCGTAGCCGCCCATCTTCAGCAGGATCGCGGCCAGAACCACCGATCCGGCGGTCGGCGCCTGCACGTGGGCGTCGGGCAGCCAAGTATGGACCGGCCACATCGGCATCTTCACCGCAAAGGAGGCGAAGAAGGCGAACCACAGCAGCGTCTGTACGCCGCCCAGGATCTGCACGCCGAGGATCGGGAACGTCTGCGACGAGAAGTTGTAGGCCATCAGCGTCGGGATGTCGGTGGTCCCCGCCTGCGCGAACATCGCCACCATCGCCACCAGCATCAGCACCGAGCCGAGGAAGGTGTAGAGGAAGAACTTGAAACTCGCATAGATGCGGTTCTTGCCGCCCCAGATCCCGATGATCAGGAACATCGGGATCAGGCTCGCCTCGAAGAAGAGGTAGAACAGCACGAGGTCCAGCGCCACGAATACGCCGATCATCAGCGTCTCGAGCACCAGGAAGGCGATCATGTATTCTTTGACCCGGTGCGTCACGTCCCAGCAGGCGGCGATGACGAGCGGCATCAGGAAGGTGGTCAGCATCACGAAGAGCAGCGAGATGCCGTCGACGCCGAGCTTGTAGCGCAGCCCCAGGAGCCACTGCCGATCCTCGACGAACTGGAAGCCCGGCGCCGCCGGGTCGAAATCGGCGAGGATGAACAGCGACACCAGGAAGGTGAAGACGGTGGTCGCCAGCGCCACCCATTTGGCGTTGCGCTGTGCCGCCGCATCGTCACCGCGCAGGAACAGCGCGAGGATGCCGGCGCCTAGAAGCGGGATGAAGGTGGTCAGAGAGAGAAGGTTGCCCATCTGTTATTCGGCCCCCCCGGCCAAGGTCATCCAGGTCAGGATCAGGGCGAGGCCCAGAACCATCGCGAAAGCGTAGGTGAAGACGTATCCGTTCTGCGCGCGACCGGCGAGGCGGGTGAAGAAGGGCACGATGCCCATCGCCACACCGTTGATGCCGCCGTCGATCACGCTGCCGTCGCCACGGGTCCACAGGAACCGGCCGATGGCCTGCGCCGGGCGCACGAACACGAAATCGTAGAGCTCGTCGAAGTACCACTTGTTGAGCAGGAAGTTGTAGAGCGGCCGCTGGTTGGCAGCGAGCTTGCCCGGCAGATCCGGCCTGCGGATATACATCAGATAGGCGAGGCTCAGGCCCAGCAGCATGGCGACGAAGGGCGAAACCTTGACCCAGACGGGGGCGTGGTGCGCCTCGTCGATGACGTCGTTGCCGGGCGCCATGTAGATCGCGCCCTGCCCCGGACGGGCCACGGCGACCTCGGCCGCGGTCGGCACATGCGCCGCCTCGCCCATGTCGGCGTGCTCGCCCTCGACCAGCGTCTCCTCGACGATCGCTTCGGCGGCGTGGTCGAGATCGCCCTCGGCCAGCTCGGTCGCCGCGTCGACGGGACCATGCGCCTCTTCGACCGCGCCATGCGCCGCCGCCGTCACCGGCATCCCGAACCAGCGCTGAACGCGCGCCTCGTCGCCGAAGAAGGGGGCGTACCACAGCATGCCGGCGAAGATCGCGCCGAGCGACAGCACGCCGAGCGGCACCAGCATCACGGCCGGGCTCTCATGCGCATGGTCGTGGGTGTGGTGATCGCCGCGCGCCTTGCCGTGGAAGGTCAGGAAGATCAGGCGCCAGGAATAGAAGCTCGTCATCGCGGCGGCGAGCACCAGCAGCCAGAAGGCGTAGGGCGTGGCACCGGCATAGGCGCTCTCGATGATCGCGTCCTTGGAGAGGAAGCCCGCGAAGCCGAAATGGGTCAGCGGAATGCCGACGCCGGTGATCGCCAGCGTGCCGATCATCATCGCCCAGTAGGTGTAGGGGATCTTCTTCCGCAGGGCGCCGTAATTGCGCATGTCCTGCTCGTGATGCATCGCGTGGATGACCGAGCCGGCCCCGAGGAACAGCAGTGCCTTGAAGAAGGCATGCGTGAAGAGGTGGAACATCGCCACCGAATAGACGCCCGAACCGGCGGCCACGAACATGTAGCCCAGCTGCGAACAGGTCGAATAGGCGATGACGCGCTTGATGTCGTTCTGCACCAGACCCACGGTCGCGGCGAAGAAGGCGGTCGAGGCGCCGATGAAGACGATGATCGCTTTGGCGTCGGGCGCGAATTCGAGGATCGGCGACATTCGGCAGACCAGGAACACGCCGGCCGTCACCATGGTCGCGGCGTGGATCAGCGCCGACACCGGGGTCGGGCCTTCCATCGCGTCCGGCAGCCAGGTGTGCAGCAGCAGCTGCGCCGACTTGCCCATCGCGCCGATGAACAGCAGCAGCGAGACGATTTCGACCGCCTGGAAATCGAGCCCGAGGAAGTTCAGCTCGGTGCGCGCCATCTGCGGCGCGGCGGCGAAGACGTCGGAGAAGTTGATCGAGTCCGCGAGGAAGAACAGCGCGAAGATGCCAAGCGCGAAGCCGAAATCGCCGACGCGGTTGACGATGAAGGCCTTCATCGCCGCGGCGTTGGCAGAGGGCTTGCGGTAGTAGAAGCCGATCAGGAGGTAGGAGGCGACGCCCACGCCCTCCCAGCCGAAGAACATCTGCACCAGGTTGTCGGCGGTCACCAGCGTCAGCATCGCGAAGGTAAAGAACGACAGGTAGGCGAAGAAGCGCGGCCGGTAGCTCTCGCCGGGGCGGAAGTTCTCGTCATGCGCCATGTAGCCGAAGCTGTAGAGATGCACGAGGAACGACACGCTGTTGATCACCACCAGCATGATCGCCGTCAGGCGGTCGAGCCGGATGGCCCAATCGGTCGAGAGCGAACCGCTCTCGATCCAGCGCAGGATCTGGATCTGCTCCATCTGCCCGTCATGGCCGAGGAACACGATCCACGACAGCAGGCAGGCGAGACCGACCAGCGAGGTCGAGACCCACTGCGCGCCGGCCTCGGTGATCAGTCGCCAGCCGAAGCCCGCGATCAGGGCGCCGACCAGCGGCGCGAAGAGGATGATCGTCTCCATGATCCTCAGCCTTTCATCACGTTGACGTCTTCGACTTCGATGGAGCCGCGGATCCGGAAGAAGCAGACGAGGATGGCGAGGCCGATCGCGGCCTCGGCGGCGGCGACCGTCAGCACGAAGAGCGTGAAGACCTGTCCGACCAGATCGCCCAGATAGGCGGAGAAGGCCACGAAGTTGATGTTCACCGCGAGCAGCATCAGCTCGATCGACATCAGGATGATGATGACGTTCTTGCGGTTCAGGAACAGCCCGAAGATGCCGATGACGAACAGCGCCGCCGCGACGGTGAGATAATGTTCGAGCCCTATCGGGGCTTCAGCGAGATAAGCGTCCATCATTGTCCCTCCGGGCTTTTGCCCGTTCGCGGTCTATCAGAGGCCCTGGCCGGGCTTCACGTCCTTGAGTTCCAGTGCCTTGGCCGGGTCGCGATACATCTGCGCCAGAATGTCCTGGCGCTTCACGTCCTTGCGGTGCCGCATGGTCAGCACGATCGCGCCGATCATCGCCACCAGCAGCACGAGGCCGGCGAGCTGGAACAGCAGGATGTAGCGGTCGTAGATCAGCAGGCCGAGCAGCTGGGTGTTCTCGACATCGATGATGAAGGGCGCGGCGAGGCGCTCGTCATAGCCCTCCGAGTAGTCCCAGACGCCGAAGGCCAGCGCCAGCTGCATCAGCAGGACCACCCCGATCAGCAGCGCCAGCGGCATGTACTTCGCCATCTCCGCCTTCAACTCGGCGAAATCGACGTCGAGCATCATCACCACGAAGAGGAACAGCACCGCGACGGCGCCGACATAGACGATCACCAAGAGCAGTGCCACGAACTCGGCGCCGACCAGGATGAACAGCCCCGCCGAGCTCAGGAAGGCGAGGATCAGCCACAGCACGGAATGGACCGGGTTGCGGGCAACCACGGTGAACAGCCCGCCGACCACGGTCGACAGCGCGAAGAGGTAGAAGATGATGGCGGCGGCGGTCATCGTGCGGTGTCCTTTCCGGTGTCCTCGTCCATGACCTCGGTGGCGAGTTCCATCGCCTTGGTCATCGCGGGCACGCCGCCGAACATCCCCGCCTGGGCGATGGTCTCGGCGATCTCCTGTTTCGTGGCACCCGCCTCGCGCGCGTGGCGCACGGTGAGGCGGACCTGGCTCTCGGCCTGCGCGCCGAGGATGGTCAGACCGGTCAGCGTCAGCAGCAGCCGCGTCTTGGCGTCGAGGCCCTCGGGGTTGAGGGTGCGTCCCATGAACGCCTCCATCATCTCCTTGGGCATGGTCGGCCAGAGCTGCTCGAAGCCCTTCGGCGTGAAGTGCTCGAGCGCGGGATTCATCTTCCGGGCCCAGTCCTGGCCCATCTTCATCATCTGCGCGAAGGGGTTCTGATCGGTCACGGCCTGCTCCTCAGCGGTAGGGCGCGTCGAGCTCGAGGTTGCGGGCGATCTCGGCTTCCCACCGGTCGCCATTCGCCAGAAGCCGCTCCTTGTCGTAGTAGAGCTCCTCGCGCGTCTCGGTCGAATACTCGAAGTTCGGGCCCTCGACGATCGCGTCGACCGGGCAGGCCTCCTGGCAGAAGCCGCAATAGATGCACTTGGTCATGTCGATGTCGTAGCGCGTGGTCCGGCGCGAGCCGTCCTCCCGCGGTTCGGCATCGATGGTGATCGCCTGCGCGGGGCAGACTGCCTCGCACAGCTTGCAGGCGATGCAGCGCTCTTCGCCCGACGGGTAGCGCCGCAGCGCGTGTTCGCCGCGGAAGCGCGCCGAAAGCGGGCCCTTCTCGTGCGGGTAGTTTACGGTGGCCTTGGGCTTGAAGAAGTATTTCAGGCCCAGCTTCATGCCCTGCATGAAGTCTTGCAGCAGGAAATACTTGGCGGCGCGGGTGTAGTCGATCTGCGTCATGCTCAGACTCCCAGGGTCCAGCGGGCCCAGAGCCCGCCAAGGACCTCGAATTTCGCGAGGAAGGCCACGATCACGACCCAGGCCAGCGACAGCGGCAGGAACACCTTCCAGCCCAGGCGCATCAGCTGGTCGTAGCGGTAGCGCGGGGTGATCGCCTTCACCATGGCGAAGATGAAGAAGACGAAGAACATCTTCAGCACCATCCACAGCACGCCGTCGGGCAGGCCGGGGATCGGCGACAGCCAGCCACCGAAGAACATCAGCGACACCAGCGCGCACATCAGCACGATGGCCACGTATTCGCCGATCATGAAGAGCAGGAACGGCGTCGAGGAATATTCCACTTGGTAACCGGCGACGAGCTCGGATTCGGCTTCGGGCAGGTCGAAGGGCGGGCGGTTGGTCTCGGCCATGGCCGAGATCAGGAACAGGAACAGCATCGGGAAGTGCGGCAGCCAGTACCAGTTGAACAGGCCGAAATCACCGTCCTGCGCCGCAACGATCGCGCCAAAGTTCAGGCTGCCGGTCGAAATGATGATGCCGACGATGATCAGGCCGATCGAGACCTCGTAGGAGATCATCTGAGCGGCCGAGCGCAGCGAGCCGAGGAAGGGATACTTGGAGTTCGAGGCCCAGCCACCCATGATCACGCCGTAGACCTCGAGCGAGGAGACCGCGAAGACGTAGAGCAGCGCCACGTTCAGATCCGCGAGCACCCAGCCATCGGCGAAGGGGATCACCGCCCATGCGATCACCGCCATCACGAAGGAGATCATCGGCGCCAAGAAGAACACCGGGCGGTCGGCGCCAGCGGGCACGACCACTTCCTTGACGATGTATTTCAGGAAGTCCGCAAAGCTTTGCAGCAGGCCGAACGGCCCCACGACGTTGGGGCCCTTGCGCAGCTGCACGGCGGCCCAGACCTTGCGGTCGACCAGCAGCAGGAAGGCCAGCGCGACCAGCAGCGGCACGAGCAGCAGCAGAGACTGACCGAGGATCAGCAGCACGGCTCCGATGCTGGTTTCGGTGAAGAATTCGACCATGGTGCTTCCCTCAGACCGTCGGGATGCCGTTCAGTCCGCAGTTCTGGACGGTGACTTCGGCATCGATCGTGCGCAGCCCCTCAGGCAGGGCCGGCGAGATGGTGTAAACAGCATCGGCGCGCCAGTTTCCAGCCGATTCATCGAGTTGCGTACGGACGTGACGGGCGAAGCCATAGCCCCGGATCAGGGCATATTGCGCCGCCGCGCACTCCGCATAGGCGATCACGTCCTCGGCCTTGGCACCGCCGCTCATCGCGACGTGGAAGTTGACCAGGTCGCCGTCGAGAAGGCGGGTCTCGACGCCGTCATGGCGCGGCGCGCCCTCCCGCCCGGCCGAAGCGTCCGCCTCGGCACAGCCGGCGGCGAGCGCCACCAGGGGCAGGAGGAGCGCGCCCCGCATCGTCACTCGGCCGCGATCTTCTGCTGCCGCCGCGCGCGGGCGTTGCCGGCAAGCTCGCCCATCAGCTCGCTGGCGCGGGCGATCGGGTTGGTCAGGTAGTGCTCCGCGACGATGCTGTCGAAATCGCCCAAGCTCTCATCCAGCGTGCCCAGTTCGAGCGGCTGCCACTCGTTCTCGGCGACCTCGTCGATACGGCCCAGATGGGGATGCGCCTCGACCAGCTTCTGGCGCAGCTGCGCGAGGCTGTTCCACGGCTGGACCGCGCCCAGCTCGGCCGAGAGCGCCCGCAGGATCGCCCAGTTTTCCTTGGCTTGGCCCGGCGCGAAGGAGGCACGCAGCGCCAGCTGCGGACGGCCTTCGGTGTTGACGAAGAGGCCCTGCTCCTCGACCCAGGCCGCGGCCGGCAGGATCAGGTCGGCGGCATGCGCGCCACGATCGCCATGGCTACCCTGGTAGATCACGAAGGCGCCCGAAGGCAGCGCGATCTCGTCGGCACCCATGTTGTAGATCACCTCGGCACCCTCGAGCGCGGCCTCGACGCCGCCCTCGGAGGTGGCGCCGACATCCATGGCGCCCACCCGGCTCGCGGCCGAGTGCAGTACCATAAACTTGCTCTTGGTCCGGCTCGCCAGCTCCATCGCATAGGACAGCACGGCCTCGCCATCGGCGCCGGTCAGCGCCCCCTGCCCCACGATGACGACCGAGTCTTCGTCGAGAATGCGGGTGAACTTGTGCTCGATGGTCCGCGACAGCGGCCCGCGGCCGGTGCCGACATGGGTGTAGTCGTAAGTCAGATCGACAGGCTCGCCGACCAGCCCGACATTCGCCCCGGCGAGCCATGCCTTGCGGATCCGCGCGTTGAGCACCGGCGCCTCGGCGGCGGGGTTGGTGCCGACGAGCATGATGTGCTTGGCGGTGTCGAGATCCTCGATCCGCGCCGTGCCAACATAAGCCGAGCGGTTGCCGGCGGGCAGCTTGGCCCCGTCGGTGCGGCATTCGACGACGCCGCCCTGCCCTTCGATCAGTTGCTTGAGCGCGAAGGCGGCCTCGGTCGGGGCGAGATCGCCCACGAGGCCGACCACCCGCTTGCCCTTCATGGCAGCGGCAGCGGCGGTCAGCGCCTCGGGCCAGTCGGCCTTCCGCAGCTTGCCGTTCTCACGGATATAGGGCGTGTCGAGACGCTGGCGCGCCAGCCCGTCCCAGACGAAGCGCGCCTTGTCCGACAGCCATTCCTCGTTCACGCCGTCATGGTTGCGCGGCAGGATGCGCATCACCTTGCGGCCCTTGGTGTCGACCCGGATCGAGGAGCCAAGCGCGTCCATGACGTCGATCGTCTCGGTCTTGGTCAGCTCCCACGGGCGGGCGTTGAAGGCATAGGGCTTGGAGACCAGCGCGCCCACCGGGCACAGGTCGATGATGTTGCCCTGCAGATTCGAATCGAGCGTCTGGCCGAGATAGGAGGTGATCTCCGCATCCTCGCCGCGCCCGGTCTGACCCATCTGCGAGATACCGGCCACCTCGGTGGTAAAGCGCACGCAGCGGGTACAGGAGATGCAGCGGGTCATATGCGTCTCGACCAGCGGGCCGAGATCGAGATCCTCGGTGGCGCGCTTGGGCTCGCGGTAGCGCGAGAAGTCGACGCCATAGGCCATCGCCTGGTCCTGCAGGTCGCATTCGCCGCCCTGGTCGCAGATCGGACAATCGAGCGGGTGGTTGATGAGCAGGAACTCCATCACCCCCTCGCGGGCCTTCTTCACCATCGGCGAGTTGGTCTTGACCTGCGGCGGAGCACCTTCGGGCCCGGGGCGCAGATCCTTGACCTGCATGGCGCAGGAGGCCGCCGGCTTCGGCGGGCCGCCGACCACTTCGACGAGGCACATGCGGCAATTGCCGGCGATGCTCAGTCGCTCGTGATAGCAGAAACGGGGGATCTCGATCCCCGCGGTCTCGCAGGCCTGGATGAGCGTCATCGCCCCCGGCACCTCGATGACCTTTCCGTCGATGCTGACTTTGCGCAAATCGGACATGGCAGGCCGCCCCTTTCCTCGCGTCGGACGCGTGTCCCCGGATCGGGGGCCGCGATCGAGGGGGTTCTAGCGCGGCTCGCCCGGTGATGCCAGCGCATCCACGTGCCGGATCGGGGAAATTTCCGACCTCGGGCGGCTTCGGGGCTGCGGCACGCGGGCGCAGCCCCGACCTGCCTACTGCAGCAGCGTGCCGATCCGGCTGCCCGCCGCCATCTCGCGGCGGCCGACCTCGCAATAGGTTTCCCAATCGCCCTCGACCCCGCCCTTCTGGCGCAGCAGCGCACGCGCCTCGACCTCGAGCTTGTCCTTCTCTTCCTTGTCATCGATGAAGGCGGAGATCTGGGCGCGAGTATATCCCAGTTCCAGCGCGTGGCTGCGCAGCGAGTTGAGGAATCCGATCCCGGTCAACCAGCGCGAGTCGATGCTGTCGCATTTGCGGCCGATCTCATAGGCGATCGCGGTCGAGATCAGGCCTTCGCGGATCTTGGCGTTGTCGCGCAGCGCGGGCAGCGCGGCGGTCGCACCGGCGGCAATGGTAAAGCCCAGGATCAGCGCGGCAGTGCGCGCGAAATGGGGGATGGTCATGCGGGTCTCTCCTATCGGGCCGGTTCCGGAAACTGCTCTTTCCGGCCGGCGCTTCTGGGCGAGACCTTGGACCCGAAGGCGCGCTATTCAATATCACGCTGCAGAGAGCGGCTTTGGGTGAGCGGAACCCTGCCCGACTAGCCGCGCGGGCCGCCCTCGGCCTGATCAGCTTCCTGATGCTTGAATTCGGCGGCGGTCTCGCCCTTGGCATGGGCAAGACGCTTTTCGACCCACGGCACCGCGACATAGGAAATGAGCGGCACGGTAAAGGCGGTGGAAATTAGGATCTCCAGCCAGAGCGGGAGCCCCGGCGCCAACCATGAGAACATGTAGCTGGAGATCAGCACGGCCGGATAGACCGCGAGCCAGACGCCGAAATTCTTCAGCGCCTGGTCTCGCCAGGTAACGGTGCGGCGTTCATCGCCGCGCCCGGTCATTGAGCGGCGATGGTGGCCGCGACGCCGCGGCCCCGGATCCGATCCTCGATCTCGTCGCGGAAGTTGCGGATCAGGCCCTGGATCGGCCAAGCGGCGGCATCGCCGAGCGCGCAGATCGTGTGACCTTCGACCTGCTTGGTCACGTCGAGCAGCATCTCGATTTCCTCGATCGCCGCGTCGCCGCGCACCATCCGCTCCAGCACCCGCATCATCCAGCCGGTGCCTTCACGGCAGGGCGTGCACTGGCCGCAGCTCTCGTGCTTGTAGAATTTCGACAGCCGCCAGATCGCCTTCACCATGTCAGTCGACTGGTCCATGACGATGACGGCGGCCGTGCCGAGGCCCGAGCGCTGCTCGCGCAGCCAGTCGAAATCCATGATCGCGTCTTCCATGGTCTCGGCGCGCAGCACCGGCACCGAGGAGCCGCCCGGAATGACGCCCTTGAGGTTCTTCCAGCCGCCGCGGATGCCGCCGCAATGCTTGTCGATCAGCTCTTTGAAGGAGATCGACATCTCCTCCTCGACGACGCAGGGCTTGTTGACGTGGCCCGAGATCGCGAAGAGCTTGGTGCCGGTGTTGTTCGGACGACCGAAGCCCGCGAACCATTCCGGCCCGCGCCGCAGGATCGTCGGCGCGACGGCGATGGACTCGACGTTGTTCACCGTGGTCGGGCAGCCATAGAGGCCCGCACCCGCCGGGAAGGGCGGCTTCATGCGCGGCATGCCCTTCTTGCCTTCGAGGCTCTCGAGCAGCGCCGTCTCTTCGCCGCAGATATAGGCGCCCGCGCCGTGATGCAGGTAGAGATCGAAATCCCAGCCCGATCCGGCGGCATTGCGGCCCAGCAGCCCCGCGTCATAGCACTCGTCGATCGCCTGCTGCAGCGCCTCGCGCTCGCGGATGTATTCGCCGCGCAGGTAGATGTAGCTGGCATGTGCGCCCATCGCGAAGGAGGCGATCAGGCAGCCCTCGATCAGCGTGTGCGGATCGTGGCGCATGATTTCCCGGTCCTTGCAGGTGCCGGGCTCGGATTCGTCGGCGTTGACGACTAGATAGGAGGGGCGGCCGTCGCTTTCCTTGGGCATGAAGGACCACTTCAGGCCGGTCGGGAAGCCCGCGCCGCCACGGCCGCGCAGACCGGAAGCCTTCATTTGCTCGACGATCCAGTCGCGGCCCTTCTGGATGATGCCGGCGGTGCCGTCCCAATGCCCCCGCGCCTGCGCGCCTTTCAGCGTGCGGTCATGCATCCCGTAGATGTTGGTGAAAATGCGGTCCTGATCCTTGAGCATCGGCTCACCTTTCGTCGTCCCGGCGCGCACGCCAGGTTTGATAAGTCATCCACAATCCCATGACGAACCCGGCAAGGGCCATCAGGTCGAACAATCCGCGCCATCTATGCGGCAGGTCGAACGCGTTGCCCGCGACGATGGCGATCACCCAGAACACGCCGGTCCCGGCGAGCACCAGCGCCGCGCGCCGACCCGCCGCACCGCTCATGCCTCGTCCTTCGTCAGCTCGCGCGCCTGACCGATCCAGTCATCGCGCAGGATGCGGCCCTTGAAGCCTTCGAGATGGTCGTCGACCCAGGCCGCCTCGCCCTCGCTCCACGACGCGATCTGCCGCAGGTGCCAGACGCCGAGCCGGTTGAGCTGCTCCTCGAGCCGCGGCCCGACGCCGCGCAGTTGCTTGAGGTCGTCTGCCTGCCCGCGCGGCGCGTCGAGCAGCTCGGGCTTCTCGCGCATGTCGGCGGCGACTCCGTCGGGCATCGGCAAATCGGACGTGGCGCCCTTTTCCCCTTCGCCTGCGCCATCATCCGCTTCGGCAGCCGCACGATCGAGATCCTCGGTGCGCGACACCTCTTCGCCCAGATCGCCTTCGTCCGAAGCGGCGTCGTCATCCCCGCCCTCGAGCACCGCGCTGTCGTTCACACGGCCCACCTCACCGCCCTTGGGCTTTACGCTTTCGGTGTGGCGACCGCCGGTCTCGGCCTCTGCCGCGCCTTTCGCAGGCGCACTCTGCGGGGCTTTGCTATCGCGCTGAGTGGTCTCCGGCGCCGGCACCGCATCCTTGCGGTCCACGGTCGGGGCCGGGGTCTGGGCCGATGCGTTCTCTGTCTCCGGCTCGTCGTCACGGCAGACCAGCGCCAGCGCGAGAAGCGCACCGGCGGCGGCGAGGAGCGCCGCGATCAGCAGCGAGGAGAACCAGCCGCGTTCACCCAGCGCGAGCAGGATCCACAACAGCACCCCGCCCAAGGCGGCGCCGCCGATGGTGATGGTCCGACAGTTTCCCAAGCCGTTCATGCCGCGTCCTCCCGATGGCCGGGGCCAAATGCCCCGTCCTTCGTCATAGGACGGATGCCCGCCGAATCAAACGGATGCGCGGAGCCTTCCGGCCCGCGCACCGCGTCGATCCAGAGGGCGCCGCCGCCCATCACTTGTCTTCGGAGGAAGAGTCGGACTTGGCCGTGTCGCCCGGCTTCTGGGTCTTGGGCGCGTTGTAGGCGCCACCCGGCGCCACCGGGTCGGCGGTGCCCACCTTGTCCTCGGTCGCGTCATCGGCATCGGTCGCGGGCGCGCCTTCACCCGAAGGAGCCACCGGCTTGCCGCCCTCGGGCGCCTCCTTGCCCTCGGTCGCGTTCTGCGGCTCCTCGGCCGGGAAATCGGCCGAGACCGGCTTGGCCGCGCTCGAGGCCGGGGCCTCCTGCTCGGTCACGCCGGAGGCGTCGGCCGGACGGCCATGCGCCGGTGCGGGCTCCGCAGGATCCTCGTAGCCCTCGGCCTCGTGGTCGTCCTGGCGCTGCCACGGCGTGGTCAGCGGCACCTCGGTGCCGTCGATCCGCTTGATCGTGTCGCCGATCTCCACGGCCAGCGCCACGGCGGCGTTGTGCGGGTCACGGTCGTCGGCACCTTCGGCCAGCGAGGTCAGGTTGTCCTTGGGCTCGGCAGCGTAACGGCCGTTCTGCGGGCCGGGCGTCGGCACGCGGCCGGCCGCCATCTCGTCGATGATCTCCGACAGTCGCTCGGTGGTCAGGTCCTCGTAATAGTCCTTGCCGATCTGCGCCATCGGGGCGTTGGCGCAGGCGCCGAGGCACTCGACCTCTTCCCAGGAGAACTTGCCGTCGGCCGACAGCTCATGCGGCTTCTTCGCGATCTTTTCCTGGCAGACCTTCATCAGGTCCTCCGAGCCGCACAGCATGCAGGACAGCGTGCCGCAGACCTGGATATGCGCGACCGAGCCCACCGGCTGGAGCTGGAACATGAAGTAGAAGGTCGCGACCTCGAGCACCCGGATATAGGCCATGTCGAGCATCCGCGCGACTTCCTCGATCGCGGGACGCGAGAGCCAGCCTTCCTGCTCCTGCGCGCGCCACAGCAGCGGAATCACCGCGCTGGCCTGCCGTCCCTCGGGATACTTCGTGATCTGCGCCTCGGCCCAGGCCTGGTTGGCCGGGGTGAAGGCGAAGCTCTCGGGCTGTTCGGGATGAAGTCTGCGCAGCATTCGCTCGTTCCGGTGTTCTGGGCGCCTCCCCTCGGGTGGCGCGGATCATGTCGTGAGGGCGTGCCCTCAGATGCAGTTGTCGGTCAGCACCCGGATGGTGCCGTCATCGGTGACCTCGGCGCGACCCTGGGCGGTCAGCTGCGGCCCGAGTTCGAGCAGCTGCTGCTGGGTCAGGTTGGCCTTAAGCAGCACCTGCGCCACGTTGTCGGCGGTGATCGCACAGCCCTGGGCTTCGATCGCGGCCACCAGCCGGTCGGCAGGCGCGGCCTGCGGGGCGCGCGCGGCGGCCGGGCTGACGCTGCCGAGGCTGCCCTGCGCACCGATCCCGCCGATCTGCGCGCCCGCTGTGCAGGCCCCGAGCGCGCCGAGCGCCAGGAAAGCCGAGATCATCCGCTTCGCCGTCATCTGCAGTTCCGTCCTGTCTGGGCCGCCGCGCGGCCGGTTGCCTCGATTGGCCCGCCTCAGCGGTCCACTTCGCCGAACACGATGTCCATGGTGCCGATGATGGCGGCCACGTCGGCCAGCTGGTGGCCGGTGGCGACGTGGTCCATTGCCTGCAGGTGCAGGTAGCCCGGGCCGCGCAGCTTGGCGCGGTAGGGCTTGTTGGAGCCGTCGGCCACGAGATAGACGCCGAACTCGCCCTTGGGCGCCTCGACGGCGGCATAGACCTCGCCTGCCGGCACGTGGAAGCCCTCGGTGTAGAGCTTGAAGTGGTGGATCAGCGCTTCCATCGAGGTCTTCATGTCCGACCGCTTCGGCGGCGTGAGCTTGCCGCGGGCCAGCACGTCGCCCGGCTCGTTGCGCAGCTTCTCGCAGGCCTGGCGGATGATCTTGGTCGACTCGCGCATTTCGGCCATCCGCACGAGGTAGCGATCGAAGCAGTCGCCATTCTTGCCGACCGGGATCTGGAAATCGAACTCGTCATAGCACTCGTAGGGCTGGGCACGGCGCAGGTCCCAGGCGAGGCCAGAGCCTCGCACCATGACGCCGGAGAAGCCCCAATCGGTGGCCTCCTGCTCGCTCACCACGGCGATGTCGACGTTGCGCTGCTTGAAGATGCGGTTCTCGGTCAACAGCCCGTCGATGTCGTCGAGGAAGGCCGGGAAGCCCGCGGCCCAGGCGTCGATGTCCTCGATCAGCTCGGGCGGCAGGTCCTGATGCACGCCGCCGGGCCGGAAATAGGCCGCGTGCAGGCGCGCGCCCGAGGCCCGCTCGTAGAACACCATGAGCTTTTCGCGCTCTTCGAAGCCCCACAGCGGCGGCGTCAGCGCACCGACATCCATGGCCTGCGTGGTGACATTGAGCAGGTGGTTCAGAATACGACCGATCTCGGAATAGAGAACGCGGATCAGCGAAGCGCGACGGGGCACCTCGGTGCCGGTGAGCCGCTCGATGGCGAGACACCAGGCATGCTCCTGGTTCATCGGCGCCACGTAGTCGAGCCGGTCGAAATACGGCAGGTTCTGCAGGTAGGTCCGGCTTTCCATCAGCTTCTCGGTGCCGCGATGCAGCAGGCCGATATGCGGATCGCAACGCTCGACGATCTCGCCGTCGAGTTCGAGCACCAGGCGCAGCACGCCGTGCGCCGCCGGGTGCTGCGGGCCGAAGTTGATGTTGAAGTTGCGGATCTTCTGCTCGCCGGTCTTCGTGTCCTCGAAGCCGCGGGCGTTGATGGTTGAGCCGTCCATGACTTACCCCTTCGCGCCGGTGTCGGCGGCCTTGTCATCGCCCGGGAGCACGTATTGCGCGCCTTCCCACGGGCTCATGAAATCGAACTGACGGTATTCCTGCACGAGCTTCACCGGCTCGTAGACCACCCGCTTCTGCACCTCGTCGAAGCGCACCTCGGTGTAGCCCGTGGTCGGGAAGTCCTTGCGCAGCGGGAAGCCGCGGAAGCCGTAATCGGTGAGGATGCGGCGCAGGTCCGGATGGCCCGAGAACAGGATGCCGAACATGTCGAACACCTCGCGCTCGAACCAGTTGGCCGAGGGGTGGATCTCGATGATCGAGGGCACCATCTCGTCCTCGCGCAGTTGGGCGCGAAGCCGGATGCGCTGGTTCTGGTACATCGACAGGAAGTGATAGACCACGTCGAAGCGCTTCTCGCGGCCCGGATAGTCGACGGCGGTGATGTCGACGAGCGTCGAGAACCGGCAGGTCGGGTCGGTCTTCAGCAATTCTACGAAGCCGGGGATCGCCTCGGGCGTGACGGTGACGGTGAGTTCGCCGAAGGCGATCTCCCAGCCGGTCACGCAGTCGGGGCGCTTGGCTTCGAGATGCGCGCCCAGGTCGTTCAGTGCCTCGCTCATGGCGATTCCCCCGAAAAAGATGTCTTGGCGGGCCGATCCGGCCCGCCGGGGCCTCAGCGGACGATCGTGCCGGTGCGGCGGATCTTGCGCTGCAGCTGCAGGATTCCGTAGAGCAGCGCCTCGGCGGTCGGCGGGCAGCCGGGAACGTAGACGTCCACGGGCACGATCCGGTCGCAGCCGCGCACCACCGAGTAACTGTAATGGTAGTAGCCGCCGCCATTGGCGCAGCTGCCCATCGAGATCACGTAGCGCGGCTCGGGCATCTGGTCGTAGACCTTGCGCAGCGCCGGCGCCATCTTGTTGGTCAGCGTGCCGGCGACGATCATCAGGTCGGACTGGCGCGGGGAGGCGCGCGGCGCGGTGCCGAAACGCTCGAGGTCGTAGCGCGGCATCGAGGTGTGCATCATCTCGACCGCGCAGCAGGCCAGACCGAAGGTCATCCAATGCAGCGAGCCGGTGCGCGCCCAGTTGATCATGTCCGCCGTCGAGGTGACGAGGAAACCCTTGTCGCTCAGCTCGCGGTTCAGGTTCTGCGTCGCGACCTCACGGTCCGCACCCGCAGTGTTGGCGCCGGTCATCACTCCCATTCGAGAGCTCCCTTCTTCCATTCGTAGGCGAAGCCGATGGTCAGCACGCCGAGGAACACCATCATCGACCAGAAGGCCATCATCGACACGTCACCGAAGGCCACGGCCCAGGGGAAGAGGAAGGCCACCTCGAGGTCGAAGATGATGAACAGGATCGAGACGAGGTAGAACCGCACGTCGAACTTCATCCGGGCGTCGTCGAAGGCGTTGAAGCCGCATTCATAGGCCGAGACCTTCTCGGGGTCGGGCCGGCGCACGGCAAAGACCACCGCGGCGAGAATGAAGACCAGCCCCAGGCCGATCGCGAGGCCGAGGAAGATCAGGATGGGAAGGTATTCCGCAAGAAGCAGTTCCACGTCGGGTCCTTTCGCGCGGGAGCTGTCGGTCGATTGCGCGATCCATAAACCCCGGCCCCGCAAGGGTCAACCGAGCCCGGCACGCCCGAGCTGCGTCCGATGCGCGCGTTTCAGTTCGATCCCCCCTCGCCCTGCAGTTCGTGCTTCACCTGTTCCAGTTCGCGATCGAGGAAGAACGAGATCAGCGAGCGGATGATCACCAGCAGCCCCAGAAACACCAGATCCGCGAAAGCGAGGCTCAGCGCGGTGTGGATGATGTCCGAGACGATGAACAGCTCCAGCCCTGCGAGGATGTAGCGGCCCAGCTCGATCCGCTCCAGATTGGTGCCGCGCACCCGCGCCGCGTCGTCGCGCCGCGTCTCGGCCCGGATCACCCCGGCCACGAAGCGCGCCGCCCCCACCAAGAGGAGCGCGATGGCAAAGAGATCGATCAGCGCCGCGACCCATTCGAGCCCGGCGACCAACCAGCCGAGATGCGCGTGCAGAACGCCCTCCTCGGCCCCGAATTCCCAGATCGACCCCATACGGCCCCCTTTCGCCTGTCACCCGGATACTGTCTCGGGGCGCCGACCGGTCAAGCGGGGGAACCGGGGCTCCGCACCGGCGTTGGCCGCGCATGACACGCATCACTCGCCTCGCGGCCGCCGCCCTCGCCCTTCTTCCCCTTTCCGTCTCCGCCGAGGTGGTCGGCAAGGTCGGGGTCGACTGGGTCGGCAACGACGTGATCGTCGAGGCGATCCCCGACCCCAAGGTCGAGGGCGTGACCTGCCACATAGCCTATTTCGAACGCTCGGTGATCGATCGGCTGAGCCAGGGAAACTGGTTCGAGGATCCTTCAAACGCCTCGATCGACTGCCGCCAGACCGGACCGATCACGCTGGGCGACATCGATCGCTCGCGCGATGGCGAATCCGTGTTCCGCGAGAGCCGCTCGATCATTCTGAAATCCCTCAGGATCACGCGAATCTACGACGAGACGAACCAAGTGCTGATCTATCTCGCCCATGGCAGCGAACTCACCCAGGGCTCGGCCAAGATGTCGCTTTCGACCATCCCGCTCTACGACACCGGGGCCGCGCAGTAACGTGCCCTATTTCCTGGCCACTTGAGGCTAGGGCTCAGTCCAAGGCCTGAACCGCTGCTACCAGCTCGTCGTAATGACCGATCAGCGCCTCGGGATGCAAATCGGCGGTGCGATGACCATTGGGGCCGAACTTCACCAGGATCGAGGGCACGCCGGCGGCACGGGCGGTGATCCGATCGGTCTCGGTATCGCCAACCAGAACGCAATGTGCCGGGTCCCCGCCCGCGCGCCGCACCGTCTCCCGCAGGCATTCGGGATCCGGCTTGCGTATCGCCAGCGTATCGGCACCGACGAGGCAGACGAAATGGTCGCGCACCCCGAGCCGGATCATCAGCTTCTCGGCCAGCGCCTCGGGCTTGTTGGTGCAGATCGCGACCGGGTGGCCGAGCCGCTTGAGCTCCGCGATCGCCTCCACCGCGCCGGGAAACAGCGTCGAATGGCGGTCGATCTCCTCCTCGTAATAGGCGAGCAGTCGCGGATACTGCCGGTCGACCTCGGCCTCTTCGACCTCGCCCACCCGGCTGAGGCCGAGCCGCAGCATGGCACGCGCGCCATGCATCGCGGTGGCGGCGTCCTCGCGGGGATCGAGCAGCGGGCCGAGCCCCAAATCCGAAAAGCAGCGGTTCGCGGCAGCGATCAGGTCGCCGCTGGTCTCGGCCAGCGTCCCGTCGAGGTCGAAGATCACGGCGCGCATGAACGGCTCTCCTGTAACGATGCGTAGGCTGAATTGATCGGCCGGGAACGGCCCCGGGCTTGTGCCTAGAGTTGCGGCTAGTAGAACACGGCGCAAGCAACAAGAGGGGCAGTGATGGGCACGGCATTGATCGTCCTGGCCGCGGGCCGGGGCACGCGGATGAACTCGGACCTGCCGAAGGTCCTGCACGAGATCGGCCAGTCGCCGCTTCTCCATCATGCGATGGCGGCGGGCATGGCGCTCGAGCCGTCGCGGTTGATCGTGGTGGCGGGGCATGGCGCCGAAGCGGTCGAGCGCGCCGCGACCGACTTCGACGAGGGCATCGTGACGGTCCGCCAGGAAACCCAGGATGGCACCGGCCACGCCGTGATGCAGGCCCGCGCCGCGCTGGACGGCTTCTCCGGCGACGCGATCGTGCTCTATGGCGACACGCCCTTCATCCGGCCCGAAACGCTCGAGGCGATGCTCGCCGCGCGGGGCCGCGCCGATGTGGTGGTGCTTGGCTTCGAGGCGGCCGATCCGGGCCGCTATGGCCGGCTCGTCACGCAAGGCGACAGGCTCGAGCGGATCGTCGAGTTCAAGGACGCCGATGACGCCACCCGCGCCATCACCCTGTGCAATTCCGGCGTGATCGCCGCGGATCGCGAGACGCTGTTCTCCCTGCTCGACCGGGTGACCAACGACAACGCCTCGGGCGAGTACTACCTGACCGACATCGTCGGGCTGGCGCGCGAAGCCGGGCTCACCGCCGAAGTCGTACGTTGCGACGAGGCCGAAACGCTGGGCATCAACACCCGTGCCGAGCTGGCCGCCGCCGAGGCGGCGTTTCAGTCGCGTCGCCGCCTTGAGGCCATGGAGGACGGTGTCACCCTTCTCGCCCCCGAAACCGTCACCTTCGCCCGCGACACGGTGGTCGGCCGCGATACGGTGATCGAGCCCAATGTCGTGTTTGGCCCGAATGTCACGATCGAGAGCGGCGCCAAGATCCGCGCGTTCTCGCATCTCGAGGGATGCCACGTCTCGCGCGGTGCCACCGTCGGCCCCTTTGCCCGGCTGCGTCCCGGCGCCGAGCTGGCCGAGGACGTCCATGTCGGCAACTTCGTCGAGATCAAGAACGCGCAGGTCGGCACCGGCGCCAAGGTCAATCACCTGACCTATCTCGGCGACGCGGATATCGGTGCCGGCACCAATATCGGCGCCGGCACCATTACCTGCAATTACGACGGCGTGTTCAAGCACCGCACCACCATCGGACGCGACGCCTTCATCGGCTCGAACACCATGCTGGTGGCGCCGGTGACGCTGGGCGACGGCGCGATGACCGCCACCGGCACGGTGGTGACCCATAACGTGCCGGCGGGCGACATGGCCGTGGGGCGTGCCAAGCAGACCAACAAGCCGGGTTTCGCCACCCGGTTCTTCGAAAAACTGCGCGCCGCCAAGGCCGCCAAGTCGAAAGGCGAATGAAATGTGCGGAATCGTAGGCGTTCTGGGCAGCCACGAGGTTGCGCCCATCCTGGTCGAGGCGCTGGGTCGGCTCGAATATCGTGGCTATGACAGCGCCGGCATCGCCACTGTGCATGAGGGCCAACTCGACCGCCGCCGCGCCGTGGGCAAGCTGGTGAATCTGTCAGACAAGCTGGTCCGCGAGCCCCTGCGTGGGTTTGCCGGGATCGGCCACACCCGCTGGGCCACCCATGGCGCGCCGACCGAGGCCAACGCCCATCCGCATGCCGGGCCGCGCGTGGCGGTGGTCCATAACGGCATCATCGAGAACTTCCGCGAACTGCGCGCCGAACTGGCGGTCGAAGGGATCGAGACCCGCACCGACACCGACACCGAAACGGTGGCGCTGCTGTGCCAGCTCTTCCTCGACCGGCAGATGACGCCCCGCGCCGCGACAGAGGCGACCATCGCCCGGCTGACCGGGGCCTACGCGCTGTGCTTCCTCTTCGAGGACGAGCCCGACCTGCTGATCGCCGCGCGCAAGGGCAGCCCGCTGGCGGTGGGCCATGGCGAAGGCGAGATGTTCGTGGGCTCGGACGCGATCGCGCTCGGCAACCTCACCGACCGGATCACCTATCTCGAGGAAGGCGACCGGGCCGAGGTGACGCGCGCGGGCGCAGTGATCTTCGACGCGCAGGGCCGCCAGGTCACGCGTCCGGAAAAGCGGATCGCGCAGGCGGCCGCGCAGGTCGACAAGGCCGGTCACAAGCACTTCATGTCCAAGGAGATCGCCGAGCAGCCCCGCGTGCTGGCCGAGGCGCTGCGGCACTACCTGACCCCGGAGGGCGGCATCACCCTGCCCGAGCCGGGAATCGACTTCACCGCGATCGACCGGCTGACGCTGGTCGCCTGTGGCACCGCCTTCTACGCCTGCAACGTCGCGAAATACTGGTTCGAGCAGGTAGCAAAGCTTCCCGTGGAAATCGACGTCGCCTCGGAGTTCCGTTACCGCGAGCCGCCGATCCCGGCGCGCTCTGCCGCGCTGTTCGTCAGCCAGTCGGGCGAGACCGCCGACACGCTGGCGGCGCTGCGCTACGCCAGGGGACAGGCCGACAGCATCCTGTCGGTGGTCAACGTCACCGAAAGCTCGATCGCGCGCGACAGCGACATCGCGCTGCCGATCCTCGCGGGCGCCGAGATCGGCGTCGCATCGACCAAGGCCTTCACCTGCCAGCTTCTGGTTCTGGGCATGCTGGCACTCGAGGCAGCGCGGCAGCGGGGCACGCTCGATGCGGCCGAACTGGCGGCGCATGTCCGCGGCCTGCGTGAACTGCCGGCCCTGATCGAGCAGGGGCTGAGCATCGAAGCGGAGTGCCAGCGTGTCGCGCGGGGGCTCTCCGAGGCACGCGACATCCTGTTCCTCGGGCGTGGCCGGATGTTCCCGCTCGCGCTGGAAGGCGCGCTGAAACTTAAGGAAATCAGCTACATCCACGCCGAAGCTTATGCGTCTGGCGAGCTGAAGCACGGCCCGATCGCGCTCGTCGACGAGCATGTGCCGGTGATCGTCATGGCGCCGCATGACGAGCTGTTCGACAAGACCGTGTCGAACATGCAGGAGGTCATGGCGCGCGGCGGCAAGGTGCTGCTGATCACCGACGCCAAGGGTGCGCAGGTCGCGGCCGAGGGTGCCTGGGAGGTCATCACCCTGCCCGAGATCGATCCGCTCTGGGCACCGATCCTCTACGCGCTGCCGGCGCAGCTTCTGGCCTACCACACCGCCGTGGCCAAGGGCACCGACGTGGACCAGCCACGCAACCTCGCCAAATCCGTCACCGTCGAGTGACATGCAGAGGGGGCCGCAACGGCCCCCTTTTCCATTCTCACTAATGCGGCATCGCACGTCGCCAGTGTTCAGCCGCTGTAGACCGTCAGTTCCGGCAGCGAGGTCAGCGGCACTTCGAGCAGCCGCATCGCCGGCAGGCTGATTTCGCTGCCCGATCCGGCGGCCCCGCCCGAGGGGCGCAGCTCGAGCTTCACCGATTTCCCGTTCGCCGCCTCGACGCGGCCCTGGGTCACGCTGCTCACCAGCGGGGTCTCGATCCACAGTCCCGGATCGGTTGGCGCGCCGAGCGAGGCGATGGTGGTGCCGAGCCGCCTTTCGGCCGCGGGTTCGGGGGTAGCAGTCGCCGCGGCGCGCTGCTCGGCCGTGGTGGTGTCGAGCGCCTCGGCGCTGGCCCCGCCAGCGGGCGGCGGAGGTGGCGCCGGCGCGGCGGTGGGTGCTGGCTGGGCGGCCGGGGCCGGCGCGGTCACCGAAGGCGCCTCGGCCGGGGCGGCAGCCTGTTGCAGCTCGGCGCAGGCCGAGAGCAGGCCAAGCGCGGTGAGGGCGGAGGGGATGATGAGGCGTGTCATGCGCCAAGGATAGCGGCCCGCCCCTCACCGGCAAGTGCGGCTCGCCCGCTTGCTTTCATACCGGCCCCCGCCTAGTTTCCCGACATGACAGCAGTCTCCGACCACGCCCTGACGGCGCCCCTGATCGACCCCTTCGCGCGGGCCATCCGATACCTGCGCGTCTCGGTGACGGATCGCTGCGATTTCCGTTGTGTCTACTGCATGTCCGAGAAGATGCAGTTCCTGCCCAAGGCCGATCTGCTGACGCTGGAAGAGCTCGACCGGCTCTGCTCGGCCTTCGTGCGCCTCGGTGTGGAGAAGCTGCGCATCACCGGCGGGGAACCGCTGGTGCGCCGCAACATCATGCAGTTCTTCCGCTCCATGACGCGCCATCTCGACAGCGGGGCGCTCAAGGAGCTGACGCTGACCACCAATGGCAGCCAGCTGGGCAAGTATGCCGAGGAGCTTTTTGCCGCCGGGGTGCGGCGGGTGAACGTCTCGCTCGATACGCTCGACGAGGCCAAGTTCGCCCGTGTCACCCGCTGGGGCCGGCTGCCGCAGGTGCTCGAGGGCATCGACGCGGCGCTTGCTGCCGGGATCAAGGTCAAGATCAACACCGTCGCGCTCAAGGGCTTCAACGAGGACGAGCTCTTCACCCTCACCGAGTTCTGCGCCGCGCGCGGCATGGACCTGACCTTCATCGAGGTCATGCCGATGGGCGATATCGGCAACGAGGATCGGATCGGTCAGTACTGGAACCTGCGCGAACTGCGCGACACGCTCGGCACCCGCTACACGTTGCACGACCTGCCCGATCGGACCGGTGGTCCGGCGCGCTACGTGCGGCTGGGCGAGACGCGCCAGAGGGTGGGCTTCATCACACCGATGAGCCACAATTTCTGCGAAAGCTGCAACCGGGTCAGGATCACCTGCACCGGCGAGATCTATACCTGCCTCGGGCAGGAGGGACATTCCGACCTGCGCGGTCCGCTCCGGGCCAGCGAAGGCGATCCCGCCCTCGAAGCGGCGATCCGCGATGCGATCGCGCTCAAGCCCAAGGGCCATGATTTCGACTATTCGCGCCAGACCGTCGAGGGCCGGGTCAGCCGCCACATGAGCCATACCGGCGGATGACCGCTGCGCCTTGGCCGCTCAGGCTGTGGCTCGGGGGATCCCGCGCCCTTCCCCGTCTCGCCGAGATTGCGCTGGCGCGTCGCGTGCATCGCGGTCAGTCGTCTGCCCCGGCCCGGTTGGCCGAACGCCTTGGCAAAGCTACCCTGCCCCGTCCCGAAGGACGGCTGGTCTGGATCAACGCGGCCTCCGTGGGGGAGGTCGCCTCCGTGGCCGATCTGGCGCATGATCTGCAGGCCCGGGGCTACACGGTCTTGATGACCACGACGACGACCACGGGGGGCGTGCGGGCGCGGCGGATCGACGGCGTGCTGCACCAGTACCAGCCGCTCGACACGGCGCGGTCGACGCGGCGTTTCCTCGACCACTGGACCCCGGACCTCGCCTGCTTCGTTGAAGGCGACCTCTGGCCCCGCCTGCTCGCTGAGACCGAGCGCCGCCGGATTCCGCTCGCTTTGCTCAACGCGCGCCCGTCGCGCTCGCGCAGTCGTGCGCCAAAGAGCACGGCGGCCTTGTTGCAGGTGTTCGACCTCGTGACCGCGCAGACGCCGGCCGTGCGCGACGAGATCGTGGCGTTGGGGCTGCCCGCCGCACGCGTCCTTGCCCCCGGCGACCTCAAGGCCGCCGCAGCCCCCCTGCCCGCCGATCCCGACCGGCTCACCGCGCTTCGAAGCGATCTCGGGCCTGCCCCCCGCTGGGCCGCCGTTTCGACCCATGGCGAGGATGAGGGCCCGGTCATCGCCGCGCATCTCGCGGCCCGGAAGCGCCATGGCGGCCTGCGGCTGATCCTCGCGCCGCGGCATCCCGACCGGGCCGACGCGGTGGCGCGCGCCCTTGCGGCGACCGGGTTGGAGGTCGCGCGAGGCGATAGACCCGGCGAGGCCGAGGTCTGGCTGGTTGACCGGCTGGGCGAGACAGGTGCGATCTTCCGGATTGCCCCTTTGGTGTTTCTCGGCGGCTCCTTCGGTCCGCAAGGCGGCCACAACCCTTGGGAGCCGGCAGTGCTGGGCGCAGCCCTGCTGCACGGCCCGCATGTCGCCAACGCCGCCGAGGCCCATGCCGCGCTCGACGCGGCGGGGGCGGCGCGCATGGTCGCGGATGGCGAGGCGCTGGGCGACGCGGTCGCGACGCTGCTCGGCAGCCCGGCGCTCGACGAGATGCGGACCGCCGCGGGCCGGGTCATGGCCGATCGCGGTCAGGCCCGACCACGAACCCTCGCCGCCTTGATCGGGCTGATGGACGCCACGACCCCGAACGGAGGCACGAGGTGACCCTGAACGCCGTGATCCTCAACGACACCTCGACCCGTTATCACCATGGCTGTTCGCGGGTGATGCGGCTGCTGATCGAAGGGCTGCAGCGGCACGGCCTGACGGTCACGGCCCGCAGCCCGGCCCGACACGATTGGGCCCGGGACGAGGCGTTCCTGACGGCCATGCGCGAGGCGGACGTCATCGTCGTCAACGGTGAGGGGACGCTGCATCACGGTCGGCCTCTCGGTGCCCGGCTGCTCGACGTGGCGATGCACGAGGCGCGCGGTACGACGCCGCTCGTTCTGGTCAATGCGTTGTGGCAGGACAATCCCGAGGACTGGTCCCGCCCGCTGGCCCGCTTCGACCTCGTCGCCGCGCGCGACAGCGTCAGCGCCGAGGCGATGGCCCAAGTCACCCGCCGCGACGTGCGCTGGTTGCCCGATCTGTCGCTCTCGGCCCCCGCCGAAGTCACCGCGGCCGAGCGCCACGGCGTGATGATCGGCGACAGCGTGAAACCGGGGCCCCGCAGGGCGCTGGGACGGGTGGCGAAGGATTGTCCCGACGCTGTTCTCGTCCCGACCAAGACGCTCGCCGCGCCGATCTGGCGCAACGGCGCGGTGCGCGCAGCATTGGCGGCCGCATGGTATGGCGGGTTCGGATTGCCGCGCCTCGAGATGCCCGCGAACGAGTTTGCCTATCTCGACCGCATCGCCCGATCGCGTCTGCATCTCACCGGTCGCTTCCACGCGGTCTGCCTCTCGATGCTGACCGAGACGCCCTTTCTTGCGCTCGGCTCCAACGCCTCCAAGATCGAGCGGTTGCTGTCGGATGCGGGACTGGGGACGGAGCGGCTGGTCCCACCCGACCATCTCGACACGAACGATCGGCCCTTCAATGCGGGCGAGCTCGAGCGGATCCGCGCGTTTCGCGACAGAGCCGCGCGCGATGCCGAGGCCCTCTATGCCGATATCGCGGCGCTGGCGCGGGGGGCGGCATGAACCGGCTGGTGTTCGAGATCGCCAAGCGGCGGGGCGACGAGGCTCGGCTGTCACGGCTGGGACTGCCAGAGACCGGTCTGCTGGAGCGGCTCGCGGGACGGCGCGTGGCGCTGGTCGGGAATGCACGTTCGCTGGCAGAGAAGGTGCAAGGCGCCGAGATCGACGCAGCCGACATCGTGATCCGGCTCAACGCCGCGCCGATGCCCGAGCCCGCCTCGCATGGTCGCCGCACCGACTGGCTCGCCATGTCGATCCCGGTCCCGGACGAGGTGATCGCCGCGCGCGACCCCGAATTGCTGCTGTGGATGACCCCCAAGCGCAAGCGCATGCCTTGGCGCGTGGCGCGTGCGTCGGGCTTTGCGATGCTGCCCGCCGCGCGTGCCGACGCGCTCAGGGCTGCCTTGGGCGCGCGGCCGACCACCGGCATGCTCGCCATCGACCTACTTGCGCGCTCAGAGCTGGCGCAGGCGCGGCTGTATGGCTTCGACTTCTTCGCCTCGAAATCGCTCTCGGGCGGGCGTGGTGCCGCCGATGTCCCGCATGATTTCGCGGCCGAGCGGGATCGGGTCGCGGCGCTGATCGCCGACGACCCGCGTTTCACCCTGGCCTGAGGTCAGGCCGCCGGCATCCGGCGTTCGACGACGCCGGCCCACCACGAACATCCCGCCGGGATCGCCTCGTCGGAGAAGTCGTATTCCGGATGGTGCACCGAGGCCGTGTCGCCGTTGCCGACGAGAATGTAGGCGCCGGGCCGCTCTTCGAGCATGTAGGCGAAATCCTCGCCCCCCATCACCAACGGCGCCTCGGCACAGTCGCCCGAGATCTCACGCGCGACCTCGGCCGCGAACTCGGTCTCGTCGGGATGGTTGATCATCACCGGGTAGCCCTTGATGTAGTTCACCTTGGCCTCGGCCCCATAGGCCCGCGCCGTGGTCTCGGCGATGGCCGTCAGCCGCTCCTGTCCCAGCTTGCGCAGCTCGGGCGACATGGTGCGGACCGTGCCCTTCATCTGCACCCGCTGGGCGATCACGTTGAACGCCTTGGACGATGTCTCGAAGGAGGTCACCGACACCACCATCTGCTCGGTCGGATCGGCGTTGCGGCTCGCGATCGACTGCAGCGCCAGCACGATATGCGAGGCGACGAGCGTCGAATCCACCGTTTCGTGCGGCTTGGCCGCATGGCCGCCCCGGCCTTCGACGGTGATCTCGAACTGGTCGGTCGAGGCGAAGAAGGCGCCGGGCCGGATCGCGAACTGCCCGAGCGGGATGCCAGGCCAGTTGTGCATGCCATAGACCTCCTGGATGCCGAAGCGCTCCATCAGCCCGTCGGCGCACATCTCGCGGCCACCGCCGCCGCCCTCCTCGGCGGGCTGGAAGATCACCACGACAGTGCCGTTGAAATTGCGGGTTTCGGCGAGGTACTTCGCCGCGCCCAGCAGCATCGCGGTGTGCCCGTCATGGCCGCAGGCATGCATCGCGCCGGGCGTCTTAGACGCATAGTCGCGGCCGGTCTGCTCGTGGATCGGCAGGGCATCCATGTCTGCCCTGAGCCCGATCACCTTGCCCGACGCGGTCGAGCGGCCTCTGATCACGCCGACCACGCCTGTCCGACCCAGCCCCTCGGCCACGTCGTCGCAGCCGAAGGCGCGCAGCTTTTCCGCCACGATCCCCGAGGTGCGGTGCGTCTCGTAGAGGATCTCGGGGTTCTCGTGCAGGTCGCGCCGCCAGGCGGTGATTTCGGGAAGAAGCTCGGCGAAGCGGTTCTTGATCGGCATGATGCGTCCTTCGGGCCTATCGGGTGCGGCCCGAGACTGCGCCCAAGCGGCGCGCTGTGCAAGCCGATGCCGGCGCTGCCGCGCGGTCAGGCGCGCCAGTGCTCTGCCACCCAGGGTGCGGGACGGATGTAGTGCCGCAGGTAGCGCAGCGGCTTGTCCTGCCGCACCTCCGAGAACAGGCCACGCAGATGCTCGCCGGCGCTGTCGGGCGCATAGGGTGGGTAATGCCCGTCGATGGCGTGGCTGGGATGCAGCCCGCCGGGAAAGATCACGATGCGCGCGTCGCGCGGCAGCTTGGGGGCGGCCACGTAGTTGAGGGGGAACGGCCGGCGGCAATGCATGCGGAAATGCCGGACCCAGGCGTTGGGAAAGAGCTTGGCCCCGCCCGGCGCGTTGCGGGTCACGAAGCGCTGCTCGAAGCGGTACTCGTCGGCGATGCCTTGCGGATCTGCGCGGAACCGTTCCTGCAGCGGCAGGAGCCCGCCCACCGGAAAGCGAAACACCGAGGTCTGGCCCAGCTTTTCGAGCGGCGTGTTCGGGTTGCGCGACAGGATCACGTCCTGCGGATCGCCATAGGTGAAGAAGTCGTCGAGCGAGCCGGTGATGACGAGGTCGAGATCGAGAAACAGCACCGGACCGGTCAGGTCTCCCAGCCTCGGTCCCCAGAGCCGCGACTTGGGCCAGATGCCCTTGGAGTTCTTCGGCATCTCCACGTCGATCGGCGGCAGGTCCTGGCAATCCACCTCGGGGCGGATGCCCTCGCGGTTGTCGGTGAAGCAGGTGAAGCTGAAGGGCGGCGTGATGTTACGTGCCACCATGCCGTAGAGCCGGTTGATGAAGGGCGCGCCGTATTTGGTGCCCCAGTTGATGCAGATCACCTGCTTGATCATCGCTCGCCCCCATCAATTGCCGCGCCTGTCTAGCGTGGCAAGCCCATGGCGGCCAGCCGGGTCAGTGCAGGCCGCGGCGGATCCGGCGGAGCATCAGCGCCACCATCGCCACGACCGGCAGCACCAGCGCCGCGGTCAGCGCCGTCTTGTCGAGCCCCATGGGATAGGCCAGCGGCGCCAGCAGGTAGGTGGCGAGGCTCACCGCGTAGTAGCTGATCGCCACCACGCTGAGCCCCTCGACCGTGTGCTGCAGTCTGAGCTGCGCATCGGCGCGGCGGTCCATCGAGGCCAGCAGCGCCTGGTTCTGGGCGGAGCGTTCGACATCGACCCGCGTGCGCAGCAGATCGCCCGCCCGCGCTGCCCGCTCCGACATCACGGCGAGGCGTCGGTCGGTCGATTCGACCGTGCGCATCGCCGGGTCGAAACGTCGCATCATGAACTCCGCAAAGGTCTGCCGCCCGCCGAAGCGCGACTCGCGCAGCACACTGATGCGCTGGTTCACCAGTGTCTCGTAGGCCCGCGTCGCGCCGCTGCGGAAGCCCGACTGCGCGCGCAGCTTCTCGAGCTCGGCCGACACCTCGAGCAGCACCGCAAGCGTCTCGGCCGGATCCCCCGGCCCGCCCGCCATCTCCGCCACCAGATCCGACAGCCGGGTTTCCAGCGCACCGATCCGCCCACCCATGCCGCGCGCCTGCGCGAGGCCGAGCATCGCCATGGTCTTGTAGGTCTCGATCTCGCAGAGCCGCTGCACGACTCGGCCGATCCGTCGCTCGCCCGTGCCGGGCCGGGCAAAGACCGCGAAGCGCATGTGCCCGGCCGAATCTATCCGGAAATCGCCGGCGACGATCAGCTGGTCGTCGAGCACCCGCGCCATCGCCATGCTCTCGGCCACGAACCACGCCTCCGCCCGCCGGGCGATCTCCTCCTCGCCCGCCGCGAGCTCCACCCGGACCAGCGCCGAGGTCAGGCGGCGGCCCGGCGCGCGTGCCAGCCAGTCGGAGGGAAAGCCCGACAGCCCCTCGCGGAACGGCGGCTCGGAGGGGCCGTCGCTCAGGATCATGTAGCTGACGAACTCGGTATGGCTTTCCCATTTCAGCCGGTGCCGGCCGATCTGCCCGGACCAATGGGTGGCGCCGGGCTGCGGATGCGGCGCGCCGAACCAATCCAAGAGCGCCAGCAGATGCGCGCGTTCGGCCTCGGTGTCGCGCGGTTGTCCCTCGGCCGGGCCAATAGCGAGAAAGGCCGCCTGCCCCGGCGCGCCGAGGCTGGGAAAGGGCCGGGCGTGCAGCTCGTTCGCCAGTTCCTGGCGCAGCGGGTGGTCGGCGAGGGTCATGGTGGCTCCGGCTTGACGTCGGGGGAGGATGGCCGGGCGCGACGGCACTGTAAACAGGGGAAAAGGTCGCATGAACAGCGGCTTGGCGCATGCGTTCGCATACCGCGTCCGGGTTGTGCATGCGGGGCGGTTTTCGCCGCGCCGTCACGCGCCCATATCAGCATCGACGCAGGAGCCATGACATGCAGAAGTTTTCCCTACTCGATCTCGCCCCGGTGACCGAAGACGAGACGCCGGCGCAGGCTTTGGCCCATGCCGCCGACCTTGCCCGCCACGCCGAGGCGCTGGGCTATCACCGCTACTGGCTGGCCGAGCATCACAACATGCCCGGCATCGCCTCGGCCGCGACCGCGGTGGTGATCGGCCATGTCGCGCAGGCCACCTCGACCATTCGCGTGGGCGCGGGCGGCATCATGCTGCCCAACCACGCGCCGCTGATCGTGGCCGAGCAGTTCGGCACGCTCGACGCGCTGCACCCGGGCCGGATCGACCTCGGGCTGGGCCGCGCGCCCGGCACCGACGGGGCGACGGCGCAGGCGCTGCGCCGCTACCACCAGTCGGCGGACGCCTTCCCGCAGGACGTGGTCGAGCTGATGGGCTACCTTGACGACGACGCGGGCCAAGGCCCGGTCCGCGCGGTGCCGGGCATGGGCTCGCATCTGCCGGTATGGATCCTCGGCTCCTCGACCTTCGGAGCGCAGCTCGCCGCCTATCTCGGCCTGCCCTACGCCTTTGCCAGCCATTTCGCGCCGCAGATGCTGGAGGCCGCGATTCAGGCCTATCGCGAGGGGTTCCGCCCGTCGGAGCGGCTGGAGAAGCCCTATTTCATGATGGCCGCCGGCCTGCACGCCGCCGATACGGACGAAGAGGCGCGTTATTACCGCTCCTCGCAGATCCTGTCCTTCGCGCGGCTCAGGACCGGGACGCCGGGCCGCCTCTCCCGCCCGGTCGAGAACGTCGCCGACCACGTTCCGGCCAGCGCCATTCCCGGTGCCGAAGCGGCGCTTTCGGTCTCGGCCACCGGCAGCCGGGACACGGTCCGTCGGCAGCTGCGCGAGATCATCGAGCGCTATCGGCCGGACGAGCTGATGCTCACCGGCATGATGTTCGACCCTGAGGCACGCAAGCGCAGCTTCGAGATCGGCGCCGAGGTGCTCTCCGACATGAAAACGCCCGCCATGGCCTGAGGGCCATGGCGGGCGGAGACCTGTTCGGGAATGCAGCCCCGTGGGTCGTCAACCGGGCGGCAGCGCCGCCCGGTATCTCTCAGAGGATGACCACGTCCAGCGGCGGGAAGCCATTGAAGCAGACCGAGGAATAGGTCGAGGTGTAGGCCCCGGTGTTGCGGATCAGCACCCGGTCGCCCGATTTGAGGCCGAGCGGCAGGTTCATCGGGCGCTTCTCGTAGAGCACGTCGGCGCTGTCACAGGACGGACCGGCGAGGATGCAAGGCCCGGTGGCCTCGCCGTCATGCGGGGTCACGAACTGGTAGCGGATCGCCTCGCCCTCGGTCTCTGCCAGGCCGGAGAAGCGGCCGATCGACAGATAGACCCAGCGGTGCAGGTCCCGGTCCGACTTGCGCGAGGTCAGCATCACCTCGCAGGCGATCACCCCCGCCTCGGCCACCATGCCGCGGCCGGGTTCGGCCATGATGCGCTGGGCTCCCGGGAAACGCGCTTCCACGAGCGCCATCACCGCGGCGGCATATTCCGTCGGCGCCTGGATTTCCTCGCCGTAGAAGGCCGGGAAACCACCGCCGATGTTCAGAAGCTGCAGCCGGTGGCCGGCCTCCTGCGCGGCGGTCCAGATGCGCGACAGCTCGTCGAGGACCGGCACCCACATCTCGGCATGACGGGTCTGCGATCCGACATGGAACGAGAAGCCCAGCGGCTCGAGACCCAGCTCGGTCGCCCGGTCGAGCAGCTTGAGCGCGGTGTCGCGGTCGCAGCCGAACTTGCGAGTCAGCGGCCAGTCGGCCGAAGACGTCTCGACGATCAGGCGGACATAGACCTGCGCGCCCGGTGCGTGCTCGGCGATCTTCTCCAGCTCTTCCTCGGCATCGACCGCGAACATGCGGATGCCGGCGCCATAGGCGAAGGCGATGTCGGAGACGCGCTTGATGGTGTTGCCGAAGGAGACATGCTCGGGCCGCGCGCCCTGGCTCAGGCACAGTTCGATCTCGGCGCGCGAGGCGGCGTCGAAATGCGAGCCGAGCTGCACCAGCCGCTCGATGATGGCGGGATGCGGGTTGGCCTTCACCGCGTAGTGGATGTCGGCGCGGCCGAGGCCAGCTTTCAGCGCCTCGAACTGGGTCTCCACGCGGTTGACGTCGATCACCAGCGTCGGCCGGTCGAATTCGGCGGTCGCGGCATAGGCTTCGAGGCGATTGGCAACGGCGAAGGAGGGGGCGCTGGCGCCCGCGACATATGCAGTCATGTGCATCTCCGATAGACTGACGGGAGCCCCGAAAGGCCGGCGGTTCCAAGGGAGACGTTACCGTCGCTGCATAAACGCGTGCTGGGTCTGTGCGTAGGCCCCCCGTGGGGAGGCTTGCGTCCAGGCGTGGCCAGAGGCGCGTGCGTTGGCGTCTTGCGGGGGCATTTGGGATAAACGCCGAGTCGGATCAAGAGCGAATTCCGACCCGAGGGGGTATTTTTCCCAGCCCGGTTTTCTTTCCGCCCCCTCCCGTCCTAGGGAGGCCGCACGTATCCGGAGATCTGCCATGCCGCGCCTCGTCCTGTTCAACAAGCCGATGAACGTGCTGTCGCAGTTCACCGATGCCAAGAGCCCGAGCCCACGCGCCACGCTGTCAGACTTCATCGACCGGCCCGGCATCTATCCCGCCGGACGGCTGGATCGCGATAGCGAGGGGCTGCTGCTGCTCACCGATGACGGGCGGCTGCAGGCGCGGATCTCCGACCCGAAGCACAAGATGGAGAAGACCTATCTCGTGCAGGTCGAGGGCGCGCCGACCGAGGCCGATCTCGAACCGCTCCGGCGCGGCCTGACGCTCAAGGACGGGCCGACAAAGCCCGCCCGCGCTCGGCTGATCGCGCCACCCGCCCTGTGGGAGCGCGACCCGCCGGTGCGGTTTCGCAAATCGGTGCCCGACGCCTGGATCGAGATCGCCATCCGCGAGGGGCGCAACCGCCAGGTCCGCCGCATGACCGCCGCTGCCGGCTTCCCGACGCTGCGGCTCGTGCGCTGGCGCATCGGCGACTGGGCGCTCGACGGGCTGGCGCCGGGAGAATGGCGCGAGATCGACGCCTGAGCCGTGTAGGGCCGAACGGCGGCCCGCCTGTGCGGGATGCGATGAAGGGCTTAGCTCGCCGGCTGCCACAGCTCGATCGGGTTGCCTTCGGGGTCGTGGATACGCGCAAAGCGGCCTATCTCGCTGTCCCATTCGTCGCGGCGCTCGACCGCGATGCCCGCCGCGTCGAGCTGCGCCACCATCGCGTCGAGATCGGCGACACGGAAATTGATCATCCATTGCTGCTCGGACCGGCCGAAATAGTCCGTCTCCTGCGCGAAGGGCATCAACACGGTGGGCCCGGCTTCCTGCCGCCAGATCGAAGGCCCCGGACCCTCGATGCCCAGATGGTCGAGATACCATTTCGCGAGCGCCTCCGGGTCCCGGGCCCGAAAGAACACGCCGCCGATACCGGTCACCTTTTCCATCGTCTCGCTCCCTTTCCGCCCCGGGAAGCCTAGCACATCCTCAGCGGGTCGGCGTCCGGCTTCGCCCCGGTCGCTCCGGCCGCCCCGGCTTCCAGGTGGCAAAGGTTACCATCAGGGCCGCCCCGGTAATCGCCGCCACGCCCATGAGGCCAAGCCCATCCGGCATCACGCCGAACAGCACCGCGTCGAAGCCGAGCGCCCAGACCAGCCCGGTGAAATCGAACGGCGCCAGCACGCCAACCGGCGCCCGGGCCACCGCCTCGGTCGCCGCGACATGCGCCAGCCCGCCGGTCAGCCCCGCGCCGATCAGCCAGGGCAGCATCTGTGTCGAAGGCATCTCCCAGCCGAAGGGCAGCGTCGCCAACCCCGCCAGCGCCGAGACGGCGGCAAACCAGAAAGCGATGGTCGACGGGCGCTCGCTCACTGTCATCGACTTGATATGCACCCGCACGAAGGCCATCGTCACGGCGTAGCCCAGCCCTGCCGCGACGCCGATCAACGCGCCCTGCCCCGGCGCCTCGAGCGCCGCGCCGAGCATCGCTATGACTCCGGCAAAGCCGAGGCAGGCAGCGCCCCAGACCATCGGCCCGATCCGCTCGCCGAGCAGGAGCGCCGCCAGCGGCAAGGTCAGCACCGGGGCGAGGTATCCCAGCGCCTGCGCATTGGCGACCGGCAGGTAGGCGAGCGAGACGAAGGACAGCGCCATCGACAGCGCCCCGAACAGGCTGCGCGTCAGGTGCAGGCCGGGGCGGCGGGTGGCGATGGCGGCGGGAAACTCGCGGCACAGCGCCATGTAGGCGCAGATCGGGACCAGCGCCACGGCCGAGCGCCAGAACACGATCTGGCCGAGCCCGACCTCGCGCGTCGCCACCGCCACCATCGCCGACATCGCGGTGATGAGGAACGCCGCGAGCAGCCGCAGGCCGATGCCGTGCAAAGGGCTATTCGTCATGCGGCGACACTCGCCCAGAGCGTGCACCCCTGCAACGCAAAAGGCCCCGCGCGGGGCGGGGCCTTCCTGTGATCCGGGCCGGGATCAGGCGATCTTGGCCAGCAGTTCGTCGAGCGATTTCTTGGCGTCGCCGTAGAACATGCGTGTGTTGTCCTTGAAGAAGAGGGGGTTTTCGATGCCGGAGTAGCCGGTGCCCTGGCCGCGCTTGGAGACGAAGAC
>NZ_JACIBX010000011.1 GCF_014195545.1 Limimaricola variabilis | reverse complement strand
ATCATCCCCGCCTTGCGCTCCGGCGGCTCGGCGGTCTTCACCACCTCCAGCCGCGGGCTGACGTCGACGCCGAAATCGGCCGCCGTCTTCTCGTCGAGCGGCTTCTTCTTGGCCTTCATGATGTTGGGCAGCGAAGCGTAGCGCGGCTCGTTCAGCCGCAGGTCCACCGAGACGATCGCCGGCAGCTTCACCGAGATCGTCTGCAGACCGCCATCGACCTCGCGCGTCACCTGCGCCTTGTCACCGTCGATCTTCACCTCGGAGGCGAAGGTGGCCTGGGACCAGCCCAACAGCGCCGAGAGCATCTGCCCGGTGGCGTTCATGTCGTTGTCGATCGCCTGCTTGCCGCAGAGCACCAGCTGCGGCTGCTCCTGCTCGACCAGCTTGGCGAGGATCTTCGCCACCGCCAGTGGCTCGATGTCCTGATCCGGCGCATCGGCGGCGACCACCAGGATCGCCCGGTCCGCGCCCATCGCCAGCGCCGTCCTGAGCGTCTCCTGCGCCTGCTTCACGCCGATCGACACCGCCACCACCTCGGAGGCGACACCCGCCTCCTTCAGCCGGATCGCCTCCTCGACCGCGATCTCGTCGAACGGGTTCATCGACATCTTCACGTTCGCCAGATCGACGCCCGAGCCGTCCGACTTCACACGCACCTTCACGTTGTAGTCGATCACCCGCTTCACGGGGACTAGGATCTTCATGATCACCCTTTCCTTACGGATCTTCGCGAGATTGGTAGCGCGCGTCTTTCGGCGGCAACAAGGCGAAACCGACCCTTGGGGGCCGGGCGACGTCGCGTTACGCGCACGTCAACCTGCCGCCTAGGGAGCGTCCCTCAGCCGATCTGGAGGACGATCTTGCCGATATGCGCGGAGCTCTCCATCCGGGCATGCGCCGCCGCCGCCTCGGCCAGCGGATAGGTGCTGTCCATCACCGGACCGATGCGGCCTGCATCCAGCAGCGGCCAGACATGGGCGCGCAGCTCGTCGGCAATGGCGGCCTTGGCCGCGATGGATTGCGGCCGCAGCGTCGAGCCGGTGAGCGTCAGCCTGCGCATCATCAACGGCGCGAGGTTCAGCTCCATCTTGGGCCCTTGCAGAAAGGCGATCTGCACCAGCCGCCCGTCATCGGCGAGTGCCTTGAGGTTTCGCGCGACGTAGTCGCCGCCGACCATGTCGAGGATCAGGTCCGCCCCGCCCTCGGCACGCAGCACCTCGACGAAATCCGCCTCGCGGTAGTTGATCGCCCGCTCGGCCCCGAGCCTCTGGCAGGCGGCGCATTTCTCGGCCGAGCCGGCGGTGGCGAAGACCCGTGCGCCGAAATGCCGGGCGAGCTGGATCGCCGTGGTGCCGATGCCGGAAGAGCCGCCATGCACCAGAAAGCGTTCGCCGCCTTTGAGGCCGCCGCGCATGAAAACGTTGGACCAGACGGTGAAGAATGTCTCTGGCAGGCAGGCCGCCTCCTTGAGGTCCATGCCGCGCGGCACCGGCAGGCAATGGCGCGCGGGCGTCGCCACCGCCTCGGAATAGCCGCCGCCGGGGGTCAGCGCGCAGACCGCGTCGCCCACCGCCCATTCCGTCACGCCGGGGCCGACCGCCGCCACATGCCCGGCCACCTCGAGCCCCGGCAGGTCCGAGGCCTCGGGCGGCGGGGCGTAGAGCCCGGCCCGCTGCAGCGCGTCGGGGCGGTTCACCCCGGCATAGGCCACGTCGATGACGACTTCGCCATGCCTCGGCTCGGGTCGCGGGCGCGTCGTCGCGCGCAGCACTTCCGGCCCGCCGGGACGGGCGATCTCGACCGCGCGCATGCTCATCGGCGGGTGCTCCAATGGCCGGGCAGATCCATCGGCGGCTTGCGATGCGGCGCGTGCACGCCCGAGAGCAGCAGCGACAGCGCCCCGGTCACCGGGCGCAGCAGCACCGAATCGCGGGCCTTGGCCTTGGCGCTTTCGATGCGCATCACGTCGTCGATGCGCCGGTCGATGAAGGCCCAGGTCGCCTGGTGGTCGAGGCTGTCATCGCCGAGCCAATAGAGCACCACGGAGGCCCAGACGCCCGACAGCGTCGCCCGCTTGGTGTACCAGTTCACGTCGTCCGAGGCGTCACCCAGCGCGACCCAGATCGCATCGGCGGTACGCCACAGCAGCCGCGCGCCCTCGGCCGCATGCTGCGGCAGGGCGAAGAGCGCGGTGGCGCGGCGCAGCGCCTCCTTGTCGGCCACCGCCTCGATCCGCGCGCGCAGCGCGAAGGCCACCCGGTCGCGGTAGCGCATCGCGCCCAGCTCGGCGCTGCGCACCTTTTCGGCCATGGCCCGGTCGCCGCGATCATGCAGCGCCACAGCGAGATCGATCGCGCCCCGCGGGCACAGCGCCGCGACCTGCGGCAGGGTCATGTCGGCATCGCGCGCGGCGGCGCGCAGCGCGGTGTCCGACCAGCCGTCGAAGGCGACATGGGGCAGGATCGCGTCGAGCAGCCGTTCGACCTGCGGATCCTCGGGGCGGGTGGTCCCGTCCGCATCGGTATATGGATTCATGCGCGTCTCCCTTCCGCCCCAGCCTAGACAAGCTGTCGGGGCTTTGCTATACGGCCGCTTCCTGCAATCTTGAAACTCCAGCTTAGAAAGGTGGTGAAAACCACATGCAGGTTAGCGTTCGCGACAACAACGTCGATCAGGCCCTCCGGGCTCTGAAGAAGAAGTTGCAGCGCGAGGGTGTGTTCCGCGAGATGAAGCTCAAGCAGCATTTCGAGAAGCCCTCCGAGAAGAAGGCGCGCGAGAAGGCCGAGGCCATCCGCCGTCAGCGCAAGCTCGCCCGCAAGAAGGCCCAGCGCGAAGGTCTCCTCTGAGATCACGTGCCACCTTTGAGCGGCGAAACCCCCGAGGCGACGGCTCCGGGGGTTTTTTTCTTGTCCATTGCATCTCTCGCGCCACGGTTCGGTGTAGAATGGCACCGCATGGACAGGGAGGAGAGGATGAAACCCGTCATCCTGCTGGTCGGGCGGCTGCCCGGCGTGGTCGAGACCGTGTCGAGCGCCTTGGACGACCTGCCGGTCGAATGGCTGGGCGCGCATGACCGGGACGAGGTCGAGCGGCAGCTCGACGCCGAGCCGAACATCGCCTGCGTGGTGATCGGCGCCGGGCTCGACGATCGAATCCGGGGCGAGCTGATCGGCGTGATCGCCGGCCGCCGCCCGGACATCACGATCCATCTCAAGGATCGCGCCTCGGGTCCGGGGGGCATGGCGCCCTTTGCCCGCAGCATCGCGGGGCTGGTGCTCGAGAGGATGGTGGCGGGCTGAGGCGCGACTTCGCCTTCTCGTGATCGCGTCGACCCGCAGGCGGCTTCGCGCGTTGTGGACCGAACCGCAACGCGAAGGAGCCTTCATGACCGGCAAACCCGTCCCCGACACCACCCTGCCCGAGATCACCCTACCGCTGCTCGGCGGCGGCGGGATCACGCTGGGCCGTCCGCAAAAGGGGCGCGACTGGCAGATGATCGTGGTCTATCGCGGCAAGCATTGCCCGATCTGCCACAAATACGTCTCCGGCCTCGAAGGGCTGCTGCCCAAGTTCCACGAGGCCGGGATCGACGTGCTGCTGGTATCCGGCGATCCGGAGGAGAAGGCCCGCGCCTTCGCCGACGAGACCGGCACCAGCGCGCCTGTCGCCTTCGACCTGAGCGTGCCGCAGATGCACGAGCTGGGTCTCTACGTCTCCGAGCCGCGTTCCGCGCAGGAGACCGACCGGCCCTTTGCCGAGCCCGCGGTCTTCGTGATCAACGATCGGGGCACGGTACATATCACAGACATCTCGAACGCACCCTTCTCGCGTCCCGACCTCGAGGGGCTGTTGAACGGGCTGAAGTTCATCCGCGAGAACGAATACCCGGTCCGCGGCACCAAGCGGGCCGCCTGACCTGGCGCCGCTGCTGCTACACCGGTGACGCCGCCCCTCGGGGCGGCGTCGTCATATCGGCAGGGCCGTGGTCTGGCGCACCGTCCTGAGCGCGAAGCTCGACTGCATGGTCTGCACGCCGGGCAACCGGGCAAGATGGCGGCGGTGGATCTGGGCGAAATCTTCGCTGTCGCGCGCCACCACCTTGAGCAGGTAATCCGCCGTCCCTGCCATCAGGTGGCACTCCAGCACGTCTGGGATTCGCGCCACCGCCGCCTCGAAGGCGTCGAGCAGCTCGTCGGCCTGCCCAGACAGCGTGATCTCCACGAATACCGTGACCGGCCGGCCGAGCCCGCGCGGATCGAGAAGCGCGACATAGCCCCGGATCAACCCGGCCGCCTCCAGCGCCCGCACCCGGCGATGACAGGCCGAAGGCGAGAGGTTCACCTGCTCGGAGAGCTGAGCATTCGACAACCGGCCATCCGCCTGCAGGGCGGCGAGGATGGCGCGGTCTATGCGGTCGATTTGATCCATGCACGATTCTTCGAACATCAGCGACCATGACGCAAGTAGCTTCGAAAAACACCGCTCAGCCAGCGAAGAACTCGTCAGCAATTGCGTGCGAACAGGCGCATCATGGGAGAAAGACAGGAGGACATGTCATGCACATCGGATGCCCCACCGAAATCAAGCCCCAGGAATTCCGCGTGGGCCTGACCCCCAACGCCGCCCGCGAGGCGGTGGGCCAAGGCCACAAGGTCACCATGCAGGCCGGCGCCGGCCTTGGTGCCGGGTTCACTGACGACGATTACCGCGCCGCCGGTGCCGCCATCGCCGACAGCGCTGAAGAGATCTTCGCCAGCGCCGAGATGATCGTGAAAGTCAAGGAGCCGCAGGCCGTCGAGCGCCGGATGCTGCGCGAGGGCCAGATTCTCTTCACCTATCTCCACCTCGCCCCCGATCCGGAACAGACCGAGGATCTGGTGAACTCGGGCGCCACTTGCATCGCCTACGAGACCGTCACCGACCGCAATGGCGGCCTGCCGCTGCTGGCGCCGATGTCGGAAGTGGCCGGTCGGCTCGCGCCCCAGATGGGCGCCTGGACGCTGCAGAAGGCCAATGGCGGCCGCGGCGTGCTGATGGGCGGCGTGCCCGGCGTGAACCCGGCCAATGTCGTCGTCATCGGCGGCGGCGTGGTCGGCACCCATGCCGCCAAGATCGCCGCCGGCATGGGCGCGCGGGTTACCGTGCTCGACAAGTCGCTGCCGCGGATGCGCTATCTCGACGACGTCTTCGGCGACCAGTTCCGCACCCTCTACGCCACCGCCGGCGCCACCGCCGATGCCGTCACCCAGGCCGACATGGTGATCGGCGCGGTGCTGGTCCCCGGCGCCGCCGCGCCCAAGCTGGTCACCCGCGAGCAGCTCTCGACCATGAAGCCCGGCGCGGCGATCGTCGACGTCGCCATCGACCAAGGCGGCTGCTTCGAGACCTCGAAGCCGACCACGCATGAGAACCCGATCTACGAGGTCGACGGCATCATGCATTACTGCGTCGCCAACATGCCCGGCGCGGTGGCCCGCACCTCGACGCTGGCGCTCGGCAACGCGACCATGCCCTTCGTGCTGGCGATCGCTGGCAAGGGCTGGAAGCAGGCCTGCCTCGACGACCCGCACCTCGCCGAGGGACTCAACGTCCATCAGGGCCGGATCACCAACCTGGCCGTGGGCGAAGGCCTCGGCCGCGAAGCGATCTCGGCGGCACAGGCGCTCGGCCGCTGAGGTGCGATGCCGCACCGGAACGCTCCGGTGCGGCAATCGTTTGCCCTCCGCAATCCCATATGCGGAGGACGATACAATGGTTACCACCATCGGCACGTCGAGCGACATGGCCAAGCTGGTCGAGAACTTCATCCTGCTCGAGCATGACGCCATCGCCGCCTACGAGACCACCATCGAGCGGCTCGAGAATCCCGCCCACAAGGCCAAGGTCGAGGAGTTCCGGCAGGACCACCTGCGGCACCTGCAGGACCTCACCGCACTGGCCGGCCGCGTCGGCGCCAACGTCCCCGGCGAAGGCGACATGAAGCAGCTTCTGACCACCGGCAAGATCAAGCTCGCCGACATGGTCGGCGGCGACGGTGCGATCCTCAAGGCGATGGCCACCAACGAGATCGACACGATCAGCGCCTATCAGCACGCGGTCGACAACGAATCCGTGCCCGCCACCGACAAGGCCCTGTTCCAGCGCGGCCTCGCGGATGAGCGCAAGCACAAGGACTGGATGGATCAGGCCGCCAAAACCGCCTGAGACGCCGCACGAACGAAAACGGCCGGCGCATCGCGCCGGCCGTTTGCCGTAAGAAGCCCGAGATCAGGCAGCGATCTTCTGCGCGATCGCGGGCACCTTGGCCCGGGCGTCGTTGATCGCTTTGGCGCGCGCCTCGGGCGAGATCGCCACTCCCTCGACCCGCAGCACCGTCACGTCGGAGATGCCGATGAAGCCGAGAACCTGCCGCAGGTAGGGCTCGACGAAGTCGGTGGCCCCGTCATGCACGCCACCCGAGGCATAGACCACGATGGCACGGCGCCCGCCGGCGAGGCCCTGCGGGCCCTCGGCAGTGTACTGGAAGGTCTTGCCGGCGACGGCGACCGAATCGATCCAGGCCTTGAGCTGGTGCGGAATCGCGAAGTTGTACATCGGCGCGCCGATGACCAGCGTGTCGGCCGCCATCAGCTGCTCGACCGGGTCGCCGTCGAAGGCGGCCTCGGTCTCGGGATCGGCGAGGTCGCGGCGCAGCACGGTCTCGTCGGACTTGGAGGTCAGCTCGGCGACGATGGCCGCGGTGAGATCACGCGAGACCGAATTCTCGCCGAGAATGGAGCTGTCGATATGCAGGATGGTCATGGAATTCGTCCTCGATTGGAGATGCACCCTAGCTAGGGGCGCACAGCCACGAGGTGAACTCCGCATCCGCGCACATAAACTGCGCCGCGCCTCATATCTCTCTTGTCTTGAGCAGATCGCGGATGTCGGTCAGCAGCTCCTCCTGCGTCGGGCCTTTCGGCGCGGCGGGCACAGGCTCGCCCTTCTCGACGGCGGCGTCCTTGATCCGGTTCACGCCCTTGACCAGCAGGAACACCACCCAGGCGATGATCAGGAAGTTGATGACCGCCGTCAGGAAGGCGCCATAGGCGAAGACCGCGGCCCCGCTCTCGCGCGCGACCTCGAGAGAGCTGCCCGGAGGCACGTCGCCCGACAGCACGACATACATCGAGGTGAAGTCGATGCCGCCGAGGATCAGCCCGATCACCGGGTTGATCAGGTCATGCACGAGGCTCTGGACGATGGCGGTGAAGGCGGCGCCGATGATGATGCCGACCGCGAGGTCCATCACGTTGCCCTTGGCGATGAAGTTGCGGAATTCCTTGATCATCGGTGTCTCCTGTCCGGTTCGATCCCCTAGCTAACGCAGCCGGTCGCGATGCGTCACCGATCGGCGCGAAAGCCCGATAAGGGCGCGGCATGACGGCCACGGATGAGAAAGAGGGCGCACCTCGCGGTCGCCCCCCTCCCCCGTTCCGATGGGCGTGGCCTCAGCCGCGCAGTTCGCCGCCGGTGGCCTTGGTCACCTTCTCGACGATCTTGGCGCCCACGGCCTCGATCTCCTTCTCGGTGAGCGTCTTCTCGGTCGGCTGCAGCCGCACCGTGATCGCCACCGACTTGCGCCCCTCACCGAGCGAGCCGCCCTGGAACTGGTCGAAGACCCGCACATTGGAGATCAGCGCCTTGTCCGCGCCAGCGGCCGCGTTGACCAGGGTGAGCGCCTCGACCTTCGCATCTACCACGAAGGCGAAGTCGCGTTCGACCGGCTGCAGCGCGGGCGGCGTGAAGGCCGGACGCGCGGCGCCGTTCTGGCGCGGCAGTGGCACCTCCTCCGGCCAGAGCACGAAGGCCACTGCCGGACCTTTCACGTCGAGTTCCGCGAGCACGCGGGGGTGCAGTTCACCGAAGACGCCCAGCACCTTCTTGGGGCCGAGGCAGATCCGGCCATGACGGCCCGGATGCCACCAGCCCTCACCGCCGCGCAGGATCTGCACCTTGGCGGGCGCGCCCATGGAGGCGAGGACGGCCTCGGCATCGGCCTTGGCGTCGTAGAGATCGACGGGCCGCGCGGCGCCATGCACGTCCTTCGGGCCGGTCCGGCCGGTCAGCAGGCCTGCGACGCAGAGCCGCTGCTCGCCCGGCTCACCGCCCCAGAACACGTGCCCCGCCTCGAACAGCGCGAGATCCGCCTGCCCGCGCGCCTGATTGCGCGCGGCGGCGCGCAGCAGGCCCGGCAGCAGGTCGGGGCGCATGTGGCTCATCTCCGAGGAGATCGGGTTCTCGAGCCGGGTCGCATCCGAGCCGCCGCCGAACAGCGACGCGGCCTGCGCGTCGATGAAGCTGTAGGTGACGCATTCGTCGTAGCCGAGGCTCGCGGTGGTGCGCCGCGCCTTGGAAAGACGCGCCTGCATCGGCGTCAGCACGGGCTGCGCCACGCCTTCGGGGCGCGGCAACGGCACGCCTTGGAGCTTGGACAGCGAGGCGACGCGCGCCACTTCCTCGACGAGGTCGGCCTCGCCCTGGATGTCCGAGCGCCAGGCCGGGACATGCGCCGTCTCGCCATCGAGCCGGAAGCCCAGACGGTCGAGCGTCTGGCGCTGCTCCTTGACGGGGATCTCCATGCCGACGATCCGCGTCACCGCCTTCGGGTCGAAGCGGTAGGCGCGGCTATTGTCCGGCGTCGCCCCCGCGATCACCGATTTCGACGCCTCGCCGCCGGCATGGTCGACGATCATCCGCACAGCGATCTGCAGGCCGGTGGTGACGAAATCGGTATCGATGCCGCGCTCGAAGCGCTGGCGCGCATCCGAGTGGATCCGAAGCGCGCGGCCGGTCAGCGCGATCTGCACCGGGTTCCACAGCGCGCTTTCGACAAAGACGTTGGTGGTCTCCTCGGTCACGCTGGTGTCGACGCCGCCCATGATCCCCGCGAGGCTCTCGACGCCATTGTCGTCGGAAATCACGATCATGCCCTGATCGAGGGTGTAGGACTTCTCGTCGAGCGCGGCGAAGCTCTCGCCGCCCTCGGCGCGGTGCACCCGCAGATTGCCGGCCACCTTGTCGGCGTCGAAGACGTGCAGCGGCCGGTTCAGGTCGTAGGTGATATAGTTGGTCACGTCGACGAGGAAGCTGATCGGGCGCAGGCCGATGGCACGCAGCCGGTCCTGAAGCCAGTCGGGCGAGGGCCCGTTCTTCACGCCGCGGATGAGACGGCCCGCGAAGATCGGGCAGCCGTCGCGCGTGTCGGGCGCGATCTCGACGCCGATCGGGCAGTCGTAGCTGCCCTGCACCGAGTTCACTTCGAGCGGCTTCAGCGTGCCGACGCCGCGCGCCGAGAGGTCGCGCGCGATGCCGCGGATACCGAGCGCGTCACCGCGGTTGGGCGTGATCGCGATCTCGATGACGGGGTCGACCTTGGCGGGATCGTTCTCGGCCAGCCAGTCGGCAAAGCTCTGACCGACTTCGCCCGAGGGCAGCTCGATGATGCCCTCATGCGCGTCGCCCAGACCCAGCTCGCGCTCCGAGCACATCATGCCGTGGCTCTCGACGCCGCGGATCTTGCCGACGCCGATGGTGAAGTCGGGGCCGGGTACGTAGGTGCCGGGGCGGGCGACGACCACGGTGATGCCCTGCCGCGCATTGGGCGCGCCGCAGATGATCTGGTCCTCGCCGCCCGGCAGTTCGACCCGGCAGACCTGCAGCTTGTCGGCGTCGGGGTGCTTCTCGGCGGCGACGACCTTGCCGATGACGAAGTTCTCGAGGGCCGCGGCGGGGTTCTCGATGCCTTCGACCTCGAGCCCGAGATCGGTCAGCGCCTCGGCGATCTCGTCGACGCTGGCGGTGGTGTCGAGATGGTCCTTGAGCCAGGAGAGGGTGAATTTCATGTCGGTTGCCCTTTACTGGTCGAGATCAGCGCGCAGCGCGCGGAACGGTGTGCTCATGCAATCGCCGAGCGTCACGGTGAAGCCGGTCGGAAATTCCGGCTTGTCGAAAGCCACCACGGCATTGCCCCACATGGTGGAGCCGAACCCGTCGGGCCCCGTCAGCGTCGCGCCGCAGAAGCCCTCGCCTTCGGCGATCCAGTAGGCCTCGTGGACGCCGCGCTGCTGCCAGTTGCCGGCGAGGCCGGGGATGTAGAGACGGCCCTGCCCCGCATCCTCGGTCGGAATGGACAGGATGGCGGTGTCGCCCTCGTCGGCCTCGTAGGCAAGCGCGCCGAGGTCGGAGATCCACATCTCGTCGGCCGCGACCGGTCCGGCCACCGCGATGGCCAGTGCCGCATGGAAGGGGATGCGCATGAGGCTCACCCCCGCAACGTCGGCACGTCGAGCGCGGCGAAGCCGTAATGCTTCAGCCAGCGCAGGTCCGACTCAAAGAAAGCGCGCAGGTCGGGGATGCCGTATTTCAGCATCGCAAGACGATCGATGCCCATGCCGAAGGCGAAGCCCTGATACTTCTCGGGGTCGATCTTGGCGTTCTTGAGCACCTTCGGGTGCACCATGCCTGAGCCCAGCACTTCGAGCCAGTCGTCGCCCTCGCCGACCTTCACGGTACCGTCCTGCCAGCTGCACTGGATGTCGACCTCGGCCGAGGGCTCGGTGAAGGGGAAGTGCGAGGCGCGGAAGCGGGTCTTCACCTTGGTGCCGAAGAAGGCCGAGAGGCTTTCCTCCAGCACCCATTTCAGATGCGCCATGGTGATGTCGGTGCCGATGGCGAGGCCTTCGATCTGGTGGAACATCGGCGTGTGGGTCTGGTCGAAATCGGCGCGATAGACGCGGCCCGGGCAGATGATGCGGATAGGCGCGCCATTGGCCTCCATCGACCGGATCTGGACCGGCGAGGTGTGGGTGCGCAGCACGTGCGGCGGGCGGTGATCGCCCTCGGCGCGGTGGGTGTAGAAGGTGTCCATCTCGGCGCGGGCCGGGTGATGGCCGGGGATGTTGAGCGCGTCGAAATTGTACCAGTCGCTCTCGATCTGCGGCCCTTCGGCGACGGCGAAGCCCATGTCGGCAAAGACCGCCACCAACTCCTCGGTGACCTGGCTCACCGGATGGATCGTGCCGGAGCGCGCGGGCCGCGCGGGCAGCGTCACGTCGAGCCATTCGGTCTTGAGCCGCGCCTCGAGCGCGGCATCGGCGAGCGACGCCTTGCGCGCGGCCAATGCATCGGCGATCTCGTTCTTGAGCGCGTTGAGCTTGGGGCCCTTCTCCTGACGCTCCTCGGGCGACATGCCGCCCAGCGTCTTCATCAGGCCGGAAATCTCGCCCTTCTTGCCCAGCGCGCGGACGCGCAGATCCTCGATGCCCGCCTCGTCGCCGGCCTCGGCGATCAGCTCCAGATACCTGTTTCGAAGATCGTCCATGTCGTCACCCTTTTCTGCCGGACCGGACTAGCAGCCCGGCCCCGAAACGCAAGAAGCCGCGCGACCCCTTCGGGTGGCGCGGCTTCGAATCACTCTGTCGCTTGGCCTCAGGCCAGAGCGGCGCGCGCCTTGTCGACGATCGCGCCGAACGCCTCGGGCTCGTGCACCGCGAGATCGGCGAGAACCTTGCGGTCCACTTCGATGCCCGCGAGCGACAGGCCGTTGATGAAGCGCGAATAGGTCATCGCCTCGTCATGGGCACGGACGCCGGCGTTGATCCGCTGGATCCACAGGGCGCGGAAGTTGCGCTTGCGGGTCTTGCGGTCGCGGGTCGCGTACTGGTTGGCCTTGTCGACGGCCTGCTTGGCAACCTTGAAGGTGCGCGAGCGGCGATCGTAATAGCCTTTCGCCTGGTCGAGGATCTTCTTGTGACGGCGATGGGTAACGGTACCACCTTTGGTGCGGCTCATGTCCTGACCTCCTTAGCGCGCGTAGGGCATCATCGGCTTGATGATCTGCTCATCAGCCTTGGCGAGGATCGTGGTGCCACGGGCGTCACGGATGAACTTGTTCGAGCGCTTGATCATGCCGTGGCGCTTGCCCGCCTGACCGGCCTTGATCCGGCCCGAGGCCGTCACCTTGAACCGCTTTTTGCAGCTCGATTTCGTCTTCATCTTGGGCATTTCCATCTCCCTTCCGGAACGGTGGTGGGACCGTCCGCCTCGGCATGCCAAGAAGGCCGGACGAACGGGGTGAGCGCGCCGTATAGGCGGCACGCGGGCTCATGGCAAGGGGGCCTGCGCCCCCTGCCCTCATTCGGGATCGGCGTTGAAGATCAGCCGCTCGGAGCAGGGTGCCACGCGCAGGATGTTGGTGGTGCCCGGCGTGTTGAACGGCACGCCCGCGGTCACGACGATCATGTCCTGCTCGGTTGCCAGCCCCTGCTCGCGGGCACAGCGCGCCGCGTTGACAACCGCCATCTTGAAGCGGTCGACCTCGCCGGTGACGACGCAGTTGGTGCCCCAGGTCAGGCACAGGCGCCGCGCGGTGTTGCGGATCGAGGTCAGCGCCAGGATCGGCACGCGCGGCCGCTCGCGCGCCACCAGCGAGGCAGTGGTACCCGATTGCGAGAAGCAGCAGATCGCCTTGACGTTGGTGGTCTCGGCGATCTCGCGCGCCGCGGCGACGATGCCGTCGGCGACGGAGTTGTGCGCGACCTTGCGCGAGCTGTCGATCACCTCGCGGTAGGTCGGGTCGCTCTCCACCTCGTGGGCGACGTTGTCCATCGTGGCGACCGCCTCGATCGGGTACTGCCCGGCCGCTGATTCGGCCGACAGCATGATCGCGTCGGCGCCCTCGTAGATCGCGGTGGCGACGTCCGAGACCTCGGCGCGGGTCGGCATCGGGCTCTCGATCATCGATTCGAGCATCTGGGTCGCGACGATCACCGGCTTGGCGGCGGCGCGGCAGCGGCGCACGAGGCGCTTCTGGATCGGCGGCACGTTCTGCACCGGCAGCTCGACGCCCAGATCGCCGCGCGCGACCATGATGCCGTCGGAGACCGCGAGGATCTCGTCGAAGGCCTTCACGGCGGCGGGCTTTTCGATCTTCGAGAGGATCGCGGCGCGGCCCTTGCAGAGCTGGCGCGCTTCCTCGACGTCGGCGGGGCGCTGCACGAAGGACAGCGCCAGCCAGTCGACGCCCAGCTCGCAGACGAATTCGAGATCCTTGCGATCCTTCTCGGACAGCGCGGCCAGCGGCAGCACCACGTCCGGCACGTTCACGCCCTTGCGGTTCGAGATGGTGCCGCCGACGACGACTTCGCAATCGGCGTAATCGGCGCCGCAATCCTTGACGCGCAGGCGGATCTTGCCGTCGTTGACCAGCAGCGAGGCGCCCGGCTCGAGCGCGTCGAAGATCTCCTTGTGGGGCAGCCGCACCCTGGTGGCGTCGCCCTCGGCCTCGTCGAGATCGAGCCGGAACGACGCGCCCTCGGCCAGCTCTTCCTCGCCATTGGCGAAGGTGCCGACGCGCAGCTTCGGCCCCTGCAGGTCGGCGAGGATGCCGATCGGCGTGTCGAGATCCTGCTCGACCTGGCGGATGATCGCGTGGCGGGCCCGGATCTCGTCATGGGCACCGTGGCTCATGTTGAGCCGGAACACGTCCGCGCCAGCCTCGACCAGGGCGCGGATCACCTCGTAGGTGCTCGACGCCGGCCCCAGCGTTGCCACGATTTTCACATTGCGATGGCGCTTCATCAGGTGGATCCTCTCGACTGGCCCCATGGACGCGGTAGATGTTCGGTCGGGCATAGGCGGTCCGTTACCGCTACCAGGCCCGGTTCGGCGCCGTTATTGCGCAATTCCGGCTTCCTCACAACTGCCCGTGCGACACTTGAGCCAACGACAGCGGAGAACACCACAACTCATGACCTCGGAAGCCTACCGTATCACCGGCGCGGAACGCCGCTCGCGCTTCCTCGTGACCTGCGATCACGCGAGCAATCACGTGCCCGATTGGGTGAATGGCGGCGATCTCGGCCTGCCTTCATCCGACATGGCGCGCCACATCGCCTGGGACGTCGGCGCCGCCGGGCTGGCCGAGGCGCTGGCCGAACGACTCGACGCGCCGGCGATCCTGTCGAAATTCTCGCGGCTGGTGATCGATCCCAACCGCGGCGAGGACGACCCCACCCTGCTGATGAAGCTCTATGACGGCTCCATCATCCCGGCCAACCGCCATGCCGGCCCGGAGGAGACCGAAAGGCGGCTCGACCGGTTGCACCGCCCCTACCACGCGGCCTTGGGCGAGCTGGCGGCGCGGCAGGACGACACGGTGATCGTGGCGATCCACAGCTATGTCTCGCAGCTTCGCGGCCGCCGCCCCCGGCCCTGGCACGCGGCGATCCTGCACAGCCACCTCGATTCGCGGCTGGCCAATCCGCTGATCGCCCGGCTGCGCGAGGTGGAGGGGCTCGTGGTCGGCGACAACGAACCCTATTCGGGTCACCTGCCAGGCGATTCCATCGACCGCCACGCGCTGCGCCACGGCCGTCCCAACGTGCTGATCGAGGTGCGCAACGACCTGATCGAGGAAGTGGACGGCCAGATCGGCTGGGCCGAGCGCTTGGCGCCGATGCTGCGCGACATACTTCGCGAAACGGGACTGTAAGGGAGAGCGGCGATGAGCCGGATGGACGAGATCGACGAGACCACGCGCACCGAGATCGAGGCGGCGGCGTTCCGCAGGCTGCAAAAGCACCTGATGGAGGAGCGCCCGGATGTGCAGAACATCGACCTGATGAATCTCGCGGGCTTCTGCCGCAACTGCCTGTCGCGCTGGATGCAGGAAGCGGCGGCCGAGAAAGGCCACGAGATGAGCAAGGACGAGGCGCGCGAGGCCTATTACGGCATGCCCTACGACCAGTGGCGCGACCGGCACCAGACCGAGGCCACGGAGGCGACCCGCGCCGCATTCGACGCGGCGCAGAAGCACGAGGCGAGCGAGGGCTGAGCCCTCAGCCGTAGCGGCGCATCGACTCCAGCTCGATGGCGAGCCGCGTTTCCAGATCGGCGAGACGGCGCATTTCCTCGCGGCGCGCCGTCTCCTCGCTCAGCCCGGCGAGCCGCGCCTTCGTCTCGGCAATCTTCGCCTTCAGCGTCACCGCCTCGGGCTTGGCACCCGATTCGCGCATCAGGCGGTCGAGCACGGCATCGCCGGGCGCATGAAGATCCGCGATCGGCTTGCCCGCGCCCGGCAGGTTGTCGAAGGCGCCCTCGCGCTCGGCCTTGGCGATGGCCTGCCCGATCAGGTCGATCAGCGGATGGTCCATGCAGATCTCTCCCGGCGTCAGAGCCCGGCCTTGCGGCTTTCCTCGAGATAGATCTCGCGCAGCCGCGTCGCGACCGGGCCGGGCGTGCCCTGGCCCACGCTCGCGCCGTCGATCTCGACCACCGGCATCACGAAGGTCGAGGCCGAGGTGACGAAGGCCTCGTCGGCGGCCTGCGCCTCCTCGATGGTGAAGGCGCGCTCCTCCACCTTCATCTGTGCCTCGCGGGCGAATCGCAGCACGGCGGCCCGGGTGATGCCATGCAGGATCTCTTTGCCGAGCTGGCGGGTGATGATGGTGCTGCCCTTGACGATATAGGCATTGTTCGAGGTGCCTTCGGTCACCGCGCCCTCCTCGACCATCCACGCATCGTCGGCTCCGGCCGCCTTGGCCATCATCTTGCCCATCGACGGGTAGAGCAGCTGCACCGTCTTGATGTCGCGGCGGCCCCAGCGGATGTCGGGGATCGAGATCACCTTGATGCCGGTCTTGGCGGCCGGGCTGTCGGCGAGGCCGGGCTTGGACTGGGTGAACAGCACGACGGTCGGCTCGGTCTCATCGGACGGGAAGGCGAAATCGCGGTCGCCCGGCGCGCCCCGGGTGATCTGCATGTAGATCAGCCCGTCCTCGATGCCGTTGCGCGCCACCAGTTCGCGGTGGATCTCCAAGAGCGCCTCATTCTCCATCGGCTTGCGGATCTGCAGCTCGGACAGTGAGCGCTCGAGCCGTTTCGAATGTCCTTCGAAATCGATCAGCTTGCCGCCCAGCACGGAGGTGACCTCGTAGACGCCGTCGGCCATCAGGAAGCCGCGATCGAAGATCGAGACCTTGGCCTCGGTTTCGGGCAGATACTCCCCGTTGACATAGACGGTGCGGGTCATGGCGCTCTCCTGTTGGCTCTCGCTCCCCCTTCTGCCGCAAGGTGAAGCCTTGCGCCAGAGGCTCAGCCCCAGAGCGCCGCCTCGGCCGGGTGCAGCCCGGCGGCGTCGAAGCGCATCGGCGGATCGCGGTCGGCCGCCAGCAGCAGCGGCCCGTCGAGATCGACCATCGCGGCCCCCTGAGCGACCAGATGCGCCGGCGCCATGGCCAGCGACGAGCCGACCATGCAGCCGACCATCACCTCAAATCCGGCGGCTCGCGCCGCCGCGCGCAGGGCAAGGGCCTCGGTCAGGCCGCCGGTCTTGTCGAGCTTGACGTTGGCCATGTCGTACTTGCCCGCCATGCCGGCGAGGGAGGCGCGGTCATGGCAGCTCTCGTCAGCGCAGACCGGCACGGGACGGTCGAGGCCGAACAGCGCGTCGTCCTCGCCCGCCGGGAGCGGCTGCTCGACCAAGGCCACGCCGAGGCGCAGCAGATGCGGCGCGAGGTCGGCATAGATGGCGGCGTTCCACCCCTCATTGGCGTCGACGATGATCGTCGATGCCAGCGCGCCGCGCCGCACAGCTTCCAACCGCGGCATGTCGTCGGGTGTGCCGAGCTTGATCTTCAGGATCGGCCGATGCGCCTCCTCGCGCGCCCGCGCCTCCATCGCCTCGGCGCTGTCGAGCGACAGCGTGTAGGCAGTGACCAGCGGCACGGGCGACGCCAGCCCGGCGAGCCGCCAGACCGGCACCCCGGCCGACTTCGCCTCGAGATCCCACAGCGCGCAATCCACCGCGTTGCGGGCCGCGCCCGGCGGCAGCGCCTCTTGCAGCTCGGTCCGCGAAATGCCTTCCGGCAGGCCCTCGATCTGCGCCCGGACGCTGGCGAGGCTTTCGCCGTAACGCGCGTAGGGCACACATTCGCCCCGGCCTGCATGGCCCTCCCGGCAAATCCGCACGCTCAGCACCTGGGCGGCGGTCCGGCTGCCGCGGCTGATGGTGAAGGCGCGGGCGAGCGGGAAGCTTTCCTCGAAGACCTCGATCATGCGGCCCTCCAGCGCCACGCCCCGTCATCACCCATCTCGCGCCGGGCCCGGCCTTGCGCGACCAGCGCGTTCAAGTGACCCAGCGCCTCGGCCAAGGCCAGCCCGTAGCTGTCGCGCGTCACCGAGCGGCGGAACAGCGGCGCGAAGCAGTCGCCGCCGCGGCGCGGCACGGCGAGATGGGCCTCCAGCCGATCCAGCGCCTCGCGATGCCCTTGTGCCATCTGCGCGAGGCGTTCGGGCAGGCCGCGATAGGGCTTCTTGTGGCCCGGCAGGACCAGCTGATCGGAGCGGGCGTAGGCCGCCAGCCGATCGCAGGAGATGATCCAATCGGTGACGGGATCGTTCTCGGGCTCGGTCGGCTGCACGCCCAGATTGGGACTGATCCCGGGCAGCAGCTGGTCGCCGCCGATCACCAGATCGCCCCCTTCTTCCCAGAAGGTCGCATGTTCCGCGGCGTGCCCCTCGCCCATGCGGATGGTCCAGTCGCGCCCCCCCATGCGGATCGCGTCGCCCTCGCGGATACGGGTATAGGAGAGCGGCAGCGGCGCCACCCAGTCGGTGAAGTTGAAGGGCCGCTCGGTTCGGCGTTGCGACAGCAGCTCGGGGTCCATCCCGGCCCGGCGCCAGAAGGCCACCACCTCGCGCGGCGGCAGGCTCTGCTCCTCGGCGCGCAGCATCCGCGACAGCAGGTAGCCGGTACGCGGCATCACCAACTCGGCGCTGGAGGACGCGCAGAGCCAGCCGGCGAGGCCGACATGGTCGGGATGGTGATGGGTGACCACGACCCGGCGCAGCGGCCGGCCGCCCAGCGGCCCCGACAACAGTTCCTCCCAGACGGCGCGAATGCGGGTGGTGTCGAGGCCGGTATCGACGACGGTCCAGCCGTCGCCATCATCCAGCGCGTAGGCGTTGACGTGGTTGAGCGCCCACGGCAGCGGCAGCTGCATCCACAGCACGCCCGGCGCGACCTCGATCGCGGTGCCGGGCGCCGGGGGCTCGGAAAAGGGTGCGTGCGGCATGTTTCTCGTCATGCGTGGCTTGATGACGCAGCCATGCGGCCGCGTCCAGCCGCCTCAGACCGAGAGATCCCCGGCATCGAGGGCCATGACGCTCTCGGGTCCGGCCCGCAGCGCCGCAATATGCGCGGCCTGCTCGGGCAGCATCCGACGGATGTAGAAGGCCGCGAGGCGACGGCGCCGCCCCACCCCGGCCTGCGCCGCGCGCAGGTGGTAATAGGCCCCCAAGAGCCGGGCGAAGGCCCGCAGATAGGGCATTGCGCCGGCGAAGCGGTCCGCCGTCTCATGCTCCAGCAGCCATTCGGTCGCCTCGCGCATCGCCTCGGCCGCCTGCCAGACCGGCTCGGCCAGCTCGGCGACCCCGTCGCGCGCGGCCTTGGCGTCGGCCTCGATCTCGTCGATCAGGGCATAGGCCGCGGCGCCGCCATCCATCATCTTGCGGCCCACGAGATCCATCGCCTGAATGCCATTGGTGCCTTCGTAGATCGCAGTGATCCGGGCATCGCGCAGGAACTGGGCGGCGCCGGTCTCCTCGATATAGCCCATGCCGCCATGAACCTGGATGCCCAGATCGGCGACGTTGATGCCGGTCTCGGTGCCGAAGGCCTTGGCGATCGGGGTTAGCAACGCAGCCCGGGCCCGTGCCGCCCCGTCGCCCTCGCGGCCGAGGTCGATCGCCTTGGCGCAGGCCAGCGTGATCGCGCGAGCAGCGAAGGTTTCGGCCCGCATCCGGGCCAGCATGGCGCGCACATCGGCATGCTCGACGATCGCGCCCGACCCCCCGGCCCGGCCCTGACGGCGCTCCTGCGCATAGGCCAAAGCCGCCTGCGTCGCGGCCTCGGCCACGCCCACGGCCTGGGAGCCGACGCCGAGGCGGGCGTTGTTCATCATGGTGAACATCGCCGCCATGCCGCCATGCGGCTCACCCACCAGCCAGCCGGTCGCGCCGTCATACTCCATGACCGCGGTCGGCGAGCCGTGAATGCCCAGCTTGTGCTCGAGGCTGACCACCCGCAGGGAGTTGGCTTGGCCGGGCTTTCCCTCCGCATCGGGGATGAGCTTGGGGACGAGGAACAGCGAGATGCCCTTGGTGCCTTCGGCCGCGCCGGGCAGCCGTGCCAGCACCATGTGAACGACGTTGTCCGAGAAGTCGTTGTCGGCCCAGGTGATGTAGATCTTCTGACCGGTGATCCGGTAGGTCCCTTCGCCATCGGGCTCGGCCTTGGTCTTCAGCGCGCCCACATCCGAGCCGGCCTGCGGCTCGGTGAGGTTCATCGTGCCGCACCATTCGCCCGAGATCAGCTTCGGCAGATAGAGCTTCTGCAGATCGGGGCTGGCATGCCGCTCCAGCGCCTCGATTTCGGCCTGGGTCATCAGCGGGTTGAGCTGCAGCGCCAGGCAGGCGCCGCCCATCATCTCGTTGATGCAGGTCACGAGCGTCATCGGCAGCCCCATGCCGCCATGCTCGGGGGTCGCCGCCATGCCGACCCAGCCGCCCTCCGCGATCGCACGATAACCCTCGGCATAGCCGGGCGAGGTCCGCACCACCCCGTTCTCCAGCCGTGCCGGCTGCAGGTCGCCCGCCCGGTTGAGCGGGGCGAGAACGCCGTCGCACATCCGCCCACCCTCGGTCAGGATCGCGTCCGTGACATCGGGGGTCATTTCGGCATGCCGCACGGTCGCGGCGATGTCGGAAAAGCCGATGACACGCTCCAGAATGAAGCGGAAATCCTCGACGGGGGCGTTAAAGGGCATTGCGGGTCTCCTCCGGGGCATGGCATTCCGGAGCCCGGACGCCGCCGAGACACAGCCTGATACGGCGCCCCCCGACCTCGCAAGCCCGGACGCCACGTCATGACCCGACACCTCGATCCCGACGAGACCGGCCTGAAACGCGCCGCCGAGATGCTGCGCCGGGGCGGGCTCGTCTCCTTTCCGACCGAGACCGTCTACGGCCTCGGCGGCGACGCGACCGACGACGCGGCGGTGGCCCGGATCTTCGAGGCCAAGGGGCGGCCGAGCTTCAATCCGCTGATCGTGCACCTGCCCGACGCCGAGGCGGTCGAGGCCTATTGCGTCATGGACGACACGGCGCAGCGGCTGGCCTCGACCTTCTGGCCCGGTGCGATGACGCTGGTGCTGCCGATCCGTCCCTATGCCGGGATCTCCAAGCTGGTGACGGCGGGGCTCGACACGCTCGCCGTGCGCGTGCCCGATCACCCGCTGGCGCAGGCGCTCTTGCGCGAGACCGCGCTGCCGATCGCGGCGCCTTCGGCCAACCCTTCGGGCCGGGTCAGCCCCACCACCGCGAGCCATGTGCTGGCGGGGCTGGCGGGACGGATCGAGGCGGTGCTCGACGGCGGCCCCTGCGGCGTCGGCGTGGAATCGACCATCATCGACTGCACCGGCGTGACCCCGGCGCTGCTGCGCGCGGGCGGGCTTCCGGCCGAGGCGATCGAGGACTGCCTCGGCAAACCGCTGGCCCCGCCGCCGCCCAAGTCCGCCACCGCGCCCAGCGCGCCGGGCCAGCTGGCCTCGCATTACGCCCCCAAGGGTGTCGTGCGGCTCGATGCCACCGAGACGGAACCGGGCGAGACCTATCTCGGCTTCGGCCCTCTGGGCGCGGACATGAACCTGTCGCGCTCGGGCGATCTGGTCGAGGCCGCGGCCAACCTGTTCGACTGCCTGCACCAGCTCGACGCGATGGGGGCCGAACGGATCGCCGTGGCACCGATCCCCGATCACGGGCTGGGCCGGGCGATCAACGACCGCCTGAGGCGCGCCGCCGCCCCGCGTGGGTGACGAACTCCCAAAGGAGTTTCGGGACCCTCCGATGGGTTCCGGCGCGGCCGCTTTACCCGAACCGCGCAGGCCCCCTATAAGGCGCGCGCAGCATCCCGGAGCCCGCCCATGACCTTCCGTGCCCGTCATCTCCTGGGGATCGAACCCCTGCACCCGACGGAGATCACCGAGCTTCTCGACACCGCCCAGCGCTATGCCGAGCTGAACCGCCACGGCCGCGCCCCGCGCGACGTGCTGGCCGGTCTCACCCAGATCAACATGTTCTTTGAGAACTCGACCCGGACACAGGCGAGCTTCGAGATCGCCGGCAAGCGGCTCGGCGCCGACGTGATGAACATGGCAATGCAGGCCAGCTCGCTGAAGAAGGGCGAGACGCTGATCGACACCGCGCTGACGCTCAACGCGATGCGCCCCGACCTGCTGGTGGTGCGCCATCCCAATTCCGGCGCCGTCGACCTTCTGGCCCAGAAGGTGAACTGCGCGGTGCTGAACGCGGGCGACGGGCGGCACGAGCATCCGACGCAGGCGCTCCTCGACGCGCTGACCATTCGCCGCGCCAAGGGGCGGCTGCACCGGCTTTCGATCGCGATCTGCGGCGACATCGCCCATAGCCGCGTCGCGCGCTCGAACATCATGCTCTTGGGCAAGATGGAGAACCGCATCCGGCTCATCGCGCCCCCCACCCTGATGCCGTCGGGCGTGGCCGAGTTCGGCGTTGAGGTCTTCGACGACATGGAGGAGGGCCTCAAGGACGTCGACGTGGTGATGATGCTGAGGCTCCAGAAGGAGCGAATGGATGGCGGCTTCATCCCCTCCGAGCGCGAGTATTTCCATCGCTACGGGCTGGACGCGGCGAAGCTCGCGCACGCCAAGCCCGACGCCATCGTGATGCATCCCGGCCCGATGAACCGAGGCGTCGAGATCGACGGCACCATCGCCGACGACATCAATCGAAGCGTGATCCAGGAGCAGGTGGAGATGGGCGTCGCGGTGCGCATGGCCGCGATGGACCTGCTGGCGCGCAACATGCGCGCGGCCCGAGACCAGACCGGGGTGATGGCATGAGCACCCTATTCACCAATGCACGGCTGATCGATCCCGAGCGCGGCGAGACGCGCGGCGCCCTTCTGGTCGAGGCGGGCCGCATCAAGGCGGTCATCGAGAGCGGCGATCTTCCGCAGGCGGCCGAGGTGATCGACTGCCGCGGCCACTGCCTCGCGCCGGGCATCGTCGATCTCGGGGTGAAGGTCTCGGAGCCCGGCGAGCGCCACAAGGAGAGCTTTGCCTCCGCAGGCCGCGCGGCGGCGGCGGGCGGCGTCACCACGATCGTCACCCGCCCCGACACCCTGCCCGCGATCGACACGCCCGAGACGCTCGAATTCGTCGTGCGCCGCGCCCGCGAGGACAGCCCGGTCCGGGTGCTGCCGATGGCCGCGCTCACCAAGGGCCGCGAGGGCCGCGAGATGACCGAGATCGGTTTCCTCAAGGATGCCGGCGCGGTGGCCTTCACCGATTGCGACCGGGTCGTCACCGACACCAAGGTGTTCTCGCGCGCCCTGACCTATGCCCGCTCGCTCGGCGCGCTGGTGATGGCGCATGTGCAGGAGCCGGGCCTGTCGAACGGCGCCGTCGTGACCTCGGGCAAGTTCGCCTCGCTGCGCGGCCTGCCGGGCGTGTCGCCGATGGCCGAGCGTATGGCGCTCGACCGCGACATCGCGCTGCTGGAGATGACGCGCGCGCGCTACCACGCCGATCAGATCACCACCGCCCGCGCCCTGCCCGCGCTGGAGCGCGCCAAGAACAACGGGCTCGACATCACGGCGGGCGTCTCGGTGCATCACCTGACGCTCAACGAGTTCGACGTCGCCGACTACCGCAGCTTCTTCAAGCTCAAGCCGCCGCTGCGGGCCGAGGAGGACCGGGTCGCGGTGGGCGAAGCGCTGGCCTCGGGGCTGATCGACATCCTGTGTTCGATGCACACCCCGCAGGACGAGGAATCGAAGCGCCTGCCCTTCGAGGAAGCGGCCTCCGGCGCGGTCGGGTTGGAGACGCTTCTGCCCGCCTCGATGCGGCTGGTGCATGGCGGCGTGATCGATCTGCCGGGGCTGTTCCGGGCGCTGTCGCTCAACCCCTCCAAGCGGCTCGGCCTCGAGACCGGCCGGCTGGCCAAGGGCGCCCCCGCCGATCTGGTCTGGTTCGACCCCGACGCCCCATTCGTGCTCGATCGAGCCACACTGCGCTCGAAATCGCGCAACACCCCCTTTGATGGCGCCCGGCTCGAAGGCAGGGTGCTCGGGACCTGGGTGGCAGGTCGGAGCGTAACGGAGACCCGCTGATGCCCTTGATGGAAAGCCCGACCGCCCTGCTGATTCTCTGGGCTGTCATCGGCTACCTGCTGGGCTCGATCCCGTTCGGCCTCGTGGTCACGCGGGCAATGGGTCTGGGTGACGTGCGGGCCATCGGCTCGGGCAATATCGGCGCGACCAACGTGCTGCGCACCGGCTCCAAGGGGGCGGCGCTCGCGACGCTGCTGCTCGATGCGGGCAAGGCCATCGCCGCGGTCATCCTGGCGCGGATCTTCGCTGCGGAGGATGCCGCGCAGATCGCCGGCGCCGCCGCCTTCGCCGGGCATTGCTACCCGGTCTGGCTGCGTTTTCGCGGCGGCAAGGGCGTCGCGACGATCCTCGGACTGCTGATCGCGCTGAGCTGGCCGGTGGGCCTCGCGGCCTGCGCCACCTGGCTCGTCGCAGCCTTCGCCTTCCGCTATTCCTCGCTCGCCGCGCTGCTCGCCGCCGGGCTGGCGCCGGCCTGGGCGCTGCTGCTCGGCGAGGGACGGATCGTGCTTCTGGCGGTCGTGCTCGCGGCGATCCTTTATGCCCGTCACGCCGCCAACATCGCGCGGCTCAGGGCCGGGACCGAGCCACGGATCGGCGCGAAATAGCCTGTTTCCGAGCAGTCGATTGCATCGACGCACCGAAACGGCGATGGTCCCGGCACCGCGCGGGAGAGGTGCGGCACGACCCTGAACGCCGGAGCGGCCCCGACATGACCGAGACGCCGCGACAGCCGGAGACGCCGATGGAGGGCCGCAAGAGCCTCTCGACGGCGCTGCTCCTCGCCCTGTTCCTCGGCCCCTTCGGGGCGCATCGCTTCTACATGGGCCGTCGTGGCAGCGCGACGATGATGCTGTTGCTGGCGGTCACCATCGCAGGGCTTCTGGTCTGCCTGGCGTGGCTCATGATCGACCTGCCGCGCATTCCCGCGATGATCCGCCAACACAACGCCGCCCTCGCGCAGCGCCGCGCGATCGAAAGCCGCGCCAGGGCGCATGGCTTCCCGGCGCTGAGCTGAAGGCGGCAGCGCCTCAGTACGAGTGCGCCGCGTAGATCCGGCTCAGATCGCCGTTCCACTCGCCATGATACTCGGCCAGCAGCTCGTCGGCCGGGGTGCGGCCGGTCTCGACGCTTTCCTTGAGCGCGGCGAGGAAATGGGTCTCGTCGGGCACCAGCCCGCCATCTCCCGGCCGGGCGCGCGCCTTGAGCCCCGTCTCGGCGATCTCCACCGCCTGGCGCGCCAGTTCGTGCATCGACAAATCGCCGACCCGCGCCTGCAGCCCCTGCTCGGAGGCCGCCACGCGCAGCGCCTCGCGGGTCTCGGCGTCCCAGCCCTTCACCATGTCCCAAGCGGCGTCGAGCGCGCCCGCATCATAGGTCAGGCCGACCCAGAAGGCGGGCAGCGCACAAAGCCTACGCCACGGGCCGCCATCGGCGCCGCGCATCTCTATGAACTTCTTGACCCGCGCCTCGGGGAAGACCGTGGTCAGGTGGTCGGCCCAGTCCGACAGAGTCGGCTTCTCGCCCGGCAGCGCCGGCAGTTTGCCCTTGAGGAAATCGCGGAAGGACTGGCCCAGCGCGTCGATGTATTTCCCGTCGCGATAGACGAAGTACATCGGCACATCGAGCACCCAGTCGACGTAGCGCTCGAACCCCATGCCTTCCTCGAAGGCGAAGGGCAGCATGCCGGTGCGCGAATCGTCGAGGCCCCGCCAGATCCGCGAGCGCCAGGATTGCATGCCGTTGGGCTTGCCCTCGAAGAAGGGCGAGTTGGCGAAGAGCGCGGTGGCCACCGGCTGCAGCGCCAACGCGACGCGCAGCTTCTTGACCATGTCGGCCTCGGAGGAGAAGTCGAGATTCACCTGCACCGTGCAGGTGCGGTACATCATCTGTTTCCCGTGGGTGCCGACCCGGTCCATGTAGTCGGTCATCAGCCGGTAGCGCCCCTTGGGCATCATCGGCATCTGGTCCTGCGTCCATTCCGGCGCGGCGCCGAGCCCGATGAAGCCCACACCGATCTCGTCGGCGACTTCCTTCACCTCGGCGAGATGGCTGTTCACCTCGTCGCAGGTCTGGTGGATCGTCTCCAGCGGCGCGCCCGACAGCTCGAACTGCCCGCCCGGCTCGAGGCTGATATTGGCGCCGTCGCGCTCCAGCCCGATCAGCTTGCCCTGCTCCTCGACCGGCGACCAGCCGAAGCGGTCGCGCAGCCCTTCGAGCATGGCGCGGATCGAACGCGGCCCCTCATAGGGCAGCGGCAGCTGCGTGTCGCGGCAATAGCCGAACTTCTCGTGCTCGGTGCCGATGCGCCAATCGGCCTCGGGCTTGCAGCCGGAGGCCAGGTATTCGGCGAGCTGGGAGTGATGCTCGATCGGCCCGCCGCCGGACTGGGGGATGGACATGGGCGTGGCTCCTATCGTGCAAGGCGGGGCTACAGGTGTCGCGCATGGGCGCCCAAGTCAATGGTCGGGCGGTGCGGTTTCGCGCGCGGGGCCTGCGCGCCGCCGCACCTTGCCGTCAGACCGGCGCGAGCCGCGCAGGCCGGGTCCAGACAGTGACGACGTCGCGGGCCTCGCCGTTGAGCAGCTCGATCATCGGTCCGCGCTTCAGCCCCGGCAGCGCGGAGAAGGCGTCGAACAGCGCCTCCGCGCCCTCTGCGGTTACCGGGATCGCCAGCACCTCGGAGCCGGTTTCCAGCAGCCAGTGCGCCGGGGTGCCGCGCCGGTCGAGCCTGAGCCGCCGCACCGCGTCGAGATCGACCGTGCCGCCGGTCAGCGGCCCCATATAGGCTACGCGGCCTTCGTCGATCTTCAGGATGCCGGGCCCCTGCCCCTCCTGTCGGAATCGCCAGCGCTGCACGCCGCCCACGACGAGCCCCGCGCCCAGCGCGACCAGACCCCAGCCCAGCCATTGCAGGATGCCGAAGCTGGTGAGCGCCCACCACAAGCCGAGCGCCGCCACGCCGATCCCGGCGATCACCTCGCGCCCGCGCCACAGCGCCGCGCGCGCCTCAGGGCGCAGCAACTCAGCCATCGCAGCGCTCGACCTTGCTGGCCTTGGTCGCGTCCGGCCACGGAAACGCAGGACAGCTCACCGCCAGTCCCCGAGCGTCGTCTGCCACAGCGTCAGTGCCGCAACCGCCGCCGTATCGGCGCGCAGGATGCGCGGGCCAAGGCTCACCGGATGGGCATGATCGAGCCCGCGCAGCCGCGCTCGCTCCTTGTCCGAGAACCCGCCCTCGGGCCCGATCAGCACCGCCCAAGGCCCCGGCGTGTCCGGCAGCCTTCCAGTTTTGCCCACCAGCGTCTCGTCACAGAACATCAGGCTGCGCTCTTCGGGCCAACCGTCGAGCAGCTTTGCCAGCTTCACCGGCTCGGCCACCTGCGGCACATAGGTGCCGCCGCATTGCTCGGCGGCCTCGATGGCATGGGCCCGCAGCCGGTCGACGCGCACGCGCTCGGAATTGGTGAACTCGGTCAAGACGGGGACGATCCGCGCGGCGCCCATCTCGGCGGCCTTCTCGACGATGAAATCGGTACGCGCCTTCTTGATCGGCGCGAAGCACAGCCACAGATCGGGCGGCGGCTGCAAGGGGCGGGTCTGCGCGCCGATCTCCAGCGTGCCGCCCCGCTTGCTCGCCTGCGCGATGGAGGCGTCGAACTCGCCCGAACGGCCGTCGAAGACCGAAATGACGGCCCCGGGGCCAAGCCGCATCACCCCGGAAAGGTAATGCGCCTGCGCCGCCTCGAGCGGAACGGTTTGCCCTTCGGCCAGAGGGTGATCTAGAAACAGCCGGACCTTGGATGCCATGGGGCGGACCATATGAAAGCGGCGGAACGGATGCCAGAGGCCGAAGAGGGCAGCGTCGCTGACGCGGTGGCGGGCAACTGGGTGGATCGCCTCGCGCCGCGCCCCACCCGCCCCTATCTGCGGCTGAGCCGCGCCGACCGCCCGATCGGCACATGGCTGTTGCTGCTGCCCTGCTGGTGGGGGCTGCTGCTGGCGGCGCTTTCCACCGGGCACTTCGGCCTCGAGGGCGCCTGGATCGCCATCGGCTGTGCCCTGGGGGCGTTCCTGATGCGCGGGGCGGGCTGCACCTGGAACGACGTGACCGACCGGCATATCGACGGCTCGGTCGCGCGCACCCGCTCGCGGCCCATCCCGTCTGGACAGGTGCGGGTGGTGCAGGCGCTGATCTGGATGGCGACGCAATCGCTGATTTCGCTGATCATCCTGCTCACCTTCGACTGGGCCGCGATCTGGCTCGGTGTCGCCTCGCTGATCCCGGTGGCGATCTACCCCTTCGCCAAGCGCTTCACCTGGTGGCCGCAAGTCTTTCTCGGCCTCGCCTTCAACTGGGGCGCCCTGCTGGCCTGGGCGGCATTGGCGGGGTCGCTGTCCTGGGCGCCGCTGGTGCTCTACCTATCGGGCATCGCCTGGACGCTGTTCTACGACACGATCTATGCCCATCAGGACGCCGAGGACGACGCGCTGATCGGCGTGAAATCCACCGCCCGGTTGTTCGGCGACCGCTCCAAGGTCTGGCTGCGCGGGTTTCTGGTGGCGACCGTGCTGCTGATGGGGCTCGCGGTGCTGCTGGCCGCGCGCGACCGTTCGGTTCTGTCGCTGGTCGTGGCGCTGGGCGGGCCCTGGGCGATGGGCTGGCACATGGCCTGGCAGCTGACGCGTTTCGACCCGTCCGACAATGCCGGGCTGCTGCGGCTGTTCCGCTCGAACCGCGACGCGGGGCTTCTTCCCGTGCTGTTTTCCGCCGTGGCCTTGGCGCTGTGATTGATCTGGGCTGCCCCGCGCCCTAGAAGGCGCGGGTCGCAACAAGCCCGGAGCCCCGGATGCGCCTGCCGCCACTCGCCGCCGCCCTGACCGCCTTCGCCCTCGCCGGCGGGGTTTCGGTCATTGCCGCACGTACCGCCGTCGCCGTGGTCGAGGACGTCTCGGTGGGCGAGGTGCGCGCCGCATTGGCCGCGCAGGGACATGACTGGGCCAGCGTTCAGGGCGACGGGCTGCAGGTGATCCTCGAAGGCGCCGCCCCGACCGAGGCGATGCGCTTCCGCGCGATCTCGGCGGCCGGCGCCATCGTCGATGCGAGCCGGGTGATCGACAACATGCAGGTGGTCGAGGCCGAGACCCCGCCGCCGCCCGATTTCGCGATCGAGATCCTGCGCAACGACAGCGGCGTGTCGCTGATCGGCCTGATCCCGGCGGCGACCGACCGCGCCGCGCTGATCGCCCAGATGGAGCGTGCCGCCGACGGCCTGCCGGTGAGCGACCTGCTCGACGTCGCCGACCACCCGGTGCCGGAACACTGGGCCTCGGCTCTGCGCTATGCCGGACGGGCGCTGGAGACGCTGCCGCGCTCCAAGCTTTCGGTCCGGCCGGGCCGGGTCCGGGTCGAGGCGATCTCCGACAGCCCCGAGGCGCAGCGCAAGCTGGAAGCAGATCTGACCCGGCTCAAGCCGGACACTGTTCGTCTCGCGCTCCGGATCAGCGCCCCGCGCCCGGTCATCACCCCCTTTGCCACGCGCTTCGTGATCGACGAGCAGGGCCCGCGCTTTGAGGCCTGCTCGGCCGACACGCCGGAGGCGATGGCCACGATCATCCGCGCCGCCACCGAGGCCGGGGCCGGCGATGACGTCGACTGCACGCTGGGGCTCGGAGTGCCGTCGGGCCAATGGGGCGAGGCAGTCGCGACCGGCGTCGCGGCGCTGGCCGAGCTGGGCGGCGGCAGCGTCACCTTCTCGGACGCCGATGTCGCCCTGATCGCGGCGCAGGGCACCGACCCCGCGCTGTTCGACCGGGTCGCGGGCCGGCTGGAGAACGACCTGCCCGATCTCTTCGCACTCGAGGCGGTGCTGCCCGAGGCCCCCGAGGCGCGGCCCGAGGGCGCGCCCGAATTCACCGCGAGACTGGCCGAGGCGGGCGAACTGCGTCTCGCTGGACGGCTGCCCGACCAGCTGGCCGCCACCACGGTCGAGAATTTCGCCCGCGCCCGCTTCGGCGGTGACGACCTGACGCTGGCGACCCGGGTTACCGGCGGCCTGCCGGGCGACTGGTCGATGCGGGTGCTGGCCGGGCTGGAGGCGCTGTCGATGCTCGCCGTGGGCGAGCTCGATGTCGGCCCCGATACGCTCGCCATCACCGGGCGCACCGGCAGCAAGACCGCACGCGCCGACATCGCCGGGCTGCTGGCCGACAAGCTGGGCCGCGGCGCCGATTTCGACATCGAAGTCGCCTATGAGGAGCGGCTCGACCCGATCGCGGGCCTGCCCAGCCCCGAGGAATGCCTGCGCCAGATTGCCTATGTCACGGCCGACACCAAGATCACCTTCGATCCCGGCTCGGCCACCATCACCGCCGAGGCGCGCCCCGTGGTCGACGACATCGCCGAGATCGTGCGCCGCTGCCCGGAGCTCGAGATCGAGGTGGCGGGCTACACCGACAGCCAGGGCCGCGACGAGATGAACCTCGCGCTCAGCCAGAAGCGCGCCGACGCCGTGGTCGAGGCGCTGCGCCGCGCCCGCGTGCCGGTGGCGGGCTTCACCGCCAAGGGCTATGGCGAGGCCGACCCGATCGCCGATAACGACACCGCCGATGGCCGCGAGGCCAACCGCCGGATCGAGTTCCGGCTCAGCGGTGCGCAGGCCGCCACCATGGCCGAAGCCACGACCGAGGATGGCGAAGAGGCCGGCGAAGACGCACAGGCGGCCCCGGTGCAGGAGGCGCAGAGCATCGACGCCGACGCGCCGCAGGCGATGGAGCGTCCGGCCTTCGGGCCGCGCGCGCGCCCCACAGACGATTCAGACGACTAGGGACGGGAACGTGAACAGAACCGAGTTCATCATCGCCACGGCGGTCATTCTTTTTGCCGCTTTCGCCCTCGGCTGGTTCGCCAGCTGGCTGGTGAACCGCTTCACCCGCGTCACCCGCGCCGATATCGGCGAGCTGGACCGCATGGCGCAGGCGCTGCACGAGGCCGAGGAGACCCGCGATCAGGCGATCGCCTATCTCGAGGAGCGCGAGGCCGAGCTGACCGGCCAGCTCAAGCAGTCCGAGGCAGAGCTGCGCGCCGCCATGGAGGCGCTGCGCGAGGCCCGTCACGAGGCCGAGGATCTGCGCGGCTGGATCGAGCGGCACAACGTCGGCTGAGCCGCGGCCCCGCAGACCGGTGCATGATCGAAGGGGTGACCTCCCCCTCGCCCCGCATTCGCCCCCTGCCATCCCGGCGCGATCCGGCATAGCCTGCGCCCTATGGAATCGGCATTGGACTACTGGCGCGCGCGGGCGCTGCTCGACTGGCAGATCGAGATCGGCGCGGACGAGGCGATTCTCGACGCGCCGCTCGACCGCTACACGTTGACCGATGCCCGGCCGGCGGTGGCGCCGACCCCGGGCGCCGCGACGGCGGCCTCTGCCCCGGTCCGCATCGAGGAACCCGATCCGGTGGCGCTGGCCACCGAAGCCGCCCGGGCCGCGCCCGATCTCGACGCGCTCGCCGCGGCAATGGAACGGTTCGAACATTGCGACCTGCGCCGTGGCGCCCGCAGCTTCGTCTTCTCGGGCGGCCGCGCCGGTGCGCGGGTGACGCTGCTGCTCGACCCGCCGCGCCGCGATGAGGATCGCGCCGGCACGCCGGTAGCGGGACCTGCCGGGCGGCTTCTCGAACAAATGCTCGCCGCGATCGGTCTGTCGGTAGATGCGCCGGATATGGAGCGCGCGGTCCACATGGTGCCGGTGCTGCCCTGGCGCGTGCCGGGCGACCGCGCCCCCGATCCGGGCGATCTCGCGATGATGCGCCCCTTTCTCGACCGGCATGTCGAGCTGGCCGACCCGGAGATCCTGGTGGTGATGGGCTCCGTCGCCTGCGCCGCGCTGATGAAGGGTGGCGGGCTGCATCGCCTGCGCGGGCGCTGGGGCGACCTCATGGGCCGACCGGCGCTGCCGATCTTTTCGCCCGCACATCTCATCGCCAACCCTGCGGCCAAGCGCGAGGCTTGGGCTGACCTACTCGCGCTCAAGACGCGCCTCGACGGAGCCCGGACATGATCGACCCCCTTGTGCTGCTTGCCTTCCTGCCGGCGGCGCTCGCGCTCAACCTGACGCCGGGCGCGGACATGATGTTCTGCCTCGGCCAGGGCCTGCGCGGTGGCCCGCGCGCTGCGCTCGCCGCCGATGCCGGGATCGCGCTGGCGGTGATGGGCCACGTGACGCTGGCGGGTCTCGGCCTCGGCGCCACCGTCGCGGCACTGCCATGGCTCTTCGACGCGATCCGCTGGATCGGTGTCGGCTACCTGCTCTGGCTGGCCGCGACCGCGCTGCGCGGCGGCGGCGCCGCGCCCGAGGAATTGCCCGCAATTCGTCCGTCGCGTGCCTTCCGGCAGGGCCTCGTCGTCAACCTCACCAATCCCAAGGTGATCCTGTTCGTGCTGGCCTTCCTGCCGCAATTCACCGATCCTGCCCGCCCGGTTCTGCCCCAGTTTCTGGCCCTCGGCGCGGTGCTCTCGCTGGGCGGGCTGGTGGTCAACGGCGCGGTGGGCGTGTTCGCCGGTGGCGTCGGGCGGCGCCTCGCCGGCTCGGCCGGATTCAACCGCTGGCTCGGCCGGATCTCGGCCACGATCTTTGCCGGGCTGGCGCTGCGTCTCGCGGCGATGTCGCGGGCATGAACATGGCGCGCGATTTCATCCCGGTGCGGATCGCCGTTCTCACCGTCAGCGACACGCGGGACGCATCCGAGGACAGGTCCGGCGACACGCTGGTCGAGCGGATCGAAGCGGCGGGGCACCTGCTCGCCGCCCGTGACCTGCTGCGCGACGACCGCGCGGCGATCGCGGAGCGCCTGAGGAACTGGTGCGCCGATCCCGGCATCGACGTGGTGATCTCGACCGGTGGCACCGGCCTGACCGGGCGCGACGTGACGGTCGAGGCGCATCGCGACGTCTACGAGAAGGAGATCGACGCCTTCGGCACGGTCTTCACCATCATCTCGATGAACAAGATCGGCACCTCTGCCGTGCAGAGCCGGGCCACCGGCGGCGTCGCGAACGGGACCTATCTCTTTGCCCTGCCCGGCAGCCCCGGCGCCTGCCGCGACGCCTGGGACGAGATCCTCGTCCGCCAACTCGACTATCGTCACAAGCCCTGCAACTTCGTGGAAATCCTGCCCCGGCTCGACGAGCATCTCCGGCGCAAGTGATCAGGCCGGGGGACAGCCCCTGAACTCGACCGCCTCGCCGTCGCCGATCACCGTGATCACCAGCGCCGAGCGGTCGAGCGCGACCGGCCCCTTTCCGACATGCTCGATCCGGGTCTCGGCGCTGATCTCGTCGCCCGCACGGCGCATCTTCACCGGGGCGGCCCACAGCGCCGGATCGCCGGTCTCGACGACTACCGCGCGCGCACCGGGCATGGCGGGGATCTCGGCCCGCAGGGCGATGCCCTTGGCAGCGGGGCCGACCGTGCAGCGCGCCGTGCCGAGCCCGGCCTCCTCGGGCGTCATCGCCCGGTCCGCCAGCGCCAGCGCCAGCGCCGGGTCACGCGTCTCGCTCATCGGCAGATCCGCGGCGAAGTCGAGCGCGACCGGCACGCAGACATCCTGGCAGACGCCCAGTTCAAGCACCCCCTCGATCCGCACGGGGGCACCCGCACGGGCGGGCGCGATCTCGACCGGCAGCACCACCTGATCGGAATAGCCGTAGGTCTCGAAACCACCGACATGGAAGATCTCGGGCACCGGCCAGTGGAAGGCGGCGCCCGCGACATTGCGCGAGCCCTGCCAGTCAACCAGAGGCGGGATGCCCGCCTCGCCCGGGGCGCGCCAATAGGTCTTCCACCCTTCGGCGAGGGTGATCCGGAAGCCAGCAAACTGGGTGCCGTCCGCATCGCGCCAGCCGGGCAGCAGGTCGAGCCGCACGATGTCGTCGACCGGCCCGGCGGGGGCGGCGGCGGGCAGCAGCGATCCGAGGGCGAGGAGCAGCGGCGCGAGGAAGAAGGGGCGTGTCATGACCGCAGTGATGACCCCGCGCCCGCACGAAGGAAAGTCACGTCGGCGCGAGAGCGCCGCATCCCGCCCCTTGATCGTGTGCCCCGCGCATCACATCATCGGGGGATGGAAGCCATGAACCCCGACCTGAGCGGCAAGCTCCTCATCGCGATGCCCGGCATGGGTGACCCGCGCTTCGACCACGCGGTGATCTTCATCTGCGCCCATTCCGAGGAGGGGGCGATGGGACTGATCGTCAACAAGCCCGCGACCGAGGTGCGGTTCTCGGACCTGCTCGAACAGCTCGAGATCACCGCCGATCCCGGCATCCGCGACATTCGCGTGCATGTCGGCGGCCCGGTGGAGGAAAGCCGAGGCTTCGTGCTGCACACGACCGACTACGCCTCGGATCAGGGCACGCTGCAGGTCGACGAGAGCACGGCGATGACCGCGACGCTCGACGTGCTCGAGGAGATCGCGCATGGGCGCGGGCCGAAATTCTCGCTGCTGGCGCTGGGCTATGCCGGCTGGGGGCCGGGCCAGCTCGAGGACGAGCTGGCGCAGAATGGCTGGCTGATCGGCGAGGCGCAGCACGCCGTGGTCTTCGGCCGCGCCAACGAGCACAAGTGGTCCGCGGCGCTCAAGGGCCTAGGCATCGACCCGCTGAGCCTGTCGCCCACCTCGGGCACCGCCTGAATAGCGGGGCGCGGCAGGCGCCCCCTGAAAACTCCTGCGAATTTGCGGAGTCCGCCATCGCGGCGGAGGGTGACCTCAGCTGTCGTATTCGCCCGCGATTACCGCCTCGAGGATCGCCCGCGCGCTGTCTGAGGACCAGTCGGCCTCGCCCTGAAGCCGCGCGATCTCGCGGCCCTCGGCATCGAGGATCAGCGTCACCGGCAGGCCCAGCACGCCCATGTCCCGGGCCAGCGACTGACGCGGGTCGCGGTGGCGCGGCAAATCCTCGGCGCCGATCTCGGACAGGAACCGCTCCATTGCGGCCGGCTCGTTGCGGCCCGTGGCGATGGTGACCACCTCGAATTCCGGCCCGCCCAGCGTTTCTTGGAGGGCAGCGAGCTGCGGCATCTCCTCGCGGCAGGGCGCGCACCAGGTGGCCCAGAAATTGACCAGGACCGGCTTGCCCGCAAAGGCCCCGAGCGTGATCTCGCCGCCCTCGGCGCTCTCGAACGGCACCTCGGAGCCGGCCCGCGGCTCGGCATGCACCGCGAGCTTGCGCATGTCGCCCTCGCGCAGCGCTTCGATCTCGGCGGGACCGGCGTTTGCAAGGCCCGTGGCCGCCATGTAAAGACCGAGGATGATGACGCTGCGCATGTGACTTCCCTTGAGGACCCAAAGATGACCGAGAGCTCCAACGCGATGTGGGGCGGCCGTTTCGCCGCCGGGCCGGACGCGATCATGGAGGCGATCAACGCCTCGATCGGCTACGACCGGCGCCTGGCGCCGCAGGACGTCGAGGGCTCCCGTGCCCATGCCGCGATGCTCGCGGCGCAGGGCATCATCGAGCCTAAGGATGCGGAGGAGATCAGGAAAGGCCTTCTCACGGTCTTGTCAGAGATCGAAGCCGGGACCTTCGAATTCTCCACCGCGCTCGAAGACATCCACATGAACGTCGAGGCCCGGCTCAAGCAGCTGATCGGCGAACCGGCGGGGCGTCTGCACACCGCGCGCTCGCGCAACGACCAGGTCGCGACCGACCTGCGGCTGTGGGTGCGCGACCAGTGCGACGCCGCCGATCAGGCGCTCAAGGCGCTGATCGAGGCGCTGCTGGGCCAGGCCGAGGCGGGCGCCGACTGGGTGATGCCGGGCTTCACCCATCTGCAGACCGCGCAGCCCGTCACCTGGGGCCATCACATGATGGCCTATGTCGAAATGTTCGGCCGCGACCGCACCCGCTTTGCCAATGCCCGTGCGCTGATGAACGAAAGCCCGCTGGGCGCCGCCGCGCTTGCCGGCACCTCCTTCCCGATCGACCGCGAGGCGACGGCATCGGCGCTCGGCTTCGACCGCCCGATGGCCAACAGCCTCGATGCGGTCTCGGACCGCGACTTCGCGCTCGAGTTCCTGTCGACTGCGACGATCTGCGCGATGCACCTGTCGCGGCTGTCGGAGGAGCTGGTGATCTGGTCCTCGGCGCAGTTCCGCTTCGTCGCCATGTCGGATCGCTGGTCGACCGGCTCCTCGATCATGCCGCAGAAGCGCAACCCCGACGCCGCCGAGCTGATCCGCGCCAAGATCGGCCGGATCATGGGCGCCAACGTGGCGCTGCTGACGGTGATGAAGGGGCTGCCTTTGGCCTATGGCAAGGACATGCAGGAGGACAAGGAGCAGGTCTTCGACGCCGCCGACAACCTGATGCTGTCGCTCGCGGCGATGACCGGGATGATCGCCGACATGACGGCGCAGCCCGACAACCTGCGCGCCGCTGCGGCCTCGGGCTTTTCCACCGCGACCGACCTCGCCGACTGGCTGGTGCGCGAGCTCGGCCTGCCCTTCCGCGAGGCGCATCACGTCACCGGATCGCTGGTAGCACGGGCCGAGGAAAAGGGCTGCGACCTGCCGGAACTGACGATCGAGGACATGCAGGCCGTGCATGCGGGCATCACCGAAGACGTGTTCGGCGTGCTGACGGTCGAGAACTCGGTCGCCTCCCGCACCGCCTATGGCGGCACCGCCCCCGCCAATGTCCGCGCCCAGATCGCGCGCTGGCGGGACGCGCTGAAGTGAGGCTCGCGCTTCTGGCGCTGGTGCTGCTGGCCGCCTGCGGCGCAGGCGGCGTGCCCGAGGCGCCCGGCGCCACGCTGCCCTATGGTGAGACCGGCACCGATCGTCGCTTGGGCGGGCTGCCGTGAGGTGGCTCTGGCTGGCGCTGGCGATCTGGGGCGCGCTGCACCCGATGCGCTGGTTCGTCGCCTGGTTCGCGCAGAACGGATATTCCTGGTCGGGGCTGTTCGCCGCCTGGCGGGCCAACCCGGCCACGACGGGGCTGATGTGGGACGCCACCATCGCCGGGGTGGCGCTGACGATCTGGATCCTCTCGGAGGTGCGGGTGCGCCGCAACTGGGAGGCACTGGCCGCGATTCCCGCGACGATCCTGATCGGCGTCGGCTGCGGCCTGCCGCTCTACCTGTTCCTACGCACCCGGCCGCTGTGACGCCGCGCCGCTGGCGATTGCGGCCCGATCTGCTAAGACGCGGCGCATATCGGCAAGCGGAGCGGGACCTTGGACCATTTTCTCTATCGTGACGGCCAGCTGATGGCCGAGGACGTCTCGATCTCCGAAATCGTGGCCGAGGTCGGCACCCCGGTCTACGTCTACTCGGCCGCGACGCTGCTGCGCCACTTCAGGCTGTTCCAGGAAGCGCTGGACGGCATGCCGCATCTGGTCTGCTTCGCGGTGAAGTCGCTGGGCAACGTCGCGGTGCTCAAGCTTCTGGGCGAGGCGGGCGCCGGCATGGACATCGTTTCGGGTGGGGAATACGCCCGCGCCCGCGCCGCCGGCGTGCCGGGCGAGCGGATCGTCTTCTCGGGCGTCGGCAAGACCCGCGACGAGATGCGCATGGCGCTCGAAGGCGGCATCCGCCAGTTCAACGTCGAGAGCGAGCCCGAACTGCGGGCGCTGTCGGAAGTGGCGAGCGGTCTGGGCCGCACGGCGCCGATCACCATCCGCGTCAATCCCGACGTCGACGCCAAGACCCACGCCAAGATCGCCACCGGCAAGTCCGAGAACAAGTTCGGCATCCCGATCAAGCGGGCGCGCGAGGTCTACGCGCTGGCCGCTGCCCTGCCCGGCATCGAGGTGATCGGCATCGACGTGCATATCGGCTCGCAGCTCACCGAGCTCGCGCCCTTCGAGGCGGCCTTCACCAAGGTGGCCGAGCTCACCGAGACGCTGCGCGCCGACGGCCACGACATCCGCCGCCTCGATCTCGGCGGGGGCTTGGGCATCCCCTATGAGCGGGTCAACGAGGCGCCGCCGCTCCCCTTCGACTACGGCGCGCTGATCCGGCGCACGGTCGGCCATCTGGGCTGCGAGATCGAGATCGAGCCGGGCCGTCTGGTCGCCGGCAATGCCGGGCTGCTGGTCAGCCGGGTGATCTATGCGAAATCCGGCGAGGGCCGCGACTTCCTGATCCTCGACGCCGCGATGAACGACCTGATCCGCCCGGCCATGTACGAGGCGCATCACGACATCATCCCCGTGGCCGAGGCCGCGGCGGGCGCCGAGACCCGGCCCTGGGACATCGTCGGCCCGGTCTGCGAGACCGGCGATACCTTCGCGCGCGGCCGCGAACTGCCGCCAGTGGCCGAGGGCGACCTCGTGGCCTTCCGTTCCGCCGGGGCCTATGGCGCGGCGATGGCGAGCGAATACAACGCCCGCCCTCTGGTGCCGGAAGTGCTGGTGCGGGATGATCAATTCGCGGTTATCCGCCGCCGCCCGAGCTATGAGGAAATGATCGCGCGCGATAGCATCCCCGAATGGCTATGATGGAGACGATCCCGCAACGCCACGGAGCACCCGGACCCTGACCGAGACCCGCGATCCCCTGTCGCATCTGAAACGCCCTGCCGCGCTGACCCGCGCCGGGATGGTGGCCGAACGGCTGCTGCGCGCCTTCTGGCCGCTCTGGACGGTGATCGCGCTGGCGCTGGCGCCGCTGATCGCGGGCTGGCAGGACCGGCTGCCGGTCGAGGCGTTCTGGGGCTGGGCGGTGCTGGCGATCCTCGGCGGGCTTGCCGGTCTCAGATGGGGGCTCTGGCGGTTCCGCTGGCCCTCCCGTGCGGAGGCGCTCGACCGGCTAGACCGCAGCCTGCCCGGACGGCCGGTCTCGGCGCTTCTGGATGCGCAGGCGACGGGCCGAGGCGACAGCGGGGCCGAGGCGCTCTGGGCCGCGCATCAGGAACGGATGCGGGCCCGCAGCGCCAACGCACCCGCCGCCCGTCCCGATCTGCGCCTCGCGGCGCGCGACCCCTTCGGACTGCGCTACATCGCGCTGCTGTTTCTGCTGACGGCGCTGCTGTTCGGCTCGGTCTGGCGGCTGGGCTCGGTCACCGCGCTGACGCCGGGCGGCACGGATGGCCTCGCGCAGGGCCCGGTCTGGGAAGGCTGGATCGAACCGCCCGCCCATACGGGCCAGCCGGCCCTCTACCTCGCCGACCAGCCGCCCGGCGCGCTCGCGGTTCCCGAGAACAGTGAGATCACCGTGCGGCTCTATGGCGAGATCGGCGCGCTGACCCTGTCGGAGACCGTCTCGGGCCGCACCGGCGAGCTGCCTGCCGCCTCGGCGCCCGAACAGTCCTTCACCGTCATCCGTGACGGCCGGATCGCGATCGACGGGCCGGGCGGCGCCGAATGGGAGGTGCGGGCGATCCCCGACGCCACGCCGCAGGTTTCGGTCGCCGGGCCTTTGGACACCGCCGGGCCGGGGCAGATGACCCTGCCCTTCCGGGCCAGCGACGACCACGGCGTGGTCGCTGGTCAGGCGAGCATCACCCTCGATGTCGAGGCGGTGGAGCGGGCCCATGGTCTGGTGGCCGAACCCGATCCGCGCGAGGCGCTGGTGGTCGACCTCCCGATGCCATTCACCGGAGACCGCCGCGAGATCGAGGAAATCCTCGCAGGCGACTTTTCCGAGCATCCCTTTGCCAACATGCCGGTCCGGATCACGCTCGAGGTGAGCGACGCGGCGGACCAGACCGGCGCGGCGCAGCCCTACCCCGCCACCCTGCCCGGCCGCCGCTTCTTCCAGCCGGTCGCCCGCGCCGTGGCCGAGCAGCGGCGCGACCTCTTGTGGTCGCGCGACAATGCCGGTCGGGTGGTCGACCTGCTGCGCGCGGTGTCGCATCGGCCCGAGGAGGTGTTCCCGGACGAGGCCACCTATCTGCGGCTGCGGGTGGCGCTGCGGCGGCTCGACACGCTGCGCCGGACCGAGGGCGGGCTTACCGTCGAGGCGCAGGACGAGATTGCGAAGGCGCTGTGGGACCTCGCCGTGCAGCTCGAAGACGGCACGCTGGCCGATGCGCGCGAACGGCTGCGCCGGGCGCAGGAGCGGCTCGCCCAGGCGATGCGGGACGGCGCCAGCCCCGACGAGATCGCCGAGCTGATGGACGAGCTGCGCGCCGCCACCGACGAGTATCTGCGGATGCTGGCCGAGAATGCGCAGCCGGCCGAGGACGGGCTCGACGAGCCCCAGACCGGCCAGGGCGAGAGCATGGAGATCACCCAGGACGAGCTCCAGGCGCTGATGGACCGGATCCAGGAGCTGATGGAAGAAGGCCGGATGGCCGAGGCGGCCGAGCTGATGGAGCAGCTCAATCGCATGATGGAGAACCTGCAGGTGGCGCAGGGTGAGGGCAGCGGCCCTTCCACGCCGGGGCAGCGCTCCATGCAGGACCTGCAGGAGTCGCTGCGCGATCAGCAGGAGCTTTCGGACGAGGCGTTCCGTGAGCTGCAGGACCGCTTCAACGGCCGCAGCGGCCAGCCGCAGGGGCCCCAAGGCCAGCCCGGCCAGGGTCAGCAAGGTCAGCAGGGCCAGGACCAGCCGGGCCAGGGTCAACCCGGCGAGGACGACATGCCGGGCCCGGGCAGCCTCGCGGATCGCCAGCAGGCGCTGCGCGACGAACTGGCGCGCCAGCGCGGTGCCCTGCCCCGGCTGGACGGCGATGCCGCGCGCCGCGCGGAGGAGGCGCTCGACCGGGCCGGCCGGGCGATGGACGGGGCCGAGGAGGCGCTGCGGCGCGACGATCTTGCCGGGGCGATCGACCGTCAGGCCGAGGCGACCGAGGCGCTGCGCGGCGCTGCGCGCGAGCTGGGCGAGGCGCTGGCCCAAGGCGAACGGGGCGAGCCGGGCGAGCCCGGCGAGGGGCAGCGCGGCGACGGCGCCGGACAGCGCGACCCGCTGGGCCGCGACACCGCCGGGCGCGGTGGCGCCGGCACCGACGATTCGATGCTCGAAGGCACCGACCCGGCGCGACGCGCCGAGGAGCTGCTGGGAGAGATCCGCCGGCGCGCCGCCGAGCGCGAACGCCCGCGCGCCGAGCGCGACTATCTCGAAAGGCTGCTCGACCTGTTCTGAGCGCTGCGCCTCAGCCCAGCGCCTCCAGCAGATCCCGCATCCAGCTGTCGAGCTGCAGGCGCAGCCCGTCGACCGAGGCGGCATAGGCGGACAGGACCGGCTCCAGCGGCGGCAGGGCCGCGCCCAGACGACCGGCATGGGAGTAGATGAGGGCCGCCGCCGCCGCCAGCAGCAGCGCGATGCCGAAGCCCAGCCGGAAGCCCCGCCCGTGCTGCGAATGGGTCACTTCGCCGCCGGTGGTGGCCGGGCGCGGCGTCGCGTGGCGCAGGCTGGAGTTGATCTCTTCGATATCGGGCAGGAGATCGCGCCGGGTCACCGCGCCGGTCGATGCCGCCGCCGTCGCAGCCCGCGCCCGCGCCGCGTCGTGCGGCTCCGGGTTCGGCGCCGGGGGCACCGTCGCCAGTTCGGGCTCGGGCTCGGGCTCGGGCTCGGGCTCGGGCTCGGGCTCGAAGCGGTCGTCTTCCACGTCGACCTCGTCAAGATCCTCAGGCTCCGCCTCGAAGGGTTCATCTTCCGAACGCTCCGCTACGCGGTCGGTCAGCCAAGGAACGGACTCCTGTGCGATATCATCGCCGTCATCCTCCGGATCGACGCCGAGCGAGTCCCCCAGATCATCGTCCCAGTCGGAATCGTCTTCGCCATGCCCGTCATCTACCGCACGGGCGGACGGCGTTTCGGTCGCGACCTGCTCCGTGCCTTCGTCCATTCCGTCGGCAGGCGGCAGCGGGGCATCGAGCTCCGGCGCCGCAGTTGGGGTCACCGGCGCGTCCGCTTCCGCGCGCGGATCCTCTCCCGGCGCCTCGTCGAACGGCTCCGCAGCGGTGTCGTCATCTATCGGGATGATCGGCCGATCCACCGGGGTCGGCATGGCTTCGGGCTCCGGCCGAGCCACGGCTTCGGTCGCGCTTATGGGTTCGGCTTCGTCTTCGTCCCCGGCCGCCTGCGCGTCCTCCGCCTCCGTCTCCATCAGTTCGGGCGCGTCAGGCTCCAGCTCGCCCGTCAGATCGGCCTCGTCATCCTCCAGCGCCGTCTCGACCGGCTCAGCGGTCGGCTCAGCAGAGGCGGGCTCGACGGGCTCCGGCTCGGGAGAAGGGCCGTTGCCGTCTTCCGGCTCCGCTTCTGCCTTATCCTCGCTCGCAGGCTCGGCCGTCTTCGTCGCGGGCTCTGCGGGCTTGGGCTCAGCATCCTGCTTCAACGTGGCAGCGAAGGCGTTCCAGTCGAAGTCGGGCTCGTCCTCGTCTTCCCAGACCTCGCTTTCCGGCAGCTTCTCCGCACCCAGTTTCGCAGCCTCGTCGGCGCCCCGGTTCTCGGCAAAGGCGATCTCGGTATCGTCCTCCTTGCCCTCCTCGCCGAACAGCTCGGCGGCGGCCTGCTCTTCCTCGCTCTCCTCCTCCACCTCTTCGGTGGCGGGCGCCTTCGTGTCCTGGGCGCCCCCTGCTCGCCGCGCCGCCGCCTCGCGGGCGGCCTCGGCGCGCAGGATCTCGGCGATCTCCGGCGTGATCGTGCTGCGCGGGCCCGCCGCGGCGGCCGGGGCAGGCTTGGGTTCGGCTTCGGGCTTGGCCAGCCAGGTCACGCCGCAATTCGAGCACTGCACGTCGCGCCCCTCGGCGGGAACCGCGTCGCGGGCCACCTCGTATTGCGCGCCGCAATTCGGGCAGGTCAGTCGCATTCGTATCATCCCCTCGCGCCCGGGCCGGACCGGCTACCGGGCCAAACTAGCCCCACGCCGCCCCATCGCCAAGAACGCGCCGCCCGGCGGTGCCCCGATGATGCAGCGCTGCAATTGCAACCCCGGCGCCGGTCGGGCAGAAGGAAGCGAGAGACAGGGGACGGCAGTGATCGAGCTTCGGGACGTGGCCTATAGTTACGGCGGCGGAGAATTGTTCTCCGGCCTGTCGCTGTCGCTCGCGCCCGGATCGTTCCATTTCCTTACCGGCCCCTCCGGCGCGGGCAAGACCACCCTGCTCAAGCTGTGCTACGGCGACCTGGTGCCGACCTCGGGCGAGGTTGCGTTCTGGGGCGAGGCCACGACCGGCATGGCCCGCGATGCATTGGCGCTCAACCGTCGGCGGATCGGCGTGGTGCACCAAGACTGTCAGTTCCTCGACCATCTGCCGCTGGCCGAGAACGTGGCGCTACCGCTCACTGTCGCGGGGCGGCACCACGAGGCGGCGGCCTACCTTCCCGACCTGCTGGGCTGGGTCGGGCTGACCCGCCACGCCGAGCGCCGACCGCCGGAGCTGTCGGGTGGCGAACGACAGCGCGCGGCGCTGGCCCGGGCCGTGATCATGTCGCCCGAGGTGATCATCGCCGACGAGCCGACCGGCAACATCGACTGGGAGATGTCGCAGCGGCTGCTGTCGCTGCTGGTCGAGCTCAACCGCATGGGCAAGGCGGTGCTGATCGCCACCCACGACCTCAACCTGATCCGGGCCGCCAAGGCGCAGGTCTCGGTGCGCACGCTCAGGCTCAAGGACCGGCAGCTGATCGCCGCGGGGGCGGATCTATGAGCGCGCTGCGCATGGCGCTGTCGCTGCTGGCGGGCGACGTGCAGGCCGATCGCTCGGTGCCGCCCACCGGCTTCACCGCCCGGCTCACCCTGTTCACCGCCACTGCCATGGCGCTGCTGGCGGTGTTCGCGCTGGCGCTGTCGCTGGCTGCCGGCCGGCTCGCGACGCGTTGGTCCGACGAGCTGTCGCAAAGCGCGACGCTGCGGATCTCGGCCCCGGCCGAACAGATGGACGCGCAGGTCGCCGCCGCGCTGGAACTGCTGCGCACCACGCCGGGCGTCGCCTCGGCCCGGGCGCTGGACAGCGAAGAGGAGCAGGCCTTGCTGACACCCTGGTTCGGACCCGAGCTGCCGCTCGACGCGCTCGCGATTCCCCGGCTGATCGAGGTCGTCGAGGAAGGCCGCGGCTTCGATGCCACCGGCCTTCGGGCGCGGCTGCAGGCCGAGGTGCCGGGCGCCGTGCTCGACGATCACACCCGCTGGCGCGCGCCGCTGGTCGCCGCCGCCGGACGCCTGCGCGGCATGGGCGCGCTCGCGCTGCTGCTGATCGGCGCGGCGACGGCGACGATGATCACGCTGGCCGCGCATTCGGCGCTTTCGGCCAATGCTCAGGTGATCCGGGTGCTGCGGCTGGTGGGCGCGCGCGACGCCTATATCGCCCGCGCCTTCGTCCGCCGCTTCACGCTGCGCGCGCTGGCAGGTGCGGGCCTCGGCACGGTGCTGGGCGGGCTGCTGGTCGCACTGCTGCCGGGCGGTGGCGACGACAGCGGCAGCGTGCTCACCGGGATCCGCTTTGCCGGGGCGCAATGGCTGTGGCTGCTGACGATCCCGCCGCTCGCCGCGGTCGTCGCCTTCGGCGCGACCCGGCTCGCGGCGCGCCGGATGCTGGAGCGGCAGTCATGAGCCGCCTCGCCTATGGCTGGCGCTGGCTGCGCAGCCTCCTGTTCAGCGTGCTGATCTACGCCGCGATGCTGCCGATCGCGCTGGCCTACCTGCCTTGGGCGCTTCGCAGCCGCGACGGCGCGGTGGCGGCCGCGCATCGCTGGTGCGCCTTCGTGCGCTGGCTGGCGTACTGGCTGCTGAACCTGCGCACCGAGATCCGCGGCACCCCGCCCGAGGGCGAGGTGCTGATCGCGGCCAAGCACCAGAGCTTTCTCGACATCATCCTGATCTACGGCGCAGTGCCGCGCGGCCGCTTCATCATGAAGAAGGAACTGGTCTACGCGCCGATCCTCGGCCAGATCGCGCTGCGCATGGGCTGCGTGCCGGTCGACAGGGGCCGCCGTGGCGCCGCGATCAAAAAGATGATGGAAGAGGTCCGCGCCGGACGGGACGACCCGGGCCAGCTGATCATCTATCCGCAGGGCACCCGCGTCGCGCCGGGCGTCGTCGCCCCCTACAAGATGGGCACCGCCGCGCTCTATCGCGAGCTGGGCCAGCCCTGCGTGCCGGTGGCCTGCAACGTGGGCGTATTCTGGCCCCGGCGCGGCGTGATGCGCCGCCCCGGCACCGCGATCATCGAGTTCCTGCCCGAGATTCCGCCGAACCTGCCGCCGAACCTGTTCATGCAGCAGATCGAGGAGGCGGTCGAAACCCGCTCGGACGCGCTGATGGCCGAGGCCGGCTTCCCGCTCGCGCTCAAGGAAAGCTGATGCGCGTCATCGAGACCGTCGCGGCCCTCGAAGCCCTTTACGAGCGCAAGCCCGCAGGCGCGTCCCTCGCGAAGGTCACGGACCGGCTGACACCGGCGCAGGCGCGCTGGATCGCCGCGGCACGGTTCTGCGTGCTGAGCACCGTGGGTCCGGAAGGCACCGATGCGAGCCCGCGCGGCGATGACGGCGCGGTGGTGCGGATCGCCGATGACCGAACGCTGATGCTGCCGGACTGGCCCGGCAACAACCGCATGGATTCGCTGCGCAACATCGTCCGCGACGGGCGGGTGAGTCTGATGTTCCTCGTCCCCGGTGCCACCAGCGTGATGCGCGTCAATGGCCGCGCCGTGGTCAGCGACGACCCCGAACTGACCGCGCGCTTCGCCCATGAGGGCAAGCACCCGCGCTCGGTGATCGTGGTGACGGTGGCCGAGGCCTACCCGCAATGCGCCCGCGCGGTGATGCGCTCGGGGCTGTGGACACGCGGTGACGAGAGCGGCGACCTGCCCAGCGTCGGCGAAATGTTGGCCGAGGCGACGGCCGGCTTCGACGGCGACGCCTATGACCGCGAATGGCCGGAGCGGGCGAAGACCAAGATGTGGTAAGGCCCGGCGTTTCCACCGGGCCTTTGTTATCTTGTCAGTTTGAACGGGAGGGCGCGTCTCAGGCGGCCAGCCCCTTCGAGCCGAGATCGAGGTACTTCTTGCGACGATCGGCGCGGATCGCCTTGCCGTCCATGCCCTTCATCTCGTCGAGCATCTTGCCGATCTCGCGGCCCACCGCGTCGATCGCCGCATTCGCGTCGCGATGCGCGCCGCCCAGGGGTTCGGCGACGATCCGGTCGCAGACACCTAGCTCCTTGAGCTCCTGCGCAGTCAGGCGCAGCGCCTCGGCAGCCTCGCGCATCTTCTCGGAATCCTTCCACAGGATCGAGGCGCAGCCCTCGGGCGAGATCACCGAGTAGATCGAATGCTCGAGCATCGCCACGCGGTTCGCCGTGGCGAAGGCCACCGCGCCGCCCGAGCCACCCTCGCCGATGATGACGGAGACCAGCGGCACCTCGATCTGCAGGCACTTCTCGGTCGAGCGCGCGATCGCCTCGGACTGGCCGCGCTCTTCCGCGCCCTTGCCCGGATAGGCGCCGGGCGTGTCGACCAGCGTCACCACCGGCAGGTTGAAGCGATCCGCGATATCCATCAGCCGGATCGCCTTGCGATAGCCCTCGGGGCGCGCCATGCCGAAGTTGCGCTCGATGCGCGACTTGGTGTCGTTGCCCTTCTCGTGGCCGATCACCACCACCGGACGGCCGTCGAAGCGCGCCAGTCCGCCCATCACCGAATGGTCGTCGGCGAAATTGCGGTCGCCGGCGAGCGGCGTGTACTCGGTGAAGAGCCGCTCGATGTAATCCTTGCAATGCGGCCGCTCGGGATGGCGCGCGACCTGGCATTTGCGCCAGGGCGTCAGGCTGCCATAGAGCTGGACCAGCATGTCGCGGCTCTTGCGGTCGAGCGCGGCGGCTTCTTTCTCGACGTCCATTTCCGGGCTGCGACGGGCCAGCGCGCGCAGCTCCTCGGCCTGGCCCTCGATCTCAGCGAGCGGCTTCTCGAATTCGAGGTAGATGGTCATGCGAAGGCCCCTGCGTTTGCTCGTGACGCCGTATATGACGCGTCGGGCGAAGCCATGCAACTCGCCGCCGCTTGACGCCGCGCTCCCCCATGCCACCCTACGGTTCCCGCCGCGAGGAGACCGCTGCCATGGCCGACCATATCATCGCCACCGCCGCCGAGGCGCTCGAGGCCGAAGCGCTGCCCAGGTTGCGCGAGGTGCATGCCGACGGTGCCGTCGCGCCCGAGGCATTGCCGCCGGCGCTGTGCCGGCCCGCCGGGTCCAAGAGCCCGGCGCGCTGGGCCTATGAGCGGCTGATCCACTACATCCAGCGATTCGAAGCCGACCTGGCCCCGGGCGACGAGGTCGCGATGGCGATGACCGGTGGCCATTCCGGCCTGCTCAGGATTCAGGGGATGGGCTATTTCGACCCCGACATCGTGACCTTTTTCGGCACCGATGCGAGCGGCGCCAAGGCGCAGCTGATCCAGCATGTCAGCCAGCTTTCGGTGTTGCTGCGCGCCCTGCCCCGCCCGCAGCCCGAGGAACCGCCCGAGCGGATCGGCTTCCGGCTGGCGCGTGAGCTGGAGGAGGAGGATCAGGAGGCCGGAGAGACGCGGGAGGACGAGGCGCCGGGCAGGACCGGGCCACAGGGACCGGATGCCGCGCCCGAGGCATCGTGACAAGCGCCCGGATTCGGGCTAACCCCCGACCCGACACGCCAGTTGCGAGGAGCCCGAGATGGCCGACGATCAGCACCACCACGTCCCCGGCACCATGGACATCACCGATCAGGAACGCACCTTCGCGGGCTTCATGACGCTGGTGACCCGCGGCACCATCGCGATCATCGTCGCGCTGATCCTGCTGGCGCTGGTCAACGCCTGATCCATGCAGCGGCGCGTCTTCCTGATGGCGGCGCCGCTGGCGCTCGCGGGGTGCGGCGACGGCGAAGCCGTCTGGGCTCCCGACGCGATGGTCGAGCGCGCCCGCTATCGCCATGACGGGCCGACGGCGCTGACGCTCTACACGGTCAACAATCTCGGCACCGGTAACGGCGCGCACAGCGCGCTGCTGATCAACGCCTCAGAGCGGGTGCTCTTCGATCCGGCCGGCAGCTACGCGCATCCCTCGATCCCGGAGCGCAACGACGTGCTGTTCGGGATGACGCCGCAGGTGGTCGAGAGCTACGTCTCCTACCATTCGCGCGAATCCTATGTGACGGTGGAGCAGGAGCTCGAGGTCGCCCCCCAGATCGCCGAGCGGGCCTACCGCCTCGCCTTGGTGGCGGGCCCTGTGCCGCAGGCCTACTGCACGCGTGCGATCGCCAAGCTTCTGGGCGAGTTGCCGGGCTTCGAAGGTCTGGGCACCACCTGGTTCCCGGACAAGCTGATGAAGCGGTTTGGCGCGCTGCCCGGCGTGGTCACGACCGAGCACAACGAGAACGACAGTGACAGCCTGCGCGATGCGCGCCGCGCCGTGGCGCGGGCGCTCGAAGGCTGACCGCGCGCCCTCCCTGCGCACCCGAAAGCGAGGCCTCATGGACCAGCCGATCGAGGCACCGCCGGGACTGATCCTCGCCGGGGGCATGTCGCGCCGGATGGGCGGCGGCGACAAGGCCCTGCGCGATCTCGCGGGACGGCCACTGCTGACCCATGTGATCGAGCGCCTGTCGCCGCAGCTGCCGGCGCTGGCGCTCAATGCCAATGGCGATCCGGCCCGTTTCGCAGGTTTCGGTCTCGATGTGATCCCAGACCCCCTGCCCGGTCACCCCGGCCCGCTGGCCGGCGTGCTGGCGGCGATGGGATGGGCGCGCGCGCGCGGCGCGGCCTGGGTGCTGACCGCGCCGGGCGACACGCCCTGGCTGCCTGGCGATCTGGTGCCGCGGCTGATCATGGCGGCCGAGGAAGGGAACGGGCTCGCTATCGCGGAATGCGGCGGCCGGCTGCACCCGGTCTGCGGCCTCTGGCCCGTGGCACTGGCCGACAGGCTGGCCGCCGACATCGCGGCGGGCACCCGGCGGGTCGGTGACTGGGCCCTCGCCCAGGGTGCGGCGCGCGCACCTTTCCCCGAGGGCGATCCCGACCCTTTCGCCAACCTCAACACGCCCGAGGATTTCGACCGCGCCGCGGCCCGTTTCGGGGACCGCGCGTGAAAGTTGAGCCGGGCTTTGCCGAGCCCGAACGCGCCCGCATCGCGGCCCTCTACTGGGAGGCCTTCGGCGCCAAGCTCGGCCGGGTGCTGGGGCCACGGGAACGAGCGCTGCGCTTCGTTGCCGCCGCGCTCGACCCCGACCACGCGCTTTGCGCCCGTGATGGCGCGGGGCAACTGATGGGCGTCGCCGGCTTCAAGACCGCGCGCGGCGCGTTGGTCACCGGCGACCGCGCCGCCATGCGAAGCGGCTACGGGAGGGTCGGAGCGGCCTGGCGGGCTGGGGCGCTTGCCCTGCTGCAGACCGATGTCGACAATCGCCGCTTTCTCGTCGACGGCATCTTCGTGGCGCCCGAGGCGCGCGGGCGCGGGGTAGGCTCGCGGCTGATCGAGGCACTGGCGCAGGAAGCCCGGGCGCGAGGCCATGCCGAGATCCGGCTCGAGGTGATCGACGAGAACCCGCGTGCCCGCGCCCTCTACGAGCGGCGCGGCTTTGTCGCCGCCGGACGCCGCCCGCTCGGCCCGCTGCGCATGATCTTCGGCTTTCGCGCCGCGACCACGATGATCCGCCGGATTGGCTGAGCCCTAGCCGAAGTTACCGGCCGCCGCACCGAGCAGCCGGAAGGCGCGGCCGGTCCGGGTCTCGGCCAGATCAGCGATCTCGCCATCATCGGCGCCTTCGCAGTAATCGTCGAGCATCCGGTCGAACAGCCGCAGAAAGTGCTGCACCGTGTCGCGGAAGATCGTGTCGGCGCGCATCCGTGCCGCCGCGATCCCGGCCGGGCCTTCATCATCGAGCCCTTCGGCCAGCGGCGCCACCGCCTCGCCCCGCGCGCCCTGCGCCAGCGCCCGCCAAGCCGAGGCAGGAGCCATCGGTGGCGCCAGATCGTCCATGTAGATGCCGTCCTGGCTCAGCAAGGTCAGCACGTCCTGGCTCGCCTGGATCAGCTGACGCGCGCGGGTGTCGCGCAGCGCCGCGCGCAACGCCGCGAAGCCTTCGAGATCCTGATCGTTGTCGGGGAAGTTCAGCGCGCGCGCCATCTCGGCCCGGCCCAGCGACGGCGCTGCGGGCGCCTCGGGGGCGGCCGGTTCCGGCGCGGGTTCGTCCTGCGGAGCGGCCTCCTGCGGTCGCATCACGCCGAACCCCGCGAGCGCGGCCTCGGTCTGCCGGGCGGCGCGTTCGATGGTGGCGAGGCGGCGGTCGATCTCGGGCGAGAGGCCGCCGCGCGACTGGGTGCGCAGGCTGCGCTGCAGGGTCTGGATCTCGGCACGGAGTCGGTGCGCTTCCTCGCGCGCGGCGCGCGAGGCGTGGCTCGCGAAGACGCCGATCCAGACCATCGCGACGGGGATCACCACGACCAGCACCGGCCCGACCAGCGGCTGGCCGCCCAGCGCCATCGCCAGACCGGCCACCACCGCCCAGCCGAGGCTGGCCCCGGCGGCGATCCGCTCGGCCCGGCCCATCCGCTCCCAGGTCGCGATGCCCGTGGGCGCGGCTTCGGGGCCCGCGGCCTCGTGGCTGTCGGGATTGTCGTTCATACCGCCCCCAAAAGCCGCCTGCGCGGCCTCACGAATAGCTGACGCTCAAGATCTCGTAGGATTTCTCGCCACCCGGCGTGCGGACCTCGACGCTGTCGCCTTCGTCCTTGCCGATCAGGGCGCGGGCCAGCGGCGACTTGATGTTGAGACGACCCGCCTCGATGTCGGCCTCGTATTCGCCGACGATCTGGTAGGTCTTTTCCTCGTCGGTATCCTCGTCGACCAGCTTGACGGTCGCACCGAACTTGATCGAGCCGGACATCTTGGACGGGTCGATCACGTCGGCGAGGCCGATCACGCTCTCGAGTTCCTTGATCCGGCCTTCGATGAAGCTCTGCTTCTCCTTGGCCGAATGATACTCGGCGTTTTCCGAGAGGTCGCCATGCGCGCGTGCCTCGGAGATCGCCGCGATGATCGCCGGGCGTTCGACCGATTTCAGGTGCTTCAGCTCGGCATCGATCTTGGCGAAACCTTCGCGCGTCAGCGGGATCTTTTCCATCTTTACAGCCTTTCCCCCTGTCCCGGGGCCCGTGCAACACCGGACGTTCTAAGCCCGTGGGGCGGGCCGAAGTCAAGCCCGCCGCCCGGCACCGGCGACAGCCCGCCCCGCAGGGCCCGCCGCCCTTGGCAGGATAGGGCTTCGATGCCGTGGCGCCGGGTCGCAATTGTGCATGCCGGGTGCATGCGATAGGCCTTTGCGCGGAGCAGGAGAGCCAGCAGGGACACGCCAGATGACCGATACCGCCAGCCAGACCGAGACCCGCCCCGAGCGCGAGGCGATGGAATACGACGTGGTGATCGTCGGCGCCGGCCCCGCCGGGCTGTCGGCGGCGATCCGTCTCAAGCAGCTCGATCCCGAGATCTCGGTCGTGGTGCTCGAAAAGGGCTCGGAGGTCGGCGCGCATATCCTCTCGGGCGCGGTGCTCGACCCGTGCGGCCTCGACCGGCTGCTGCCGAACTGGCGCGAGATGGGCGCGCCGATCACCGTGCCGGTGCGCGACGACCGGTTCTACATGCTGGGCGAAAGCGGATCGATGCGCCTGCCCAACGCGATCATGCCGCCGCTGATGAACAACCACGGCAACTACATCGTCTCGATGGGCAATGTCTGCCGCTGGATGGCCGAAAAGGCCGAGGAGCTGGGCGTCGAGGTGTTCCCCGGCATGTCCTGCTCGGAGATCGTCTGGGGCGAGGATGGCCGCGTCGCCGGCGTGGTCGCTGGCGAGTTCGGCAAGAACCCCGACGGCACCCCCGGGCCGGGCTACGAGCCGGGCATGGAGCTCTTGGGCAAATACGTCTTCCTCGGCGAGGGCGTGCGCGGGTCGCTGTCCAAGCAGGTGATCGAGCGCTTCGCGCTGGGCGAGGGCCGCGAGCCGCAGAAATACGGCCTCGGCATGAAGGAGATCTGGGAGATCGACCCGGCCAAGCACAGCGAGGGCCGCGTCGTGCACACCATGGGCTGGCCGCTCGAGAAGAACGCCGGCGGCGGCTCCTTCATCTACCACCTCGACAACAATCAGGTCTATGTCGGCTTCGTGGTGCATCTGGGTTACGCCAACCCCTATCTGCGCCCCTATCAGGAGTTCCAGCGCTTCAAGCACCACCCGATGGTGGCCGAGCTGCTGAAGGGCGGCAAGCGCGTGGCCTATGGCGCGCGCGCCATCACCGAGGGCGGCTGGCAGTCGCTGCCCAAGACCGCCTTCCCGGGCGGCGCGCTGCTGGGTTGTTCGGCGGGCATGGTCAACGTGCCGCGTATCAAGGGCAACCACAACGCCATGCTCTCGGGCATCCATGCCGCCGAGGCCGCCTATGAGGCGATGTCCTCGGGCCGCGCTGGAGACGTGCTCGAAAGCTACGACACGGCGGTCCGCGAAGGTGCGATCGGCAAGGACCTCAAGAAGGTCCGCAACGTGAAGCCGCTCTGGTCGCGCTACGGTCTCACCGCGTCGCTGGCGCTGGGCGGCTTCGACATGTGGACCAACACGCTGGGATTCTCGCTTCTGGGCACCTTGGGCCACGGCAAGACCGATGCCGAGGCGACCGAACCGGCCAAGGATCACGCGGAAATTGCATATCCGAAGCCCGATGGCGTTTTGAGCTTCGATCGACTCACCAATGTCAGTTTCTCCGGCACAAACCACGAAGAAAGCCAGCCCTGTCACCTAAAATTGAAGGACCCCAAAGTCCCCATCGGTCACAACCTGCCGGTCTACGCCGAACCGGCACAACGCTACTGCCCGGCCGGGGTATACGAAGTGGTTGAAAAGGAAGGCGGACCGGAGTTCGTGATCAACTTCCAGAACTGCGTCCACTGCAAGACCTGCGACATCAAGGACCCCAGTCAGAACATCGTCTGGACGGTGCCTCAGGGCGGTGACGGGCCCAATTACCCGAACATGTGATCGCGGATATCCGCCGGTCGGTGGGAACCCGCATTGCGCGGTGCCGTTGCTCTCACTAGCTTGGCCCGCGGCGATCGGGCCAAACCCGGAACGGCAGGAGCAATACGCATGGTGACCCGCAACCTCCGGGCCTTGGCCGCTATGGCCGGGCTTCTGGCGGCTACGCCGCTCTCGGCGCAATCTGATGCAGGCCCCTATCTCGCAGCACGAGCAGCCGCCGCAGCACAGGATTACTCCGCAGCGGCTGACTGGTTCACCACCGCACTGGGTTCGGACCCGACCAACCCTCTCTTGCTCGAAGGCGCAATCGCCGGGCTGCTGGCCACCGGCGAGGTCTCCGAGGCGCTGCCACTGGCGGTGCGGCTGCGCGATTCCGGCGGCGAAAGCCAGATCGCCGACATGGTGCTGCATCTCGATGCGGCGCAGCGCGGCGCCTGGAACGAGACCTTCGAACTGTTCGAGGCCGGTCGCAGCATCGGTCCGCTGGTCGATGGCGTGACGCGCGCCTGGGCGCGGCTCGGCCAAGGCCGGATGGATCAGGCCCTGACCGCCTTCGATGAAGTGATCAACACCAACGGGCTGCGCGGCTTCGGCCTCTACCACAAGGCGCTGGCGCTGGCTTCGGTCGGCGATTTCGAGGCCGCCGAGGAAATCCTCGGTGCCGCCCCCGACAACGGGTTGGCGCTGGGTCTGCCGGTGGTGGTGGCGCAGGCGCAAGTGCTCGCGCAACTCGACCGGGCCGATGACGCGGTGGCGCTCCTCGACGAGGCCGGGCGTGGCGCACCCGAGGCCACTGCCCTTCGCGACCGCCTCGCCGCGGGCGAGAGCGTGGCCTGGAACATCGCGACGACGCCGCTCGAGGGCCTGTCCGAGCTCTACGTCTCGGTAGCCAGCGCGCTGGGTTCGGAACTGCCCGAGCATTTCGTCCTGCTGCATGTCCGCGTGGCTTTGGCGCTCGACCCTGATCGGGTCGACGCGCTGCTTCTGGCTGCCGGCCTTCTGGAGCAGGCCGGGCGGCATGATCTGGCGCAGGAGGCCTATGCCGCCATTCCCGCCGACGACCCCGCCCACATCACGGCCGAGCTGGGCCGCGCCGAGGTGCTGCGCCGTTCGGGCCAGCCCGCCCGGGCGCTCGAAGTGCTCGAACAACTGGCCCGCATTGCCCCCGATCTGGTCGAGGTGCCGGTTGCGCTGGGTGACCTGCACCGCTCCGAGGGCGAGAATGCCGCGGCCGAGGGGGCCTATGGCCGCGCCATCGAAATGGCCGGCGAAAATGCGGCCTGGTGGCTGTACTACATGCGCGGCATCGCTCGGCACGCCCAGGACAACTGGTCCGGCGCCGAGGCCGATTTCCGCGCCGCGCTCGGCACCGATCCCGACCAGGCCGAGGTGTTGAACTTCCTCGGCTACTCCCTGGTCGAACGGGGCGAGGCGCTGGACGAGGCACTGGGCATGATCGAACGCGCCGTGCGCGCGCAGCCCGATAACGGCGCCATCGTCGACAGCCTCGGCTGGGCGCAGTTCAAGCTCGGCCAGTTCAGGGAGGCCGTGGGCCATCTCGAACGCGCCGCCGAGCTGGAGCCTGCTGACCCGATCGTCAATGATCACCTGGGCGACGGCTACTGGGCCGTCGGACGCCACACCGAGGCGCGGTTCCAATGGCAGCGCGCGTTGTCCTTCGACCCCGAGCCCGCGGCGGCGGAGCGGATCCGCCGCAAGCTGGAAGTCGGCCTCGATGCGGTGATCGCCGCCGAAGGGGGCGTGCCGCTGGCGCGGTTCGCGGAGCGTCGCTGATGCCGCTCGACAAGGGTCTGGCCCCTGCCAAGATCAATCTCGCGCTGCACGTCACCGGCGTGCGCGCCGGGGGGTATCACCTGCTCGACAGTCTCGTGGCCTTTGCAGGGGTGGGCGATCAGCTCACTGCCTTGCCCGCCGCCGAACTGACGCTCGAGGTGACGGGCCCATTCTCGCAGGGCGTGCCGGTCGACGAGACCAATTCGGTCCTGAGGGCGGCGCGGCTCTTGCAGGAATTGCGCGGTGTCACGCAGGGCGCGCGGCTGAAGCTCGTCAAGACCCTGCCGCATGCCGCCGGAATCGGCAGCGGCTCTTCCGACGCGGCGGCGGCGCTGCGGCTCCTGTCGCAATTCTGGGGGGTCGAGAACTTCTCGCCTTCGGATCCCGAAGTGCTTGAGCTGGGGGCCGACGTTCCGGTCTGCCTGCATGCTCCCGCCCCGGCCCGTATGCGCGGCATCGGTGAGGTGCTCGAACCGCTCCCCGCCCTGCCCGGCTGCGGGCTGGTGCTGGTCAATCCCGGTGTGGAGGTGCCCACAGGGCAGGTGTTCGAGCGGCTGGAGCGCTCCGACAACTCGGCCATGGACGCCCTTCCGGAACGGCTCGACCATGCCGGTTTCGTCGAATGGCTCGCGGCACAGCGCAACGATCTGCAGGCCCCGGCCGAAGCACTGGCCCCTGAGATCGGCCAGGCGCTGAAGCGGCTGCGCGCCACGCCCGGCGTCGATCTGGCATTGATGTCCGGATCGGGTGCGACCTGCATCGGCCTGTGCCGCGACATGGGCCGCGCCCGTCAAGCGGCGCGGACGATCCAGCTGTCCCAGATGGGGTGGTGGGTGGCGCCGGCGCCGCTACTCAGCTGATCCGCTCGACCACGTAATCGGCTAGATCTTCGAGCATCTCGCGCAGCTCATGATCGGGCAGCGCGCGCAGGGCATGCTTGGCCCGTTCGGCCCAGTCGAGCGCGGTACGGCGGGTCGATTCGAGCGCGCCATGCCGATCGAGAATGTCTTGCGCGCGGTCGAGATCTCCCGCCTCGACCCGGCCCCGGCCGATGCAGCGCGCCCAGAACTCACGCTCTTCGGTGTCGGCCTTCGCCAGCGCCCGGATCACCGGGAGCGTCAGCTTGCCCTCTCGGAAATCGTCGCCTACCGATTTGCCCGTGGCCGAGGTGCCCCGGTAGTCGAGCAGGTCGTCGACAATCTGGAACGAGATGCCGAGCGCGTCTCCATAGGCGCGCAACGCGGTGACCCGCGCTTCCGAGGCCCCCGCGATGACGCCGCCCGCCTCGGTCGCCGCGGCGAAGAGCGCCGCCGTCTTGCCGCGCACCACGCGCAGATAGGTGTCCTCGGTGGTAGCGATGTTGCGCGCCGCCGTCAGCTGCAGCACCTCGCCCTCGGCGATGGTGGCGCTCGCGTTGGCGAGGATGTCGAGCACCCGCAGCGAACCAGTTTCGACCATCAGTTGGAACGAGCGTGCGAAGAGATAGTCGCCGACCAGCACCGAGGAGGTGTTGTCCCACAGCAGGTTCGCCGTCGGTCGGCCGCGCCGCTGCTTGCTGTCGTCGACGACATCGTCATGCAGGAGCGTCGCGGTATGGATGAACTCGACCGTGGCCGCGAGGTGGACGTGATAGGGGCCGTCATAGCCGCACATCCGCGCAGCCGCGAGCGTCAGCATCGGGCGCAGCCGCTTGCCGCCGGCCTCCACGAGATGCGCCGTCACCTCGGGGATGCGCGGCGCGTGCTCGGAAGCCATCCGGGCGCGGATCATCGCGTTGACGGCCTCCATGTCGCCCTTGAGCGCTTCGGCGAGACGGTCGTGAGGTTTGGCGGTCGTGGCGAGATCCATGGGCAGCGGTCTTCTCGACAAGAGCGTCGGAACGCTCTAGCTGGTTGCGGATGAAAGAGCTTCTGCGCAGCAACGACCCGACGGTCATCGCCTTTGCCACCGCCCTTCTGAACGGCGAGGGTATAGACTGCTTCGAATGGGACGTAAACACGAGCATCCTCGAAGGCTCGATCGGAATCCTCCCGCGCCGGCTGATGGTGCGCGACGCCGACCACGCCGCCGCAGAGCGGGCGATGCGCGACAATGACGTCGATCTGGGCCGATGAGGCGCTGACCCGCGACGCCTTTCTCGGCGGGCGGGTGACACTGCTGCAACCCCGGGAAGGTTACCGGGCCGGGACCGATCCTGTGCTCCTCGCCGCCGCCATCGACGCCACACCGGGCGAGAGCGTGCTCGAGATCGGCTGCGGCGCGGGCGCCGCGATGATCTGCCTCGCCGCAAGGGTGCCGGAACTCGATCTGTCGGGGGTCGAGGTCCAGCCCGGCTACGCCGATCTGGCGCGCCGTAACGCCGAGGCAAACGGCATCGCCGCCAGCATCCATACCGCCGATCTGCGGGCTCTACCCGGTGCGCTCAAGGCGCGACGATTCGACCATGTGATCGCCAACCCGCCCTATTTCGATCGCAGCCGGTCCCGGCCTGCCCCCAACCCGGCCAAGGAGACCGCCTTCGGCGCCCCGCTGCCGCTGTCGGAGTGGATCGACGCGATGGCTCGCAGGGTCGCGCCAGGCGGCCGGCTGTGGCTGATCCAGCGGGCCGACCGCCTGCCCGAGATCTTCGCTGCGCTGCATGGGCGGATGGGCGGGCTCGCGGTACGGCCGCTGGTATCCCGGCAGGGCCGTGATGCGGAGAGGGTCTTGGTCACCGCGCGCCAGTCCGGCCGGGCGGCATTCCGACTCGCTCCGCCGCTGGTCCTGCACGCGGGCACGCGGCACGTGTCCGACGCCGCCGATTTTACCCCGGAAGCAGAAAGCATTCTACGTCACGGGGAAAAATTGCGCATGTAGTCTCCGGGGATTAGCAAAATTTCGCCACCCCGGCTAACAAAGGTCCAATGCTGCGCATCGAAGTGGTGACAGGATTGTAAAACCATGCTCGACTGATCCGGTCGCAACCTGACACAGGAGACTGTCCATGAGCCTGACATCGCATCTGGAGGAACTGCGCAGGAAACACCAATCCCTCTCGCGGGAAGTGGAGATGGCGCAAAGGTCGCCCGCCTCGAGTGACTTCGAGATCGCTCAGATGAAGAAACGCAAGCTCATGCTGAAGGAAGAGATCACGCGGCTAAGCCCGCACTAGGCCACCGGCGCGCCGGGGCCGTGCCCCGTCGCGCTTTGTCGCGGGGATCGGTCTGGTCAGAGGATCGTGCCATCCCCGCTTCAGAGGGCGCCCGCGCGGGAGCGACGGGCGCCCGGTTGCATTCAGGGGTCGCCATATTGGGACCCGTGCGCCTCTCAGGGCGCCGAAACGCCGAACGGGCGCCCGAAGGCGCCCGTCCTGCATGTCGAAGCTCATCCGTCGCCGATCTTAGGCGAGGTACTGCCCGCCATTGGCCGATAAGGTCGAGCCGGTGATGAAGCCTGCATCCTCGGAGGCCAGGAACACCACGCAGCGAGCGATCTCCTCGGCCTCGCCCAGACGGCCCACCGGGATCTGCGGCAGGATCACCTCGTTCATCACCTTCTCGGGGATGGTGCTCATCATCTCGGTGTTGATGTAGCCCGGGCAGATCGTGTTCACGGTGATCCCGGCGCGTGCGCCTTCCTGCGCCAGCGCCTTGGTGAAGCCGATGTCGCCGGCCTTGGCGGCGGCGTAGTTGGCTTGGGCGAACTGGCCCTTCTGGCCGTTGATCGACGAGATGTTCACGACGCGGCCGAACTTGCGCTCGCGCAGGCCGGGCCAGACGCAATGGGTCATGTTGAACAGCCCGGTCAGGTTGGTGTCGATCACCTCCCGCCATTGCTGCGGCGTCATCTTGTGAAAGGGCGCGTCGCGGGTGATGCCAGCGTTGTTGACGAGGATCTCCACCGGGCCGTGCTCTTCCTCGACATGGGCGATACCGGCCTTGCAGGCCTCGTAATCGCCGACGTCCCACTTGTAGGTCGCGATGCCGGTCTCATCGGTGAAGGCGCGCGCCTTTTCGTCGTTGCCAGCATAGGTCGCCACGACGGTGTATCCTTCCGCCTTCAGCGCCTTGGAAATGGCGGCGCCGATCCCGCGGCTGCCTCCCGTCACCAATGCCGTTCTTGCCATCGCTGTGCTCCCTCGCCTTGCAAACTGGTCTCGCCCGACCCTCTCGCATCACGCAGGGTCAAGCAAGCCCAACTCGTCGCAGAAGACCTCCGCGTCGCGCATTCCCTGATCCCAGGTGCGACGCAGCTTGTCGGGATCGGTGAAATCGATCTTGTCGGCCGGGGTCTCGTCGGATGGCATCACATAGCGTCGGCCCGGCACTTCCGGCAGCTTGCGATAGCGCCGAGTGAGAAGAACCAGCGTCTCGCCCGTATCGGGCTCGGGCATCGGGGCCTGGTCGGCCATGCCGCCATCGACCACCGGCCGACCGTCCCAGTCGGGCGGCTCGAAGATCGGCGGAATCACGGCGGCGGCGCAGACCAGATCGACCAGCTGGCCGTCGCGCGCCGCCTGCCGCGCGTCGACCAAATCGCAGTCCAGCCCGAGCTTCGCGGCCCAGGAAAAATGTGGGGAATTGATCAGGTGCAGTTCGGCCTCGTAGGCCAGCGTCGCGGCCACGCCGCTGATCTTGGGCAGGCCACCGGCGGGCGGATGGGCGATCAGGATCTGCAGCTGCGGCCCCTCGGCCACGCGCCGGGCGGCAGCCTCATCGAGCACCTTGGAGACGACCTTGCAGTAGATCCGCTGGTGCGGGCTGATGCCCTCCCCGTCAGGGTCGAACAGGTTGCTGCCCTGCTCCTCGAAGGCGTCGCACATGGCGTCGAGCAGCTTGCGCTCACAGCCCGCGACATGGGTCGCCGCCGAGAGCGCGCCGCCGGAGACGCCGGTGATGCGTTCCGGCGCGATGGCGGTGTGGCGGCCCAGAACCTCCATGAAGCCGCCCTGCCAGAAACAGCGCAGACCGCCCCCCGAAAAGACGAGTTGTCGGGGAGCGGTCCAAGGCATCAGTCGCGCTCGACGCAGAGCGCGACTCCCATGCCGCCGCCGATGCACAGGGTGGCGAGGCCCTTCTTGGCGTCGCGGCGCTGCATTTCATGCAGCAGCGTGACCAGCACGCGGCAGCCGCTCGCGCCGATCGGGTGACCGATGGCGATGGCGCCGCCATTGACGTTCACTTTCTCGGGGTCCCAGCCCATTTCCTTGTTCACCGCGAGCGCCTGGGCGGCAAAGGCCTCGTTCGCTTCGATCAGGTCGAGGTCGTCGACCGACCATCCTGCCTTGTCGAGCGCCTTCTTGCTCGCATAGATCGGGCCCTCGCCCATATAGGCCGGGTCGAGACCGGCAGTGGCATAGGCCGCGATCCGCGCCAGCGGCTTGATGCCACGGCGGTTCGCCTCGTCGAGCGACATCAGCAGGGTCGCCGCAGCGCCGTCATTGAGACCAGAGGCGTTGCCGGCGGTGACCGAGCCGTCCTTGGCGAAGGCCGGGCGCAGCTTGGCCATCGACTCGATGCTGGCGCCGTGTCGAATGTACTCGTCGGCGTCGGTCACCACGTCGCCCTTGCGGGTCTTGACGGTGAAGGCGACGATCTCGTCCTTGAAGCGGCCCGCCTTCTGGGCCTCTTCGGCCTTGTTCTGGCTGCGAACGGCAAACTCGTCCTGCATCTCGCGGGTGATCTGGTGGCGCGAGGCGACGTTCTCGGCCGTGGTGCCCATGTGGTAGTCGTTGAAGGCGTCCCAGAGGCCGTCCTTGATCATCGTGTCGGTGAGCTTGATGTCGCCCATCTTCTGACCCTGGCGCAGGGTCTGCGCATGCGGGGCGAGCGACATGCTCTCCTGACCGCCGGCACAGACGATGCTCGCATCGCCGAGCTGGATGTGCTGGGCCGCCAGCGCCACGGCGCGCAGGCCCGAGCCGCAGACCTGGTTGAGCCCCCAGGCCGCCGATTCCTGCGGCAGGCCGGCCAGGATATGCGCCTGGCGGGCGGGGTTCTGGCCCTGGGCGGCGGTCAGCACCTGACCGAGGATGGTCTCGCTCACCTCGCCCTTCTCGACGCCGGCGCGCGAGACGACCTCTTCGAGCACGGCCGCGCCGAGCTGGTGTGCCGGGGTGTTGGCAAAGGCACCGCCGAAGCTGCCCACCGCGGTACGGGCGGCAGAGGCGATAACGACATTGGTCATGGAATTCTCCCTCACAGACGGGCCGGCACACGCCGGGGGCCCGGATCGCGGTCGAGCCTAGCAGCCTCTGCCGTCAGGGCAACGGCATTCGGCGCGCCGCGCCGGGCCGCCGCGCCGGACGGCCCCAGAGGAAGCCCTGCAGGCAATCGACGCCGATCCCCGACAGGCTGCGCGCCTCGGCTTCGGTCTCGACGCCGCAGGCGACGCTGGCCATGCCGAACTGCCGCGCCACCGCGACAAGCGCGGCGCAGAGCACCTGGTTGTCAGGGTCGGCTTCAACGCCGCGGATGAAATGCGCGTCGAGCTTCACGAGGTCGAAGAGGAAGTCGCGCAGATGCCGGAACGCGGTCTGGCCCGCACCGAACTCGTCGAGGGCGAAGGCCACGCCGCGCGGCCGCGCCTCGGCCATGAAGCGGCAGACCACCTCCGGCAGGGTCATCGCCGAGCTTTCGGAGATCTCGAGCACCAGCCGTTCGCCGATGCCGGGGGCGCGGGCCAACCCGTCCTCGAGCGTGCGGCGCCAGCGCCCGTCGCCAATCGAGCGCGCCGACATGTTGATCGAGGGCCTGAGCGACGGGTCGCGGCGCAGCGCCTCCAGACCCTCGCACAACGCAACGCGGTCGAGATCGCGGCCCAGCGCCGTCTCCTCGACGCCGGGTAGGAAGTGCCGCGCCGGCAGCAGGCGCCCGCCATGGTCGCGCAGCCGAATGAGCCCCTCATGAAACACCGTCGCGCCGGTCCGGGCGACGATCCCCGGCTGGTAGGCCAACTCAGTGCGCCGTTCGGCGAGCGCCGCGCGCACGAGGCACGGGATGTCGGCCGCGTCGAGCGCCATGGCATGGGCGAACGGATCGGTGGGGGGGATCGGTCTCGGTCGGCATGAAGGCCCCTCTCGGCATCGCCCCCGATCCTGCGCGCGATGTCCTAAGAGCGAGCGACCGGCCCTACCAGCGCGACAACGCATCCTCGTCTTCGGGCGTCGCTTCGACCCAATGCGCGCCGGTCTGCGTCACCTCCTTCTTCCAGAAGGGGGCGCGGGATTTTAGGTAGTCCATCAGGTACTCGGCCGCCTCGAAGGCGGCCCGGCGATGCGCCGCGGCGGTGGCCACCATCATGATCGGCTGCCCCACCGGCAGGGCACCATAGCGGTGGATGACCAGCAGGTCCGCCAGATCCCAGCGTGCCCGGGCGGCCTCGGCGATCTCGCCGATCGCCTTCTCTGTCATGCCCGGGTAATGCTCGATCTCCATGCGGACCAGCCCGCCATCCCGGTCGCGCACGATACCGGTGAAGCTGACCACCGCGCCGACCTGCTGACGGCCATGGCTGAAGGCGTCGAGCTCGGCGCCTGCGTCGAACGGCCCCTCCTGCACCGCGACCTTCATCCTAGCCTCCGGTCATCGGCGGAAAGAACGCGACCTCGCGCACGCCGGACAGGGGCGCGTCGAACTCCGACAGCTCCTGATCGAGCGCGACCCGCAGCGCCGAGACGTCGGCGAAGGCGGCGGCGTAGCGTTCCTCGCGGCCGCGCAGCTCGTCGACCAGATCGGCCACGGTGGCGGCCGTCGTCTCGACCCGCTCGCGCGGCAGGCCGATGCGCTCACGCACCCAGGCGAAATAGACGATCTCGATCACGGCGCCCGGCTCCGGCCCGGCTCGGGGGCAGGGGCGTCGCGCAGGAAAGGCAGCGCCTTGGAGAAATAATCCCAGCCCGTCACGAGCGTCAGGATCGCGGCCAGCCACAGCAGCAGGATACCAACCCACCAGCTGATCATCATGCCCCAGTATTTCCAGACCAGACCGGCTTCGTCCGGGGTGCCGCCCGAGAGGATCGAATCGACCATGGTCTCGTCCATGCCGAGACTTTCCATGACAAAGTAATGTTCGAAGGCCCCGGTCGAGAACAGCACCGCGATCGCCACCATCTGCGCCGTGGTCTTCCACTTGGCGAGCTTGGTCACCTTCAGCAGCCCCGCCTTGCTGCCGAGGAACTCGCGCAGCCCCGAGACAAAGACCTCGCGGAACAGGATCAGCGTCGCGGGCAGCAGGATCCACGGGTTCATTCCGGAGAAACCGGTGATGACGAGTAGCGCGATGATCACCATCGCCTTGTCGGCGATCGGATCGAGCATCGCGCCGAATTTCGATTCCTGCTTCCAGGCGCGGGCAAGATAGCCGTCGACGAAGTCGGTCACCGCCGCGACGACGAAGAGCACCAGTGCGAACCAGTCGGCCCAAGGGCGCAGGAAGAACAGGAACATCACCGCGATGCCGGGGGCGGCCAGCAGGCGCAGCACGGTAAGGATATTGGGCAGGGTCCAGGTCATGCGGCTAGAGATAGCGCGCCCACCCCGGTCTTGCCATAGCCCGTCCGCCCGCGCCCGCCCTTTCGCCGATCCCCGGCCCGGCGGGCGCGGCTATCATCGACAGCCGCGCGACCCCGACGCGGTCAGCCCTTGTCGTGGAAATGATTGTAGATCTTCTCCGCGAGGCTCTTGGAGACGCCCTGCACCGCCTCGAGATCGGCGAGGTTGGCGCGGCTCACCGCCTTGGCCGAGCCGAAATGCGCCAGCAGCGCGCGCTTGCGCGTGGCCCCCACCCCGGCGATCTCGTCGAGCGGCGTGGCGCCCACGGCCTTGGCGCGCTTGGCGCGGTGCGTGCCGATGGCGAAGCGGTGCGCCTCGTCGCGCAGCCGCTGGATGAAGTAGAGAACCGGGTCGTTGCGCGGCAGCGCGAAGGGCCGCATGCCTGTGCGGTGGAACTCCTCCTTGCCGTGGTCGCGGTCGACGCCCTTCGCGACGCCGATCATCGCTACGTCGTCGACGCCGAGCTCATCGAGGATCTGCTGCACCGCGCTGACCTGCCCCGCGCCGCCGTCGATCAGCAGCAGGTCCGGCCAGGCCGGGCTTTCGCGGTTCGGATCTTCCTTCAGGAGCCGCGCGAAACGGCGCGTCAGCACCTCCTTCATCATGCCGAAATCGTCGCCCGGCGTGATCTCGGTGCCCTTGATGTTGAACTTCCGGTACTGGCTCTTCTCGAAGCCCTCGGGCCCCGCGACGATCATCCCCCCCACGGCGTCGGTGCCCATGATGTGGGAGTTGTCGTAGACCTCGATCCGGCGCGGCGGCGCGTCGAGCCCGAAAGCCTCGGCAAGCCCGCGCAGCAGCTTGGCCTGCGTCGCGGTCTCGCTCATCTTGCGCGCGAGGCTCTCGCGCGCGTTGCGCATGGCGCCGCCCACCAGCTCGGCCTTTTCACCACGCTGGGGCACGATGATCTCGACCCTGCGGCCGAGTTTCTCCGACAGCGCCTCGATCATCAGATCGGGATCGTCGAGCCCGTGGCTCAGGATCAGCTGTCGCGGCGGCTCACGATCCGCGTAGAACTGGCCCACGAAGGCCTGCATCACCTCCGAGGGGTCCTCCTCGCCGGAGACGCGGGGATAATAGTCGCGGTTGCCCCAGTTCTGGTTGCCGCGGATGAAGAACACCTGCACGCAGGCCTGCCCGCCCTCGACATGGAGCGCGATGACATCGGCCTCGGAGACGCCGCGCGGGTTGATGCCCTGCGCGGTCTGCACCTGGGTCAGCGCCCGGATCCGGTCACGCAACGCGGCCGCGCGCTCGAACTCCATCGCTTCGCTGGCCTCGGCCATCTGGCGGCCGAGCACCTCCTGCACCTGGGTCGACTTGCCCGACAGGAACCGCACCGCGTCCTCGACCGAGCGGGCATATTCTTCGCGGCCAATCTCGCCCGTGCAGGGGGCGGAGCAGCGCTTGATCTGATGCAGCAGGCAGGGGCGCGTGCGGCCCTCGAACACCGAATCCGTGCAGTTGCGCAGCAAAAACGCCTTCTGCAGCTGGTTCAGCGTGCGGTTCACCGCACCGGCGGAGGCGAAGGGCCCGAAGAACTGTCCCGGCCCCTTTCGGGCACCGCGATGCTTGCCGATCTGCGGGAAGTCGTGGTCCGAGATGTGGATGTTCGGGAACGACTTGTCGTCGCGCAGCAGCACATTGTAGCGCGGCTTGAGCTGCTTGATGAGGTTCTGCTCGAGCAGCAGCGCCTCGGTCTCGGTCCGGGTAGTGAGGAACATCATCGAGGCGGTCTCGCGGATCATCCGCGCGATGCGCCCCGAGTGGCCGGTGGGCCGGGCATAGCTCGACACGCGCGCCCGCAGATTGCGCGCCTTGCCGACATAGAGCACGCGGCTTTCGGCATCGAGCATGCGGTAGACGCCGGGCGAGCCGTCGATCAGTCGCAGCTGCGAGCGGATCAGCTCATGGCCGGTGAGGGGCGCGTCCGGGGTATCGGTCTTGGTGTCGGTCATGCGGTCCATATCGGCATCATACGCGGACCCTGCAATCTAGTTGTCCCCGCGTTCCATGCAAAGCTGTCCACCGTTTCTGGGGATAAGCGGGTGGACAGTCGCGGGAAAGCCCAAGATTTCCCCAGCCCCGCGCCGCCGCGACCGGACTGCCCGTTTTTTAGGCATCCTCCTGTCGCTCAGCGGCTCCAGCCGGTGAACCCGACCGAAAAGGTGACGCCTGCATCATCATAGACGTCGAGCGTGGAGTCGACATGTTCGTAGCCGACCCCGACCGTGAAGCGCGGGGCGAGCCGGAGGTTGCCCCCCCGCGTGGGGAGGGAGAAGGGCCGCAATCCTGATCGTCGCGCCCGAATCCCGGACTTCATCAAAATTTCGGCAAGCGGTGCGTCAGTTGCGGCCTTGGATATCCGGCGTCTGCCAACCCAGATGCTGACCGCCATCGACGCAGAGCAGTTGGCCCGTGACACCGGGTGCGTCGATGAAGTAGCCCAGCGCCGCGCAGATATCCTCGGGGTTGGAGCCGCGCTGTAGCACCGTGTTGGCGCGCTGGGCGGCGTAATGCGCGTCGGACTGGCTCGCCCCTTGCAGGGTCGGGCCGGGGCCGATGGCGTTGACCCGGATGCGGGGCGCCAGCGCCTGCGCGGCGGTGCGGGTGAAGGCCCAGAGCCCCATCTTGGCGATGGTGTAGGACATGAAGTCCGGCGTCAGCTTGCGCACCCGCTGGTCGACGATGTTGACCACCAGCCCCTGTGCCAGCGGCTCGCCGCGCGAATCCGTGGCCGGTGCCTCGATCCCCTCGGCCATGCGCTGGGTCAGCACCACCGGCGCGCGCAGGTTGCTCTCCATCGCGCGGTCCCAGCTTTCGCGGGTGCCGGTCTCGACGCTGTCCCATTCGAAGATCGAGGCCGAGTTGACGAGGCAGGTGAGCGGCCCGCCCAGTGCCTCGACCGCGCGGGGCACCAGCGCTTGGGTCGCCGCCTCGTCGAGCAGGTCGGCAACGAGCACATGCGCCGCACGGCCCATGGCGCGGATCTCGGCCGCGACCTCCTCGGCCGGCTCGCGGGAGGCGTTGCAATGCACCACCACGTCGAAGCCGCGCCGGCCGAGATCGAGCGCCATGGCCCGGCCCAGCCGCGCACCGGCGCCGGTGACGAGCGCCCGCGCCTTCATGCCAGCACCGTCACGCCGTAGCCGACATAGAGTACGGTCAGCGCCACGCCCCAGCCGCGCGTCACGTCGCGCCCCCAATAGACGAAGGGGACCAGCAGCAGCGAAGCGGCGAGCATCACCCACAGATCGAAGCCGAGGAAATCCGCGCCCACCGGGATCGGGCCGACGAGGCTGGCCACGCCGATGATGCCGAGCAGGTTGAACATGTTCGACCCGATCACGTTGCCCATCGCGACGTCGGCCTCGCGCCGGATCGCCGCCATCACGGTGGTGGCCAGTTCAGGCAGGGAGGTGCCGATCGCCACCAGCGTCAGGCCGATCGCCGTCTCCGACACGCCGAAGGTTTCGGCGATCGAGACCGCGCCCGTCACCAGCAGGTCGGCGCCGACCGGCAGGCCGATCAGACCGGCGACGAGATAGGCCACGACCTTCCAGCCACGCATGCGCGGATCGGCGCCCTCGACCTCCTCCTCATCGACTGCGGCGGCGCCGTTGCGATGCTTGTGCGCCGTGCGCGCGGCGTGGGTCAGCATCGCCGCCAGTGCCGCGAGCAGCACCAGACCGGCCCACCAGCTCAGCACGCCGGTGAAGGCCAGCGCCATGAACAGCACGGTCGCCGCCATCATCTGCAGGAAGCTAGAGCGCGTATCCGCGCCGCCGCTGGCATGCAGCGTGGTGATCAGCGCCGGGATACCCAGCACCAGGAGCACGTTGGCGGTGTTGGAGCCGACCACGTTGCCCAGCGCGATGCCCGGCGTGCCCTTGAGGATCGCGTCGACCGAAACCAGCAGTTCCGGCGCCGAGGTTCCGAAGGCGACCACGGTGAGCGAAACGATCAGCGCCGGGATTCCGAGCCGCAGCGCGAGGTTCACCGCCCCCTTCACCAGCGCATCCCCTGCCAGCAGGAGGAGCACCAGCCCCGCCGCCACCATCAGCCAATCCATCAGGTCCTGTCCTTTCCGCAGGGGCATGGCCCCTTGCCTATCCTCGGCCGCCCGCAGGCGGCGCAGCGTCCGCGCCCCAGCAGCCCCTTGGGACCTCGGGGCTTCGGCAGCCGCAGTTTTCCGAACATGGCGAGCACGACCATGCCCACCAGAAACAGCGTGACGATCTTGATCAGCATCAAAGACCGAAGCGGGCGAAACCCGCGCGCTCCTCGATCGCGGCCAGGGCGTCGCCCATCAGCGCCGCGCCGAAGCGCGACAGCAGCGGCCGCCGCTTGGCATAGCGGCGCAGCCGCACCTTGTCGCCGAACCGCGCCTTGAGGCTCGGCACCAGATGCCCGATGCCGTCGGCGAGCCCCTTCTCGACCGCCCGCGCGCCGATCCAGATCTCGCCTGTGAACAGATCCGGATCCTCGGCCAGCTTCGCGCCGCGCCGGGCCTTCACCTGTTCGATGAAATAGTCATGCATCTCCTCGAGCCAGCGCTCGAGCCGCGCGACGTCCTCGGGCTTTTCGGGACGAAAGGGGTCGAGCAGGCTCTTGGACTTGCCGGCGGTGTGCACCCGCCGCTCGATCCCGTGCCGGTCGAGGAATTCATGCGCGCCGAACCCGGCCGAAATGACCCCGATCGACCCCAGCACCGAGCCGCGATCGGCGAAGATCTCGTCGGCGGCGGTGGCCAGCCAGTAGCCGCCCGAGGCCGCCACGTCCTCGATGAAGGCGATCACCGGAACGCCCTTTTCCTCCGACAGCCGCCGGATCCGGGCCGCGATCAGCGCCGACTGCACCGGCGATCCACCGGGCGAGTTGATCTCGATCGCGACGGCGGCGGGCTTGCCGCGCCGAAAGGCTTTCTCGATCATCGGCGCGGTGCCCGCATCGTCGAGCCCGCCACGGCCGACGCCGATCACGCCCTGCAGGCGAATGACGGATATGACAGGCCCCTTGGGCCGGAACGGCAGCCAGTTCTTCATGCCTCGACATCTAGGCCCGGCCCGGCCCCGCCACAAGCCTACTGGCGAATCCGCCAGCCGGTGCGGAAGATGAGCCAGATGATTCCGAGGCAGATCGCCGTGAACAGCGCGATCGCCGCGAGGCTCACCCCGATCGGCACGTCGGCCTGCCCGAAGAATGACCAGCGGAAGCCCGAGATCAGGTAGACCACTGGGTTGAACCGGGTCACCACCTGCCAGGCAGGCGGCAGCATCGAGATCGAGTAGAAGCTGCCACCGAGAAACACCAAGGGCGTGATCACCAGAAGCGGGATCAACTGCAGCTGCTCGAAGTTCTTGGCCCAGATCCCGATGATGAAGCCCAGCAGCGCGAAGCTGATGCAGGTCAGGAACAGGAAGGCCAGCATCGCGAGCGGGTGCAGGATGGTGAAATCGACGAACAGGAACGAGGTGGCGAGGATCACGAGGCCGATGAACAGCGCCTTGGTCGCGGCGGCACCCACGAAGCCCAGCGTCACCTCCAGAAAGCTGATCGGTGCCGAGAGGTATTCGTAGATCGTGCCGATGAATTTCGGGAAGTAGATCGCGAAGCTGGCATTCGAGGTGGCCTGCGTCATCACCGAGAGCATGATCAGGCCGGGGATGATGAAGGCCGCGTAGTCCACCCCCTCGACCTGGTCCATGCGCGAGCCGATCGCTGCGCCGAAGACCACGAAATAGAGCGAGGTGGAGATCACCGGCGAGACGAAGCTTTGCAGCAGCGTGCGGAAGAAGCGGGCCATTTCGGCCCTATAGATCGCTGAGATCGCGCCGAAATTCATACCGTATCCTCCTTCACGAGCCCGACGAAGATGTCCTCCAGGCTCGAAGCCGAGGTCGATAGGTCCGCCAGCTGCAGACCGGCCGCCTGCAAATCCGCCAGAAGCGCGGTGATGCCGGTGCGCGAGGCATGGGTGTCGTAGGTATAGACCAGCGCCCCGCCGTCATCGGTCCGGGCCAGCCCCTCGCGGCGCAGGCCTTCGGGAATCTCGGCCACCGGCTCGGTCAGCTCGATCCTGAGTTCCTTGCGGCCCAGCCGCGCCATCAGGTCGGCGGTGCGCTCGACCAGCATGATCCTGCCCTTGGAGATCACGCCGATCCGGTCGGCGATGGCCTCGGCCTCCTCGATGTAATGGGTGGTGAGGATGATCGTGACCCCCTCCTCGCGCAGCCGCGCCACAACCCGCCACATGTCGCGCCGCAGCTCCACGTCGACGCCGGCGGTCGGCTCGTCGAGGAACAGCACGCGCGGGCCGTGGCTCAGCGCCTTGGCGATCAGCACCCGGCGCTTCATGCCGCCCGACAGCTCCATCACCTTGGCGTCGCGCTTTTCCCACAGCGACAGGTCGCGCAGCAGCCGTTCGAGATGCGCGTCGTCGCGCGGCCGGTCGTAGAGGCCGCGGGTGAAGCGGACGTTGTTCCACACGGTCGAGAACGGCTCGAGCGCGATCTCCTGCGGCACCAGCCCGATCAGGTCGCGGGCGCGGCGCCAGTCGCGCACCACGTCGTGGCCGCCGACCTCCACCACACCACCCGAGGGCATGGTGATGCCGCAGATGGTCGAGATCAGAGTGGTCTTGCCGGCGCCATTCGGACCGAGCAGCGCGATGATCTCGCCCTCCTCGATGTCGAGCGTCACGCCGCTCAGGGCGGTGAAGCCGCCCTTGTAGGTCTTTGTCAGGTCACGGACCGACACGATGGGGGGCATTGGTTTCGCCTCGCTTGGGATCGGCGCGACGATAGCCGCGCCCCCGCACGGGCGAAACCCCGCCGCCATGCGCGCTCGCGCACAGCGCTCAGCGCATCCGCCAGGCCCGGATCGCGTGGCCCGGCAGGATAAGCGCACAACGCGCGTAGCGCCCGGCGAGGCGGGCCGGGTCGGAGGCCGCGCGCCATAGCCATTCCAGTGCCAGCCGCCGCACCAGACGCGGTGCCCGGCGCTGCGTTCCGGCGATGAAATCCAGACCCGCCCCGATCGAGACGAAGCCGATCTCGGAGTGCCGCGCCCGGCCGCGCGCGGCGAGCCGCTCCTGCTTGGGTGCGCCCAGCGCCACGAAGACCAGCCGCGCGCCGCTGGCTGCCAGCGCATCCAGCGCCGCATCCGCCGCCGCGCCTTCGGGATCGAAGCCCATCGGCGGCGCAATCCGGGCCGCCACCCGCAGCCCCGGCACCCGCGCCTCCAAGGCCCCCGCCGCCGCCTTCAGACTGGCCTCGGTGCCCCCGATCAGCGCCACCGGCACGCCCTGCGCCGCGGCGAGTTCGGCCAGCGGCGTGATCAGGTCGGAGCCGGGCAGCAGCGCCATCTCGCGGCCCGCCAGCCGCGCCAGCCAGACCACAGGGTTGCCGTCGGCGGTCACCAGATCCTGCGCGGCATAGGCGTCGCGAAACGCCCCGTCGCGCGGCAACTTGACGAGGTGGTCGAGATTGAGCGTCGCCAGCGCGAAGCCCCGCCCGGCGCCGAGCCGGGCGGACACCTCGGCCAAGAGCGCGGCGCGATCGGTCATGTTGACCCGCACGCGCCCCGCACCGTGATCGAATTCCATGCCTTTCTCCCGCACCGCGCTCCGCCCTCTTGGCGCGACGGCCGGGCTGTCATAGCCATGCGACCATGGACCCGTGGCCGCCGCAATGCCGCCACGCCCCTTGTGTACCAGTCGGGCCCGGACCGGAAGCGGTCCGAAGGACCCGCGTAGGATCGGAGCCGCGTCGCGATGAAGGATGTCACGGTGATCGGGTGCGGCTATGTCGCCGATCTCTACATGCGCAGCCTCGCGGCGCATCCCGACATCCGGGTGCTCGGCGCGCATGACCGCGACTCCGGCCGGCAGGCCGCCTTCTGCGCCCATTGGGGCGTGGCGCCGCTGCCGGACGCGGCGGCCGCCTGCGCGGCGCTGCCGCCGGACGGGCTGGTGCTCAACCTGACCAACCCGCGCAGCCACGCAACGATCATCCGCGGCTGCCTGCGCGCCGGCCGGCATGTCTGGTCCGAGAAGCCGCTGGTCACCGACATGGAAACCGCGCACGAGCTGCACGCGCTGGCCCGCGCCCGCGGGCTGCAACTCGCCTCAGCCCCCTCCTCGGTGCTGTCGCAATCCTCCCAGGGGCTGGGACGGGCGCTGCGGATGGGTGTCGGCGGCGTGCCGAGGCTGATCTATGCCGAGCTGGATGACGGTTTCATCCCGCAAGCGCCCTACCGCGACTGGAAGAGCGAGAGCGGCGCGCCCTGGCCCGCCGAGGACGAATTCGCCACGGGATGCACGCTGGAGCATGCGGGCTACTGGCTGTCCTGGCTGATCGCGCATCTGGGGCCGGTGAAGCGGGTCGTCGCGGCGGCGGCCGAGGTGATCCCCGACAAGCCCGGCACCCGGCGGGCCGCTCCGGACTTCTCGGTCGCGGCGCTCTTCTTCGAAAGCGGCCCGGTGGCGCGGCTCACCTGCTCGATCGCGGCGCCGCACGACCATCGGCTGCGGGTCTTCGGCGACGAGGGCGTGATCGAGGTGGCGCGCGCCTGGGACAACCACGCCCCGGTGCGCTACCGCCGCCGGATGCGTCTGCGCCGTCGCCTGTTGGAGAGCCCACTGGCGCGCGACGTGTCGATCCGCGGCGCGGTGCAGCCCCGGCCCGGCCGGCGCGGCGCGGCGCGCATGGATTTCGCGCTCGGGCCCGCCGAGATGCTCGACGCCATCGCCGCGGGGCGCGAAGCCCGGCTCGCCGGAGCCTATGCGCTGCACTTGACCGAGGTGACGCTGGCGATCCAGGAAGGCGCGTTGCGAGACATGACCACGCGCTGCGAGCGCATGGAGCCAATGGCATGGGCCGCCTGATCGCCGTCACCGGGGCGAGCGGCTTTCTCGGCCGCGGCGTGGTCATGCGAGCGCGGGCCATGGGCCTGCCGGTGCGCGCGGTGATGCGCGGCGCGCCGCCGCCCGCATGGGCTGTCGACCGCGGCATCGAGGTGGTTCGGGCCGATCTGCGCCACGACCTGCCCCCGCTCGACGGCGTCGCGGCGGTGATCCACGCGGCGGCGCGGATGGATGGCGACGACGCGGCGCAGGCCCGCGACACGGTGGCGCCGGGGGCGCGGCTGCTCGACCACGCGGCGCGCTCCGGCGCGCGGCTGGTGCTGGTCAGCTCGATCGCGGTGCTCGGCACCCAAGGCCTGTCCCCTTATGACACCGTCGACGAAGCGACGCCGATCGAGCCCTTCCCGCGCGCCCGCGACGCCTATGCCCGCGCCCGGATCGCGCTGGAGCGCGACGCGCGCGACATCGCGGCGCGGCACGGCATACGGCTGCGGATCGTCCGGCCGGGCGCGATCTTCGGGCCGGGACGGCTGTGGAACGCGCATCTGGGCGCGAGTCTGGGTCCGCTGGTGATCGGCCCCCGCCATGGCGGGGAACTGCCGCTGTGCTGGCTGCGCCACGCTGCGCAGATCCTGACGCTCGCCGCCGCCCGGCCGCAGCGCGCGCCGGTCGAAGTGATCCATGCGCTGGACGACGACCGCCCGGATCGGGCCCGCTATGTCGCGGCGCTGGGCCGGCGCGGCATCGCGCTGCCTTGGCGCGCGCTCGACCTCGCCGCCGGACCTCTGGCGCCGCTCGGGCCGCGCCTGCCGGGTCTCCTGCGGCGCGAGACGCTGCGCGCGCGCTGGATGCCGCTGCGCTATTCCAATGCCCGGGCCCGTGCGCTGGGCTTTCGGGCCGAAGCCGGCTTCGAGGCGGCGATGGCCGCCACGCGCGAGATCGCATGAAGCCGTCCGGCCCCCTGATGTGGCTCACCGGGGAATACCCCCGCGCCACGGACACCTTCATCCAGCGCGAGGTGGTGGCGCTGCGCCGGCTCGGCCTGACCGTCGAGACCGCCTCGGTGCGCCGCACCGACGCCGCGCATCATGTCGGCCCCGAGCAGCGGGCCGAGGCCGCCGCGACCTTTCATCTGCTGGAACGGGCGCTCAATCCCCTTGCCATCACCCGGGCCAAGCTGCGGGCGCTGCGCCGTCCGCGCCGCTTTCTGGCGGCGCTGGCACTGGCCTGGCGCACGGCGCCCAAGGGGCTGCGCGGCCGTCTCTACAACATGATCTATTTCGGCGAGGCGCTGGTGCTGGCACAGCGGATGGAGGCGCGCGGCATCGCGCATCTGCACAACCATATCGCCAAATCCTCGGGCACCGTCGCGATGCTGGCCTCGGAAATATCCGGCATCCCGCACAGCTTCACGTTGCACGGGCCGGACATCTTCTTTGCCCCCGATCATTGGGCGCTGGGCGAAAAGATCGCCCGAGCCCGTTTCGTCGCCTGCATCTCGGACTTCGCGCGCGCGCAGGCGATGCTGTTCTCGGATCCCGCGCATTGGCACAAGCTGCATGTGGTGCATTGCGGCGTCGACCCGGCGCTCTATGACGATGCGCCGCCGACACCGGACGATCGACTGCTCTTCGTCGGTCGGCTGGCGGCGGTAAAGGGCGTGCCGGTGCTGCTGCGCGCGCTGGCGCGGGCCCGCGAGAACCGCCCCGCGCTGATGCTCGACCTCGTGGGGGATGGCGAGGAACGGGCCATGCTGGAGCGCCTAGCAGGCGAGCTCGGTCTCGACGGGACGGTGCGCTTCCATGGCTATCTCGGTCAGGCCGAGGTGGCGCGGATGCTCGGCACGACGAGCGCGCTGGTCCTGCCCTCATTCGCCGAAGGGGTGCCGGTTGTGCTGATGGAGGCAATGGCCGCAGCCCGGCCGGTCATCGCCACCCGCGTCGGCGGCGTGGCCGAACTGGTCGAGGACGGCGTGTCAGGCCTTCTCGTACCGCCGGGCGCGGAGGCGCCGCTGGCACAGGCAATGCTGGCTCTGGCCGGTGACGCGCCCCGCCGGGCCGCGATGGGTGCCGAGGGGCGCGCGGCGGTCCTCGCCGGTTTCGACGCCACCCGAGAGGCCGCGCGTCTGGCGCGGCTGCTGCGCGACGGGCCGGGCGGGCCGGTGCGCCCGGAGCCGCTTTCGTGAACGCGCGGATCGCCGTGGTTGCGATCGGCCGCAACGAGGGCGCGCGGCTCGCCGCCTGTCTCGCCTCGATCACCCGAAGCGGCGCCCGCGCCGTCTATGTTGATTCGGGCTCCACCGATGACAGCCTCGCCGTCGCGCGCGCGGCCGGCGCCCGGATCGTAGAGCTGAACCGCGACGCCCCCTTTACCGCCGCGCGGGCCCGCAATGCGGGTTTTGAAGCGCTGCGCGCGGACGGCCTGCCGGAATTCGTCCAGTTCGTCGACGGCGACTGCGCGCTGGAGCCGGGCTGGCTCAAGGCGGGCATGGCCGCGCTCGAGGCCGACCCAAGCATCGGCATCGTCACCGGCTGGCGCAGCGAGACCGCACCCGAGGCCACGCTCTACAACGCCATCGCGGAGTGGGAGTGGCACCGCCCGGCGGGCGACATTACGGCCTGCGGCGGCGACATGATGCTGCGCGCCGCTCTGTTCGAGCGGCTCGACGGATTCGATGGGTCGATCATCTGCTCGGAAGACGAGGAGCTGTGCCTGCGGGTGCGGGGCCTCGGGCTGCGGGTCCACCGGCTGCCGCATGCGATGACCCGGCACGACATCGCCATGACCCGGCTGGGGCAATGGTGGCGGCGCTCGGTCCGGGCCGGGCACGGTTTCGCCGAGGTCGGCGACCGGCATCCGGGCCATTTCGCCGCCGAGCGGCGCCGGGTGCGGATCTGGGGCATGGCGCTGCCCGCCGCCGCCCTGGCCGCGATCCCGGCCTGGGGGATCTGGCCGCCGCTCACCGCCCTTGCCCTCTACGGGATGAGCTGGGCCCGCACCGCGCGCGCCTTGCGGCACGATGGCGACCACCCGCGCCGCGCGGCGGGAATCGCGGGGCTTCTGGTGCTGTCGAAGCTGCCCAATGCGCAGGGCATGATCACCTACCGGTTGCGGCGGCTGCGCGGGCGCGAAATGCGCCTGATCGAGTACAAGTAACCGCCGCCCGCCAGGCTTCGCGATCGGGGCTTATTCTCGCCCCTCTTTCCGCGCTAATCTGCGCCGGATGACAGCGGCCATGGGACAGGCGCAGATGAAGGACGGCAACACGCGCGGCAGCCGCAGGCGACTCGCGCCAGAGGCCCGCACCGAGATGCTCGACCGGATCGCGGCGCTGGAGGCGCCCGCGACGCAGCCCGATGCGACGACGCCGCAACCCGATCCCGCGACCCGGGCGTTGCGTGCGGCGGTGCTGGGCGAAGGCGAGGTCCGGCTGCCGCAGCTGCACGATTTGTGGGGCAACCTCCGGCGCATCCCCGTCAACGAGGCGCTGCTCGAGGCCAACCTCGTGATCACCGCGAGCCGGCGCGATCCGGCCCATGCCGCCTTCGACCTGCTGCGCACGCGGCTGCTGCAGGCGCTCGATGAACACGGCTGGAAGCGCGTCGCGATCACCTCGCCTACGCGCGGTTGTGGCAAGACCTTCACCGCCGCCAATCTCGCGGTGGCGCTGTCGCGCTACGAGAATCGCCGCACCGTGCTGCTCGATCTCGACCTGCGGGCACCGGGGCTGGCGCAGGTGCTCGGCACGCCCGCGCCGGGGCCGATCGCCGAATGGCTGCGCGGCGGCACTTCGACCGGCACGCAGCTGCAGCGGGTGGGCCAGAACCCGCTCGGCATCGGCGGATTGGCCGTCGGCCTCAACGACCACGCCGAGACCTACCCGGCCGAGCTGCTGCAGGACCCCAAGGCGGCGGCGGTGCTCGACCAGCTGCAGGAGGAGCTGTCGCCCGACGCGGTGCTGTTCGACCTGCCGCCGGCCCTCAACCATGACGACGTGACCGCCTTCCGTGACCGCTATGACTGCGTGCTGATGGTGGTCGGCAGCGGTCGCAACAGCGCCGACCAGGTGCGCGAGGCGGTGCGCCGGATCGGCGAGGACAAGCCGATCATCGGCATGATCCTCAACCGCGCCGAGGAAGAGCGCGCCTCGGGGACAGGTTAGGCCGAACCCGTCCGGCCGAGCCGCCGCCAGCCGCGCAGCCCGTGGCGCAGCCGCCCCCAGATCCCCAGAAACCGCCCGGCCTCGCGCCGCCGTGCCTGACGGGCCCGGCGACGGGCCTGACGCCGGTCCAGCTCGGGGATCACCACCACCGGCCGCACGCCCAGCGCCCGCTCCATCTGCGCGGCGGTGCGGATCTGGGGGTTCACCGCCTCCAGCGAGAGCGCCAGCGCCAGCGCCGCGACCAGCACACCCATGCCGCCCGCGAGCGCGATCTTGCTGCGCGAGGGGGACGAGGCGTAATCCGCCGGCACTGCCTCTTCGAGGATTTCGAAACGGGTGGTTTCGTCGCGGCTTTCGAGCAGCTGCGCCATCGCAGCCTCGGTACGCCGCGCCGTCACTGCCGCGAGCGATTGCTGCAGCTGGTCGCGGCGGCGGGTGAAGTCGTTGTAGCGCCGCTCGGTCTCGGGCGCGGCGGCGAGCGCCGCCTCGAGGCGCTCAATGTTGCCGGAGATCAGCGCGCGCTGCTGTTCGAGCAGGCTGCGGCGGCGGGCGGTCTCTTCTTCGCGCAGCCGGTCGGAGCTGGTCTCGAAGGCGATGATCTGCTGCTCGAGGTCGATCCGCTGCGCCACAAGTCGCGACAGTTGATCGCGCTGCGCCGGTACGCTGGTCGGCAGCGAATCGAAGTTCTCCTCCTGGAAACGGGCGAACTCGGCCTCGAGCGCGGCAAGCTCCTCGCCCAGCCGGGCCTCCTCCGCCTCGAAGAAGGCCAGCGTCCGCGTGGCCCGGCCCTCGCGCCTGCTCTGCGCCGAGGCGACGATCTCGGCCAGGATCGCATTCGCAAGGTCGGCGGCGCGCTGCGGGTCGCCCAGCTCGACGGTGATCGCCAGCCCCGAGGGCACGGTTTCGGGCCGCCACGCCAGCGCCGGGTCGACCAGCTTGGTGATCTCGACCGCCTTGCGCATCTGCGTCAGCCGCTCGCCCTGCGGCAGTTCGACGAACAGGTCGAACCGCCCGGCGAGGCCGAGCATCGTGTCGCGCGCCATCAACTGTTGCTCGATCAGGTCGAGCTGGGTGTCGGCGATCGCCGCGGCGTCCGAGCCGGCATCGACCAGCGGCGTTTCGATCTGGATCACCGCCGTCGCCTCGTAGCTCTCGGGACGCGTCAGCGCGAACCAGAGCACGAAGGGGATTCCGAGCGCGCAGACTAGGACCATCGCCCAGGCCCGGCGGCGAAGCGCGCCGCGCAGATCGCGCAGCGAGGCGAGGTATTCCATGGGCCTACTCCATTCCAACGCACCGGGCCCATGGCCCGGGTCGGTCCCATTGCCGCCACACCCGAACCACAATCTAGCCGTCCGGCCGCCATCTGACCATGGGCCCCGGTCCCATCAACGCAGTGTTGCCGGCTTTGAAACCGGTAACGCTGCGTATCGCCACGACGAAGCGCCCTTCGGCCATCCCCCAGCCGCCCCGGAGGGGCTCCCGAGCGGCCCGCGGCCATGCAAGGATCCGGTCCCCTGTGACCTCGATGCGCATCGCATCGAAGCCGATCACCTCGCGCGCGCCGGGATACCACGCCTTGTAAGCCGCTTCCTTGGCGCAGAACAGCAGGCGCGCGGCCATGCCCCGCGACAAGGCAGGCAGGGGCGCCAGCGCCGCGATCTCGCCCGGCAGGGCGATCTCCGCCCATAACTCCGGCTCCAGGGGCTGCGCCGGTTCGATATCGAGGCCGAGATCCGCCCCGCCCCGCGATACCGCCGCCACCGCCAGATCGGTATCATGGCTGATCGAGCCGCGCAGACCGGCGGGCCAGACCGGCGCGCGGTCGGCGGCTTGCGGCACCGGGAGGGCCGGGAGGCCGAGCCGGACCATCGCCGCCCGCGCGGCGTGGCGACCAGCGGCGAACTCCGACTGGCGCGAGGGGCGTGCGCGGCGCACCGTCGCCGCTTCCTCGGGCCAGGCCGCCTCCCCGGACCCGATGGCCACCGTCACGACCGCGACGCCGGGGCCGAACAGTTGCTCCGCGAGCGCCGCGATCTCAGGCATCACCGCAGCGCCGCGCCCTGAGCGCGCGGCGCCGGGCCATCATTTCGGCGCGCGCGGCCGCCTGATCGGTCAACGCCTGCTCCGGCGCGGCCGCCGGCACCAGCGCCGCCTCGATCCGGGCGGCCATATCACCCAGACGCGGCAGGCCGAAGATATCGGTGACCCTCAGCTCCGGCACGCCGAGCCGGTCGCGGATCTCGCGATGCGCCTGCACGGCGAGCAGCGAATGCCCGCCCAGATCGAAGAAGCTGTCTTCGGCGGTCACCTGCTCCACACCCAGCAATTCGCGCCAGATCGCGGCCACGGCGTCGAGCGCCCCTCCGGGCCGGGGCTGGCGGACAGGGGCGACCGGCGCGCGCATGGATACTGTGTCTTCGGCAGCTCTGTGCCCCTTGTGCGGCGATGGCGGTGGCATCGCCTTGCGGTCGGTCTTGCGGTTGGGGGTGAGAGGAAAGCGCTCCAGTGCGACGATCCGCGCGGGCACCATGATCGCCGGCAGCCGGGCCGCCATCGCGGCGCGCAGCCCGGCCTCGTCGACCGGCTCCGGGCTTTCGACATAGGCGACAAGGCGCGCGTCGCCGGGGCTGTCCTCGCGCAGCATCGCCACGCAGGGGCCGCGCCCCGACAGCGAATCAAGCACCGCCTCGACTTCGCCCAATTCGATACGGTGGCCGCGCAGCTTGATCTGCCCGTCGGCCCGGCCGCCGAACTCCAGCCGCCCGTCCGCCCGCCAACGCGCCAAGTCGCCGGTACGGTAGATCCGCTCGCCGGGTCGGAAGGGATCGGGCTGGAAGCGCTCGGCGGTCAGCTCCGGCCGCTGCCAGTAGCCGCGCGCCACGCCGGCCCCGCCGATCCACAGCTCGCCCTCGCCCCCGACGGGACAGGGCTGCATGTCGGCGTCGAGCACGTAGGTCACGGTGTTGAGGATCGGCGTGCCGATCACTGCCGCGGGCAGCTCGGGCGAGACCGTGGCGCTGGTCGACCAGACGGTGGTTTCGGTCGGGCCGTACATGTTCAGGAGGTTGGGCACGCCGGCGGCGCGCAGATCGGCGGCCAGCGTCGCGGGCAGAGCCTCGCCGCCGACCAGCATGTGGCGCAGCCGGCCCAGAGCGGCACGGCTGCCGGGATCGGCGCACAGCATGCGCGCCATCGACGGCGTGCATTGCAGATGGGTAATCCCGTGCCGCCGGATCTGCGCAGCGATGGAGAGGTCGTCGGGATCGGGCATGGCGTCGCCCGGCTTGGCGGCCTGCGGTACCAACTCGGCCAGCCGCGGCAGCGCCGCCATCACCCGCTCGGGCGCGAGGCCGAAATCGATCAGGCAGGCGACCTCGTCCACGCCCAGCGCCCCGAGCCGCGCGAGCTTCTCGCGCGCGTCATCCACGGTGCCGAACAGGCCATGTGCCTCGAAATACCGCTCGAAGGCATGGTCGAGCACTGCCGCCTCCTCCTCGGGCGAGAGTGCTTCCGGCGCCGTGCCGCCATTGGCGCGAAAGGCCGGGAAGGCGGCGGCGTGCCGCGCGATCAGCCCGGTAGCCGACCGCAAATACTCCAGCATCGGCGCCCGCACCGCCGCCCGCGCCGCCGCGCGACTCTCGTCGAGATAGGCATGCAGCATCACCGTCACCCTGCGCGTGGCCGGGTCATGCCCCGCCATGCGCAGGGCCTCGCGCCATTCGCCGATCCTCGTCTCGAGTTCCTCGAGGCTCTGGCCCAGCAGATGCGTCAATACGTTGGCCCCGATCCGCCCTGCCTCGCGCCAACTCTCGGGGTTGCCCGCCACCGTGATCCACAGCGGCAGCTCGGCCGAGACCGGGCGCGGACGGGTCGCTACCTCGCGCATCCCGCCACCGGGGGCGGGAAAGGCCACGGCCTCGCCGCGCCACAGACGGCGCACCGCGTCGGCGGCGTCGCGCAGCGCCGCCCGGTGCGCCGGCGGCGCCGCCTCGGGCCGCAGCACGAAATCGTCGGGCTGCCAGCCGGCTGCCAGCGCGATCCCGGCCCGGCCGCCCGACAGGCGATCGACCACCGCCCAGTCCTCGGCGATGCGGGCCGGGTGATGCAGCGGCGCGAGGCAGCTTCCGGCACGAACCGCGATGCGCGTGGTGGCGGCTGCCACCGCCGCCCCGGTCACCGCCGGGTTGGGATAGGCGGCGCCGAAGCCGTGGAAATGCCGCTCGGGTGTCCAGACGGCCTCGAACCCATGCGCATCGGCAAAGCGCGCACCATCGAGCAGCAGGGCGTAGTCGCCCGTATCGCTCTCTTCGTGGCCCCAGTAGAACAGGCTGATCGCCGGCCCATCCGCCTTGGCAGGCGGCGCCTCGGCCGCCGTCAGGAGACGCTCGGCCTCGCCCTGGATCACCACCCCCAGACCGCGCGACAGCGACCAGAATAGCTCCAGCACCGAGATGTCGAAGGAGATCGAGGTGACCGCGAGCATCATGTCGCCCGGCGTCTGCGGCACCCTCTCATCCATTCCGGCCAGGAAGTTCATCGCCTGCCGGTGCTCGATCATCACGCCCTTTGGCCGGCCCGTGGAGCCGGAGGTATAGATCAGATAGGCCAGATCCTCCGCCGTGGCGGTCTCCTCCGGCGGGGTGTCGAGGGCGGCGGCGAAGCGCGGATCGTCGAGACGCAGCTGCCGCGCCTCGCCCGGCGGCAGCTTGTCCGCGATCGCCGCTTCGGTGATCACCAGCGCCGCCGCGCTGTCCTCGAGATAGAGCGCCAAACGCTCCTCCGGGTAGCCGGGATCGAGCGGCAGGTAGGCGGCGCCGGACTTCAGCACGGCCAGCGCCGCCACCACCATCTCCGCGGAGCGGCGCAGATGCAGCCCGACCCGGGTGCCGGGACCGGCGCCCATGTCGCGCAGCACATGGGCCATGCGGTTGGCCCGCGTCTCCAGCTCGGCATGTGTGAGCCGCGTCTCGCCCGAGATGACCGCCACGGCGTCGGGCGTGCGGGCCGCCTGCGCCGCGACGGCGGCGTGGAGCGTGCCGCCGGGCACGGGCCCCTCGGTGGCATTCCAATCCGTCAGCACCAGCGCACGCTCGGTCTCTGACAGCGCGGGCAGGCTGTCACAGCGCGCCTGCGGATCGGCCGCCAACAGCGCCGCGAGCCGCGCCGCCAAAAGATCGAGCACGCCCGGCAGCAGCGCCCCTGCCCTGGCCCTGAGCAGGCCGCTCCCGGGATCGAAGCCCAGCACCGCCCCGCCGCGCAGCCCCGCGCCCAGCGCGAAGGTCGGGGGCGCCATCGACGCACCGAGCCGGGTCGGAAGGTCGGCGGCAAAGCCGCCCATGGCGCGCGCCGCATCGGCCTGCGCCTGCAGTCGAGAGGCGAGTTCGGCGAAGGTCTCTTCCGGGCGGAGGGCGGCGTCGAGCGGCAACCAGTCCGACAGGTGCGGGTCGTTGGATGGCAGGACCAAAGCCAGCGCGGCACCGTCGAGCCGGGCCGCCAGCAGCGCCCATGCGGCCGCGCGCAGGGCCGGCGTTCCGGGCAGATCGGGAACCTCGAGGATCTCCTCCGGGCTGTCCGGCATTGCGCGCCCCTGCGTCCGCAGCCCCGGCATCGGCACCGGCTTCAGCGCCTCTAGCGCCGCGCGCCAGTGCGGCTCGTGCCGCGCGATCCGGGCCATTCGGGCGGTAAGCCCGTCCGGATCGGAAATGGCGGGCAGCCTGTCGCCGGCCTCGGGCAGCGCCGGGACACCGCCATCGAGACGGTGCAGCCCGGTCAGCGCCAGCACCCCGTCCTCGAACACCAGTTCGAGTGCGTCGTCGCGCACGGCCCGGATCGTGCCAGGCGGCTGAGATGGCAGCCCGGTTTCCAAGACCCGCGCCCCGCCGATCAGCAGCAGCCCCGACGCAGTCGCGATCTTGGCCCGGCACAGCGGGTTAGGGTGGTCGCCATGGTCGAGCCCGCGCACCAGCCGCTCGGCCCGGTCGATCGGCCCGCGGCCGTCGATCAGGCCATCAGCGGCGGGACGGTCGGCCGCGCGGTGCAGGCGGCCCGGGGTTCCGGCCTGCGGGCGCGGCCGCAGGCCGTGACGCATCTGCGCGAACAGCGCAGGCAACGTCTCCACCGCGGCGGCAAAGCAGCGCGCGTTCAAGCTCTGTGCGGTCTCGTCCGAAGCGATCTCGATCCCCTGGCGCAGCAGGATGTCGCCGGCATCGACCCCGGTGGTCATCAGGTGCCAGGTGATCGCGTGGCTGCGCGCACCTTCGATCAGCGCCCAGGCCGGGGAACTGCGGCCGGGCCGCTCGGGCAACGGGCCGTCGTGGAAATTGATCGCTCCCGCCTTGAACCGCCGCAGAACCGCTTCGGGCAGCAGCGCGACATTGCCGGCGCTGAGTAGCCAGTCGATGCCCTCGGGCAGCGTGTCGAGCCGATCGGGGTCGTGCAGCGGAACGGCATGGGCCTCGGCATGGTCCCGTGTCCCGGCATGGCGGCTGGCCACGACGGCAAGCTGGAAGCCGGCCTCGCGCGCCAGCCGCGCGGCCTCCAGCGTCAGCGCGCTGTCACCGATCAGGGCAATGCGTGCGCTCATGCGGGCGCCTCCCCGCGGTTTGCTCGCCGCCAATGACGCAGCTCGTGGCGCAGAAGATCGCGCAGGTAATGCGGCGGATCGCCGGGATCGCGGCCCATCAGGCGACAGCGCAGCCGATGCAGGCCCGCCGCAGCCGCGTGCAGCATGGTCGCCGCCACGGCACCGGCCGCGCCGTGATGCTTGCGGAAATAGTGCCGCCGCGAATCGAACCAGTATTGCGGCACCCGGGCCCAGTCGCCCATGCCGGTCGAAACCGAGCCGATATGCTCGACCCGGCTCTCGCGCACGAAATGGGTCTCGAAGCCGGCATCGCGGGCGCGCCGGCACAGATCCGTTTCCTCGAAATAGAGGAAGAAGGTCTCGTCGAAGAAGCCGATCTCGTCGAGCAGTTCGGAGCGGATCATCAGGCTCGCCCCCGATACCCAGTCGACCGGGCCGGTATGGGCAGGCACGTCCATCCAGACACGGTAACGCGCCAGGAGCCGCGACACCGGGCCGAAGCGCAGCGGTCCCTCGATCTCCGACAAGAGCGAGGGGAAACGGAAGGCGGCGAGATGCAGCGTGCCGTCGGGATCGTTGACCAGGCTGCCCGCCAGCCCGACATTCGGATGCGCGTCCATATGCGCGAGCAGCGCCGCGATCGCTTCCGGTTCGGGAAAGGCGTCGGAATTGAGGATGTAGACGAAGTCGGGCCGCCCGCCATCGGCGAAGCCGGCGCGGATGCCGACATTGTTGCCAGCGCCGAAGCCGCCGTTATGCCCGGACTGGATCAGCCGCACCCGCTCCGACCAGCCATTGGCGGCGATGCCTTCGCGCATCCGCTCTTCCGAGCCGTCGCCGGAATCATTGTCGACGATCAGGATCTCGCCCGAGATTTCCTGCATCGCGACGAGCGCACTGCGCGCCGCGCGCAGCGTCATGTCGGGCGTGCGCCAGTTGAGGATCACCGTCAGTAGTCGCGTCATCAACCGTCACTCCGCCGCCTGAAGTCGTGGTCCGTCCGGATCGAGCGCCGCGAGCCGCGTCCGAATGCGCGCGGCCAGCGCCCGGACATTAGGTTCGAGCACCATGCTGTCATGGTCGCCCGGCACTTCTACCACGTCCAGATTTGGCGCCCACCGGCGCCAGCCGTTATCCTCGATTACGTAACGGCGATCGATGTTGACCAATCGCCCGCCCGGCAGGCGCCAGCGACCCGTGAGCGGCGGGCGGAACAGGGTCAGCGGGCCGTCCCAGCACCGCAGCTCATAGGCGGCCGAGGCCGCGTAGAAAGCGTTCTCGACCGCGGCCTCGGCCTCGCTCGCCGCCGGTGTCCCAGCCTCGCGGCCATAGCGACGGCGGTCGATCTCCCAGCGCAGCCGCCGCCCGGCCCAGAGCGCCGGGTAGAGCGGGCCGGCCCGGCGCAACTCGATCGCCTGGATCGCCAACCGGTCGCGCAGGCTAAGCGTCGGCCGGACCGGCAGCGGCGAATCGAGCAGCATCACCGCCGCGACCTCTTCGCCCGCCGCCTGCAATTGCCGCGCCATCTCGAAGGCGGTGATGCCGCCACCGGAGTACCCGCCGATCATCCAAGGCCCGCCGGGATGCACCTTTCTCATCTCGGCCAGGCAGTCGCGAGCCGCATCCTCGAAGCTGTCATGCGGTGCGGCATCGCCCGCGACACCGCGCGCCTGCAACCCCCAGACCGGGCGGTCGGCCCTCAGATGCTGCGCCAGGTGCCGCAGATTCATCACGTTGCCGAACATGCCCGCCGCCACGTAGAACGGCATGCCGGTCCCGGCCCGTCCCAGCGGCACGAGATGGGTATGGCTCTCGGGCACCGCCGCCAGCGCCGGAGCGGCCGGGCTTGCAGGGTTCGGGGACTTCGCGTCGAGCCGGGCGGCGAGACCGCGGATCGTTGGCGTCTCGAACAGCGCCGAGATCGGCAGCGCCGTGCCGGTCTCGCGCCGGATCGCCGCGAACAGCCGCACCGCCGTCAGCGAATGTCCCCCGAGGTCGAAGAAACTGTCATCGGGGCCAATCCCCTCCACGCCGAGCAATGCGGCCCAATGCTTGGCGAGCCGGGCCTCGGTCTCGGTCTCGAACCTGGCCTCAGGCTGCAGCTCTGCCGTTTCCGGCGCCGCGATGACCGGGAGCGGCGGGGCCGTTTCCTGCACCGCGATCAAGTCGGGCAGCGGCAGCGCGGTCATCGCGATCTGCGGCAGGCCCGCGCCCATCGCGGCAATGAAAGCGCGCCCGCCCTCGGCGCGGCGGATGCCGAGCCGGATTTCAGGCGGCTGCACCGGCCCCGCCTCTGCCTGTGCGGCGGTCGCGAAGCGCAACTCACCCGCGAGACGGTGCAGCGCGAATCCTTCGATTTCGGCGCAGATCTGCCCTTCGGGCGTCGCCAGCACGACGTCGAACCGCGCTGCGCCATCCTCCTGGCCGGTCAGCCGGACATGGCTCAGGATTTCGGTCGGCAGCGGCGCATGCAGCCGCAGCGTCCCGTATCCCGCCGGCACCCAGAACCGCGCCGGATCATAGCCGTCAATCAGAGAGATCGCCCAACCGGTGGCGATGTCCAGAAGACCCGGATGCAGCGCCATGCCGGTCTCGGATCCCGGCGGCAGCCGCAGCCGCGCCAGACCTTCGCCTTGACCCAGCCGTGCCTCACCGGTGACCCGCCACTGGGCACCGAAATCGAGATGCGCCTCCTGCGGCCGCGCCAACGCCTCGGGGGCCGGAAGCCGGGCCGCAATGGCCTCCTGGTCGAGCCGCCCGCGCGCCTTTGCATGGCTGCCGAGCTGCGCGGTCGCCATAACCTGCCAATCCTCGCCGGGCGGCGCGGCCTCGATCTCCACCGGCCGCATCTCCTCTCCCCCGCCGATCCGCAGCCGCAGCCGCGTCACGCCCGCATCGGGGCAGCGCAGCGGCGCAAGAAAGCGCAGATCCTGCACGGCGACCGGCGCGAGCCCCAGCGCCTGCGCCGCTTCGGCGAGCAATTCGGCATGGCCTGTGCCGGGGAGCAGCGCGTCGCCCGCCCGCGTCCGGTGCTGGTCGAGGAACCACCGCGAAGCGGGGCTCCAGCGGGCGGTCAGGACCGTCTCGCCATTTGCCTTGTCCCTGCGCCGATCCAGCATCGGCAGCACCAGAGTCTCGCCCTCATCGACCGGCTCCGCCGCCCTTTGCGATGCGGCGGCCATGCCGGTGTCGGCCCAGGCGCCCCAATCGATCGCCACCACCCGCGTCGCGCCGCCCGCGCGGCGCTGGGCCCAGGCATCGAGCGCGGCGTTGGCGGCGACATAGTCGGCCTGCCCCGCCGGGAGGGTCCAGCCGGAACTGGAGGCACAGAGCGCCATCCAGTCGAGCCGGCCGTCCGGGAACAGCGTATCGAGTACCATCAGCCCCTGTAGCTTGGGCCCGATCACCGCCTCGCTCGCCTCCGGCGAACGGCCCAGCACCGGCGCGTCGTCGAGCCGCCCGGCGGCGTGGATCACGCCGCTGAGCGGCCCGAGCCGGGCCTCGGCCTCGGCAACCGCCTCGCGCATTTCCTCGGGGTCGGTGACGTCGGCGCGCAGCACCTCGATCCGCGCGCCCATGGCCTCGAGCCGGAGCAGCGCACGCAACAGTTCCGCCTGCCGGGCACCGCCCGCCGCCAGACCCGGCCAGTCGGCGCGCGGCGGCAGGGTTCGGCGTGACACCATTGCGATCCCCGCCTGCCAGTTGCGCGCCAGGGTTTCGGCCAAGGTCAGACCGATGCCGCCCAGCCCGCCGGTGATCAGCACCGCGCCGCCGGGTCGCAGCGGCAGATCGGGCGTTTCCGGCAATGTCGCGCGGAGCGGCTCGCGCCGCCGCCGCACCCCGTTGCGCCAGCTCACCGGCGCCGGTTCGGGCGCGGCGAAGGCCTCTTCCAGAACCGCCTCGGCCAGCGCCGCGCGGGTGGCGCGGCTCGGTGCGGAGATGTCGAGCCAGGACAGCCCGATCCCCGGCAATTCGCGGCCGATCACCATCGCGGGCCCGGCCAGCGTCGCCTTGGCCGGGTCCGGCCGCTCCTGCGGCGTCACCGCCTGGGCATCGCTGCTGACGGTGACGAGGCGCAGCGGCCGGTCGCCCTGCGCCGCGTGCCAAGCCCGAGCGAGGTGCAGCAGGCTCCAGTAGCCGCGCTCCTGCATCGCCTGCACATGCAAGGCGGCAAGGCCGGGGGTGCCGGAGCCGGTCACCGTCCACAGATGCAGCACCCGGTCGGGCAGCATTCCCTCGCGCTCCAGCGCTGCAACCAGCCGGGCGAATGGCGCCTCACCGGCCCCGACCGGCACCTGCCAGTCCTCGGGACCGCGCCGCAGCTCGTTTGGCCCCGCCACTACGGTGGCAACGCGGTGCCCACCCGCGCGCAGCCGTGCGACCAGCGCGTCGCCCAGCCCGGTCTCGTCGCACAGCACCAGCCAGGTCTCGGGCGGCAGCGCCGCTAGGTCACCGCCCGCCTCGAAATCCCCATCGGGGTAGCGCCGCCGCCAGCCGGGCTGCCAGGCCCAGCGCGCGATGTCATCCTCGCGTACGGGCTCCGCCTTGGCCGGGGCAGCGATACGGCCGGGCGCGGCATCGGGTTCGACCCAGTGGCGCTCCCGCTCCAAGGCATAGCCGGGCAGCGGCAGGCGGCGGCGCCCCTCACCCGCGAGCTGCGCCTCGTCGAACCGACCGCCCATCGCCCAGAGCCGCCCCAGCGCAAGGATCATCCAGCGATCTTCGGAGCCGGGCTCCTGCGCCGGGCGCAGCCCCGGCAGCACCCGGCCCGCACCGATCCCGGGCTGCAGCGCAGCCAAGGCGCCGAGGATGCCCCCGGATCCCATCTCGATGCAGATCCGGGGCCCGTCGCCCATCCCGTGGAGACCGGCGTCGAAATCCACCATGTGGCGCAGATGTCCGACCCAATAGGCCGGATCGGTTGCCTCGGCATCGGTGAGAGGAACGCCGCTGCGGTTCGAGACGATCGGTATCCCCGGCGGCGACAGAGTCATGTCGCGCAGATGCGCCTCGAAGCGCGGCAGGATCGGGTCGAGCAGCCGACTATGGGCGGCCACCTCGATCGGCACCCGGCGCGTTTCGATGCCACGCGTGGCGAGCCGCTCCGCCAGAGCCTCGATCGCTGCCACCGGGCCGGAGGCCACGCAAAGTTCCGGCGCGTTAATCGCCGCGATGTCGAGATCGGGGCCGAGCTCGGCGCGCAGATCCGAGGGTGTGAGCGGCACCGAGAGCATCGCGCCCGGCGCGGTTTCCTCGAACAGCGCGCCGCGCAGCCGCACCAACCCGAGCCCCTCCTCGAAGGACATCACCCCGGCCAGCACCGCCGCCAGGTTCTCGCCCATCGAATGACCGATCAGCCGATCGGGCCGCACGCCCCAGCCGATCCAGAGCTGAGCCAGCGCATGCGAGACGATCATCAGCAGCGGCAGTTGCCGCGACGGCCTGCGCAGCGCGGCCGCCGCGGCCTCGGCTTCCTCGCCGGGTGCCGCGGCCCACAGTTCCCGAAGCTCGGCCCCTGCCGCACCCATGGCGGCGAAGCCCCGGTCCATCCAATCGCGGAACACCGGTTCGGTCTCGTAGAGGTCATGGCCCATGCCGGGCTGCTGCGCGCCGCCGCCGGGCAGCATGAAGACGATCTCGGGCGCCGATTGCGCCTCCTGCACCGCACCGCCCGCCTCGAGAAGCCTTGTCGCCTCCTCGTGGCTGTCAGCCAGCAGCACCCGGCGATGGCGCAAGGCGCGGCGGCCGGTGGCCAGCGTATGGGCCACATCGGCCAGGGGCTGCTCCGGATGAGCCCGCAGATGCGCCGCAAGCTGCGCTGCAGTGGCCTGAAGCGCGGCGCGGCTGCGGCCCGAGACCCGGATCAGCTGGAACGGCCAGTCGCTTTCTATGGCCGGGGCGCGTGCAGGCGCTTCCTCCAGAACCGCATGGGCGTTGGTCCCGCCGACGCCGAGCGAATTGACCCCGGCGCGGCGGGGCGCGGCGCCGTGTGGCCAAGGCGCCGTCTCCGCCGCCACCTCGAAGGGCGACCCCTCGAGTGCCAATGCCGGGTTCGGTGCCTCGAAATGGGGCATGCCGGGGATCGTCCGGTGATGCAGCGCCAGCGCCGCCTTGACCAGTGAGGCCGCGCCCGCGGCGGTGTCGGTATGGCCGATCCCGGTCTTGACCGAGCCGATCCGGCAATACCCGGCGCGGTCGGTCGTTTCGCGGAAGGCTCGGGTCAGCGCCGCGACCTCGATCGGGTCTCCGAGCGGCGTGCCGGTGCCGTGGCACTCCACGAAGCCCAGGCTCTCCGCCCCGACCCCGGCCACCCGCAGCGCCGCTGCCACCGCGCGCGCCTGCCCCTCGACCGAAGGGGCGAGATAGCTGGCCTTGCGGGAGCCGTCATTGTTGATGGCGCTGCCCTTCAGCACCGCCCATACGTGATCGCCGTCGTTGAGGGCATCCTCGAGCCGCCGCAGCACCACCGCCGCCGCGCCCGAGCCGAAGACCGTTCCGGCGGCACGGTGATCGAAGGCCCGGCATTGCCCGTCGGGCGACAGGATGTCGCCCTCGCGCCAGCGATGGCCCCGCCCCTGTCCCGAAAGGATCGTGACGCCCCCCGCCAGCGCCATGTCGCATTCGCCGGTCAACAGCGCCTGCGCGGCCATGTGCACCGCCACCAAAGAGGTCGAGCAGGCGGTCTGCACTGACACGGCCGGGCCGGTCAGGTCGAGCATGTGCGCCAGCCGGGTCGCCAGGAAATCCTTGTCGTTGCCGGTATGGCGCAACAGGAACGGGCCGGCGCTTTCGACCAGCGCGGCGTTGGCCATGACGTTGTGGTTGAAATACTCGTTCGGGCCGCAGCCGGCATAGACGCCGATCGCCCCGTCGAAATGCTCGGGCACGTGGCCGGCATTCTCGAGCGCGGCCCAGGCGGTCTCGATGAAGCGGCGGTGCTGCGGGTCCATGATCGCGGCATCGCGCGGGCTCAGCCCGAAGAAGCTCGCGTCGAACTTGTCGAAGCTGTCGAGCGGCGCGCCGTAAGGCACGTGGTCGGGGCCGGCAGTATCGGCACCGGCCCGCGCCATCTCCTCGGGGGTCAGGCGACGGATCGCGCTGCGGCGCTCGCGCAGCATCTCCCAGAACGCGTCGAGCGTGCCGGCGCCTGGCAGGTCCACGGCCATGCCGGTGATCGCGATATCGCCCAATTCCAGATCGCCGGCCCCCGCCATGATCCGCTCTCCGTCGTGTTGTTGGATACCGCCAGTGTCGTGCCCGAATACGGCAGTTTTCCGACCACGCGCCGGTTCTGCCGGGGCGTGTGTCAGCCTGCGGAGATGCTAACCAATGTCATGATGGCGGGCCAGTTCGCCGGGATCGCCAGCAATGCCATAAGCCCCCCTGCCAACGCGGCAAAGGCGTCGTGGAGCGGATCCCAGGCCCGTTCGCGGCGCGCCACCCAGACGAGCACCGGGTAGGCGAGGAGATAGGCCAGGCCCTGCCCCAGCAGCCCCCCCAGCAGCCCGCCCCAGGCCAGGCCGAGCCACAGACCGGCCACGGTCAGCGCCGCGCGCGTGGCCTGCAGCAGGAAGAAGCGCCGGGAGCGCCCCGAGGCGAGGGCCGCCTGGTCATAGGTGAGGCCGATCAGCACCGGGATCTGCATCACAGATACCAGCACCACCACGCCCCCCGCCATCGCGTAGCGGTCGTCATACATCACCTCGATCAGCCAGACACCCGCGAGTGCCAGCACCGCGACCGCGGCCAGCAGCCCGGCGGTCGCCAGCGTCCTGAGGCGGCGCAGCCGTGCGAAATTGGCGGCGCTCTCGGCGGGCGGGCTGTCGCGGTAGACCGGGATCAGCACCCGGCGCGTCACCATCTGGCCCAGCATCATCGGAAAGCTCGCGAGGAACAGGCCGATGTTGTAGACGCCGAAATCCGACAGCGACAGGTAGCCGCCGATCAGCACCCGGTCGCTCTGGGCCAATGCGAAGCCGGCGACGGTGGAGAGAAAGATCCACTTGCCGAACGAGACCAGCTCGCGCGCTGCGGCGGGCTCCAACCGGAAGCGGTTGCGGGGGCCCGGCAGGAACAGGTGCAGGTAGACCAGCTGTGCCAGCGCGCCGATCAGCCCGGAGACCACCAGCGCCCAGACCGACCCCCAGGCCCAGGCCAGCAGCAGCCCGAAGACGATCTGCGTGGCCTGCGTGGCCAGCTCGATCAGCGTCACCCGCCCGGCGCGCAGGTGCCGGTGGGCGCTCTCGAGCTTGGTGGGGTTGAAGCCGTTGACGATCAGCGCCAGCGCCGCGACCGGCAGGTACCAGTTCAGCATCGGCGCGTCGTACCAATGCGCCACCGGCGCGGCGAGCAGCAGCGCCGCGACCCAGAGCGCAACGCCGCGCCCAACCTGGATCGTCCAGGCGGTATCGAGGAAATCGCGGTCATCGCCGCGCTTGCTCTGCATGATGGCGGGGGAGATGCCGACATCGGAGAACATGGCGAGGCCCATCATGAACACCATGACGATCGCCATCACGCCGAAAGCCTCGGGGAACAGCAGCCGGGTCAGGATCAGGTTCGAGGCGAGCCGCAGCAGCTGACCCGTGCCGAACCCCGCGATCATGATCGCCGCCGAGCGCAGCGCCCGCGCGCCGATCCCTCCCGAGCGCAACCGTCCCAACAGCGCCGCGCTCAACGCCCGCGGCTCCAGCCGCGCGGTTCGGGGGCAAGGCGCACGCCGAGCGCGACCGCGCCGTAGACCGCGAAGCCCACGGGGTCGCGCAGTGCCAGCCGTGCCGCGCCTGCCACACCCAAGGGCGGCTTGCCCTCGCGCGTCATCATGTCGGGGTGGCGCCGGGCGATTTCGGCCATGCCGGCATCCTGCCGCCGCCGCACCCGCCACAGCGCGGCGAAGCCTTCGGCCACCGGCCAGTCGTAATCGGCGGGCACCGCGACCCGCTCCTCGGGGGCGAAGTTCAGGCGGGCGAAGCCGTCATCCGAGATCAGTTCGGGAAAGGCGCCCCAGCGCTTTCGGCCCGCCGGGCTGACGGCGAAGAGGCCGCAGCCCGGCACGCCATGGGCCATGAAAGGCAACTGCGCCCAAAGCCGGGCATAGGCGCGCGCCACCCTGCCCCGGCCGGTGATCCGCGGCCGACCGCTGGCATAGAGCGGCGTGGCGCGGTCGAGCGCCGCGTGGATCAGCGCCATCAGCGGCGGCGAGACGGTGACGTCGGCGTCGAGATAGGCGCGGATCGCGGTGTCGGGCAGGCCCGCCTCCCCGGCATTCAGCGCAGCGATCTTTCCGCCGACGGGCAGCTCGATCACCCGCAGGGTCCAACCCCGCGCCGCCATCTGCGCAGTGGCGGCACGGGTCCGCGCGGCGGTATCGTCATGGCAGCCATTGGCGATCACCGTGACCCCGACCGGTCCGGGCACAGGCGTGCTCTCGGCCAGTGCGGCGAGGCAGGCGTCGATCTGTGCGGCCTCGTTATTGGCAGGGATCAGAATCTCGAGCGGCGCGCCGGTCATGGCAATGTCTCCGTGGCGATCGGCGGTCCCTCTCCATATGCGATCTCCTCCACCCCGGCCAGCAGCAGCAGCGCCGCCCCCGCCCCGATCGCCAGCCGCCCGTCCTGCCACGTCACCGGCGCCGCACGCAACGCCTCGGGAAGCAGGACGATATCGCGCCCCGGCCCACCATCGACCCGGTCGCCCGGCCCGGCATGGATCTCGTCATCGCCACCGCCGCCGAGCAGGACGTCCTCCTCGGGGGTGCCGACCAGCCGCTCGGCCGTCATGCCACCGACGAGCGTCACGCCATCAGCGAAGGTGCCGGGCACGCGCTCCTCCCAGTCCGGGCCTTGGGCGTTGGCGCGCATCCAGGCGTCCCAGCGCGCGGTGGAATCGTCCAGATGCCGCAGGTTGCCCCAGCTGCCCCAACGCGAGGGGGCGGCGACATCGAGATAGGCGGTCGCGAGCGTGCCGCCGGCCGCGCGCCATCCTGCCACCAGATCGTCGATCAGCGTGGCCATCTCCGGCGTATAGGACAGATCGGCCAGAAAGCCGGTCACCGCCGCGTCGTCGCGCGCCTCGGGCCCGGCGACGAGATGGGGGCCGCCCTCATACATCAGCAGCTGCAAACCATAGCGCGCCGCTGCCTCGGCGTGATGGGGCCAGTACCTGTCGGTCAGCTCCGCGACATCCGCGGCGAGTCTTTCGCGTGCCCAGCCCACCGCCGTGCCGCTCGCCATGCGACGACGCAGCTCGGCCAGCCCGTCATCGGCACCGATGTCGTGGCCGACATAGGCGGTTACGGCATAGGCGTCGAAGCTCTCGGCAGGCGGAGGGGCGCCCGAGGCGATCCGAAGCGGCGCCGCGAGGGCGGAGGCTTCCAGCCCGGGCCAGCCGGTCTGGGTGGCGAAGACCCGCACCAACCTGTCGGGATCATCGACAAAGACCTCGTGCCAGATATCGGCGACCCGCGCCGCGCGGTGGCCCGCATATTGCATCCAAGCGTCGCCGGGGGCCGCATCACCCCAGAGCGCCTGCGCCTGCTCCTGCGCCCAGCCCGCCTGAGCGAAACCGAAATTCCAGACCTCGTTCGACCACTCCGCATGCACCTTCAGGCGTGGATCGAGCGCCTCGCGCATCGTCGTCGCGAAACGCCGGACATAGTCGTCATCGGCCATATGCGGCAGCGTCACCCACGGGTCGGCGCCGACCTCATTGGCGAGCCTTGCGATCACCTCAACCGGCACGCCCCGGGTCCAGCCCTGATCATCCGGTCGGGGCCGGTCGGCCCAGCTCCGCAGATCGGAGCCGTTGGTCTCCATCCAGTCCATGAAGCGCAGCACCCGCAGCCCCGAGATCCGGGCGAGCCAGTCGGGGTTGAACAGCGCTCCGGCCGCGGCATGGGAGAGGCGGTCCTCCCGCACCACGCTGATCGCCCGCAACGGATCGGCGGGATCGATCCGCGTCACCTCGATCTCGACCGCGCCCGGCCCCGGGGTGTAGTCGAAACGAATCTCGCCCGGCGCGCGGGCGACGTTGCGGGCGCGCCCGGCCACGTCGATCTCGCCCCGACCTTGATGGCGCAGCACGTATCGCCCGGCGAGGGACGTCGCCGCTTCGGGCTGGTCGGTGAGAATCAGCGTTCCGGCATGGTGCGCGCCTTCCGGGATCGACAGCAGCGTCCCGCCGCGATCGACATGGCCCTGCGCGACCATTTCCTCCGCCTCGATGCCGCCCCACTGCCCGGGCAGATGCCCGATCCAGGGCCGCGCCGTCTTCATCAAGTCGATGAAGGGATGTTCGGTCGACCAGTCGGATATCCCGGCAAGGTTCATGCCCAGAAGGGGCGCGGCCCGTGCCGGCACCGCCTGCGCGGCCAGCAGCAGGAGGGCGGCGAGCATCGCCGGCAGAAGGCTGGACCGGATCACAGGATGGTCCGGATCGGTTCGGGGACAGGTCGGTGCCGTCGACCGACCGCCGCCATCGTCTCGACCATCCCCAGCACTGCCCCCGCCGCAAGAAAGGTCAGCGGCGTGAGCGTCGCGTTGGGCAGGAGATCGACGAGGTTCATGCCGAGGATCACCGCCAGCGTCACCGTGGCCGGCCCCGGCGGCGCGCGCCCGCTGCCGAACCAAAGTGCCAGCACCGGGAAGGCCAGCAGCCCGAACTCGGCGAGGTAGCCTGCCCAACCGAACACGCCGATCACGATCAGCCAGCGGCCATCGGTGACCGTCGTCGTCCGCCCTGAATCGCGGTCATAAAGCAGGTTGCGTCCCCAGATCCCCCAGCCGAACACCGGCCGCTCCCAGGCCCGCTCCAGCAGCACGTCCTCGTTGTCGAAGCGGAAGCCGAGCGATTGCGCGCGGTCGGCGCTGACCGATCCGGCCCATTCGAGCAGTTGCTCCTGCGGCACCAGGTCGGCCCCCTTGAGCAGCGGATAGCCGAGCGACAGCGCGGCCATGCCCGCCGCCGCCAAGAGCTGTATCCGCCGGGGCGTCAGCGCCAGCACGGGCGCCAGCACCGCCGTGTAGATGATCGCCGCCAGTGACTTGCACAGCAGCAGCACGATCCCCAGCAGTCCGGCCACGCCCCAGTTCCAGACGGCCCGGGGGCCCTTCCCCTCGCGCGCGAGGCCGATCGCCGCCAGCACCGCCATGGCCACGAAGAAGGCCACCCAAAGACCGTGATAGAGGAACACGATCGGCCGGAACCCGTCGCCCCGCATCATCTGGCTGAAACTGTGCTGGAAGTAGCCGTAGATCCAGGTGTTGAGCTGCGGGCTGAGCCGCACCTCCAGCAGGATCGGCAGCGTGTAGGCCAAGCCGCCCGTGACCAGAGCCCAGAGGAGCATCCGGTGATCTTCCTCCCGTCGCAGCAGCGCCCGCGCCAGCAGGAATGGCCCCACGAGAAGGGCTTGACGGATGACGATGCCTGGCACCTCGACGAGCCGCAGCGCCGGAAGCTCCATGATGCCGAAGCGGAGCGGGTCGGTGTTGGTCATCACCGTCATGACCGGTGAGATCAGGAACACCGCCAGCGCCCCCAGCATCAGCGGATGGCGCGGCAGCAGCTCGCGCGGGCCGACCCGGCGTAGTGCCAATGCGATGACCAGCACCGACAGGCTGGGGATCGTCTCCTTGTTGAGCGACGGCAGCATCGGCGGATCGAACTCCGCCGGCAGCGGTGGCAACAGGAGGTAGCCGGCCAACAAACTCGCCACCAAGGCCATGCCGGGCCGCAGACGCAGGAACAGCGCCAGCGTGACCAGCGGCCAGCCCATCAGGGCGATCGAGGCGATGGCATTGGGCATGCAGCGGTCCGTCCAGCCTGTGGGCCTCAGCCGCTCTCATCTCGAGGCGGCATGGCGATGACGCCAAGATGGCCTCAGCCGGGCACGAACCCAAGAGTGTCGTTGCGCGCCGCGAGTATCACTGCCCGCTGCCGCGCCAGACCACCCGGGCAGTGCGCAGCAGGACCCGCAGATCCGTCGGCAGCGAGAGCGCCTGGTAATAGCTGCGGTCATAGGTCGCCCGTTGCACGAAGCTCGCCTCGTTGCGGACCGAGGTCTGCCAGAAGCCCGTGATACCCGGACGCATCCGGTAATACTCGGTGCCGGGATAGAAGTGCTGCTGGCCCGGCATGAAGGGGCGCGGACCCACGAGGGTCATGTCGCCGCGCAATACGTTGAAGAATTGCGGCAGCTCGTCGAGGGAGCTGCGCCGCAGGAACCGGCCGAGCCGGGTCACGCGGGGATCGTGGCGCAGTTTCTGGTGGTGATCCCACTCCTGGCGGGCGTCAGGATCGGTCTCCAAGTGCCGCTCCAGCGCGGCCTCGGCGTCGCGGACCATGGTCCGGATCTTGATCATCCGGAACACCCGGCCATCGCGTCCGACCCGCGGCTGCAGGTAGAAGGGCCGCCCGCCCTCCAGTACGACCAGCGCAGCGATGACACCGATCAGCAGGCTGACCGGCAGGATGGCCAGCAGCGTGAGCGCGAGATCGACCCAGCGCTTGGCCCGGTGCCGGTAGAACCCTTCCAGCGGCGACGCCGTGACCAGCCGCGCGGTGCGACCGGCTCGGTCGCCGGAGCGGCCGGCCATCAATATGTCCTTTGCCAGCGCCCTGCCTTCGGTCCGTCCGGTCTCGCTCATCGTCATCGTCATTTCCGGCCCTTCGCCACTGCTGCGCTCGGGACGCAGGCTGCGGCGGTCGTCTCCGACAATTCGGAGCGCCGCCTTGCCCGAAATTAAAACATGGGCTGCAATCGTCAAAACCGGCCGTCGCGAAACGGGCCGATCCCCGCCACCAAATCGCCGTTTTCAGGGCAATTTTCCGCCCCGCAGGTAAAGCGCCTCCTCCAAGCGCCAGAGCGCTCACGCCGTATTGGCGCTGAATGGGAAAAGATTGGAGGATGCTAGGGGGAATAATTCCAGTTCGGAAACCCGCCCCCCTCCCAATGCGCCACGGCCTATGCCGAAGTTTCGAAAGCGAGACACTATTATGGCAAGGATGTGATGCCAACGCAGCGTAACTTCGGCAGAAGGTTTTGCCGCTCCAGCAGCAGAAACAATACCACAATACATCTGCAAATTGTTCAGGTTGATGGGAGGGCTGCACCAGCGAATCGCTGGACCTTTCAAACCATCGACACGCTACTGCCATGCTTGCTCGCAGGTTCGGCGGCATTGAGCGAAACGTGACGGCGATAGGCGTCCAGATCCGGAGGCCTCGGTTCCAGGCCCGCTCCTTCGGCGGATGTGAACAACCGGTATGGTCGACGTTACTCCACACTACACTGGCCAAGTCAGGGCAGAGCATTACATCATCGCCTTCGATGGCGGCTCGGGAGGTTCAATGGAGCCGGGCGTCATCAAGGGTTCGGCTGCGGGCATTTACAGCAAGAGCTCGGCATGGGAGCTGGCCGCCCCGCCCCGCCTTTTGGCCTGCTCCCGACGACGAACGCCCCGCGGCTTGAGCCGGGGGGCGTTTGAACTGGTTGCGGGAGCAGGATTTGAACCTGCGACCTTCAGGTTATGAGCCTGACGAGCTACCG
>NZ_JACIBX010000010.1:27615-114449 GCF_014195545.1 Limimaricola variabilis | reverse complement strand
ACGCTCGAGGAACGGCGCAGGATCGAACGCTGGCGCCATGCCAGGGTGTCCGTGAACGAGATGGCGCGGGTATTGCAGCGTCACCGCTCGACCATCTTCCGCGAGCTCAGGCGCAACCATTTCCAGGATCCCTGCATGCCGAAGGTCGTGGGCTACTTCGCCATGACCGCGCAGCCGAGAACAGCGGCCAGCATCCTCGATGCCGAGGTCGGACACCTTGCCTGACGAAAGGGGCGCGCCGCGAAGCCCGCCCCTCTTTGCCGACTTCTACACCAGATGCTGGCCGAAGAATGCCTGCAGCCGGTCGAATGGGATGATGTCGATCTGGTCATAGAGATCGACATGATCGGCGCCGTCGATGATCAGCAGTTCCTTGGGCTCGGCGGCGGCGGCATGGGCATCCTCGCTGAAATAGCGCGAATGCGCCTCGGAGCCTGCGATCAGCAGCATCGGCCGCGGCGCGATCTCGTCAACATAGCTCATGAGCGGCATGTTCATGAAGGACAGCGGGTTGGTCACCGTCCAGCCGCCATTCGAGTTCACCGAGCGGGGATGGTAGCCGCGATCCGTCTTGTAATAGGCGTGATACATCTGGATCACCGGGTTATCGATGCCGTCGAGGCTGTCGGGCAGACCGCCTGCCATCGCCGGAGCGCCGCTCTCCGCATCGTCCCAACGCTGTCGGCTCAGCCGTTCGAGGGTGGCGGCCCGGTCCTCGTCGCTCAGGCTGTCGTAATAGCCCTTCGCCATGACGCGCGACATGTCGTACATGCTGGTCGTCGCGACCGCCCTCACGCGCTTGTCGGCGGCCACCGCATTCAGTGCCATGCCGCCGAAGCCGCAGATCCCGATGATGCCGATCCGCTCACGGTCGACCGCCTCGTGCAGCCCGAGATAATCCACCGCGGCCATGAAATCCTCGGTGTTGATGTCGGGCGAGGCCACGTCGCGCACCGCGCCGCCGCTCTCGCCGACGAAGGACGGATCGAAGGCCAGGGTGATGAAGCCGCGCTCGGCCATGGTCTGGGCATAGAGCCCGGCCGACTGCTCCTTGACCGCGCCGAAGGGGCCTGCGACGGCGATGGCGGGCAGCGGTGTGCCGTCGCGCTCCGCAGGCATGTAGAGATCACCCGCGAGTGGCACGCCGTAGCGGTTGGTGAAGGACACCTTCCGATGCGTGACGGCATCGCTTTGCGGGAAGGTCTTGTCCCAGCCGGTTTCCTGCGCAGTTGCAGGCCCCGCAATGAGCGAGGCGGCGCCGAGCGCGGCGAGGCCGCTGCCGGCAGCCACCAGCAGGTCGCGGCGGGTGGTATCGAGGATATGGTCGTTGCGTGACATTGGTCGGATTCCATCTTGTTGGGGAGGGAGGAATTGGCCCGGCGCACCGGGCCGGGATGCGCCCGTCGCGATCCTTGATCAGACGGTGAGCATGGTCTTGATGGCGCGGCGTTCATCCATCGCGGCATAGCCCTCGGCCACCCGTTCCAGCGGCAGGGTCTGGTCGAAGACCCGGCCCGGCGCGATCTCGCCCCTGAGCACCCGGCCCATCAGGTCGGGCAGGTAGCGGCGCACCGGGGCCGGGCCGCCGAACAGCCGCTTCTGGGCGAAGAACAGCCCCTCGCCGGTGAAGTTGACCTCGTGCGGGACGCCGACGAAGCCCACCGCGCCACCGGGGCGGCAGACGCCCATCGCCTGGTCCATCGACTGCTGGAGGCCGACGCATTCCAGCACCGCGTCGGCGCCGATGCCGTCGGTGATCTCCATCACCTCGCCGATCCCCTCCTCGCCGCGCGCGGCGACGATGTGGGTGGCGCCGTAATCGCGCGCCAGCTTCTGGCGGCTTTCGTGACGGCTCATGGCGATGATCCGCTCGGCGCCCATCAGCTTCGCCGACAGCACCCCCATCAGCCCGACAGCGCCGTCGCCGACGACCACCGCGGTCGAGCCCTCGCGCACGCCCGCGGCCTCGGCGGCGTACCAGCCGGTGCCGAGCACGTCCGACACCGCCAGCATGTGCGGAATCTGCTCGCTTGTCGGCATCTCTTCGGTCGCGACCAGCGTGCCGTCGGCCAGCGGCACGCGAGCATAGGGCGCCTGCGCGCCGGTCATGAACTCACGCTGCTCGCAGGAAGAGGGATAGCCGAAGCTGCAATGCGGACAGGTATTGTCGGAAAGCACAAAGGAGCCGACGACGAACTGGCCGGGCCGGACGTTGCGGACCTCCGATCCGACCTCGACCACCACGCCGCAATATTCGTGGCCCATATGCATCGGCTGCTCGAACGGCCCCTCGCTGCGATAGGGCCAGAGGTCCGAGCCGCAGATGCAGGTGGCCGAGAGCTGGATGATGGCGTCGGTGGGTTTCAGGATCTTCGGGTCCTCGATGCGCTCGAAGCGGACGTCGCCGGGGCCGTGCATGACGGTTGCGTGCATGGGAAAACTCCTTGTGTCAGCTCTGGAGGGTAAGCCGCAGCGGATGGGTGCCGCGCACCAGCAGGGGCGCGAGGCCACCCTCGATCCGGCCCAGCCGGATCAGGTCGCCGCGGTATCGGTAATCGTCATGGAAGAAGGCGAGGTTGCCCCAGCCCAGGAAATAGCACAGGTCGCCGGGCGCCTCGTCGTCGAACGCCACATGCCCGCCCTCGTCGAGCCGACGCGGCAGATGCGCGATCTTCTCGTTGGTCGAGAAATCCTCGATCACCAACTCGAGCGGCAGCATCGACACGAGATCGCGCGTAGTGGCGTGGTTATCGAGCACATAAGTGAAATCCTGATCGGCAAAGCGGCAACGAAGGCGCATCGCATCCTCCCCCGATATGGCCAGCCCAACGCGCGGCAGCGCCAGCCCGGCAGGAATCGCGCCCAACGCGGCACGGCGTGTCATGCGGTTCATGTCGTGAGTTCCATGTGACGCCAGGCGAGAACCGCCAGGCCCGAAGATCCCAGCAGCATCAGCCCAGCGAGACCGAAGGCGCCCCACCAGCCGATGCCGTCGAAGACGAGCCCGCCCAGGGCCGCGCCCAGCGTGATCGCGGCCTGGATGACCGCGACCTGCAGCCCGCCGCCGGCCTCGGCATCTTCGCCCATCATCCGCGCCAGCCACGTGCCCCAGCCGACCGGCGCAGCGGTGCCGAAGAAGCCCCAGGCGAAGAGCAGCGCGGCCACGGCGACCGGCGCATCGGCGAAGGCGATCAGCGCCGCGGCCAGCCCGGCCATCACCAGCGGGATCGCGATCAGGATCGAGAACAGTCGGCGGTCCAGCAGACGGCTGATCCACCATGTGCCGGCGATCCCGGCCGCGCCGAGCGCGAGAAAGCCCAGCGACAGCTGCAGCACCGACCAGCCGGCGACGTGTTGCAGGAACGGGCGCAGATAGGTGAACAGCGCGAACTGCCCAGCGAACAGCATCAGGATCGCCGCCATGCCGAGCCGCACCTGCGGCCGGGCCAGCAGCCGCAGCGGGCCGGGCTGCGCCGCGCGCCTGCGCGGCGGCAGCGACGGCAGGGCGCGCCACTGCCAGGCCAGCGCCGCGAGCGCCAGCGGCACCACCGCGAAGAACGCGCCGCGCCAGCCAACCAGATCGCCGAGAAACGCGCCCAGCGGCGCGGCCACCGTCGCCGCCACCGCGTTGCCCGCGTTCAGGAGCGCCAGACCGCGCGGCACATCCGCCTCGGGCAGAAGCCGCATCACGATCGCGGTCGACATCGACCAGAAGCCGCCGACCGCGACGCCGAGGAGCGCCCGCCCGGCCATCAGCGTCACCGCCTCTGGCGCGAAGGTGACGATCAGCCCCGACAGCGCGAGCAGCAGCGCGAAGCCCGACAGCACCAGCCGCCGGTCGACGCCGCGCGTGGCCCGCGCCACTGTCAGGCTGGTCAGCACCGCGAACAACCCCGAGATCGCGATCGTCTGCCCCGCCTGCCCCTCGCTCAGCCCCAGATCGGCGGCGATCGGCGTCAGCAGGCTGACCGGCAGGAACTCCGAGGCAATTAGCGCCGAGACGCAGAGCGTCATCGCGCCGACCGCGCCCCAGGCGGCGGGGGCGGCTCGCGACAGGCCGGTGTCGGGTATGGCAGTCATGGGCGGGCTCCTCGTGGCATGCGAGGGAGGTAGCATTGGCCGCGCCATCCGATTAGCCCCGGCAATTCGCTTGCATTGATCGACCAGAGCGATAGATCTTCGCCATGCCCCGCCCCGATCTCAACGACCTGCTGTGGTTCCTCGCCGTCGCCGAGGAGCGCAGCTTCACCCGCGCCGCCGCCCGGATCGGCGTCGCGCAATCGACGCTGAGCCACCGGATCAAGCGGCTGGAGACGCGGATGGGCTTGCCGCTCTTGCACCGCACAACCCGCTCGGTCGCGCCGACCGAGGCGGGCGCGCGGCTGGTGGCCTCGCTCAGCCCGCGCATGGCCGAGATCGAGGCCGAGATCGAATCCCTGAGCGAGCTGCGCGACAGCCCCGCCGGCACGGTGCGCCTGACGCTGTCGGACCATGCCTTCGACTGGCTGGTCTGGCCGCGCCTGCGCGAGGTGCTGGCCCGCCACCCCGACATCCGGGTCGAGTTCTTCCTCGACAACGGCTTCCGCGACATCGTCGGCGAGGGTTTCGACGCCGGCATCCGGCTGGGCGAGAGCGTCGAGAAGGACATGGTGGCGATGCGGATCGGGCCGGACTGGCGGCTGGTGGTGTTGGCCTCACCGGCCTATTTCGCGACCCATCCCGCCCCCGAGAACCCCGAGGAACTGATCGGGCATCGCTGCATCAACCACCGCCACCAGGCGACGGGCGGCACCTACCCTTGGGAGTTCGAAAAGGATGGCCGGGCGCTGCGCGTGCGAGTCGAGGGGCCGCTGGCGTTCAACTCCTCGCGGCCGATGATCGACGCGGCGCTGAACGGCCACGGACTGGCCTTCGTCCCCGAGGATCTCGCCCGCCCGCATCTCGACGCGGGCAGTCTCGTGCAGGTGCTCGACGACTGGACCCCGGCCTTCGAGGGCTACCACATCTACTACCCCGACCGCCGCCGCACATTGCCGGCCTTCCGCACCGTGCTCGACGCGCTCAGATATCGTGGAAGGTAAGGGAAAGCAGGGGAGGACTCCTGCCCTCCCCTGCATGCGTCACTCGACGACGCAGTCGAAGCTGTCGGCGCTATCGGGATCGTCGGCCCCGTCGCGCATTCGGGCAAAGGCGGGGTATTCGCACATCGGCCGACTGCGGCCCGCCGTCTCGGTGGCGGCATCGGTGGAAATCAACCCCTCGGGCGGGGTACCCTCCTCGACCCATGCTTCGAGTGCTTCAAGGGAATTCCAACGCATCTGGAATGCGCCGGAGCCATGGCCGAAGCCCGGTACCAGCCAGAACCGCATTAAGTCCCGAACCTCCTCTTCCCCATGCTCGGCGACCACACGCTCATACCAGTCGACCGTGTTGCCGTAGGGAATGGCAAAATCGGTGATGCCGTGCATCAAGAGGATCTTACCACCCTGCTCTACGAAGGGGCTGAGATCGGCCGAGACAGCATCGAGTTTCTCTGAAACCTCGGTGATCCGGGCCGCATGCTGCGTTGGATCGAAGCTCAACGTCTCTGCCTCTTCGTCCTGAAGAATCGCATAGCGGATCAGCGGATCGGCCAGCACAGCGAGACCAAAATTTTCGACCGGCGTCGGCGGATTGGATGGCTCGGGCGAGCTGCCCATGCCCCAGAGCCCGTAGAGATCGGCGCCGAGATAAATGGGCCATTCGGAGAAGCCTTCCGCACCACCCTGCAGGGGCGGTGTCTCGGTGCGGCTGGCCAGCACCTCGAGCGCCGCGATCTGGGCGTCGCCGAAGCACTGGCCCTCCACCGGTGCGCCATTCTCGCAGCGCAGAGTTTCGATGTCGAAGACCGATTGGCAGCCGGCGATGTTCGAGACGAGCCCGTCTTCCGCGCCGTCCAGCGCATCGCATCTCTCCATTACCGCGGCATTGAGGCGTTCCACGTCGGCGGGTGAGAGGTAGGCACCTGGTTGATAGAAGGCTTGGGCCGCCCGAATGCCCGAAAGCTGCAACCCGACGAAGGGATTGGCCGGATGAATGACGATCGCGCCGTCGTAGTCGTTGGGCCAGCGTTCGACAGCGATCATCGCCTCGTGGCCGCCCTGCGAACTGCCCTGGAAATAGACCTGCTCCGGCGCGGCGCCCTCGTAAAAGGCGGCGATCACCGTCATCGCCACGTCGTATGTCTTCTTCAGCTGTTCGCCGCCGTAATTTCGGAGGGCTTCGTCGTTGAGCAGGAAGCGGCCGTCGAGACCGCTCGACTGATGACCGGAATCGCTGCCCCAAGTCGCGTAGCCGCGCTCCACCGGTGTCGCCGCATCCTCAGGGTTGAATTTCACCGGGTCCAACCCGGTAACCAGCGCACCGTTGTAACCACCGCCGCCGTAATGTAGCCCCTTGCGGTTCCAATCATAGGGGAGGTTCACCTGGAAGTTGATATCCGGCGCCTCTGGATCGACCGGATCGATAGCCCCCTTCACCTCGCAATAGGTCACCGGCTCGCTGCGCATTACGGCGGTCGCCACGTCGGCACCACCGCTTGGCAGGCCGATCTTCTCCGGCGCGATCGCCAAGCCACGCAGCCCTTCGCAGCGGGCCGCATCGGGCGTCTCTTGCGCCAGAAGCGCCATGGGTGCGGCGCTGGCCGCAAGGGCGATCAGGATCAGTCTCATCGTTCGGTCTCCTCCTTGGGCCGGATATGTCGGGCCGGCTCTCCTCCACGGAAAGGCTGACCCGATCGGCGGCCCAAGGAAATGGACGGAACAATTTACTTATGGGATTATCCGATCATTGCCGGGGCCGCGTTGCGCCACCGATCAGACCGAGCGCTTCGAGATGAAAGTCGAGATTCCCAACTACGACCTCTACGGCGAGTTTCTTTCCGGGCGCCGGATAGACCCTTTGCATCATGAACCATTGCGGGATCGCAGCAGTCGGCACGGCTGGCGCATCCGCCCGCACCGCCATGAACGGCTGGCTCAGATCTTCGCGATCCGCAGCCCGAATGCCGATATTCGCTTAGGGGAACTGGACTTTCAGAACCAGGCTCCGGTGGTCCTTCTGGCCCCTCCGGGGGTGATCCACGGCTTCGGCTTCACGGCGGAAGTTGCCGGCGATGTCGTCAGCTTTGATGCCGGCCAACCGGGTGTCGGTGCGGTCCCGGCGCATCCCATGGCATTGCAGGACGGACCGGCCTGTGACGCCATAAATGTCCTGATGGATCAATTGCGACGCGCGACGAGCGCTTACGGCATGGGCCGCGAGCAAGTCCTTCTGGGATTGCTGCGATTGATGCTGGCCTATCTTGCAGCCGAGGGCGGCCCTCTGCCGGAGCCGCATGACGCCCGGAGATTGACGGACGAGCCAACGCGGGCGGAGCGGCATGTCCGCGCCTTCTGCGCATTGATCGAGCAGCACTTCGCTTCACCGATGGGCGTGCAGGACTACGCGCAGGGTCTCGGCCTTTCCACTCCGCATCTGACACGGCTCTGCAATCGCCACCTCGGCACCACGCCTAACATGCTTCTTCGGATGCGCCGGATCGCCGAGGCCCGGAGACTGCTCGAGTTCACCCGCCATCCGATCGGAGAAGTCGCTCTCCGCTCGGGTTTTCTGGATGCCGGCTATTTCGCTCGAAGCTTTCGTGCCGCCACCGGCAGTAGCGCCAGCACCTATCGGCGGGGTCGCGCGAAGCATCCATGAGATAACGCGGAGTTATATCCGTTTCTCGCCAGGGATAGGCTACTTGGTATCATCCCGGCTAAGCCCTTCGCACGCGCTTATGGCGCAAAGCCTCATCGGGGAAATCTTGTGAAGGGAAGAGAACGACCATGAAGATCGCGCGATTTGAAAAGGACGGACGTATCGGCGTTGGCGTGGTGGATGCCGAGGCCGGGCGTATCCATCCCTTCGACCAGGATTTTGACGACGTCGTTGACCTGATCCGGTTGACCGCCTCGGGACTTGGCCTCGCGACCCCGGGGGGCGAAACGGTGGCGCTCGACAAGGTACGGCTGCTTGCGCCAGTCGTGCCGGATCGCAACATCTTTTGCGTGGGCAAGAACTATCACGCCCATGCGCGGGAATTTTCGAACAGCGGCTTCGAGGCGGGTGCCGTAAAGGGCAAGGAAATCGACGAGTATCCGGCGATTTTCAGCAAGCCCCCCAGCACCGTCATCGCGCATGGCGACACCGTCGAAATGCATCCCGAGGCAACGCAGGCGGTCGACTACGAGGCCGAATTGGCGGTGATCATCGGCAAGCCCGGCCGCAACATCCCCGAAGCCCGCGGAATGGAGCATGTCTGGGGCTATACCATCGTCAACGACGTCACCGCGCGAGACCGGCAGAAGAACCACAAGCAGTGGCTGGCGGGTAAGGGTCTGGACACCTTCTGCCCGATGGGACCTTGGATGGTCACGGCGGATGAACTCGACGCCGGGAACATCGACATCGAATGCCATGTCAATGGCGAACTGCGACAGAAGGCCAATACCGCCGATCTGATCTTCAAGATCCCCGCCCTGATTGCGGCGATTTCCGCCGGGCTCACGCTGAAGGCGGGAGACGTCATCGCCACTGGCACACCTGCAGGCGTGGGCATCGGCTTCACCCCTCCGAAATTCCTCAAGGCGGGCGACAGGGTCGACGTAACCATCTCGGGGATCGGCACGCTCAGCAATCCTTTCGGCTGAGCGCAGCCGGGGCCCGGCGCCGTCCTCCCACGGTGCCGGGCCAAAGCGCGTCATGCGATCAGTCTTCAGACGTATGGAATGTGAGCCATTCGGTTCTTATCACTCTGCCCTTATCCGACATCCCCGAAGACAAATCTGAGAGAGTTGGACTCGAGACCTTGCCGGAAGAATGCATTGATCTTGCAGCAAAGGACGAGAGCGTCCATGCGCAGCCGAACAAGGGCGACGACCGATAGTTCCGGCCGAACTGCATGTACCGGCAGCACGGTGAAAGGATCGGTGTCGGCGGCCAGCATCTCAAGAACGAGCTTGAAGCACAAAAGCGATCGAGGCCATCAACGCCAAGTTAGCCTTCCCAAACGCGACCTTGGGCATCGACCGCGACCGCCGCGATGCCAGACTGCTCTGTGGACAGATCACAAGTCTGCGGCACTCGGCATGCGTCTACTCGGCCAGCGGGTGACTCGGCAGTCGCGGCGACGCCGGACGCTTTCCATAATGGTAGACTCTTCCGCAGTCCATCTTCGTCCTCATAGGTTATCGACCAGGGACAGCTTCATGGCTCCTGGGGCCGCCCCGTTAGAAATGTCGACCCGCAGCACATCAATCTTTCTGACGATGCACCTTGTACCAGCGCCGCTGGGCCGCAGGTACGACGCAATCCAGAACACTGCCACGAAGACCTTTTTGACAGCCCCACTCAAGCAGTATTGAGACATTGACGCACTTGGGCTTGGCCGTCGGTGCTTTCTTGGCCGGGCCCACCGTAAGCCGGATTGCTACCAGATTGATTGCGCGGCCAGGCATCATGCCCTCACCGGTTAGACGATATAGACCCGAGTTATATTGCGCTCAGGCAGCCGCTATTCTGCTGGCATATCGCCTTCATGATATACGCTTATGTTATAGCAGGGATCGGAGTTTGGCTTCGTCCGCGTTGCTTTGGAAAACACCGTTTGCCACACACGATGCATCGTTGCGCGAATGGCTCGTCCCGAGGAGGGGAAGCCCGCGACGCTTCGCTCAAGGGAGGACCTACGATGCATACCAAGACGAAACTGCTTGCCGCGGGGACGCTCGCTGCGCTTCTTGCTACGACCGCGACCGCGCAGGAGACGACGCTGCGCCTTGGCTCGCATCTCGCCGCAACCGCGCCCGGCGTGGCGGAGGGCTCGCAGGTGCTTGCTGATCGGATCGGCGAGCTTTCCGGCGGTAATGTCAAGGTTGATATCTTTCCCGGCGAGCAGGCCGGAAAAGCACTGCAAATGTATGATCTTGTCAAGGCCGGCGCCGTGGACATCGGCACCGTAGCCACCGGCTATGTTAGCAGCGACAAGCTGCCCTTGATCGGTGTGCTCGAACTGCCGGGCCTCGCCTCCTCGACCTGCGCTGTGACCGAGGCAATGTTCGAACTCGGCGCCGAGGGCGGGCTCATCTACGAAAACGAGCTCAAGCCCAATGGTATCCGGGTTCTGGCCTACATGCCCTACCCACCTTACGGCCCGGCCGTGTCCCGCCGGGACATCGAGCAGGTGTCCGACTTGCAGGGGCTGAAGATGCGAAACGCCGGTGGCATGATGGAGCATACCGTCGTCGCACTGGGTGGCGTGCCAGTGAAGATGTCGGCCCCAGAAGTGTTCCAAGCCCTACAGCGCGGCACCATCGACTCGGTGCTGTTCTCCTTTCTTTCGGTCGCAAGCTATGACCTTCAGACCGTGGCCGAGCACGGCACCACTGGCTACAGTTTCGGCACCCCGGGCGACCTCCTGATCATGTCCGAACGCCGCTTCAACAGCATGAGCGAGGACGAGCAGAATGCTTTAATCGAGGCAGGCCGCGACGCTTCAATGCATTGGTGCTCCTACGTGGACCAAGTCGAGTCCGATCATATCGAGGAGATGCGCGAGGCAGGGCTCGATCTTCACGTCTGGACCGATGAGCAGGTTGCCGAACTGAACGAGAAGACCGCCTCGGTGACCGAGGAATGGGCGGCTCAGCTCGACGGCCGCGGCAAGCCCGCGACCGAAGTTATCGAAGCGTTCCGCGCGGCGCTCGCTGATTGACCCGGCTTGCCTGGCGGCTTGCCATGACAGGCACACCGCCAGGCCCCTTTCACGCGAACCCCAAGGGACCGTTCATGCCAACACCGCAGACCGACCCCTCGCCGCCATCGGTGCTCGCTCGAGCTTCCGACTTGGTCGACCGCGCGCTTTCAGCAGTCGAGAAGGGCACGCTTGCTCTCGCCGTGCTGGCGCTGTTCGGCATCATGGTGCTGATCTTCATCGACGGCGTGCTGCGCTACGTCGCCAACAGCCCGCTGACTTTCGTGGTCGATGTGGTCGTACTCTACCTTATCTCGGCAGGCTTCCTGCTGGTGCTCTCCTACACGCTGCGCCATAACGGCCATATCCATGTCGAAGTTTTCGCCGACATGATGCCCAAGCGGTTGCAGCGGCTACTCTCGGGGCTGGCCTATCTCGGCGCGGCGCCGGTGGTCGGCATCATGGCGATCGAGATGATCCACCTCACTCTTGAGTCCTACGTACAGGGCGAGGTGCTGATCGGTCTTTACCCGATGCCTCTGTGGCTCTCTAAGGCAATCGTTGCCTTCAGCCTCGCTGTGCTCGAATTGCGCATTCTGCACATGGGCATCTTCAATACGCTCTCGGCGCTCACCAACCGGCCGCGGCTGGCCATCCGCATGAGCCTACCGATCGATAACCCAGAAGAGGAAATGGTCTGATGGACGCCCTTCTTGGCATTTTTGCCCTCTTCGCCTTGCTGGTCATCGGCGCCCCTGTGGCTCTGGCCTTGCTGATGTCGGGAGCGCTCGGCCTGTGGCTGGTCGGCGGCTCGCAGCTTCTGGTAGGCATCCTGGGTACCACCGCCGGTTCCTCGATTCAGGGCTACGAATTTGCCACCGTGCCAATGTTCATCCTGATGGCAAATTTCATCATTTCGAGCCGCGTTAGCGACGACATGTTCAACATTGCGAGGGTCTGGATGGGCCGCACGCCAGGTGGGCTCGCACATGCCACGGCGCTGACCGGCGCTGCTTTCGGCGCGATTTCCGGCTCAAGCACCGCTGCGGCGGCCACGCTGTCGGCCACGTCGATTCCCGGCATGCTCAAGCAAGGCTACAGCCCCAAGCTCGCCACTGGCGTAGCAGCGATCTCGGGCACGCTCTCGATGCTGATCCCGCCCAGCGTTGCGATGATCATCTACGCGCTGCTGGCGGAACTGAGCGTTGGCCGGATGCTGATCGCAGGCGTGATCCCGGGGATCCTTGTCAGCTTGACGATCCTCGCCACGGTGGCCTTCCTCGTCTGGCGCAACCCCGAGCATGCGCCCGCCGGGGAACGCTATACGCTGCGTGAAAAGATCGTCGCCACCAAATCCGCCTGGTCGTTCATCTTCCTGTTCCTGATGGTGACCGGGGTGATCTACACCGGCATTGCCACCCCCACAGAGGCATCGGCCTTCGGCGCAGTCGGCGCGCTATTTCTCGCCGTGCTGCGACGCACCCCAGCCAAGGAGCTGATCCGTGCCGGTGTGACTACGGCGCAGGCCACCTGCATGATCGGTTTCATCATCATCGGTGCGCTGGTGTTCGGCTACTTTCTAACGCTGTCACAAGTGACGCAGACGATCATCGATACGCTGGTGAACTCGGGCATCCCACATATCGGCATCATCATCATGCTGGTGTTCATCTACCTGATCCTGGGCTGCTTCATGGACATCATCGCGATGCTGATCCTGACAGTGCCGGTGGTCTACCCGCTGATCCTGCAACTCGGTTACGACCCGATCTGGTTCGCGGTGGTAACAATCGTAATGGGCGAGGTCGGCATGGTGACGCCGCCGTTGGGCATGAACGCCTTCGTGATCGCGAAATATACCAATATTCCGGTGGGACAGATCTTCGAGGGCTCTATTCCCCACGTGATCGCCCACTTGATCGCGGTGGCGCTTCTCATTGCCTTTCCCGAGCTTGTACTCTGGCTGCCCAACACGATGGACGGCTGAGTCCTCCTGCCTTGCGATCCTCCCCTGGCGCCGCCCCGACCCTTCCTGGTCGGGGCGGCGTTCATTGTCATGATGACATTCATGCATACGGCTTGGCGCTGCGATCAGAGACTGGCAAAGAAAACGGCGCCCCGGAGAACCGGGGCGCCCTGCATGTGCCGTTTGAGCCAAGTCTTAGCGCTGGATGTAGACGCTCTTAGTGTAGAGGTAGGTATCGAGATGGGCGAGGCCGCCCTTGGCGCCGTAGCCGCTCATCTTCGTACCATTGAAGCCAGTGATCGGGTCGATAAGCCCGTAGCAGTTCACCCACATCGTGCCGGAGCGGATCTGCTCCACTACGTTGAGCGCGGTCGAGACATCGCGGCTCCAGACCGCGCCGGCCAAACCGTATTCGGTACGGTTGCCGATCGTGATCGCCTCATCAATGTCATCGAAGGGAATGACCGATACCACCGGCCCGAAGATCTCCTCTCGCGCGATGGTCATCTCCATGTCGACCCCGCCGAAAACCGTGGGCCGCACGAACCAGCCCGGCCCCGACAGGGCTTCGCCGCCGCAGACAAGCTCGGCCCCCTCGGCGCGCCCGGCCTCGACATAGGCCATCACGCTGTCACGTTGCGCCTGCGAGATTAGCGGGCCGAGCTGGGTGTCGGGATCAAGCGACGGGCCGAGCCTCAGTCCACGAGTATATTCGGCCAGCCGCGCGGTGAATTCTTCAGCGATCGACCGGGCCACGACGATGCGCGACCCGGCGAAGCAGATCTGGCCGGAGTTGTTGAAGATGCCCATTGCTGCGCCGGGCACGGCACGATCGAGATCGGCGTCAGCACAAACGATATCGGGCGACTTACCCCCGAGCTCGAGTTGCAGCCGCTTGATGTTTGTAGTCGAGGCTTCGATGATCCGCCGCCCCGTGGCGGTTGATCCGGTGAAGGCGATGCGATCCACGTCTCCATGCCTGGCAAGTGCGTCGCCGGCACTCGCACCATGGCCTGTCACTACGTTGATCACCCCTTTCGGCAAGCCGATCTCGTGCAACATCTCGATCAGGTGCAATACGCTCAGCGAGGCTTCGGCGGCGGGCTTGAGCACAGCCGTACAGCCGGTAGCCATCACAGCCCCTGCAATCCACCAAATCGCGGTGAGTGAACCATTCCAAGGCGTAATGCCGCCGATCACCCCTACCGGAGCGCGTAGCGTCATCGTCGTGACCTCGCCAGGCAGACCATTCTGCAAGGTCTCTCCGCGAATGTTCAGTGCCATCGCGGCGAAGAATTGCACCATGCGCTGCGCGCCTGCCTTGGTCGCGCGCGTTCTGGAGATCGGTGCGCCCATATCGAGCGACTCGATCTCGGCCAACTCGTCGAAGCGGCGCTCGAGCAGGTCATAGGCTTTGAACAGCAGGGCCTGACGCTGATAGGGGGACCAGCGCGACCACTCACCCTCGAAGGCAATACGCGCGGCCTTCACGGCAAGGTCGACATCTACTGCCTCGCCCGCCGCGATCCGACCGAGCCGCTCGCCGCTCGAGGGGTCGAACACGTCGATCTCGGCCCCATTCGCGGCAGGTATCACTGCGCCGTCGATCAGCAGGCCATGGTTTTCGCGGTCCAGGAAACGCCTGGTATTTTCACCGATGGTTTGGCGGGGGGCGGTCATCTCGTTACCTCGGGCTGGGGGTCTGGGGTCATCGGCAGTCAATCGAACAGGAACACGCCCTTGCCGATTTTTTTCTGATCGAACAGATGGTAGGCCTCTTCGGCCTGATCGAGGCGGAACTCGTGGGTGAACAGCGCGTCGACGTCGACGCCGCGTTCCATCACGAAATCGGCGCAGGCGGACTGGAGGTTCTTGGAGAACGTCAGAGCGCCGACCACCGAGCGGTTCCTGAGGATCAGGTCACTGCTCAGGAACTGCACTTCGCCGCCATAACCGGTGAGGCAAGTGATACCCCATGTTCGCGTCGCACGGATTGCCTGGGTGCGGGCAGTGGCGTTGGCACTGCACTCGATCGCCTTATCGGCGCCGAGACCACCCCGGGTCACGTCACGGATTGCGGCAACTGGATCGTCTTTCGCCGGATTGATGAGGATATCGGCGCCGAAGCGTCTTGCCATGTCGAGTCGCTCCACGCCGACATCGAGAGCGATCACCCGCGCACCCATCGCCTTGGCGAACAGCGTGGCACTCAGTCCCACCGGCCCCTGCCCCCAAACGGCAACGGTCTCGTCGCCAGCGAGATCCACCCGTTTCAGAGCGGCATAAGCCGTGCCGCTGCCGCAAGCCACTGCGGCCCCCGACTTGAACGACATCCCGTCGTGCAACTTGATCAGCGTATGGGCTGGCACCTTCATGAACTCGGCATGAGCGCCGTTGCCGTTCAGCCCGCCATAGACAATCGGCCCCTCGTCGCACAACTGCGTCCAGCCTGAGCGACACTGATCGCAGCTGCGGCAGCCGTCGTAGTGATGCACCATGACCCGATCGCCGAGTTTCGCGTCCTGCGGACGGACCGAGGCCCCCACGGCCTCGACCACGCCGCAGGGCTCATGCCCCTCGATGACGATTTTCTCCTCGGGCCGCTTCGGCTCATGTAGGTGATGCAGGTCGCTGCCGCACATACCCGAAGCTTTCATGCGGATTATCACCTCGTCGGGGCCGGGCACCGGGTCGGGATAGTCCCGTATTTCGATCCGCCCTTCCCCGAGAAAAACCACCGCCTTCATCCATTCCACTCCTGTCCGGTTCCGGACACGCGCGGCGCGCGGCCCTCGTTTCCCCAGCCATAGGCGTAAGGCGAAACGCATGGAACGCGTATGGCCACGTGAAAGCTTAAGGTTATCGCACCAGGTTATGGCCAGACCGGGCTGGGCGTTGCAAACCACGGACACCGAGCGACAAGCTGACCGCGCCTGACCCGACCACCGGAGACGCCGAAATGACGGATACCGAGCCCACTCTCATCAATCATCTGCGCCGCAAGATGCAGTCCGGCGAACTTGCGGTTGGAATGATCAACCGGCTGGTGCGCGGCGCTGAAATCGTGGCCATCGCCAAGACAGCTGGCTTCGACTGTCTGTTCATCGACCGCGAGCACAACGGCTTCTCGCTCGAGACCACGGCGCAGATCGCGCTTGCCGCCAACATGGCGGGGCTAACACCGTTAGTGCGGGTGGCACAGCTCGACGAGGTCGAGATCGCGCAGGCCTTCGATGCGGGGGCCATGGGGGTGATCATTCCCGGCATCGAGAGCGCGGCGCAGGCGCGTACGGCGGTTGCGGCCGCCAAGTTCCCGCCGCTCGGCCGCCGTTCGGTCATGCCCTGCCTGCCGCAGATGATGTTCCGCCCAATGCCCGCGCCGCAGGCGATGCAAGCGATCAATGACGCCACGCTGGTGATCGCGATGGTCGAGTCACGCGCGGCGCTCGACGCTGTCGAAGAAATCGCCGCGGTGCCAGGCCTCGACATGCTACTGGTCGGAGCAAACGATCTGAGCAACATGCTCGGCCACACTGGCGATTTGGGCCATGAGGAGGTGCGTGCCGGCTTTGCGAATGTAGCGAAGGCTTGCCGGGCCAACGACATCTTCTTCGGCGTCGGGGGCCTGGGGCAGACGCCCGAGTTGGCCAAGGAGATGATCGCCTTGGGGGCACGCTATGCCACCGCCGGGGCCGACATCACCTTCATGACCAATGCCGCCATCGCCAACGCAAAGAAGTTCGTCTGACGGCTGACAGCGTCAGCCGGCGAGGAAATCCAGTATTTCCCTCTCAGCGATCCGCGCGGCGCGGCCCCGATGACCTCTGGTCTGCGCCGCCATGTGCGGCGTGAGGATCAGGTTGGGCGCGGCGGCGAGTGGCGCCGGAACATACGGCTCGGTGTCCAGCACGTCGAGCGCAGCACCAGCGATGCGACCTTCGTGTAACGCCTTGATCAGAGTCTTGGTATCAACGAGCGTTCCCCGCCCCACATTAACCAGCCGACCACGGGGCCCGAGCGCATCGAGCACCGGCGCGTCCACGATCCCCTCCAGATCTGGCGTGCCGGGCACCGCCAGCACCAGTACGTCGCTGGCTCGCGCCAGTGCCTTCCAATCCGGAAAGAGCGGCACACCGAGATCCTGGTTCGAGGCGCGGTCGAGCCCGGCGAGCGTCATCCCGGCAGCCCTTGCCCGTTGGGCAAGGGCTTGGCCGATGCGACCGCTCAGGCCGGCAATTCCCATGCAGGCGCCCGACAGGCTGTCGCTCAGTTCGAAACGACCTTTGCCCCAGCCGCCGCTACGCACGAAGTCCTGTGCCCTGGGCAGATTGCGAAACAGCATCAGTGTCAGTGCCATCGCGTGATCGGCCACATCCTCGGTCGCCGCCTCCGCGATGCATCGCAACCGGATTCCACGTGCTGCCAGCGCAGCGCTGTCGATCCGATCGCGGCCCGCGCCGTGTGATACCACCAGCCCGAGACTCGGCAACAGCCTCAACAATGTCGCATCGCAGCCTCGTGAGGCACTGGTCATCAGGACCCGAACTGCGGCACGGCACCCCTGGCTTTTGCGAATGATTGCATCGACATCCGAAACCTCACAACGTAGCCCGGCGCTATCGATCTGCGGGTACTCCATGCATTCGAGCGCAGGGAATGAGAAAACTGGCCACATGTCGAGGCATTCCTTTACGTCGACAAAAGAAGCATCCGCTCGATGGTAAACCCCCATGACAGAAGGGCCATCCATTTCATCCGAGGTGCCCTCGAAGCTCCAATTTTAGGCTATACCCTACGATCAAAATGGCCATCGATTCTGCCTCGGCCTTGTCTTCACCACTCTCGCGGCGCCTATCCTGCTCTGGCCGCTCTTCCGGCGGCGGAGGACTGACATCCATGGCCGAGCTGGCCCTCGTGCGACTGCTCCGACAGCCCAGTTTCCGTGACCTTTGGGTCGGCATTAGCCTGTCGAACATGGGCACTATGGTGCAGACCGTGGGCGCCGGTTGGCTAATGGCAAGCATCGTGACCTCCAGCGGCATGGTCGCGCTGGTGCAGTCCGCCACGACGCTGCCAATCGTGCTGTTCTCGGTCATAGCAGGCGTTTTCGCCGACAGCTACGACCGCAAGCGGGTGCTGATGGTAGCCCAGATCCTGATGCTGTCGGTATCAGCGATGCTGGCGCTCGGCACGGCGGGGGGCTGGATCGCGCCATGGTCGTTGCTGCTGTTCACCTTCCTGCTCGGTTGTGGCACGGCGCTGCATACACCGTCCTGGCAGGCCTGCATCGGCGATGTCGTGCCGCGCGACGACATCGCCGATGCGGTCACGCTCAACGGAATGAGCGTGAATCTGACCCGCAGCCTTGGGCCCGCGCTCGGCGGCATGATCGTCGCCGCCGCAGGTGCGGCGAGCGCCTTCGCGTTCAACGCCATCAGCTACCTGCCAATGATCTACGCGCTCAGCCGCTGGCGCGGCGGCCTCCCTGCCTCCAACCTGCCGCGCGAAGAGTTCCACCGCGCGATCGGTGCCGGGCTGCGTTACGTTTCGATGTCGCCAAACCTGTTGACAGTTATCACACGCGGCTTTGTTTTTGGCGCGGCCGCGATCGCCGCGATGGCGTTGATGCCGCTGGTGGCGCGCGACCTCGTCGGAGGCGAGGCGGTGGCCTATGGGTTGTTGCTGGGTGCCTTCGGAGTGGGTGCCCTGGGAGGCGGGGCGCTCAATGCCCGTCTGCGTACGCGGTTCGGCGCCGAGACGATCATCCGCATCGCCTTTCTGGTTTTCGCGATCTGCCTGCCGCTGATTGCCGCGAGCCGTTCGCTGTGGCTCACCGGCCTTCTTCTGTTGCCGGCCGGCGCGGCCTGGGTGCTGGCGCTGTCGCTGCTCAACGTGCTGGTGCAGCTTTCGACGCCGCGCTGGGTGGTCGGACGAACGCTGTCGCTCTACCAGACCGCCTCCTTCGGCGGCATGACGCTGGGCGCCTGGGGCTGGGGTGCGGTGGCCGAGGCGCGAAGCCTGCCGATGGCTCTGGCCCTCGCAGGCGCGCTGGCGCTGGCCGGGGCCGCGCTCGGGCTCCGCCTGCCGCTGCCCGATCTCGTGGCCCGCAATCTCGATCCGCTGAATCGCTTTCGTGCGCCGACGCTGGCGCTCGATGTCACGTCGCGCAGCGGGCCGGTGCGGGTCTATCTTGAATATCGGGTTCCGGAGGAGCGTCTCGCTGCGTTTCGCGAGGCGCTGACTGAGCGGCGCCGGATGCGGTTGCGCGACGGTGCGCGGCATTGGAGCCTTTTGCACGACATGGAGGACGCGCAGCTTTGGACCGAGACCTACCAGTTTCCGACCTGGGCGGATTACCTACGCTATACGCAGCGGCCGACCCAAGCCGATGCCGAGATGGCTGACCGGCTGCGCGGCATGACAATCGATGGCGAGGCACCGCGCATCCGGCGGATGATCGAACGTCATAGCGTGCCGCCCGCGCGCGACATGGTGATCAGGCCGAACCCGGAGTTACTTTAGAGCTTCGGATACCTAATGCCTATCGCACCAGCTCAGGCAACTCTCGCGCCATCTCGGGAAGACCGTAGACCGACTTGATCTCAAGATGCTCTTCGAGGCCGAATACCCCCATCGAGCGCCCTACTCCGGATTGCTTATAGCCGCCCATCGGTGTCAACGAATTCGTGGCTGCGCCGTTGACGCAGACGCGCCCGGCACGCAAACGGTTGGCGACTTCGCGGCCCCGCGCCTCGCTGCCTGCGAAAACGTAGGCCCCGAGGCCAAAGATCGAGTCATTGGCGAGGGCCAGTGCTTCCTCCTCGTCGGCATATGAGATGACCGAGAGTACCGGCCCGAAGATTTCCTCACGCGCCACTGTGGCGTCGGGGGCCACGTCGGCGAGCACGGTAGGACGCACGAAGTAGCCCCTGTCGAACCCTTCAGGCCGGCCTGGCCCACCGCAGACCAGCCGCGCGCCCTCGTCGAGGCCAATGTGGATATAGCGTTGCACGGTATCGAATTGGGCCTTGTTGGCAGCAGGGCCCATGGTCGTCGTCGGATCGCGCGGATCTCCGATCACGTAAGCCTCGGCCTCCTCGACAAGGATCGGCAGCACGCGCTCCAGCTGGTCGCGATGCACCAACATTCGGCTCGGCGCGTGACAGGACTGCCCGGTGTTGAAGAAGCAGCGGCGGATGTTCCAGCGCGCCGCAGACTCCAGATCGGCGTCGGGCAGCACCAGATTGGCCGACTTTCCTCCCAGTTCCAGAGATGTCCGCTTGATTGTCCGGGCTGCTACCTCGCCCACTCGCGCTCCTGCACCTGTTGATCCGGTGAAGGAGACGAGATCGATCTCCGGATGACTGGCCATCGCTTCACCCACGACCCGGCCGGGACCAATTACGAGGTTGAATACTCCCGGCGGCACACGGGCCGTTTCCATCACCTCGGCCAGAATCAGTGCGCTGAGCGGCGTGGCGTCCGACGGCTTGAGCACCGTGGTGCAGCCCGCAGCCAAAGCGTAGATTAGCTTGATCACCGAGGTCTGGATCGGCCAGTTCCAAGGCGAGATTAGCGCGCAGACGCCGATCGGCTCTCGGCGCAGGATGGTGTCGTCGATCCGCGTTTCGAACCGATAGGTTCTCAGCAGATCACGCGCGACCTTCATATGTTCGGCCGGGCCGGTGACCTGTGCGCGGGAGGAGACGGGTATGCCCGCCTCCAGCGCGATGACGCGAGCGAAATCTTCCTGCCGTGCCTCGTAGGCCGCGATGATGCGGTCGATCAGGGTAATGCGCTCTTCGACCGTGCTGTGCGAAAAGCTCTCGAAGGCCCGCCGGGCGGCGGCGGCGGCGCGATCCACGTCGGAGGCATCGCCCCGTCCGACGCGGGCCGCCACGTCTTCGGTTGTCGGGTCGATCACCTCATGGGTATCGTCGGTCGCCGGCTCGACCCAGGATCCGTCGATGTAGAGCTTGCGGTGATGATCGGTATCGAGGGGCATCTCGTTCCTTTCGGCTCAGTCGGTCACGACGAATGGGTATAGCCGCCATCGCAGGCGATGGTCTGACCGGTGATGAATGCGGAGGCGGGAGAGGACAGGAACATCATCAACCCGACAAGATCCGTCGGCAGCATGCCGCGTTTGATGCATTGCTGAGCGACTTGGCTCTCGCGAAGCGTCTGGGTCGGGTTCACGGTTCGCTCCACCTCGGTCGCGACTGCGCCGGGGCGGATGCAGTTCACGTTGATCCCGTCTTCGCCGAGTTCGCGGGCCATGGCATTGGTGAAGCCAATCATGGCCGATTTGGAGGTGACGTAATGCATGTAATTCATCACGCCCTTGGGCACCGCGTCCGAAGCAATGTTGATAATTCTGCCGCCACCCGCCATGCGCATCAGGGGCGCCACCGCGCGGGCGCACAGAAACGGCCCATTGATATTGACCCGGATCACTCGGTCCCATTCCTCGAGTGGGATGTATTCGAACTTGCGCTTGTCGAGTGAGGCGAACATCGCGGCGTTGTTGATCAGCACGTCAACCCGGCCGAACTCGGCCATGGCGGCATCAGCCATGTGCTGGACGGACTCCGGATCGGCAACATCGACCTGAACGGCCAGCGCGCGGCCGCCGCGGTGATAGATCTCGTGCGTCACCCGCCGCGCCGCGTCTTCGTTGAGATCGGCCACGACCGGCAACGCGCCTGCGGCGGCGAACTGCCGCGCAATTTCACGGCCGATCCCCTGCCCCGCCCCTGTGATGAGCACGACGCGCTCTGCCACGCTGAAATCGCGCGCCGCCTCCGGCACACCGGAATCTTGCGGGGCCTTGACCACCTTCACCTCACTCACTGCATCGGCTCCTCTGCCCGGCCCGCCGCGCACTGTCGGGGTCGCGGATCGAGCATTGCTGGTTTCATGCGATGCCGGGGGCCCCGGCGGCGCGACGAAACGGCACGACCCCCCGGGCCGGCTGTTCTCGTCCTCTTATCGGAACGTGCACGATGCCATGGCAACCCGCATGAGCGGATCGGGCAACCGGCCGATAGGCCTGCGTTATAGCCCGCGGTGCCGGGGGGATACCCGGCATGCCGGCAATAGCCTTAATTGAACTCAACCGAGGATTCGGGACGATCCAGAACCGAAAGAGGAGAGCGATCATGCGCATTTCGGAAGCGGCGAAGTCTGAAGGCGGCAACGTAGGGTCGATGCGGGCCGGTGCTTTGGCCCAAAAGTTTTTACTGGAGGGCCAGGACGACAGCCCGAACAACTACCTGCTCAATGTCGGGCTAACCGGCTCGGGCGGCTGGGGCACGCCGCGTCACCGACACAACTTCGACCAGATCCGCTACGTCTTGAATGGCGAATATCCCGTATCGCCGCACAAGAAGATGAAGCAGGGCTCGGTCGCCTACTTCCCCGAGAGCGTGCATTATGGGCCTCAGGACCGCCCCGAGGGGTTGGAAATGATGGTGATCCAGTTCGGGGGCGCCAGCGGTTCGGGATTTCTCTCCGTTGCAGGCCGCGAGGCGGCGAACAAGCGACTGGAGCAGAAAGGCAAGTTCGAGAACGGGGTCTTCACCTGGGTCGACGAGAAGGGCCAGAAGCACAATCAGGACGGCTCCGCCGCATGCTTCGAGGAGGCCACCGGCCAGAAGCTCGTGTTTCACAAGCCGCGCTACGACGACGTCATCATGTTCGAGCCCGAAGCCTATGCCTGGACTGAAACCGGGCAAAAGGGCGTGCAGACCCGCCATCTGGGCACCTTTACCGAACGTGACACCCGCATCGGCTTTCTCAAGATCGAGAAAGGCGCCAGCTTCGACACCGGGACGCGCGATCAAATCCAGGTTCTGTTCCTAAGCGAAGGCGCGATTTCTGTGGACGGCGAGAGCTACGGCCCCAAGACGGCGATCGAGCTGACTCCCGGGGATACTCCCACGCAGATCCGCGCCGAGGAGGACGCTCTGTTCCTGTCGGTGCACCTGCCCAAGTTCTGAAGCCGGAAGACGGCGGTCATTCCGCCTCCGCAACTCCGTCCTGCGCCGCCGCAGCTTCCTCGGCGGCGCGGGCGACCGTGGCGCCACAATCCTTGATGACTGCCACGAGATCGCGACGCGGCTGGTCCATGACATAGCCCTCACGGAAGAAGACCGCGATGTTGCGGTGCAGGACCGGATCCTCGAAGGGTAGCACCGCAATCCGTCCCGCCTCGAGATCGGCGCGCACCGCGTGTAGCGGCAGAACCGCGATGTGATCAGTCTGCCCGACCACCGATTTCAGCAGCGAGGCCGAGCCGCAGACGGTAACCTGCGTCGGCGGACCGACATGCATGGTGGCCATGATCTGGTCGAGCACCGTGTGCGAACGCCGCGATGTCGGCGACACCCACGGGTAGCGCATCAGATCGTCCCAGTTCGGACGGCCCTGTTCGAAGAGCGGGTGGCCCGGTCTGACGATGACGCACAGGATGTCGCGGAACAGCACTTGCTGGCGCAACCCGTCGAGCATGTCGAAGACTTCGGTATAACCGATCACCAGATCGAAATCGCGCCGCAGCAATCCGGTCAGCAGGTCGATCTGCGCGCTCTCCACAATCTGTAACTGCCCCTCCGGATAGGTATCGTGCCATCGGCTCAATGCCATCGGCATGATCGACCCAGCGAGGCTCGGCAGGACACCGACGCGCAACGATTCCGAGACGCCGTCGCGCGCGTTCTCAAGATTGCGTCGAGCCAGTTCGATCTCCTCGCGGATCAGCCGCGCATGACAGTAGAGGATTTCACCATAGCCCGTCGGCACGACGCCGCGCGGCCCGCGATCAAGCAGTTGCATCCCGAGCGCGGCCTCAAGACGATCCATAGACGTCGATAATGCAGGTTGCGATATGCCGAGTCTGTGCGCCGCACGGTTCAAGCTGCCATGCTCGATTACCGTGGCCAGATAGATCAGTTTCTTCGGATCCATGTCATCCATGATGGCGCGACCCCCTTCTGCGCATGGCCGCGCCCCATCGCGGAGGTTTCATCCTGCCTGCGCGACACTGCCGTCGCAAGCCGCGCCGACGCCGGCCCAGATTGGGGCCACCGCTCGGTTCCCTACCACTCCGCAATCGAACCGTCGGCGTGGCGCCAGACCGGATTGCGCCAGCGATGGCCAGTTTGCGCGGCGCGCATGACAGCGGCCTCATCGATCTCGACGCCCAGACCGGGCCCCTGAGGGATCTGAACGCGGCCCTCCTTGTAGTGGAACACCGACGGGTCGACGAGGTAGTCGAGGATGTCGCTGCCTGTGTTGTAGTGAATGCCGAGGCTTTGTTCTTGAATGAAGGCGTTGTGGCTGACCGCGTCGACCTGGAGGCAGGCAGCCAACGCGATCGGGCCCAGCGGACAATGCGGTGCCAGCGCCACGTCATAGGCCTCGGCCATGGCAGCAATCTTGCGGCACTCGGTGATGCCGCCCGCATGGCTCAGGTCGGGTTGGATAATGTCAACGCAACGCGCCTCGAACACCCGCTTGAAATCCCAGCGCGAATAGAGTCGCTCGCCGAGTGCGATTGGCGTCGCCGATCCACGCGCCACCTCGGCTATGCCCTCCAGGTTCTCGGACAAAAGCGGCTCTTCGATGAACATCAGACGGAACGGCTCAAGTTCGCGGATCAGCGCCTTGGCCATCGGGCGCTGCACCCGGCCGTGAAAGTCGACGCCGATGCCGACATGCGGCCCAACCGCCTCGCGGACCGCCGCGACATTGGTCACCACCGCGTCGATCTTGGCGTGGCCATCGACGATCTGCATCTCCTCCGAGCCATTCATCTTCAGCGCGGTAAAGCCGCGCGCGATCGCCTCGCGTGCGTTCTGCGCCACGTCCGAAGGCCGGTCGCCGCCAATCCAGGAATAGACCCGGATATTGTCGCGACACGGCCCGCCGAGAAGTTGATGCACCGGCTGGCCAAGTGCCTTACCTTTGATGTCCCAGAGCGCTTGGTCGATGCCGGCGATGGCGCTCATTAGGATTGGCCCGCCACGGTAGAAGCCGCCGCGGTAGAGCGCCTGCCAGTGATCCTCGATCCGCGCCGGATCGCTACCGACCAGATGATCGGCCATCTCGTGGACGCAGGTCTCGACGGTCTGCGCTTTGCCCTCCACCACCGGCTCGCCCCAGCCGCAGATGCCTTCATCCGTTTCGATCTTCAGAAACAGCCAGCGCGGCGGAACGATGAATGTCTTGAGGGCGGTGATCTTCATGTCGTTTCCGACTCTGGTGATGGAGTATGGGGCGGCCATATCACCCGTCGACTGCGTGTATCATAGACTGGGCCACGGCGCGCGTCACCGGCAGCGGCTCGGTCCGCCGGGATCAGGCGCTGTCGAGACCGAAGATCGGCGCACCGGCAATTCCGAGCTCAGGCGGGAACTCGGCCTTCAGTATCGATCCGGTATCGGACTCGGTAATGAACAGGCTGCGCCGATCGGGGCCGCCGAAAGCGCAGTTCGTGGTGCCAAGACCCCGCGGCGACCGCACGACGGCCACGGGCCGACCGAGCGCGTCATGCACCCAGACGAGACCCATTCCAGTTTAGCAGACAACGACGCCGCCCATCTCGTTCTCCTCCCAGATGTATGCATGCTTTATGCGGGCGGCATCCGCCGCCCGGAGGCGTTTCAGGTTTCCTTGGTCCTGAGGTCTCTCTTCGCCAGGCGACGCTTCACCATCGGCCCCACCACCACAGCCACGGTCAGAGCCACCAGCACCAGACTCGTCGTGTTGGCGAAAAGCACCGTCCAGTCGCCGCGGCCGATGCGGAGCGCCAGCCGCAGGTTCTCCTCGGCGAAACCGCCCAAGATCAGGCCGAGCACTACTGGCGGCAGCGGGAACTTCAGCTTGTCCATCACCCAACCGATCGCACCGAAACCCAGCATCAGATAGACGTCGAACATCCGCCCGTGGATCGAGTAGACGCCGATCAGCATCAGCACGATGATCACCGAGCCCAGCAGCGGCCGCGGCAGGTTGAGGAGCCGCGCGAAGCTGTTGGTAGCCAGCGAGCCGCCGAGCAAAATCAGCAGGATCGCGCCGAACAGGAACTGCCACATGAAGCCGAACACCACGTCCGGGTTCTCGCGGAACAGCATCGGCCCCGGTTGCAGCCCGTGCACCAGCAGCCCGCCCAGCATGACCGCGGCGACCGCGGCGACCGCGGTGCCGGGGATGCCCAGTGTCAGAGCCGGGATCAGTGCCGAGGCGGTGTCGGCGTTGTTCGCCGTCTCCGAGGCGGCGACGCCCTCGGGCTCGCCTTCGCCCCAGGTCTCGGGGGTGCGGCTGGCGCGGCGCGCCTCATTGTAGGACATGAAGGCCGCCATCGAGCCGCCCGCACCCGGCAGGATGCCGATCCAGATGCCGATGAAGGACGAGCGCAACCAAGTTTTCCAGAAGCGGCCCATGCGCGGCAGAGTCTTCCAGATCGGCTCGGTGCCAAGCTTGGAACTGTTGACGCCGTCGGTCTTCAGCGGCGTCTCCAGCAGGTCGATTACCGGTGGCAGTGCGTAAAGACCGACCAGCAGGATGACGATGGAGATGCCGTCGAGCAATTCGAGTTGACCGGAGGTGTAGCGATCGGTGCCGAAGATCGGGTCGGAGCCGATGACCGAAACGAAGACCCCGAAGCAGGCGCTGATCAGCCCCTTGATCGGGTTGCCGCCGAGCAGGAAGATGATCGAGGCAAGGCCAAAGACCGCGACCCAGAACACCTCCGAGGGGCCGAACAACAATGTTACCTTGGAGAGCGGCGGCGCCAGCAGCATCAGCGCGAAGGCCGAGGCAATGCCGCCCACCGCCGAGGAGACCACTGCCACCTGTAGCGCGTAGCCGCCCTCGCCCTTCTGCGCCATCGGATAGCCGTCGAAGGTGGTGGCGACGGCGGCCGGCGTGCCGGGGATGCGCAGCAACACTGCCGGGATCGCACCGCCATACATGGCACCGTTGTAGATGCCCGCCATCAGGCCGAGGGCGACCAGCGGTTCCAGACCGAAGGTGAAGGGCACCAGCACCGAGATCGCCATGGTGGCCGAGAGGCCGGGCATAGCGCCCACCACGATGCCGGCGATCACGCCGATGATCACAGCAAGGAAGTTGCTGAGCCCGAGAACCTCGGGCAGCGCGTTCAGAAGATCGGAATACATGTGAGCCTCACTGCCAGAGCCGGCCGGCGGGGAAATCCTGTGACATCCCGAGATCGAAGATCGCCCAGGCACTGCCCACAACGATGGTAGTCGCCAGCGCAAGGCCCGCCGGGCTGCGATAGCCGAACAGCCAAGCCACCAGCGGAATGGCGATGGCGGTAGCGGGGTAGAAGCCAGCGAGATCCGTGGCGACGGCATAGCCTGCGATCAACGCGAAGGCGCCGATCACCCGACGGGGTGCCTGCGTCAGGGGCGCCGTTTTGCTGCCGGCAGAAGCCCGGCGCTGGTCGCGGATCAACAGGATCGCCGATAGAAGGATGAGCCCCGCCAGCATGGCCGCCGGTAGAAGTGCCGAAATCGGGCGCAACCCGGTGGTTGGCACGAGAAAGGCGAGGGCAAGGAAGATGATGCCGAGCGCGGTGAGCGTCTCGGGCCGGACAAGGCGGCTGGGTCGGTGGTCCGACATGGCGCAGGCTCCGCGAGTTAGGGGTGAACTGGGCGCGCGGGCGACGAGCCGCCCGCGCGTGAACCGATGCCGGCTCAGTTCCAGGGGGATGTTTCCCAGACGCCCTGGGCGAGGTCATGGAGCTCTTGCGTCAGTGCCTTGAACTCCGCGCCGGTCACCACCTCGACCGGGTTGGCAGTGGCGTTCATCGCCTCGATGAACTCGGGATCAGCCTCGAGCTGGGCGAAGGCCTCTACCAGCTTGGCCTCGACCTCTTCCGGCAGGCCGGCCGGCGCGACAAACCCGCGCATTGAGCCGTTCACCAGATCGACGCCCTGCTCCTTGAAGGTCGGCAAGTCGGGCGCGAATTCCGACCGTTCTTCGGTGGCGACGCCAAGCAGGTTGAGTTCCTCTTGGAATTCGGCGACCTCGGAGATGTTGAGGATGCCCATCGCCACGTGACCGCCCATCAGCGCGGTGCGCGCCGGAGCCGATCCCTTGAAGGGCACGATGGTAAACTCGGCACCAGTCAGCTCCTGGAGCTTGATCAGCATGAAATGGTCGTCGCCACCCAAGCTCGACATGCCGACAGTGACGGCCCCGGGATTGGCCGTAGCCTCCTCGATCAGCTTGTCGATGCTGTCGAGACCGCTGCCCTTGCGGGTGACGATGACATTGGGGTCGTTCACGACGTTGGCGAGATAGGTGAAGCTCTCGGTGTCGTACTCGGCCTCGCGGTCGATGGTGCGTGCCATCATCCCCGGCAGGTTGAACGTGCCCAGCGTGTAGCCGTCGGCATCGGCATGCGCCGCTTCGGTGATGCCGATCTGGCCGGAGGCGCCGGGCATGTTCTTGACGACGACGCTGGCGCCATCGCCAAGATACTTTTCGATGAAGGGCGCGGCGGTGCGCGCCATCACATCGGTGCCGCCGCCGGCGGAATAGCCGACGATGACCTCGATCGGCTTCTCGGGATATTCGGCCCATGCGGCTCCGGCCAGCATGATCGCGGCACCCGTCAGGACCGCCTTGTGCATGAAGTTGGACATCGTTCTCCTCCCTATCGGTTGATGTCAGATCTATGGAAAGGCGCAGCCGCGCTGCGCCAGCGCCGCGTCCACCCAGGACCGGTCATTGCGCCCCTCGGCGATAGCCTGCATCTGCTTCGCTTCGGCGTCCTGCTTGGCCTCGGTGCGGGCCAGAACCTGTTCGGCATCGTCGATCGGCACCGCGAGCACGCCGTCGCTGTCGCCCAGCACGATGTCGCCTGGGGACACGATCATCCCGCCCAGATTGACAGGCACGTTGATCTCGCCGGGCCCGTCCTTGTAGGGGCCGCGATGTGTAATACCGGCAGCGAATGTAGGCAGATTGGTCTCAAGAAACGCATCCGCATCGCGGATCGCCGCGTCGAGCACGAAGCCCGCGACGCCCTTTCTGACGGCATAAGCCAACATCAGCTCGCCCATCAGCGCATTGGTCAGGTCGCCGGCGGCATCGACAACGATCACGTCGCCGGGCACGGCCATGTCGATCGCCTTGTGCAGCATCAGGTTGTCGCCTGGCCGCGACTTCACGGCCAGCGCCACGCCAGCCATGCCACCCGAGCGGTGCATCGGCCGCAGCCGCGGCCCGGCGCCGCTCATCCGTGCCATGGCGTCCGAGACGTTGGCGACCGGCAGCCGGGCAAAGGCCTCGACCAGTGCGCGCGAGGCGGTACGGTGGCGGGTTAGGATGCGAAATCCCTGGGACATGTCAGTCCTCCATCTTGGCCAGCGGCGCCCTCGACGCCTCCAGCAGCCTTCGGTTCACGATACGGGCGGGCGGCACGGGGCGGCCCTCCAGGATGTCGATGATGCCGCGCACAGCTTCGACACCGACCCGGGCGCCGGCCTCGCGCGTCACGCCGCCGATATGCGGGGTGACGGTGATGCGCGGCTCTGCCCAGAAGGGGTGGGCGGCGCCCGGCGGCTCGGTGGCGAAGCTGTCGAGCCCCGCCCCGGCCAGCTGGCCCGAGCGCACCGCCTCCAGGAGCGCCACCTCGTCAATCAGCCCGCCGCGTGCGGTATTGATGACGAAGCTTCCCTTCGGCATCTGTGCAAGCGTATCGGCGTTGACGATGGCGCGGGTCTCTTCGGTCAGGGGCAGTGAAGGCTGAGGATCTCGGCGCGCGGCAGCAGTTCGGCCAGCGTCTCGCAGCGGGTGGCGTCGATCTCGCGAAACGCCTCGTCCGGTGCATAGGGGTCGAAGCCCACCAGTTCGAGGCCGAGGGCCTTGGCGAACCGCGCGGTGGCTTGAGCGATGGCTCCCATGCCGACGAGACCGAGCGTCGCCCCTGCCAGTTCACGCCCTTGGAACCCTGGCTTCTCCCAGCGACCTGCGCGTAGGCCGGCATCCAGCGGCACGACCCGTTTCACCACGGCCAGCAACAGCGCAATGGCATGCTCGGCCACGGAGACGGCGTTCGCTCCGGTGGCCACCAGCACCGGGATGCCCCGCCGCGCCGCGGCCTCGAGATCGATGTTGTCCACCCCGACCCCGTGCTTCGAAATGACGTGCAGATGCGGGCACGTTATCCCGAGCTGAAGACGAGCCTCGTCGTCGCTAACTCCACCACGCTTATCTCCGACGTGGCGGCGGGCCGGCTCGACGCCGCTGTGGTGGCCGAGCATGTCGGCTTCCCCCCTGCCCTACGCTGGAGCCCTTTCCTTTGCGAGCCCCTTTGGCTGGTTGCGCCGCCGGGCACTGAAATCGAGGGCGCGGCGCAGGCGCTTGCTACCCTGCCCTTCGTCCGGTTCCAGAGTCCAGTACCGCTGGCCAACCTGATCGACACCGAACTGTCGCGCTTGGGGGTGGTGACACAGGACGTGGCCGCTATCGACACGATCGGCGCGATCATGACCTGCGTGCGCCAAGGCCTTGGTATCTCGGTGGTGCCCCACGTTGCATTGCAGGAACCAGAGAACGAGGCGCTGGTACGCATTCCGTTCGGCGAGCCCCAACTGACCCGACGGATCGGACTGGTGGAACGGCAAGTCTCGACGCGTGGCGAGATCATCGAGCGCATCCATGGCGCCCTTGTTGAGCTTTGTGGGTCATACGGGGTGCAGCGCTCTCGCCCAAAGGCAGATCTCTCTCCGCTTCCTGAACCAAGTACTTAATAGAGGGCGGCCTTGGATATGCTTCGAACTAAACCGACATGGAGGTAAGCGTGAGTATGATGGTTTTTCTTCGGTTGTTCCCTGCCCTTTTTTGGATGGAACACGAGCGACATCGAAGCACTGCTCTGCATGGCATCAACAGGCGAGCCATGCCAAATCGCCTGTCATAATTTTAGATTTTCGGCTTTGGTTGGGAGGTGTCCGTCACTTCTTTCGATTGCAATGCGCGTCAGTTCAATTCCTCCAATGAGCACTACTTGGTACCATAGGATATCCAGGGACAGCCAAGAGTATCCGTAGCATTCGGACCCTACCCTACACTTGTGTAGACATTCGCGATCATGCTGTGCGTCGCGTGAACGTTGACAGAATAATACTATCTTATAACAATACTATACGTCGCGAACCTGCATTATTACATCAGGAGTGACTGCTTATTGATCCGCCGATTTTCGATACTGTACCGTTCCCCGCGGTACCGTAGGGTACCCGTGGGTATCCAACCAATGGCATTCAAGCCACACGATACCAATGGTCAGCCATGTCGGTGCAGTCCTGGCCTTGCCATGCTACTCCTTCCTATGGGTAGGTTGAGGCAGAGCAGTCAAGAACAGGGAAGCTGGTTCATGCCTACCATATCATTCGCCAGTTCAAAGGGTGGCGCAGGCAAGACCACGTCTTGCATCGTCCTGGGCACTGAACTTGCGGCACAAGGCACACAAGTCGTCATCATAGACGCTGATCCGGCGCAGCGTCTGAAACGGTGGTCGCAGCTTGCGCCGCTACCGCAGGGCATCGAGGTGGTCGCGAGCGCTGGAGAACGTCACATTCAGGATGAGATTGCTGTCGCACGAGGCCGCGCTCCGTTCGTACTGATTGACTTGGAAGGGACCGCCAGCCGATTGACGTCGTTTGCTATCTCCGAGTCCGATCTCGTCATCATTCCTGCTGGTGAGGAACAACAGGATGCAGATGCCGCGATCGAGACCTTGGCTGAAGTAGCCATGGAGGGCAGGGCTCGCCGTCGAGACATTCCTGCGGCCATCTTGTTCGCGCGCACCTCTGCTGCTGTAAAGAGTAAGCTGGAGCGCCATATTCAAGCCGAACTAAAGGCCGCGGCTCCAGTCTTTGCCACGCAACTGCACCGCCGCACGGCGTTTTCATCGCTGCACAATGCCGGCGCTGGACTTCGCGATCTCAACCCTGCCGATGTGAATGGCATCGACAAAGCGGTCGAGAACGCGCAGCGCTTCGCGTCCGAGGTGATAGACATGCTTGAGGAGGCCATGAATGCCCAAGTCGCTTGATTTCAGCCGCTTGCAACAGTTCGAACCCGAGTCTCGCCAGCGGACGGCGCCACGTGATGAGGTACGACCGCGACGAGAGGCCCCGGATTCCTCATTTTCCGAATCATCTCGGGAAGGAAGTTACGCGGCCTCACCAGCACGATGGCCAAGCCGCCAAGAAGTTCGAGATGGTCAGATCTCTATCAAGGCGCCGCTCGATATCATCGAGCGCTTCAAGCTTCTTTGCAAATCCGATCGTCGGACCTATGCCGATATGCTCGACATCCTGATGCGTGAGTTTGAAGGGCAGGGGCGGCGGTGAGTCACTTCTATCCCTTTCGGGATTCATAGATTCATAGATTCAGGGTCCTTTTTTTCTCATGTATTCAGGATGCTACGGGCCAATCTGTGAAGTTTTCGGGGTTTGCGGTGAGGTTCTCGGGGCAAGAAGTGAGGTCTCCGGGGCGACGGATGAGGACTTCGGGGCCTAAATGTGAGGTTTCCGGGGGAACGCGGCTCGACTTATCCACAGACGTCTTTGCTGGGCTTAAAATGTGAATCTTGAGCAAAATTGTGTTTCACAATAAATCCGACTCACCCTAAGGTGGCGCCATGTCTGAAGAGCTCCGTGTCTTGGCCTTAACGCCATCCCGTGATGAGGCCATTAAGCCCTCCGAACTGATTCAAATCACGGGCCATCAGACGCTTACACTAAACGCGCGCCGGGCGATCACGATCCTTTGGCACAATGCCCACCAGCAGGGGATCCGCGAGGGTAAGGATTATACTATCGAGCTGGCTGAGTTGCGGCCGGATGGGCATAAAGGCTCTGAAATGGTCGAGGAAGCGATCGTTTCGCTGATGCAGACGATTCTAACTGTGAAGCTTTCGGGGGGGCGGACGCGCCGGGTACAGTTTCTCGGTGGCAACGACATGGATGACCCTGACCGCCGAGCCGGAACGCTTAGCTACTCCTTCGACAAGCGGTTGGTGGAGATGCTTCGCGATAGTTCGATCTGGGGCAAGATCGCACTGCCGGTACTGATGGCGTTCAGCTCTAAGTATGCGGTTTCACTTTATGAAAACGCTTCTCAGTGGTCAAATCTGAGCCGCAAGGTGTTTCAAGAGATCGGGCTGGACGACTTCCGGCAGATGCTGGGCGTAGAAGAGGGCAAGTATCCGGCCTTCGGCGCACTTAACAAGCATGTGCTGAAACCGGCAGTAGACGAAATCAACGCCCTTGCGCCTTTCAATATCACGGTCGCGCCCTTGAAGACCGGGCGACGGGTCACGCATATCCGTGTCGGTTGGTGGCGGAAGTCGGAAGAAGAGCTCAAGGCGGCTTGGGCAGAAGCGCAGAGGCCCAAGGTCGGTCGACGTGCCCGCATCGCAGGACAGGTGCAGCACATTGCACCCTTGCCCTCTATAGCAATCTCTTTGCGCAAAGAGCGCCTAAGGCGGAAGGCTACCCCGGATTCCTCACTATTGGATGATAGCTGATACCGTATCAGAAGGTTGTCAGCTCCAACCTATGGCTTCCTGTAGCTTGGTTTAAGGCTGATGCCACATCCCCCGGATTTCTCATTCTTCGCGAGGGCAAGTCAGAAGAAATCTCGCGGCGTAGTGGTGGAGGCCAGCCGTTCTGCCGATCCGGTCATGCTGTCGGGCGTATGGCCATTATGCCTGATGACATAAAACCCGCCTTTCTTGAGACTCTGACCTGAGCCCGTCATCCGCCTTCTTCAGGATGAAGGCGATCTGCTGTTTGCTGAACCAAAATGTCCGCATCGGTCTTCCTTGCGTTGTTTGCTCGGCAGTTTACGAGACTTTTCCCAATGCCAGCGGTCCAATTTCCCGGAAGCAGGTCACGATCTAAGGCTATGTGGCCTACTGGTCCAATGTCGTTTTCATGGCAAATTTGGCGGATGAGATGTTTTTCAGAGCCGAGTGGGGCGGTGCAGGTAGTAATCGAGCTGCTACTTCGGGCTCTGACCGAATAGCCTATCAGCAGCACCTCCCACTCACGCAACCGACGCAGAACATCGCTGGGCGTTGCAAGTCATAGCGCGGTCACGCACGTCGGTTGCCCGCGTCTTTTGCGCCGACGGCGGCATGCCTGCGGATGGTGTCGACGCACTGACCGAGCGGGAGAGCCGAGCATGGAAACTTACCAAGTCTTCAAATCCGGGCCACTTACGAAAAAAACAGACATGATATGGTATTCTTATGTAAGAAAAATGATAGAACATATTGCATATATGAAAATCCTTGGGGTAACTTTGGTTCTGTTGGCAGGAGGGCCGACCCGGAGAGGTCGAGGGGGCGGCAACGAAAGGGGGTGCCGTAGGTGCCTGTGCAGGTAGCCCTGGTTAAGCGCATTGTCTCGGTCTTCTCCGACACAGAGTGAAGCGACCATTGCTGGGAGGAGACCCATATGACGCAGATTCAGACCACCACCGTACTGGGACGTTGGCGACCGATAGCGCACAGATTGATGATCTCGGGCGCGATGCTCATGGGCTTTGCGCAGAGCGCGCTGGCGCAGGAAACGACGGAGATCACCGTGTGGTTCGGCCGCGAAAATTTCATCCCTGCTGATGCGTTCGAGAGCTTCCACGCGGCCAACCCTGATATTCAGGTGACCACCGACGTGGTACGGCTTGAGCAGGCCGTAGCCGACACGCTCCGGGCGGCGCAATCTAACAGGGCGCCGGATATTGTGCAGGTTCCAGCTGACGGGCTTGCCCCGTTGGTGGCGCAGGGCGCAGTCAGGGACGTCTCGAGCCTACTGGAGGCTTGGCGGGCCGAAAATCCGGCGGCACTCGACGATATCTCCTCGGTCGGCCTTGAGATGGCCTCCCTCGATGGCACGCCCTATGGTGTGACGCTTTATGCGGGTCCGTTCTGGTACACCTATCGCAAGGATTGGTTGAACGAGGTCAGCTTGGATGAGCCGCAGACTTGGGACGATGTCCTTGAGTTCGCCCGTGCGGCCAAGGCCGAGGGTTATACAGGCTTTGCGCTCATCGGCAGCAGGGCGCATGATCCGGTCTGGTTCCTGTCGGCCTTCATGTCTATGGGCGGGCAGTTCGAGAACGGTGTGCCGCAGCTCGACAGCGAGGCCGGGCACTACCTGCTGGGCTTCTACCAGACGCTTGTGCGCGAAGAGCTGACCTCTCCCGATGTGCTGGCCTGGGATTCGAGCGCCATGCGCACGGCCTTCATCGGCGGAGAGGCGGCGCAGGCGCTGCTGGGCGACAACATCTATCCGACCTTGAACGAAAGCCTGGAGTGGGATGCGCAATGGGCGGGCGCGCGTCCGCCGGCGCGCCCGGGCGCGGAGGAGGCGGCCCGCACCATGACGCTCGGCTGGCCGTTCCTGGTGACGACGGACGCGGCCGAGGACGCGGCTATCCTCAAGGTCATGCAGTATCTGGCCCACCCGGAGAATGTCGGCGAGGTCTCGGCGCGTTACCAGCCGGGCACGGTTCTGTCGGTGTTCGAGTCCGAGGACTACAACGGGGTCAAACCCTGGGCCTCCAGCTTCGCGGAAGCCTTCTCCGATCTGGCGCCGCTGCCGACGCATCCGCGCCAGACGCAAATCTACCAGATCCTGCTCGACGCGATGCAGGAGGCGCTGAACACGCCCGACGGCGATCCGGCCGCGATCGCGGCCAAGCATCAGGCCGCCATCCGCGATCTCGTCGGCGGCTGATCCGCGCAACGCTACGCCAGTCAGGGGCCGGAGACATCCGGCCCCCGCCCTGTCCGCCGCACGCATGTGAGGTGATCCGATGAACACGATCCAACCAAGCTTCCGCGACCGGTTGGCCCAAGGGCTGACGCCCTATCTGTTGCTGTTTCCCGCCATCGCCATCGTCGCCGGGGTACTGGGCTACGCGGTAGTGCGGGGCATATTGATGTCATTCTACCAGATCGAGGTCTGGGAGCCGGGCCAACCTTTCGTGGGGTTGCGCAATTACAGGGATCTGTTCGGATCGGACGGGTTCCGCAATTCGCTGGTCATCTCGCTGATCTTCGTCGGCGCCACCATCGTGATCGGCGTGCTGATGTCGCTGGTTCATGCGCTTGCCCTGAACCAGATCCGTTTCGCGCGCAGCCTGTTTCGCGCCATCGCGCTGATCCCCTATCTCGTTTCCGGTGTCGCGACGGCCGTCATGTGGCGGTTCCTATTCACCGGCGACAACGCCATTGTCACCCAGATTTCCGGCGCACTCGGCTATTCCACGGTTTCCTGGCTGGCCGATCCGACCAAGGCGCTAATGGTGATCACCATGGCGAATGTCTGGTTCATCGCGCCGTTCTCGACGCTGATCCTGCTGGCCGGGCTGCAGACCATCGATCCCGAGCTCTATGCCGCCGCCGACATCGACGGAGCCTCCGCACCGCAGAAATTCGTCCATATCACGGTTCCCTCGATCGTGCCGATGCTGTCGCTGGCGCTGATGTGGCTGAGCTTCGCGAGTTTCAACATGTTCGACATCATCCTGCCGCTGACCGGCGGCGGCCCGGGCCGGTCGACCGAAGTGCTGGCCGTCTACATGTACCAGCTGGCGTTCCGCGACCTGAACTATTCCACCGGGGCGGCGGTGATGATCGTGATCCTGATCATCAACATCGCTCTGAGCGCGGTCTTTCTCCGTGCCGCCGGGAGGGCGCAACATGACAAGTGAAACCGGCATCGCCTCCAAGGGCACGCGCTTCGCAGCCTGGACCGCCCTTGTCCTGCTGACGATCTGGGCCGTGCTGCCGATCCTGTGGTCGCTGTCGGCCTCGTTCAAGACGCCGCTGACGCTCTACTCCGAGGGCTTCATCCCCGAGAATCCGACACTCGACAATTACGGCCGGGTCCTCTCCTCGGAAGGGTTCTATCAGTATCTCGGCAACAGCCTGTATCTCGCGATCACCTCCACCGTCCTGACACTGTTTGTCTCCGTGCTGGCAGCCTACGGCTTCGCCAGATACGCCTTTGCATGGCGGCATGTCCTGTTGCTGTTCATCCTGGTGCCGCGCATCCTGCCGCGTGCCAGCCTGATCATCCCGCTCTACGACGTCATCGCTCGGCTCGACCTGCTCGATACCTATACGGTGCTGATCGTCACCTACACCGCCACCGCAGTCCCGATGGCGACCTGGATCCTGATCGGCTTCTTCCAAGCCGTGCCGCGTGAACTCGAGGAAGCGGCGGCGATCGACGGCGCTTCGATCTGGCAGCGGATCTGGGGGATCGTGGTGCCGATCTCGCTGCCGGGAATGGTGACGGCCGGCATCCTGTCGCTGCGCGAGGCATGGAACGAATTCCCCTTCGTGCTGGCCTTCACTACCTCGGGCGACATGCGCACGCTGCCGTTCCAGCTGTTTGCCATGCGCGACAACATGGGGCTGACCGACTGGCCGCTAATCAATGCATTCACGATCACCACGATCATCCCGATCCTGTTTCTCTACCTGCTGTTCGAGCGGCAGATCGTCAGCGGCCTGACCAGCGGCGCCGTCAAGTAACCCTCGCGGAACCTAACTCAGGAGATGGCCATGGCCTCGGTGACATTATCGGCCCTCAACAAGACCTATGGCATGGTGGAGGTGATCCAGAACCTCGATCTCGAAATCGCGGATGGCGAGTTCGTCGTCTTGGTCGGCCCGTCCGGCTGCGGAAAATCGACACTTCTGCGCATGATCGCCGGGCTCGAGGCGATCACCGGCGGCGAGGCGCGGATCGGCGACAGGGTGGTCAACACCGTCGCGGCCAAGAACCGCGACATCGCCATGGTGTTCCAAAACTACGCGCTCTACCCGCACAAGACCGTTCGTCAGAACATCGGGTTCTCGCTGAAGATGCGGAAGTTTCCGAAGGCCGAGATCGAACGTCGCGTCGCCGAGGCGGCCGAGCTTCTCGCGCTCACCCCGCTGCTGGATCGCACGCCGCGCGCCCTGTCCGGCGGGCAGAGGCAGCGGGTCGCGATGGGGCGGGCGATCGTGCGCGATCCTTCCGTGTTCCTGTTCGATGAGCCGTTGTCCAATCTCGACGCCAAGTTGAGGGTCGAGATGCGTGCCCAGATCAAGGCGCTGCATCGGCGGCTGGGGGCAACTTCAATTTACGTGACGCATGATCAGGTCGAGGCGATGACGATGGGCGACAAGATCGTGGTCATGCGCGGCGGAGAGATCCAGCAGGCTGGCCGACCGATCGACGTCTACGATGCACCGCGCAACGTCTTCGTCGCGGGGTTCATCGGCTCGCCCTCAATGAACCTGATGCCGGCCACGACCGACGACACAGGTCTCACGCTGTTCGGCGTGACGTTTCCATGGGAGCAAAGGCGTCAGGCCGAAACGCTTCCCGAGGATGTCGTCTGCGGTGTTCGCCCGGAAAACTTTCAGCTTTGCGCGCCAGAGGACGGCATCGACGGCGTGATCGACGCGATCGAGCCGATGGGGGGCGAGACGGTGGCGACGGTCGCGGTGGGTGAGGCGAAACTCACGGTCCTCTATCGCGACCGGCGCCCGGTCGCGGTAGGCGAGCGCGTCGGCCTGCGCCCCGACCTGGCGACGCTGCACGTCTTCGACGCGCGGACCGAACTGCGGCGGTGAGCCGTCGGAGCGCGCGGGCCGGTCAAGCGGACTGCCGCGCGGCCTCCGGGGGGGACAGGAGCCGGATCGTCGTTTCTGCAACGTTGGCCGGGGTGAAGATGGTCTCCCGCACCAGCAACGCCGCGCCATGCAGGCCGGCGGACGGATCGTGGGGGGCCATCGAGATGGTCAGGTCGCGTGTCGCCAGCGACAGGCAGCGCTGGTAGACGATCTCGCGCACGCCGGAGAGCAGGTGTTCGCCGGTTTCCGCCATCATCCCGCCGACGACGATCCGCCCGGGATTGAGCACGCTGACGAGGCTGGCGACGACCTCGCCCACGACGCGGCCGGCGCGGCGCACAAGCTGGATCGCCTCGGGTACGTTCTGACGCACGAGATCGGCCACGTCGCGGGCGGTTTCAGCCTCGATTCCCAGCGCCCGGAGATCGCGGGCGATCGCCCATCCGCCGGCCACGGCCTCGACGCAGCCGAGCTTGCCACAGCGGCACAGCTTGTCCGGCTCGGCCGTCAGCTGCATGTGGCCGACATCACCGGCCGCGCCGTTGGCGCCGCGAAAGACGAGGCCATCGGCGATGATGCCGCAGCCGATGCCGGTCCCGACCTTGATGAAGACGATCTGCGCGGAGCGGTCCTGCATGCCCGCGACGGTGGAGATGGCCAAGAGGTTCACGTCGTTGTCGACCATGACCGGCACCGGAAGGCGACGGGCGAGATGTCCGCGAATGTCGAAATTGTCCCATCCGGTCATGACCGACGGCCCCTCGACCGTGGCGGCCTGAAAGTTGACCGGTGCAGGAAGGGAAAGGCCGAGGCCAGCCAGCCGCCGACCGTCGCCGCCCAGCCGTGACATCAGGTCTCCGATGCCGTCGGAGATCAGGTCGAGGGTCTCACCAGGCGGCTGGCGGATGTCGAAGGCAGTCGTGTCCTCGATCAACAGCCGCGCGTCGAGATCCGTCAGTCCGAAATGGACATGGGTCTCTCCCAGATCCGCCACCGCGATCAGCCCGGCATCCTGATTGAGGGTGACCGGCCGGGTCGGGCGTCCGCCGGACGACTTGGTCCGCTCTGCCTCCACGATCAGCCGATGCTCGAAAAGCTCGTTGAGCCGCTGGCCCACTGTGACGCGGCTGAGGCCGGTGGTATCGACCAGATCGGACCGCGACATGTCCCCGCGGGCCAATGCGATATGAGTCAACAATGACAATGCCCCGTGAGAGGGATGAGCGGACGTCTTGTCGGAGGAGGGCAAGTCACACCTGTCATTCTGCATCGACATGAGTGTAAAGGCCCGCGCGCGTCACGGAAAGGAGATATATACGATTCTTTACAAAAGTCCGGCGCTGCCGCCTGCCAGCTGCCGGTGTGCACGGTTAGGCTGCATAGATGGTTGGAAAAGCTTGTCAGGGGTGAAAGTCATCGAGGAAGAGCTTCGCCTTATCCTACTGACTTACAATATAAACCCATGCTTATGAAAAATATAATACTTTAGCATCAATACTTATGTATTGATTTTATCATAAACTGAAGATCTACTCCGCTCATCCCGGTAAGCCGGGAGATTTCTGGGGAGGAGACCCAAATGAACATCAAGAAAACCGTCGCCCGCACTGCGGCGGCCGCGCTGAGCCTGGGCATTCTTGCAAGCAGTGCGTCTGCACAGGAACCGATCATCGTCGGCTTGATCACCAAGACCGCCTCAAACGCCTTCTTCGCCAAGATGGACGAGGGCGCCCAGGCCGAGGCCGACAGGCTCGGCGTCGAGCTTCGCTCATTCGCCGGCAAGTTCGATGGCGACAACGAGACCCAGATCGCCGCCATCGAGAACCTAATCGCGGCCGGTGCCAGCGGCATCCTGATCGTCGCCAGCGACACCAAGGCCATCGTGCCGTCTATCGAGAGGGCACGGGCCGCAGGTATCCTCGTGATCGCGCTCGATACGCCGCTCGATCCGGCCGAGGCCGCCGACGCGACCTTCGCCACCGACAACGTGATGGCGGGCCGGCTGATCGGCCAGTGGGCCGCCGGCACGCTGGGTGACGCGGCCGAGACCACCAAGGTCGCCTTCCTCGATGCGCTCGAGAACCAGCCCACGGTCGACGTCGCCCGCGACCAGGGCTTCATGATGGGCTTCGGAATCGACGCCAAGGACCCGAGCCGATATCTCGACGAGGATGATCCCCGCATCGTCGGCCATCGCTGGGGCCAAGGCTCCGAGGAGGGCGGGCGCACCGGTATGGAGATGCTGCTCCAGCAGGCACCCGATCTGGGCGTGGTCTATACCATCAACGAGCCGACCGCGGCCGGGGCCTTCGAGGCGCTGAAGGCCGCCGGCGTGCAGGACGACGTGCTGATCACCTCGGTCGACGGCGGCTGTCCTGGCGTGCGCGACGTGCAGGCCGGGGTGATTGGCGCCACGGCAATGCAGTTCCCGCTGAAGATGGCGGCGCTCGGCGTCGAGGCGGTGGTCGAGTTCGCCCGGACCGGCGAGAAGCCGACGCCGACCGAGGGGCTCGATTTCTTCGACACCGGCGTGAAGCTGGTGACCGATGCGCCGGTCGAGGGCGTGCCCTCGATCACCTCCGAGGAAGCGCTGGAGGAATGCTGGGGCTGATCGGGCCCGCCCGAGCATCCCTCCACCTCCCCGGGGGCCGTGCCACCGCGCGGCCCCGTCCCCTCTCATGATCGGACACGCAGATGACTGATGAAAAGCTCGCCGTGCTGCGGCGCGGGCCTGCGGATTACGAGGTTGCGGCTGCCGGAGCCTCCAGCGACACCGCACAGTTCGCCGAAACCGATGGCGGGTGGCTGCGTCGGATCCAGACCTTCCTGAACGAGTATCCGACCACCGTTCCCCTGCTGGTGCTGCTGCTGGGTGTCGTGCTGTTCAGCTGGATCTCGGGGCGGACCTTCCTGCATCCCTACAACCTGTCGCTGATCCTCCAGCAGGTGACGATCATTGGGACCGTCGGGATGGCGCAGACGCTGATCATCCTGACCGCCGGCATCGACCTCTCGGTCGGCGTCGTGATGATCCTCACCACGGTCGTCGCCGGGCGCGCCGCGGTCAGCTTCGGACTGCCCGCCGAGTTCATCTTCGCCATCGGGCTGTCCGTGGGCCTGGGCTGCGGCTTGCTGAACGGCCTTCTGGTGGCCGTGTTCCGCCTGCCGCCCTTTATCGTCACGCTGGGCACCTTCGCGATGATCGGCGCGATGGTTCTCTATGTCTCCGGCTCGCAGACGATCAGCGGCCGCGAGCTGGCCGAGACCACGCCGAGCCTGCTGCTGACCGGGACATCGTTCCGGATCGGAGGCGCGCAGCTGACCGTGGGCTCGATCCTGCTGCTCGTGCTGGCGGCGGTGTTGTGGTTCGTGCTCGCCCGCACCGCCTTCGGCCGCCACGTGCACGCGGTGGGCGACGCCCCCGACGCCGCGCGCCTGTCGGGCATCAACGTTCGTAACACGCTTCTGGCGGTCTACGTGGTGGCGGGCGCCATCTGCGCCTTCGCCGGGTGGCTGATGATCGGCCGGGTGGGCGCGGTCTCGCCGACCTCCGGCGCGCTCGCCAACCTCGACTCCATCACCGCCGTGGTGATCGGCGGCACCAGCCTGTTCGGCGGGCGGGGCTCGGTGCTCGGCACCCTGATCGGCGCGCTGATCGTCGGAGTGTTCCGCAACGGCCTGGCCTTGTCGGGCGCCGACATCCTCTGGCAGGAATTCGCGGTCGGCCTGCTGGTCATCCTCGCCGTGCTTCTCGACCAGTGGATCCGAAAGGTGTCGCAATGAGCACTCCCGTTCTCAAGGCCCGCAACCTCGTCAAGAAATTCGGACGCGTCACAGCCATCGACCATGCCGATTTCGACCTGATGCCCGGCGAGATCCTCGCCGTGGTCGGCGACAACGGCGCCGGCAAGTCGACGATGATCTCGGCGCTGTCGGGCGCGGTGCAGCCCTCGGCTGGTCAGGTCTGGCTGGAGGGCAAGCCGGTGCAGTTCGCGTCGCCGCTCGAGGCGCGGGATGCCGGGATCGAGACCGTGTATCAGGGCCTGGCCCTGTCGCCGGCGCTGTCGATCTCGGACAACCTGTTCCTGGGCCGGGAGCGCCGCAAGGGCGGGATCTGGGGCCGACTGTCCCGTGATCTCGACCGCAAAGCGATGGATGCCGAAGCCCGAAAACAGCTCACGGCTCTGGGCCTGACTACCGTGCAGAACATCAGCCAGCGGGTCGAGACGCTGTCGGGCGGGCAAAGGCAGGGCATCGCGGTCGCCCGTGCCTGTGCCTTTAGCAGCAAGGTGGTGATCCTCGACGAGCCTACCGCTGCCCTTGGCGTCAAGGAATCGCGCCGGGTTCTCGACCTGATCCTCGCCGTGCGCGCTCGTGGACTGCCGATCGTGCTGATCAGCCACAACATGCCACATGTCTTCGAGATCGCGGACCGCATCCACATCCATCGGCTGGGGCGCCGCCTGTGCGTTCTGCCCACGTCCGAAACGACCATGCCCGATGTCGTGGCCATGATGACCGGCGCCATGGCGCCCCCGGTCGTCCATAAGATTCCCGAAGGAGAGCCAGTTCAATGACCAGCAACACGACAGATATGGCTAATGCCATTCGTGCGCTCAGCATGGACGCAGTCCAAAGGGCCAATTCTGGCCACCCCGGTATGCCGATGGGCATGGCTGAGATCGGCACGGCGCTGTGGCGGCGGCATCTGAGTCACAATCCTGCCAACCCGGACTGGATAAACCGCGATCGGTTCGTCCTGTCCAACGGGCACGGCTCAATGCTCATCTATGCGCTGCTGCACTTGAGTGGCTACGATCTTTCGATTGACGATCTCAAGGCCTTTCGGAGCTTGCACAGCAAGACGCCCGGCCATCCCGAACGCGGCTATACCCCGGGCGTCGAGACTACGACCGGACCGCTGGGGCAGGGGATCGCGAACGCCGTCGGCATGGCTATCGCGGAGAAGGCGCTGGCTGCGGAATACAACCGCGACGGCCACCACGTCGTCGACCATTACACCTATGTTTTTCTCGGCGATGGATGCCTCATGGAAGGCATCTCGCACGAGGTCTGCTCGCTCGCCGGTACGTTGGGGTTGGGCAAGCTAATCGTGCTTTACGATGACAACAACATCTCGATCGATGGCCATGTCGATGGCTGGTTCACCGACGACACGCCACGACGCTTTGCCAGCTACGGCTGGCAGGTCATCGCCGATGTCGATGGCCACGATGTCGATGCGGTCGACCGCGCCATCGCCGAGGGCCGGGCCGATGCATCGCGCCCAACCTTGATTTGCTGCAAGACCACGATCGGCAAGGGCGCCCCCAACAAGGCCAACAGTCATGACAGCCACGGCTCGCCGCTGGGCGATGCCGAGATCGCCGCGACGCGCGCCGCCATCGGCTGGCCGCACGAACCCTTCGAGATCCCCCGCGAGATTGCCGAGGCGTGGGACATGCGCAGTGAGGGCGAAATCCGCGAGGCGGAATGGACTGAGCGCTTCGCCGACTACCGTCGAGCGTTCCCCGATCTGGCGGTCTCTCTCGAGCGGCGGATGGCGGGAGACTTGCCCGTGGACTTCGAGACGCAGGCCGAGGCCTTTATCGCTCGGATCGGGGCCGAGACGGCCTCCGTGGCCACTCGCAAGACCAGTCTCGATGCGATCACCCATTTTTCCCCGTTGTTGCCGGAATTGATTGGTGGTTCGGCCGATCTGGCCAGTTCCAACCTAACGAACTGGTCCGGGATGGATCCGATCACGGCGGAGCAAGGCGGCAACTACATCTACTACGGCGTGCGCGAATTCGGCATGGCGGCAATCATGAACGGCCTTGCCGCCCACGGCGGGATGCGGCCTTTTGGTGCCACTTATTTGACCTTCTCGGACTACTCCCGCAACGCGATCCGTATGGCCGCACTGATGAAGCTCGGGACGATCCACGTGCTGACCCACGACTCCATCGCACTGGGGCAGGATGGTCCGACGCACCAGCCGATCGAACATCTCGCCAGCCTGCGACTAATGCCGAACCTTGACCTCTGGCGACCTTGCGATGCGGTGGAAGCCGCGGTCGCTTGGACTGTCGCGATCGAGAACAGGGCCAAGCCGACCGTGCTCGCGCTCAGCCGTCAGGGTCTGACCCGGCAGGATCGCACCCCCGAGACTGTCTGCGAGATCCGCCGGGGCGGCTATGTGCTCCGTCGCGAAGAGGGCGCATTGGCGGCGATCCTGCTGGCCACTGGTTCGGAAGTCGAGATCGCGACCGCCGCCGCCGCGCGGCTGGCAGAACGCAATGTCCATGTGCGCGTCGTGTCGATGCCGTCGACCGGCCGCTTCGACAGCCAGCCAGCGGAATACCGCGATTCGGTGCTGCCCGCGAGCGTTCCCGTGGTGTCCATCGAGGCGGGGGCCACCGGCGGCTGGCACAAATACGTCGGGCCGAACGGGCGCTGCATCGGCATCGACAGCTTCGGAGAATCCGCCGCACCCGATGCGTTGTTCGATTATTTCAGGCTGACGCCTGAGGCGGTCATCCAAGCCGTGGAAAGCCTCGGATCATGACCCGTCACGTCATCGGCCTCGATTTCGGCTCGGCCTCGGCCCGTGGCGTGCTGCTCGAGGCCGACACCGGCCGGCAGATCGCATCGCATGTGCATGCGTATCGTCATGATACGCTGACCACCGGATTGCCGTGCGGAGAACCGCTGGCGCATGGCTGGGCACTTCAGGTTGCCACCGATTACACCGAGGCCGCCGAAGCGATTCTCAGTGCAATCGGCAGGGGCCGCGAGGTGGCGGGCATCGGTATCGGCTTCACCGCCAGCTCGCCAATGCCGACGCTGGCCGACGGCACTCCATTGTCAGTACTGCACCCGGAGGATCCGCATGCCTATGTCAAGCTGTGGAAGCACGGCGCCGCCCAGGGCCAGGCCGATCGCATCAACGCGACGGGCGGGGCTTTCATGGATCGCTTCGGCGGCAAGGTGTCGGGCGAATGGCTGTTGGCCAAGGCCGCCCAGATCGCCGAGGAAAGTCCTGAGAGCTGGGATCGCACGGAGCGTTTCATTGAGGCGGGCGACTGGCTGGTCTGGCAACTGACCGGGCACGAGGTGCGTAGCCTCGGCTTCGCCGCCTACAAGGCGCAATACGACCCGGACACGGGCTATCCCGACAATGTCGTGCCGGGCTTGGCGACGCGGCTGGGCCGGCCCGAACCCGTTGGCAACATAGCCGGTCACCTGTCGTCGGAGTGGCTGGCGCGGACCGGGATCATCGGTCCCTGCGCCGTCGCCGTGGCGGTAATCGACAGCCATGTCGTGCTGCCCGCCATCGGAGCGGTCGATCATGGTTGCTTTGTCGGTGCACTCGGCACCTCGGCAGTTTCGCTCATGCTCACCGACGCCTATCGCCCGCTGCCAGAGGGGATCGAAGGGACGGCCCATGACGGGTCGATCCGCGGCCTGTGGTGCTATGAGGCCGGGCAGGCCAGCTTCGGCGACATGTTGAGCTGGTTCGTTAATGCGTTTCCGCGTGGCGCTGATCGCGATGAGAGTTTCGCCCATTACAACGCCGCCGCCGGCTGGCTTGCACCGGGCGAGAACCGGCTTCTGGCCTTGGACTGGTGGAACGGTAACCGGGTGCCGCATGCCAATTCCGCGTTGAGCGGCCTGTTCGTGGGACTGACCCACCGCAGCGACCCCGTGGGTATGTACAGAGCGCTCCTCGAGTCGCTGTGTTTCGGAATGCGGCTAATGGTCGAGCTTTACGAGGCGGGTGGGTTCGAGATCAATCGCGTCGTGATGACCAGCGGGCTGGCGGCTCGCAATCCGCTGCTGATTCAGATCATGGCCGATGTGCTGGGACGCGATGTTGAGGTTCCCGAGATCGCTAATCCCACCGCAGTCGGTGCCGCGATACATGGCGCGGTCGCATCGGGTCTCGTCGCGGATTTCGGTGAAGGCGCCGCGCGGTTCGGCACCACCACCGCGCGAAGATACCGCTCCGATCCCGGGGCCCATTCCGTGTATACCCGGCTTTATCGCCAGTATGAGGCGCTAACTCGTGATCCGGTACTGATCGCCGCAATGACCGCGCTCGGCGACCTGGCGGCGACCGGTCCCGCCGGGATCAGGGAGAGCGCGGAACGGGTAGAGGACTCCCGCGCTCGCCTTCAACAGATCACCTTGGAGGCCGATTGATCGCAAGCGTTCTCGATCAACTGCGCGAGATAACGACGGCGGTTGCAGATACCGGCGATCTGATGGCGATGCGGCGATATGCGCCGGTCGACTGCACCACCAACCCGTTACTGGTGCTGGCCGGATGTTGACTGAGGTCGATGCCTGTCTGTCCTTCGACACCGCCGGGTCGGTGGTCCGCGCGCATGAGATCATCACTGATTACGCAGCGCGTAGCATGCCGCAGGATCGCGCCCTCATCAAGCTCGCGGCGACCTGGGAGGGTATTTGTGCAGCGGATATCCTCCAGGCCAAGGGCATCGATTGCAACCTCACGCTACTGTTTTTACTGGTCCGAGCGGCCGCTTGTGCTGATGCCGGGGTCTATCTGATCTCGCCCTTCGTAGGGCGGATCACCGACTGGCATTGGAAAGCCGACAGCGTCGATGGCTATGCCTCCGACGTCGATCCAGGGGTGCGGTCGGTGCGGCGGATCTTCGACTACTACAATTCCAGTGGCATCGGGACCATTGTCATGGGAGCGTCGTTCCGCAACGTGGCGCAGATCAAGGCGTTGGCTGGGTATGACAGGCTGACCATCGCTCCGGCCCTTCTGTGCGAGCTGTCGCAAGATACCTCTGAACTGCCCCATGCTCTGAGACAGGAACAGGTCGTGGAGATGGAGGTCCGGGAGGTGGGCGAAGCCAGGTTTCGCGGGGAAATAAAAGTCGACGCGATGGCGACTGAGAACTTGGCGGAAGGCCTCCGGAACTTCGACGCCGATCATAGAGGCTGATTTGCTTATTTCATGTAAAACACATTAAATTCAAATGCTTAACCTACTTAGTGGGCGGCAGGCTGGCCGTCGGGCATGCGCGTTGAGGGACACGAGAAGTGATCCGTACGGCCATAGCTTGCGTTGCGCTCATGAGTGTCAGGTCCAGTTCGTTCGACGCGTTTCGCGCCTACTGACCATCCGGAGCATGGAAGGAGCGCCATGAGGTGATGGTAGCTACCGCCAAACGTGCCCGTGCCATGAATATTCGCTGCAAGCGCTTGCTCGTCATTCCATCCGCGTGACGCATCCAACCTCCTCGAGCAGTGTCGATCAAAAAGACGGCAGAAAAATCGCTCCGAGACCTGGAGGAGTTCTGAGCAAAATTTACCAAAAGCATAGCGGCTCAGTCACAGGAAAAAGACGTGTGGGCGATTTCGGTAGCCACCAGGTCAGCATGGCCGCTATGCTGACCTGCCGGTTGGGCCTGCCTGAGTGCGCGGTATGGGCTGGCAAAGCAAGTGAGGCAGGGGGCAGTTCAAACCCCGATAGGTAGACCACGGTCAAGCCATTGAGAATGGCGCACCTGAATCTTAGTCGCTGTTAGCGATAGAATGACGGATCCCCGCTGTGCCAGGTTCAGGCATTTTTCCGCTTCGACCGGACATCGAGCCAGACGGCCACGATGATGACCAGGCCCTTCACGATCAGCTGGTAGAAGTAGGGCACCGACATCATGTTCATGCCGTTGTTCAGCGCTCCAATGATGAGCGCCCCGATCAGCGTGCCGACCATGGTCCCAACGCCGCCGGCCAACGACGTGCCGCCGAGAACGGCCGCGGCTATGGCGTCGAGTTCATAGCTCATTCCGGCGTTGGTCTGCGCCGAATAGAGACGCGAGGACAGCAGGATTCCGGATATCGCGGCCATCAGGCCCGAGATCATGAAGATGACGATCTTCATCCGGTCGACCTTGATTCCGGAATAGAGCGCCGCCTCCCGGTTGCCGCCGGTCAGATAGGTCTTGCGTCCGAAGGTCGTGCGCGACAGCGCTATGTGGTTGACGAGGAAAAGCGCGACGACGATCCAGATGATGATTGGCAGGCCGAGAAAGGCGTTGGCGCCGATCGCCGTCCAGGTCGGGTCGGTGATCATCGCCGGTGCGCCGTTGGTCGGCAGGCTGACCATCCCGCGATAGATACTCATCGTGGCCACCGTCACGATGAAGGAGGGCAGAAGCAGCTTCGCGGTAAGCATGCCGTTCACCAAGCCCATCACCGCCCCGGTCAGCAGCGTCACGAGTAGGGCCGGCGCGAAGCCCCAGCCCAAGGCGAACATCTGCGCACCGACCATGCCGGCGACCGCGATGATCGAGCCCACCGACAGGTCGATCTCGCCCAGGAGAATGACCCAGGTCATGCCGAAGGCGGCGATGGCGATGACCGCGACCTGCTGGAACACGTTCATGAAGTTGGCTACCGACATGAAGCGCGGGTTGGCGACCGAGAAGAAGATGCACAGCACCAGAAGTGCGAGCAGGATGCCGCCATACTGGCGCAGCATCGAGCGAAAGAGATCCTGCCGCGCGGATCGATCGAGCGTCGGCCGGGACGTGGTCGCGGGTGTCTGGTTCATTTCTGGCCTCCCGTGGCAAAGGACATGACCCGCTCGGGCGTCAGTTCCTCGCGCGGTGTTATGGTTTTGACCTGTCCTTCGGACATGACCATCACGCGGTCGGAGAGACCCAGAACCTCTGGCAGCTCGGAGGAAACCATGAGGATTGCGGTGCCCTCCGCCGCGAGCTGGCGAATGATGCGGTAGATTTCGAACTTGGCGCCGACATCGACACCGCGGGTGGGCTCGTCGAGGATCAGCACGCGCGGATGCGTCGCCAGCCACTTGGCCAGCACGACCTTCTGCTGGTTGCCGCCGGACAGGGTGCCGGTGATGGTTTCGATCGAGTTGGTCCGGATCGCCAACCGGGCGACCTCGGCCCGCGCTTCGGCGCACTCGTCGCGGGGCTTGAGAAATCCCTTCGCCGAGAAACGGGGCAGGGCCGCCATGGAGATGTTGGGGCGCAGGGCGTGCGACAGCACGAGCCCCTGCTCCTTGCGGTTCTCGGTAACGAACCCGATCCCGTGCCGGATTGCTTCGGTCGCCGATCCTATCGTTGCCGGCTTGCCGTCCAGCCGAATTTCGCCGGAGGCGCGGCGCATGCCGAAGAGGGCGTTCATCACCTCCGAGCGGCCGGAACCCACAAGACCGAAGACGCCGAGGATTTCGCCGGCGTGCAGGTCGAAGCTCACATCCTCAAAATCGCCCATGCGGGTCAGACCTTTGACCGCCAGCACCGGCGCCACGTGGAGCTTGGGCCCATCTCCGATCCGAGGTGGATAGATTTCGTCCATCCGCCGTCCCACCATCAGCGCGATCAGGTGATCGATCGTGGTCTCGCGGGCCTCGACGGTGGTGATGTATTCGCCGTCGCGGATGACGGTGATGTCGTCGGAGAGACGCATGATCTCTTCCATGCGGTGCGAAATGTAGATGACCGCCTTTCCTTGGGCTTTCAGCCGGCCGATGATCCGGAACAGGATCTCGGCTTCGGAGTCCGACAGCGAAGACGTTGGTTCATCGAAGATGACAACCTTCGCGTCGTGACTGAGCCCCTTGGCTATCTCCACAAGTTGGCGCTGCGCGATCGACAGGTCGGCAACGCGCGCGGTGACGCTGACGGGTAGGCCGAGCTCCTCGACCAGCTGACGCGCCCGGGCAATCAGCTTGCGGTCGGAGATAAACCCCGCGACAGCCGGCTCGCGCGTGGCGAGGATGTTCTCGGCCACCGTCAGGTTGTTGCAAAGACTCAGCTCCTGGAAAACGATCGCCAGCCCGCGTGCCGCCGCATCCTGCGGCGAGAGCGGGACGAAGGGCCGACCCTCAAGGGTGATGGTGCCAGCGGATGGCGCATGCACCCCGGCCAGGATCTTCATCAGCGTGGATTTGCCGGCGCCGTTCTCGCCGAGAAGGGTGTGAACCCGGCCTGGCCGAACGGTGAGGCTCATGCGTTTCAGCGCGACGACCGGGCCGAAGGTTTTCTCGACATCCTTCAGAGTGAGCACGGCGCTGGCATCGGGTTGCGACATGGAGGCCTCCTTTCGGTTTGCAGGCCTGGGGGCGACAAGGCGGCTGCGGGCGGGAGGAGCCCGCAGCCGCCCGCGGGCGTCACTCCTTGGTGTAGACGCCCGGCACGATCGGCTGCTCTGCCGGGACGGCTTCGCCGCTCGCGACCTTGAGTGCGGTCTCGACCGCGATCTTGCCCATCTGATCGGGGAACTGCTGGATCACGCCGACCATCACCGGGTCGGTGTCGACAGCATTGCGGGCTTCTTCCATGCCATCAAAGCCGATGACCCTGACCTGCTCCTCGAGCCCGGCCGATTTCACCGCCACGGCCGCCGCAAGCGCGGCATCGTCGCCGAAGCCGAAGATGCCGGTGATCTCGGGATTGGCCTGAAGCATGTTCTGGGCCGTCGCCAGAGCCTCGGCGCGGGTAATGCCGGTCTGCTGCGCAACGATCTCGATGCCGGGGAAATCCTCGAGCCCCTTCTTGAAGCCCTCGATGCGCGAGACCACCGATTGCACGGTTGGATAGTCGATGATCGCCACCTTGCCTTCGCCCCCGAGAACCTCACCCATCAGCTCGGCCGCCTTCACGCCTCCGGTGTAGTTGTCCGTGCCGACATAGGACGTGACCTCGACGCCCTGAGCCGGGACGTCTACGGTGATGACCTCGATCCCTGCCTGCTGGGCCTTGAGGATCGCGGGCAGAACGCCTTGGCTGTCGACCGGCGAGATCACCAGAACGTCCACGCCCTTGACGATGAAGTCCTCGACATCGGCAAGCTGCTTGGACAGGTCCTGGTTGGCGATCGAGATCTCGAGATCGACCTCACGAGCCTCGGCCTCGGCCGTCATCGCGTTGGCGATTTCAATGTAGAACGGATGCTGCTGCGTCAGCAGCGATGCGCCGATGCCGTCGGCCCAGGCTGCACCTGCGGCCAGAACGAAAGCCCCGGTGGCAAGGCTCTTGATGAGAATACGGGACATGCGGGTTCTCCTCCCTGCGATGAATGCTGAAGGGGAGCGCATGGTCGAAGTGATCGAGGGCTCCCCAGCCTCGAATGAATCATGTGTATCATATAAAATTTACGCGCGTCAATTTGTATGCAACGGTGCTTTTGTTGCGAGGAAAGCTTGTCTCCAGCGCTGGATAACTCTGGATTGGGGTTGAACGGGCGGCTGCCGAAAACTCTGAAATCGGAAGTGAAGGCCCGCTTGATGATGTAATGCGGTTGCATTACATTGTCGGCCACACGCTCGCCTTGGGAGGTTGCCATGACCCCGCTCGCTCAGGAACGCTCGAAACTGACGGATCGCTATCAGACGACGGTGCCGCGGGGCGTGCGCAAGCAGCTCAAACTCGGCAAGGGCGATGAGATCGCCTATTGCATCGAGCCGAGCGGCCGGGTCTACATCGAGCCCATGCGGTCTGGGGAAAAAGATCCTGCCCTGGCAGCATTCCTCGATTTCCTCGAAGCAGATATCCAGACGCATCCCGAACGCCTCCGTGCGTTCGATGGGGGCCTGCGGGATCGTCTCGCAGGGCTCGTGGGCGAGATCGAGATCGATCTCGACGAACCGCTTTCCCCCGAGGATGAATGACCAAGGGCGGTCCGGACGTGAATGCGCCGCTCCTCGTCAATGGCTGGTCAATCTATGCCCATCCCGTTTTCCTTGATCAGCTCGAAGGGTTGATCGAGGAAGTCGAGGCACGCCGACAACGTGACCCGAAAACCTGGCAGAAGAAGAACTGCACGAAGCGGCTCGCGGCGATCTTCAAACTGGTCTGCGAGAACATTCCTGCCGATCCCGCCGCGCCGGCTTTTCGACAGGGTGATACCTTGGGCGAACAGCGAAAACACTGGTTTCGTGCAAAATTCTTCCAGCAGTATCGCTTGTTCTACCGCTTCGACAGTTCTGCCAAGGTCATCGTGCTCGCTTGGGTGAACGACGAGCGATCCTTGCGGGCCTATGGGCGCAGGACCGATGCCTATGCGACGTTCAAGGGCATGCTGGACAGCGGCAACCCGCCGGACGATTTCGACACGCTGATGAAGGAGGCCGCGCTGGCTGCGGCGCGTTTCGAGGACGATCTCGAGACGCTCCCCGGCCGCTGAGGGCCGGGGAGCTGCGATGCGCGCGCCTCGCTCAGTGCGCTTTGAACCCGCAGGCCGCGAAGTAGCGCAGCACCGATCCCTGCACGTGCCGGGCTATCATCTCGTCCGGGGAGGTCGGGATGGTGCCGAAGTCGAACCCGGAGAAATACTGCGACACGAGGCTTTCGCTGAGCCTGGCGCCCCGCAGGTTTGTGAGCAGCTTGTCGAGCGCACCGGCGACCTGCGGGTCGCCCCAGTAATAGCGGATGCGGTCGCTGTAGCTATAGCGCTTGAGCAGCCTGATCTCCTGCGCGCTGCCCTGATAGTAATCCTGCCAGTGGTCCGGCCGCTCGGCCATGCATGCGTCCAGCGTCTCGATGATCCGGCTCGGATCCGACAGGCCCAGCTCCGCCTCGATCGCCGCCAGGGCGAAGACCGCCTCCCGGAAGCGGAAGGTCAGCTCGGGTCCGACCTTCAGAAAGAAGAAGTGGTTCGCCACGAGCTGCGCCAGAGCCTCGGTCGACTGGTAATCGGTAGAATGCGCCTCGAAGCTCAGGCCCTCGACCCCCTTTATGGCGTCCCGCAGCGGGGCGGCGGGGGCGGGATCGAAGGGATAGATCGAGGTGTGGCTGAAATCGACGCCGGGCTGGGTGACCACGGAGACGATGCGCGGCCAGACGGCCTCGAGGCCCCGCGCGGCGAAGGCGGCACGATGGGTTTCGATCGTTTTCTCGAGCCGCTCGGTCGAGGTGACGTCGAGCGTATCGGTGTCCTCGGTTTCGCCGCCGGGGATCGGTACCTCGGTCCCGATGATGTAGATCAGTGCCTCTGGTTCCGGGGCATGCTTCTCGGCCACGGCGCACAGCTCGGCGGCGCGCTCGGCAACCAGCTCGAAACTCGGCTGGGGCTCACCGCCAAGAGCCATGCTCGCGTCGAGATGGATCTTGCGGTAACCGGCCTCGGCGTATTGGCGAACCAGTTCGCGCGCCTTCTCCATGGCGCTCTCCGCCGTCTCCTTGCGCCAGGGGTTGGGGCCGAGATGGTCCCCGCCGAGGATCAGGCGATCCATGGAGACGCCGGCCTCGCTGGCCAGTTCCGTGATCCAGGCCATGTAGTCGGCCGGGGTCATGCCGGTATAGCCGCCCTCCTGGTTCACCTGGTTGCAGGTCGCCTCGATCACGATCGGCGCGTCGACCCGGCCGGCGCAGCCGAGGATGGCCCGCAGGACATGCGCGTTGGCGGTGCAGAAGCTGGGCAGGCCCACGGTGTCACCGGTGCGATTGGCCTCGATCAGGGCATGGATATCGGTCATGCGGATTTTCCTTCGGGATTGAGCGATGAGGCCAGGAAAGCCTCGATCTCGGCGGGCGTGGAATTGCCCTCCATGGGGCCGCGTCGCGTGACCGCGATGGCACCGGCGGCGTTCGCCAAGCGGCCGGCTTCGGCAAGGGGCCGGCCCTGGAGAAGCAGGGCGACGAGCGTCCCGCAAAAGCCGTCACCGGCCCCGGTGGGATCGATCTCGGTGACGGCATGGCCCGGAAGGTCGTGTCGCTCGCCATGGCCCACCAGGGTGGCGCCGCCGGCGCCACGCTTCACCGCGACGATCTCTGCCGAGGAGTCCAGCAACCTGTCGATCGCGGCGCTCTCGTCGAGATCGGGGTAGAGAAAGCCGAGGTCGCTCGTGCTGGGCATCAGGCACCAGCTTCGGGCCACGACGTATTCCAGCGCCTCGCGCGCGGCATCGTCCCGCAGCAGCTCTGGCCGGGCGTTGGGGTCGCAGGTGATCCGGCCGCCACGGGACAGAACGGCCTCGACGCCCCGCATGATGGCATGCCGGAGGGGCGCCGCGCCGAGGGAGGCGGCCGAGACATGGAGCACCAAATCGCCGTCCGGCAGCGTGCCCGCGTCGAAGGAAAAGCCGTCGGCGGCGGTATTCGCCAGATGGAAGATGAAATCGCGTCTGCCATCGTCGTAATACGACACGAAGGCCGTTCCGGTCGTGCGGCCAGGCACGTTTTCGACGCCCTCGGTGCCGACGCCGTCTCGGTCGAGCCGGTCACGCAGGAGCTGACCGAAACCGTCCTCGCCGAGGCCGCCATACATGCGCGTGCGAGCCCCCATACGAGCCGCCTGATCCAGAAAGATGGCTGGTGCGCCGCTGGGGTAGGGCCCGCTGTAATCGGCGATCGTCCTGAGGCCGCAGCCCTTCTTGTGGGAGACGAACTCGACCAGAAGCTCGCCGATCGTGCAAAGGGTGGGAGCGTCCATGAATCCTCCTCGGGCGCGCTGTTTCCCCGTCATGTAACAAAAAACTTTACGCGTGTCAAAATATCTGGTGGGATGATGCTGCTGTTGCGCTCGCTTGCAAGAGCGTCGATGACGTTTCGACCAGGGATGGGCGCAGCGAAGGACGGGGGCCGGCGGGCGATGAGGAAGCCGAAGATCAACACCATGGAGGAGTTGTCGAGCGCGATCAGCGTGTCGCGACCGACCCTGTCGCGCTACTTTCAGGACCCCGAAAGCGTGCGCAGCTCGACGCGCACCAAGATCGAGACGGCCTTGCAGCGTGTCGATTATGTGCCGAACTTCTTCGCCACACGTATGAACCGCAAGGCGACCGGCCTGATCGGCGTGATCATCCCCTACCTGAACGACCTGTTCTACACGAGCCTGCTCGAGGCGATCGAACGCGCGGCCATCGCCGCGGACTACACCGTCATCACACAGAGCTCGCATGGGGATGCGGCTCTGGAAGCCCGGGCCGTCGAGAAATTGCTGTCTATGAACGCGGACGGGGCGATCGTGGCACCCTTGGGCGCATCGAGCGACCCGGCCGCCATCGAACGGCTCAGCGCCAACCTGCCGCTGGTCTTCGTCGACTCGCGTCCCATCTCGATGCCGGACAACGCCGACTTCGTCGGGACCGACAATCGCCAGAGCATCCGCCTGATCGTGGAATATCTCTGCCGCACGGGGCCTGCACCGGTGTTCCTCAGGATGCCGCGGCTGAACTCCAACAGCCAGGAGCGCGAGGCGGCCTATTTGCGAGAGATGGAACGCCTGGGTCATGAGCCGGCCTTCGTCGAGGCGGGGGGGCAGCAGGACAGCTGGGACTTCGAGGGCTTTGCCTACGAACTTCTCGACCGGCATTTCAGCCACGGGACATACACCAAGGCCACGATCCTGTGCGCCAATGACCGCCTGGCGATCGGGGCCATTCGCGCCGCCAATCGGCACAGGCTGTTTCGGCCCGACGCGCGCGAGGCCCCGGCACTGCGCATCGCGGGCCACGATGATCATCCGCTCAGCCGTTACATGACGCCGCCGCTGACCACGGTGTCGCAGGATGCCCCTGCCATCGCCAATGCCGCGATGCGGATGCTCATGCAGCGGGTGCGGGCGGACGCTCCGCGCGACGCAAGCGCCATGGAGCAGACCTTCGAGGCGGCTTTACGGTTGCGCGATTCCGCCTGACGCACGCCAGCCGAGCAAAATTTTACGAACGTAACGTTTCTGGCCCGATTTCTGTTGACTCCTGTCTTGCCCTGCCGCAAAACTTTACTCGCGTAAAAATGGGAGGAGACAGAAATGTCCATCAAGCGCAATCTGCTCGTGTCGGCGGCCGGTCTCGCGATCGCGGCATCCGCAGCGCATGCCGAAGAGATCACCATCGCCACCGTCAACAACGGTGACATGATCATCATGCAGGAACTGTCCTCGCAGTGGGAGGAGGAGACCGGCAACACCATCAACTGGGTGACGCTGGAAGAGAACGTGCTGCGCCAGCGCGTCACCACCGACATCGCCACCGGTGGTGGGCAATACGACATCATGACCATCGGCTCCTACGAGGCACCGATCTGGGGTGCCCAGGGCTGGCTCGAGCCGGTCGGCGACATCGAGGGCTACGACTACGACGACCTGATCCCCGCCGTGCGCGAAGGCCTTTCGCACGAAGGCACGCTCTATGCGCTGCCTTTCTATGCCGAGAGCTCCTTCACCCTCTACCGCACGGACCTGTTCGAAGAGGCTGGTCTGGAGATGCCCGATCAGCCGACCTATGAGCAGATCGCGCAGTTCGCGGAGACGCTCACCGACAGGGAAAACGAGCTCTACGGCCTCTGCTTGCGTGGCAAGCCGGGCTGGGGTGAGAACATGGCCTTCATCGGCACGCTGGTGAACACCTTCGGTGGCCGCTGGTTCGACGAGAACTGGGTGCCGCAGCTCGACCAGCAGCCGTGGAACGACGCGCTGACCTACTATCTCGACGTCATGGAAAAATACGGCCCCCCGGGTGCCACCTCCAATGGCTACAACGAGAACCAGGCGCTGTTCCAGACCGGCAAATGCGCCATGTGGATCGATGCCACTTCGGCGGCTGGCCGGGTGTTCGACCCGTCTCAGTCCGACATCGCTGAGCATGTCGGCTTCACTGCCGCGCCGATCGCCGAAACCGACAAGGGCAATGCCTGGTTCTGGGCCTGGAGCCTTGCGATCCCGACCAGCTCGAGCAAGACCGAGGTCGCTAAGGACTTCCTCGCCTGGGCCACGAGCGAGGACTACGTGAACCTCGTCGGCGAGGAAAAGGGCTGGGTCGCGGTACCGCCGGGCACGCGCGTCTCGACCTATGAGAACCAGAACTACATCGACGCGGCGCCCTTCGCCGAAACGGTGCTGAACTCGATCAAGGCGGCTGACCCCTCCGATCCGACCGCCGAGCCGGTGCCCTATACCGGCATCCAGTATGTCTCGATCCCCGAGTTCCAGGGCATCGGCACTATGGTCGGCCAGCAGTTCTCGGCCGCACTCGCGGGTCAGAAGTCGGCCGAAGAAGCGCTCCAGGCGGCGCAGCAGTCGACCATGCAAGAAATGCAGGCGGCCGGTTACACCCAGTAACCTGGCCTGCATGAGAGGCGGGGCCGGCTCCTCCCAGTCGGCCCCGCCACCCTACGGTCTTCCCTCCCATCGTCACGGGTTACCGCCTGCCACCCCTCGATGCTTCTCTGCATGGGGTGGCGCGCCGTCGCCCGTCCGTCACACGACCAGAGGAACTCCGATGGCCACCCAACATTCCCGCTCCGCTGCGCGGATCATGATTTCGCCCGCCGTCGTGCTTCTGCTCGCCTGGATGATCGTGCCGCTGGTGCTGACGGTGTATTTCTCGCTGTTGCGCTACAACCTGCTGATGCCGGGCACCGAGCGCTTCGTGGGCTTTCTCAATTACAAGCTGTTCTACCAGAACCCGGCCTTCTGGACCGCGATGCTGAACACGCTGCTGCTGGTCGGCGGGGTGCTGATCATCACCGTGGTCGGGGGCATCCTCCTGGCGATCCTGCTCGATCAGCCGATCTGGGGGCAGGGGATCGTGCGCATCCTCGTCATCGCGCCCTTCTTCGTCATGCCCACCGTGTCGGCGCTGGTCTGGAAGAACATGTTCATGAACCCGGTCTCGGGGCTCTTCGCGGAGTTCTCCAAGGCAGTGGGACTGGCGCCATTCGACTTTCTCAGTCAGGCACCATTGGCCTCGATCATCGGCATCGTGTCCTGGCAGTGGCTACCCTTCGCCACGCTGATCCTGCTCACCGCGATCCAGTCGCTCGACAGCGAGCAGATGGAAGCGGCCGAGATGGACGGGGCCTCGGCGCTGTCGCGGTTCTGGTACATCACCTTGCCGCACCTCTCGCGCGCCATCACCGTGGTGATCCTGATCCAGACGATCTTCCTGCTGTCGGTCTTCGCCGAGATTCTGGTGACCACCAATGGCGGTCCGGGCAACGCCTCGACCAACCTGACCTACCTCGTCTACGCCCGTTCGCTGCTGAACTTCGACGTGGGCGGCGGCTCGGCCGGCGGTGTGGTCGCGATCATCCTCGCCAACATCGTCGCGATCTTCCTGATGCGGATGATCGGAAAGAACCTCGATGCCTGAGCAGATCACCTTCGCCGCGCGGGGCCAGACCCCGCGCACGCCCCGCACGCCGAACAGAGGGAGCGCCTGACATGGCCCGCGCCGTCTCCACCCGCCGCAAGATCGGCTTCACCATCGCCGCCTGGGCCGTTGGCCTCGCGATCTTCTTCCCGATCCTCTGGACGATCCTCACCAGCTTCAAGACCGAGGCCGAGGCGATCTCATCGCCGCCGAGCTTCCTGTTCTTCGACTGGACGCTCGAGAACTACACCACGGTGCAGGAGCGTTCGAACTACTTCCGGCACTTCTGGAACTCGGTGGTGATCTCGCTCGGATCGACCGTTCTGGGCCTGATCATCGCGATCCCGGCCGCCTGGTCGATGGCCTTCGTGCCCGGCAAACGCACCAAGGACGTGCTGATGTGGATGCTGTCGACGAAGATGCTGCCCCCCGTCGGCGTGCTGATCCCGATCTACCTGATCTTCCGCGACGTGGGCCTTCTCGACACCAAGACCGGTCTGGTGATCGTGCTGACGCTGATCAACCTGCCGATCATCGTCTGGATGCTCTACACCTACTTCAAGGAGATCCCGGGCGAGATCCTCGAAGCGGCCCGGATGGACGGCGCCACCCTGCGCGACGAGATCATCCATGTTCTGACGCCGATGGCCGTGCCGGGCATCGCCTCGACGCTGCTCCTCAACGTCATCCTCGCCTGGAACGAGGCGTTCTGGACGCTCAACCTCACGGCCGCCAAGGCCGCTCCGCTCACCGCCTTCATCGCCAGCTACTCGAGCCCCGAGGGCCTGTTCTACGCCAAGCTCTCGGCCGCCTCGACCATGGCCATCGCGCCGATCCTCATCCTCGGCTGGTTCAGCCAGAAGCAGCTCGTCCGCGGGCTCACCTTCGGCGCAGTGAAATAAGGAATATACCCATGGGACGCATCACGCTCGACAAGGTGACCAAGAAATTCGGGGATGTGGAGGTCATCCCGCCCCTCGACCTGACCATCGAAGACGGTGAGTTCGTCGTCTTCGTCGGCCCCTCGGGCTGCGGCAAGTCCACGCTGCTGCGGCTGATCGCCGGGCTCGAGGACGTCTCGGGCGGCGAGATCCGCATCGACGGCAAGCCCGCCACCGACCTGCCGCCCGCCAAGCGCGGCCTGGCCATGGTGTTCCAGAGCTACGCGCTCTACCCGCACATGTCGGTGCGCAAGAACATCGCCTTCCCGATGAAGATGGCGGGCATGCCCGAGGACGAGCAGAAGCGGCGCATCGACAACGCGGCGCGCGCGCTCAACCTCACCGACTATCTCGACCGGCGCCCCGGCCAGCTCTCGGGCGGCCAGCGTCAGCGGGTCGCGATCGGTCGCGCCATCGTCCGCGAACCGGCGGCCTTCCTGTTCGACGAGCCGCTGTCGAACCTCGACGCGGCGCTGCGCGTCGGCATGCGGATGGAGATCTCCGAGCTGCACAAGAAGCTCGACACCACGATGATCTACGTCACCCACGATCAGGTCGAGGCGATGACCATGGCCGACAAGATTGTGGTACTGCGCGCCGGCAACATCGAGCAGGTGGGCAGCCCGCTCGAGCTCTACCGCAACCCGCGCAACACCTTCGTGGCGGGCTTCATCGGCTCGCCCAAGATGAACCTGATCGATGGCGCCGAGGCCAAGAAGCACAGCGCCGAGACGATCGGCGTACGGCCCGAGCATATCGACGTCTCGGCCAGCGAGGGCACCTGGAAGGGTCGCATCGGCGTCGCAGAGCATCTGGGCTCGGACACGTTCTTCCACGTGCACGACACCGGCCTGGCGGAAACCATCACCATCCGCGCCGGCGGCGAGGTCGGCCTCCATCACGGTGACACCGTGTTCCTGACCCCCCAACATGACAAGATTCACCGCTTTGACAGCAAAGGACTGCGAGCAGCATGACACGCCTTACTGGAAAATCTGCCCTGATCACCGGTGCCGCACGCGGCATCGGCAAGGCCTTCGCCGCACGCTACGTGGCCGAAGGCGCGACGGTGGCCATTGCCGACATCAACCTCGATGCGGCGCAGGCCACCGCGGCCGAGATCGGCGCGGGCGCCTACGCGGTGCAGATCGACGTCGCGAAACAGGACAGCATCGACGCCGCCATCGCCACGGTGGTGGAGCAGGCGGGCAAGATCGACATCCTCGTCAACAACGCCGCGTTGTTCGACGCCGCCGAGACGGTCGACATCACCCGCGACAGCTACGACAGGCTCTACGCCGTCAATGTCGCCGGCACGCTGTTCACCATGCAGGCGGCGGCGCGGCAGATGATCGCCCAGGGCCATGGCGGCAAGATCATCAACATGGCCAGCCAGGCGGGCCGCCGCGGCGAGAGCCTGGTGCTGGTCTACTGCTCGACCAAGGCCGCGGTGATCTCGATGACCCAGTCGGCGGGGCTGAACCTGATCAGGCACGGCATCAACGTCAACGCCATCGCCCCCGGCGTGGTCGACGGCGAGCACTGGGCGCATGTCGATGCCATGTTCGCCAAGCTCGAAGGCAAGCAGCCCGGCCAGAAGAAGGCCGAGGTCGCCGCCGGCGTCCCCGCCGGCCGCTTCGCCACGCCCGACGACCTGACCGGCATGGCCGTGTTCCTGGCCTCGAACGAGGCCGACTACATCGTGTCGCAGACCTACAACGTCGATGGCGGCCAGTGGATGAGCTGACGGCGTGATCGTCGTCTCCAGCGGCATGCTGCCGCTGGGGGATCTGCATTCCCGAGCCAGGATCAACCCCGATGGAAGCAATGGTCTACGAAGCTCTCGGCCGGGCCGAGGTCGCGAATATCGCTCCGCCGCAACCAAGCGCGAAGGAGGTGCTGCTCAGGTGTCGAGCAAGTGGCGTCTGCCATACGGACATAGACATTCTACACGGCCGCTACGGGGAGGGACGCTTTCCCCTCGTGCCCGGTCACGAATATGCCGGGGAGGTCGTGGAAGTCGGCGAAGAGGTGCAAGCCTTCAAGGCTGGTGACCGCGTAGTTGTGGATCCGAATATCAGCTGTGGCAGTTGCCGACCCTGTCGGAAAGGGCTGACGAACCTGTGCCAAATGCTCGGGGCCTACGGGGTCACCCGGAACGGCGGGTTCGCCGAGTTCAGCGTCGTTCAAGAAAGCAACCTGGTCTCAATCGGCGACATGCCTTTCGCGATCGCGGCCCTCGCGGAGCCCATGGGCTGCGTGCTCAACGGTATCGAGGCAGTTGGTAGCAATAGCGTCGAGCGGGCACTGATCTTCGGAGCGGGGCCGATCGGCCTGCTGATGGCGATCGCGCTCAGAACCCGCGGCGTCTCGGATATTCACGTGGCGGATATCGATGGAGGGCGGCTCGAACTCGCGGAGTCATTCGGCTTCAGGCCGCTTCTCAGCGAAGGCGAAGCGCTGAAGCCTCTGCTGGGGCAGATGGACCTTTCGGTTGATGCGACCGGACGTCCAGCGGTGGCCGAGAGCCTGGTGCGCTACACGGCGAATGGGGGCAAGGTTCTCTTCTTCGGTGTCTGCGCGCCCGAAGCGAAGATTTCAGTTTCACCTTACGAGATTTTCCGACGGCAGATTACCATGGCCGGAGCGCATTCGCTGAACCACAACATCGACGCAGCTTTGGAGGCAATCCGCAGTTTCGGGCCCGATATCGGACGACTGGTCTCGCACCAGCTGCCGCTTTCGGAGATCCCCGACCTCATTTCCGGCAGGGGGCCGGACAAGACGCTGAAAGTGCAAGCTACGTGGTAGCGACCGAGCAGTCGTATTCTGGACTTGGCCTATTAAGCGAGCTGAATAGCCCCGTGTCTTGTGGACGCTGTCCTCACTAAATTTGGGGCAAGGGGCCCGTTACAGTCCCGCAGCCTTGGTCAAATTGAACCGAAATCTATCCCGATTTCGCTGATATCGACGGGTCATCTCGGCCGAGGCATGCCCGAGCTGCTTCTGCACGTGGCGCTCGTCGATCTCCGCCGATGTCGCGAGGCCAGCGCGCAAAGAGTGCCCGGCGAACAGTGCGCGGCGCTCGGCTTCGGGCAACTCAGGCCGCAGCCCCGCCGCGAGGGCCGTGCGTTGCACCAGTCGTGCTACGTGGCGGTCGTTCAGGCGGCGCTCCAACGCCCGGGTCCCGCCCCGGCTGACGGCCGTGAACAGCGGGCCAAAGTCGATCTTCGCGAAGTCCAGCCAGCGCTCCAGTGCCTGCACCGGACAGGTCGCGGCGCTGGAGCCGCGCGCGATCTCGACCGTGCGCCACCCGGTCTTGCCACGCAGCGTCACCAGCACCCCGGCCTCCAAGATCTCGACTCAGCCGCTGCCGTCGATGGTGTCGTCCTTGGTCCGGTCGAGCCCGACGAGTTCCGAGCGCCGCAGCGCCCGCGCGAAGCCGGCCAGCAGCATCGCCCGGTCGCGCAACCCGCGCAGGTCGTGGCCGAGGGTCGCGAGCATGGCGCGCAGATCGTCGGGTCCGATCGCGTCCTTCTGCACCGGTGGCCGGGCGTGGCGGCGGCGGATGCCAGCGAGGACGGAGACGATGTGCCGGTCGCGGCGATCGAGTCGAACTCCGCGCTGCGCGTAGGCCCAGGACCAACTCAGGGGAGGGGGCAAGGATCGGCGCCCTTCAGGCGGCATCAGCGGGCAAAACCGGCCCAATCGCGCGCGTAGGCCCTGCGGGTGTTCTCGGCGATGGCGTGGTCGGCGTAGCCCCGGGCGGTGTCGACCAGCCGGTCGAGCTGGCCGGAGCCCGCGACGTGGTCGGGCAGGGCGATCTGGGGGGATTTCGAGCGTGTCCGGCATGCAGACGGGCGTAGCACGGTCATATCCGATAGGGGATTTTACTGGACATGAAGGAGCATCGGAAACCCACTTTGCTGAGGGTCTGAAGAATAGCGGAGTATAACTTCCTGTCAGACAAGCAAGGTTGATACCAGTCTGGCCCTCGGTAAGCACAATGGCGAATGAACCTCACCGGAGACCGAAGCAAGTCCGCCACTAATCGGCTCATCCGATTACCTCAGTGTCATCGCCATGTACCGGTCGCGCATCACCTGAGGGGGCATGCCGTAGGCGGCCCGGAAATGCGCGTAGAACTGGCTACTCGAGCTGAAGCCCGAGGCGGCGGCGATGGCGGTGACGGGGGTGCCGCTCTCCATCAGCAAAGCGCGGGCCCTGAGAAGCCGCATCCGGATCAGGAACTGCTTCGGCGGTAGCCGCATCGCGCGGCTGAACAGCGTCGTGGCGTAGTTCTCGTGCAGCCCAGTCGCAGCGGCGATGTCTGCATTGCTCATCGGCTCGGCAAGGTTCTCGACGATGAAACGGATCATCGCCACGACGTGATGGGCATGCGCCGGGGCCTGGGTCCGGCCGCTCTCCGCGCCGGGATCGCCCAGAAGCCAATCGATGCCGCCCAGAAGCCCGCGCCGGAGCATGGCGTTCAGCTCCATCTTCAGGATCTCGACCCGCTCGACATCGTTCGAGCGGTAATCGCGATACCAGCGGTCGAGCGTCGCCGCGTCGCAGACCGCCTCCGGCATCAGGGCCAGCCCGCCATTGAGCAGCGTGATCTGCAAGGCGGCGACATGCGGCATGAACAGGAAGGCGTCGAGCGGCAGGTAGAGATTGGTCAGCCGGGGCGGGGCCTCGCCCACCGGCGTCACCGCGGTCAGCTGGTGCGGCACCCCGGCCCAGAACAGCGCAAGTCGTCCGGGCGGCAGTTCCACCACGCGCCCGTCGACGTCATAGGTCATCGATGCGTTCTCGAGGTAGTTGAACTCGACATGCCCGTGCCAATGCGGCGCCGCCATGATCTGCGGCCTGAAGCTGCGAATCCCGAAGCGTCCCACGGCGCGGTTGAGCGCGTAGAATTGCCGCTCGTGAATGCTGCGTGCCCGATCCCGCGACGATCTGGTCATGAAATCCTCCGCAAACCTGAGAAAGCCGGAAAACATCGTCCGGTTCCGACATTGCCGCAAGGGCGTGTCGAGCGCAACGTTGCCGGCATCCCGTCCGTGGAGGCGGAGGGACCTGAAGCAAGCCGAAGGCGGGCTCGGGACGCAAACAGGCCGGCCGAGATGGACCGCCGACAGGGGAGGAACACGAATGACAACGTTCAAGCGCACCTTGCTGACCATGCTGATGGCGGGCGCTGCGCCCGGCGCCCTCATGGCCCAGATCGTCGAGCCGACGGCCCCGCCCGAACCGCCGGCCTTCGCCGCGCAAGGTGCGCCGATCTTCGTGCCGCGCGACGCGATCCAAGGTTTCCGCAAGCTCGACAGCTACAACGAGCCGGACTTCGTGAAGGCCTTCGTCGAGGCGGGCAAGCTGCCCCCCGTCGAGGAGCGGCTGCCCGCCGAGCCGCTGGTCATGGAAACCGCCAACATGCCCGACGGCGCCGGTGTCTACGGCGACGTGATGCGCCACGTGATCGGTGGCCGCCCCGAGGGTTGGAATTATGCCGCCGGCAACAGCCAAGGCTGGGGCGGGATCGACATCGGCACCATGGAGTGCCTGACCCGCGTCGGTCCGCTGTTTCAGGTCGAGCCAGAGGATCTCGCGCCACTGCCGAACCTCGCGAAGGGCTGGGAATGGTCCGAAGACGGCAAGTCGTTGACCGTGCATCTCGTCGAGGGTGCGAAGTGGTCCGACGGAGACCCGTTCGACGCCGCCGACGTGATGTTCTACTGGGACCACATCGTGCAGGACCCAGAGGTCACGCCGCTCAACGGTGCCAACCCAGGCACCTTTGGCGAGGGCACCACGCTGACCCGCGTCGACGACTTCACCGTGCGCTTCGACTTCACCACCGAACGGCCCGAGCAGATCCTCTACGCCATGGGCTACGGCACTTTCTGCCCCGGACCCGAGCACATGCTGCGGCCAGCGCATCCGGAGTTCTCGGACAACAGCTACGAGGAGTTCCGCAACGCGTTTCCGCCGGATTTCCTGAACTTTCCGGTGATGGGCGCCTGGGTGCCGGTCGAGTACCGTCCCGACGACATCGTGGTGATGCGACGCAACCCATACTACTGGAAGGTCGACAGCGACGGCAACCAGCTGCCCTATCTCGACGAGATGCACTATCGCCTCTCGACCTGGGCGGATCGCGACATTCAGGCGGTGGCCGGTACGGGCGATTTCTCGAACCTCGAACAGCCGGCCAACTTCGTCGAGAGCCTGCGGCGCGCCGCCGAGGAGGATGCGCCCGCCGCCCTCGAATTCGGGCCGCGGATCATCGGCTACGGCCTCTATCCGAACCTCTCGGGCAATGGCTGGGGCGAACCGGACGAGCGGGCCCAGACGATCCGCGAGCTGAATCGCAACGAGCATTTCCGCAAGGGCATCGCCCAGGCGCTCGACCGGCAGCGGCTCGGCGAGAGCTTGGTGAAGGGACCGTTCACCACCCCCTATGCTGGCGGCCTGCTGCCCGACACCACCTATTTCGACCGTGAGAGCACCGTCTTCTATCCCTACAGCCTCGAGAGCGCTAAGGCGCATTTCGCGGAGGCCGGGCTCGAGGACACGGACGGCAATGGCATCCTCAACCTGCCCAAGGACATGGGGGGCAGTGACGTGGTGATGACCCTGATGGCCAATACCGATTACGGCACCGACCGAACCGTGGCCGAGGGCGTGGTGGCGATGTTGCAGGATGCGGGGATCAACGTCTCGCTGAACTTGCTTGCCGGCAACGACTTCGATGCCACCCGCGACGCGGGCCGCTACGACTGGCGCATCCAGCGCACCGGGACCGAGCTGGTGACCGGGGTGCAGAACACCGCCAACCTCGCACCGACGGGCCCGAACACCTCGCAGCTGCACATGGCCAACGCCGAAGGCGAGATGGACCTTCTACCCTTCGAGGAGGAGCTGGCCCAGATCGTGCGCGACTTCATGTCCTCGAACGATGCCGAGGAGAAGACCGAGCTGATGAAGCGCTACCAGACCGTGGCGACGGAGAACCTCTACGGCGTCGGTCTGACCGCCTATCCCGGCGCGCTGGTGGTCAACAAGCGCTTTGCCAATGTGCCGCAGGGGACGCCGATCTTCATGTTTAACTGGGCCGAGGACAACGTGATGCGCGAGCGCCTCTTCGTCCCGGAGGACAAGCAGCAGAACCACGAGCTGCATCCCGAGACCCTGCCGGGCGCGCCCGGCGAGGACGGCCCCGTCACCGCGGGCTGACCCTTCCTGCTCGGGGACGCGCCCCCTCCCACGCGCGTCCCCGATCCCCGACCCGGTCTCCCGCCGGGCCGGGCCCTGATCCCGAGGCCCGTTTCCACGGCCGCCGCCGCATCCCGCGCACTTCGGCCAGACCCGCCCCCCACGGCCATCCCCCGAAGGAGGTCCGAGACATGATCCGCTTCATCTCCATGAGGCTCTTGCAGGCGATCCCGGTGCTGTTCGCGATGAGCGTCATCACCTTCGCCATCATCCAGGCGCCGCCGGGCGACTACGGCGACTACCTGCGCACGCAGATGATCACCCAGGGCAATGCCAGCCCCGCCGCCGCCACGGCCGCCGCCGAGCAGTATCGCGAGCAGAACGGGCTGAACGATCCGATGGTGGTGCAGTACATTCGCTGGATCACCGGCATCGTGACGCGCGGCGATTTCGGCCATTCCTTCTACTACAACAAGCCCGTCTCCGAGGTCGTGGGAGAGCGCCTGCCGCGCACCATCGCGCTGGCTCTGGCAAGCCATTTCGTGGCGTCCCTGCTGGGCATCCTGTTCGGCATCCTCGCTGCGACACGGCAATACGGCTGGACCGACACGGTGCTGAGCTTCATCAGCTTCATCGGCATGACGGTGCCGCGCTTCCTGCTGGCACTGATCGTGCTCTACATCCTGGCCTTCAAGCTCGACGTGCAGGAGCTGGGCAGCTTCTATTCTTCCTATTGGGGCGGCCAGCCGATGAGCTGGGGCAAGTTCGTCAACCTGATGGAGCACATCTGGCCGGTAATCGCCATCGCCGCGATCGGTGGCCTCGCCTACAACATGCGGGTGATGCGCGCGAACCTGCTCGACACGCTCGGCGCGCAATACGTCGAGACCGCGCGGGCCAAGGGCCTGCCCGAGCACCGGGTGATCATGGGCCACGCCGTGCCCAACGCGCTGCACCCGCTGGTTGCCTATCAGGGCGTGGTCATGCCCTACATGCTAACCGGCGAGATCGAGGTGGCGATCGTGTTCAGCCTTGCCACTGTCGGACCGGCCATCGTCGGCTCCATGGGGATCGGCGACACCTACGTCACCGCGACGCTGCTGCTGGTGCTGGGTGCGACGCTGATCATCGGCAACATCATCGCGGACCTGCTGCTCATGCTGCTCGACCCGCGCATTCGGGTGGGGAACCAGTGATGTCGGACACATTCGATCCCGCCCGCCACCTGCCCGAGGGCAAGCGCCCCGAGCGCAACATCGGAGACGAGACACCGCCCGTCGACTGGGAGCACGATCTCGGCTCCGAGACGCTCGACGCCCGCGTGTCGACCGTTTCGACCGAGGGGCAGTCCTACCTCGCTTTGGTCTGGCGCAGGCTGCGCAAGTCGGTGCCGGGGATGCTGGGACTGGTGCTGGTAGCGCTGCTGCTCCTGGCTGCGATCTTCGCGCCCTTCGTGGCCCCGGTCGATCCGCGCGCCGCCAACGTGGCGTTTCAGCCGCCCGACCGGATCTCCTGGCACGTGCCGGGCGAGGGCGAGGAGAGCGGCTGGCGGCTCATGCCGGTGGTGTTCCCGATCGCGGAGAGTGACGAGCTAGATCCGATCACCTTCCAGCCGCTGACCGGCCCGGACTACGACAACCCGCGCGGCATCGCATTCTTCGCCAAGGGCTGGGAGTACGAGTTCCTCGGCCTGACCTTCTCGCGGCACCTGTTCCTCTCGGCCGACGGCTCGCCGCTGCACATCCTCGGGACTGACAAGCTCGGGCGCGACATCTTCTCGCGCGGGGTGGTGGGCAGCCGGATCACGCTGGCGATCGCGCTGTCCTCCATCGCTCTGATCACCATCATCGGCACGCTGGCGGGGATCACGTCAGGCTACATCGGCGGGCGGTTCGACGCCTGGTTCCAGCGCTTCGTCGAGATCATCCTCGCCTTTCCGCAGCTGCCGCTCTACCTCGCGCTGGCTTCGCTCATCCCGGCCACCGCGCCTTCGGGGCTGTTCATCACCTTCGTGGTGCTGGTCATCGTCGGCTTGGGCTGGGCGCAGCTGTCGCGCGAGGTCCGCTCCAAGACCATGTCGCTGCGGCAGGTCGACTATGTGCGCGCCGCGATGGCGGTGGGGGCACGGGACGGGCGGATCATTACCCGCCACATCCTCCCCAATGTTACCTCTCACGTGATCGTCGCCGTGACGCTTGGCATTCCGACCATCGTGCTGCTGGAAAGCTTCTTGGGCTTTCTCGGCCTCGCGGTGAAGCCGCCGATGATCTCCTGGGGGCTGATGCTTCAAGATGCCGGCACCTTCTCGACCATCGGATCCTACCCGTGGATCCTGTCGCCGGTGGGCTTCGTCCTGCTGACCGTCTTCGCTTTCAACGCGCTCGGCGACGGGCTGCGTGATGCGATCAACCCGTATTGATGGAGGCGGTGATGACCGAGATGAACAGGATCGAACCGCTGATCGACGCGCACAAGGTCGGCGTGACCTTCAAGGTCGATGGCGGCCATGTCGAGGCGGTGCGCGACGTGTCGTTCAAGCTCTGGCCCGGTCAGACCACCGCGCTGGTGGGCGAGAGCGGGTCGGGCAAGTCGGTGACGGCGCGGGCGGTGATGCGGCTTCTGTCCAAGCGCGCCAGCGTCTCCGACGACACCCGCATTACCTATGCGGGCCGCGACATGGCGCATCTGTCGGCCAGGGAAATGCGCAAGCTGCGCGGCAACCGGATCGCAATGATCTTCCAAGAGCCGATGTCGTCGCTCAACCCGCTCTATACCGTCGGTGCGCAGCTGGTGGAGGTGATCCGCCTGCACCAGAAGATGTCGCGCAAGACGGCCTGGGCGCGTGTGGTCGAGCTTCTCGACGAGGTGCGGCTGCCGGACCCCGAGGCGCGGGCGCGGCAATATCCGCACCAGCTCTCCGGCGGGCAGCGGCAACGGGTGATGATCGCGATGGCGCTGGCCAACCGGCCAGATGTGCTGATCGCCGACGAGCCGACCACCGCGCTCGACGTCACGGTGCAGGCCGAGATCCTGCACCTGATCGACGACCTGAAAACAAAGCACGGCATGGGGGTGATCCTGATCACCCACGACCTGACCGTGGTGCGGCAGTTCGCCGACCACGTCTATGTCATGCAGCATGGCGAGGTCCGCGAGGAGGGCCCGACCAAAGAGATCTTTGCGGCCCCCCGCCACCCCTACACCCGTCGCCTGCTGGCCTCCGATCCGAAAGGGCAGGCCAACCCGATCGCCGATGCGTCGGAGACGGTGATGGAGGGGCAGGGCGTCAAGGTCGAGTTCCTGCTTCGCAAAGGCGGGGCCTTCCGCGGCAGTTTCCACAGCCTCAAGGCTGTGGACAGCCTCGACATCCGCATCCGGCGTGGCGAGACGCTGGGCCTCGTAGGCGAGTCCGGTTCGGGCAAGACCACCTTCGGTCAGGCACTCCTGAAGATCGGGCGGCTCGACGGCGGCGAGGTGCGGTTTCAGGGCGAGCGGATCGACGGGCTGAACCGGGCCGGCATGCGCCCCTACCGGAGCCGGATGCAGATCGTCTTCCAAGACCCGTTCTCTTCGTTGAACCCGCGCATGAGCGTGCGGCAGATCATCGAGGAGGGGCTGATCGTCAACGGCATCGGCACGGGCCGCCGCGACCGCTTCGCCCGTGTGCAGCAGGCGCTGCGCGATGCGGGCCTGCCCGACACCATCACCCACCGCTTCCCGCACGAATTCTCGGGCGGGCAGCGGCAGCGCCTCGCGATCGCGCGCGCGATCGCGCTCGAGCCTGAGTTCATCCTGCTCGACGAGCCGACCTCGGCGCTCGATCTCAGCGTGCAGGCGCAGATCATCGCGCTGTTGCGCAAACTCCAGGCCGAAAAAGGCCTGAGCTATTTGTTCATTTCCCACGACCTCAAGGTCGTGCGTGCGCTGTGTCACCGCGTGATGGTGATGCAGCACGGAAAGATCGTCGAGGAAGGACCGGTGAACGAGGTGCTCGTGAACCCCCGGACCGACTACACCCAGCGGCTTGTCCGCGCAGCCTTCGAGATAGCGACATGACGACAATCACCTTCATCGGGGCGGGCTCCACCGTCTTCACCAAGAACATCGCCGGCGACATCCTGAGCCGCGAGGCGCTGAAAGATGCCGAGATCCGGCTGATGGACATCAATCCCAAGCGGCTCGAGGAATCCGAGGTCGTGGTCGGCAAGATGGCGCAGACGCTCGGCGGCACCGCCACCGTGCGCACCTTCGACAACCAACGCGCGGCGTTGGACGGCGCGGACTTCGTCGTGGTCTGCTTCCAGATCGGCGGCTACGAGCCCTGCACGGTCACCGATTTCGAGATCCCCAAGGGCTTCGGCCTGCGCCAGACCATCGCCGACACGCTGGGTGTGGGCGGCATCATGCGCGGGCTCAGGACCGTGCCGCATCTGTGGTCGATCTGCGAGGACATGCTTGAGGTCTGCCCGCAGGCGATCATGCTGCAATACGTCAACCCGATGGCGATCAACACCTGGGCGATCGGCGCGAAGTATCCGCAGATCCGGCAGGTGGGGCTGTGCCACTCCGTTCAGGGCACCGCAAAGGAGTTGGCCAAGGATCTCGGCATCCCCGTCGACGAGATCCGCTACCGTTCGGCCGGCATCAACCACATGGCCTATTTCCTGAACTTCGAGCATCGCCAGCCCGATGGCAGCTTCCGCGACCTCTACCCGGCGCTGAAGCAGGGCTATGCCGAGGGCCGCTTCCCGCGCTTCTCGCATTCGCCGCGCTGCCCGAACAAGGTGCGCTACGAGATGATGTCGCGACTGGGCTACTTCGTCACCGAAAGCTCGGAGCACCACGCCGAATACCTGCCCTATTTCATCAAGCGCGACCGTCCCGACCTGATCGAGAAGTTCGGCATTCCGCTCGACGAATACCCCAAGCGCTGCGTCGAGCAGGTCGAGGCCTGGGAGCGGCAGGCGGCGAAATACCGCGAGGCCGAGAGCATCACCGTGAAGCCGAGCCATGAATACGCCAGCGAGATCATCAACTCGGTGGTCACGGGCCAGCCCAGCGTGATCTACGGCAACATCCGCAACCAGGGCTTCATCCCGCAGCTGCCCGAAGGCTGCGCCGTCGAGGTGCCGGTGCTGGTCGACGCCAACGGGCTCCAGCCCACGGTGGTCACCGACATCCCGCCGCAGCTGGTCGCCCTGATGCGCACCAACATCAACGTGCAGGAGCTGACCGTCGCGGCGTTGATGGAGCAGAACCCTGAGCACATCTACCACGCCGCCATGCTCGACCCGCATACCGCGGCCGAGCTCGATCTCGACCAGATCTGGGCGGTGACCGACGCACTGCTCGAAGCGCATGGCGACTGGCTGCCCGAGTTCGCGCGGGTCGAGCGACGCAAGGCATCGTGACATGAGCCTCCTGTCCGGTCGCATCGTCATCGTCGGCGGCGGCACCGCGGGCTGGCTCGCGGCACTGATCCTGCGCGATGCGCAACTGCGGGCCGGGCAGGGGGGGGGCGGACAGGTGGGAACGGTCACCGTGGTGGAGTCGTCGAAGATCCCGACAATCGGGGTCGGTGAAGGCACCACTGCGGTGTTCCGGCAAATGCTCAAGCATCTCGGTCTCGAAGAGGCCGAGTTCATGGCGGCCACCGGGGCCACGGTGAAATACGGCATCCGCCACCGCGACTGGCGGCGGATTGGCCATCACTATGACGGTCCGATCGACGATCCGCACCTCGTGGCCCCGGGCGTGCCGCTGGCCCAGTATGCGTTGGCGTCGGGGCGCCCCCTGACAGAGGCGCACCTGTTTCAGGCGCTGATGGATGCAGGGCGTGCCCCGGTGGCAAGGATCGGAGACCTGCTGGTGCCCGCCGGACCGTTTCACCATGCCTATCACTTTGACCAGGCCCGTGTGGGGATGTGGCTACGCAGCAAGGCGCGCGGCGTCACGCGGATCGATGCGCAGGTCACGGGGGTCCAGACCGGCCCGGTTGGCATCACCACGCTGGCGCTCGAGGATGGGCGACGCATTGAGGCCGATTTGTTTCTCGACTGCACCGGGTTCCGCCGGACACTGATCGGGTCGCTCGGAGCCCAGTGGATCGATTACGGCGACGTGCTGCCGGTCAACCGCGCGATGCCGTTCTGGCTCAATCATGACCCAGACACCGAGGTCGCGCCATTCACTCTGGCATGGGCGCAAGGCGCAGGCTGGATGTGGCAAATCCCCACCCGTGACCGAATGGGGTGCGGCTATGTCTATTCCGACCTCCATACAACGCCAGATCAGGCACAAGCCGAGATCGAAGCCGCGCTCGGTCATTCGATCGAACCGCGCGCCGACATCCCGATCCGGGCCGGGCGACTGCGGGCACCCTGGATCGGCAACACCGTCGCACTCGGGCTCGCCTCGTCCTTTCTCGAGCCGCTCGAGGCGACCTCGATTCATGGCACCATCGTCCAGCTGTTGCTGCTCGTGGGTTGGCACGACGATCCGGAAGGCCGCGCGCGCTACAACGCCGCGCATGCGCGGCAGGTGGACGATTTTCGAGATTTCATCCGCGCGCATTACTTCTCGGAGCGACGTGACACCGGCTTCTGGCGCGACGTGGCCGGCAGCCACCCGGCGGCCCTGACCGATCGACTTGCCGATTGGGCAAACCGGATGCCCGAGAGATCGGATTTTGCACATTTCCCGATGCGGTTGCCTCATGTCGAGGAGCAGCTCTGGCGACCGGTGCTGGCGGGTCTCGGGCTTCTCGACCGCGAGGCCGCAGAGCAGGCGCTTGGCTCACGACCCGCAGACCGGAGGACGGCAGCGGAGCTGCATGGGGAGCTCATCGACGAATACTGCAAAGCCTCCCAACGCTGTCTGGGGCATCGGGAATGGCTGGATCTTCTGGAACCGCTCGGTTCAAAGGCCGATGCGGAGCAACTGCAACACTGAGACATCGTCGGGGCCCGGCCGACAGCGGCTGGCAATCCGTGCGCGGCGATCAAGGATCATCTGATGACGACACCAGACTGGATTGCCCTCGACTGGGGCACGACGCATTTGCGAGGCTGGGCGATGAGCGGCTCGGGCGCGGTGCTGGAAGAGCGCGGCTCGGCCAAGGGCATGGGCACGCTGTCCCCCGACCAGTTTGAACCGGCGTTGCGCGAGATGTGCGGCGACTGGCTGGACCACGGCCCGGTGCCGATGATCGCCTGCGGCATGGTCGGCGCGCGGCAGGGCTGGGTCGAGGCGACCTATTCGGCGGTGCCCTGCGCGCCGCTCGCGTCACAGCTGACCCAAGTGCCGGGCGGGCTCGACGTGTCAATCATCCCTGGCCTGTCTCAGGCCGAACCGGCCGACGTGATGCGCGGCGAAGAAACCCAAATCGCCGGCTTCCTTGCGCTGAATCCGAACTGGAGCGGCGTGCTCTGCCTGCCCGGCAGCCATTCGAAATGGGCGCATGTCAGCGCCGGCGAAGTGGTCAGCTTCCGCAGCTTCATGACCGGCGAGCTGTTCGCCGCGCTCTCGGCCCATACCGTCCTGCGGCACTCGGTGCAGGGGACGGACTGGAAAGAGGAGGCGTTCGCCGCCGCGGTGAACGAGACGCTCTCGCGCCCTGAACGACTGGCGTCTTCCCTGTTCTCGATCCGCGCCGCCGACCTGCTGCACGGGCACGGATCCGGCGTCGCCCGTGCCCGGCTTTCGGGGCTTCTGATCGGGGCGGAACTCGCTGCCGCCAAGCCCTACTGGCTGGGTCAGCAGATCGGCGTGATCGGCGCCGGTGACCTGGCCGAGCTCTATGTTCGCGCGCTTGCGGCCCAGGCCGCTCCCGCCACGCAGGCCGACGCCACCGCGGTCACCCTCGCCGGCCTTACCGCTGCTTGGAAACAAGGGATTACCTCATGACACGCACCCTGATTGCGATCCTGCGCGGCGTGACCCCGGACGAAGCGGTCCCGGTCGCCGAGACGCTGATCGCCGCCGGGATCACGGAGATCGAGGTGCCGCTGAATTCGCCGCGCCCGTTCGACAGCATCCGTACCATGGTTGAGGCCTGTGGCGACCGCGCGACGATCGGCGCCGGCACTGTGCTGACGACCGCGCAAGTGGCCGAGGTCCGCGCGGCCGGAGGCACGCTGATCGTCTCGCCGAACATGGACCCGGAGGTGATCCGCGCTACGGTGAAGCGCGACATGCAAAGCTGGCCGGGGGTGATGACTCCGACCGAGGGCTTCGCCGCGCTGGCCGCCGGGGCCACCGGATTGAAGCTGTTTCCCGCCAGCTTGATCGGTCCCGACGGGCTGAAAGCAATGCGTGCGGTCTATCCGAAGGAGGCGCGGATCTACGCCGTGGGCGGTGCCGGGCCGTCGAACTTCGCCGAATGGCGCCAAGCTGGAGCCCATGGCTTCGGCATCGGCACCGCGCTCTACACGCCCGGTGTTTCGATCGAGGACCTCGCTACCCGCGCCTACGACATCGTCGCCGCCTATGACGAGGCTTACGCTTCATGACTTGCCGAGCCTGCCAATTGACCAGTGACGTGTTCGAGATCGAGGCCGCGCCCTTCGGCCTGCCGCTCATCAACCCGCTCGCGCAGGCCCCCGATGCGGGCATGGCGCGCGTCACCCCGCTTTCGAAAGGCCTTCCATGAGCTTCACCCCCGCCCCCTGGCCCCGCAAGCTGCGTTCGCAGGAATGGTTCGGCGGCACGTCGAAGGACGCGATCTATCACCGCAGCTGGATGAAGAACCAAGGCCTGCCCGCCGACCTGTTCGACGGCCGCCCGGTGATCGGCATCTGCAACACCTGGTCGGAGCTGACGCCCTGCAACGCGCATCTGCGCGACCTCGCGGAGCGGGTGAAGTTCGGCATCTACGAGGCTGGCGGCCTGCCGGTCGAGTTCCCGGTGTTCTCCCCGTCGGAATCGACGCTGCGCCCGACCGCGATGATGTATCGCAACCTGTGCGCCATGGATGTCGAGGAGGCGGTGCGCGGCAAATGCATCGACGGCGTGGTGCTGCTGGCCGGCTGCGACAAGACCACGCCGGCGCTGCTGATGGGCGCGGCCTCGGTCGACCTGCCGGCGATCGTGGTTTCGGGCGGGCCGATGCTGAACGGCCATTTCCGCGGCGAGCGGGTGGGCTCGGGCACGCATCTGTGGCGCTTCTCCGAGGCCGTGCGCGCGGGCGAGATGACCGAGGCCGAGTTCGTCGAGGCCGAGGCCTCGATGAGCCGCTCGCCCGGCTCGTGCAACACCATGGGCACGGCCTCGACCATGGCCTCGATGGCCGAGGCGCTCGGCATGGCGCTGTCGGGCAACGCCGCGATCCCGGCGGTCGACAGCCGCCGCCGGGTCATGGCGCATCTGACCGGTCGGCGCATCGTTGACATGGTCAAGGACGACCTGAAGCCCTCAGACATCATGACCCGCGAGGCCTTCGAGAACGCGATCCGCACCAATGCGGCGATCGGCGGCTCCACCAATGCGGTGATCCACCTGCTCGCCATCGCCGGGCGGGTCGGGATCGACCTGACGCTCGAGGATTGGGACCGCTGCGGCCGCGACGTGCCGACCATCGTCAACCTGATGCCTTCGGGCCAGCATTTGATGGAAGAGTTCTTCTATGCCGGCGGCCTGCCGGTCGTCATCAAGCGGCTCGGCGAAGCGGGGCTGCTGCACCGCGAGGCGCTGACCGTGTCAGGCGGCGCGATCTGGGACGAGGTCAAGGAGGTGCAGAACTGGAACGAGGACGTGATCCTTCCGGTCGAGCGCGCGCTGGCCAAGTCGGGCGGCATCGCCGTGCTCAAGGGCAACCTCGCGCCCTTGGGTGCCGTGCTCAAACCCTCGGCCGCGACGCCTGCGCTGATGCAGCACCGGGGCCGGGCCGTCGTGTTCGAGGACATCGACGACTACAAGGCGCGGATCAATGACGAGGATCTCGACATCGACGAAAGCTGCGTGATGGTCCTCCGCAATTGCGGGCCGCGCGGCTATCCCGGCATGGCCGAGGTCGGCAATATGGGCCTGCCGCCCAAGGTGCTGCGCAAGGGCATCACCGACATGGTGCGGATCTCGGACGCGCGGATGTCCGGCACCGCCTATGGCACCGTGGTGCTGCACACCTCGCCCGAGGCGGCGCGCGGCGGGCCGCTGGCGGTGGTGCGCTCGGGCGACATGATCGAGCTCGACGTCGCCGCGCGGCGGCTGCATCTCGACATCTCGGACGAGGAGCTGGCGGCGCGTCTGGCCGCATGGACGCCGCAGGTGCAGGCCCCCGCCTCGGGCTATGCCAGCCTCTACCACGAGCGGGTGATGGGGCCGGAGACCGGCGCCGATTTCGACTTCCTGGTCGGCTGTCGCGGCAACGCGGTCGGCAAGGAGAGCCATTGATGGCCCACGGCACCAGTCCCTACAAGATCGCCCTCGTCGGCATCGGCAAGATCGCCCGCGACCAGCACGTACCGGCCCTGCAGGCGAGCCCCGACTGGGAGCTCGCCGCGACGGTGAGCCGATCCGGCACGGTCGAGGGGGTCGAGGCGCATCGCGACTTCGACGCCTTCCTCGCGGCGCGTCCCGACATCGAGGTGATCTCGCTCTGCCTGCCGCCGCAGCCGCGCTTCGCCTATGCCCGCAAGGCGCTGCTGGCGCGGCGGCACGTGATGCTCGAAAAGCCGCCAGGCCAGACGCTGGCCGAGGTGCAGGCGCTGCAGCGGCTCGCCGCAAAGCAGGGCGTCACGCTCTATGCCAGCTGGCACAGCCGCATGGCGGCGGGCGTCGCGGCGGCGAAGTCGCGGCTGATCGAGCGGGTGGTGCAGGGCGTGCACATCACCTGGAAGGAGGATGTGCGCAAATGGCATCCCGGCCAGGACTGGGTCTTCGAGCCCGGCGGCATGGGGGTGATGGACCCGGGCATCAACGCGCTGTCGATCCTGACCGAGATCCTGCCCGAGCCGGTGCATCTCGTCTCCGCCGAGCTGGAGTTTCCCGAGAACCGCGACACCCCGATCGCGGCCCGGCTCGACTTCACCGGCAATGTCGGCGCGGTGTTCGACTGGCGGCAGGAAGGCCCGCAGAGCTGGGACATCGAGATCGAGACCAACAAGGGCGCGATCGCCCTGCGCGACGGCGGGGCGCGGCTCGAGATCGACGGGACACCGGCGCCGCTGCCGGAGCATCCCGGCGAATACCCCGCGCTCTATGCCCGGATGGCCGAGCTGGTGGCGAAGGGCGAAAGCGATGTCGACCTCGCGCCGATGATCCATATCGCCGACGCCATGACGCTCGGGCGGCGGGTGACCGTCGCGCCGTTCAATTTCTGAATAGAATCAAGAGTAAGTGCGCGTAACCGGGGGAACGGACAGCCGATTCCACTCCCTTCAAACGCCATAAAACAGCAAAGCTTCGCGCACCTTTCACGGCCGGGCCAACGCACGATTTCAACGGGGAACAACACATGCCGCTTTCGCTCGACGACAAATGGATCTGGGACAGCTGGTACGCCCATGACGGCCAGCGCTGGCACGGCTATTTCCTGCAAGCCGACAAGTCGCTGGGCGACCCGGATCTGCGCCACTTCAACGTAAGCCAAGGCCACGCCGTCTCCGACGATCTGGTGAACTGGGAGCACAAGGGCACCTGCCTGAGGCCCGCGCCGAAGCCCGCTTGGGACGACACCACGACCTGGACCGGATCGGTGATCGAGGGCCCCGATGGGGTCTGGCACCTGTTCTACACCGGTGGCGGTTCGGCTGAGAACGGGCTCTACCAGCGCATCGGCCACGCCACCTCGACTGACATGCATTCCTGGGAGCGCATCGGCTCCGGCCTTTGTCTCGACCTGGAAGGGCCGAACGCCGTCCATTACGAGGCCGAGATGCAGGTGGGCTTCTGGCCCGACCGGGCGATGCGCGATCCCTTCGTGATGAAGGACCCCGAGGGTGATGGCTACCTCATGTATTTCACCGCCCGCGCGCCGGGCATCGAGGAAGCCAATGCCGGCGGCGCGATCGGCTTCGCGACCTCGCCCGATCTCTATGAGTGGACCCTGCAACCGCCGGTCTTCGTGGGCGATTACGGCCAGCTCGAGGTGCCGCAGGCCTTCGAGATCAAGGGGCGCTGGTACTGCCTGTTCTGCACCGCCGACATCCACTGGTCCGAGGAGCGCAAGGCCAAGGCAGGCGTGCCGCCGGTCACCGGCAACCACTACCTCGTCGGCGACGGCCCGCGCGGGTCATGGCGGGTGGCGCCGGGCTTTCTCGACGGCGATCTGCCCTGCTATCGCTACGCGGCCAGGGTGCTGATGACCGAAACGGGCCCCGTGCTGATGGGCTTCCGAGACGGCGGCAAGGAGGCTTTCGGCGGCTACGTGATGGACCCCGTGCCGCTCGAGATCGATGGCGACGGGCAGCTTCGTATCGGCAAAGCCGGGTAAAGCGAACTACAAATGCCAAGCCGACGCGAGATAATTTGGGAGTAGATCCAGCGCGGCACAGTCATGTCCGATAAACCAAGATTATAGGACATAGTGAAGATCCGCATAGCGCGGCGGTAAGAATGTCGAATAATGGACAAAAGCGCCGCGCTTCGATAACGCGCGGAGCATGTCCGTTCTCCTGCATCCCGACTATCCCGCCCCCTCCTGGCCCGCACCACCGAGTTGGGCCGTCACGGGCCGCGCCGCCGATCCCGAGGACGCGGCGTTCCGCGCCGGCATGGCGCTGGCGCATCTGCACGGCGTGAAAACCCAGCCTGGCTTGACTCTGGCGTTGTGGCGCGACCGGCTGGCGCTCGAGGCCGCCGCGGCAACTGTGAGGGTTTCGGGGCGATCGGAGGGGCTGGTGGAACTGCGCGACGCGCTGCATCTGGGGCGCCCGGGCGATCCGCTCGGGCCAGCCGGGGAGATCGGCCAGGTCTGGCGCCGCGCGGTAACGCGGCCGCTGACCGCGCGCGGCTTGGCGCCTCTCCCCGGGGTGGCGCTTGAGGAGATCAGGCGGGAACTGGCACGGCCCGGAGCCGCCATCGCGCGAGCCGCTGCCACGCTGGAGACTGTGCTGGCAGAGGCCCCCCGGGCCGAAGCGGCGGCACTGATCCTCGCCGATGCGGCGTTAGCCCGGGCACTCGGCTGGGAGCGGATCGTGCCGCTGCTGGCGGCCGGCCTTTCGCCGCGGGACCTGCGGCGCGAGAGGGACGAGTTGCGGCTGGCCTGCCACCAGGCCGTGGTGCGCGCCGCAACCCGAGCGGCCGGTCTGGCGCAGGATCTAACCCAGCGCGCCGCGCGGCTGCACGCCGTGGCGCCGAAGCTGCGGGCCAAGAGGGCTGAAGCAGCCCTCAAGCTGTTTCTCGCGCAGGACGCGCTGACGCCTACAGCTTTGACCAATCTAATGTCGGGCCGCGCCGCGCGGCGGCTCTGCGACCGCCTGGTTGCCCTAGGTGCGCTGCGCGAGCTGACCGGGCGCGACAGCTTCCGGCTCTACGGGCTCTGACCATGGACATGATCGACCGCGAGCTGGCCGAGCTGCCTCGCGAGTTGCGCTGGCGCGAGTGGATGCGGAGGATCGAAGCGGTGCTGTTCGCCAGCCCCAGACCGGTGCTGCGGGCCGATCTCGCGCGCGTCGTGGGGCAGGGGGCGGCGCTTGACCTGCTGCTCGACGATCTCGCCGCGGAGCTGGCCGACCGGCCCTACGAGATCGTGCGGGTCGGCGACGCCTGGATGCTGCGCACCCGGCCCGCCTACGGCGCGGTGATCCGCGTCGCCGCCAATGTCGGCGACCGGGAGATCGGCCTGTCCGAGCGTGACCTCGCGGTGCTTGCCGCCATCGCCTACCACCAGCCGATCACCCGTGACGGGCTGGCCGAAATCTTCGGACGCGAGATTTCCCGCGACCTGATCGGTCGGCTGGCGGCGCGGGAACTGATCGCGCCGGGGCCACGCGCGCCACGACGCGGCGCGCCCTACACCTACGTCACTACGCCGGGCTTTCTTGCGGTCTTCGGACTGAGGGATCTGCGGGACCTGCCGGATGTCGAAGCGCTGCGCGATGCGGGGCTGGCGGGGAGGCACTCAAACTTCGCGCGATAGAGACCAAACCTGTCTGAGCGCCGAGCCAGCGTTCCGGATGCTCGCCCTCGCGGGGGCATCCAAGGTACGCGCCGCAATGGCCAGCTGCGTGATGCTCTTGTCACCCGCTCAATGTCCGCGGGCCACGAAGGCGCGCAGCTCGGGCGTGCGTGGCTCGGCGAAGATCTCGGCCGGCGGGCCAACCTCGTGGACCCGACCCTCGTGCATGAACACCACCCGGTCGCAGACCTCGCGGGCGAAGGCCATCTCGTGGGTGACCATGATCAGCGTCATCCCCTCGGCGGCCAGTTCACGCACCACGCCCAGCACCTCGCCCACCAGCTCTGGGTCGAGCGCCGAGGTCACCTCGTCGCACAAGAGCGCCAGCGGCTCCATCGCCAGCGCCCGCGCGATCGCCACCCGCTGCTGCTGCCCGCCCGAGAGCTGCGCCGGATAGGCATCGAACTTCGCCCCCAGCCCCACCCGGTTGAGCATCCGCCGCGCCAGCGCCTCGGCCTCGGCGCGCGGGTGGCCACGCACCACCTGCCGGGCCAGCATCACGTTCTGCCCGGCGGTCTTGTGCGGAAAGAGGTTGAACTGCTGGAAGATCATCCCGACCTTGAGCCTGAGCGCCCGCAGCCGCGCCTCGCCCGTCCCCAGCGCCTCGCCCGCGACGGTGATGGCGCCCGCATCCGGGCTTTCCAGTCCGTTGATGCAGCGGAGCAGCGTCGACTTGCCCGAGCCCGAGCGGCCGATGATTGCCACAACCTCGCCCGAAGCCACCGACAGGTCGATGCCGCGCAGCACCTCGGTCGACCCGAAGCTCTTGCGCAGGCCGGCGATCTCAATGAGCGACATTCAGTTTCCTTTCGAGACGGCGCGCGCCCACCGACAGCGGGAAGCACAGCGCGAAGTAGATCAGGGCCACGAGGCCGAAGACGGTAAAGGGCTGGAAGCTGGCGTTGGACAGCACGGTCCCGGCCTTGGTCAGCTCCAGAAAGCCAATGATCGAGGTCAGCGCCGTGCCCTTGACCACCTGCACCGAGAAGCCGACCGTCGGCGGCACCGCGAGCCTGAGCGCCTGCGGCAGCACCACGTGGCGCATCTGCGCGGCGTAGCCCATGCCGAGCGCGGCCGAGGCCTCCCATTGTCCGCGCCCGATGGCCATGACGCAGCCGCGCCAGATCTCGACCAGGAAGGCCGCGCTCCACAGGATCAGCGCCGCGCAGGCGGCGAGCCAGGGCGAGACGTCGATGCCCAGAAGCCCCAGCCCGAAGAAGGCCAGAAACAGCTGCATCAGAAGCGGCGTGCCCTGGAATATCTCGACATAGAGCCGCACCAGTCGCCCCGGCCAGCGCGCTCGGCCGATCGCCGCGAACAACAGCCCCAGCGCCAGAAGCCCGCCACCCGCGAAGGCCGCGAGAGACAGGAGCAACGTCCAGCGGCTGGCCCAGAGCAGGTTCGTGAGGATGTCGACGAAGGTGAACTGGGTCATCGCGCGGTCTCCGGTGCCGGGAAGATCAGTCCGCCCAAGCGCATCAGCGCGGCGCGCAGCGCGATGGCGAGGCCGAGATAGATGACGGTCGAGACCGCGTAGGCCTCAAAGGCCCGGAAGCTGCGCGACTGGGCGAAGTTGGCGGCGAAGGTCAGATCCTCGACCGCGATCTGGCTGACCACCGCCGAGCCGAGCATGACGATCACCACCTGCGAGGCCAGCGCCGGCCAGATCCGCTCCAGTGCCGGGACCAGAACCACGTGGCGGAAGGTCTGGATGCGGCTCATCGCCAGGCTGGCCCCGGCTTCGAACTGGCCCTTCGGCGTGGCCTCAATCCCGGCGCGGATGATCTCGGCGGCATAGGCGCCGAGGTTGATCACCATCGCCAGCGTCGCGGCCTGCACCTCGCCCAGCCGCAGCCCCAGCGCTGGCAGGCCGAAGAAGATGAAGAACAGCTGGATCAGGAAGGGGGTGTTGCGGATGAGTTCGACATAGACGGCGACCGGCGTGCCGAGCCAGCGTGGCCCAAGGCTGCGCGCCCAGGCGCAGGCAATGCCAAGCGCGATGCCCAGAAGCCCGCCGATGAAGATCAGTTGCAGCGTCATCGCCACGCCCGCGGCGAAGACCGGCCAGTAGCTGGCCAGCCAGCCGAAATCGAAGCTGTAGGTCATGAATGTCTCCGGGTGAGCGGGGCCGCGCGGTGGCGGCCCCGCGAGATCACAGCCCTTCGGGCAGCGGCATGCCGAGCCACTGCTGCGAGATCGCGTCGAGGCGGCCGTCGGTCTTGGCGGCGGCGAGAATGGCGTCAAGCGCCTCCATCAGCGCGGGCTCGTTCTCGTTCAGACCGATGTAGCAGGGCGAATCCTTGACCAGGAACTTCATCTCCGGCCGCTGGGGCGGGTTGCGTTCGAGGATCGCGGCGGCGACGACGTTGCCGGTGGCGATCGCCTCGACCTGGCCAGAGAGAAACGCTTGGATGGTGCCGTTGTTGTCCTCGTATCGGCGCAGAGTCGCCTCCTCGGGGGCGATCTCGCTGAGTTCCAGATCCTCGATCGAGCCGCGGGTGACGCCGACCACCTTGCCGGCGAGATCGTCCGGGCCTTCGATGGCGATGTCCTCGGGAGCGAAGACCCCATTGTAGAACGGCGCATAGGCCATCGAGAAATCGATCACCGCGTCACGCTCAGGGTTCTTGCCCATCGACGAGATCACCAGATCGACCTTGCCGGTCTGTAAATAGGGGATGCGGTTGGCCGAGGTGACCGGCACCAGCTCCAGATCGACACCCATCTCTCCGGCAATCAGCTTCGCCACGTCGATATCGTAGCCCTGCGGCGTCATGTCGGTGCCGACCGAGCCGAAGGGCGGGAAGTCCTGCGGCACCGCGACGCGCAGCGTTCCCGAGGATTGGATGTCGGAGAGCGCGTCGGCGCGCGCGAGGTTTCCGGCGAAGCCGAGCGCCAGCGTGGCGGCGACGAGGAGGCTGCGTCTGTGCATCATGGGAGGGGTCCGTTGTCAGTGGGGGGAGGGCGCGAGGGGGGAGGCCGCTCCGTCCGGCGCCGGATCGAGACGGAGGGTGTCGCGGAGTGCGGCCAGCGGGTCGGGCGCGGTGTCGCGCCCCAGACCTGCCTCGACCGCATCGAGATGTTCGACCGAGAGCCTTGCGGCCAGTGCCATGTCGCCCGACGCGATCGCCCCGACGATGCGGACATGGTCGCGATGCGAGGCCAGCGCGTCGTCGGACGACTGACGGCACAGCGAGATCAGGATGGTGCGTGCGGTCAGGTTGCGCATGATCTCGGTCAGCGGCTCGTTGCCTGAGAGCGCCACGATCCGGGCGTGGAAATCGCCCATCAGATAGGTGAGCCGTGGCTTGTCGCCCTGGGCGATGGCGTCGCGCTCCTCGGCCAGATGCGCCTCGAGCCGGGCGACTTGTTCGGCGTCGAAGGGGCGCGCAGTGGCGAGAAAGCCGTGCTCGACCGCGCGGCGGGCGGCGAAGACCTGCGCCGCCTCGTCGCTGTCGGGGCGGGCCACGAACCAGCCGCGGCGCGGGCGCACGGCGACCACGTGCCGCGCCTGCAGCCGGGCAAGCGCCTCGCGCACCAACGTGCGCGACACGCCAAAGGCCTCGGCGAGCTGCGCCTCCGACAGCTGCGCGCCGGGGGCGAGACGGCCCTCGACGATGGCGGCGAGCAGGCTGCGTTCAATACCGTCCGGCATGGGGGTGAGGCTCCGTGGTCGATCAGTCTTGCATGCAAGGCCTGCATTCCAGGAACGTGCGCGCCCAGACCGCGTAGGGAGATCGACGTGTCGAAACCCCGCTATTGCCGCGAAGTTGAGCACCTTTGCCGTGCCGGGAGGTATCACCGGGCACTTGCAGGACGCTGCCGGGCACACCAACCTGGTCCGGGTGGGGCAGGGTCGGGGCAACACTCGACCTACTGCTCTACGACCTTGGCGCGGAACTGACCGATCGGCCCTGCGAGATGGGGCGGGTCGGCGAGGGCTGGTCGCTGTGCACCCGACCCGCTTAGGGACGCGGTGATCCGCGCTGCCGCCTATACGACGACCGGGAAATCGGCCTGTCCGAGCGCGACCTGATCGCCGGGACCGCGCACGCCGCGGCGGGGCGCGCCCTGCACTTACGTCACCACGCCGGGGTTCCTTGCGGCCTTCGGGCTAGCGGACCTGTAGGACTTGCCCCATGCCGAGACGCTGCGCGATGCTGGGCTGGCGGAGGAATAGGACTGAAGCATGGCAGCCCTGGAATTCAGTAATATTCTTCACGGCCGCTCCCAGAGGCTCCTGCCAGTTTCCCTCGGTCCGGGGGGCGCTCCTTTAACGGAGCGGACGACGCTTATAGCACGGGCAGAACCACCTTTTTTTCCCTCGCCCCCGTAACGTCGCAATGAGAGTTCCTGAGTGAGAGAGACGGCAGGTCATTCCTTGACCTCATTGTTTGAGACTAGGCCCAAAGATTAACAGTCACGGCCCATAGGATCGCCGTTGGCCACCAAGTCGTGTCAGAGGAGATCTCTCCATCAATGGATTCGGTGGCGTCTGACGGTCTACTATCTGGTACATCGCGCGAACTTCTCGTCACCTCTCGATATAGCGCATCATCAGCCCCTCTCCCCCGCAGTAAACCACGGCTGGGGTGTCAAACACGTACATCCCGGCGGGGCGACACATCCTTACGGAGATTTTTTTCTCACGCAGTCGCCATCGGCCCGCCGCCGATGCTATTGATATTGCGCAAAAAGTCCTGACCCATGCCGGGCCGTGAAAACGGATTCGCGACCAGCACATAAGACCCTGCTCCAGTCTTCCCCCAAATGGGGGATTACGCTCATCATGACGCGACTTAATAGTTAGGGCTGCCGGAAACGGTCATTCTATTAGCTATTACCAAATTTGCAGGTTCGTGTTTGATCGATATGTCTTCGTAACCCTCGGAGACCATCCATCCGTACTCGGTCCGGGTCGATGGCCTCGCCCGTCTCCGCACGCGTCCGGCAGGCGAGGCTAAGGATGGCTTCATCATCCCCTCGACAGGTGGCATCAAAGGGAGCGTGATCGATCCCCCCGCGATCAACGCGTAGGCCAAGGCCTGCGTGATGGCGGACCTGCATGCGCATGGCATGGAGAAGCCTCGTGACCCGTTCTATTACCTTTGTCATTCCCGGTGACGTCGCCACCCGGATTACCGTCACCGAACTTGACGATGGGCGCCTGAAATTCGATCTCGCCATCGATGATGACAGCGCCAGCATTGGCGATCTGCGTGGGTTGTTCTTCGATCTCAGTGGGATTGACAGTTCGACTTACGGCCTGTCGGTGGATGACGGAGGCACCGGGATCGTTACCGACCAAGCCTATGCGGAGGGCGCCGTCAATGATCTCGGGAACGGCGCCAACATCAAGGGCAGCGTTTCCAAGGAATTCGGAGATTTCGACGCCGGCATCGAATTCGGCACCTCAGGTGAGGCGAAGGACGATATCCGGGGCGGCAGCTTCGTACTGAGCGCGTCGGGCGGCCCTCTCTCGCTCGACATGTTGAACCTTGCGGACTTCGGCATCCGATACACCTCGGTCGGGGATGAAGGCGGCAGCCGCAAAGGCTCGCTCAAGCTTGGCCATGCGGGTGTCGGGGTTGCGTCCCATGACGTTGCCTCTGTCCTGGAGAATTCCGATCCGACGGCCTCCGGCAACCGGCTGAACCTGCTCGACAACGACCAGACGACGGATGAGGGGGGGGCAGCGCGGGGGGTGCAAGTGGCCGCCGTCAGCGGTTTGATGCTGGCCGGCGCAACGTTCGTCGGTGACCTGGTCGCGCAGGACGGAATGGTTCTGGGGACGATCGAGGTCGACACGGATGGCGAAGTGCGGATCACCGCACTGGCTGATGCCCTTGCCGCGGGCGAGGAGCGCCAGATCCTTCTTGAATACGTAACCTTGGCCGCCGATGGTGCAGAGGCCACCGCGACTTTGACCGTCACCATCACCGGCACCAATGACGCGCCGGTGATCGCGGCCTCGACGCTGGAAGGCGCGGTGACCGAGATCGGCGACGGCGCGGCGGGCGAGAACGCCGAC
>NZ_JACIBX010000010.1:0-27517 GCF_014195545.1 Limimaricola variabilis | reverse complement strand
ACCCAGAGCTACGACGTCACCGTCGATGACGGCAATGGCGGCACGGCCACCGAGACGGTGACGGTGACGATCACCGGCACCAATGACGCGCCGGTGGCTTCGAATGATGTCTATGCGGGTGCGGCGCTTGTGGAGGCGGGATATCTCGTGGCGGGCAACAGCAGCGCCGCGGGCAACGTTCTTGCCAACGACAGCGATGTGGATGCCTCCGACGCTCTATCCGTGCAGGGCGTTGAGGCGGGCGACGCGGTGGCGGGTCCGCCGTTGACCGGCGGGGTGGGCATAAGCGTTCGAGGCGTCTACGGCAGCCTCCTGCTCTCTGCCGACGGGGAATGGACCTACACGCTGGACGACGCAGATCCGGACACCGAGGCGCTTATTACCGGCGAGACCGGTGTCGAGACCTTCACCTACACCGTAGCGGACGGCCGTGGCGGCACTGACAGCGCGGTACTGACGCTGCACGTCAAGGGCTCGGACGACAACGCCCCGCCTGTGGCGGCGGACGATGCCTTCGCTGTGGACGAGGACGTGGTGACGACGCTAGCGGTTCTGGCGAATGACAGTGACCCGAACGCGGGGCAGGTGCTGTCTTTGGCGCGCATCAACGGCGTGGCGGTGGCGGAAGGGGACATGATCACCACGTCGCACGGCACGCTGACGGTGGGGGCGGACGGCACGCTCGCCTATGTTCCTGACGCCCACTACAGCGGGGCGGACAGCTTCACCTACGTGGCCACGGACGGGTTGGAGGAGTCCGCACCCGCGAGCGTGACGGTTGCGGTGGCCGCGGTTGCCGATGCGCCAAACCTGTCGCTCGCCCCTCCGGGCGGGGGTGGGGGGGATCTCGCACCGCAGCCTCTCGCCACCGACGTGCAGGTCAACACCACCACCGCGGACAACCAGCAGTTCTCCGCCGTGGCGGCGCTGGCGGATGGCGGCTGGCTGGTCACCTGGTCGTCCTACTTCCAGGACGGCAGCCACTGGGGCATCTACGCGCAGCGCTACGCGGCCGACGGCACGACCGTGGGCGGCGAGGTGCGGGTCAACACCACTACGGCGGAGAACCAGATCTTCTCCGACGTGGCGGCGCTGGCGGATGGGGGTTGGTTGGTCACCTGGTCGTCCTACGCCCAGGACGGCAGCGGCTGGGGCATCTACGCGCAGCGCTACGCGGCCGACGGCACGACCGTGGGCGGCGAGGTGCAGGTCAACACCAGCACTATGAGCAGCCAGCAATACTCCGACGTGGAGGCGCTGGCGGATGGCGGCTGGCTGGTCACCTGGTCGTCCTACGCCCAGGATGGCAGCGGCTGGGGCATCTACGCGCAGCGCTACGCGGCCGACGGCACGACCGTGGGCGGCGAGGTGCAGGTCAACACCACCACCGCAAACCATCAGATCTACTCCGACGTGGCGGCGCTGGCGGATGGTGGTTGGTTGGTCACCTGGTCGTCCCATAACCAGGACGGCAGCGACTGGGACATCTACGCGCAGCGCTACGCGGCCAACGGCACGGCCATGGGCGGCGAGGTGCAGATCAATACCAACAGCGTGAGCGGCCAAGATTACGCCGCCGTGGCGCCGTTGGCGGATGGCGGCTGGCTGGTCACCTGGTCGTCCTACGCCCAGGATGGCAGCGGCTGGGGCATCTACGCGCAGCGCTACGCGGCCGACGGCACGACCGTGGGCGGCGAGGTGCAGGTCAACACCACCACCGCAAACCATCAGATCTACTCCGACGTGGCGGCGCTGGCGGATGGTGGTTGGTTGGTCACCTGGTCGTCCCATAACCAGGACGGCAGCGACTGGGACATCTACGCGCAGCGCTATGCGGCCAACGGCACGGCCATGGGCGGCGAGGTGCGCATCAACGACGCCACCGCGGGCACCCAATTTCACTACGGTTTCCCTGGCGGCGACATGGCGGCGGTGCTGGTAGGTGGCGACGTCGTCACCGTCTGGGACCAGAATTTCGGAGGCGGCGAGATATTCCTGCGCCGCACCGCGCTTCCTGCCGCCGCGGACGGTGAAGAGGATCAGCCGCTCGCACTTGGGCTTGCGGCGGCCCTGGCGGACACCGATGGGTCGGAGACCTTGCGCCTCGTCCTGTCGGGCTACCCCGCTGGCGCGACCTTCAGCTTCGGCACAGCCGACGGCGCCGTTTGGGTAATCGAGAATGCAGAAAATCTCGACCTCTCCACCCTGGTCATGACCCCGCCCGTGGACTGGAACGGCAGCTTCAAGCTTCAGGTCACCGCCCAGGCAACCGAGACCTCAAACGGCAGCATGGCTGAGACCACCGCCACCGCGACCTACACCATCGCGCCGGTCAACGACGCGCCGGTGGTGCGCGACGAGAGCGCCTTCGCCCGTCTGGGCGAGTCAATCCTGATCGATGTGCTCGCCAATGACACTGATCTCGACGGCGACGCGCTTTCGGTGGTTGGAGTAGTAGGCGACGGATACGGCTCGGTGGCGATAGAAGATGGCAAGCTGCGCTTTACGGCCGGCGGCACCGCGGGCACTGCCACCATCCGTTACGAGGTAAGTGATGGCACCGTCACCAGTACCGGCCAGACCACGGTGACGGTGGGGCGGGCCAGCTCGGCAACGGTGGGCGAAGACGTGTTCCTGCAGGGCAACTACATGGAACTCGGGATCAGTGGAGCGGGCTCGCTCGGTTCGATAAGTTCTGCTCCGGCGGGCTACCATCCGAACATCGGTTCGAGCCTGTCCTATGTAGTTGACCTTGACGGTTGGGACGCGGGCGGTACCGGCTCGCCGCCGCGCAGCGGCGACGCCACCATTCCGGGCGCGCCCGAGGACGCTATCGTGGTCGGCTACCGCACCGGCGGCTCGGTCTTTACCGGGACCGGGGCAAAGCAGATGGGTCTCGACCAGCTCGGTGCTACCACGGTCGACACCAGCGTCGGTCTGGATCTCTCGGCTACCACTACCGGCAAGCTGAACGACGCGCTGGGGGTGAAGCAGGTAATTGCATTGGCACCGGACGCTACCTATTACAGCACCACGGTCACTCTCACGAACCTGACCGGGGGACTGCTCGAGGATGTGCGTTACATGCGCAGCTTCGACCCCGATCAGGATGTGGTGTTCCACGGCACCTACAACACCCTTAACGACGTGCTTGCCCAAGCGGGCGGTGGCAAAGACCTTGCGGTAGCGCAGGCCAAGGGGCCGGCCTCGGGCATCTCGATCAACCTGATCGCAGTGGACGAGGGCGCGCGGGCGTCGAACTTCGGCTTCAGCAACCGCGACCCTTACGCTCTAGCCGCCTTCGCCACTCCCCAGGACCAGAACGGTGCGTCCGTGGATGAGGCGATCACGCTGACGTTTGCAGCGGGCGACCTCGCTGCAGGCGCTAGCGTCACCAAAACGTTCTTCACCTCGATGAACGGCTCAGGCAGCGCGAATGACATGTTCGTGGGTACCCAAGGCGACGACGTAATCAATGTGGGCGCAGGCGATGACTTCGTGTTTGCTCTCGGCGGCGCCGACCAGATCACCTTGGGGGCAGGCGACGACGTGCTTTATTTTGGGCGCGGCGATGGCGAGGACACGGTGACCGACTTCCGCGCCGGCGCCGCTACAGCCGATCGGATCGACGTCAGCGCCTTCAATCTGGGTACACTGGCGGAGATCAAAGCGCGGGCCACGGAGAGCGGGGGTGCCACCATAATCGACTTCGGCGGCGGCGACCGACTGCGGCTGGAGAAGGTTACCCTTGCTTCCCTCAGCATAGACGATTTCATCTTCGCCTAAATTGGAAACGAAGCCTTCAGGAAAGGGCGACGCGGGCACTCGCGCCGCCCTTTACCTTATAGAAGGAAGATTGATCCCATCCCAACTCTTTGGACAAAGGACGCGAGTGTAGCTGGAGAGCCTAATCTTTTTTCCCCGAAGAGCCAGGAGTCCCAGACAAATCCAAGCCAACCCCTAAGCTCGCTGGGCACTAAGAGTGGGGAGGAAGTTCCTTTCTCGCCATACCGCGATCAGCGATCCGCAAACTGGCAGACAAGCGACACCACCTCCGCTTGCCGAGTAGTGCCTGTCTTGTAGTAGACGCTTTTGAGATGACTCCGGATAGTAGCGATGCCCACCCCGAGCCGCTCGGCGATTTCGGCTGGCGCAGCCCCCGCACTTAAGAGGGCACAAACCTTCGACTCCATAGGTGTCAGCTGGTAAAAGCGACTTATCGCCGCAAAGGATCGTACCTCGGTGCGGGATGGCTCTATAATAAGGTGGCATTCCGGCCCTCGGAAGAACTGCTCTCCCATGTCATAGGCAACGCAGATCACCGTGACCCTCGTAGGAGGGGCGGGGGGGCGACCGACGAGAAAACTCCGGGTCGGAAATGTGAAATTGGATCTGCCCCATAGGGCCAAGCAGAAATCAATCCATTCCATAAGGTTGTTATCAATGCAGCGCAGCCTCGAGGTCGGGCTAAGCGCTAGTTCGGTGCTGTTTTCCAAAAGGCGTTGAGCGGCCGAGTTCATGTATCGTACAATTCGGTTTCGGCCCACGGTCACCAAGCAGGCGTCGGAACCCACGCCGCCCTCAGACACAGGTGGTTTAGATGCCTGCCGCCGGTAGAAGTCCATGACCTTCTGCAAGTCCGGCACCACGTGCTGCAAATCGCGCAGGGCGTCCTGATGCTCATGAACGTCAGGTTCGCAGCTGATGACACTCAGCAGCGAATTGTGTCCTCCTTCGCGATGAAGGGTTACCCCGATTGCACCCTTCAGACCCTGCGGGTGGAGCCAGTCGCAGTAGAATTCGGTTTTCTCCAGCTCTGCCCGCGATAACATGTATTGGTCAGGGACAACTAGACCTACTGGGCGCTTGGATGCCCCCTTCATCCAAGGGTTTTTAGGAGCATAGTGCGCATTGTAAGCCAACGTCTTCTCGCTCGTAAGATTCGAAGCTAACGAAAAAGCGCCGGCTTGGCGGTCTATATCATGGAAGAAGAGAGTAGCACGACCTTCGGGTAGGAGTGCGGTCAGCTCAGTCAGAAAAGCTTGCCAGTCGTTTTCTCCTAGTACGGCACCGTATACCAAGCTGCGAAGTCGATCTGCCTTCAACATATTCTTCATAATGAGCACCGCATGCCTACGGCGTGCAGGCTGCCTCACCTTGGGTAAGTTGTCCACCTTCGGAGGCAATAACTGTTGCGCTGCTGTCGTGCTATTATGCCGCGATTCATCGAGGGGGTCACGTCATCTATGCCTCGGCGCAGGCACCAAGCGAAAAACCTGCAGCTACTAATGGGGCTGGCAGGTCTCGAGCATACCGGACAGGAGGGTACGAATTTCCTGAGAATACTCCATCAGCTCGATGTTACCCGTGAAAACTGTGCCGATATCCAACTCGAGTTTCGCGAAGGATTCATTCTTGTCCGCAGGCCAAAGCACGATTTTAAGGTCTTCTTTGGGTGCTGAAATTTCGAGACTCTCGAGAAAATATTTGAGTATCCGAGGTCCGGCCACCTCCCCCGTAAATCCAAAGACGCCTTGCTGATCACGGCGCTCATAGAAGCCGGAGAAAAACTCACGCTTGCCACTGCCATCCACCATGCCAACCAAGTTTGTCTCCTCTTCTCTGCTGAGAAATGAGGGATGGTCTCCATCAATTTCAAACCAGACCGCCGCCCCTTCATCATTACAAAGGATGTTTATTGATCCAATGTCTCGACGATCGACATCCCCATCACGGGTAGCTTCGAAGCTAGCGAACCGTGTTGAGAATTTCTTTCCCCCGCCAATTCTTGAAAATCCGAAGTTGTATTCCTTCATCTGTGGAAAAACCTGATGATGCCGGTAGTTCGCGCAGAGAAGGAACTTGGATTCCGGACCCGGCACCCGACACACTCCACGCTCTTCCAACGCTCTTTCGATACGCCAAGTTTTACGGCAAGTATCTGCGTCAATATCCTCCTCCTTTTTGCACGCATCGGAGGCAGAATCGTACAGGTAGAGCAGCGCGTTTATCGACCGCCTCTCCTCTTCTGCTGAAAGGCTCGATGCAGAAATCGTCAGGGCGGCAAGCGCCAAAAAAACTGCCTTGGCGGAAAGAAAATCGGGAAAAATATAGAAATTAGAAGTGGGCACTTCAGAAAACCTTCGCTTCTGTTGAATGGTGATTCTTTCAAATGATCTCGATATCAGGGGCTTCGTGAGGCGATGTCCTGTGACCTGCCCCCCGCCGGTCCCTCGGTCATAGTGAGAGTTTGCGGGTCTGATGCTCTGGGACCCAACCTTGGACCGCCGGGATCTGAAGTTTTCGGCCGTCTGCAAGAACTATCAGTCAGGGGGTTTTGCCATGCAGAGAGGCCCTGTTATTCAGCTCCCGCACTTCTCTTGAACGAGCCCGTAGATAGCGTCGGCTTCCGGCGGAGGGAACGTAAGGCCATAGGACTCCGACACCCGGGTAAAACGGAGCAGATACTGGCAGTGGAAGCTCGCATCGTCCGGCAGCCATTCGAGCGGTCCCGATGCCCCCTTCTGCCTGTTCGCTGACGCCTCGACGGCGAACAGGTTCACCGGGTCGTTCGCGAAGCGGCGACGCTTCTCTTCCGCCCATGTGTCAGCTCCATGGGCCCATGCATAGGCCAGCGGCACGAGGTGATCGATGTCGAGCGCTGCGGCCTCGAGATGGATCTGCCCTGAATACGGGTCGTTCCAGCGCCCGCGCTCGACGCGGCAGCCGTCACCTGAGTAGCGGACCGGTCCGGTCGACAGCTCGGCCAGGAGCTCATGCCTGGTATTCTGGCAATCACCGTCGTCGTCGGCCCAGCCTCCGAACAGATCCCGGTCGTAGCTGTCGCGTCCGGCCGAGACGATGACGGCGCTGGCGGTCGGCCGGCTCAATGCGGGTGGGGAAGACGCGAGCTCGCAGGCGCCTTGTCCCTTCTTGGGGTGCCGTCCCCCGGCCTCGAGGCAAGCCTGTATGGAGGGATAGGGACGGAAGTTCTTGGTCCGCACATAGTAGGCGCCACCGGGGCAGTGGCAAATTCCCGAGGTCGACATCTTAACCGGATCGGCTGCGCTGAGCGTGGGGATGGTAATGGCCGCGGAGATCGCGATCGCGCGGAGAAAACTCATGGGGCACCTGATCGATAGGATGTGCGCCCATCTGCGCATGACAAGCTCCGGTTGTGTAGGGAAAACTGTTACGCCTGCAGAGCGCCCTGCCTTACCCTCGGAACCGAGACCGTGCGTAGCAGACGAACGACCGAAATCGGATCGCCGTGGTCGACCATCTGCAGGGCGAACGTTCTAGCACGAGCAGCGCGAAAGCCGGCCATGGAGAGCCCCTTTGCTGATCTCGACGGCGCGCTCGAGCAGATGGAAGCGCTAAGGATCGGAACCTAGCGGGACGGGTGACGGCCGCCGCCAAGAAATTTCGGAAAAACCTGTTTCGGATTTTCGCAGAGATGGTTCAATTGACTCGGCAGACCACTGAACACGGATCTGCCCATGACGAATCGCTCTTCCACCCCGCCTGACTTCCAGTCTGAGCCCAGCAGCACCCGTGCCCGACGATTGGCCGGGCAGGAGACCTCGGCCGTCACCGCCCGCCGGACCGTGACGGTCCTCGAGCCGCGCCTGATGGCGACCGGCGCCGACATGCAGGCCTACTTGCAGGTGTCGCGTCCCGCTGCCCGCGCCATTCTCGAGGACCTGCGCATCAAGCCGCTGCCTGGCGGTCGCCATGACCTGCGCGATGTCTGGTTTGCCCTCTGGGGAATCCGGAATGTTCCGGACGAGGGCATTCAGGAGATGCGGACGCCGCTCCTGACCGTGGCAGAGCTCGCTGTCCTGACCGGTGGCTGCGCCCGCACGATCCGCAGGGCAGGGGACAGCCGCTGCCGCCAGTGGCGGTTGCCGCGCCATGTCGATCTCGGCCCGCGCACCCGTCGCTATCTGCGGCCGCTGGTCATGGCCGCCATCTACGATCTCGAGCCCGAGCCGTGGCTCAGCCCGGCGCCGCGCAAGCCCATTCTGCAGAGCGGGCTGGTGGTGAAGACCCGCTTCGCGCCGGCCGGGACGTCCACGAACGGACACAACCGCAGCTAACCGACAATATGACGAAGGCCCGTTCTCTTTCGGCAGCGCCCTTTGAAGGTGGTTGGGGTATGCCGTATAGCAAAGCGCGCCCCGATCCCGCCGCGACATCGCGTCACGCCGCGAACCGCGCCACCATTTCTGTGTTATGAGTTTCGCTCCGGGGCGGCGACTACCGCCCGGGCACGCCAATCAACAACAACAGGAAAAGCGCATGCCGATGGACCCCATCTTCACCCACTGGACCGCCATCTACCGTTCTCCCGGCGAAGATGAACCGACCGCCACCACGGCCGACTTCAGCGAGATGGGGGCGGGTGATCCGGTCGATGCGCGAGCGGCGAAGGCCCATTTCCGGACCGCGCTTGGCCGGGGTGACGAGCTCTTGGAGCTCTACCCGTTCGATAACCCGGACGAGGCGCTGGAAACCTGGCGCGTGACGAACGCGCTCGAGGTCGCGGGGCTCTGACGCCCCGCCGCCGGACCGGTCAAGTGAGCGCGTCGTAAAGCTCGCCCAGCGACATGCGCCCCTCGCGCATGTCGACCCGCTCGATCTCGCGGGCGCTTGCCGCGAAGCGGATCTCAGGAAAACGCATGAATACGGCTGGAGTGATCGCGTCCGGCGCGACCACGACATGTATCTCGGTCTTGGCGTTGAAGCTTCCCCTGCGCCGCGCAGCGATCGTCTCCGGGCTGCGGATGACCTCGGGCAGGGGCATCGGAGAGCGGCTCATGCGGTCAGGGCCTCATAGAGCTCGCCGAGGGTCATCAGGCCATCGCGCATGTCGACGCTCTCGATCTCGCGGGCGCTCACATGCAGGCGGCTGGTCAGGACCCGCAGGAAGGCCGACGGCACGATGGCGCTCGGGGCGACGACCTCGCGGATCTGCGTGCCGTCGTCGTAGCTCCCCGGTCGCCGCGCGGCGATGATCTCGAGGCCGCGGAGCAGGTCAGGGAGGGGCAGGGGTGTCGGTTGGCTGGTCATGGTCCGACCACGCCTCGGCGGACGACCGAATGTCACACATGCCAAGGCGCGGCGAAAGGCCTGGCCCGTGGTTCTGCAAGGCTGACAACCTTTTCATGGTTCGTGAAAATTCTGCCAAATGGAAAGGTCCGCATCCCGATGGATCCATGAGGATACCCTCCATGGAGATCATGGATGTCGAAGAAATTGATCCTTCCCGCCCTCACCGCGTTAGGTCTCCTGGCCGCCGGTGCCGCCTCCGCTCAGGCCATCGGCTTTAAGCCGATCGACCAGAACGGCGACGGCTTCCTCGACGCGGCGGAACTCGAAGCCGCCTTCGGTGCAGCTGCCGCCCAGGTGCTGCTCGATGACGCGGATGGCGACGGCAAGGTGACGGCGGACGAGCTCCTCGGCGGCAAGTCGGGCCGCGAAGGCAAGGAGCCCGAGCCGTGCAGCGTTGCCCCCGCTCCGGCCGCCAAGAGCACTCCCGCCGCAGCTGCTGCCAAGAGCGCGCCCGCCGCGCCTGCAGCCAAGGCGGCGCCGGCCCTGAAGGTGGAAGCCGGCCAAGAGGAGGACGAGCGGAAGGCTCGCGAGGAGCGCGAAGAGGAAGAGCGCGACGCCCATGAGGAACGCGAGGACGAGGAGCGCGATGCTCGCGAAGACGACGAGCGTGACGCTCGCGAGGACCGAGAAGACGACGAGCGTGACGCCCGTGAAGATCGCGAGGACGACGAAGATGAGGACGAGGACGATGAGGACGAGCGCGACGACGACTGATCGCGCCTAGCGCCTCTCTTGTCAGGCTTCCTCCCCGAGGAGCCCGGCCTCTGCGGCGCGGGCCAGGAGATGGGCGACGGAGGACGTTGCCCATTTCGCCCGGCCCCGCGGTGTCGGCTCCCGCATCGCCTCAAGCCGCGCCGCGATCTCTTTCAGCGTCATCTCGGGCGCTGAACTCTTGATGCCCGCTATGATTGCGAGCAGTCGGTCGTCCTTCTGCGCGGGCGGGGCGCGGTCGAGCACGGCACGATCCAGCAGCCCGTCTTTCACGAAGCGCCCGGCGGCGCGGCGCAGCCGCTCGACCGTCCAAGGCTTCGCGCCCGGATGCCGGCTGTTGAGGATCCGCACGACGTCCTCCCAAGGGAGCCGCGGCCGGAACTGCCGGACGGCAGGCAGCCACTGCTGGGCGTCCTCGTTGAGCTTGTCGAAGTAGCTGCGGTCGCGCGCGCGGCTGACCTTGGCGATCGCCTCCGGGTCGCGGTCGCGCAGGCCGGGATTGCCGCCGACGCGACCCTTTTCGCGCGCCGATGCCAGCCCCGCCATTGTCCTCTCACGGATCAGCGCCCGCTCGAACTCGGCGGTGGCGCCGAGGATCTGCAGCGTGAACTTGCCCTGCGGCGAGGTCGTGTCGATTGGATCGCCCAGGGATCGGAAATGCGCCCCGCGGGCTTCAAGCGTCTCGATGACCTCGAGCAGGTGGGACAGCGAGCGTGCCAGTCGGTCGATGCGCACGACGATTAGCACATCACCACGGCCGAGGCTTGCCACCAGCTTCGCGAGGACCGGGCGAGCGCGGGCGGCCCCGGAGGCGAACTCCTCGTGGATCTCGGTGCAGCCTGCCGATTTCAGTTCGCGGCGCTGTGCGGCGGTGTCTTGAAGGTCGGTCGAGACGCGGGCGTAGCCTATGAGTGCCATCGATGCGCCACCTCATCGCATAACACGACCTCGACCGTCTCCTGGAATGGCGAGCCGCTCGGCACCTCGCTCAGATGTTCGGCGATCCGGGCGAACCACTTGCGCGGCGTCGGCTCGAGGGCAGGGGAAGGGAGGTCCATGATGATATCTTTCGCACTAGATCTGCGCCGGAGCGGCGGCTGGCGCTAAGTCAGCTCCCGGAGTGACTGCTTGTCCTCGTCCCAGGCCCCGCCGTCGCTGACGACTTCGGTTTCCGCACTCGCTATGGAGTTTTGGGAGAGCTTCCACACGGCATCGAGAAGCTCGGCAAGCTCATGCCCGGTGACGCGTGCTATCACGCTTTCGGGGAGGGCACGAAGTAAGGCCTCAGCGGTAGTCCTGTGCTCGCCAACCTCGGCAAGCCGCATGGCGCGATTGATCTTGGTCCGATGGCTTGGGAACGTGGTCATGCTGGATCCTTTGGTTCGGCCTGCGAATGCAGGCGAGATGGACGTTACCGTCGATCGAGCCCTCTTGCGGCTGCCAGAACATAGTGCCTCCAATTTGACTATATTAGAGAATACGGTCGTTTGAAGACGCCTGCAATAGACGCGGGGCCGCGGCCGAGGCGGTAGGGGAGGGGAGGCGACACGCTTCGATCCCTTTGCTTTGAGGGCGCGGAGCGAAGCTAACGCTTCTGTTCCGGTGTAGTGCGTTCTCGGATTGGACATGATCGCTCCTCCAAGGCCGCTTTGCCGAGAACTCATTCCGACATGTCTGATCGTCACTGAGACGATTGAAGATAGGGTCATTCATCCTCAAGTAAGGAAGGAATTGTGGGGCACAACAGGGGCGTAGCTGATGGACTTCGACAGCGCCGAAAAATCGAGGAGTGCCGTTACAACCTTCCTGCGAGCCGAAGTACTGGCTGCACGACTGGAAGCCATGACCCGGGCCGAACCCGCGGTTGGCAACCTCTGGCGCTCGGAGATTGCACTCGCCGAAGTCGTGGCGAGCGTGGGTCTTGAAGGCATTCGGATCTCGGAGGGCGACCTGCTGCCACGCATCGCTCTGAATGGAGGGCAGGACGCGGATCCGACGGGTGCGGAGTTGGCGCTGAGCGTGATCCGCGTGTTGAAGGCGCCCGGAGATCCTCTGGCGCGGCCCGTCCAGGCCGTGCGGCGTTTTGAGAGAGCGGCAGGCACCGGAAAGGGGTCCGGCCTTACCACGGGCGATGAGCCTGCAGGGCAACGGCTCGATGACGCCGAGATCGAAGGCCTCTTCGCAGGGGTGGGTGCTGGCGACATGCCGATCCTGGCTGCGGCTCGGGCGGCGGCCAGCTACGCGGCGCTGTCACAGCGTGCCAACCCGATCGTCGAGAGGCTGATCTTCATGGCGGTCGACAGCAGCCTGCGGGGCCGGGTTGGGCGTGGAACCGACCTCGAAGACGTCCTGCGGGGTCTGTCGGGTCGGGTAGATGCGCACTGGGTCTCGCCTCCAGCGCTCGCGTTGAGCCACCGGCAGTTCCTGGCTTGGTCGCCGGGGAGCGAAGCAGGGCTCATGGATCTAGGCACCGGTCTTGCCCAAGTCTTCGAAGCAGAACTCGGGCGTTTCGCGCTTTCGCGCGACTGGCTTCGTCACGGGCAGGACGCTTCACAGGGCAGGGGCGGACGCTCACGCCTGGCCGATGCGGTCCAGGCCTTCGCAACCGCACCGGTGCTGAACTCGGCGCGGCTTGCTGAAAGGATCGGCGTGTCAGTCCGCACCGCGCTGACGCTCTTGGACGAGATGACCGAACTTGGTCTCCTGAAAGAGATGACCGGCCGTCGAACGGCGCGGATCTGGGCAGTGCCAAGCTTGGGCGGGCGCCTCGCAGTGCGGCCGTTCAAACGGACTCGGCTACAGGGGCACGCTGTCAGGCCATCGGCCGAGATGCGTGAAATGGCCAACCGCCATGGCCGGGATCAGCGAGAGGCTTCGGCGCGGGCGATGGAGCGCGTTTTCACTGATCTTGAGACCGCAATCGACAAGGCGAGCGCGCTGCTGGTCAGCGCGCAGCGCCAGTGATGACCACGGTGAGTGTCCTGCTGAACTAAGCCGAGGGTGGCGAGTTATGCGCGCAGTTTCATCACGGAGATTCCAATGATCAAGGCTATTGCAAGCGCGGCCGCCTTCTCCGCCCTGATGGCAGGAGGCGCTCTGGCGCAGGATGACCAAACGATGATCGTGGTCACCGAAGACGCGACGATGCAGATGTCCATGTCGGATGGACAGACCACGGTGACATTCCCGCTCATCACCGCTCTTCAGGACGGCTACATCGTGGTCCATTCCGTTGCTGCCGATGGCACGGCCGGTGAGGCCTTGGGGCATGCCCCGGTGACGACGGGCGAAAATGCCGATGTGGCTGTGATTATTCCGGAAGCGTTGTCTGCCGGAACTCAGTTGATGGCCATGTTGCATGTCGAGAGCAACGACAACGGCACCTTCGATTTCGGGCCAGACATGACCGATGTCGATGCTCCGGTGATGCGTGACGGCGCGCCGGTGACCGTCATGTTCGCGGTGCCCGAGGGCGTGATTGACGGTGTGGTGGCCATCGAACCTATTCCCTCCCCTGAGGTGGATGATCCCGAATCCCGTTCGGCGTCGGACGACGATGAGGAGCGGGACGCAGTCGACGAAGACGAACCCGCGATCGATCCGAATGATACGGAGACTGAGGGGTCCACTGAGGAGGATGAGGAGTCCGACGGACAGGATAGTGAGGAAGCAGGCGAGGTGCTCGAAGATGATGCTGGCGACGAGCAGACCCAAGATGCCGATCTAGAGCAGGATACGGATATGGAGGCCGAAGGCCAAGAAGATGGCTCCGCCGATGCGGATGCCAATGCTGATGGCGAGGTGAATGCCCAGTAATCTCGTTCCGGTCTGAAGTGCTCTTGAAGGGCTAGCCAAGAAGGAATCGGCTAGCCCTTCTTTCCGCGGCACCGGCATGTAATCGAAAGAAATGCGCAGGAGACGGAAATACCGGGTACGTAAAGAACAGGGCCCAACTGCGCTGCCCTCCAGCCGGCCTCTGAATATGATAAGGCGTGCGTTTCAAACCTCTTGAGAGGGATATCCTTCATCAGGATTTCAAAGCCTTCTTGGCTCAGAACGGGACAGCAACCGACCTGAACAGTTTTTCACGCGCTGCGTCAGCCCTATTTCCGAAGAGATACGAAGCCCCGATGCCAAAACTTGTTGCGTTCGCATCCATTCCATCGAACTCGATGTCACTCCGGCCAATGGCAGCAGACAAGCGAACAGGCGCCTGCGGGACATAATAGCCCGCACTCAGCTTGAACGCACTAACTTCCAGCTCTTCTTCAAAGCCGTCAATCGACACGTCCATGGCATCATAATCAGCGCTTATCTCGAAAGCTTGGTTCACGTCGAAGTCGGCCCCGATGCCGTAGATGATATTGTCGGTACCATCGATATCTGCTCGAGCTACATAGCCCCGGTAGGTGATGGGGCCGCGATCCACCAGACCTTCCAGCCCATAGCTGGTCACTGTCTCGTTCAGGTCCGCAGAACCCAGCCCGTAGATCTCGACCTCATCGATTTCCATGCGACCTATAAATGCCCCGACCTTATAATCTCCGGCATCTCCGTAGACATGAGCGTCATAGGAATAGATGTCAGCCTCGCCAGCCCCCTTAACGCTCAGATTGGAGTAACTTGCGCCCAACTGGATGCCGAGACCGGCGGAAGACACGAAAGCTGCTTTGCCCCCGAGGTTGAGGTGATCAGCCGTGTCATCGAGGTCTTCCAAGTCTGTTTGCCCGTAGGCGACCTCGGCCTCCCCAAAAACCTTCTGCTCAGCAAGTGCGGGTACCGCGGTGACCATCACGCCAACAAGCGCTTGGAAGACAACCTTCATCACATTCTCCAATCGAAAACATGACCAACATAGATACCACCTTCAGGAGATCGGCAATACCAAAAAAACAACCTATAGTTATCACTTGCCGCCGCTGCAGAAGGAGGGCCCCAGTGTGGCACCGCAAGCGCGGTAGGGCATGGGCAGGTTCCCACGGGGGGATACCGCCTCAGGGACTTATCGTAGTGGCTGGTTCGCGCTGCTGCGACTTGTGTAGGGCACTTGAGCTAGCAGGGCCGGCTCAAGTATGTGGTGCATCAATCTGAGGCGCCGGGCGTGGCTACCCCAATTAGCGGGGATTGAGCATCAGCGCACGCGACGCAGGAAGGTCCTCGTGCGCGCGTCCTGCGGATCATCAAATATCTGCTCCGGCGGGCCCTGTTCGACAATCCGTCCGCCCTCCATGAAAATCACCCGGTCAGCAATTTCGCGGGCGAACTGCATCTCGTGGGTGACGATCAGCATGGTCTGGTGCTGCTCAGCCACGCGCCGCATTAGGTCGAGGACCTCACCCACCCATTCGGGATCAAGCGCCGAAGTCGGCTCGTCGAACAGCATCAGTTGCGCGTCGAGCGCCATGGCCCGGCCGATGCCCACGCGTTGCTGCTGTCCGCCCGAGAGCGCGGCGGGGTAGCTGTCGGACTTCTCCTCAAGCCCGATCTCCCTAAGGATCGAGTTAGCACGGGCCTCGGCTTCCGCGCGCGGCTTCTTCTGAACGGTAACCAAGGCCTCGGTGATGTTCTCCTGTGCGGTCTTGTTGGCGAAAAGCGCGTAGTTCTGGAACACGAAGGCGGTGCGGCGACGCAGTGCGAGGATCTGCGTCTTGGTGGCTTTGGCGGCATCCACCGTCAGGTCGCCTACGCGGATCGTGCCGGCCTCGGGCCGGTCGAGGAAATTGAGACAACGCAGCAGCGTCGACTTGCCGGTGCCAGATGGGCCGATCACTACGATCCGCTCGCCGGGTTCGATCATCAGATCGATGCCGTTCAACACCGGGCCTTGGCCGAAGCCCTTGGTCAGTCCATTGACCTCGATCATCGGGTAAAGGCCCGGTTGAGGTGGGCTTCGAGGCCGCGCTGCGCGAAAGACAGCGTCTCGACGATGATCCAGTAGATCAGAGCGACCACGAGAAAAGCCTCGAAATAGAGGAACGAGCCCGCCGCCTCCTTCTGGGTCGCACCCATCATCTCGGTGACACCGAGGGTGAAGGCCAGTGAGGTCCCCTTGATCATGTCGATGAAGTAGTTGACCAGCGTCGGCGCAGCGATGCGCGCGGCCTGTGGCAGCACGATCCGCGCCATCATCTGAGACTGGGTCATCCCGACTGCCTGCGCTGCCTCCCACTGGCTGCGATCAACGCCTGTGATCGCGGCCCGGATGCTCTCGGCCATATAAGCCGAGAAGTGCAGCGTCAGTCCCATGATTGCAGCGGTGACGCCGTTGATCTGGGTCAAGAAGGACATCACCTGCGGCAGGCCGTAGTAGAACAGAAACAGCTGCACTAGCAGCGGCGTGCCGCGGAAGAAGCTGATAAACAGCACCACCAGCGGATCGAGCACGGGCAGCTTCGCTACCCGCTCGACCGCCAGCAGCGAGGCCAGCACCAGCGCCAGCGCCATGCCGGCCAGCGCCATGCCTAGCGTCAGGGGCACGTACCCCAGCAGCACAGGCACCAGACCCAGCATGTAGTCGAAGTCGAGTGCCCGCACAGTGTCACTCCGCGGTGGTGATGTCGTTGCCGAACCACTTGTCGGAGATCTCGGCCAGGGTTCCATTGTCCTTCAGTGTGGTCAGTGCAGCGTCGATCCGATCGCGTAGCTCGCGGCCTGCCTCGTCGTCGCGAAAGGGCAGGGCGTTACGGATCTCCGAGAACGGCTGCCCGGCCAGCGCCAGCGGCAGCGGGCTTTCCTTGATCACCTGCGCCGAGGAGACGCGGTCCATCACGAAGGCATCGACCCGACCGAGCGCAGTGTCCTGCTCGATGTTGCTCTCATAGGTACGGATGTCGATCTCGTCGGCATAGGGCAGCTCGCGCAGCAGCTGCTCGAAGTTTGAGCCGAGGTTCACTGCGACCGAACGGCCCTTGAGGTCCTCAGGACCATTGATCTCGCCCTCATTGCCGGCCTTCACCACCACCTGCGCGCCGTCGAACACGTAAGGCTGCGTGAAGACGAACTTCTCCTCGCGCTCAGGCGTGATGGTAATCTGGTTGGCGATAGTGTCGATGCGGCCCGATTCCAATGCACCGATCAATCCGGAGAAGGACATGGTGACGAACTCGACCTCGAGCCCTGTCTCTTCCGCTACAGCGTTCATCACGTCGACCTCGAAGCCCTGCAGTACGTCTTGGCGAACGAAGGTGAAAGGGAAGTAGCCGCCGGACATACCAACCTGCAGCGTGCCGTCTTCCTGCGCCGAGGCGAGGGGGGCGGCAGCGGTGATGAGGGCAGCCAGGGCAAGGGACCTGAGCATGACGAAGCTCCTTTCTCTACGGAAGACCCGACCTACGCTTGAGACGGCAAGGCATCAATGGAGTTGGAGAGAAAAGACCGTGACGGCCGGCTTCGCCCTGGCGACAGGAACGGGTGTGTTCTTCAGGCGGGAGAAGTTGGCACGCGCGTTTCGGGCATGGCTGGAGTTAGACTGTGGCCACGAATAGCTGGCGAATACCCGAACTTGAATCTCCCCTTCTGGCCATCTGCCAAGAAAGCCTTGCGGCAATGTCAGTGTGTTCCTATCAAATCTACCCTGTTCCTGCCGGTTCAGCGACCAATGCCGAGAACCTACTGCGGATCATTTCCTCCCGATAACGCTCGGCCAGATGCCCGTAGGTCGATGCGACCGCTCGGGTAACTGCATGACCGAGTTGTCGGACCACGACCTCCAGGGGCACGCCATGGCAGATAAGGTCGCTGGCATAGGTATGCCGCAGACCATGAAAAACGAAAGTGGATGACAGGCCGGCCCGGGCAGCGGCAAGTCGAAACGAACCGGCATGCTGGCGCCGCCAGACTTTTCCGGATTTCGAGAGCAGGACATGGTCCCGGGGGGCTTTGCCCAGGCAGCATTTCTGGAAGAAGGCCATGCCTTCATCTGGTAGGAAGACGAAGCGGGCGGGGCTTCGTTTGAAAGCCGGAATGCGCAGGCCGTAGATCTGGAAGGCGACGTCCTCCACGCGCAGCTGCCCCAGCTCGCCGACGCGGCAGCCGGTGTAGAGAACCCCCAGCACCAAGCGTCGCAGTGCCGGTGGACATTCGGCGAGTAGGCGCCGGCACTGGGTACGGTCGAGGAAATCCCGGCGGGGCGTGTGGTTCACCGGCAACCGGCGCAGGCAGCGCCATGTGCGCTCGGCCTCCAGATGATCGTTCTCCCACGCAAGGCGAAGCGCCATACGCAGGATCGTCACCAGGCTGTTGAACGTACGCTTGCGGCGGCGGAGATCCTTAGGGGTGAGGTCGCACAGCCGGACCTTCGGCCGTTCAAGCTGGAAGCCGAACTTCGGTGGGCACTCCAGCACGCGATGTGCCAGCCGCCGAAGGTGGTGAGGGACGATCTCGTTGACCGGCACGAACAGCAGCTCGTCCGCCAGATGATGGTTGATGAGCGCCAGCGTGTTGTAGTGTCCGCCCGGGGAATGCGCGATCTTCGTCCAGGCGGTGTAGTCAGCGAGAGCGTGGCCGACCGTGTAGAGATCCCCGATGGGGCAGAACCTGACCCCCGACATCCGCTCGGCGGGGCGGGCGGCATGCGCCTTGTCGGCGACATAGGGGGCCGCGAACCATGCCTCAGCGAGATCCAATGCGGCCTCGAACCGCAAGGCGCCTTGGCCCGCGTCCAATGCAGGACCGAGAGCTCTTTGCTTGTAAAGCTTGTCCTTGGACAGGTAACGCGCCGTCCAGGTGCAGACCCCGGCGTGAGGGCGATAGATTCCGAGATGCCGGGAGATTGCGATCGACCACCAGTAGGCTCAGGACCCATTGATCTTGATGGGGCTGCGTGATTCAGGCTCCCCGAGGAGCATGATCAATGAGCAATCTTTTCTGGCTGACGACCGAGCAGATGGCCCGGTTGCAGCCCTTCTTTCCAAAGAGCCATGGCAAGCCACGCGTCGATGACCGGCGGGTCTTGAGCGGCATCATCTTCGTTAATCGCAACAGTCTGCGGTGGCGCGATGCTCCGAAGGAGTATGGTCCAGCCAAGACCCTCTACAACCGCTGGAAGCGGTGGAGTGACAAAGGTGTCTTCGCCCGAATGATGGAAGGCTTGGCCACTGAAAGCCCGGAGAGAAAGACGGTCATGATCGACGCGACCTACCTCAAAGCCCACCGCACGGCGACCAGCCTGCGGCTGAAAAAGGGGGGCGCGGGCGGCTGATCGGACGCACCAAGGGCGGCATGAACACCAAGCTGCATGCCGTCACCGATACCCAGGGACGCCCCATCCGGTTCTTTATGACCGCTGGCCAGGCCAGTGATTACACAGGGGCGGCAGCGCTGTTGGGCAGCCTGCCTGACGCAGAATGGCTGCTCGCCGACCGGGGGTATGACGCGGACTGGATCCGCGAGGCCCTAAAGGGCAAGGGGATCAAGCCCTGCATCCCGGGCCGGAAGTCTCGCGCCACACCCGTCAAGCACGACAAGCGTCGTTACAAGCGGCGCAACAGGATCGAGATCATGTTCGGGCGCCTGAAGGACTGGAGGCGGATTGCCACGCGCTACGACAGATGCCCGAAGGTCTTCCTCTCTGCCATAGCCTTGGCTGCGACCGTCATGTTCTGGCTTTGAAGGTTAACGAGTCCTGACCCTACGTCACCACGCCGGGCTTTCTCGCCGCCTTCGGACTCTCGGATCTGCGGGACCTGCCGGATGTTGAAGCGCTGCGCGATGCGGGGCTGGAAGGGAGGCACTCAAACCTCGCGCGATAGGGACCAAACCTGTCTGAGCGCCGAGCCAGTGTTCCGGATGCTCGCCCTCGCGGAGGCATCCAGGGCGCGCGCCGCAATGGCCAACTGCGTGATGCGCTTGTCACACGCTCAATGGCCGCGGGCCACGAAGGCACGCAGCTCGGGCGTGCGCGGCTCGGCGAAGATCTCGGCCGGCGGGCCAATCTCGTGCACCCGGCCCTCGTGCATGAACACCACCCGGTCGCAGACCTCGCGGGCGAAGGCCATCTCGTGGGTGACCATGATCAGCGTCATGCCTTCGGCGGCCAGCTCGCGCACCACGCCCAGCACCTCGCCCACCAGCTCGGGATCGAGCGCCGAGGTCACCTCGTCGCACAAGAGCGCCAGCGGCTCCATCGCCAGCGCCCGCGCGATCGCCACCCGCTGCTGCTGCCCGCCGGAGAGCTGCGCCGGATAGGCATCGAACTTTGCCCCCAGCCCCACCCGGTCGAGCATCCGCCGCGCCAGCGCCTCGGCCTCGGCGCGCGGGCTGCCGCGCACCACCTGCCGGGCCAGCATCACGTTCTGCCCGGCGGTCTTGTGCGGAAAGAGGTTGAACTGCTGGAAGATCATCCCGACCTTGAGCCTGAGCGCCCGCAGCCGCGCCTCGCCCGTCCCCAGCGCCTCGCCCGCGACGGTGATGTCGCCTGCATCCACGCTCTCCAGCCCGTTGATGCAGCGCAAGAGCGTCGACTTGCCCGAGCCCGAGCGGCCGATGATCGCCACCACCTCGCCCGAAGCCACCGCCAAGTCGATGCCGCGCAGTACCTCGGTCGACCCGAAGCTCTTGTGCAAGCCCGCGATCTCAATGAGCGACATTCAGTTTCCTTTCGAGACGGCGCGCGCCCACCGACAGCGGGAAGCACAGCGCGAAGTAGATCAGGGCCACGAGGCCGAAGACGGTAAAGGGCTGGAAGCTGGCGTTGGACAGCACGGTCCCGGCCTTGGTAAGCTCCAGAAAGCCGATGATCGAGGTCAGCGCCGTGCCCTTGACCACCTGCACCGAGAATCCGACCGTCGGCGGCACCGCGAGCCTGAGCGCCTGCGGCAGCACCACGTGACGCATCTGCGCGGCGTAACCCATGCCGAGTGCGGCCGAGGCCTCCCATTGGCCGCGCCCAATGGCCATGACGCAGCCGCGCCAGATCTCGACCAGGAAGGCCGCGCTCCACAGGATCAGCGCCGCGCAGGCGGCGAGCCAGGGCGAGACGTCGATGCCCAGAAGCCCCAGCCCGAAGAAGGCCAGAAACAGCTGCATCAGAAGCGGCGTGCCCTGGAATATCTCGACATAGAGCCGCGCCAGGCGCCCCGGCCAGCGCGCCCGGCCGATCGCCGCGAACAACAGCCCCAGCGCCAGAAGCCCGCCGCCCGCGAAGGCCGCGAGAGATAAGAGCACCGTCCAGCGGCTGGCCCAGAGCAGGTTCGTGAGAATATCGACAAAGGTGAACTGGGTCATCGCGCGGTCTCCGGGGCCGGGAAGATCAGTCCGCCCAAGCGCATCAGCGCGGCGCGCAGCGCGATGGCGAGGCCGAGATAGATGACGGTCGAAACCGCGTAGGCCTCGAAGGCCCGGAAGCTGCGCGACTGGGCGAAGTTGGCGGCGAAGGTCAGATCCTCGACCGCGATCTGGCTGACCACCGCCGAGCCGAGCATGACGATCACCACCTGCGAGGCCAGCGCCGGCCAGATCCGCTCCAGCGCCGGGACCAGGACCACGTGGCGGAAGGTCTGGATGCGGCTCATCGCCAGGCTGGCCCCGGCCTCGAACTGGCCGCGCGGCGTGGCCTCGATCCCGGCGCGGATGATCTCGGCGGCATAGGCGCCGAGGTTGATCACCATCGCCAGCGTCGCGGCCTGCACCTCGCCCAGCCGCAGTCCCAGCGCCGGCAGGCCGAAAAAGATGAAGAACAGCTGGATCAGGAAGGGGGTGTTGCGGATGAGTTCGACATAGACGGCGACCGGGGTGCCAAGCCAGCGCGGCCCAAGGCTGCGCGCCCAGGCGCAGGCGATGCCAAGCGCGATGCCCAGAAGCCCGCCGATGACGATCAGTTGCAGCGTCATCGCCACGCCCGCGGCGAAGACTGGCCAATAGCTGGCCAGCCAGCCGAAATCGAAGCTGTAGGTCATGGATATCTCCGGGTGAGCGGGGCCGCGCGGTGGCGGCCCCGCGAGATCACAGCCCCTCGGGCAGCGGCATGCCGAGCCACTGCTGCGAGATCGCATCGAGGCGGCCGTCGGTCTTGGCGGCGGCGAGGATGGCGTCAAGCGCCTCCATCAGCGCGGGCTCGTTCTCGTTCAGACCGATGTAGCAGGGCGAATCCTTGACCAGGAACTTCATCTCCGGCCGCTGAGGCGGGTTGCGTTCGAGAATTGCGGCGGCGACGACGTTGCCGGTGGCGATCGCCTCGACCTGGCCGGAGAGAAAGGCCTGGATGGTGCCGTTGTTGTCCTCGTAGCGGCGCAGCGTGGCCTCGGTCGGAGCGATCTCGCTGAGTTCCAGATCCTCGATCGAGCCGCGGGTGACGCCGACCACCTTGCCGGCGAGATCGTCCGGGCCTTCGATGGCGATGTCCTCGGGAGCGAAGACCCCATTGTAGAACGGCGCATAGGCCATCGAGAAATCGATCACCGCGTCACGCTCGGGGTTCTTGCCCATCGATGAGATCACCAGATCGACCTTGCCGGTCTGCAAATAGGGGATGCGGTTGGCCGAGGTGACCGGCACCAGCTCCAGATCGACACCCATTTCCCCGGCGATCAGCTTCGCCACGTCGATATCGTAGCCCTGCGGCGTCATGTCGGTGCCGACCGAGCCGAAGGGCGGGAAGTCCTGCGGCACCGCGACGCGCAGCGTTCCCGAGGATTGGATGTTGGAGAGCGCGTCGGCGCGCGCGAGGTTTCCGGCGAAGCCGAGCGCCAGCGTGGCGGCGACGAGGAGGCTGCGTCTGTGGATCATGGGAGGAGTCCGTTTTCAGAGAGGGGAGGGCGCGAAGGAGGAGGCCGCTCCGTCCGGCGCCGGATCGAGACGGAGGGTGTCGCGGAGTGCGGCCAGCGGGTCGGGCGCGGTGTCGCGCCCCAGACCTGCCTCGACCGCGTCGAGATGCTCGACCGAAAGCCGCGCGGCTTCGGCCATGTCGCCCGCAGCGATCGCCCCGACAATGCGGACATGGTCGCGATGCGAGGCCAGCGCGTCGTCGGACGACTGACGGCACAGCGAGATCAGGATGGTGCGCGCGGTCAGGTTGCGCATGATCTCGGTCAGCGGCTCGTTGCCCGCGACCGCCACGATCCGGGCGTGGAAATCGCCCATCAGATAGGTGAGCCGTGGCTTGTCGCCCTGGGCGATGGCGTCGCGCTCCTCGGCCAGATGCGCCTCGAGCCGGGCGACCTGTTCGGCGTCGAAGGGGCGCGCAGTGGCGAGAAAGCCGTACTCGACCGCGCGGCGGGCGGCGAAGACCTGCGCCGCCTCGTCGCTGTCGGGGCGGGCCACGAACCAGCCGCGGCGCGGGCGCACGGCGACCACGTGCCGCGCCTGCAGCCGGGCAAGCGCCTCGCGCACCAACGTGCGCGACACGCCAAAGGCCTCGGCGAGCTGCGCCTCCGACAGCTGCGCGCCGGGGGCGAGACGGCCCTCGACGATGGCGGCGAGCAGGCTGCGTTCAATACCGTCCGGCATGGGGGTGAGGCTCCGTGGTCAATCAGTCTTGCATGCAAGGCCTGCATTCCAGGAACGTGCGCGCCCAGACTGCGTGGGGCGATCGACGAGTCGAAACCCCGCTATTGCCGCAAAGTTCGGCATCATTGCCGTGCCGAGACGCATCTCCGAGCAAATGCATGACGCGCTGGCCTCGAGGGCGCTAACCTATCTGATGTCGGATCGCCCGCGCGGCGGTTTTGCAACCGACTGGTTCCGGTGGCCTACCACCAGCCGGTCACCCGCGCCGGCCTCAAGGACATTTTCGGGTACGACATTTCCCGCGAGCTGATCGGCCGGCTGGCGGCGCGGGATCTGATCGCGCCGGGGCCGTGGGCGCCACGCCGCGGGGCACCCTACACCTACGTCACCACACCAGGCTTCGTGGCGGCCTTCGGGCTCCAGGACCTGCGCGACCTGTCCGATGCCGAAGCGCTGCGTGACGCGGGGCTGGCGGGGGAGTAGGGTGGGATAACGGCCGGATCGTCGGCTACCGAACCTCCCCGGTCATGCGCCAAAGGCTTTGCTCGTTTCTATCTGTCTTTTCGGCAGCCCCCGGCATGGCCAAGATCGGGCTGCACGTGCGGCGGCTCGAGGTGCCCCCCATCATCGGTGATCGATCGGCAATCCCGGCTGGCCAGCCCCGCAGGCCGGGCAGCGTCGCTGGAAAATATCCGAGCCGTTCGCCCCGTAGCGTTCGCCGCAGCGTCGGCATCGGAGGATGTAGACGAGCTGGTTGTGGTCGTTGCCGGGAAGGTCGGTCTTCCGCAGGACTTCCTGTTCGTTGCGATTGACGAAGCCCGGCCGTGTCGTTCTGGCTGGTGCCGCGCCTTGCATGGGCGGCTTCAGCTTCGACTTCGGCTTCTTGGCCGGCGGCCAGGTGGCTCCAAGGATCCACCCCTCGACTTGTCCCGTCATGGCGACCGGTTCGGGCGCAGGCGCTGCGAAGGCACCTGCCAGATCACCGCTGAGATCGGCCTCTTGGACCCATCGCGCGATAGCATAGGCGTCATGCTGGTCGGGCGTGCGCGCGTCTCTTGGATAGGTCGCACTCCAAAGCCGTGGATACGCCTCGACGACAACCGAGGCCACCGAAGCCGGGGCCCAGCCGTCGAACGGCCAGAAGTGGAGTTCTGGCTTCGCCCTGCGCAGTGCCCGAAGCCAGGGGATCCCGGAATGGATGGATTTTGCCACCGAGCCCTGCACATCGAAATGAAACACCGACTTCGCCGATCCGGTGGCCTCCTCGGTCAGACGGCGCCAAGTCCTCTCGCCTGTCCTGGCCGCCCCGTTCCCGACGTGACCATACCGCACGAAGTCGACATAGGTGTGCGGCTCGTCCGTCGGCTGACCTGCTCCCCTGAAATGTCCGCGCTTTGAAGTTAGCCTGTTCTCCAAGCGAGGAGACAGACGATGAGAAGAAGCCGGTTCAGCGAGGAGCAGATCATCCGCATCCTGAAGGAGCACCAAGCCGGGCTCGGGGTGAAGGAGTTGTGTCGCCAGCACGGGATCAGCGATGCGACCTTCTACAAATGGCGCTCGAAGTATGGCGGCATGGAAGTGCCCGACGTCAAGCGGCTGAAGGCGCTGGAGGCTGAGAATGCGAAGCTGAAGAAGATGCTGGCGGAGCAGATGCTGGACATGGCCACGCTCAAGGAAATGCTCGCAAAAAATGTATGGTCCGCCCCGCGCTTGCAAGCTGCGCGATGCCATTCAGGCTTGCGTAAATGTATCCGGCCTCTGATCAGTGGGCCGCTTTTGGCGGCCAGGCCTTGATGAGATCCGCGCCTCGGGTTCCAGATTAGTTGCTACGGGATCGCGTCCCGCTTTTTTGCGAATGGTTTACCCGTGGCCGATCAGCCGTTCGGTCATCGTGCCTCCTGCAATCGGTGGGCGGTCGGCGTCAGGCAGCAGCTCCCTTCGAGCGGAGATAGAGTTGCCCGGGCCGCGTAAGGATCGCCCAAGCAATCCGTGTGATCTTGTTCGCCAGCGCCACAACCGCCTTGTTGCGATGCGTGCGCCCCTCGAGTGCCCTCAACCACCGGCCGAGCGCGTGCTTCTCGCGATCGAGGTGCAGGAAGCATGATCGCGCTCCGTGAATGAGCAGGCGTCGGACATAGCCGTTGCCTCGCTTGCTGATCCCGCGAAGGGTCTGCTTGCCGCCAGTGGAATGCTCGGCGGGCACGAGACCGAGCCAGGCGGCCATGTCCCGCGCCTTGCGGAACTGCAACCCATTCCCGGCCGCAGCCATGAGAGCGGTGGCGCCCAACGGTCCAATTCCGGGCACGGTCATGAGACGACGAGCGACCTCGTCGGTATGGGCCGTCGCTTCGATTGCCTTCGAGATCTCCGCAATGCGCCCCTCGAGGTGGTCGAGATCGTCGAGGAGATCACGCAGCATGGCGCGCATGGTGTCAGTCAGATCGTTCTCTGTGCAGTCGAGATGGCGCCGGATGTCGATATGGAACACGCCGGCGCCGGTTCGCATTGCCAAACCATATTCAAGGCAGAAAGCGCGGGCTTGATTGATCAGCGCGGTTCGGCTGCGGATCAGCCGATCGCGGATACGATGCAATGCTTGCAGATCAATCTGCTCGGGCGTTCTCACTTGGACGAAGCGCATGGTTGGACGGGTCACCGCTTCGGCAATGGCTTCGGCATCCACCACATCCGTCTTGTTCGACTTCACATAGGGCTTCACGAACTTCGCGGGGATGATGCAGGCGTCGTGGCCGAGCTCGATAAGCTTCCGAGCAAGCCATTGGGAGCCGGGACAAGCCTCCATGCCCACCCGTGCAGCGGTGGCTGATGCAAAGAAGCGCAGGAGCGTGTCGCGGGTGAACTTGGCTCTCTGGATGGGCCGACCCCCTGCATCGAGTGCGACGAGGTGGAATACTTTCTTGCCAAGGTCGATGCCGTAGACGGCGGCTTCCGGTTTGGGATTGATGCGCATCCGTTATCCTCCTTCTCCTATAGCGGCAAAGGCTATGCCTGGATGCGGGGCGGACCATCCCATTAGTGGTGAGGCCCGTCCGGCGCCGCGAAGTCGTCCGGCACTACCAGGATGTCTTCGAACTGTCGGAACGCAGAGCGTGCCAAGCCATGGGCTTCGGGCGGGCCTCGCACAGATACAAGTCACGCCGTGACCCAGCCGTTGCGCTGCGCCTGCGGCTGAAGGAGCTGGCCGAGAGCCGGGTGCGCTACGGCTACCGACGACTGCACGTGCTGCTTCAACGCGAAGGCTGGCAGCTGAACCACAAGCGCCTGTATCGGATCTATTGCGAGGAAGGGCTGTCGATCCGCACCCGCAGCCCGAAACGCCGCCGCGCTTGCCGCTACCGATCGGGCCGCGCCGAGGCCGAAGGCGTGAACGACGTCTGGGCGATGGACTTCATGTCCGACAAGCTCTTCGATGATCGGCCCTTCCGCATCCTGACCATCGTCGACTGCCGCACGAGAGAGGCTCTCGCGACGGCTGCGAGGACCAACTTCCAAGCCTACCAGGTCATCGATGAGCTCGACCGGATCGCCAGGCTTCGAGGCAAGCCTCGAAGCATTCGTGTCGACAACGGGCCCGAGTTCGCCAGTCGCCTGCTCGACCAGTGGGCCTATCTCAACAAGGTGGAGCTGGATTTCTCAAGGCCGGGAAAACCCAGCGATAACGCCCACATCGAGGCATTCAACGCCCGGCTCCGGCAGGAGTGTCCGAACGCTTCATGGTTCCTGTCGATGGCCGACGCCCGCCAACGCATCAATGAATGGAGGATCGATTACAATGACCACCGGCCGCACTCGGCGCTGGGAAACTTGACCCCCAGCGCCTTCGCGGCTCAACTCGAACCAGCCCGAAAGGTCGCATAGCGCCCGGACCAAGAATGGGGTGAAGCCCGAACTGGCTCGAAAGCCTACTTCAGGGAGGACCACTTTTCAGGGGGCAGGCCACCGAGGCGCGCGCTGCCGCTACCCGCGCCATCTCATCCAAAAATATACTCGCATGCCGCGAGCGATTGACCTAGCGGTGCTCCTCAAGCGTCAGCTGCACATAAATACTTCCCAAACCGGAAAACTCCTGCTCGATAGCTCATTGTTTTCGAGCAATGGTCACAGTTGGAAACAGCGCGCGCCGCTTCTGGAGTACCTAGGCTCAGGACCCATTGATCTTGATGAGGCTGCGTGATTCAGGCTCCCCGAGGAGCATGATCAATGAGCAACCTTTTCTGGCTGACGACCG
>NZ_JACIBX010000009.1 GCF_014195545.1 Limimaricola variabilis | reverse complement strand
GCCGCCAGGCCCGCCCCCGCCTCGATCAGGCACTCGTGCCCAAGCTTCTGCAAGTCACGCGCCGAAGACGGGGTCATCGATACCCGCGCCTCGCCGTCATGGAGTTCCCTCGGTGCCCCGATCCTCACGCCACGTCCCCTCCGGTCATTCTGCGTTGGCGAAGGAGTAGCGGGGGAAAGAATGTTGCACAAGGGCGGCGCAGGACTTTGCTGCCGCCGGGTCACAAGGCCTCAGAGCCAGCGTCGTGTGCGTCCGGACCAAGCCTCGAAAGCGGGGCCGAAACTGGCGCGCAACATCGCCTCCTCGGGCCGGATGAAGCGGCGCGACAGGATCGCGGCGAGGACCGGCACGAGCACCAGCGCCAGCGGTGCGTCGAGGATCAGCGCACCACCCGTGAGCAGCACCAGATCGCCCAGATAGATCGGGTTGCGCGAGAAGCGGAACGGCCCGGTGGTCACCAGCGTCGCCGCCTCGCGGCGCGGCATGACCTGGGTGCGGTGCCACAGCATCACTGCACTCGCCCAGAGCATCAGCCCGAGGCCCAGCGCGATCACCACCATGCCCAGCGCCGCGTGATGCATGCCGAAACCGAGCCATTCGGGCTCCAGCACGGAGATCCCCCAGGCGGCAAGCAGCGCGTAGAGGGTCCAGGCGGGGGGAAAGTCGATCCAGTACATGCCATTGTTCTGCCTTGCCGTCGGGGCGCTGTCACCCGCTGTTGCGCGGATCGAGCCGGGCTGCCATCAATCTGCGACATTTGCGGGGAGGCATGCCATGACGACCGATTTCCGGGCCACCAAGGCCCTGTTCGAGCTGCCCGAGGGCGTGACCTATCTCGACGGCAATTCGCTCGGCCCGCTGCCCAAGGCGGCGCCGGCGCGCATGGCGCGGGCGATGACGGAGGAATGGGGCGAGATGCTGATCACCGGCTGGAACAAGGCCGGCTGGATGGCGCAGCCCGCGACGCTCGGCGACCGGATCGGTCGGCTGATCGGCGCGCCCGAAGGCACCACGGTGCTCGGCGACACGCTGTCGATCAAGGTGCATCAGGCGCTGGCGGCGGCGCTGGCATTGCGCCCCGAGCGGAAGGTGATCCTGACCGACAGCGGCAATTTCCCGTCGGACATCTACATGGCCGAGGGGCTGATCGAACAGCTCGGGCGCGGCCACGAGTTGCGCGTGGTGGCACCCGAGGAGGTCGAGGCCGCGATCGACGAGGACGTCGCGGTGATGATGATCACCGAGGTCGACTACCGCACCGGGCGCCGTCACGACATGCCGAAGCTGATCGCGCGTGCGCATGAGGCCGGGGCGCTCGCCATCTGGGATCTGGCGCATTCGGCCGGGGCGGTCGATGTCGACGTCGCTGCTGCCGACACCGATTTCGCCGTCGGCTGCACCTACAAGTTCCTCAATGGCGGCCCCGGCGCGCCGGCCTTCATCCATGTGGCGCCCCGGCTGATCGACGCGGTACGGCCGGCGTTGTCGGGCTGGCTCGGCCATGACGCGCCCTTCGCCTTCGAACCGAGCTATCGCCCCGGCGCCGCGATCGCCCGGATGCGGGTCGGCACGCCCCCCGTGCTGGCCATGGCGGCGCTCGACTCCGCGCTCGACATCTGGGACGGCGTCGACATGGCGGATCTGCGCGCCGCCTCGCTGGCGCTGTCGGACCGCTTCATCGAGGGCGTCGAGGCCGCCTGCCCCGGTCTCGAACTGGCGACCCCCCGCGATCCTGCGCGACGTGGCAGCCAGGTCTCGTTCCGGCATCCGCAGGGCTATGCGGTGATGCAGGCGCTGATCGCGCAGGGCGTGATCGGCGATTTCCGGGCGCCCGACATCCTGCGCTTCGGCATCACGCCGCTCTATCTTGACGAAGCCGACATCGACCGCGCGGTCGAGGTGATGGCGTCGATCCTGCGCGACGGCTCTTGGGATCGGCCCGAATTCCACGCCCGCGCCGCCGTGACATGACGTCGTGGGGCGAGACGTAGCGTCCGCCCCCTCGTCGCCGCATTCTCGCCACTCCTCCGCCCCGAACCGCGGAAATTCCGGGGTTAATGTAACCTTTCCTCAAGGGTTTCATTCCAAAACGGAACCGATCGCGAGGGGAATGAAATGCAGCGGGCGCCTATTCCGGAGGATGCCGTGGCCGTGGCCCGCCCGGGCCTGTTCCTGCCCGGCACCCGGATCGCCACGGCACGCGGCGCCCGCAGGGTCGAGGCGCTGCGGCCCGACGACCGGGTGCTGACCCGCGATCACGGCTTCCAACCGGTGCTCGAGCTGTCGTGGTGGTCTTGCGATCCGCACAGGATCCTGCAGCCCGAGGGTGGCCCCGCCCTGCTGCCCCGACAGAGGCTGCTGCTGCGCGGCACGCTGATCCTGCAGCTGTTCGGCACCAGCGAAGTTCTGGCCGAAGCGGGGCATCTGGGCCATCCGCCCGCGACCGAGGGGCAGCTGCCGGATCAGGCCCTGCGGCTGCGCCTGCCTCGGGCCGAGCTGATCTGGGCCGATGGCCGGATCATGGAGACGGCCATTGCCGCAAAAGCCGCCTCTGCCCGGCGCTGCCTCGACTGGCACGAGACGGCGCGGTGGCGCGCGGCGCGGGATCAGGGCATCGGCATTGGCACTGGCAGCCCGCTCGGCACCGTCTCCGGAATGCCGAGCCGCCCGGCCTTGGCAACCGGGTCGGTCAACGCCTCGAGAAAGGCCACCAGCGCGTCGATCTGCGCCGGGGCGAGGTCGAGCGGCGGTCGCGTGGCCGCGGCGCCGATCGCCGCCGTCTCGGCCGGATCGTCGAGGATCCGCCAGTCCGCCGCGTCCATCTCCGGCAGCACTGCCTGCGCTCGGTCGTAGCGGCCCAGCGCCGCCGCTGGGTCGAGGTGGTCGGCAACGAAGTTGCGCAGGCTCGCATGTGCCCCGGCATGGCCATAGGGCGCGGTCAGTGCCACGTTGCGAAGGCTCGGCGTGCGGAAGGCATGCAGATCCTCGGCCCGGCCGGTCACCCGGAACCGACCTTCGTCGCGGGCATGGGTCTCGAAGCGCGCGCCCTTGCCGGGGCCGAGCTGCGGAACGGCCATGGCGTGAAAGCCGTGATCGGTCTGAAGCGGGCCGGAATGGCACTCGGTGCAGCCCGCCTCGCCGTAGAACAGCGCCAGACCCGCCTCGGCCTCGGGGGCGAGCGGCGTGCCATCGCGCAGCCGCGCATCGAACGGGCTGGTGTCTGAGCGGAACTCATGCGCCATGAAGGCGGCGATGACGTTGGAAATGTCGGTAAAGCCGATCTCCTCGGGCGCGAGATCGTAGAGCGTCTCGAAACTGCGGGCGTAGTCCGGTATCGCCGCAACCCGCCGCGCGATCAGCTCCCAGGCGCCGCCCGGCCCGGTCAACTGGCCCAGCCGCACCGCCTGCGCCACCTCGTTCTCGCTGTAATGCCCGGCCATTTCATCCGGGCTCAGCACCGGGAACATGGTCTGGGCGGAGAGCATCGATTCGAACCCCTCCAGCATGTCCGCGTCGAGCGGCGTGCGCATGCCTCCCGGTTGCGCCGCATCGATCTCCACGCGGCCGTCATGGAACAGCGAGACGTATTCCCGCGCGCCGAGATTCCACAGCGCCTGGGAGTTGCGGGGCACCCGCTGCTCTGGCGCGTTGCCGGGATCGACGACACGCGCCGGACCGAGGCCCCGGCCGCCATCGCCCAATGGCAGGGACAGCCCGTCCGAGGTGCCGAAGGCCGGGTGGTGGCAGGTCGCGCAGGCCACCTCGCGGTTGCCCGACAGGATCGGGTCGTAGAACAGCAGGCGCCCCAGCGCCGCCGCCTCAGGGTCGACCGCGACATAGGCCGCGTCGTCGAGCGGCGCAGGCAATGTCTGCGCCCACACCCAGGCCGGCGCCGCGACGAGCGCCAGTGCGGCGAGACGTTGGATGGTGCGGCGCATCGGATCCCCCTCGGGCGAAGCCCCCCGCTTCGCAGGGGCGACGTTGCCGCAGCGCCACGCGCGGCGCAATGCCGCACGGAGGATTTGACGGAAGGTCCCGACAGGACTAGAACAAAACAGGAACACAAATTTGCAGAGAGATCCCGTGACGTGGTCGCCTCCCGCCTCATGCCCCGCCCCCGACACGACGCCGCGCAAGGCGCCGGCGCTACGCCAGCCCAGCTTGTCCGAGATCTTTCCCGAAACCGCGGCGGACGCAGCCGCGCCGGCCTTTGCGCTGGCGCATCTTTCCGCCTGCAGCGGACCGGTGCTGTGGATACAGGATCGGCTCTCGGCGCGCGAGACGGGGCGCCCCTTTCCCCCCGGGATGGGGGGATGCGAATTGCTGCACCTGCAGGTCTCGCGCGCGATCGACGTGCTCTGGGCAATGGAACAGGGGCTGGGATGCCCGGCGCTCGGCGCGGTAATCGGCGAGGTCTGGGGCAGCGCGCCCGCGGTCGACTTCACCGCGACCAAGCGGCTGGCCCTGCGCGCCGAGGCGCATGGGGTGCCTGCCTGGTTGATCCGGCGCGCCGCGCCACCCGAGCTGAGCGCCGCGCGCGAACGCTGGCGGCTCTCCTCGCTGCCGGCCCGGCCCGAACCGGACGACGCCCGCGCGCCGGGCACGCCGCTATGGAGTGCCGAGCTGTTCCGCACCCGGTTCCGCGCGCCGGGGCGCTGGGTGGCCGGCCATGACCCCGCGACCGGCGATCTCGCCTTCGATCACGCCATCGGCATGGAGGCGGCCGAAGCCGCCCGCGCCACGGCCTGACCCGGCCGCGCGACGGTCGACAGGGCGTGCCTATCGAATGAATGACGAGGCGGGGCATATGCGCCCTGCCCCGGCGGCGCCGCCTCTCGACAGACCCGAGCGGTCGCGCCTCTTGCCAGAGAGACGACGACGATGACCGGCGGGGACAAGCTGCCTGTCCTCGCCTTCCGCGCGCCCCATATCGCCAAGGCCCGGCCCTGCGCCGCCAACCCGCGCCAACTCGCGCGGGCCGCCGAGGCCTTGCGCCAGGCAACCGGCACCGCGCCGGAGCCCCGGCCCGCGCCCGCCCCCGGGCCGATACCTGCCGCGCCGGAGGACAGCTTCAGCCCCGTGGGCATCCCGCGAAGGCGACCCGGCCCCGCCGCCGCGCCGCCGGAGATCCGGCGCGGCGGTGCGACGGGCGGGACGGCATCCGACGATGGCGGCCCCGTGGCCCGGCGCATCCTGTCGCTGCATCTCCCCCGCTTCGCGGTCGAGCGCTGGTGCCGCGAGGCCCTGCGGCGGGACGAGGCACCGCCCGATGACCTTCCCTTCGCGCTCGCGCTCGAAGGCGCGCAGGGCCCGGTGATCCATGCGGTGAATCCGGCCGCGCAGGCGCTGGGCATCGCGCCCGGCGCGCGGCTGGTGGACATGCGCGCGATCTGCCCCGAGCTGCGTGTCGCATTCGCCGACCCGCGTGGCGACAGGGCGGCGCTCGATCGGCTCATGCTCTGGGCCCGGCGGTGGTGCCCCTGGACCGCCATCGACGGCACCGACGCGCTGGTTATGGACGTCACCGGCTCGGACCATCTCTGGGGCGGCGAGGCCGCCATGCTGGAGGAGATCGCGGCGCGGCTCGCGGGGCTTGGCCTGACCTGCCGCGCGGCGATCGCGCCGACCCGCGGCGCCGCTTGGGCGCTGGCGCGCTTCGCACCTGGCCTCTGCGCCGCCGAGGAGCTGGCCGCCCGCACCGATCCGCTGCCCGTGGCGGCGCTGCGGCTCGACCCGGCGACGATACGGACGCTCGACCGGCTGGGCCTCTCGACCATCGGCGCGCTGCGCGCCGTGCCGCGCCTGTCGCTGGCGCGGCGGTTCCGCGCGGGCTTGCCCGAAGCCGACCCGCTGCTCCGCCTCGACCAGCTTTCGGGCCGCACGCCCGAGCCGGTCGACAGCCCCGACGACCCGCCGCGCTTTGCGATACAGGCCCGGCTGGCGGAGCCGGTGCTCGACCCGCTGCCGCACCTGCCGGAGTTGGCACGTGCCCTCTGTGCCGCGCTAGCTGCCGAAGGTTTCGGCGCGCGCCGGCTCGCGCTTGCGCTCTATCGGACCGATGGCGAGGTGGCGCAGGCGCAGGCCGCGACCTCGCGTCCCTCGCGCGATCCCGATCATCTGCTGCGGCTGTTCGACGGACGGCTCGACCGGCTCGATCCGGGCTTCGGCTTCGACCTGATCACGCTGGCCGCGCTGGTGGCCGAGGTGCTGCCCGACCGCCAGCGCCGCCTCGACCATGCGGCGGAGGATGCCGACGACCTGGCGCGGCTGATCGACCGGCTCTCGGCGCGGTTCGGGCCGCAGACCCTGACCCGGCCGCTGCCCGCTCCCAGCCACATCCCCGAGCGGCAGGTGCTCTGGCGTCCGGCGCTGCACGCCGTCTGCCGCCCCTTCGCGCCGCGCCTGCATCGCCCCTTGCGGCTGTTCGAGCCGCCCGAGGAGGTGCAGGTGCTCTACGCCGTGCCTGAAGGCCCGCCCGCGCAGTTCCTGTGGCGGCGCCAGCGGTTGCGCGTGGCGCGCTTCGCCGGCCCCGAGCGGATCGCACCCGAATGGTGGCGCGACCGCCCTGGCACCCGGCTGCGCGACTACTTCCGCATCGAGGACCAGACCGGTCGCCGCTTCTGGCTCTACCGCGAGGGTCTCTTGGGCGACGGGCGCGGGGCCGAGCCGCGCTGGTTCCTCCATGGCGCCTTTGCCTGAACCATGCCCGAGACCGAGAAACATCCCCGGCGCGACGTGCCACAGCAGGCGGAGTTCCCGCCCAACCCGCCCAGCGCCTATGTGGAGCTGGGCCTTGCCACCTGCTTTTCCTTCCTGCGCGGCGCCTCGGATGCGATGGATCTCGCGGTGCAGGGCTGGAGCCTGGGCTACGACGCGCTGGGCGTCGCCGACCTCAACACGCTGGCGGGCGTGGTGCGGATGCATGTCGCGGCGAAGCGGGTGAATGTCAGGCCGGTGATCGGCACCCGCCTTGCGCTGGTCACCGGCGAGACGTTCCTCGCCTACCCCACCGACCGCGCCGCCTATGGCCGCCTCTCGGCGCTGCTGTCGAAGGCCAAGATGCGCGATGTCGAGGGCCGCTGGCAGAAGAAGGGGGTGAGCGACGTCACGCTCGACGACCTCGCGGATCATGCCGAGGGGTTGAAGCTGATCCTCGTGCCACCCGCCGATCTGGCGGGGTTCGAGGCCGCCCTGCCCCGCCTCGCCCGCCGTCTGCCGGCGCTGACCCATCTGGCCGCCGCGCATCTCTATCGCGGCGACGACCGGGCCCGGATCAACGCGCTCGAACGCATGGCCCGCGCCGTCGGGCTGGCGCTGATGGCCACCAACGAGGTGCTCTACCACGCGCCCGAACGCCGCCCGCTGCAGGACGTGATGACCTGCATCCGCGAGGGCGTGCCGCTGGCCGAGGCCGGGCCGCACCTCGCCCCCAATGCCGAGCGGCATCTCAAGTCGCCTCAGACGATGCAACGGCTCTTCGCCGAATGGCCGCAAGCCATCCGCGCCACGCGCGAGATCGCCGATACCTGCCGCTTCGATCTCGAGGAGCTGGCCTACGAATACCCGCGCGAGGTGGTGCCCGAAGGGCGTGGCCCGCAGGACCACCTCGAAAAGCTGACATGGGAGGGGGCGGCGACGCGCTGGCCCGAGGGCATCCCGCCCGCCACCCGCGCCGTGCTGGAGAAGGAGCTGGCGATGATCGGCCGGCTCGACATCGCGCGCTATTTCCTCACCATCCACGACATCATCCGTTTCGCGCGCGAAACGGCCCAGCCGCCGATCCTGTGCCAGGGGCGCGGCTCGGCGGCGAACTCGGCCGTCTGCTTCGTGCTGGGCATCACCGCCGTCGACCCGGCGCAGCACCAGCTGCTGTTCGAGCGCTTCATTTCCGAGGAACGCCGCGAGCCGCCCGACATCGACGTCGATTTCGAGCATGAGCGCCGCGAGGAGGTGATCCAGCACATCTATGCCAAGTATGGCCGCGAGCGCGCCGGCCTTTGCGCCACGGTGATCCATTACCGCCCGCGCTCGGCGATCCGCGAGGTGGGCAAGGTGATGGGCCTGTCCGAGGACGTAACCGGCGCGCTGGCCAAGACCGTCTGGGGCCATTGGGGCAGCGGCATCGCCGAGGAGAACGTGCGCGAGGCCGGGCTCGACCCGACCGACCCGCTGCTACGCAAGGCGCTCCTGATCGCCGGGCAGCTGGTGGGCATGCCGCGTCATCTCTCCCAGCATGTCGGCGGCTTCATCCTGACCGAGAAACCGCTGACCGAGACGGTCCCGATCGGCAATGGCGCGATGGCCGATCGCAGCTTCATCGAATGGGACAAGGACGACATCGACGCGCTGGGCATCCTGAAGGTCGATATCCTCGCGCTCGGCATGCTGACCTGCATCCGCAAGAGCCTCGATCTGGTGGCGGCGCATTGGGACCGGCGCGAGGATCTGGCCTCGATCCCGCGCGAGGATCCGCGCGTCTTCGACATGCTGTGTCGCGCCGACAGCCTCGGCGTGTTCCAGGTCGAGAGCCGGGCACAGATGAACATGCTGCCCCGGCTGCGCCCGCGCTCGTTCTACGATCTCGTGATCCAGGTCGCCATCGTCCGCCCCGGTCCGATCCAGGGCGACATGGTGCATCCCTATCTGCGCCGCCGCGCCGGCGAGGAGGCGGTCGAATACCCCTCGCCCGGCCATCCGCATGACCCGGGGGAGCTGAAATCGATCCTCGGCCGGACGCTGGGCGTGCCGATCTTTCAGGAACAGGCGATGAAGATCGCCATCGACGCCGCGCGCTTCTCGCCCGCCGAGGCAAACGAACTGCGCAAGGCCATGGCAACCTTTCGCTCGCGCGGCACCATCGCGCTTTTGCAGGAGAAGATGGTCGGGCGGATGGTCGCGCGCGGCTATGATGAGGAGTTCGCGACGCGCTGCTTCGAGCAGATCAAGGGCTTCGGCGAATACGGCTTTCCCGAGAGCCATGCGGCGAGCTTCGCGCATCTGGTCTATGTCTCGTCATGGCTGAAGTGCCATTTTCCAGGGGCCTTCGGCGCGGCGCTGCTGAACTCGCAACCCATGGGCTTCTACGCGCCGGCGCAGATCGTGCGCGACATGCGCGAGCATGGGGTCGAGGTCAGGCCGGTGGACGTGAACATGTCCGAATGGGACTGCACGCTGGAACCGGTCTCGTCGGGCGGGTTCGCGGTGCGGCTGGGGCTGCGGATGATCGGCGGGCTGGCAAGCGAGGTGGCGGCGCGGATCGTCGCGGCGCGCGATGCGCCCTACGAGACGCCCGAGGACCTCAAATCCCGCGCGGGCATCGGCGCGGCGGTGGTGCGGCGGCTGGCGGCGGCGGATGCGATGCGCTCGATGTTCCTCGACCGGCGGCAGGCGCTGTGGGAGGCGGGCTCCTTGCGCGACGCGCCCGATCTGCCGCTGTTTCGCGAGGCACGCGACGAGGGGGCGGAGGTGCCGGTCGCCCTGCCCGCCATGCCGGTCTGCGAGCAGGTGGTGGCCGACTACCAGACGCTGCGCCTGTCGCTGAAGGCGCATCCCATGGCCTTCCTGCGCAAGAGCCTGCGCGCGCAAGGCTATGCCAGCGCCGCCGACCTGGCCCGCGCCGGCCAGGGTCAGCGGCTCAAGCTCGCCGGGCTGGTGCTGATCCGCCAGAAGCCGGGCAGCGCCAAGGGGGTGTGCTTCATCACGCTGGAAGACGAGACTAGCGTCGCCAACCTCGTGGTCTGGCCCAAGGTGATGACGCAGTTCCGGCGCGTGGTGATGCAGGCACGGCTTCTGGTCGTGGAGGGCTACGTGCAGCGCGACGTGGAGATCGTGCATTTCGTGGCGCAGCGGCTCGAGGACCGCTCGGACGCCCTCACCCGGCTTGCACCCGGAGGCCTCGTGCCCCCGCTGAGCCATGCCGATGCGGTCAAGAACCCGGTCCAGGGCTCGGCTCGCGGCAGCGGCGCGCCCGCGAACGGGCATCCGCGCAACGCCCGCATCCTGCCGCCGAGCCGCGACTTCCACTGACCTTCAATGCCCGAAGAAACGCACCCTAAGCGCGCCTCCCCTTCACCATTCCTGAAATACGCAAATCCCCCGGCCACCGCCGGGCACAAGGCCTCAGGCGCTGCGCCGCGCCGATGTCGCGGGCTGCTTGCGCGCGGCCCAGTCGCGGGCCGCCTCGCCGAAGGCCTCGAACAGCGGACGCGACACCGGGTCGTCGCCGCCCTTCCATTCGGGATGCCATTGCACCGCCATGGTGAAGCCCGGCGCGCCTTCGACATAGAGTGCCTCGGGCGTGCCGTCGGGGGCGTGGCCGTCGATCACGATGCGGCGGCCGGGGCGGTTCACCCCCTGCCCGTGCAGCGTGTTGGTCAACACCTCGCGCGCGCCGAAGAGCCGATGGAACGGGCCGCCCTCGGTCAGCGTCACGACGTGGCGAAGCGCGAACTTCTCCTCGAGCGTGCCGTCGGGCGGCATGCGGTGATTGGTGCGCCCCGGCAGGTCGCGGATCTCCGGGTGCAGCGAGCCGCCCATCGCCACGTTCACCTCCTGGAAACCGCGACAGATGCCGAGGAAGGGCTGCCCACGCTCGACGCAGGCGCGCACCAGCGGCAGGGTGATCGCGTCGCGCGAACGGTCGAACGCCCCATGCGCGGGGGTCTCCGGCTCGCCGTATTCATCGGGATGCACATTGGGCCGCCCACCGGTGAGCAGGAAGCCGTCGCAGACCTCCAGCAGTTCCTCGACCGAGACCAGCTTGGGGTCGGCGGGGATCACCAGCGGCAGCCCGCCCGCGACCTGTGACACGGCCGAGGAATTCATCGCGCCGCCGCCATGGGTGACGTAATGGCCGTCGATGACGTGGTTGTTGCCGATGATGCCGATGACGGGACGGGTCATGATCGCTCCGGTTGCTGCCCCTTACAGATATACAGCCGAACCCTTCGTGAAAAGCATCGCGCGGCCCGGGAGACCCGGGCCGCGCGCACATTCGCCGTCAATCACGGCACAATCGAGCGGTGACGCTCAGGCGTCGCCCTTGAGCCCTGCTGCGGCGATCCCCGCCAGCGCCGCTTCGGCGTCGTTGTCGGAGGTATCGCCGGTCACGCCGACCGCACCCAGCACGGTACCGTCCTCGCCGCGCACGATCACGCCGCCCGGGACCGGCACGACCTTGCCGCCGAAGGCGCCGTTGGCGGCGGTCATGAAGTAGTGCTGCGCCTCGGCGCGGGCCATCTGCGCCGAGCCGGGCATGCCCAGCATCACCGCGCCATAGGCCTTGCCCTCGGCGATCGCGTAACGGCCGGGCGAGGCCCCGTCCTCGCGCTCGAAGGCGAGCGGGTGGCCGCCGGCGTCGAGCACGATCACCGACATGGGCTTGAGCCCCATCTCATGCGCCTTGGCGAGGGTTTCGCGGATGATGGTGCGGGCGGCGTCGATGTTGAGCTTGGTCATCAGACGTTCTCCATGTTCTTCAGTTCGAGGCGACGGCGGTGCAGCACCGGCTCGGTGTAGCCGGAGGGCTGCTTGCGGCCTTCGAAGACGAGGTCGCAGGCCGCCTGGAAGGCGAGGCTGTCGAAATGCGGCGCCATCGGCTTGTAGGCCGGATCGCCCTCGTTCTGCCGGTCCACCACTTCGGCCATCTTCTTCATGGCCGTCATCACCTGCTCCTCGGAGACGACGCCATGATGCAGCCAATTGGCCAGCGCCTGGGACGAGATCCGGCAGGTCGCGCGGTCCTCCATCAGGCCGACATCGTTGATGTCCGGCACCTTGGAGCAGCCGACGCCCTGATCGATCCAGCGCACCACGTAGCCGAGGATGCCCTGGGCGTTGTTCTCGATCTCGCGGGTGACCTCGGCGTCATCGAAGTTGCGCCCCGTCGCCAGCGGGATCGTCAGCAGATCCTCGAGCGTGCCACGCGCACCGCCCTTGGCGATCTCCTCCTGCCGCGCCAGCACGTCGACATGGTGGTAATGCGTGGCATGCAGCGTCGCCGCGGTCGGCGACGGCACCCAGGCGCAGGTGGCGCCGGCCTTGGGGTGACCGATCTTCTGGTCGAGCATGTCGGCCATCCGGTCGGGCATCGCCCACATCCCCTTGCCGATCTGTGCCTTCCCCTTGAGGCCGCAAGCCAGGCCGATATCGACGTTGCGGTCCTCATAGGCCTGGATCCAGGCCGAGGACTTCATCTCGCCCTTGGGCACCATCGGCCCGGCTTCCATCGAGGTGTGGATCTCGTCGCCGGTGCGGTCGAGGAAACCGGTGTTGATGAAGGCCACGCGGTTCTTCGCGGCGCGGATGCATTCCTTGAGGTTGGCCGAGGTGCGGCGCTCCTCGTCCATGATGCCGAGCTTGACCGTGTATTGTGGCAGGCCGAGCATCTTCTCGACGGCGGTGAACATCTCGTCCGAGAGACGCACCTCGTCGGGGCCGTGCATCTTGGGCTTCACGATGTAGACCGAGCCACGGGTCGAGTTGCGCGGCCCTTCGTCCTTGTTGAGGTCGTGCATGGCGATCAGCACCGTGATCACCGCGTCCATCAGGCCTTCGGAGATCTCGCGCTCGTCATCCTTGCCGACGATCGCCGGGTTGGTCATCAGGTGGCCGACATTGCGCACCAGCATCAGCGAGCGGCCCTTGACCGTGCGGGTCGAGCCGTCGGGCGCGGTGTATTCCCGGTCGCCTTCCATGCGGCGGGTCATCTCTTCGCCGCCCTTCTGGAAGGTGGCCTGCAGCGTGCCCTGCATCAGGCCGAGCCAGTTGCGATAGGCTAGGACCTTGTCCTCGGCATCGACCGCGGCCACCGAATCCTCGCAGTCCATGATGGTCGAAACGGCGCTCTCAAGGCGGATGTCGGAGATCCCGGCGCGGTCGGAGCCGCCGATCTGGCTCGACGGATCGACCACGATCTCGATCAGCAGGCCGTTCTTCTCCAGCAGCACGCGCAGATCCGCACCGTCGCCGGTGCTCGAGCCCGCGAACTGCTCGGGCTCCTTGAGACCGTGCTCGGCGTCGCCCTTGCAGCCGACCAGCGTGCCACCCTTGACCTCGAGCCGGTCGATCTCGGCCCAGGAGGTGCCGTCGAGCGGCGCGACCTCGTCGAGATGCTTGCGGCCCCAGGCGATCACCTCAGCGCCACGCGCCTCGTCATACCCCTTGCCCTGCGGCAGGCAGCCCAGCGCGTCAGTGCCGTAAAGCGCGTCATAGAGGCTGCCCCAGCGGGCGTTGGCGGCGTTGAGCGCAAACCGCGCATTGGTGATCGGCACGACGAGCTGCGGGCCCGGCGTATGGGCGATCTCGGGATCGGTGTTCTCGGTGCCGATCTCGAAATCGTCGCCCTCCGGCACGAGATAGCCGATCCCCTTGAGCATCTCGCGATACTCGGCCGGGTCGATCGGCTTGCCCTTGCGGGTCTGGTGCCAGGCGTCGATCTCGGCCTGCATCTTGGCCCGTACCGACAGCGCGTCGCGGATGCGCGGACCGAATTCCTGCGCCAGCGCGGCGAAGCCCTTCCAGAACTCGTCCGCGTCGATCCCCGTGCCCGGCAGCGCCTCTTCCTTGATGAATTCCACCAGCTCGGGGGCCACCATCAGCCCATGCTTGTCGATCCTCTCGGCCATCCGCCGTCTCCTCCTCAAACTGCGTTGCGCAATGGCTAGTCGATCCCCGCGGGAGCGGCAACTAGAAGCCTGTTGCATAAAAGGGGCGCGTGGCCCCGGCCCGCGCCCCCTTGCCTTTCCGTCGGGCGGCTCCGCTTATTGCTGTTCGGCGGTGCCCACGCTGTCGTTGATCTGCTCGGGCGCACCGACGATGTCTTCGCTTTCGGTCTCGACCTCGCCGCTGCCCACGGCTTCCACGGTGCTTTCGGCCTCGGGCTCGTTGCCCTGGCCGAAGCCGAGGAAGACCAGCAGCAGGATCAGAAGTACGCCGAACACTGCCACGATGGCCATGCCGGTCAGCGGTCCCTTGTGGCGTTTTTCCTGTTTCTCGACGTCTGTATGCGGGGCGGACATGGTGTCTCTCCTTGGCTGGGTGCCGTGCGGGCATCGACCCGACGGCGCGGGGCGCGCTTGAAGGCCCCCTGTCGTGGCCCTAACGTCCCGCCTGCCCCGAAGGTTCAGCGAAAGGTTTCGGCATGACGCAGCATGACCCCCGCACCGTGTTTTTGCGGGATTACACGCCGCCCGCCTATCTGGTGGAGGAGGTTCGGCTGACCTTCCGCCTCGCGCCGCACGCGACGCGGGTGCTCTCGGAAATCCAATTCCGCCCCAACCCCGACGCGGCGGATCGCGACTTCTTCCTGCATGGCGAACAGCTGAAACTGATCTCCGCCCATGTCGATGGCGCCCCGGTCACGCCCGAACTGGTCGAGGGCGGCCTCAGGCTCGACGCGCCCGATGCGGCTTTCACCTTCGAAGCCGAGGTCGAGATCGACCCCGAGAACAACACCGCGCTCGAGGGGCTCTACCGCTCGAACGGCATGTATTGCACGCAGTGCGAGGCCGAGGGCTTTCGCAAGATCACCTTCTATCCCGACCGCCCCGACGTGATGGCGCCGTTCCACGTGCGCATCGAGAGCGACCTGCCGGTGCTGCTGTCGAACGGCAATGAGGTGGCGCGCGGCGAGGGCTTTGCCGAATGGTACGATCCCTGGCCCAAGCCGTCCTATCTCTTCGCCCTCGTGGCCGGCGACCTCGTCGCCCATGCCGACAGCTTCACCACCCAATCGGGGCGCGAGGTCGCGCTCAATGTCTGGGTGCGCGAGGCCGACATCGACAAATGCGCTTTCGCGATGGAGGCGCTCAAGAAATCCATGAAATGGGACGAGGAGGTCTATGGCCGCGAATACGACCTCGACCTGTTCAACATCGTCGCGGTGGACGATTTCAACATGGGCGCGATGGAGAACAAGGGGCTGAACATCTTCAACTCCTCGGCCGTGCTCGCCTCCCCCGAAACCGCGACCGATGCCGATTTCGAGCGGATCGAGGCGATCATCGCGCATGAATACTTCCACAACTGGACCGGCAACCGCGTCACCTGCCGCGACTGGTTCCAGCTCTGCCTGAAGGAAGGCCTCACGGTGTTCCGCGACCAGCAGTTCACCGGCGACATGCGTTCGCATCCGGTGAAACGCATCGACGACGCGATGCTGCTGCGCTCGGCCCAGTTCCGCGAGGATAACGGCCCGCTCGCCCACCCCGTCCGGCCCGAGAGCTTCGTCGAGATCAACAACTTCTACACCGTCACCGTCTATGAGAAGGGCGCCGAGATCGTCGGCATGCTCAAGCGGCTTGTGGGGGACGAGGGCTACAGGAAGGCGCTCGACCTCTATTTCGAGCGCCATGACGGCCAGGCGGTGACGATCGAGGACTGGCTGAAAGCCTTCGAGGACGCCACCGGCCGGGACCTGTCGCAATTCGCGCGCTGGTATCATCAGGCCGGCACGCCGCGCGTGCATGTGGCCGAGGATTATGCCGACGGCACCTACACCCTGACGCTCCGACAGGAGACGCCGCCCACCCCCGGTCAGGACGACAAGGCGCCGGTGGTGATCCCGGTCGCGGTGGGCCTTTTGAACCCGAATGGCGACGAGGTGGTCGCGACGCGGGTGCTGGAGCTGAGCGAGGCCGAGCAGAGCTTTGCCTTCGAGGGGCTCTCCACCCGGCCGGTGGCGTCGATCCTGCGTGGCTTCTCCGCCCCGGTGATCCTGCGCCACGAGCAGTCCCACGAGACCCGCGCCTTCCTGCTGGCGCATGACACCGACCCGTTCAACAAATGGGAGGCGGGGCGCGACCTCGCTCGGACCGGCCTGCTGGCGATGATCCTGGACGGCGCCGGGCCGGATGCGGGTTATGTCGACGCGCTGGGCCAGGCGGTCTCCGACGAGGCGCTCGATCCGGCCTTCCGCGCGCGCCTGCTGGCCCTGCCGGGCGAGGACGAACTGGCGCAGGCAATCTTCGAGACCGGGACCGCACCGGACCCGACCGCGATCCACGCGGCGCGCGAAGCGCTGCGTCGGGCCATCGCGGAGCGGCTCGGCGACACGCTGTCGCGGCTCTACGAGACGCATCAGGTCACTGGCCCCTACAGCCCCGAGGCCAAGGATGCGGGCCGCCGGGCGCTCACCAATGCCGCCCTGTCGCTGCTGACGCTCACGCAGGGCGGCGACCGGGCGCGGGCGCAGTACCGCGCCGCCGACAACATGACCCAGCAGATCGCGGCGCTGGGCGCGTTGCTGGTTATCGGCGAGGGCGAAGCCGAACTGAAGGCCTTCGAGGAGCAGTGGCACCACGAGCGGCTGGTGATGAACAAATGGTTCGGCCTGCAGGTGGCCGCCGCCCGCCCCGAAGAGACCGCCGCCACCGCGGAGGCGTTGTCGCGCCACCCGGCCTTCGACTGGAAGAACCCCAACCGTTTCCGTGCCGTATTCGGCGCGCTTGCGGGCAACGCGGCGGGCTTCCACGACCCTTCGGGCGCGGGCTACAGGCTGCTCGCCGACTGGCTGCTGAAGCTCGACCCGCTCAACCCGCAGACCACCGCCCGGATGACGCAGGCCTTCTCGACCTGGAAGCGCTACGACGAAGACCGCAAGCGCCTGATCCGGGCCGAACTGGAGCGGATCGCGGGCGCACAGGGGCTCAGCCGCGACACCTCCGAGATGGTCGGGCGGATGCTGGCCGACTGACGGTGACGTGAGGGGGCGTCCCGGAACGCCCCCTCCCTCCTCTCGGTTTGGGCCTCGAAGAATTCGAGCCGAGAACCGCAAGGAGACGGGCATGACCGATATCAAAGACGCGAAGATCCTGATCATCGCCACCGATGGTTTCGAGAAATCCGAGCTGGAGGTGCCGCGCGACAAGCTGCGCGACGCCGGCGCCACGGTGCATGTGGCAAGCCCCGACGGAACCGCGATCACGAGCTGGGACGAGACCGATTGGGGCCCCGAGGCCGCGGTCGACCTGAAGATCGCGGACGCTAAGGCCGAGGACTATCATGCCATCGTGCTGCCGGGCGGCCAGATCAACCCCGACAAGCTGCGCACCGTGCCCGAAGCGGTGCAGCTGGTGAAGGACTTCACCCGCTCCGGCAAGATCGTCGCCGCCATCTGCCACGGGCCCTGGCTTTTGATCGAAGCCGACGTCGTGCGCGGACGCGCGGTGACGAGCTATCACTCGATCCGCACCGACCTGAAGAACGCGGGCGCCAATGTCGTGGACAAGGAAGTGGCTACAGATCAGGGCATCGTGACGAGCCGCAACCCCGGCGATCTCGACGCCTTCGTGGCCAAGATCATCGAGGAAATCCGCGAAGGCCGTCACGAGAGGCAGGCCGCGTGACGACGTCGCGAGGGGCCGTGGCGAACCGGCGTCACGGCCCCGTTTCGGGCCCGGCGCAGGGCCGCCGCTTTCGCGACGATCCGGTCCCCGTCATTGCCAAAACGACCATGATGCCTCAAATGTCACGGAACCGCCGTGTGGGAATGGGTATTGAGGCTCCATGAAAGACCGCATCGACCCGCTGATCGCCGAACGTGCGCCTTGGATGTTCCGGCGGTCGCCCCTGATCCGGCCGTTGCGCGGTCTTCTCCATCTCGCTCTGAGCTATGACCGCACCGTGTCCATCGGCACGCGGCTGCAGGACGAGCCGACCCCCCGGATCATGGGGGAGATGGGCGACATGCTGGCGCGGCACCTGACGGTGAATGGCCTCGACAACATTCCCCGGCACGGTCCGGCGTTGATCGTTGCCAACCATCCCACCGGCATCGCCGACGGGATCATGCTCTACCATGTGCTCAAGACGATCCGGCCCGACCTCTTCATCTATGCCAATGGCGACATCCTGCGTGTGTTGCCGCAGATGGCGGACCTGATCGTGCCGGTCGAGTGGCGCAAGGAAAAGCGCAGCCACGCCAAGACCAAGGTGACGATGGACCTGACCCGTCAGGCCGTCGAGGACGGACGGCTCGGCGTGATCTTCCCTTCGGGGCGGTTGGCCAAGCGTCGCGGTCTGCGGCTGCACGAGCGGCCCTGGATGGCGTCGGCGGCGATGCTGGCGCGCAAGTACGACCTGCCGGTGATCCCGGTCAACATACGCGCCCGCAATTCGGCGCTGTTCTACCTGTTCGACCTGATCCACCCGACTTTGCGTGACATCACGCTGTTCCACGAGATGCTCAACAAGGACCGTCAGCCCTATGTCGTGACGGTCGGCGAGGAGATATCTCCGGCGGCGCTTCCAGCCAAGTCCGAGGAAGGCATCGAGATGCTGCGCAAGGCGACCTTGGCGCTGGGCGGCCGCGATGCGCCGACGGTGAGCCTCGTGCGAGCGACGCGACCGCTGCTGCGGACCCGCGCCTGAGCTTCAGGCCGGTCGCGCCTTGGGCCGCGGCACCCGCGCCAGCGGCGCTGGCCGACAGTAACTCTGCGAACGCGTCCATGCCGCCATTTCAGCGCGCATGGCGGGCTTGGTCATCGGCCCCCAATCGGCAGCGATCCCGGCCCGGCGGCCGCCGCTCAGCGCGACGGCGTTGTCCCGCTTGACGGTGCGGGCCATGATCCGGGCGGCGCAGCTCAGGTTGCGGACCGGGTCGCGCAGCGCCGCGCCGTCCCAAGCGACGCAGCCGTATCCACGTGCGGTCCCGGGCAGGATCTGCAGCAGCCCGTGATAGAGCCCGCCCCCACCGACCGCGTCGGCCCGGTGCCGGCTCTCGAAGCGCGACAGCGCCGACATCACCCCGACCCAGAAGGCGCGACGCATCCGCGGCGGGTTGGCCGCGTAGGCCGGGCACCAATCGGCGATGTCGGCGGGCACGACTTCGGCCAGTTCAGCCGCCGGTCCTCGCAGCGCGGCCATCAGCCCACGGGTCCACAGCCCCGTCCCCTCGCGCCCGTCCCAGCGCGCCGCCGGCAGAAACGGGTCGCGCGCACGGGGCCGCAGGGTGGCTGCGCTGGACGGCGCGGGTGCGGCCAGCGTCACGGGCCGTGGCATCGGTCGCAATGTCGCGGCAGGCAGGGGATCGCCAAGCGTGTCCGGCGCCGCCGGCACGGCGAGGTCAGGGATGGCGGGACCGGTCTCGGGCGGGTTCGGAGTGGGGCGCGCCGGCGCCTTTTCGGACGCGAGGTGCACGGCCGGGCCCGACGGCTCGGCATGGACCGACGGACCCGGCATCACGGCCATCCAACCCCCCAGGATCGTCAGTGCCACGAGCATGGGGCGATAACTGCACCGTGGCGCGGCCACGATGCAACGCGAAAACGACGATATGCCGCGAGGTTGGCGCCGGTCGCAGCCGGCCTGTGTCGCGGCTGCGACAGCCACCCGTCTCAGCCGGCCTTGGCGGGGTCACCCGCCTGCGCGGACTGGCGCGGCTGGCAATAGCTCTGGCTGCGGGTCCAGGCCGCCATCTCGTTGCGCTTGCGCGCCGAGTGGAACGGGCCCCAGTCGGCGGCGAGACCGCGCATGCCGGCGGCGACGACGCCGTCGCGGCGCACCGTGCGGGCGGCGATCCGCACCGCGCAGGACAGGTTGGCGACGCCGTCCTTGAGCGCCGAGCCGCTGCCCGCCGCGCAGCCATAGCTGCGCGCGGTCGCGGGCGCGATCTGCACCAGACCGAACCACTTGCCACCGCCGCCGACGGCCGCGGGGTTCCAAGTGCTCTCGTGCTTGGCCAGCGCCGACAGCATTCCCGCCCAGAAGGCGGCGCGCTCATCCTCGGAGGCCTGGACGTAGCCGGGGCACCATGTCGCGATGTCGCCGGGCACCTGGCTCAAGAGCGGCGCCCCATGCGCCTTGAGTGCCGCGAGGGTCGCATCGGTCCACTGCGCGCTCTCGGGCCGGTGGTCCCAGGCCATCACCGGCATCGCGGCGGGCGCGGCGGCAACGGGTTCTTCGGGCTCGGGCAGCTGGGCGCAGGCGGCGGCAAGGCTCAGCGCGGCGATCGGCACGAGACGGCGCAAACGCGCAGAAACACGTTTCTGGAACATATTCAGAATTGATCCGTTGTGGCAGCAACTGGAACGATCTGCGTCGCGGCGCGACGCGCTGTCGAGGCTACTCGACCCATCCCCATGATTTGAGCGGGATATCGCCCATCGCCTGCACCGTTCCGCGCATCCCGCGCCGTGATGCCCGCCCGGCCGTCACCCTTGAAGACGGCCCCGTTCGCGCCTAATCAGGCCCCGACAACGGTGCAAGGAGAGGCGTCCATGCTGGACCTGACTTACGAGGCCCCCGCCCCCAAGGTGATCGCGGGTGCCACGGGCGACTGGGAGCTGGTGATCGGCCTCGAGGTGCACGCGCAGGTCGCCACCCGCGCCAAGCTGTTCTCCGGCGCTTCGACCGAGTTCGGCGCCGAGCCCAATTCCAACGTTTCCTTCATCGACGCGGGCATGCCGGGCATGCTGCCGGTGATCAACGAGGGCTGCGTGGCGCAAGCGGTGCGCACCGGTCTCGGCCTCAAAGCGGAGATCAATCTGCGCTCGGCCTTCGACCGCAAGAACTACTTCTATCCGGACCTGCCGCAGGGCTACCAGATCAGCCAGCTCTACCACCCGATCGTCGGCGAGGGTGAGGTGATCGTCGAGATGGGCGCGGGCGTCGCCCGCCGCGTGCGCATCGAGCGCATCCATCTCGAGCAGGATGCCGGCAAGTCGATCCACGACATGGACCCGCACATGTCCTTCGTCGACCTCAACCGCACCGGCGTGGCGCTGATGGAGATCGTCAGCCGTCCCGACATCCGTGGCCCCGAAGAAGCCGCCGCCTATGTCGGCAAGCTGCGGCAGATCCTGCGCTATCTCGGGACCTGCGACGGCAACATGCAGAACGGCAACCTGCGCGCCGACGTGAACGTCTCGGTCTGCCGTCCCGGCGACTACGAGAAATACCAGGAAACGCAGGATTTCTCGCATCTGGGCACCCGCTGCGAGATCAAGAACATGAACTCCATGCGCTTCATCCAGGCGGCGATCGACTTCGAGGCGCGACGCCAGATCGCCATCCTCGAGGATGGCGGCAGCGTCGTGCAGGAGACGCGCCTCTACGATCCGGACAAGAACGAGACCCGGTCGATGCGCTCCAAGGAAGAGGCGCATGACTACCGCTACTTCCCCGACCCCGACCTGCTGCCGCTTGAGATCGAGCAGGCCTGGGTGGACGACATCAAGGCGCATCTCCCCGAGCTGCCCGACGCCAAGAAGGCGCGCTTCATGGCCGATATGGGCCTGTCGGATTACGATGCGGGCGTGCTGACGGCGGAACTCGCCAACGCCGTCTATTTCGAGGCGGTGGTGAACCATCTCGATAGCGCCAAGGATGGCAAGCTCGCCGCGAACTGGGTCATCAACGAGCTGTTCGGACGGCTCAAGAAGGACGATCTGGGCATCGAGCAAAGCCCGGTCAGCCCGGCGCAGCTCGGCGACATCGTCGCGCTGATCGCCAAGGGCGACATCTCGGGCAAGATCGCCAAGGACCTGTTCGAGATCGTCTATACCGAGGGCGGCGAGCCGGCGAAGATCGTCGAGGAACGCGGCATGAAGCAGGTCACCGACACCGGCGCCATCGAGGCGGCGGTCGAAGAGATCATCGCCGCCAACCCGGCGCAGGTCGAGAAGGCCAAGCAGAATCCCAAGCTTGCGGGCTGGTTCGTCGGCCAGGTCATGAAGGCCACCGGCGGCAAGGCGAACCCCGCCGCCGTCAACCAGATCGTCACCGCCAAGCTCGGGCTCTGAGCCCGCCACAGGAGAGCGCCATGACCGCTTACGAATACCGCGTCGTCCCCGCGCCCAAGCGCGGCGTCAAGGAACGCGGCCTCAAGACCGGTGAGGACCGCTATGCCCACGCCCTGCAGGGCACGATCAACGAGATGGGTGCGAAGGGCTGGGAGTACCTGCGCGCCGAGACCCTGCCCTGCGAGGAGCGCCAGGGCTTCCGGGGCCGCAGCACGGTCTATCACTCGGTGCTGGTGTTCCGCCGCGGCGCCGCCGCCCAGCCGGCGGCCACCCCGGTCGCGGCCGAGCCGATGGCGCAGCCCCAGGCCCCGGGGCTGAGCGCCAGCCGCAGCGAGACGCCCGCCGCCGCCCGCCCGGTTGCCTCCGGCCGCGAGGCGCAGGAGATTCCCGACCGTCCAGCGCCGCCTGTCACGGCCGATCGCGGAGAATAATCCCGGCGGAGCCGCGCCGAGGGGGCGGAAAATGCCCGCCGCCCCTTCAATCTCCGGCTCCTTGGACTAAACTGCCGCGTCCGACTCGATAGGATGAGGCAGAGCATGGCGAAGAACGACCCCTTCGGTTTCGATATGTCCGTATCGGCATCGAAGAAGAAAAACCCGCGCGGCAGACGCGGGATGTCCGGTGCCTTCGAGACATCGACGCGGGTCTGCGACCACCCGGGATGCGAGGAGGCGGGCAAGTACCGGGCTCCTAAATCTCCCGACGTGCTCGACGACTATTTCTGGTTCTGCAAGGAGCATGTGCGCGAGTACAATCTCAAGTGGAACTTCTTCGACGGCTCCACCGAGGCGGAATACGCCGAGCAGGTCGACAATGACCGAGTTTGGGGCCGCTCCACCAAGCCCTTCGGCAAGCGCAGCGAAGAGCAGCGCGCCTGGGCGCGTCTCGGCGTCGACGACCCGCACCAGGTGCTCGGCGAGAACGCCACCCGCAATCCCGGCCGCAACGCCGCCCAGCAGGGGCATACCCGCCGCCTGCCGGCGACCGAGCGCCGCGCGCTCGAGGTGCTCGACGCCAAGGACAGCTGGTCGAAGGCGGAGATCCGCAAGTCCTACAAGGCGCTGATCAAGGTTCTGCACCCGGACATGAACGGCGGTGACCGCTCCCAGGAGGAGCAGCTTTCCGAAGTGGTCTGGGCCTGGGATCAGATCAAAGACAGCAAGTCGTTCCGCGACAAGGACTGAGTGCGAGAGAGATACCGGCGCCGCTCCTGCGGCAGCCGGGATCTCGCATGAGCCCAAGGGATGTGACCGGTCAGAGGGTCGTGACAGGTCCCGCCGCCAGGACAGGGCCGGTGGGCCCCGCCGCGGGCGAGCCGCCCGCGGGCTCGTCCGAAACGGCCAGCACCGCCTGCATGAGCAATGGCCGCAGCTCTTCGGGCACGCTCACGCGCCCCTCGCGGTCTTCGGGCAACAGGCCGAGCGAGACAGGCGCCGCCTCGCCCGCGATCAGCCACAACTCCAGCGACCGCCCGGGCGCCGCCTCGCCGCTCGGCCGCGAGACGCGCAGCGCGTCCGGCTCGGACGGGTCGTAGGCCACCTGCACCACGAGGCTGCGATCCTCGGCCACGATCTCGGCATGCAGCCCCGGCCCCACCGGGTCGGGACGCAGGAGATCGAGATTGGTCACCACCGCGTAGGTACCAGCCGCCAGCGCCGCCGCCGTCAGTGCCGGCCACAGCCCGAGCCGGCGCAGCAGGCTCTCGCGTCTAGCGCCGAAAAGCCGCCTCTCGATCGCCTGCCTGAGCCGCGCGGGCGGCGCCGCAGGCGCTACCTCGTCGGCCAGCGCCGCGAAATCCTCCGCCCAGGCGGCATGGGCGTCGCGATAGGCGGCATCCGTCTCCAGCCGCCTTTCGGCCCGCGCCAATTCCTCGCCTTCCAGCAGCCCGAGCACGTGCTCCGCGGCCAGCAGGCGATCCTCTTCGTGCTGATCTCCTGCCCCGGTCATCGCGTCAGGCACTCCTTCAGGCGCAACAGGCTGCGCCGCAGCCATGTCCGCATCGTGTTGAGCGGGACGTCGAAGCGCGCGGCGAGGTCCGCGTAGCTCTCTCCCGCCAGATAGGCGCCGCGCACGGCTGCCGCGCGATCGGGCTCCAGCTCGGTCAGGCAGCCCTCGATCCGGACCCGTTCCGATCCGGCCACGGCCAGCGCCTCCGGCCCCGGCGCCGCGTCGGCCAGATCCGCCGCCTCGGCCATGTCGCCCCCCGCACGCCGCTCTGCGCGGCGCCGCGTCCGCAGCCGGTCGATGGCATGGTTGCGGGCGATGGTAATGAGCCAAGTCATCGGGCTCAGCCCGTTCACCTGATAGCGCCCCGCATTGTGCCACACCTTCACATAAATCTCCTGCAGCGCGTCCTCGGCCTCGGCGCGATTGTCCAAGACACGCAGGCAGATGCCGAAGAGTTTCGCCGAAGTGGCGTCGTAGAGCGCGCCGAAGGCGGCGCGGTCGCCCAGCGCGACACGGGCGATCATCGCCTCGATCTCGGTCAGGCGCGACATGATGATGCTGATCCCCCCTGCGTTCGGTTGCAGACAATGACGCCGCGCCCTGAAAAGGCAAGCAGCCCCCGGCCGATGGTCGCAGCCTGCGGCCCTTGAACCCCGCCGCGCGATGCTCCATCACTTGGCGCGACCGCAGACAGGGCCCATGCCCGCACGCGAAAGGATCATCATGGCCGACGCCCAGACCGACCCCAATGCCCGCCCGACCGAGGAGATCGATATCCGCGAGACCTTCGGCTTCGACAGCGCCATGAAGGTCAAGGGCTTCGCCGAGCGCTCCGACCGGGTGCCCGACATCGATCCCACCTACAAGTTCGACCCGGACACCACCCGGGCCATCCTCGCAGGCTTCGGCCACAACCGCCGGGTCATGGTGCAGGGCTATCACGGCACCGGCAAATCGACCCATATCGAGCAGGTCGCCGCCCGCCTCAACTGGCCCTGCGTGCGCGTCAACCTCGACAGCCACATCAGCCGCATCGACCTCATCGGCAAGGACGCGATCAAGCTCAAGGACGGCAAGCAGATCACCGAGTTCGCCGAGGGCATCCTGCCCTGGGCGCTGCGCCACCCCTGCGCCATCGTGTTCGACGAATACGACGCGGGCCGCGCCGACGTGATGTTCGTGATCCAACGGGTGCTGGAGACCGACGGCAAGCTGACGCTGATGGACCAGAACCAGGTGCTGACGCCGAACCCCTTCTTCCGGCTCTTCGCCACCGCCAACACGGTCGGCCTCGGCGACACCACCGGCCTCTACCACGGCACCCAGCAGATCAACCAGGCGCAGATGGACCGCTGGAGCCTGGTGGCGACGCTGAACTATCTCAGCCATGACGCCGAGGCGGCGATCGTCCTGTCGAAGGCACCGCATTACAACACCGCTGAGGGCCGCCAGCAGGTGAGCCAGATGGTCACCGTGGCCGATCTCACCCGCACCGCCTTCATGAATGGCGACCTGTCGACGGTGATGAGTCCGCGCACGGTCATCAACTGGGCCCAGAACGCCGAGATCTTCCGCGACGTGGGCTATGCCTTCCGCCTGTCGTTCCTGAACAAGTGCGACGAGCTGGAGCGGCAGACCGTGGCCGAGTTCTACCAGCGCTGCTTCGACGAGGAGCTGCCCGAGAGCGCGGTGAGCACCGCCGGACGCTGAGAATGGGGGCCGGGCTGCATATCGGCCTGATCGGCGGCATCGGCCCGGCGGCCACTATCGTCTATTACCAGCGGCTTTGCGACGCGATGCGCGCGCGAGGCGCCCCGTTGGAGCTGACGGTGGTGCAGGCCGACATCCACGCCCTGATCGAGAACAACCTCGCCGATCGACGGCAGGAGCAGGCCGAGATCTATGCCCGGCTGATCGACCGGCTCGCGGCCGCCGGCGCGGATTGCGCCGTCATCACTTCTCTCGGTGGGCATTTCTGCTTCGAGGAGACGCGCGCCCTCTCCGCCCTGCCGCTGGTCTCGGCGGTCGCCCCGCTCGACACCTTCTTCGCCGCCGAGGGGTTGTCGCGGGTTGGATTGCTGGGCACCCGCGTGGTGATGCGCACCCGCCTCTATGGCCAGCTCGAGCGCACGCAGGCCGTCGCCCTGGACGACGAGATCGACCGCCTCGGCCAGCTCTATCAGGATCTCGCCGTCGCCGGGCGCTGCGACACGGCCACTCGGACGGCGCTGATCGAGGCCGGGCGGCGCATGGTCGACGAACAGGGCGCCGAGGCGATCGTGCTCGCAGGCACCGACCTGAATCTCGTCTTCGACGGGCAGGATCCGGGCTATCGTGTGATCGATGCGCTCGATGTGCATGTGGCGCTGCTGGCCGATCTCGCCTCCGGGGCCCGCGGCCTCGACAGCCTGCGCGACTAGGCCCGGCCGCGCCCTACCTCGAGGGCCGGGTCCCCCGGCCCTTGCCGCCCTGCCACTCAGGTGAAATATCTCTGTCATGAGCCCCAAGTCCGACAACCCCGCCGATCCGTTCAAGAAGGCCCTGACCGAGGCGACCAAGGTCATGGCCGACGACCGCGAGCTCAATGTCAGCTTCTCGGTCGATCCGCCGGGCCTGTCACCGGATAGCCTGCGCCTGCCGCAGGTGAGCCGCCGGATGACCGCCGAGGAGGTGCTGCTGGCGCGCGGGACCGCCGACGCGCTGGCGCTGCGCCACCGCTACCACGACGCCGCCGTCAACGCGCGTTACCAGCCGCAGGCCGGGATCGCGCGCGATCTCTATGACGCGATGGAGGGTGCGCGGGTCGAGGCGGTGGGCGCCAAGCGCATGCCCGGCACCGCCGGCAACATCGACGCCAAGATCGGTGCCGAGGCGCGGCGCAAGGGCTACGACCAGATCCGCGACAAAGCCGACGCGCCGCTCGCCGTCGCCGCGGGCTACCTGATCCGCCATCTCGCCACCGGGCGCGACCTGCCCGGCGGCGCCGACAATGTCATGGAGCTGTGGCGTGGCTTCATCGAGGAGATGGGCGGCGACCGGCTGGAGGGGCTGACCGAGGCGCTGCACGACCAGAAGAGCTTCGCCCGCTTCACGCGCGAACTGATCCGCGACCTCGGCTATGGCGACCAGCTCGGCGACGATCCTGACATGGAGGATCCCGACCAGGAGGACGAAGCCTCCGAGGAGGAGGACGACCAGCAGCCGGATTCGACCGGCGAGGACGAGGATCAGGAAGAGGGCGAGTCCTCTCCCGAGCAGAGCCAGGACCAGCAGCAGGACCAGAGCCAGGCCCAGGTCTCGATGGACGAGCAGGCCGAGGCCGAGGATGCCGAGGAACAGGAGATGCCCGAGGGCGAGGCGCCGCAGGACCCGCCGCCCCCCGCGATCTCGGATGCCGACCCGAACTACACCGTCTTCGAGACCCGGCATGACGAGGAGATCGGCGCCGAGGATCTGGCTGAGCCGGCCGAGCTGGAGCGGCTGCGCGCCTATCTCGACCAGCAGCTCGACCCGCTCAAGGGCGCGGTGAGCCGTCTTGCCAACAAGCTGCAGCGCCGGTTGCAAGCGCAGCAGAACCGCTCTTGGGAGTTCGACCGCGAGGAAGGCATCCTCGATGCGGGCCGCCTCGCCCGCGTCGTCGCCAACCCCACCACGCCGCTCTCATTCAAGGTCGAGAAGGATACCGAGTTCCGCGACACCGTGGTGACGCTGCTGATCGACAACTCGGGCTCGATGCGTGGACGGCCGATCTCGATCGCCGCGATCTGTGCCGACGTGCTCGCCCGCACGCTCGAGCGCTGCCAGGTGAAGGTCGAGATCCTCGGCTTCACCACCCGCGCCTGGAAGGGCGGGCAGAGCCGCGAGGACTGGCTCGCCGCCGGACGCCCGCCCCTGCCCGGCCGTCTGAACGATCTGCGCCACATCGTCTACAAGCGCGCCGACGCGCCCTGGCGCCGCACCCGCGACAATCTCGGGCTGATGATGAAGGAAGGGCTGCTGAAGGAGAACATCGACGGCGAGGCGCTCGAATGGGCACATCGACGGCTGCTGGCGCGGCGCGAGGCGCGCAAGGTGCTGATGGTGATCTCGGACGGCGCGCCGGTCGATGACAGCACTCTGTCGGTGAACCCTGCCAACTATCTCGAAAAGCACCTGCGCGACGTGATCGCGATGGTCGAGAAGCGCAAGGCCGTGGAATTGGCCGCGATCGGCATCGGCCACGACGTGACGCGCTACTACGACCGCGCGGTGACGATCACCGACGTGGACCAGCTCGCCGGGGCGATGACCGAACAGCTCGCCTCGCTCTTCGATGCGGATCCGCGCAAGCGGGCCCGCGTCCTCGGAATAAACAGGGTCGTCTGATGTACCAGAACTTCGCCACCACCGCCCGCCCCGAACAGGGGCCGCCCCGGCTCGCCAAGCTGCGCGAGCGCCTGGAAGCCGTGGGCCTCGACGGCTGGATCGTGCCGCGCGGCGATACCTGGCGCGGCGAGAACGTGCGCGCGCGCGACGAGCGGCTCGCCTGGCTCACAGGCTTCACCGGCTCGGCCGGCTTCGCCGCCATCCTGCAGGACCGGGCCGGCGTCTTCATCGACGGCCGCTACAAGATCCAGATCAAAACGCAGGTCGCCCCCGACTTCACCGCCGTCGACTGGCCCGCGACCAAGCTCGCCGACTGGCTGATCGCGGCGCTGCCCGAGGGCGGCACGGTGGGCTACGACGCCTGGCTGCACACGCCAGAGGAAATCCGGGCCCTGCATGACCGGCTGCAGCCCAAGGGCATCGGCCTCAAGGCGCATGACAACCTCGTCGATGCGATCTGGGAAGACCGTCCGGCGCCGCCGCCCGCGCCCTTCTTTGCGTGGCCCGAGGAGTTCGCCGGCCGGAGCCATGCCGAGAAGCGCGCCGAGATTGCCGCTGTCTTGCGCGAGGCGGGCCAGAAATGCGTGGTCCTCACCCTGCCCGACTCGATCGCCTGGCTGCTCAACATCCGCGGCGCCGACGTGCCCTGCACTCCGGTGCCGCTGAGCTTCGCGATCCTCGACGACACCGGCCGCTGCGAGCTGTTCTGCCCGAAGGGCAAGGCGGGTGAGCTGCGCGACCATCTCGGGCCGGATGTCGACGTGCTCGACATCGACGCCTTTCTCGGGGCGCTGGGCCAGTTGTCGGGGCCGGTGCGGCTCGACCCGAAATCCGTGCCCTCCATCGTCGAGACGACGCTCAAGGGCTGGGAAACCCATATCGCCGAGGCCGAGGATCCCTGCATCCTGCCCAAGGCGCGCAAGAACGAAGCCGAGATCGCCGGCGCCCGCGAAGCGCATCTGCGCGATGGTGCGGCAGTCTGCCGCTTCCTGCACTGGCTGGAAGAAGAGGCCGAGAGCCTTGCCAACGATCCCGGCCACCGCCTGACCGAAATCGGCGTGGTCACCGCGCTCGAAGGCTTCCGGCGTGACACGAACGCGCTGCACGGTATCAGCTTCGAAACCATCGCCGGCGCGGGCGAGCATGGGGCGATCACCCATTACCGCGTCACCGAGGAGACCGACCGCGACGTGCGGACGGGCGAGCTGCTGCTCGTGGATTCGGGCGGGCAGTATCTCGACGGCACCACCGACATCACCCGAACCATCGCCATCGGCACGCCCCCCGAGGACGCCGCCGAATGCTATACCCGCGTCTTGCAGGGGATGATCGCGCTGAGCCGGGCGCGCTTTCCCAAGGGGCTCGCGGGGCGCGACCTCGACGCGCTGGCGCGTTTCCCGCTCTGGACCGCCGGGCTCGATTACGACCACGGCACCGGCCACGGCGTCGGCGCGTTCCTTTCGGTCCATGAAGGGCCGCAGCGGATCTCGCGGGCCTCTGACACCGTGCTCGAGCCGGGCATGATCCTGTCGAACGAGCCGGGCTACTACCGCGAGGGGGCCTTCGGCATCCGGATCGAGAACCTGATCGTCACCCGAACGGCCGCCGCCCTGCCCGGCGCCGATGATCGCGAGATGTACGAGTTCGAGACGCTCACCTACGTGCCCTTGGAGCGGCGACTGATCGTCGCGGAGATGCTCTCGGCCGTCGAGCGGGACTGGATCGACACCTACCACGCCGCTACAGTCGCGAAAATCGCCCCGCGCCTCGACGGCGCGGCGCGGGAATGGCTCGAAGCCGCCTGCGCGCCGCTGTGACGGCGGGCCATCCACAGGGAGCATGACGAGATGAGCGATCACATCACGATCCGCCCCGCCGAGGGCACCTGGGTGGTGCGCGCGGGCGGTGCGGTTCTGGGCGAAAGCAGCCGAGCACTCGAGCTGGTCGAGGGCGACTACCCGCCGGTGATCTACTTCCCGCGCGAGGACATCGCCATGGCCTTCCTCGAGCCGTCCAAGACCCGCTCGCACTGCCCATGGAAGGGCGATGCGCGCTATTTCAACATCATCGCCAAGAGCGGTGCGATCGAGGACGCGGTCTGGTCCTACGAGGAGCCCAAGGACGGCATGGAGCAGATCAAGGACTGCCTCGCCTTCTACAAGAACAAGGTCGCGGTCGAGCAGGTCTGACCGCCTGTCTCAGGAGTGCTCCTCGGCGGCCATCCGCGTCAGCGCGCGGTTGACCGCGCGCAGTGCATCGACCTGGAACAGAGCCCCCCACAGCTCCGGCGCGGCGTCGCCGGGGCCGAAACGGACCACTGGCACGAAGGGGCGCTGCACCGTCTCGAAGAGCGGCATCGCCTCTTCGAGCGTCGCCCCGGATTGAATGAAGACGCCCTCGGCAATCATCTCGGCGCAGGCGTCGTCGGGCGCGGCCCGCGGCGCGCCTTGTGCGCGCATCACCGTCTCGACCCGGATCGTCCCGGCGAGCCAGGCCTGCGGCCCGGCCGCGAGATGCACGCCGCGCCGCTCCAGCTGGGTCAGGAAGAACGACCGGTGGACCAGCCGCGAGGCCAACGCCGAGGACAGCGACACCGCCACCATCACCGCGAGGCCGGTCTGCCAGTCACCCGTCAGTTCGAACACGATCAGCGTGGTCGAGATCGGCGCGCCCAGCACGGCCGCCGCCACCGCCCCCATACCTGCCAGCGCGTAGAGCGTCCCCTCGCCCGAGAACTCCGGGGCGATGCCCGTGGCCACGGTCCCGAAGGCCAAGCCGGTGAGCGCCCCGATCATCAGCGACGGCGAGAACACCCCGCCGCCCATCCGTCCGGCCATCGTGATCGCCACCGCCGCCACCTTGATCACCACGAAGATCACGGCGAGGTCGAAGGCGATGTTGCCCTGCAGCGCCGCCGAGGTGGTCTCGTAGCCGACTCCGATGATGTGCGGAAAGAAGATCGCGATCAGCCCGAGGATCAGTCCGGTCGCCGCCGGGCGCAGCCGGCGCGGCAGCGACAGCCGCTCCTGGACGGCGTTACCGAGATCGTCGGCCCAGAAGATCGCTCGCATCTGGACGACAGCGACGAGGCCGCATAGCAGGCCCAACAACATGAAGGCGGGCAGTTCGACATAGAAGGCCAGCGCGTTCTTGTCCGGCAGCACGAACTCGGTGACGTCGCCCCAGATCAGCCGGCTCAGCACCGTTCCGGCGACGCTGGCGATGACGATCGGTGCGAAGGCGTGCACCGCGAAATGCCGCAGCACTACCTCGAGCGCGAAGAGCGCACCGGCGATGGGGGCGTTGAAGCTCGCCGAGACCGCCGCCGCGACGGCGCAGCCCAGAAGGTCGCGCCCGGTGATCCCGTCTGCCCGGATCCAGCTCGAGACATAGGTGGCGAAGACCGAGGCCAGATGCACGACCGGCCCTTCGCGGCCGGTGGAGCCACCCGTGGACAAGGTGATCATCGAAGCCAGCGCCGAGATCAGCCCGCGCTTGCGCTCGACCCGTCCCTCGCGCAGCGCGGCCCCCTCGATCACCTCGGCCACCGAACGCACGCGACCGTCCTCGGTGAAGCGGTCGAGCAGCAGGCCGACGACGAGGCCCCCCGCGACCGGCAGCCCCAAGAGCCAGTACCAGGGCAGCGAGGCGGCGAAGCTGTGCAGCATGGCGACGTCGTCGGTGCCGTAGAGCGCGGCCTGCAGCCATTCGATCCCGGCGCGGAAGCCGATGGCGGCCAAGCCAGAGGCCCCACCCAGCGCCAGGGCGATGAACCAGAACTGCACCTGGCTCGGCCCGTGGCTGCGCAGCAAGGCCCAGCCTCCGCGCCAGGACCGGCCCAGACGCGCGCTCAGCCGCTCCTTCTGATCGTCTTCCATGCCGCTCATGCCGGCCTGTACCCCGCCATTTCCGTTTCGCTTCTAGGGGGCTGCGCCCAAAAGGAGAAGCCGAACGGTCGCCTTCGGGCGACGCCGCATACGAGGCCTGCCCGTTTTTTCGGCCATCCTAACCGAACGGGGTATGATAAAAAGGGCAGGAACCGGCTAGGATCGTCTCATTGACCTGAGACATTAGCGACCCTCGATTAATTCCGCACGCTTCGCGCGGACATGCATTGGCCGAGATGCGGTGAGGAGCCGTAATCGGCAGGATCCCATTTCTACCCGTCCGGCCGGGCAATGCCGTATTCGGGCGATGTGACGGTTTCGGGAATCCCCCGCCGACGCATCGCCCTATTACCGTCGAGCGCCGCCTCAGGCCGCGTCGGCATCCCCCAGCAGGACACGCGCCGCGCCGCGTGCGGCATCGGTCACGGTGTCGCCCGCGAGCATCCGCGCGATCTCGTCGATCCGCGCCGGCTCGTCGAGCGGGACGACCCGCGAGGTCGTCATTTCACCGGTGGGACCGGTGCTGACGGATTTCTCGACCCGCCAGTGATGGGCGCCGAGCGCCGCGACCTGCGGCGAATGCGTCACCACCAGAACCTGCGCTCCCGAGGCCAACCGCGACAGCCGTCGTCCCACGGCGTTGGCCGTGGCCCCGCCCAGACCGCGGTCGATCTCGTCGAAGATCAGCGTCTTGCCGGCATTGTCGCCGGTCAGGCAGACCTTCAGCGCCAGCAGGAAGCGCGACAATTCACCGCCCGAAGCGATGCGCGACAGCGGCCCGGAGGGCGCGCCCGGGTTGGTGGCGACCCGAAAGCTAACTTCGTCGCGGCCCTCGGGGCCGGGATCGGTGGGGGCAACGTCGACTTCGAAGACGGCGCGGTCGAGCTTGAGCGGGGCCAGTTCCTCGGCCATCGCGCGCGCCAGGCGCCCGCCCGCCTCGACGCGGCGGGCGGTCAGCTCGGCGGCGGCCGCATCATAGGCCGCATCGGCCGCGCGCACCGCCGCCTCGAGATCGGCCATGTCGCCTTCGGAGGCGTCGAGCGCGCGCAGCCGGGCGCGCAGGGTTTCGGCGAATTCCGGCAGCTCGTCGGGCATGACCTCGTGCTTGCGCGCGAGGCCACGCAGCGCGAAGAGCCGCTCCTCGGCCGTCTCGAGCGCGCGCGGATCGACCTCCATCGCGTCGAGCGCGTCACGCACGCCGGTCTCGGCTTCGCCGAGCGCGTCGAGCGCGCGGGTGAGCGCCTCGATCGCCGGATCGAGCCGTCCCTCGGCGGCCTCGACAGCGCCGTCGAGCCAGCGCAGCGCATCCGCCACCAGCCCTTCGGCCCCTTCGCCGGCGATCACCTGATGGGCGCGCGCCATGTCGCCGCGCACCCTCTCCGCGCCCTGCATCCGACGACGCAGCGTGTCGAGCTCCGCTTCCTCGCCCGGTTGCGGGTCGAGCGCATCGAGCTCGGCCACGGCATGGCGCAGATATTCCTCTTCGGCGCGAAGGGCGGCGACCTGCTCTGCGGCGGCGTCGAGTGCCCGGCGTGCGGTGCGCCGCGCGGCCCAGGCAGCACGGGTCGCGGCGATCAGCGGCTCGGCCCCGGCGAAATCGTCTAGCATCAGACGATGGCCGCGCGGATCCAGAAGGCCCCGGTCGTCATGCTGGCCGTGCAGTTCCAGCAACTCGTCGGACAGGGCGCGCAGCACCTCGCCCGACACCCGGCGATCATTGACCCATGCGGTCTTGCGGCCGCCCTCGGTGTTGACCCGACGCAGGATGAGTTCGCCCTCGGCCTCGATCCCGGCCTCCGCCAGCACCGCGCGGGCGGGATGATCCGGTCCGACCTCGAACACCGCCGTGACCTCGCCTTGGCTCGCGCCTGCGCGCACCAGCTCGGCCCGGCCACGCCAGCCCAGAACGAAACCCAGCGAATCGAGAAGGATCGACTTGCCTGCGCCGGTCTCGCCGGTGAGGACGTTGAGGCCGGGCTGGAACTCGAGCTCCAGCCGGTCGATGATCAGCATGTCGCGAATGTCGAGCGCGCGCAGCATAGGCTTATCCCCCCGGAGCCAACGTCAGCGCGCGCATCTCAGATCCATTCACCGCGCACCAGCTGGCGGTAGATCGTGGCGAGCCAGTTGTCGCCCGCGGCCTCCACCGGCAGGCCCCGCCCGGTCAGCAGGGCATAGCTGTCGCGGTACCAGTCGGTGCCGCGGTAGTTGTAGCCCAAGATCGCGCCGGCGGTCTGCGCCTCCTGCACCAGCCCGAGCGAGAGATAGGACTCGACCAGCCGGTGCAGCGCCTCGGCGGTATGGGTGGTGGTCTGGAAATCCTCGACGACGACGCGGAAACGCCGGGCGGCGGCGGCGTAATGACCGCGCTTGAGGTAGTAGCGACCGATCTCCATCTCCTTGCCGGCAAGGTGATCGAAGGCGAGGTCGAATTTGAGCTTGGCCTCGGCGGCATAGCTGCTGTCGGGATACTGCTCGATCACCGCGCGCAGCGCTTGCAGCGCCTGGAAGGTCAGCCCCTGGTCACGGCCGATGTCGTCGATCTGGTCGTAATAGCTCAGCGCCAGCAGGTACTGCGCATAGGCCGCATCCTCGGCGGTCGGGTAGAAGTCGAGATAGCGCTGCGCGCTGGCGCGGCTCTCGTCATAGGCCCGGTCCTTGTGATGGGCGAAGGCCTGCATGATCAGACCGCGCTTGGCCCATTCGGAATAGGGATAAAGCCGCTCGATCTCACCGAAATAGAAGGCCGCGTCGTCGGCGGCGCCGCCTTCGAGGCTGGCCTCGCCCTGCTGGTAGATCTCGATGGCGCTGAGCTCCTCGAGCGCGCCGCGCTCCAGCCGGTCGCTGGGGCTGCCGCAGCCGGCCAAGAGTCCGAGGGCCAGTATCAGGCCCAAGCCGGCCCGTGTTCCGCTGCCTGCCATCCGCGCGTCCTGCATCCTGTCGGTCATCTGCCCATCCCGGGGTCCACGCCCCGTTCACGCCCCGTACCGGGGCCGCTCAGGCCTCGGTCTAGCATGAAAAAATCGGGGGCAAAATGGCTTTTCCCGAAGCCGTCCCGCCGCAGGCCTCAGGCCACTGCGGCGAAGTCCGCCGGCTTCAGGCGGCTGCCCGGCAGGCGATCGGCAAGCGCCGCGTCGCAAGTCACGACGCGCCAGGCGTCGGGACGCGCGAAGAGCGCGCGCAGCAGCCGGTTGGTCATCGCATGGCCGGCCCGGCGGCCCTCATAGACACCGAGGATCGGCAACCCGGCTGTGCCCAGATCACCCAGCGCATCGAGCATTTTGTGCCGCACCGCCTCATCGGGATGCCGCAGCCCGCCCGGGCTGAGCACGCGCGCGCCATCGACCACCACGGCGTTGTCATAGGTGCCGCCCAGAGCCAATCCCTGCGCCTGCATCGCCTCGACATCGGCGAGGCGGCAGAAGGTGCGGCTGTCGCACAACTCACGCAGGAAGGCACCGTTGGCCATGTCGAGCGTCCGGCTCTGATGGCCGATCGCCGGATCCGGGAAATCGATCTCGAAATCGATCTGCAATCCGGCGGGCTCGTCGGCGCGCTGCGGCCGCAGTCGCGCCAGCGCGGCGCCCTGCTCTACCTCGACGGGGCTCAGCACCTCGATCGCGCGGAGCGGCGCGTCGAGCCGGCGCAGACCGGCGGCGAGGATCGCACGAGCAAATCCCGCGGCGCTGCCATCGAGGATCGGCACTTCGGGTCCGTCGATCTCGATCAGCGCATTATGCACGCCGCAACCGACCAGCGCCGCCATCAGATGCTCGATGGTCGACACCGACACGCCGGCCGCGTTGACCAGCCGGGTGTTGAGCGGGGAGATCTCCACATGGTCCCAGCGGGCGGGCAGGATCGCGTCGCGATCGGTCACGTCGACACGGCGGAAGACGATGCCATGATCCGCCGGAGCCGGCTGCAGCGAGAGCCGCACCGGACGCCCCGAATGGAGGCCTGTACCGGCAAAGCCGGTTTTGGTGATCATCGTCGTCTGCACGTCTTTCTGCCCGGATCCATTTCGGATTTCGTTGCCCGTGACCTAAGTCCTTATGGCGATGGTCACAATTCACTCTTTGCGACAGCGTGAAACATGTGACCCCGAGCCCGCATCGGCGGCGATTTGGCAAGCAAAAACAAAGGGCCGCCCCGAAGGGCGGCCCTTTTCACGCATAACGGCTATGCGTTGGGTTCAGTTCGCCTGACGGCGCAGGAAGGCCGGGATCTCGATGCGCTCCTGCTCGGGATCGGTCTCGCCGTCATCCGACCAGTTCGGCGCTTGGCGCGGACCGGAAGGCTGCTGCGGCTGCGGACGCTGGGCCTGCGGCTGCTGACGCGGTTGCGGCGCCTGAGCGGCACCCGCCTCGCCCTGGCCGGTCATCCGGTTGATCAGCGAGTTGATGCCGAAGCGCGGCTGCTGCTGGCGGTCGGCCTCGGAGGCGCGGGCCGGAGCGGCCGGGCTGCGCGGCTCGGCGCGCGGCATCTCGGGCTGAGCCTGACGCGGCTGGCCCTGCGAAGCGGCGCGCAGACGCGCCATGTCGCCAGCGGAGTTGCCGCCCTGACGCGGCGCGGGCGCCACGAAGCTCTCGGGCTCGGCCTGCGGCGCCTCACGGCGCGGCTCGTAGGCCGGCGGCGGCAGGTCGTCGTCGCGCTGCGGCTGGAAGCGGCTCTCCTCGCGCGGGGCAGGACGACGGGTGTCGAAGCCCTCGGAGTAGTCCTCTTCCTGCTCATAGGTAGGCTCGGGCTCGCGGCGCGCCTGCGGCTGGGCCTCGCGGCGCGGCGCCGGGGCCTGAGCGCGGGCGGGCTGCTGCGGCGCTTCGCGGCGCGGCGGCACCGGGGCGGCGGGCGCCTCTTCCTCGGCCGAGACGCGCTCGCGCAGCGGTTCGCTCATCTTGCGGCGCGGCACCGGCACTTCCTCGGGCTTGACCATCGCGTCGATGCCGGTGGCGACCACCGAGACGCGCATCCGGCCTTCCATGCCGGTGTCGAGCGTCGAGCCGACGATGATGTTGGCCTCGGGATCCACCTTTTCGCGGATCTTGTTCGCCGCTTCGTCCAGTTCGAACAGGGTGAGGTCGTAGCCGCCGGTGATGTTGATGAGCACGCCGCGCGCGCCCTCGAGGCTGATCTCGTCCAGCAGCGGGTTGGCGATCGCCTTCTCGGCGGCCTGCACGGCGCGATCTTCGCCATCGGCTTCGCCGGTGCCCATCATCGCCTTGCCCATCTCGTCCATCACCGCGCGCACGTCGGCGAAGTCGAGGTTGATCAGGCCCGGCCGCACCATCAGGTCGGTCACGCCCTTCACACCCTGGTAGAGCACGTCGTCGGCGAGCGCGAAGGCCTCGGTGAAGGTGGTGTTCTCGTTGGCGAGCCGGAACAGGTTCTGGTTCGGAATGATGATCAGGGTGTCGACCACCTTCTGCAGCGCCTCGACGCCGGCCTCGGCCTGCTTCATGCGCTTGCCGCCCTCGAACTGGAACGGCTTGGTGACGACACCGACGGTCAGCACGCCGAGCTCGCGCGCAGCCTGGGCGATGATCGGCGCCGCACCGGTGCCGGTGCCGCCGCCCATGCCGGCGGTGATGAAGCACATATGCGCGCCCGCGAGGTGGTCGACGATCTCCTCGATCGATTCCTCGGCCGCGGCGGCGCCGACGGTCGGCCGGGCCCCGGCGCCGAGGCCCTCGGTGACCTTCACGCCCATCTGGATCTTGGAGTGGGCGCGCGACTGCTGCAGCGCCTGCGCGTCGGTGTTGGCGACCACGAACTCGACCCCGTCGAGTTCCTTCTCGATCATGTTGTTGACCGCGTTGCCACCAGCGCCGCCCACGCCGAAGACGGTGATCCGGGGCTTGAGATCTTCCTGCCCCGGCAGAGAGAGGTTGAGTGCCATCGCTGTCTGCCTGTCCTGAATCTGGCCCGTCCCGCCGGGCGTTTTTGCCACTATTCGGCCAAACTACCCGCGCGCGCGCGCAGCGTCACGGGGAAACTCGGGCGTTCTTACTTATTTTCGGCGCCTTCCGCAGCGTCGATTCCCGGCCTTTCGGGCTGGTAAGCGACATCTTGCCGGATCACCAGTTGTCCTTGAACCACTTGAAGGCACGCTTGAAGGAGCGCGCCGGGTGTTTCTCGGCGGGCACGTCGAAATCCCACCATTCGTCCTGCGGATGCGCGGCGAAGAGGCACAGTCCGACCGAGCCCGCGAAGGCCGGCCCGGTGGCCGCCTGCGGCAGCCCCTGCACCCTGAGCGGCCGGCCGAGCCGGACCTGCTGGCCGAGGATCCGCGTCGCCAGCCCGTCGAGGCCGGGGATCTGGCTGCCGCCGCCGGTGAGCACGATCTGCTGGGAGGGCAGATGTTCGAAGCCCGCCGCGTCGAGCCGCTGGCGCACCTCCTCGAGGATCTCCTCGACGCGGGGCCGCATGATGCCGATCAGCTCGGCCCGGCTGACGGTGCGGCGGTCATGCTCCCAGTCGCCGGTATCGCCACCGATCTCGATCATCTCGCGGTCGTCCATGCCGGTGGCGACGACGCCGCCATAGAAGGTCTTGATCCGCTCGGCGGTGGCCATCGGCACCTGCAGGCCCATGGAGATGTCCGAGGTGACGTGATCGCCGCCCATCCGCACCGAATCGGCGTAGATCATGTGCTTGCGGATGAAGACCGAGATGCCGGTCGAGCCGCCGCCCATGTCGATGCAGGCAGCGCCCAGCTCCTGCTCGTCTTCGACCAGCGAGGAGATCCCCGACACGTAGGCCGAGGACGCCAGACCCGCGACTTCGAGATCGCAGCGCTTGATGCAGTAGAGCAGGTTCTCGATCGCGGTCGCGTCAACCGTGAGCAGGTGCATGTCGGTGGTCAGCCGCTGGCCGATCTGGCCGCGCGGATCGGCTAGACCCGAGCGGTGGTCGAGCGCGAAGTTCACCGGCTGGGCGTGCAGCACCTCGCGGCCATCGCCGTAATCGGGCATCTCGCAGGCCGCGAGCACCCGGCCGATATCGCCCTCGGTGACCTGCCCGGCCTCGATCTCGACCTCGCCGTCGAGCCCATAGCTGCGCGGCCGCGCCCCCGACAGCGTGGCGATTACGTGGTCGACCCGGACCCCGGCCATCTTCTGAGCCGCCTGCACCGCCGTGCGGATCGCGCGCTCGGTCTCGGCCATCGCCGCGACCTCTCCGAAAGACACGCCGCGCGAGCGGGTGGTGGCGGCGCCGATGATGCGGAAATTGGACTGACCGGCCATGGAGCCCACGCCCTCGAGCGCCGGGGCATCACCGTCGAAACGCAGCACCAGACAGGCGATCTTGGACGTGCCGACGTCAAGAATGGCGATAACGCCCCGTTGCATCGCCGCCTTGCGCATGTGCCGCATTGCCCGCTGCGTCTGGTAGAGCTGCCCCATCTGTCCGTCCCCGCTCCGTAATCGTTAATTGTTCTCGCTGACGCGGCGGAGCCGCACCAGTGCCTGCTCGGTCAGCCTTATGGTCGGCCGATCCTCATTTCGGACGTCGACCGCCGCGATATCGCGGTCGAGCATGTCCTCTGCCTCATCAAGCGCCATCACCCGCTCCAGCGCCGGGACCGGGTCCTCGGCGGGCAGCAGGATGCGCTGGTCGCGGTCGAGCACCAGATCCCAGCGCCGCTCACCCATCCGCACCAGACCACGGATTCGCGGCGCCACCGGTGCGGCGGCGGCGAAGAGCGCCAGCGCCTCGTCGATCTTTTCGCGGGCACCGTCGCCCGCGATCAGCGGCAGGTCGGAGCGGTCGGAACGCTGCGCGATCATGCCGGTCATCACGCCCTCGGCGTCGACCAGCCGCAGCCCGTCGACATAGCGCCAGACCGCGACCGGCACCCGCTGGGTCACCACGATCTCGAGCGTGCCGCCCGGGCGCACCCGCACCGTCGCGTCCGCCACCGCCGTCAACTCGCGGATCCGGGTGCGGATCTCGGGCAGGTCGAGGTCGAAGGAGGACACCGGCATGGTCTCGGGGAGAAAGGCCTTGATCGCGGCGGCGAGCGCCGGCTCGGCGCCTTCGATCTCGACGGCGCCGACCATGAATTCGGGGCGCTGCTGCACCATCGCCTTGACCCGGTCGACCTGGGCGGCAAAAGCCGTGCGGTTGTCGGCCTGGCCGAACCAGATGCCGCCGATCAACGCGACGAACAGCGCCGGCAGGCCGAAGCGCATCCCGATCCGGAAGGCCGGGGTGAGCATCAGCCGCTGGTAGCGATAGCCCCAGCGGGTCGGCGCCGGGTCGCGGCGCACGCCGTGGGCGGGGGGACGGCGGAACAGGCGGTTCAGCGGTCGCACGAGGCGTCCTCCACCAGCCAGCGGCACAGATCCGGAAAGCTGATCCCGACCTTCGCCGCCTGCTCGGGCGCGAGCGAGGTCGGGGTCATGCCGGGCTGGGTGTTGGTCTCGAGCAGCACCAGCCCGTCGAGCCCTTTAGTCTCGTCCCAGCGGAAATCGGTCCGTGTGAGCCCGCGGCAGCCAAGCGCGCGATGCGCCCGCAACGCGTAGTCGAGGCAGGCTTCGAATATCTCGGAGGGGATCTCGGCAGGCACGACGTGGCGCGAGCCGCCGGTCTTGTACTTGGCGTCGTAGTCGTACCAGCCGCTCGTCACGATGTCGGTCACGGTGAGCGCGCGCTCGCCCATCACGGTGGTGGTCAGCTCGCGTCCCGGCAGGAAGGCCTCGACCATCACGATCTCGGGCATGTCGTCGGAGAGCGTCGGCGGCTGGTTCGTGCCCTCGGGCACGATATAGACCCCGACGCTGGAGCCCTCGTTGTAGGGCTTCACCACATAGGGCGGCGGCATGACATGCGCGGCCATGACCTCGGCCTTGGTGGCCAGTCGGCTCTCGGCGACCGGCAGGCCCTCGGCGCGGAAGGCGGCCTTGGTCGCTTCCTTGTCCATGGCCAATGCCGAGGCCAGCACGCCGGAATGGGTATAGGGAACGCCCAGCCATTCCAGCAGGCCCTGGACGCAGCCATCCTCGCCACGCCGGCCATGCAGCGCGTTGAAGACGACGTCGGGGGCGTGCTGGCGCAGTTGCGCGGGCAGGTCGGGGCCGGCATCGACCTCGATCACCTCGTAACCCGCCTGCCGCAAGGCCGTCGCGCATTCGCGCCCGCTCGACAGCGACACCTCGCGCTCGGCCGAGGGTCCGCCCATCAATACGACGACCTTGGGATGTGTCCCGCTCGACATTCCCAAACTGCCCCATTCGCGCGCCGCTGACCGACGCGTCATTGTTTCGGCCCATTACGGACCTCCCCCGCTTCGCGAGGGTCTCGTTATTCGCTTGTCACGCGGCCGGATCGCCGATCCGCATGATTTCCCATTCTAGCGTCAGGCCGGAATGATCGTAAACCCTTTTCCGGACCCGCTCGCCCAGCCCCTCCAACTCGGCCGCTGTAGCGTCACCGGAATTAGTGAGGAAGTTCGGATGCTTGTCGTTCATCACCGCGCCGCCCAACCGGGCGCCGCGCAGACCGGCATCCTCGATCACCTTCCACGCCTTGAGCTCGTGGCTGTCATCGGCCCGCCCGGTTGATGACAATCCTGCTGGATTGCGGAAGGTCGATCCGGCGGTGCGGTCCTTGGTCGGCTGGCTGGCATCGCGCCGCTCGATCTGCTCGGCCATCCGCGCCTCGAGCGCCTCCGGCTCGCCTTTGGGCGCGTCGAACACCGCCTCGACGATCACCGCCCCCTCGGGCAGATGGCTGGAACGGTAGGCCAGCTCCAGCGCGGAGGCCGGCAGCACCTCTTCGCGGCCGTCGCGGTGAATCACCGTCACCTCGCGAAGCGCGTCGGCGACATAGGCGCCGTAGCAGCCTGCATTCATGCGCACCGCGCCACCGATCGCACCGGGAATGGTGCGCAGGAAGGTGAGATCGCGCCCCGCAGCAGCAGCCTTGCGCGCGACATGCGCGTCGAGCGCGGCGGCGCCCGCGGTGATGGTACCATCCGCTGCGATCTCGATCCCGTTGAAGCCGCGGCCGAGCCGGATCACCACGCCCCGCACCCCGCCGTCGCGGACGATCAGGTTGGAGCCGACTCCCATCGGGAAGACCGGAACCGAAGGGTCGAGATCGCGCAGAAAGGCCGCGAGATCCTCGCGATCGGCCGGCTGGAACAGCCAGTCGGCCGGGCCACCGACGCGCAGCCAAGTCAGGTCGGCCAGCGGCCGGTCCGGCGTCAGCCGTCCACGCACTTCGGGAAGCGCCGCCATCATGCCCGCTCCGTCGTCAGCCGCCAGCGCAGCATCGCGGCACCCAGAGCGAACAGCGCCACGCCCGCGACCGGGCCCAGTGCGAAGGTCGTCCAGCCGAGCAATGGCACGCCGGTCGCCACCAGAGCGGCGCTGCGACCATGGCGGCCGTCCTGCGCCGGCCGCATCGCCAGAATATTGGCCGCGATCAGCCAGAGTGCTGCCATCGCCAGCGGCCAGAGCTGCGCGCCGCTCACCCGCCCTGCTCCAGTCTTGCGGGCAGCGCCCCGGCCCAGGCGCTGATCGTGCCGGCGCCGAGGCAGACCACGATGTCGCCCGGCCGCGCCTGCTCGCGCACCAGCCGCGCCAGATCCTCCTCGGAGGTGACGGCGCTGGCATGGCGGTGGCCGTGCCGGATCAGCCCGGCGACGAGGTCGTCGCGCCCCGCCCCGTCGATCGGCTGTTCACCGGCGGCGTAGATGTCGGAGATCCCGACCACGTCGGCATCGTTGAAACAGGTGCAGAAATCCTCGAACAGCGAGGCGAGCCGTGTGTAGCGGTGCGGCTGGTGCACGGCGATCACACGCCCCTCGCTGGCCTGTCGGGCCGCGCGCAGGACGGCGGCAATCTCGACCGGATGATGGCCGTAATCGTCGATGATCGCGACGCCGTTCCACTCGCCCACCTTGGTGAAGCGGCGGTTGACCCCGCCGAAGGCGGCGAGCGCGGCGCGGATCTCTTCGCGCTTCATCCCCAGATGACGGGCCACGGCGACCGCGGCCAGGGCATTCGACACGTTGTGGTCGCCCGGCATCGGCAGGGTGCAGCCCTCGATCACCATGTCCTCGGCCCGCAGCACGATATCGAAATGCGCGACGCCGGCATTGTAGGTCAGGTTGGCGGCGCGCACATCGGCCTGCGCGTTGAAGCCGAAGGTGGTGACACGGCGGTCGGTGATCTTGCCGACCAGCGCCTGCACCTCGGGGTGGTCGGTGCAGCAGACCGCGAGCCCGTAGAACGGGATGTTCGAGACGAAGTCGAGGAAACCTTTCCGGAGCCCCTCGATCGAGCCCCAGTGATCCATGTGCTCGGGGTCGATATTGGTAACGATGGCGATCGTCGCGGGCAGCCGGTTGAAGGTGCCGTCGCTCTCGTCGGCCTCGACCACCATCCACTCGCCCTGCCCCATCCGGGCGTTGGAGCCATAGGCGTGGATGATGCCGCCATTGACCACGGTGGGGTCGAAATGGCCGGCGTCGAGCAGCGTTGCCACCATGGTGGTCGTGGTCGTCTTGCCATGGGTGCCACCGACGGCGACGTTCGAGCGCAGCCGCATCAGCTCGGCCAGCATCTCGGCCCGGCGCACGACGGGCAGACCGCGGCGGCGCGCCTCGTCGAGCTCTGGATTACCCGGCTTGATCGCCGAGGAGATCACCACCACCTGCGCGCCGTCGAGGTTCTCGCCTGACTGGCCAATGAAGACCCGTGCGCCCAGCCCTTCGAGCCGCTCGGTGATCTTCGAGCCTTTCAGATCCGAGCCTTGGATCGTGTAGCCTTGGTTGAGCAGCACCTCGGCGATACCGGACATGCCGATACCCCCGATGCCGACGAAGTGGATCGGTCCGACATCGAGCGGCAATTTCGTCGCAGCGTTCATGACCTGTGTCCCGTCCATCAAGAATTCGTGCCCTTCTGTTCATCCGCGAGGCGTTCGACAACCCCCGCAAGCCGCTCCGCCGCGTCCGCCACTCCGACCGAGCGCGCCGCATGCGCCATACGCATCGCGCCCTCGCCGTCGCTCAGAACCCGCGCCACCTGCTCGGACAGCGCTTCGACGTGAAACCGGCTCTCCGGGAACATGATCGCCGCGCCCGCTTCGACAAGCCCCCGCGCGTTCGCCGTCTGATGATCGGCGGCGGCGGCGGCATAGGGCACGAGAATCGCGGGGCGTCCGATCACACTCAGATCGGCGACGGTCGAGGCGCCGGAACGGCAGATCACCAGCTGCGCCTCGCTCATTCGGGTCGGCACGTCGGCGAAAAAGGTCTGGACGTCGGCGTCGATGCCCTCGTCCGCGTAATAGGTCGAGACGCGCTGGACGTCCTCTTCGCGGGCCTGATGGCTGACCCGGACTCGGCGACGCAACTCGCCCGGCAGGTTCGCGATCGCCGGCGGCACGACATCGCTGAGGATCCGCGCCCCCTGGCTGCCGCCGATCACCAGCACCGACATCGGGTAATCGCCCGGCGGGATATAGGCCGCACCGGCGCGCTCGATCACCGCACTGCGTACCGGGTTGCCGGTATGGATCGCCTCGACGCCCTGCGGCAGTTCGGTCGGCCAGGTGCCGCAGGCCACAGCGTGGACACGGCGCGCGAACAGCGCGTTGACACGGCCCAGCACGCCGTTCTGCTCGTGGATCATGCGCGGCAGGCCCAGCATGGTCGCGGCCGAGAGCGCCGGGATCGACGGGTAGCCGCCGAAACCCACCACCATGGCCGGGCGGTCGCGCATCATCCGGCTCACCGCCGCGGCCACGCCGCCACCGATCCTGATCGGCGCAAGCGCCTTGGCCGTCAGCCCGCCGCGCGCGAAGGTGGCCGAACCGACCTGCTCGATCTCGACCGCGCGCGGAAAACCTTGGGTGTAGCGTGCACCGCGCGCATCGGTGGACAGCTTCACCCGCCAGCCGCGGGTCAGCATCAGCTCGGCCAGCGCCTGGGCGGGGAACATGTGCCCGCCGGTGCCGCCGGCGGCGATCACGAGAAGCGGTCCCGCCATCAGCGGCTCCGCCGCAACAGGATGTCGCCGATGCCGCCTTGCGGACGGGTGCGGGTGAAGGCCAGCAGCATGCCCAGCGCGATGCCGGAGGCGATCACAGAGGAGCCGCCATAGCTCACGAAGGGCAGCGTCATGCCCTTGGCCGGCAGCAGCCGGACCGCCACGCCCATGTTGATCATCGCCTGCACGCCGAAAGCGCAAGCAAGGCCGGTCCCGGCGAGCCGGATGAAGGTGTCGCGCTCTTTCATCAGCCGCAGCAGGGAGCGGACGACGATGGTCGCATAGAGGAGGATGATCGCGATCACGCAGATCAGCCCGTATTCCTCGGCGGCCACAGCGATGATGAAGTCGGTATGCGCGTCGGGCAGCGACCACTTCACCTGGCCCTCGCCGACGCCGACGCCGAAGAAGCCGCCTTCGCGGATCGCGTTGGTGGCGTAGCCGAGCTGGGTGTTGGGGTCGACCTCGGCGGCAAGGAAGCCGTCGATGCGGCGAGCGAAGTGTTCGGAGCTGTTATAGGCCAGCGTGCCGCCGGCGACGACCGCGCCGGCGAGGCCGAGAAGCAGCACCATCGGCGCGCCGCCGACGAAATACATCACGCCCCACGAAAACAGCACCAGCGCCGCCTGCCCGAAGTCGGGCTGCAGCGCAAGGAACATGACGATGGTGAAGGCCAGTGCAAAGGACCACAGCCGGCCCGGAGGGCCCGACGGCTCCATCCCGGCGGCCATGAACCAGGCGGCGACCACGACAAAGCCGGGCTTGAGGAACTCCGACGGCTGAACCGAGGCAAAGCCGAAGGAATACCAGCGCACCGCGCCCTTGCCGAAATCCGTGCCGAAGATCGGCAGCAGCGCCAGCGCGACGAAGGCCCCGAGGAAGCCCACCACCGCGAGACGGCGCACTAGGTAGGGCTTCATCATCGAGATGCCGAGCATCACGGCGAGCGAAAGCACCCCGAAGAAGGCCTGGCGGCTGACGTAGTAGAACGGATCGAGCCCGTTGCGTGACGCGAGCGGCGGCGAGGCCGCGAGGCCCAGCAAAAGGCCGATCGCGAACAGCAACAGGATGCAGGACATGGTCCAGACATCGATAGTGCGCCACCAGCGCGGGAGAATCGGATCGACGGTCCTGACCGGGACCGCGCCATGCACCATTTCGGTCATGAACCTGCTGCCTGATTGCCTCTGCCCTGCCCGCTTGAGCGGGTCTATACGAGAGACTAGCGTGGATGGCCCGGATTGACCATGAAAATAACGTCCAGTGATTTTCGCACCAAGGGTTGAGCCCGTGGCCGAAAAGCGGCAGGTCGCGAGACATGGAGTCCCTTCGACATATCAACACCCTGATCCTCGGTGCCGGCGCCGCTGGCCTGTTCGCGGCGATCCACGCGGGCGGCAACACGCTGGTCATCGATCACGCGCGCAACCCCGGCGAGAAGATCCGAATCTCCGGCGGCGGGCGCTGCAACTTCACCAACACGCGCACCGCGCCCGAATGCTTTCTCGGGGCCAACCCGCATTTCCACAAATCGGCGCTGGCCCGCTATACGCCGTGGGACTTCCTCGACCTCGTGCAACGGCACGGCATTGCCTGGCATGAGAAGACGCTGGGGCAGCTGTTCTGCGACGGTCGGGCCACGCAGATCGTCGCGATGCTGGTGGAGGAGGCCCGCGCCGCTGGTGCCACCCTGTCGCTGGAGACCTCACTCGTGAAGATCGACCGGGACGAGAGCGGTTTCCACGCGGTGATCGAGCGCGGCGGCCGCCGCGAGACGATCCGCGCGGCCCGGGTCGTCGTGGCCACCGGTGGCAAGTCGATTCCCAAGATGGGGGCCACGGGCCTCGCCTACCGGATCGCCGAGCAATTCGGCATCGCCGTCATCGAAACCCGCCCTGGCCTAGTGCCGCTGACCTTTCCGGACCGGTTCTCAGGGCTGTCGGGTGTGGCACTGCCGGTGCGCGCGCAGGCGCAGGGGCCCGCCTTCGACGAGGCGCTGCTCTTCACCCATCGCGGGCTCTCCGGCCCCGCGATCCTGCAGGCTTCGTCCTATTGGCGCGAGGGGGAGGAGATCCGCATCGACCTCGCCCCCGACGGGCAGCTGGCCGAGGCACTGCGCGCGGCGCGGCGCAGCGATGGCCGCAAGGCGGTGACCACCGTGCTGGCCCAGCACCTGCCCGCGCGACTGGTCAATGCCTGGGCCGCCGAGCACCCGTTGCCGGGCAACATGGCCGACCAGTCTGACCGCGCCATCGACGCGCTCTGCGAGAGTTTGCGGGACTGGCGACTGGTGCCCGCCGGGACCGAGGGCTACCGCACCGCCGAGGTGACGCTGGGCGGCGTGTCCACCGACGCGCTGTCCTCCAAGACGATGGCGGCAAAGGCGGTGCCGGGGCTGTATTTCGTGGGCGAATGCGTCGACGTCACCGGCTGGCTCGGCGGCTACAACTTCCAATGGGCTTGGGCTTCGGGCTTCGCGGCGGGCACTGCGGTCGCGCAGGGCGGCTGACCGCCCTGCCGCCCGGGGTCGCCCACTTGGGCGCGTGGCCCCGGGATCTCAGAGCCGCGCGCGCACCTGCGCGACGAAATCCTCGCCGCGCTTCTCGAAATTGTCGTACTGGTCGAAGCTCGCAGCCGCCGGTGCCAGCAGGACCGTGTCGCCTGGCTCCGCCTCGGCCATGGCGCGCTCGACCGCGACGGCCATGGTACCGCAGACCTCCGCCTCGACGCCCGAAAGCTTCACGGCGAACGCCTCGGCCTCGCGGCCGATCACATAGGCCTTCGCCACATTCGCGAGCCCCGTGCCCAAGCCGCCGAGGCCGCCTTCTTTCTCCAGCCCGCCGCAGATCCAGCGGATTCGCGGAAAGGCGGCGAGCGCCTTGGCAGCCGCGTCGACATTCGTGGCCTTGCTGTCGTTGACGAAGATCACACCGTCCTTCTCGCCCACGCGCTGCGAGCGGTGCGGCAGGCCACCATAGGAGCGCAGCGCCGCCTCGATGCCGCGCGGCCCCAGGCCGAGTGCTCGCGCCACCGCCCAGGCCGCGCAGGCGTTCTGGTGGTTATGCGCGCCCGGCAGTCCGGGGATGTCGCGCAGATCGACAGAGGCGACCTGCCGCCCCTTGCGATACTCCGCGAGGAAACCCTTGCGGGCGAAGACGTTCCAGCCCGGCCCGGTGAGCTTGCGGCCCGAGGAGATCGCGATGACACGGTCGTCCGCCAGCCCGGTGGCAAGCTGGTTGGCGAGGTAGCGCCCTTCGTTCTCGTCCACCCCGACCACGGCGCGATCCGGGCCGCCTTCGGAAAAGAGCCGGCGCTTCGCGGCGAAATAGCCGCCCGGCCCCGCGTGGCGGTCGAGATGATCGGGCGACAGGTTCGTGAGCACCGCGATGTCCGGGGTCAGCGCGCGCGCGAGCTCGGTCTGGTAGCTGGACAGCTCCAGCACCACCACCTCGCCGTCATGCGGCGGGTCGAGGTCGAGCACACCGCGCCCGATATTGCCGGCAAGCTGCGCGGGCCGCCCGTTCTCGGTCAGGATGTGATGGATCAGCGCGGAGGTGGTCGACTTGCCGTTCGAGCCGGTGACCGCGACGATGCGCGGCATGGTGTCGAACTGGTCGAAATCCTCGGTCGCGTAGCTGCGGAAGAACAGGCCGATATCGTTGTCGACCGGCACCCCCGCCTCCCAAGCGGCGGCGATGGCCGCATGCGGCGCGGGGTAGAGATGCGGGATGCCCGGCGAGGTGACGAGCAGTGACACGCCTTCATAGGCCGGGGCACGGGTCAGGTCGCGCAGCTCGATCCCCTCGGCCTCGGCGGCTTCGCGGCCTGAGGGACCGTCATCCCAAGCGACGACCTGCGCGCCACCCGCGCGCAGCGCCGCCGCCGTGGCCCGGCCCGACCGGCCGAGGCCAAGCACCGCGACGGTCTGGCCGTCCATTCCACGAACCGGGATCATGCGTGTCTCTCCGTGATGTCAGCGCAGCTTGAGCGTGGCGAGGCCGATCATCGCGAGGATCAGCGAGATGATCCAAAAGCGGATCACGATCTGCGGCTCGGACCAGCCCTTCTTCTCGTAATGGTGGTGGATCGGCGCCATCAGGAAGACCCGGCGACCGGTGCGTTTGAAATAGAGCACCTGGATGATCACCGAGAGCGCCTCGACCACGAAGAGCCCGCCGACGATGGCGAGAACGATCTCGTGCTTGGTCGCGACCGCGATGGCGCCGAGGCCCCCGCCCAGCGCGAGGCTGCCGGTGTCGCCCATGAAAACTGCCGCCGGCGGCGCGTTGTACCACAGGAAGCCGAGGCCGCCGCCGATCAGCCCCATGGCGAAGATCAGGATCTCGCCGGTGTCGGGCACGTAATGAACGCCGAGATACTCGGTGAAGTCGGTGCGGCCCACGGCATAGGCGATGACGCCGAAGGCACCGGCAGCGATCATCACCGGCATGATGGCGAGCCCGTCGAGCCCGTCGGTGAGGTTCACCGCGTTGGCCGCACCGACGATGACGATCATCGCGAACGGCACGAAGAGGATGCCGAGGTTCAGCAGCATCTCGTTATAGACCGGAAAGGCGAGTTGATGGGTCAGGTTGTCGGGGTGGTACATGGCGGCCCACCAGCCGGCGAGACCGGCGATCGCGAAGCCCAGTCCCAAGCGGACCTTGCCCGAGACGCCGTCGGTGTTCTGCTTGCGCACCTTCGCGTAATCGTCGGCAAAGCCGATCAGCGCGAAGCCCAGCGTCACGAACAGCACCATCAGCACGTAGGGGTTGTCGAGCCGCGCCCAGAGCAGCGTCGAGGTCAGCAGCGCGCCGACGATCAGCAGGCCGCCCATGGTCGGGGTGCCCGCCTTGACGAAATGTCCCTCGGGGCCGTCGGTGCGGATCGGCTGGCCCTTGCCCTGCGTGCGGCGCAGCACGTTGATCAGCGGCGGCCCGAACAGGAAGCCGAACAGCAGCGACGTCAGGAAGGCCCCGCCTGCCCGGAAGGTAATGTAGCGGAACAGGTTGAAGAAGTCGCCGCCGTCGGAGAGCAGCGTCAGCAGATAGAGCATGGGCCTCAGGCCTCCTTGTCGCCGGAGGGGTTGCGTTGCCCCAGTTTGCGGATCGCGTCAACGAGGCGGCTCACCTGGCTGCCCTTCGAGCCCTTGACCAGCACGACATCGCCGGAATCGACGAGCCTTGCCAGATCGGGCAGGAGTTCCTCGGCCCGCCCGACCCAGCGGCCGCGCCGCTCGGCCGGCAGCGCCGCGTGCAGCGCCCGCATCCGCGGGCCGACGCAATGGACCGTACGGATCGCCGCTATCGCCGGATCGTCGGCCATCGCCGCATGCATCTCGTGCTCCTGTGGACCGAGTTCCAGCATGTCGCCGAGGATCGCGATGCGCCGGCCGCGATGCACCCGCCCTACCCCGTCGCGCGGGGTCGAAGCGGCCAGCACCGCGAGCGAGGCCGAAAGCGAGGTCGGGTTGGCGTTGAAGGCGTCGTCGATCAACTCCAGCGTCTCGCCCTCGCGGGCGGGGTCGAGCACGATCGTCTCGCGCGTGCCGCGCCCGGCGGGCGGTGCCCATGCCGAGAGGTTGCAGATCGCGCGCGCGCGGTCGGCGCCCATGGCCTGGGCCACGGCGATGACGCCAAGCGCGTTGAGCATGAAGTGCCGCCCCTCGGTCGCCACCTTGAGCGCTACCTCGGTCCGCCACAGCCGGGCCCGGCCCACCGTCGCGCCGTCGCGCAGATGCGCCTCGCGCAGACGGTGATGATTGCTCACACCCGCGCCGAAGCCCACGATCCGCGCTCCGGCGGCGCGTGCTGCCGCGCGCAGGATCGGACTGGTCGGAAGATCGCCATTGACCACGGCACAGCCGCCGGGCTCCAGCCCTTCGAAGATCGCGGCCTTCTCGCGCGCGATTCCTTCGACGTTCTCGAAGGCCTCAAGATGGACGGCGGCGACGGTGGTGACCATCGCCACATGCGGCCGCGCCATGCGCGCCAGCGGCGCAATCTCGCCGGGGTGGTTCATGCCGATCTCGATCACTGCGAAATCGGTGTCGGCGGGCATCCGCGCCAGTGTCAGCGGCACGCCCCAATGATTGTTGTAGCTGGCCTCGGCGGCATGGACCTTGCCCTGCCCCTCCAGCGCGGCCCGAAGCATCTCCTTGGTCGAGGTCTTGCCGACCGAGCCGGTGATCGCCGCGACCTTGGCTTTCGTGCGGGCGCGACCGGCCATGCCCAGCCGCTCCAGCGCCGGGAGCACCTCGTCGACGATCAGCAGCGGCGCACCGGGATCTACGCCTTCGGGAATGCGGCTGACCAGCGCGGCCGCCGCCCCCTTGTCGAGCGCCTGTGCCACGAAGTCATGCCCGTCACGCGCGGCGGCGAGCGCCACGAACAGGTCGCCGGGCCGGATGGTGCGGGTGTCGATCGAGACGCCGGTGGCGGCCCAGCCGGTCGTGGCCCGGCCGCCAGTGGCTTCGGCCGCATCTGCAGCGCTCCACAATGTCATGCGTGCCCCTCCAGCGCGGCCACGGCGACCGAGGCCTGCTCGGCGTCATCGAATGGCAGGATATCCTGGCCGACGATCTGGCCGGTCTCATGCCCCTTGCCGCAGATCAGGAGCGCGTCGCCGGGTCCCAGCGCGTCGACCCCGCGCAGGATCGCCTCTGCCCGGTCGCCGGTCTCGGTGACGCTTTCGGCCCCGCCCATCACGCCCCGCGCACCTTCGAGCACGGCGGCCCGAATCGAGGCAGGATCCTCCGAGCGCGGGTTGTCGTCGGTGACGATCACCGCGTCGGCATGATGCGCCGCCGCCGCGCCCATCAGCGGTCGCTTGGTGCGATCGCGGTCGCCGCCGGCGCCGACGATGGCGATGATCCGCCCCATCACATGCGGGCGCAGCGCCTTGAGCGCGGTTTCGATCGCGTCAGGCGTATGGGCATAGTCGACGAAGATCGTGGCGCCGTTGTCGCGTTGCGCGGCAAGCTGCATTCGGCCGCGCACGGTGGTCAGCTCTGGCAGTGCGCGGAACACCTCGTCGGGATCCTCGCCCGCGCCGATCACCAGCGCCGCGGCGAGCAGGACGTTCTCGGCCTGAAAGCCGCCGACGAGATCGAGCCGGCACATCCGTGCCACCCCCTGCCAAGCGAATCGCAGCTCCTGCCCAGTGGCGTCGAAGCGCTGGGCCAGCAGCCGCAGCCGCGCGCCCTCGCCCCGCCCGACGCCGATCACTTCCTGGCCACGCGCAGCGCCACGGCGGGCAATCTCGGCACCCTTCGCATCGTCGAGATTGGTGGCGACCACCCCCTCTTCGGGGAGCACCCGCTCGAACAGCGCCAGCTTGGCTTCGAAATAGGCCTCGAAGCTGTGATGGTAGTCGAGATGGTCCTGGCTGAAATTGGTAAAGCCCGCCGCCGCCGGGATCACCCCGTCGAGCCGGTGCTGATCGAGCCCGTGGGAGGAAGCTTCCATCGCCACATGGGTGACACCCTCGCGCGCGGCCTGCGCCAGCGCCCGGTGCAGGGTGATTGGATCCGGCGTGGTATGGCGGAGCGGGTAGGTCCAGGCGCCCTCGACCCCGGTCGTGCCGAGATTGACCGCGCGGCGGCCCAGCGCCATCCAGATCATCCGGGCGAATGTCGAGACGGAGGTCTTACCGTTGGTGCCGGTGACCGCGACGATGGTCTCGGGTGCCGCTCCGAACCAGAGCGCGGCGGCCCGCGCCAGGGCCTGGCGCGGCTCCTCGGCCACCACCAGCGCGACATCCGATCCGGCCAGCGTGGGCGCGGCGATGCGTGCGCCCTCCGCATCGGTGAGGATCGCAGACGCGCCCTTTTCGAGCGCGGTCTCGATGAAGCCCGCACCATGCGCGACGCTGCCGGGCAGCGCCGCGAAGAGATGGCCCTCGCGGACTTCGCGGCTGTCCGCCGTCAGCCCGGTCAGCCGCGCTTCGCGGCCACCCTGGGCCGTCAGCCCCAATTCGGCCAGCGTGGCCTGTTTGCCGTCCATGTCAGCCCCTCGCAGCCTAGTTCGCAGCGAGCGATATACCCTCGAAGGGCGCACCTTCAACCTGCGGCCTGACACCCAGCAGCGGCGCGGTCCGCCGGATCATCTCCGCGGCCACCGGAACGGCCGTCCAGCCGGCGGTGCGGCGCGGGATCGAACCGGTGGTTTCCACGGGTTCGTCGAAGGTCACGACGAAGACGTATTTCGGATCGGAGGCCGGAAACATGCCGGCGAAGGTGGAGATCACCTTGTCCTTGTAATAGCCGCCGCCGTTTTCCTTGGGCTTGTCGGCGGTGCCGGTCTTGCCACCGACCTCGTAGCCGTCGACATCGCCGAGGCTCGCGGTGCCGCGGCTCACCACGGCGCGCAGCATGGCGCGGGTGGCGGCGGCGGTCTGTTCGCTCACCACCCGTTCACCGGGGGCCCGGTTCGCCTTGTGCAGCAGCGTCGGCGTGACCTTGAGACCGCCATTCGCCAGCGTCGCGTAACCCGCGGCGAGGTGCAGCGGCGTGACCGAGAGGCCGTGGCCATAGGAGATCGTCATGGTCGAGATCTCCGACCACTGGGCGGGCAGCAGGGGCTTGCCGGTCGGCGCCTCGATCATCTCGACTGCCGTAGGCTCGAGCATGCCGAGCTTGCCGAGGAATTCCTTCTGCTTCTCGGCGCCGAACATCAGCGCGATGCGCGAGGTGCCGATGTTGGAGCTTTCGACGATCACGTCTGTGGCCGAGAGCTGCGGGCCGTAATCGTGGAAATCGCGGATTCGGAACCGGCCCCAAGTCATGGGGCCCTTGGTGTCGATCATGGTCGAAGGCTGGATCAGCCCCATCTCGAGCCCCTGCGCGACCGCGAAGATCTTGAAGACCGAGCCAAGCTCGTAGACGCCCTGCACCATGCGATTGAACAGCGGGCTGTCGGCGGGCGAGCCCTTGGTCAGCGGCCGGGGCCGGTTGTTCGGATCGAAATCCGGTAGGCTCGCCATGGCGACGATCTCGCCGGTCTTGGCCTCCATCAACACGGCAGCAGCGCCACGGGCATTGAGCAGATTCATGCCGCCCAGCAGCACCTCCTCCACCGCGGATTGCACGGTAAGGTCCAGGGACAACCGCAACGGCGCGCCCTCGTTGGCCGGGTCGCGGAGGTAGGCATCGAATCGGCGCTCCACCCCGGCCACACCGATCACCTCTGCCGAAGAGACGCCCTCGCGGCCGTAGCTCGCGCCGCCGAGGATATGTGACGCGATCGGCCCGTTGGGATAGATCCGCATTTCGCGCGGGCCGAACAGCAGGCCGGGATCGCCGATGTCATGCACCGCCTGCCGCTGCTCGGGGCTGATCTGCTTGCGGATCCACATGAACTTGCGGGGACCGGTGAAGTCCTCGAGCAGTTCCTGTTCGTCCAGCTCGGGGAAGATCCGCACCAGCTCGGCGGCCGAGCGGACCGGGTCGATCATCTGCGGCGGCTGGGCGTAGAGGGCATAGGTGTCGAGGTTGGTGGCGAGGATCCGCCCCTCGCGGTCGATGATGTCGGCGCGCTGGGCGATAATCGGGTTGCCCGAGGCCGAGGCGCGCGGCTCTTCGGCAGGGGCGCCGGCCATGCCGGCCATCTTCACGCCGATCGCGCCGAAGGCCAGCAGGAAGAAGCCGCCCATCACCAAGAGGCGCCCTTCGGCGCGGCTCCTCGCCCGGTCGCGGACTTCCTCGTGACGGAGCCGGAGGTTTTCGCGTTCGATCGCGTCCGGATTCTCGCCGCGTTCGCGGGCCTTGAGGATACGCGCCAGCGGGCGCAGCGGCCGTCGGATCACAGCGGTTCCTCGTCGGTGTTCATGAAGGCCGAGGACACCTCGACCGGGTTCATGATCGGCGGCAGCATCTCCGGCGGGAAGCCGACCTGCTGGACATGGCCGAAAGCCTCCGGCCGCAGCGGCAGCAGGCCGAGCCGGTCGAAGTTCAGGTCGGCGAGATCGCGCAGCCGGTCGGGACGGTTGAGATAGGCCCATTCGGCGTTGAGCATGCCCAGCCGCGCATGCGCCGCACCGATCTTGGCGTAGAGCTGCCGAACCTCACGCAGGGATTGCTGCGTGGCGTAGTTCTCCTGGTAGGCCCAGAACCCCAGAGCGACGACGGCCAAGGCCGAAAACACGTAGATCACGCCCCTCATCGGCGTTTCTCCCCCTTGTCCAGAACGGGCATTCCCAGCGCGGCCGGTTCGGCCCGACCCGCCGGGGCATCGGTGCGCCGCGCGATCCTGAGCCGCGCCGAGCGGGCGCGCGGATTGACGGCGAGTTCATCATCATCGGCGGCCACCGCCTTGCGTCCCACCAGCTCGAAGGCCGGCGGCGGGCCCTCGACCTCCGGGGCGAAGCGGTTGGCGTTGCCGGTGGCGCCGGATCGCAGTTGCATGAAGCGCTTGACCATCCGGTCCTCGACCGAATGGAAGGTCACCACGCCCAGGAGACCGCCGGGCTTGAGCGCGCGCTCGGCGGCGGCGAGCCCCTCGAACAGCTCGTCATACTCTTCGTTCACCGCGATCCTGAGCGCCTGGAAGCTGCGCGTGGCGGGGTGACTCTGACCCGGCTTCTGACGCGGCAGACAGGATTTCACGATCTCGGCGAGTTGCAGCGTCGTCGTGACGGGGCGCGCGGCGATGATCGCGCGAGCGATGCGGCGGCTCTGCCGCTCCTCGCCATAGAGGAACAGGATGCGGGCCAGATGCGCCTCGTCGGCCTCGTTGACCAGATCGGCGGCGGAGGGGCCGTCGCGCCCCATGCGCATGTCGAGCGGGCCGTCCTTCTGGAAGGAGAACCCCCGCTCGGCCTGATCGATCTGCATCGAGGACACGCCCAGATCAAGCACGACGCCGTCGAGCGGCTCGCCCGCCAGCGCGTCGAGCTGTGAGAACCGTCCCTCGCGCATCTGCAGCCGGTCGCCATACTGCCCGGCCCAGGCTTGGGCCATCTCGAAGGTCGAGGGATCGCGATCCACCGCGAAGACCTTGTCGGCCCCCGCGTCCAGGAGCGCCCGGGTATAGCCACCGGCCCCAAAGGTGCCGTCCAGCCAGATGCCTTTGATCGGCGCCAGCGCGGCGATCAGCGGACGCAGCAGGACCGGGATATGCGGCGCGTCGGTCATAGGCTCAGAGCCCCTCTACCAGGCTCAGCGGATCGAAACCTTCGGGCAGCTCTTCGAGCCAATCGGTGACCTCCTGGCCCACGGTCTGCTCGAAGGTGTCGGCCTTCCAGATCTCGAAATAGTCGCCCACGCCCATGAACAAGACCTCGCCCTGCTCCAGCCCGAGCTTGCGGCGCTGGCGGATCGGCATGACGATGCGGCCGTCGCGGTCGACCTCGAGCTTCATCGACTGGCCGAGATAGAGCCGGCTCACCATCTGCTTTTGCTTGGAGCCCACGGGCATGGCGCGGATCTGCGCGGCGATGCGGTCGAACTCCTCGACCGAATAGACCCGCAGATTGTCTTTAAGATGATCGCCGAACTGCAGGTAAAGCTTGGGAGAAAGTCCTTCGGTCCAGTCCGGGTCGCCGGCCTCGAGCACGCGGCGGAAGTCAGCCGGGATGGACATGCGCCCTTTCCCGTCGATCTTCTGCGGATACTCTCCGGTAAACCCCAGCACGCTGTCCGCGACCCTCGTTCCTGCCCGCCCAGGTCGTCAGACCCGTGATACGAAAACGGCGGATCGAGCTGCTGCCACTGCTCGATCCGCCGCATCGTCCCGTTTCCGGGATGTCCGATCGCGCGCGCCACCTGGGGGGATGTCTGCTCGCTCGCGCGCCGGATCTCTTGTTAGAAAACAGCGGGTTGCCTGTATGAACCTGCTCTATTTTGCCGATGGGGTCTTGGGTGCCCCTAGTCCGTCTGTCCACCGTTTCCTTGGCCATAGGGATGCCATGGGAATTCATGGGAGGCAACAAATTTCCGGGCCAAATTGGCGCTTGTCGGGAGTGTTGTTTCTCAACCGCACCGCCATTGTCACGATTCGGTCACCCCATGAACACACCATCTAGATGCGAAGACCGAGACTCATCAATATATGGGGATGTGATGAAGGTGAGGTGGGGCCACCATTTCCCGGACCCACCCGAAAGAGACCGCACAAGGTGCGGGCCCAACTTCACCATCAGATTCACCATCAGAACGTCGAAATCAGGGAAAAGTTCCGCCGGTTGTGGATAAGGCCGGGGATAAGCCGTTCCAACTAGTCGAATCGATTGTCACGATTCGGGAATGAAACGAGCGTCCCAGGAATTCCCGGGACGCGCCGGAGCGGGATCCCATCGGATCCCACCCCGCGATTGTTCAGGCCATTCCCCCCGCGACGAGGCCGCGGGCGATCTGGAGGTAGGCCTCGGCCATCGGCCCTTCGCCGACCGCGACCGGGCGACCCGAATCCCCGGCAAGCCGGGTATCGAGATCGATCGGCAGGCTGCCCAACAGCGGCACTCCGATCCGCTCGGCCTCGCGACCCACGCCGCCATGGCCGAATATATGCGCCTCGTGGCCGCATTCGGGACATATATAAAGAGACATGTTCTCGATCAGCCCGAGCACCGGCGTCTTGAGCGTGTTGAACATGTCGATCGCCTTGCGCGCATCGAGCAGGGCGACGTCCTGCGGGGTCGAGACGACCAGAGCGCCGGTCAGGTGGGTGCGCTGGCACAAGGTTAGCTGCACGTCGCCGGTACCCGGCGGCAGATCGACGATCAGCACGTCGAGCTCGCCCCAGGCGACCTGACCGATCAGCTGCTGCAGCGCGCCCATCAGCATCGGCCCGCGCCAGACCACCGCCTTGTCGGGATCGAGCATTAACCCGATCGACATCATCGTGACGCCATGGGCGACCAGCGGCTCGATCGTCTTGCCGTCCGGCGAGCCCGGGCGCTTGGACACACCCATCATGCGCGGCTGCGAGGGCCCGTAGATGTCTGCGTCGAGCAGGCCGACGCGTCGCCCCTCCCGGGCCAGCGCCACGGCGAGGTTCGAGGCCACGGTCGATTTCCCGACCCCGCCCTTTCCCGACCCGACCGCGAGGATCCGGTCGATCCCCGCCACCCGCTGCGGACCGCTTTGGCCCGGCGCCTGCGGCGTGGGATGGCGGCCGATCTTCAGCGAGGGCGCCTCGCCCGCGGGACGCGCGGCGGGGGCAGCCGGACCATGGGCGGTCAGCACGACGCTGACCGACTCGACCCCGGGCAGCGCCGCTACCACGGATTCGGCGGCGCGGCGCACTGGCTCCAAGTCGCGCGCGGTCGCGGCATCGGGCGCCTCGAGCACGAAACGCACCCGCCCCCCATCTATTCCCAGCGCCCGCACCATGTCGCGCGACACCGGATCGCCGCCGCCGGGAAGGCCGATGCGGCGCAGTTCATCGAGGATCTGGTCGCGGGTCACTGTCATCTCGGGTCCAATTCCTTGTGTTTCGTCAGGCCTCTGCCCGATCGCCGCGCAAGACTCGCGCTTTGCCGCCCAAAGCGCAAGCAGCCCCAGAAAAGCCACAATTCCCCTAGGGAAGCCCATGTTTTCATGAAACTTTTACCATGCATTCGCTGCATAGCAGCATTGCCGATGCGAGGGATTGTGCATCCGCAGCATGCGCCTATTTTGATCCTCGAAGACGCAATACGGCGGCTTCGACGACCGGTCCCGCAAATCTGGGATCGACCAGAGCAGTAGAGACCGGCCCCGAACGGGCCCTGAATGAAAGAGGTATGCGACATGGCATACACGACCGAAACCCGCAGCGCTGGCCTGGGCCAGCGCATCGCCGCCTTCCGCGCCACTCTGGCCGACCGTGTGGCGAAGAACAAGATCTATCGCGCGACCTACAACGAGCTGCAGGCGCTGAGCGACCGTGACCTCGCCGATCTCGGCCTGAGCCGCTCGATGATCAAGCGCGTGGCGATCGAGGCCTCCGAGGCCAAGTAAGTTTCCCGCTTCCCGACCGGTTCCTCCTCCTCCCTGAACCGGTCGCGAGCAGCGGCATCGCCCCTCCTCCTCCCTGGGCGATCCGCAACGAGGCGACGGCATCTCCTCCTCCCTGATGCCGTCGCCTTGACGAACACCGAGATACGGGCCGCTCCCTCCTCCTCCCTGGGGCGCGCGCGTAGATCAGACCGGCCGGGCCCTCCTCCTCCCCGGCCCTCGCCGGTCGCACACCACGGGCGCTTCTCCTCCTCCCTTGGAGCGCACGCGGACCAAAGAGCGGCGGGGCTCCCTGCCCCGTCGCTCGCAGGAATTCGAATACGGGCCGCCCCCTCCTCCTCCCTGGGGTGCGCACGTAGATCAGACCGGCCGGGCCCTACTCCTCCCTGGCCCTCGCCGGTCGACCGAGACGCGCGGTGCCCCTCCTCCTCCCTGGGTGCCTCGTGGATCTGAGCGGCGGGGCTCTCCTCCTCCCTGCCCCGCCGCTCGCAGACATTCGAATACGGGCCGTTCCCTCCTCCTCCCTGGAACGGCGCGCATCAGACCGGCGGGGTCCTCCTCCTCCCTGACCCCGCCGGTCGCACAGGATACGGATGCCCCTCCTCCCATACAGGCATCCGTTGCATGGACCGGCCGGGCCCTCTTCCTCCCTGGCTCCGCCGGTCGACAGAGACGGACACGGGTTCTCCTCCTCCTCCCTGAGGACCCGCGGACCGGAACAGACGGCGGCGCCCCTCCTCCTCCCTGGGCGTCGCCGTTTCTCGTTTTGGGACTTTCCATTCTCCCCGACGCGTGCAGATTGACGGCATGACCTCGCTCGCGCTCCTGCCCGCCCTGATGGGCTTCGCCCTCGTGACCCTGTTCACGCCGGGGCCGAACAACTTCATGCTGATGGCCTCGGGCGCCAATTTCGGGCTGCGCCGCTCGGTGCCGCACATGGCGGGCGTGGCGCTGGGCTTCGCCGCCATGGCCGGACTCGTAGGCCTCGGACTTGCACGGGTCTTCGAGCTGTGGCCGGCGCTGACCACCGTGCTGCGGATCGCCTCGATCGGCTTCCTGCTCTGGCTGGCTTGGAAGATCGCCACGGCGGCGCCGAAATCGGCCGACGCGCCCGAGACCGAGGGTCGTCCCCTCACCTTCATTCAGGCAGCGGCGTTCCAATGGGTGAACCCCAAGGCCTGGGCGATGTCGGTGACGGCAACCAGCGCCTATGTCGGGGATGCCGGGCTCTGGGGTGTGGCGCTGGTGGTGGCGGTCTTCGCCGTGATGGGCACGGTCTCGGCCGGGCTATGGACCGTGCTCGGGACTTCGCTGCGGCGCCTGCTGTCGCAGCCCCGCCGTCTCAGGATCTTCAACGTCACGATGGCGGCGCTGCTGGTCGCCACGCTCTGGCCGATCCTCGCGGCGCTCTGACGAGAAACGCCGGAGACCCATCTGGGTCCCCGGCGTCGCGGTCGTTTCTGTCAACGTGAGCCCTAGGCCTCAGCCTTCGGCATAGGCCTGCATCACCTCATCGGAAGCATCGACATTGGTGGTGACGGTCTGCACGTCGTCGTCATCCTCGAGCGTCTCGACCAGTTTCATCAGCTTCGCAAATTCCTCGGCGCCGAGCGGCGTGCGGTTCTGCGGCTTCCAGATCAGCTTGCTGGTCTCGCTCTCGCCGAGCGAGGCCTCGAGGGCCGTCGCGACCTCGTTGAGATCGGTGTCGGCGCAATAGATCCAGTGGCCGTCCTCGTCGCTTTCGACATCCTCGGCGCCCGCCTCGATCGCGGCCATCATCACCGTGTCGGCGTCGCCGACCTCGGGCTTGTAGAAGATCTCGCCCTTGCGATCGAACATGAAGGAAACCGAGCCGGTCTCGCCAAGGTTGCCGCCGCTCTTGCCGAAGGTCGAGCGCACGTTCGAGACGGTCCGGTTGCGGTTGTCGGTCATCGCCTCGACGATGACGGCGACGCCGCCGGGGCCGTAGCCCTCGTAGCGGATCTCGTCATAGCTCTCCGCGTCGCCGCCTTGGGACTTCTTGATGGCGCGGTCGATCACGTCCTTGGGAACCGAGACCGACTTGGCCTCCTTGACCGCCATGCGCAGGCGCGGGTTCTTGTCGGGATCGGGGTCACCCATCTTGGCGGCGACGGTGATCTCCTTGGAGAGCTTCGAGAACAGCTTGGAGCGCGCGGCGTCCTGCCGCCCCTTGCGGTGCTGGATGTTGGCCCATTTGGAATGGCCGGCCATGGCGGGGCTCCTGTCGTGAATGCGAGAACCGGGTCTCTATATGCCAGCCCCCGCGAAGGGGGCAAGCGCAGCGTCACAGCGGAAAGAACAGCGGGATCACGATCGCCGCGGTCAGCGCCGTCAACACGTTGAGCGGCACGCCGATCCGAAGGAAGTCGGTGAACTTGTAGCCGCCGGGACCATAGACCAGCGTGTTGGTCTGGTAGCCGATCGGCGTGGCGAAGCTGGCGCTCGCGCCAAACATCACCGCCACCACCAGCGGCCGCGGATCGACGCCCAGCGCCTGCCCCAGACCGATCGCCACCGGGGTGAGGATCACCGCCACCGCGTTGTTGGACACGATTTCGGTCAGCACCGAGGCCAGCAGGTAGACGACCAGCACCAGCGCCCAGCTCGGCATGTGCTGCAGCACCGGCGTCAGCCACTCAACCAGGAGCGCCACCGCGCCGGAATGATCGAGCCCGGCTCCCACCGCGAGCATGCCAAAGATCAGCGCCAGCAACCTTCCGTCGATGAAGCCGAAGGCCTCGTCGGCGTCGATACACCGCGTCAGCAGCACCACCGCGACGCCGAGAAAGCTCATCACCGCGATGTTGGCGACACCGATCGCCGACAGCCCGACGATGCCGAACAGAACGGCGAGCACGATCGGCGCGTGGCTGCGCCGGTAGGCCCGCTCGGTCGGCTGGGCGACGTTGACGAGGTTCATGTCCGTAGCGAGACGCTGGATGTCAGCCATCGCGCCTTCGAGCAGCAGCGTATCGCCGATCCGAACCACGAGATCGTCAATCTGGCGGCCGATATTGCGGTCGCGGCGATGCACCGCCAGCGTATAGACGCCGTAGCGACGGCGCAGTCGCAGATCGCCCAGCTTGCGCCCGACCATCCGGCAGTCGGGGGTGATCAGCACCTCGACCGTGGTGGTCTCGACCGCCGAGACCTGATCGACGCGGCGCAGGCTCTTATTGGCCTGCAGCGAGAGAAGCTCGGTCATCGCGGTCCGCAGCACCACCCGGTCGCCGACCTGCAGCGTGACGCCGGTGAGGTCGCGCCGCAGCGAGGCGTCGCCGCGCACCACGTCGATCAGCCGCACGCCGTCGCGCTTGAACAGCTGCACGTCGGTGACCTCGCGGCCGATCAGGTTGCTGTCGGGCGGGATCACCGCTTCGGTGAAGAAACGCATCTTCGACTTGTTCGACAGCAGCCCGGCCATCGAGTCGCGGTCGGGCAGCAACTTGCGCCCGAACAGACCGAGATAGGTGACCGCCACGGCTGCCATGATCAGCCCCGGCCCGGTGATCTCGAAGATACCGAAGGGCTTCATCCCGGTGGCCTGCACCACGCCGTCGACCAGCAGGTTCGTCGAGGTGCCGATCAGCGTCAGCATCCCGCCGAAGATCGCGAAGTAGCTGAGCGGGATCAGCAGCTTTGACGGCTGATGCCCCATCTGCCCCGACAACTTCACGAAGATCGGGATCATCACCACGACGATCGGCGTGTTGTTGATGAAGGCCGACATCGCCAGCACGGTGAAGGTCAGCGTGATCAGCGTCGTCTTGGGGCGTTGCTCGACATGGCGGGCGGCCTGGGCCGAGAGCCAGTCGAGCGCGCCGGTGCGCACCAGCGCCCCAACCACGACGAAAAGCGCGGCGATGGTCCAGGGCGCGGGGTTGGCAAAGATGCTGATCGCGGTGGATTCGGGCAGGATGCCCAGCACCAGCATCAGCACGGCCCCGGTGATCGCCACCACTTCGACCGGGTAGAACTCGCGCAGGAAGGCGAGGAACATCGCCAGCACGATCAACATCGCCGCGATGGCCTCGGCGTCCGGCGACAGGGAAATTCCGAACATTTCAGAACCTTTCTACGACCACGGATGTGGCCGGAACTCTACTGCCCCGCGGTTGCTGCCGCGGGTCCGCACTGAGACAGCCGCCCCCCCTGACGGACCATCTCGACCCGGGTGGCGAGGCCGGTCCGGTCGTCGGTCTCCACGTAGAGACCGGCTAGCGTGACCTCCTGCATCGCCGGGGTGAAGCGTCCTCCCGGCATGCCGGTGACGAAGCGCCTGAGCGGCTCGTCCTTCTGCATGCCGATGACGCTGTCGTAATCGCCGCACATCCCGGCATCCGACTGAAAGGCGGTGCCGCGCGGCAGGATCTGCACATCGGCGGTGGGCACGTGGGTATGGGTGCCGACCACGACGCTCGCGCGGCCATCGCAGTAATGGCCGACGCCCATCTTCTCGCTCGTCGCCTCGCAATGGATGTCGATCAGGCTCGCCGCGACCGCGCCGCCGGGCGGATGCGCCCGCAGCACCGGGTCGAGCGCCGAGAACGGGTCGTCATAGGGGCGGCTCATGAAGACCTGCCCCAGCACCTGCGCCACCAGCACCTTGCGGCCGCGCGTCGCCTCGAACACCCGCGCGCCGGTGCCGGGCGCGGATTTCGAGTAGTTCAGGGGACGGATGATGCGCGGCTCGGTCTCGCAGAAGCGCATCATCTCCTTCTGATCGAAGGCATGATCGCCCAGCGTGATGACGTCCGCGCCGGCCTCAAGGATGCCCTTGGCATGCTCCGGCGACAGACCCCGCCCACCGGTGGCGTTCTCGCCATTGACCACCACGAAATCGAGCCGCCAGTCGCGACGCAGGTTCGGCAGGCGCTCGGCCACCGCCTGTCGTCCGCCACGTCCCATCACATCGCCAAGGAATAATATTCTCATTCCGCAGGTGTTAGGGGGGGCATCCGTAAAGGGCAAGCGCAGCGTTGCGGCGCGTCGCAGCGTCTCCGGCGCCCCCTGTCGGACCGCCCGATCCGTGGCCGTGCCTGCCTTCGGAACGCCCGTTCCCCGGCCGCATTCAGCCCGGAACGACGATCCCGGTTTCGGTCACGATCAGGTCCAGCGGCTGGTCGGTCGGCTCGATCGGAATTTCCACGGCCTCCTGCGCCGCGAAGGCGAAACCGACCGCTGTCACCGATCCAAGCGCGCGCAGCCGGGCCAGGGTCCGGTCGTAGAAGCCGCCGCCATAGCCCAGCCGGTGCCCCTGACGGTCGAAGGCCACCAGCGGCACGATGACGATTCGCGGCTCGATCCAGTCACCCGAGACCGGCACCTGCGCGCCGAAGCGGCCCGGCTCGAGCGCGCAGCCCGGCCGCCATTCGCGAAACCGCAGCGGCAGTCCCGGCCCGTCGATCACCGGCACGCCGACGCGCGCCGTCTCGGCCGCCGCCGCCATGGCAGGCAGCGGGTCGATCTCGGTGCGCATCGGCATGTAGCCCGCGACATCGAGCCCCGGATGCGCGCGCAGCCATCGTGCGAGATGCACCGCCTGCGGCCCCTCGACGCGGTAGGCCGCGGCGCGACGCGCGAAGGCCGCTTCGCGCGCCGCCCGCTTGCGCGCCGCCAGATCGCTCACAGCAGGATCACCGAGGCGAGGCCGAGGAAAGCGAAGAAGCCCACCACGTCGGTCACCGTGGTCACGAAGGTGCCCGAGGCCAGCGCCGGGTCGATCCCGAACCGATCGAGCACCACCGGCACCACCACCCCCGACAGCCCGGCCACGACGAGGTTGATGACCATGGCGACGGCGATCACCGCACCGAGCATCGGCGACCCGAACCACAACAGGCCGACCACGCCCATGACCAGCGCGAAGGCGAGGCCATTGATCAGCCCCACCGCCACCTCGCGGCGGATCACCCGCCAGACATTCGACGTGGTGAGGTCGCGCGTCGCGATGGCGCGCACCGCGACGGTGAGCGACTGGGTGCCCGCATTGCCGCCCATTGAGGCGACGATCGGCATGAGGACGGCAAGCGCCACCAGCCCGGCGATGGTCTCCTCGAAGAGCGAGATCACGAGCGAGGCGATGATCGCCGTGCCGAGGTTCACCGCGAGCCAAGGCAGACGCTGCTTGGTCGTCTCGCGCACCGAATCCGACAGCTCGCTTTCGCCGCCGACGCCGGCGAGGCGCAGGATGTCCTCCTCGTGCTCCTCGTCGAGTACGTTCATCGCGTCGTCGATGGTGATGACCCCGACCAGCCGGTCGTCGTCATCGACCACCGGGGCCGAGATCAGGTGGTACTGGTTGAAGGCATAGGCAACCGCGCCCTCGTCATCCTCGACATGGAAGGTGCGGAAGCTCTCCTCGGTGATGTCGCGCAACGGCGTGGCCCGCGGCTTGGACAGGAGCCTGCCGATCTGCACGTAGCCCACCGGCTTCATGCGCGGATCGACCAGCATGACGTGGTAGAACTGGTCGGGCAGCGTCTCGGAGCGGCGCAGGAAGTCGATCGCCTCGCCCACGGTCCAGTGCTCGGGCGCGCGCACCACCTCGACCTGCATCAGTCGGCCGGCGGATTCCTCCGGATAGGCGAGCGCCTTCTCGACCGCGATCCGGTCGGTGGCGGCCAGCGCGTCGAGCACGGCCGCCTGCTGGTCCTCGTCGAGATACTCGACAAGGTCGACCACGTCGTCGGATTCGAGCTCGCGCACCGCCTCGGCCAGCTCGGTCGGCGCGAGGCTCTGGATGATCTCCTCGCGCAGATTGTCGTCGAGCTCGGAGAGGATCTCCCCGTCCATCCCGCCCTTCCACAGTGCGAGTAGCGCGCGACGGTCGCGGCCATCGATCTGTTCGAGCAGGTCGGCGACGTCGGCCGGGTGCAGCGGATCGAGCAGCGCGTCGAGCCGCGCCGCGTCGCCTGCCTCGACCGCGTCGAGCACCTCGTCGAAGAGCCGTGCCGGCAGGCCGAAATCGTCCTCCTCGGTCTCCGGCTCCGGGCTCTCGATCTGGTCGTTCATGGCGTCTCCCGGTGTTTGCGCGGACCATAGTGATTGTTCGCGCCACGGCAACCGGAGCGCGGCCCGCTTGGCCGATTTACCTGCGCGCGCGCCGCTCCTATCGTTGGCGCATGACAAAGACATTGCATCTCGGGCAGACCCTGAGCTTCACCGGCGATCCCTTCATCGAGGGCCCCGCCGCCGCCACCCATTCGAGCCGCGGCGCGGTGCTGGTCGAGGGCGGACGCGTCTCGGCCACCGGTGAGGCCGACGCGCTGCGCGCCGCGCATCCCGAGGCGATTGTCGAGGATCACGGTGACGGCCTGATCCTGCCCGGCTTCGTCGACGCGCACATGCATTACCCGCAGACTGCGATGATCGCGAGCTGGGGCAAGCGGCTGATCGACTGGCTCAACAGCTATACCTTTCCCGAGGAAGGCAAGTTCGCCGACCGGGCCTATGCCGACGAGATCGCAGGCCGCACGCTCGATCTGGCGCTGGCGCATGGCACCACCACGCTGACCAGCTTCTGCACCATCCATCCCAGCAGCGTCGACGCCTTCTTCGAGGCCGCGCAGGCGCGCGGCATGGCGGGCTTCGCGGGCAAGACCTGCATGGACCGCAACGCCCCCGATTACCTCAGCGACACGTCGCAGAGTGCTTATGACGACAGCAAGGCGCTGCTCGAACGCTGGCACGGCAAGGGCCGCGCGACCTATGTCATCACGCCGCGCTTCTCGCCCACCTCGACGCCCGAGCAGCTCGAGGCGCTGGGCGCACTCTGGGCCGAGAGCCCCTCCTGCCTGATGCAGACCCATCTTTCCGAGCAGGTCGACGAGATCGAATGGGTCAAAAGCCTCTACCCGCAAGCGCGCGACTATCTCGACACTTACGAGGCGCACGGGCTGCTGGGTGAACGTGGGCTCTACGGCCACGCGATCCACCTTGAGCCGCGCGAGGCCGACCGGCTGCGCGAGACCGGCGCGGGGCTGGTGCATTGCCCGACCTCGAACACCTTCATCGGCTCCGGCCTGTTCGACATGGCCGCACGGGTGGCCGAGGGGCAGCGGATCGGGCTGGCCTCGGATACCGGCGGCGGCTCGTCGTTCTCGATGCTGCGGGTGATGGGCGCCGCCTATGAGATCGGCCAGCTCAAGCGCAACCCGATCCATCCGGCGCAGCTCCTGTGGCTGGCCACTGAAGGATCGGCGAAGGTGCTGCATGCCGAAGGCGAGATCGGGCGGCTGGCACCAGGCGCCATGGCCGACATGATCGTGCTCGACCTCGCCTCGACGCCGGGCATCGCGCAGCGCAGCGCGGTGGCCTCCGATATCTGGGAGGCGTTGTTCCCGACCATCATGATGGGCGACGACCGGGCGATCGCGGCAACCTATGTCGCCGGGCGGCGGATGAAGGGCTAGCGCCCCCGCAACAGTTCGAGCGCCTCGGCATGGATCCGGCTGTTGGCGGCGGCGATCACGCGACCGCCGCCATGCGCCGGGCCGCCATCCCAATCGGTGACGATGCCGCCCGCCGCCTCGATCACCGCGATCGGCGCGCAGATGTCGTAGCTGTTGAGCCCGGCCTCGATCACCAGATCGACCTGACCCAGCGCCACCAACGCATAGGCGTAGCAGTCCATGCCATAGCGGGTCAGCCGGACAGCCTGGCTCACTGCCTCGAACCCTGCCCGCTCGGCGGGGCTGCCCACTTCCGGAAAGGTCGTCATCACGATCGCCTCGGCCAAGGGACGCGGGGCACGGGTGGCAAGCGGGGTTTCACCCCGGGGGCCGGCCAGCCGTGCCACGCCGAAACCGCCTTCGAAGCGTTCGCCGATATAGGGTTGATCGATCAGCCCATGGACTGGCCCCTCGGCGTCGTTCACCGCGATCAACACGCCCCAAGTGGGCGTGCCGGCGATATAGGCACGGGTACCGTCGATCGGGTCGAGCACCCAGGTCAGGCCGCTGGTCCCGGCGCTGTGGCCGTATTCCTCGCCCAGGATCGCGTCATCGGGGCGGCGCTCGGCCAGCACCGCGCGCATCGCGCGCTCGGCGGCCCGATCGGCCTCGGTAACCGGGTCGAAGCCGGTTTCGAGCTTGTTCTCGGACGCGATCTGGGTGCGGAAATGACGCAGCGCCTCGGGACGGGCTGCGTCGGCTAGCGCATGGGCGGTGGCCGCGAGGTCGCGCTGCAGATCGGGGGTAAGCGTGCCGGTCATGATGTCTCCGTCGAGCCCGGACGGAGCATCCCGCCCGGCACCGGCGGTAGCGCGCAGGTGTCGCCCCGGTCAAGCCGGGGGCTCACCCTCGGATCGGGGCTTTCAGGCGGCGTCGCTCAGCACGCGCGCGAGATCGAACAACCGACGGCGCTGCTGCTCGGGGATCGCATAATAAGAGCGGAGCAGTTCCAGCGCCTCGCGATCCGCCATCACGTCGCCGGGCATGTCGCCGGGGCCGGCCTCGGGCTGGGCCGCTTCCATGCCCTCAAAGAAGAAGGAGACCGGCACACCGAGCGCGTGTGCGATGTCCCACAGCCGGGAGGCGCTGACCCGGTTCATGCCGGTTTCATATTTCTGGATCTGCTGAAACTTAATGCCGACCTTTTCGGCAAGCTGCTGCTGGGTGGTGCCGTTCATCCACCTCCGGTGGCGAATACGCTTGCCAACATGGACGTCTACTGGATGCTTCATAATGCCGGCCTTCCTACCTTCGGACGCCCTCCTCCCGGATAGCGACGCTCCCAAGTCGATTAATGTTCGAGCAAGAACTGCCCGTCAGTATATATCCATTAAGACACGTTTTGGTTGCATCGGTCATCATTGCTTTTAGATCAGAAATCGGGGCATCCGCAGGGCGGCACCTGTCCGGAAGGTCAGGATTGTATCGCAACTTCATGAATTGCAACGCCATTCGGGTTGTGCGGGCGGAATGCCGCTAGCGTGCCGGTCTTCTCCTCCCGGTAAGAATATCGCTTTAAAAACGAACACGACGCAACGTAACGAGCGGCGCTGATATTCCGGCTCTCCAAACGCGCCCGAAAGCGTCACAGAGCGAGGGGCGACCCGCCCCGACACACTTGAAAAGAGCGGGCCGATCCCCAATATCGGACAGCGACTGAACTGCTTTCTGAACGGAGGTCTCTATGGCTGAATTCAACACGATCCGTGCGACGGCCGGAGCCCGCACCGCTCGGATCGACGAGGGCCTGCGCGCCCACATGAACAAGGTCTACGGCACGATGTCCGTGGGCATGGTGATCACTGCCGCCGCCGCCTGGGCGATCGCAGGGCTGGCCACCACCACCGACCCGTCGCTTGCCGCCGCGCAGATCGGCGCCGGCAAGTACCTGACCAATTTCGGCGCCGCGATCTACGCCTCGCCGCTGAAATGGCTGATCATGTTCGCGCCGCTGCTCTTTGTCTTCGGCTTCTCGGCCGGCATGAACCGGATGTCCGCGGCCACCGCCCAGACCGTGTTCTACGCCTTCGCCGCGGTGATGGGCCTGTCGCTCAGCTCGATCTTCCTCGTCTTCACCGGCGTGTCGATCGTGCAGGTCTTCCTGATCACGGCGATCGCCTTCGCGGGGCTGTCGCTTTACGGCTACACCACCAAGAAGGACCTGTCGGGCTTCGGCACCTTCCTGATCATGGGCGTGATCGGCCTGATCGTCGCCTCGATCGTAAACATCTTCCTCGCCTCCTCGGCGGTCGCTTTCGCGATCTCGGTGCTGGGCGTTCTGATCTTCGCGGGCCTGACGGCCTATGACACGCAGAACATCAAGAACGTCTATGTCAGCCATGCCGCGCATGGCGACGCCGAGTGGCTGGGCAAGGCCGCCATCATGGGCGCGCTGCAGCTCTATCTCGACTTCATCAACATGTTCATGTTCCTGCTGCAGCTCTTCGGCAATCGCGAGTAAGCACCAGGACTTCGGAACCCGAGGGGGCCGGCGGAAACGCCGGCCCCTTTTTCGTGGTCAGCCCTGCCCCCGCGTCGCCCGTCGTCCCGATTGCGGCGCGTCGAGCCCGCGTCTAGGCTCCGCTGCAAGACGCAGGAGAGCAAGATGACCCAACACGGCCCGAACAGCTGGGGCGCCCGCGCGGCGGCGCATTCCTTCTACGGTTTCACCGACCTGCCCACGGTGGCCGAACGCGGCACCATCGTGGTGACCCATGGCGAGGGGCCCTACATCGTCGACACCGAAGGGCGCCGCTATCTCGACGCCAATTCCGGGCTCTGGAACATGGTGGCCGGCTTCGACCACCCCGGCATGATCGAAGCGGCACAGGCCCAATACGCGCGGTTTCCCGGCTACCACGCCTTCTTCGGGCGGATGTCGGACCAGACGGTGATGCTGTCGGAGAAGCTGTCGGAGGTTTCGCCCTTCGAGAGCGCCAAGGTGTTCTACACCAACTCCGGTTCCGAGGCGAACGACACCATGGTCAAGATGCTGTGGTTCCTCTGGGCCAGCGAGGGCCAGCCGCAGCGACGCAAGATCCTCACCCGCAAGAACGCCTATCACGGCGTCACGGCGGTCTCGGCTTCGATGACCGGCAAACCCTACAATTCCGTCTTCGGCCTGCCCTTCGACGGCTTCATCCACCTCTCCTGCCCGCATTACTGGCGCGAGGGGCGCGAGGGCGAGAGCGAGGCGCAGTTCACGCAGCGCATGGCCGACGAGCTCGAGGAGACCATCGCGCGCGAGGGCGCCGAGACCATCGCCGGCTTCTTTGCCGAGCCGGTGATGGGTGCGGGCGGGGTGATCCCGCCCAGCGCGGGCTACTTCCAAGCGATTGAGCCGATCCTGCGTCGCCATGGCATCCCGATCATCTCGGACGAGGTGATCACCGGCTTCGGTCGCACCGGCAACACCTGGGGTTGCGAGACCTACGACTTCATGCCCGACGCCATCATCTCGTCCAAGAACCTGACCGCGGGCTTCTTCCCGATGGGCGCGGTGATCCTCGGGCCGGAGCTGTCGGACCGGATGGGCCGCGCCGCCGAGAAGATCGAGGAGTTCCCGCACGGCTTCACCGCATCGGGGCACCCGGTGGGCTGCGCCATCGCGCTCAAGGCGATCGACGTGGTGATGAACGGGGGGCTGGCAGACAATGTGAAGCGGCTGACGCCGCGCTTCGAGGCCGGTATGGCGCGGCTCGCCGAGCATCCGCATATCGGCGAATGGCGTGGACGTGGTTTCATGGGCGCGCTTGAGGCGGTCGCGGACAAGGCCACGAAGACGCCGTTCGAGGGACACCTCTCGGTCAGCGAGCGGATCGCCAATGCCTGCACCGATCAGGGGCTGATCTGCCGGCCGCTGGGCCAGTCGATCGTGCTCTGCCCGCCCTTCATCCTCACCGAGGGCCAGATGGACGAGATGTTCGCCAAGCTCGAAGCGGCGCTGGACAAGGTATTCGCCGAAGTCGCCTGACCTAGGTCCGGAAGACAAGGAGGCGCGGGACATGCCCGCGCCTCACCATTCCCTGAAATCATGACGGACGGAAGCGCCGGGGTCGGCGCTACTTGCTCATCCGCGCCAGTTTGGACTGAAGCTCTGCGAGCTGCTTCTTGATGTCGTCGAGATTGTCTTCCTCGCGCTCCGGCTTGGGACCGGTGGAGCCCATCATGCCGCCAGTCATCGCCTTGAAGAAGGCGGCCTGCTGCGCGCGCATCGCGTCGAAGCCGGGCATCTGCCCCATCGGCGACACCTTGGTCATGTTCTCCATCATCTTCGACTGGCCGTCGCGCAGCATCTCGAAGGAGGCGGCAAGGAATTGCGGCACCACCGAGCTGGCCTGGCTCGTGTAGCTGCGCACGAGGTCGGTCAGCACGTCGACGGGCAACACGCTCTCGCCACGGCTCTCGTGCTCGGCGATGATCTGCAGCAGATACTGCCGGGTCAGGTCGTCACCGGATTTGAGGTCGACGATCTGCACCTCGCGGCCCGCGCGAATGAAGCCCGCGATATCCTCGAGCGTGACGTAGTCGCTGGTCTCGGTGTTGTAGAGCCGGCGGCTGGCATAGCGCTTGATCAGAAGCGGTTTCGTGGTCTCGGCCATCTCGGTTCCCCCCAAGGCATGATGCGCTGCAGCAAAGCCTAGGATGGTGTTTCACAAAAAGAAAGGGCGGGCTGCGCTTGGCAGCCCGCCCTTCGCGGCGAGGGAGGATCGCCGCGGTGCGGCTTACTTGGAGGCAGCCTGTGCGGTCTGGGCCGAGGCCTTGCGGGTCGCGGCCTGAGCGTCGGCACCGGCCTTCTTGGCGGCGTTGGTCATGTCGTCGCTCAGATCCTTGCCGGCCGAAAGCATCAGCTCGAGGGTCTCGGTCTGCAGCTTCTTCGCGATCTCGGCGAAGGCGGCCATGTGCTCGGAAGTGGCTTCGGCCGAAGCGGAGAGGAAGTCGCTCATCGACTTGGCGTAGTCGGCCGGCTCGGACTTGGCGCGGGTCACTTCGCCGAACTTGGCGAGCGTGTCCTGGGCCCACTTCGCCGACAGCTCGGTCGACTTCTGGGCGGCTTCCAGGTTGGCGGCCGACAGCTTCTCGGCGAGCGTGCTCTGGTTCTTGAACATCTCTTCCATGTTCTTGGTGTCGACGGGGAAGGAGCCCATCATGTCTTTGAAGATCGAGGTGAAGTCTTGGGTGTTGGCCATTTGAGGTCCCTTTCTGGTCGCTGCGGCAGCTCCAAGGCCCCGCTCTATCGAACTCGTAAGGGGAATATGCATGCTGCACCGCAGCATTTCAAGTCATTCTTCTGCGGTGCAGCAAAAAATTTCCCTAGGGGCAGGCTTCACCCATACGCCCTCTACTCGGCAGCGAGTCGACCCCCGAGAACATAGCGGCCGGGCGCCGGGCCAAGCGGCGGATGCGCCTTGGAGCCGGGCTCGCGAGCCGGTACCAGCTCGCCTGCGCGGGGCTTCAGCCACTCGGTCCAGAGCGGCCACCAGGACCCCTCGTGCCGGGTCGCGGCGGCGCGCCATTCCTCCGGCGTCGCCGCGTCGGCCGCGTTGGTCCAGTAGCCGTATTTCTTCTTCGCGGGCGGATTGACGATACCGGCGATATGGCCCGAACCCGACAGCACAAAGGTCTTGTCCTTGGCGCCCATCTTCTTCACGCCGCGCCAGCTCGAGTCCCAGGCGGCGATATGGTCGCTCTCGCAGCCCACGGCAAAGACCGGCACGCTGACTTCCGACAGTTTCGCTAGATGCCCCGCCACCTCGAACCCGTCCCGTGCGAAGCGGTCCTCCTGGCACAAACCGCGCAGGTACTCGACCGCCATGCGCGCAGGCAGGTTGGTCCCGTCGCCGTTCCAGTAGAGCAGATCGAAAGCGGGCGGCGCCTCGCCCATCATGTAGCTGCGGATCGCCGGCTGGTAGATCAGGTCGCGCGCCCTGAGAAACGAGAAGGTGCGCGACATGTAGAACTTGTCGAGCACCCCAGCGGCCCGCGCCTCGGCCTCGATCCCATCGACGAAATCATCGTCGAGGAACACGCCCACCTCGCCCTGGTCCGAGAAATCGGTGAGCGTGGTGAAGAAGGTGGCGGAGTTGACCGACTTGTCCTTACGGGCCTTGAGCACCGACAGGGTCAGCGCCAGCGTCGTCCCGGCGATGCAGTAGCCGACGGCATTGACCGTCTTGGTGCCGCAGATCTCCTTCACCGTCTCGATCGCGCGGATGTAGCCGTCCTCGACGTAATCGGTCATGCCGATCTCGGCATAGCTCGGGTCGGGGTTGATCCAGCTGACCACGAAGAGCGTGTGGCCCTGCTCGACCACGTGGCGGATCAGGCTGTTCTGCGGCTTCAAGTCGAGGATGTAGTACTTGTTGATCCAGGGCGGGAACAGCACCACCGGCGTCTCGTGCACGTCCTCGGTGGTGGGTGCGTACTGGATCAGCTCGAACAGGTGGTTCCGAAACACCACCTCGCCCGGCGTGGTGGCGAGGTTCTCACCGACCCGGAAGGCGTCGCCATCGGCCAGGGTGACGACGAGGTCGCCGCCATTCGACTCGAGGTCGCGCACCAGGTTCTCGAGCCCGTCGATCAGGCTCTGCCCCTCGGTCTCGAGCGCCTTTTGCAGCGCGTCGGGATTGGTGGCGAGGAAGTTCGTGGGGCTGAACATGTCGACGATCTGCGTCGCGAAGTAGTCGAGCCGCTTTTTCTCGCGATCCGAGAGGCCCTCGATCGAGTTCACCGCCTGCCGCACGGCCTCGGCATTGGTCAGGTACTGGTTCTTGATGAAGCTGAACCAGGGGTTGGTGTCCCAGAGCGGGTTGGCGAAGCGACGGTCCTTCGGACCATCGGCCGTCGGCGCGGTGCCGGGGATCATCTGCTGCTGGGCCTCGACGTAATGCTTGAGCGTCTGGCCCCAATAGCCGAGTTGATGCTCCATCAGCTTGGCCGGGTCGCGCATCATCTCGGCCCAGTAGGTCCCGGCGGCCTTGACGTAGAGGTCATGGCTCGGGCCCTGCAGGTTCTTTGGCACCTGCCGCCCCTGCCCCATCGCCCCGACCAGGCGCTGGGTTAGCGCCTCGATCCGGGCGAGATTGGCCTCGAGCCGGGCTTTCGCCCCCGTGGCAGCGGCGTCACCCCCGCCGAGCCCATTGTCGCCCTTGCCGTGATCGTCAGTTGTCATACACCCTCCCGCGCCCTATTTTGCAGCCGCAGCATACGACCTGACGGGAGGGTCGGACCCGTGTGCAGCCGAGGCGGGGGAGGCCCCTGCGAACCCCGGAACCCTGCCTGGAGCAGTCAAATGAAGTATATGCCGACCTACGACCTAATGGAAAGCATGCGCAATACCAACCAGTGGCTTGGCGCGACCGCGCGGGCCCTGGGTGACTACCCGGCGATGGCGATGACCAACCACCCCGGCATGCAGATGCTGAAGGCCTGGGGCGAGGTGACCGAGCGCAGCTTCGAGCGCATGGTGGTCAAGCCTGACTGGGGTATCCCCTCGATCACCGGCCCCGACGGCAAGGACCACATCGTCAAGGTCGAGACGCTGGTGAAGCGTCCCTTCGGCGACCTGATCCGCTTTACAACGCCCGGCAGAAAATCGCCGAGGAGACGGGTTCTCCTGGTTGCTCCGATGTCGGGGCATTACGCGACCCTGCTGCGCAAGACGGTGATCAGCCTCCTGCCCGATTGCGACGTCCACATCACTGACTGGCACAACGCCCGCGACATTCCCGTCAGCAAGGGCAAGTTCGACGTCGAGGACTATACCAAATACGTCGCCGACTTCATGCGGCATCTGGGCCCGGACCTGCATGTCATCGCAGTGTGCCAGCCGGTGCCGCTGACCCTCGCGGCGACCGCGATGCTGGCCGAGGATGACGCGGCGGCGCAGCCGCGCTCGCTCACCCTGATCGGTGGGCCGGTCGATCCCGACGCCGCGGCCACCGACGTCACCGATTTCGGCAGCCGCGTGACCATGGGTCAGCTCGAGCATTCGATGATCCAGCGGGTCGGCTTCAAGTACCGGGGCGTCGGCCGGCAGGTCTATCCGGGGCTGCTGCAGCTCGCCTCGTTCATCGCGATGAACGCGTCGACCCACGCCCAAGCCTTCACCGACCAGATCTTCCGCGCCGCGCAGGGGAAAGCTTCCGAGCACGACAAGCACAACCAGTTCTACGACGAATACCTTGCCGTGATGGACATGACGGCCGAGTTCTACCTCTCGACCGTGGAGCGGATCTTCAAGACGCGCGAGATCGCCCGCAACGTCTTTACCGTCGATGGTCGCCAGCTCGATTTCGGCAAGATCACCACCGTCGCGGTGAAGATCGTCGAAGGTGAGAAGGACGACATTTCGGCGCCGGGCCAGTGCCTCGCCGCGCTGGACCTGCTGACCGGTCTGCCCGACTCCAAGAAGGCCGCGCATCTCGAGCCCGGCGCGGGGCATTACGGCATCTTCGCCGGGTCGAGCTGGCGCAACAACATCCGGCCTTTGGTGCTCGGCTTCATCGACGCCAATTCCGATGCGCCGGCCAAGCCGCAGGCGGCGAAGCCGGCAGCGGCCGCCAAGCCCAAGAAAGCGGCCAAGCCCGCCCCGGCGAAACCGGCGCCCAAGGCCAAAGCCACGACCCAGCCGACTCCTCCGCAGCAGGCACCCAAGCCCGCCGCGCCGAAGCCCGCGGCCGAGGTGAAGGCCGCGCCGGCGCCTCAAGCGCCGAAGGAAGCGCCCAAGGCCGTTCAGGCGACGCCCGAGCCTAAGGCTCAAGCGACCTCTCCGGCTCCGCAGGAGGCGCCCAAACCCGCCCCGTCGAAGCCCACCCTCGTCGCGAGCACGCCTGCCCCTCAGGCGAAGACGGAACAGGCTGGCACGCCGCAGCCGGCCGCTGGCTCGGCAAAGGACGAGACCGCCAAGACGGATCGCCCGGAACAGCCGGCGAAGCCCGGCACCCCGGACCGCGCCGCCAACGACTGACGCCTCAGGCGGTGGCCAGCGTTCTGGCCGCCGCCGTCACCCCGCCGCTTGCATGCGGGATCGCCAAGGCGGCGAGCCCCGCCTCGATCACGCCCAGCGCGCCCAGCACCATATGCGCGTTCACGTGGCCCATATGGCCGATCCGGAACCAACCCTCGGGCGGGGTCCGTCCCAATCCGATCCCGAAGGTCACCCCCGTCTCTGCCTCGCACCAAGCCCGCAGCCTGTCGGCATCGGGGGCTCCGAGATGGATCGAGGTGACGGCATGGCTGCGATCCCCCGCCGCCCGGACGCCGAGCCGCATCTCGCCCTCGCGTCCCCACTGCGCCACCGCAGCCCAGATCGCTTCGGCGAGCCGGGCGTGGCGCTGCCAGACATTCTCCAGGCCTTCTTCGACGATCAGGTCGAGCGCGGCGCGCAGTGCGTAGAGGTGATGCGTGGGCGCCGTGCCTGCAAAGTACTGGTAGTAGAGATCGGGCGTCGCGCGCGGCGTCCAGTCCCAATAGGGCGTCACCATGTCGGCCCGCTTGCGCGCTTCGGCGGCGCACTCGTTGAAGAAGAGAAAACCGAGGCCCGGTGGCGTCATCAGCCCCTTCTGGCTGGCGGTGATCGCCACGTCGACGCCCATCGCGTCCATCTCGAAACGGTCGCAGCCCATCGAGGCGATGCAGTCGGCGACCAGGACCGCCGGGTGCCCGCAGGCATCGATCGCCGCGCGATAGGCCGCCATGTCGGCCCGCGCCGTCGATGCGGTGTCCACATGGCAGGCAATCACGGCACGGATCTCGTGACCCGGATCGGATCTGAGCCGGTCCTCCAGCCGCGCCGGATCGACCGGCCCCGCCCCGTCGCTTTCGATCAGCTCGACCTCGGCCCCGAGCGCCCGCGCGGTCGCCGCGAAGGTACGCCCGAAATGGCCCGTGACCAGCGCCAGCACCCGGTCGCCGCGCGCCAGCAGGTTGAGAAGCGCGGCCTCCCAGACGCCGTGGCCGTTGGAAATGTAAATCGCCGCGTGATGCGCCGTGCCCGCCACCCGCCGGAGATCGGGAAACAGCGTCTCGGTCATCTCGTGCAGCGCACCGGTATAGATGTTGGGCGCCGGGCGCTGCATGGCGGCGAGCACCCGGTCGGGCATGACCGACGGGCCGGGAATGGCGAGATAAGGGCGACCGTGGGAGAGCGTCATGCGAGGGGCCTTCGGAGCGGTGGTTCGCGCGCAGCCTCGCCCTGCCCGGCGCCGCCGTCAACGGGGCTTCAGCGTCCCAGAGCGCGCGCCAGCGCCGCCTCCACCCGTGCGACCTCGGCCGCGCCATCCTCCGGCATCGCGCCATGCAGGTTGTTGAGATCGCTGACATAGCCGCGGATCTGCTCGCGCAGCGACGCGCGGCTGCGATCGGGCAGGATACCGGCGGCGCGCAGCTCCTCCTCGGTGCAAGGCACCTTCTCCGGATACTTCGTGAGATCCGCGAGCCTGAGCCCGGCGGTGATCCCCCGTCCACGCGAAAAGAAGCTGCGATAATCGCGCACCGCGACGAGCCCCATCGGCTCCGGGCCGAGGCCGGCGGCATGCAGCCGCGCGAACATCACCCAGTTCTCGGCCACCCGGCGCAGCACCGGCGTCTCGAAGGCGCGCGCCCAGTCCGGGGCGCTCGGCCGTTTGTCGAACCCGCCAAGCACTTCCTCACGTCGGGGTGCCTTGTAGTAGATGCAATGCTGACGCCCGGCCACCGCATGCATCAGCTTGAGCTGGGACCCCGGCAGATAGACCGCCCAGGCACCCCACTTCACCCGCCGCAGGTGCCCGTCGACGTTTGCATGGCTGGGCCACAGCCGCACCTTGTCGATCACCTCGACGTCCAGATCATCCATGCCCGCGCCTCCAGCCTGCCGTCTTGCCCTAGGCCGCCGAGGCGATCCCGTCAAATCCTCGCGCCTTGCGAGGGGGGGCCGGGATGCTTATGCAAGGCCGGATGCGTGCGATGGAATGGGCAATGACGGTTCTGCAGAAGCTGAAGGCCTGGGAAAGGCGCGCCCGCACCGGGCGGCACCATCATCTAGGTGATGCCGGCGCGCGGCGTCGCGCACTTGCAAGCTACCTGATCCTCGATCACGCGATCCTGCGCTACTGGTGGACCAACTTCCACCTCGTGACGCCCGGCGTGTTCCGGTCCAACCAGCCGACCCATGGCCGGTTCGAAAAGATGGCCAAGATCGGTATCCGCACCGTCATCAACCTGCGCGGCGAGGGCGGGCATCCGCGCTACCTGTTCGAGGCCGAGAGCTGCCATGCGCTCGGGCTGCGGCTGGTCTCGACCCAGCTTTCGGCGCGCCGCGCCGCGCCGCGCGACCAGATCCTGCGGCTCTTCGCATTGCTGCGCGAAGCCGAGCGCCCCGTGGTCATGCATTGCAAGTCCGGCGCCGACCGCGCCGGCTTCGCCTCGGCGCTGCACCTGCTGGCCGAGGGGCGTTCGATCGAAGAGGCGCGGCGGCAGCTGCACCCGCGCTTCCTGCATTTCCGGCGCTCGCGCACGGGCATCCTCGATCACATCCTCGATCTCTACGCCGCCCGGCTCGAGCGCGGCCCGATCGGCATCGAGGAATGGATCGCCACCGAGTACGACGCCGATGCCGCCCAGCGTGGCTTCGACGAAGGGCGGGTGGGACAGTGACCGCAACCCTGCGCAGCCCCGCCCCGGCGGATACCGGCGATCTGCGGGCCGATCGGCGCGGCCTGTTCCTCTGGCTCTGGCGCAGCTACCTGCGCAAGCACTGGCGCTGGCTGATGGTGGCGATGGTGCTGATGGCGATCGAGGGCGGCTCGCTCGGGCTCTTCGCCTCGATGATGAAGCCGATGTTCGACGAGGTCTTCGTCGCCGGCCGCACCGAGGCGCTGTGGATCGTCGGCGTGGTGGTGATGGGCATCTTCATCGTGCGCGCCGTGACCTCGCTCGGCCAGCGGGTGCTGATGACCACGATCCGCGAGCGCAGCGCGGCTGACCTGCGGGGCGACCTGCTGGCACATCTGATGCGGCTCGATGGCGGCTGGCACCAGGCGCACCCGCCGGGCTACCTGATCGAACGGGTGCAGGGCGATGTCACCGCGATCAATCAGATCTGGGCCGGCCTCGTCACCGGCGCCGGGCGCGACCTGACCTCGGTGATCGCGCTGTTTGCCGTGGCGATCTCTGTCGACTGGCGCTGGACGCTGGTGGCGCTGATCGGCATCCCGCTGCTGGTTCTGCCCTCGCTGATCGCGCAGAAATACGTGCGCCGCCGCTCGCGCGCCTCGCGCGAGATCGCCGCCCGCATGTCGACGCGGCTCGACGAGGTGTTCCACAACATCGCGCCGATCAAGCTCAACGGGCTGGAGGACTACCAGTCGGCGCGCTACGGCAAGCTGATACGCCAACGGGTAAGCGCCGAGATCCGCTCCTCCTCGGGTCAGGCCGCCATCCCGTCGATGATCGACATCATGACCGGTCTCGGCTTTCTCGGGGTGCTGTTCTACGGCGGCGCCGAGATCATCGCCGGCGACAAGTCGGTGGGCCAATTCATGGCCTTCTTCACCGCCATGTCTCTCGCCTTCGAACCGCTGCGCCGGCTGGGCAACATCTCGGGTCAGTGGCAGACGGCCGCGGCCAGCCTCGAGCGGATGCGTGCCATCTTCGACGCGCGCCCAAGCCTTGTCTCGCCGGCCAAGCCGAGCCCCGCCCCCAACGGTGCGCCGGAGATCCGGCTGGAGGACGTGCAGCTCTCCTACGGCGATCTGCCGGTGCTGCGCGGCGCGAGCTTCACTGCGCTGGCGGGCCGCACCACCGCGCTGGTCGGCGCCTCGGGCGCGGGCAAGAGCACGGTGTTCAACCTGCTGGCGCGCCTCGTCGATCCGCAATCGGGCGAGATCACGATCGGTGGCGTGCCGACCCGCGCGCTGAAGCTGGAGGAGCTGCGCGGATTGATCTCCGTCGTCACGCAGGACGCGCTGCTTTTCGACGAGACGATCCGCGACAACATCCTTCTGGGGCGCACCGATGTCAGCGAGGCGCGGCTGAAGGAGGTGCTCGACGCCGCGCATGTCTCGGATTTCCTGCCGCGGCTCTCCAACGGCCTCGACAGCCCCGCAGGCCCCCGTGGTTCGGCGCTCTCGGGCGGGCAACGACAGCGCGTCGCCATCGCCCGCGCCTTGCTGCGCGACACGCCCGTGCTGCTGCTGGACGAGGCGACCAGCGCGCTCGACACGAAGTCCGAGGCCGTGGTGCAGCAGGCACTGGAGCGCCTGTCCGAGGGGCGCACGACGCTGGTGATCGCGCACCGGCTCTCGACCGTGCAGGGTGCCGACAGCATCGTGGTCATGGATCACGGCCGGGTCGTCGACCAGGGCACGCATGGCGAACTGCTCGCGCGCGGTGGCCTCTATGCGGATCTGCACGCCCTGCAGTTCCGCGACGCCGAGACGGGCTGACGCCGCCCTTTGTCGCGCCTATGTAGGGTCACATGACACAGGATCGCAGCATCATCGCCGTCAGCGGCGCCGACCGAGAGGAGTTCCTGCAGGGACTCGTCACCAACGACATCGCCCGTGCAAAGGACGGGCTCGCCTATGCCGCGCTGCTGACGCCGCAGGGCAAGCTGATCGCGGACTTCTTCCTCAAGGGAGAGCCCGACCGCATCCTGATCGACGTCGCTGCCGACGTGGCGCCGCAGTTGTTCCAACGGCTCTCGATGTACAAGCTGCGCGCCGACGTGGCGCTGGCCGAAGCCGATGTGAAGGTCTCGCGCGGCACCGGACCCGCCCCGGAGGGCGCCCTGCCCGACCCCCGCCATCCCGCGCTGGGCTGGCGGCTCTATGGCGCGGCTGAGGGCGACGACGGCAGTGACTGGACCGCGATCAGGGTCGAGCACCTGATCCCCGAATGGGGCAGCGAGCTGGGCCCCGAGAGCTATGTCCTTGAGGCCGGCTTCGAACGCCTGAACGGCGTTGATTTCCGCAAGGGCTGCTATGTCGGTCAGGAGGTCACGGCGCGGATGAAGCACAAGACCGAGCTGCGCAAGGGATTTGCCCGCGTCGCAGTCGAGGGCGCCGCCGATCCGGGTGCCGAGATCGTGGCCGATGAGCGGCCGGTAGGCACGCTGCACAGCCGCGCCGGGGAACGGGCCATCGCATGGCTGCGCTTCGACCGGGCCGAGGGCGAGATGCGCATAGGCGAAGCCCGCGTGATACGGCTGGACTAGAGCAGCGCAGGGCCGATCCGCTTGGCCGCAGCGTCCCAAGCCGCCTCGTTCGCCGCCGTCAGCAGGTAGCCCGCATCCGGCGCCAGTCCGAGATGGTAGTCGCGCCCATCCAGCATCCGCGCCACGCCACCTGCCCGCGTCACCACGAGCGCTCCGGCGGCGTGGTCCCAGGGGTTGAGCACCGCCGCCAGCGCGATCTCGGCGTGGCCCTGGGCGATCAGACGGTACTCGTGGCAGGCGCAGCGCAGCCCCATGGCGCGCCCGAAGCTCGGGAAGGTGGCGGCCATGGCGGCCTGCTTTTCGCGCGGCAGCAGCGAGAGGGGCAGATAGGCGGTCATCAGCGACAGGTCGGTTTCGGACGAGGTCGTCAGCCGCCGGCGCACCCCGTCCGCCGTCACCATCTCGCAGGGCCCGTCTTCGTGCGCCTCGACCCGGTCGTCGAGCAACGGATCGTAGAGAATGCCATGGGTGACACGGCCACGGGCACCGAGGGCCAGGATCGTGCCGAACAGCGCGAGACCGCGCGCGAAGTTCCAGGTCCCGTCGACCGGATCGATGATCGCCGCCACATCGGCCTCGCCCAGCCCATCCAGCAACGCAGGATTCCCGGCCACCGCCTCCTCGCCGAGGATCAGCGCCTCTGGGAGCCGCGCGCGCAACGCCTCCGTGATCCGGGCCTCGGCGGCGGTATCGGCCTCGGTGACGAGATCGTCGGGGCGGCTCTTGGTAGTTATCGCGTCGGCGTCCAGCCGCCGGAAACGCGGCAGGATCTCCGCCCGAGCCGCCGCCTTCAGAATCTTCGCCAGTTCGTCATTGCCGATCATCGCCGCACCTCGCCAATAAAAAGAGGCGGCCCGGGAAGGACCGCCCCGTTCGGGCGCAGTCTGGAGATCCCTGCCGCAAGGGCAAGAGGTCAGGCGCGCTCGGAATATTCCATGGTCTCGGTGTTGACGATGATGTCTTCGTCCTGAGCGACGAAGGGCGGCACCATCACCCGCACGCCATTGTCGAGAAGCGCCGGCTTGAAGCTGTTGGCCGCGGTCTGGCCCTTCACGACCGGCTCGGTCTCCACGACCTTGCAGGTCACCTTCTGCGGCAGCGAGACGTTGAGCGCCTCCTCGCCGAAATACTCGATATGCACGGTCATGCCGTCCTGCAGGAACGGGCGACGTTCGCCGAGCAGTTCGGCCGGCAGCGCGATCTGGTCGAAGGTCTCGCTGTCCATGAAGGTCAGCATGCCGTCGGTTTCGAACAGGAACTGCTGGTCCTTCTGCTCGAGACGCACGCGCTCGACCTTGTCGGCGGAGCGGAAGCGCTCGTTGAGCTTGGAGCCGTTGCGCAGGTTCTTCAGCTCGACCTGGGCGAAGGCGCCGCCCTTGCCGGGCTTCACGTGATCGACCTTCACGGCAGCCCACAGGCCACCGTTATGCTCGAGGATGTTGCCGGGGCGGATTTCGTTACCGTTGATCTTGGGCATGTCGGTCCATGTGACGGAATTGGGGCGATGGGTTGATCGCAATTGGCCTCCGCCTATATCTCGCGGGTCGCTGCAAGGCAAGCTGAGCCGACGGCGCAGGGGCTTGAGCGACGAGCCATGCACCAGACGCATGGCTGCCATTCCGTTTAGGGCGCATCGAATCGGTAGCAAATTCGATAAGTCACCGGGACGCATTGGCGACAAGAGCAAAAAGAACGTAAGGAAGCATGATGAAGGATTTCGTTGACGGCACCGCCTACAACAACGAGCAGGGCAACCGCGCCCGCAAGCTCTTCGCGGCCGTCGTCCTTGCCGCTCTGGATGACGCCATCGCCGACGATAAGAAATATGGCAACGGCCCCGAGCAGATCGCCCGCTGGGCCCGGTCGCGTGATGGCCGCGAAGTGCTGTCCTGCGCCGGTATCGACCCCAACGAGCGCGTCGTCGCTGGTCTGATGGAATTTGTCGGCAAAGGCGTGCGTACCTCGGTCGCCCTGTCGCGCGAAGAGAGCGAGCGTCGTCACGCTGCCGAGCTGGAATCCCGCGCCGCCTGATCCGCGCGCCAGCTTGAGAGAAAAAAGCGCGGCTCCTTCGGGACGCCGCGTTTTTTCTTGGCCTTTTCCCCGCTCATCTGCCCCTGTACCTGCGGCGCAGGCAACCAGGGAGCACGCGATGGGGCGGGCGTTCATGATCCAGGGCACCGGCTCGAATGTCGGCAAATCACTGATCGTGGCCGGGCTGGCGCGGGCCGCGCGACTGCGCGGACTCTCGGTCGCGCCATTCAAGCCCCAGAACATGTCGAACAACGCCGCCGTGACCCTCGATGGCGGCGAAATCGGCCGGGCTCAGGCCCTGCAGGCCCGCGCTGCCGGCATCGCCCCTCTGGTCGACATGAACCCCGTTCTCCTGAAACCCGAGAGCGAGACCGGTGCCCAGGTCGTGGTACAGGGCAAGCGCCTGACCACCGCGCGGGCGCGCGATTATGCCGCGCTCAAACCCCAGCTGCTGCCGCGGGTGCTCGAAAGCTTCCACAGGCTCGCGGCGGCGCATGACCTGCTGATCGTCGAAGGGGCCGGCAGCCCGGCCGAGGTGAACCTGCGGGCGGGCGATATTGCCAATATGGGCTTTGCCCGGGCGGCGGGCGTGCCCGTCGTGCTGATGGGCGACATCGACCGGGGCGGCGTGATCGCTCAGTTGGTGGGCAGCCATGCGGTCCTCGACGCCGATGACGCGGGCCTGATCCGCGGCTTCGCGGTCAACAAGTTTCGCGGCGACGCGTCCCTCTTCGCCGACGGCATGGCGTTCATCGCCGCCCGCACGGGTTGGGCGCCGCTCGGCATCGTGCCGCATTTCGCGGAGGCTTGGCGCCTGCCGGCCGAGGACGCGGCCGAGATCGTTTCGCGTCCCGGCGGGCCGGTGAAGATCGCGGTGCCCCGGCTGAACCGGATCGCCAATTTCGACGATCTCGACCCGCTCTCGGCCGAGCCCGATGTCAGCGTCGAGATGATCGCACCCGGCCGCCCCCTGCCCGGCGACGCGGATCTCGTGCTGATCCCCGGCTCCAAATCCACCATCGCCGATCTCACCGCCTTCCGCGCCGAGGGTTGGGACATCGATCTGAAGGCGCATGTGCGGCGCGGCGGCCGGGTCTTGGGCATCTGCGGCGGCTACCAGATGCTGGGGCACAGCATTGCCGACCCGGAGGGCATCGAGGGCGCGCCCGGCAGCGTCGAGGGGCTGGGCCTGCTCGACGTCGAAACCGTGATGCACCCGGAAAAGCGGCTGGGGTTGGTGCGGGGCCGCCTGCGCGACGGCGGCGCGATCGACGGCTACGAGATCCATATCGGAGAGACCGCCGGTCCCGATCACACGGCCCGGGCCTGGATCGAGATCGAAGGTCGCCCCGAGGGCGCAGCGAGCGCGGATGGACGCGTGCGCGGCTGCTACCTGCACGGCCTGTTTTCCGACGATGCGTTCCGCGCGGCCTTCCTCACGGAGCTGGGCGGGCGCGCCTCGGGTGCGAGCTACGAAGCCGGCGTGGAAACGGCGCTCGATGCGCTGGCCGCGCATCTGGAGCGCCATCTCGACATCGATCGCCTGCTCGCCCTCGCCGAGCCGGTCTGAGGCTCAGTCGAACTCGCCACTGGCCAGCGCGCGGAAGATCTCCCGGCGCACCAGCTTGCGCAGGTTGCCAGTGATGCGATCGCCGAGCGGACCGCGCAGCTCCTCGCGCAGCACGTCGCGGATCATGTCGCGCAGGAGATCCTCGTCGATCCGGGGCATCTCGTCGGCCGGGGCGGCGTTGGTTTGCGGCGCTGGCGCCGATGCGACGACGGGCGCCGGCTCCCGAACGGCAGGTGTTTCGGCCACGGGCTCGGGCGCCTTGGGCGGCTGCGCGACTTTCGGTACCGGGCGCGCCGGGTGGCGGCGGCTCAGGAAGGGCGCATCCTCGGCGCGAGCGTTCGACCAGTCCATGACCGGCGCCGGCTCGCTGCCATCAGGCTCCCATTCATCGTCCTGATGGGTGACGGCCGATTCGAGTTCGGCGATCGTTTCCTTCAGCTTGGGACGCGGCGCGGGGGCCGGCTGCGGCTCCGCGGCGATGCCGGTCGGCTCGAAATCCTGATCGTCGTCCTCGACTTCGGACTGGGATTGCGACGGGCCGGGAAACGGCGTCGGCGTATGCCGTGCGCCCGCCTCCGAGCGCCCCGCCACGCGCAGCGCCGGCGTCAGCATGAGGGGTGCGTCCTCGCGACGTTCTTCGCGGGCACGCGACGGCAGTTCCCGCCCCTGCTCCGGAGCGGCTTCGGGGCGCGGTCGCGCCCCGCTACCGGCGCCCGGCGCCTCGCCATCGGCGAGAAGCCGGCGGATGGAGGAAAGCACATCCTCGATTTCGACGCTCTTGACCGGATCCGACATGATCTTCCCTGCTTGCCTCGTCAGGAGTCTAGCGAAGCCCGCCGCCTCCGGCAACGATCCCGACGTTACGGGATTAACGTCCGATGGCGTCCAGCACGCGGTCGAGGGCCTTGCCCTGCTCGGAGGTGCTCGACGGCGCATTGCGCACGAGGTTGTAATACGCGACCGGGTCATAGACCTGCACCGCGAGCCCCAGCTGCTCCGCCGTCAGCCGGCCGATCGAGGCCAGAACGACATAGGTCGCCAGAGTCTCGTCGATCTGCGCCGAGGCAAGCGTGGCGCGCGCGTCGAGCAGGTCCTGCTCCGCGTTGAGCACGTCGAGCGTGGTCCGCGCCCCGAGGCGGGCCTCTTCGCGCAGGCCGTCGAAGGCCACCTGCGCCGCCCGAACCTCGCGGCCCGAGGCTTCGATGCTGGCCCGCGCCACGGCGAGCAGCGCATAGGCATTCTCGACGTTGCGGTCGATGGTGCGGCTGGTGTTGATCAGGGCGCCCCGGGCAGCGTCACGCCGGGCCTTGGCTTGGCGCACCTGGCTGGCGATCCGGCCACCGGAATAGAGCGTCTGGTTGGCCGTGATGCCGATCTGCTGGCTGTCCTCGAATTCGTCATCGACCGTCAGGGTGCCGCTGAGCGACACGGTCGGCCGCTTGGCGGCCTCGGCCGCGGCGATGTTGATCTCGGCCACCGAGATGGAATGCTGGGCCTCGAGGATCGAGGGATGCTCGCGCCGTGCGATCGCCTGCGCCTCGGCGAGGCTGCCGGGGACCCGGGCATCCGGAACCGCCCCGAGCGGACCAGGGGCGCGGCCGACGGCGGCGCGGAACTCGGCGCGCGCCTGGGCGAGCTGGCCCTCATCGGCGGCGAGCTGGCTGCGGGCCGACGCGAGCTGCGCTTCGGCGAGCGAGACGTCGGTACGGGTGATTTCGCCAACCTCGAACCGGTCTTGGGCTGCGCGCAGTTCCTGGGTGATGAGCTGAAGGTTGTTGCGGCGCAGTTCGACGAAGGCGGCGGCGCGGCGCACTTCCATGTAGGCCTCGACGACCCGCTGCAGCACCTGCTGCTCGATCTGGCGCAGCCGCTCGCGCGTCGATAGCACCAGTGCCTTTTGCGAATCGAGGCCGTAGCGGGTCTGGCCGCCGTCATAGAGCAGCAGCGAGGCGGTCAGCGAGACCTGAGAGGAGACGTCGAAGCTGTCCACACCGACGACGCCCGAGGCGCTGTCGCGCCGCTGGCTGCTGGTGGAGAGCGCGGTCTGCGCCGACCAGCTCAGGATCGGTCGCAACGTGGCCAGCGCCTGCGCGACATCCTCGTCGGCCGCGCGGAGCAGCGCCCGGTTCTGGTCGAGCAGGCCGCTATGCTCGTAGCCATGCGCCAGCGCGCTGGCCAACGTGTCGGCCCGCGCCGCTCCGAGGCTCACGGCGGCCAGACCGGCGCCGAGAACCAAGCTTCCAATCAAACGCCGCATACCGCCCCGTCCCCTTTTCTTTAATCGCTATGTTACAGCACGAAATCCTGCGCCGCCTCGAAGCCCGACAACAGCGGCGCCCCGGCATTGAATGCGAAACGCCAGGAGATCCTGCCGTCGATCTTGTAGCCGACACGAACCACGCCCAGCGCGCCTTCCGCGAAGATCGCCCCGACCCGGCCGCCCTCGCGCAACTGATCGGCCAGCGTATCGGGGAAGCGCTCGATGGCGCCCTCGATCATGATCACGTCGTAGGGGCCGCTCTTGGGGGCGCCTTCGGTCAAGGGTGCGCAGATCACCGCCGCGTTGTCGACGCCATGCTCGGACAGGATCGACTGCGCCTCGGCGGCGCGCGCCTCGTCATCCTCGACGGCGGCCACGAATCCCGCGAGCCGCGCGAGAAGCGCGGTGGAGTAGCCGAGCCCGCAGCCCAGATCGAGCACCGCGTCCTGCGGATCAATCTCGAGCGCGTCGAGCATCTTGGCCAGGGTCCGGGGCTCGAGCACCACCCGGTCGCCGCCTAGGGGCAGGTTCTCGCCCACATAGGCCGCCTCGCGCAGGCCCGCCGGCACATAGGCCTCGCGCGGGACATCGAGCATGGCGTCGATGATCGGGAATTTCGTCACGTCGGAGGGCCGCACCTGGGTGTCGACCATGAAGACGCGGCGGGTCGCATAATCAACCACGGACCGGACTCTTTCGTTCAGTTTCGCCATGACCGTGATGCCACAACCCCGGGCAGGCGGCAACTGCTCCCGCCGCCCGGCGGCCCCGGCTTCGCCCCATCCAGTGCCGCGGCGGCCACACCCGGCGCGCACCGGCGCCGGTGCCGCCCCGCTTTGCCCCGCATCCGCCCCGATAACCGCTTGACGACCCGCGCCGCAGCGCCTAGTGAAGCCGCCACCGAGGCGGGTTGGCGGAGAGGTTACGCAGCGGATTGCAAATCCGTGTAGACCGGTTCGATTCCGGTACCCGCCTCCACATCATTTCAAGCACATACGATCCGTGCCGCCGAGCATGCGAAAGCTGCGCTTTCGCCTCCGGCCTGCTGGATCACGGCCCGCGCCTCCCTTTTGTCCTCATGGCAGGGCCAAGCGCCTCCCCCCGCATTCCCTACCGCAGCTCACACTTGAACGGCGCCCTGCGTGAACAGGCCGGATCTTGCCGGTGACGGGGGACGATGTGTATCAACCGCTGAGAGCGCCTGATCTCCAAGCGCGAGGTTGATCGGGCCAGAGCGATGTATGACGTCCCCTCCTATGTGATCGCATTGATCCTGGCTCTCGCCATGCTTGCCTCCATGTGGCTGGGCGGCGCGATCGGCAGACGGCGCCATGTGACGGCGAACGGAGACAGCAAGAGCCAGGCGAACGCTGTTCAGGGTTCGCTCCTTGGCCTCTTGGCGCTGTTGCTAGGCTTCACCTTTTCCCTGTCGCTGGGGCGCTACGATCAGAGATCCGCTGCGGTGGTTCTCGAGGCGAATGCCATCGGAACCGCTTGGCTGCGCACCGATCTGATCGGCGACGAGCGGCGCGAGGAGGCCCGGACGCTGCTCCGGGAATATGGCGCCATCCGGCTCGAATCCGCGACGGTGGCCGCATCCAATCAGGGGGAACGGTCCCGCCTGCTCGCCGAAGCGGAGGCGGTGTTCGGCCGGCTCTGGCGCGTGGCCGCAGCCGAAGCGCGGGAGATGGGTAACCCTGTGGCGATGAGCTTCGCTGCCAGCCTGAACGACATGGTCGACGCGCTGGCCACGAGAGACGCGGCCATCGACCGCCACGTCCCGGAGCTGGTCCTGATCCTTTTGTTCGGAACATTCATCCTTCTTGGCGGCGTGGTCGGCTACTCCACCTGGATCTCGAACATCCGGCCCGGCGTCCCGGTCTATGCGATGATGATCCTGATCGTCGTGCTGGTCTTCCTGATCATGGATCTGGACCGGCCGCGCCGCGGGCTGATCGCAGTGGATCAGTCCAAGCTCGTCGCGACCGTCACTGCGATGGATCTGGATCGCTGAGGGCCAAGGGCACGAAGCACTTAGTGCGCGGCTGCCTTCATCTCCGGGCTTGAGCATCACTTCAGACGAAGCGATCCCACCCAAGCAGCGGGTGAACGCGTGCCAGAAAAGGTTTCCCCTCAGCCGCCCGGCGTGGCGGCCGATCCCGCGAGGATACCACCGTCGATCGTCAACTCCGCCCCGGTCATGTAGGTGACCTCGTCCGAAGCGAGCAGGACGGCCAGCGCGGCGACCTCCTCCGCCTCGCCGAACCGCCTAAGCGGCGTGTCGGCAACCATCGCGGCCTCCCGTTCGGTGCGGTCGGGGCCATCGCCCAGCATCGGCTCCCACATCGGCGTCATGATCGCCGCCGGGTGGATCGAATTGCAGCGGATCGCGAGCCCCTGCCCCGCGCAGTAGAGCGCGACGGATTTCGTGTGGTTGCGGATCGCGGCTTTTGATGCCGCGTAGGCTGCCGCCATCGGGATCCCCACGAGGCCGGAGCGCGACGAGATATTGATGATGGAGCCCGCCCCCTTCGCCCGCATCGCACGAATGGCATAGCGACAGCCGAGGAAGGTGCCGTCACTGTTGACCGCGTGCACCGCGCGCCAGTCTGCGAGGCTCGCATTCTCGGGGTCATGCGCGGGCGGCGGGCCATCGAACGGCCCCTCGAAACCGGTGATGCCCGCATTGTTCACCAGCACGTCGAGCGCTGGGTACTGTTCGGCCACTGCGTCCCAGTCCGCTTCGGAGGATACGTCGAGCCGAGCGAAACGCGCGCCGATCTGGTCGGCCGTCGCCTGGCCCTCATCGCCGTCGATGTCGATCAGGAGCACGGCAGCACCTTCGTCGCGAAATGCGCGAGCGATGGCGGCCCCGATGCCGCGCGCGCCCCCTGTGATAAGAGCGGTCTTGTTGCGTAATCTGGACATGGCACCTCCTAGACTTCGCGTTCGATGGAATGACGCCGATCGTTCGAAGCGCAGCACCGACCGGGGGCAGTGAGCCGGAACACCGGTGGCGCCCATCCATCAGGGTCTGCCCTTCGTCGTATGGCAAGGGAATTTGAGACGGGGATCTTGTCGCAGTCGAACTGCCGCCGGGCGCCCGGTCAGTCGATCCGGGGAAACACCGTCCGCCGCTTGACCGTGCCATAGGCAAAGCTCGTCTCGATCGCGGCGATGCCGCCGATCTGGTGCAGCTTCTGGCGCACGAAGATCTCGTAATCCTGCAGGCTGGAGACCAGCACCCGCAGCAGATAGTCGTCATCCCCGGTCATCATGTAGCAGTCGAGGATCGCGTCGATGTCGCGTACCTTGCGCTCGAACTCAGCGACCTGCGCCTCGCCATGCCGCTCCAGCCGGACCCGCACGAAGGCAGTGATCGGTAGGCCATAGGCGATCTCATCAACGATGGCGGCATAGCCACGAATGACGCCGCTATCCTCCAAAATCCGCAGCCGTCGCAGGCAGGGCGACGGTGAGAGATTCACCTTCTGCGACAGTTCCTGGTTGGTCAGCCGCCCATGCGCTTGGAGCGCGGCGATGATCTGCCTGTCCTTCTCGTCCATTTCCCGCCCTTTCTTGGCAGAATCTGCCAAAATCTCTTACTCTGCAGGCAGAGATAGCAAGCCGATTGCTGAGACGCCACGCCATGCTGCGCCCGAGACAGGCAGGAGAGCGGCATGACCACGACCATCATGACACCGACCAGCGCGTGGCCCGCCACGTCCCGGCTGGCCGGCTGGGCCGCCATCGCGGTGGCGGTGACGATCTGGGCGGGGTTCGCGCTCTCGATCCGGGCGATCGGCGTCTCGGCGCTGGCACCGGCCGACGTGGCGCTGATCCGCTTCGGCCTGCCCGTGTTGATCCTCGCGCCGTGGCTCGCTTCGCGGCTTCCGGCGCTGCGCCGGGTGCGGCCGCTCGATGCCGCGCTGGTGACGCTCGGGGCGGGGCTGCCCTTCTTCTTTACCGCCTCATGGGGCGGTAGGCTTACCTCGGCAGCGCATGTCGGCGCCCTGATCGCGGGGACCACGCCGCTCTCGGTTGCCCTGCTCGCTTTCCTGATCGACAGGACCGCCGTGTCCCGCGCGCGCGGCCGTGCGCTGGCCCTGATCCTCGGCGGCGTGGCGCTGCTCGTGGCGGGCCAAGGCGCGCTCGACGGCGCGGCGCTCGGTGGCGCGGGGCTGCTGCTGGGCGCGAGCCTGATGTGGGGCGCCTACACGCTCGGGCTGCGGCGCGCCGGGCTCGACCCGATCGGCTGCACCCTGCTGTTGTGCCTGCCCTCGCTTGCCGCGCTGGGCGCGATGATCGCCACGGGCATGGTCGAGACGCGGATCATGACCGTGTCGTTCACGGAGATCCTGCCTTTCCTCGTGGTGCAGGGGCTCGGCGTCGGCGTGCTGGCGAGCCTCGCCTATGCCGCCGCGATCGCCCGGCTCGGCCCGGCGACCTGCGCCGCCGTGGGCTCCCTCGCCCCTGCCCTCGCAGCCCTCGGCGCGGTGCCGCTGCTGGGCGAGTCGCTGACGCCGATGATCTTCGCCGGCATCGCCATCGTCACCCTTGGCGTGTTCCGCGCCGCCCGTTCTTGATCCCGTAGGAGACCGTCATGCTCGACCGACTGCCCCAGCCCGGCTCCGATCCGCTGTGGAGCCTGATCTCGGCCTTCCGCGCCGACCCGCGCCCGGGGCGCATGGATCTCGTGGTCGGTGTCTACCGCGATGAGAGCGGCGAGACACCCGTGCCCGAAGCGGTGCGCCGGGCCGAGGCGCGGCTCGCGCAGGCCGCGCCCTCCAAGGCCTACCGCGCGCTGTCCGGCAACGCCGCGTTCAACGCGGGCATGGTGCGTCTCTTGCTGGGCGACGTGCCGGCCCGCCTCGCCCGCACCCATGCGATGCAGAGCGTCGGCGGCACTGGCGCGCTGCGGCTCCTGGCCGAGATGATCGCCGCCGCCCGCCCGGATGCGACCGTCTGGTCGAGCGATCCGGGCTACATCAACCACCGGCCCCTGATGACCGCGCCGGGCCTGCGCTTCGAGACCTACCGGCTGCGCGAGGACGACCGAGCCCTCGATCTTGACGCGATGCTCGACGATCTGAAGGCGGCGGTGCCCGGCGATGTGGTGCTGCTGCATGGCTGCTGCCACAACCCGTCGGGCATCGACCTGTCAGAACCGCAATGGGCCGAAGTCTCGGCCTTCTGCGCTGCACGCGGGCTGATCCCGCTGGTCGATATGGCCTATCAGGGCTTCGGCGACGGCATGGAGGCAGACGCCGCGGGGCTGCGTCGCGTGGTGGACGAAAACCCCACCGTGCTGATCGCCGCCAGTTGTTCCAAGAACATGGGACTCTATTGCGAACGCACCGGCGCGGCACTGGTGGTCGGCGAAAGCCCCGCCGCGATCGCCCCGGTCGGCCCGCTGCTGGAGCGGATCGCCCGGGCCAGTTACTCCATGCCGCCCGAGCATGGCGCGGCGATCGCGGCAGAGATCCTCGTCGCGCCGGAAAGCTGGCTCCGCGAGGTCGACGCGATGCGCGCGCGAGTGAACGGCCTGCGTTCGGCCCTGGGCGATGCGCTCGAAGCGGAGGGGGCGGATCCGGCCTTTGCCGGTCTGCGTCGGCAGAAGGGAATGTTCTCGCTGCTGCCACTCGGACCGGAGGAAATGCGGCGGCTGCGCGAGGAGTTCGCGATCTACGGCACCGATACCGGGCGCATCAACGTCGCGGGGCTCAGGCATGAGCAGATCGCGCCGCTGGCCCGCGCCTTGCACGCCGTATCCCGCATTCGGACATTCGCCCGGCCCAGCCCCGCGGCCCCTTTGCAAAGGCAGGTCGAACTGATCGGATGAGAGGTCCACAGGAAGTAGCGGACCGCTGATCGTTCAGGCTTACGAGGCGCGGATGCGCTAGCCGATTGAGGCGAAACATCACCCTGAGCTGGAAGACCGATCCGGGCAGATCGCTCGGATCGGTCCGCACCTAGCTGCGGCCCCTCATCGATCGACAGCGAGCTTTCGACGCTCACGCGTCTCGGAGGATTGCTCCATCGCCCAGCCGACGCTGAAGCCGTGGAGAATGGTCGAGATCAGGATCACCAGCGCCACCAAGGACCACAGCGCGTCCTCGTTGACGAACTCCATGTGGCTGCCGGCATAGCACAAATAGTAGATCGAACCGATGCCACGCACGCCGTAGACGGCGACGATCATCCGGTCGCGTGGATGGAAACCGCTCCCGGCGAGCGACACCCAGCCTGCCAGCGGCCGGATTACCAACAGCAGCGCCAACGCCGCCACGACCTGCCCCCAGCTGAGGTCGCGGAACAGCAGCGGCAGCACCGTGCCCAGCGCCACCAGAAGCACGGCGGTCAGCGCATGCTCGATCGATTCGGAGAAGTCGTGCAGGCGACGGTGGAAATGGTGATCCGCCTCGATCCGGCGGAGCGTCAGGCCGAGGATCGCCACCGCGATGAACCCGTAGCCTTCGACCAACTCGGTCGAACCGTAGCATAGCAGGATGCCCGCCAGCGCCACCACGCCCGAGCCGGTCTCGGCCAGGGCGGCGTCGGAGGGCAGCCGGAACAGTATAAAGGCCAGCGCTTTGCCACCCAGCCAGCCCATCGCCGTGCCCACGGCGATCCGGTAGACCACGTCGAGCGCCAGCCATTCCATCAACCAATTGCCCGGGTTCAGCCCCTCCGCCGCGACGATCAGGCCGAGATAGACGAAGGGAAAGGCGAGGCCGTCATTCAGTCCCGCCTCGGTGGTCAGGGTGAAGCGGACGGGATGCTCCTCGCCCTCCTGTGGCGGTCCGACCTGGACGTCAGCGGCGAGCACCGGGTCGGTGGGCGCGAGAACCGCGCCGAGCAGGATCGCCCCGGCCACGGTCATGCCGGTGAGCCCGACCCCGAGAAGCGCCACGGAGAGGATGGTCAGTGGCATGGCGATGCCCAGCATCCGGATCGTCGGCATCCACCGCGCCCAGGAGCCCAGATCGTCGATCCGCATGCCGGCTCCGAACAGCGCCACGATCACGGTCAACTCGCTCGCAAGCTCCCAAGGCAGCGGCGCCTCGCGCGGGTCGGGCAGCGTGGCGAGGTCGGGAAGGAGCAGCGCCACGCCCGCGCCGAACAGGATCATCAGCGGTGCCGCCGCCGGTTCGCGCCGCGACACCAGCCGCGGCAGCCAGCGCGCCGCGATCACCACCAGCCCCAGCACCGCCAACGCGATGTGGTAGCGATTGAACCCGAAAAACGCCTCTTCCTGCATCCGCCTCGCCTGCCATGTCCTGCGACCTTCGCGTCAGTGAACATGCGTCGGTCCGCAGCGCAGGCAAGCTCGGCGTCCCCGGCGGGATCACGCCGGGTGGCCTGCCCCGCGCTCCACAGCGCCGTGACCGGGCGGGGTCGGCGGTCTAGGGTCCCCCAGACCACCCCGTTTGCCGGAGGCCCCGATGATCCGCCTGATCGCCCTGTGCTTGCTGATCGCCCTGCCCGCTGTCCTGCCCCTCGCCGCCAGCGCGCAGGATCGCGCGGCTGTCGAGCGGCAGTTCCGCGAATGGCGCGAGAGGACGCTCTGGCCGCAGGCGGCGCGCGAGGGCGTGTCGCGCGGGACTTTCGACGCGGCGCTGGGACATGTCGCGCTGGATTGGGACATCCCGGATCTCGCCCCGCCCGGCGCGCCGACCCAGCCCCAGGGGCGCCAGCGTCAGGCAGAATTCGCGAGCCCCTCTGCCTATTTCTCGCGCGGCGCGGTCGAAGGCGCGGCGGCGACCGGCCGTCAGATGGCGGCGCGCCATGCCGGGGTGCTGCGCGCGGTGGAACGGGCGACCGGCGTGCCGGGGCACATCACCCTGGCGATCTGGGGCCGCGAGAGCGCCTATGGCCGCGCGGCGATCCCGCATGACGCCTTCCGCGTCCTCGGCACCAAGGCCTTCATGGGGCGCCGCGCCGAATACTTCACCGCCGAGCTGCTAGCGCTGCTGCGCATCGCGCAGGCCGGACACGCGCCTGCCGGTGCGATGAAGTCGAGCTGGGCCGGGGCGCTGGGCCAACCGCAATTCATGCCGTCGAGCTTTCTGAAGTTCGCAGCCGACGGTGATGGCGACGGCCGGACCGACATCTGGCGATCCGAGGCCGACACCCTCGCCTCGATCGGCAACTACCTCGCGCGGCACGGCTGGGTGGCGGGGCGCGACTGGGGCTTCGAGGTCCGGGTGCCCGCGAATGTCTCCTGCGCGCTGGAAGGACCGGATCAGGGCCGCCTGATCCGCGATTGGGCCGCCATGGGCATCAGCCGCGTCTCGGGCAAGCCGTTTCCGGCGCATGAAGCCGCCGCGACGGGCTTTCTGTTGATGCCGGCCGGCCGGCACGGTCCCGCCTTCATCGTCACGCCCAACTTCTACGTGCTCAAGGACTACAACATGAGCGATCTCTACGCGCTGTTCGTCGGCCATGTCGGTGACCGCATCGCCTATGGGGCGGGCGATTTCGCGGCGGGCTGGGGCGCGGTGGGCGGGCTCATGCGCGGCGACGTGGCCGCCATGCAGCAGGCGCTGATGTCCAAGGGCTACGACACGGGCGGGGCCGACGGGCTGGCGGGCTACAAGACCCGACGCTCGATCGGCCAGTGGCAGGCCACGCAGGGGCGTGCGCCGACCTGCTTTTCCGAGGCCGGGATGAAGTCCGCATTGCGCTGACATGCAAACGAAAAGGGCTGGCACCCGTCGGTGCCAGCCCTCTCTTCTCGAAGATGCGCCGGCTCAGCCGCCGATCTTGTCTTGCGTTTTGGTCTCGAAATCCTCGGCCGCGTGCCGTTCGTGCAGCTGCAGGGCCGGATCGCCGAAGGAGCGGTTGACCATGCGGCCCCGCCGAACCGCGGGCCGGGCATCGATGGCCTTCGCCCAGCGCATCACGTGGCCGTAGCTCTCGACGTCGAGGAACTCGGCGGCATCGTAGAGGCGGCCCAGCACCAGTTGACCGTACCAAGCCCAGATCGCCATGTCGGCGATCGAGTACTCGTCCGCCATGAACTCATGCTCGGCCAAGTGCCGGTCGAGCACGTCGAGTTGGCGCTTGGTCTCCATGGCGAAACGGTTGATCGGGTATTCGAACTTTTCCGGCGCATAGGCATAGAAGTGTCCGAAGCCGCCGCCCAGATAGGGCGCGCTTCCCATCTGCCAGAACAGCCAGCTCAGCGCCTCGGTGCGCCGGCCCGGCTCCTTCGGCAGGAAGGCCCCGAACTTCTCCGCCAGATGCAGAAGGATCGCGCCCGATTCGAAGACCCGCTGCGGCGCGTCGCCGGTGCGGTCCACCAGCGCCGGGATCTTGGAGTTCGGATTGATCTCCACGAAGCCCGAACCGAACTGGTCGCCCTCGCCGATCCTGATGAGCCAGGCGTCGTATTCCGCGCCCTCATGTCCCGCTTCGAGCAGTTCCTCGAACAGCATCGTGACCTTAACGCCATTGGGCGTGGCCATGGAGTAGAGCTGGAAGGGATGCTCGCCCTCGGGCAACGGCTTGTCATGGGTCGCCCCGGCGATGGGGCGGTTGGTCTTGGCGAACTGGCCGCCATTCTCCGCATCCCAGGTCCAGACCTTGGGCGGGGTGTACTCGGTGAGATCCTTCATCGCGGGTGTCCTGACATCTGTGACGGGTTGGTCCGGTAGATGTCCCTGCGGAAGGTGGCTGTCGAGGGAGAGGCCCTGCACAATCCGTTGCGCACTTCCGCACCACGGCCCGATCCGCCTGCAATAATGGGCCATGACGGCTCCATATGCCTTCGAAACCAGATTATTTCAGCCGAAATTCCCCTACCCCGGTGGCAATTCTCCGCTAATTCCCCCATAAGGCGCCTTTTTCAACAGTCAGGAGATCGCTCCCACGTGACCGACACGACAGACAGAAAACTGCCATCGCTCGGACTGGCCCTGTTGCCGGTCGTTCTGACCTTGGGCCTACTCGGCCTGCAGCTCTTCTATTTCGGTGACTTCACGCCGCATATCCCGCTGGTCATCGGCCTCGCCATCACCGGCCTGCTGGGCGTCCTGCGCGGCCAGAAATGGACCGATATCCGCGAGGGCGTGTTCCACGTCATCCACGTCTCGCTGCCGTCGCTTTCGGTGCTGATCGTGGTTGGCATGATCATCGGCGTCTGGATCGCCTCGGGCACCGTGCCGACACTGATCTATTACGGCCTGACCCTTCTGAACCCCTCGATCTTCCTTGCCGCCGCGATGATCCTCTGTGCGGTCGTCTCGCTGTCGCTGGGCACCTCCTGGGGCACGGTCGGCACGATCGGCGTGGCGCTCATGGGCATCGGCGCGGGCTTCGGCATCCCGATGTACTGGACCGCCGGTGCGATCGTCTCGGGCGCCTTCTTCGGCGACAAGATCTCGCCGCTGTCGGACACCACCAACCTCGCCCCCGCCGTGACCGGCGTGAACATCTTCGACCACATCCAGAACATGCTGCCGACCACGGTGCCCGCGATGCTGATCGCGCTGGGCGTCTATATCGTGGCGGGCTACGGGCTGATCGAGCCGGCCGATACCTCGCTTGAGGCGATCACCCAGATCACCGCGCGGCTGGAGCAGGACTTCGCCCTCGGGCTGATCCCGCTGACCCCGGCACTGCTGGTCATCGGTCTCGCGCTGTTCCGCCAGCCGCCGCTGCCCTCGCTCTTCGCGGGCGTGCTGCTGGGTGGCATCATCGCCATGTTCCAGCAGGGCGTCGGCCTGCATGACGTGTTCACCTACGCGCAGTCGGGCTACTCGATCGAGACCGGCATCGCCGACATCGACGCGCTGCTGAACAAGGGCGGCATCCAGTCGATGATGTGGACCATCTCGCTGATGCTGATCGCGCTGGGCTTCGGTGGCGCGCTGGAGCGCACCGGCTGCCTCGAGGCGATCATCCTCGCCATCGTCAACCGGGTGAAGAGCTTTGCCGCGGTGCAGTCCTCGGCCATCGTCACCTCGTTTGCCACCAACGTGGTTGCGGGCGATCCCTACATCTCGATCGCCCTGCCGGGCCGGATGTATGCGCCGCTCTATCGCGGCATGGGCTACTCCACGCTCAACCTGAGCCGCGCCACCGAGGAAGGCGGCACGCTGATGAGCCCCCTGATCCCGTGGAACGCCGGCGGTGCCTTCGTGATCACCGCGCTGGGCCTCGGCATCATGGACGGCAACATGGAGAACCTGCTCTACATCCCGCTGGCCTTCGCCTGCTGGACTGCGCCGGTGATCGGTATCTTCTACGCCGTCACGGGGCTGTTCTCGCCCAAGGCCTCCGACAAGGACCGCGCCAACTGGGCTCGCGACAACGAGGACGTCATGGACCTCTCCGGTCACGACCACCTCGGCGACCCCGGCCCCGCCAAGGAAGCCATGCCGGTCTGAACCAGGCCTGCAGACGACCCAAAAGCCCCGCTTCGGCGGGGCTTTTTCATGTCGGGGTACAGGGGTTCACTTCGCGGCGCGAGCGCCTAGGTGAAAGGAGATCCAATCACGGGAGGCGATCATGGCCGGAGGCTGGGCCCGCGACGGCGCGGTGGAAGAGCAGATCGAGGCCTCGATCAATGACGAGCTGAAGCGCATGCAGGCGCGGCGCGGCCCGGTCGGTGAAAGCGCGACCCATTGCGCGGAATGCGACGAGGAGATCCCCGAGCGGCGACGCGAGGCGATCCCCGGCGTGAAGCTCTGCATCGAGTGTCAGCAGGGGCGCGATGCCCGGCCGCAAGCCCGCGGCGGCATCAATCGGCGTGGATCCAAGGACAGCCAGCTGCGCTGAACAAGGAGAGCGGCTCCGCGGATTCGGGGAAGCATGACCGGAACGGACGCCCGGAGTTCAGACCGCGCCGCCGACATCGTCAGGGGCCACCGCGCTCGCCTTGACGATCGCCCAGACCCCCTGCCCCGGCTCCAGCCGGAGCGCCCGGGCCGAGCGGCGTGTGACCCGCGCCAGCAGCCGGTCGCTGCCGCATAGCAGGCCCACCGCCACGCCTTCGGGGCCCTCGTCGAGGGCAGTGACCTCGGCGGGCAGGATATTGAGGGCGCTCAGACCCTGCGGCTTCTCGCGGGCGAGGATCACGTCCTGCGCCGAGATGCGCAGCCGCAGATGGGTGCCGATGCCGCCGAGCCGACCAGGCAGCACGATCCGTCCGCCGGACAGCGCCAGCTCCGTCAGCCCGTCGATCCGGTCGAGCCCGGCGATCCGCGCCCGCACCACCGCGCCCGCCTCCTGCGCGCCGATCATGCCGACCGCCGCCGGGTCGGACAGCACCTCGGCGACCGCCCCCGCGCGCAGCACGCGGCCCGCCTCCATCACCACCACCGTGGTGGCCAGTCGCGCGACCTCGGAGGCAGCGTGGCTGACATAGAGAATCGGCAGCCCGGCCTCGTCGCGCAGCCGCTCGAGCCAAGGCAGGATCTCGGCCTTGCGCGCCGCGTCGAGCGCCGAGAGCGGCTCGTCCATCAGCAGGATGCGTGGATCGCTCATCAACGCGCGCCCGATCGCCACGCGCTGCCGCTCACCCCCCGAAAGCGCGGCAGGACGACGCTCGAGCAGCCCCTCAAGCCCGAGCATGGCGATCACCCGGTCGCGGTCGTGGCGGCCGCCATAGGCGAGGTTCTTTTCCACCGACATGTGGGGGAACAGCCGCGCATCCTGAAACACGTAGCCGACGCGGCGACGATGCACCGGCACGTCGACCCGCGCCGCCCGGTCATAGAGCACCGCTCCGTCAACTTCGATCCGCCCCGCATCCGGTCGCAGCAGCCCCGCCACGGCATTGATGACGCTGGTCTTGCCCGAGCCCGAGCGGCCGAACAGCGCGGTGACGCCGGGCAGCGCCTCGAACTCCGCGTCAAGATCGAAGGCGCCGAGTCGCTTTTTCACGTGAATCGCGATCATGCCGCCACCCGCCGCGCGATCCGCCGCGACAGCCATTCCGAGGCCAGAAGCGCGCCCATGGCCAGCGCGATGGAGACCGCCACGAGCCGCAGCGCCGCGCCCTCGCCGCCCGGCATCTGCAGGAATGCATAGATCGCGGTCGGGATGGTCCGGGTTTCGCCGGGGATGTTCGACACGAAGGTGATGGTGGCACCGAACTCGCCCATGGCCTTGGCGAAGGCGAGGATGGCGCCCGCCACCACGCCGGGCAGCGCCAGCGGCAGCGTCACGGTGGCGAAGACCCTGAGCCGCGACGCGCCGAGCGTCGCCGCCGCCGCCTCGAGCCCCGGATCGACCGCCTCGAAGGCAAGCCGCATCGGCCGCACCATCAGCGGAAAGGCCATGATCGCGGCAGCGAGTGCCGCGCCGGTCCAACGAAAGGCGAAGGACACGCCGAGCGGCTCGAGCAGCGAACCCAGCGGGCCCTGCCGCGAGAAGGCGATCAAGAGCAGGTAGCCGGTCACCACCGGCGGCAGGATCAGCGGCAGATGCACCAGCCCGTTGAGAAGCTGCCGCCCCGGAAACCGGCCCTTGGCCAGTGCCAGCGCGCAGAGCAGCCCGAGCGGAAGGCTCGCCGCGACGGCGGTGGCCGACACCTTGAGCGACAGCCGCACCGCCTGCCATTCCTCGGGACCGAGCCAGTCGATCACTCCGGCGCCTCCGCCTGCGGCGGCCGGGTGAAGCCCGCCTCCGCGAAGATCTCGCCCGCCAGCGGGCCGGACAGGAAGTCTAGAAACGCCGCCGCGTCCTCATCCGCCCCGGCCACGAGGGCGGCCGGGTAGAGGATCGGCGGGTGGCTGTCTTCGGGAAACTGACCCACCACGCGCACCCGCGGCTCCTCATGCGCGTCCGTGGCGTAGACGATGCCATAGGGCGCGGCACCGCTGGCCACGAGCGCCAGCGCGGCGCGCACGTTCTCGGCCTGCGCGACGCGCGGCGCGACCTCGTTCCATAGATCGAGGCTCTCCAGCGCCGCGCGGCCGTATTGGCCGGCCGGTACCGCGTCGACCAGTGCCATGGCCAGACGGCCATCGCCCAGAAGCGCGGGAAGGTCGAGATCGGGGCCGATCGTCACCGGCTTAGCGTGCGGCTCGGCGACGAGCACCAGCGCGTTGCCCATAAGGTCGCGACGGCTTTCAGGCTGGATCAGCCCGTCTTTTGCCACCTCGTCCATCCATTCCGTGCTGGCCGAGACGAAGAGATCGGCTGGGGCACCGGCGGCGATCTGGCGCGCCAAGGCCGAGCTGCCGGCATAGGACACGGTCACCGGGGCGCCGCCCTGCGCCTCCCAGACCTCGATGGCGCGGTCGAGCGGGCCGCCAAGACTCGCCGCCGCGAAGGTCAGTATCTCGGCCCGGCCGAGACCGGGCGAAGCCGCCAGCAACGCTGCGAGCAGGATTCCGGTGCGCATGTTTCTCCCCGTCTGACGCTTCCCTCTCGCATCCCCCGACCCTGCCCCGCAAGGGTGCGGCTCAGACCCATGCCACCAGCCGCGACTCCAGCGTCGCAACGCGGTCGCGCAGCAGATCCGGCAGGAGACCCGGGCGCGGCGGGTCGACCAGCGTGGTCAGCCACTCTGCCGGCGGCCGCTTGACGCGTTTCTGGTTGCCCCATTCCAGAGCCCGCAGCACCGCCTGCGCCGGTTCCGGCAGCCGGTCGGGCAGCGCGTGACCTGCCAGAACACCCCATGCCGCCGTCCAGAGGCGACCGACGCCCCAAGGGTTGTAGCCGCCGCCGCCCAGCAGCAGGAAACGCGGCGCAAGCGGCATGAGCGCGCGCAACACCGACAGATGGGCATGGCCTGACATGGCGAGCCGCGACTGCGGGTCTTCTTCCAGCGCGTCGGATCCGCATTGCAGCACGATCGCATCCGGCCGGAACGCGGCAACGGCGGGGAGGATCACCCGGTCCCGCGCCAGCGCCATCGCGTCATCGCCGGCACCGGACGGCAGCGGCAGGTTGAAGACCTGCCCGGAGCCGACATCCTCCAGCGCGCCGGTGCGGGGCCATCGGTTCTCCTCATGGGTCGAAACGAGAAGCGTGTCGGAATCGCGTGCGAAGGCCGCCTCGACCCCGTCGCAGTGATGCGCGTCGATATCGACATAGGCGACGCGCCGCGCGCCATGATGCCTGAGGGACAGGATCGCGAAGACCGGGTCGTTGAGATAGCAAAAGCCGTTGGCGCGATCGGGCAGCCCGTGATGGGTCCCGCCGCCCGGCAGATGCAACCGCCCGCCATCGCGCAGCAACTCGCCTGCCAGCAGCGCCCCGCCCACACCGGTGGCGGGGCGGCGATACATCTCGGGAAAGACCGGGTTGGCCGGCGTACCGAGCTGGTGGCGCGCGCGGGTCTCGCCGGCGACCTGTTGTGTCTCCTCGGCCGCCAACAGGGCCGAGACATAGTCCGGCGTGTGAAAGGCGTGCAGCGCCGCCGGTCGGGCACGCGGGCTGCGGATATAGGCCGCATCGGGCAGCCAGCCCAGCGCGCGGGCGAGGTCCATGACGGTCGAGACCCGCGGCACCCGCAGCGGATGCCAGGCACCATAGGACGATCCCCGGTAGATCTCGGATCCGATGAAACGCGCTCTTGTTGTCATGCCTCGTTCCCCACCCGCACCCTGCGCGTTCGAACGCGGCGCCATCGCCACGTCGCCGCGGCCGGGGCGCGCCCATGTCTTGCCAGCCCCTGCCCGCTCATGGAACCACTGGCAGACCTTAAGCGGCCCCGAGAGACCCCATGATCCAGCACCCGCTCCGCGTCGCCAAGCGGCACCAGCGCATGGGCCGAACCCAGTTCGCGGCCCTGCCCTGGCGCGTGGCCGGCGATTCGATCGAGATCTGTCTGATCACCAGCCGGGGGCGTGGCCGTTGGATCCTGCCCAAGGGTTGGCCAATGGACGGTGCTACCCCGGCCGAGGCGGCGGCGGCCGAGGCGCGCGAGGAAGCCGGGCTCATCGGCCTGCCGGAGGATCGCTGCCTCGGCATATGGTCCTATGTGAAGGGCAGCGGCCGCAGCGGGCGGCCGCATTTCGCCATGGTTTTTCCGGTCCGGGTCACCCAAGTGCTCGCGGACTGGCCCGAACGCGGCGAACGACGCCGCAAGTGGTTCACCCGCGAGGCAGCCGCGGCCAAGCTCTCCGCGCCCGAGCTGCGGCAGATGGTGCTCGGCTTCGACCCCGCACCGCAGCGCCCGCGCATGACGGAGGCGGACCCGCCCCCGGCCTCGTGAAGCGCGGCACTTTGCACCTTTCCGCCTCTGCGCCTATCTGATGGCTATCAGACCAGGATTTCTGCCGATGATCCGTTACGACCTCACCTGCCAGAACGGCCACGCCTTCGATAGCTGGTTCGCCTCCGCGAGCGCCTATGACGCGCTCGAGAAGGCCGGGCAGCTCTCCTGCGCGGTCTGCGGCGACGCGCGGGTGAAGAAGGCGCTGATGGCGCCCTCGGTCAACGAGAACGCCACTGCGCCGAAGCGGCGGCTGTCGGAACCGGGCAGCCCGCTCGAAAAGGCGATGGCCGAGCTGCGGCGCAAGCTGGAGGCGAATTCCGACTATGTCGGCGATACCTTCGTGCGCGAGGTTCGGTCCATGCATGAAGGCAAGACCCCCGAGCGGGCGATCCATGGCGAAGCCCGCCCCGAAGAGGCGCGGCGGTTGATCGAGGACGGGATTCCGGTCGCGCCGCTGCCTTTCGCGCCCAAGCGCCGGACCAACTGATCCTACCTCCATTGCCCTCGCGTCGCCCGGCCGCTATGGAGGCGCCGGAATCTGCGCGGGGAGAGCCATGTCGGTCCTGGTGATGAAATTCGGCGGCACCTCGGTCGCCACGCTCGATCGGATCCACCGTGCCGCGAAACGCGTGGCCGTCGAGGTGGCCAAGGGGCACGAGGTGATCGTGATCGTCTCGGCGATGGCCGGCAAGACCAACGAGCTGGTTGGCTGGGTCAATGAGACCTCCCCGATGTATGACGCGCGCGAATACGACGCCGTCACCTCCTCGGGCGAGAACGTGACCGCGGGCCTGATGGCGCTGCGGCTTCAGGAAATGGATATCCCGGCGCGCAGCTGGCAGGGCTGGCAGGTGCCGGTGCAGACGACGAGTGCCCATGGCGCCGCGCGCATCGAGGACATCCCGCCCGAGAACATCCGCGCCAAGTTCGCCGAGGGCATGAAGGTCGCCGTGGTCGCGGGCTTTCAGGGCGTCAGTCCCGAGGGCCGCATCACCACGCTGGGCCGGGGTGGCTCGGACACCACGGCGGTGGCCTTCGCGGCCGCCTTCGACGCGGTGCGCTGCGACATCTACACCGACGTGGACGGGGTCTACACCACTGACCCGCGGATCTGCGAGAAGGCCCGCAAGCTCGATCGCATCGCCTTCGAGGAGATGCTGGAGCTGGCCTCTCTCGGGGCCAAGGTGCTGCAGACCCGCTCGGTCGAGCTGGCGATGCGTTACAAGGTGAAGCTGCGCGTGCTGTCGAGCTTCGAGGAACAGTCCGACGATGCGGGAACGCTCGTCTGCGACGAGGAGGATATCATGGAAAGCAACGTGGTCGCCGGTGTCGCCTATTCCCGCGACGAGGCCAAGATGACGCTCATCTCCGTGGCCGACCGGCCCGGCATCGCCTCGGCGATCTTCGGCGCGCTCGCCGATGCGAGCGTGAACGTGGACATGATCGTCCAGAACATTTCGGAAGAGGGTCGCACCGACATGACCTTCTCCTGCCCCAACGACCAGGTGATGCGCGCCGAGAAGGCGGTCGAAGCCGCCCGCGAGCGTGGCGACATCCGCTTCAACGACCTCGTCACCGACACCGGCGTGGCCAAGGTCTCGGTCGTCGGCATCGGCATGCGCAGCCATACCGGCGTCGCCGCCGACATGTTCAAGGCACTTGCCGCCGAAGGCATCAATATCAAGGTCATCACCACCTCGGAGATCAAGATTTCCGTACTGATCGACCGGAAATACATGGAACTCGCCGTGCAGGCCCTCCATGATGCCTTCGGGCTGGACAAGGCCGCCTGACCGGGACGACTCCCCCCAGGGTACGGGCGGCGAAGGGGCGGCGATGGTCGATCGACAGGTAGAATCCGAGAGCCGCAAGCTGCTGGGGCGCCTTTCGGCCGTGATGGCCGAGGGCGGCGCGGGCCAGGCGCGGCTCGACCGCATCGTCGGGCTGATTGCCTCCTCGATGAAGACCGAGGTCTGCTCGATCTACCTGTTCCGCGACGCCGAGACCCTCGAGCTCTGCGCCACCGAGGGTCTCAAGGCCGAATCCGTGCACCAGACAAGGATGCGACTCGGCGAGGGCCTGGTCGGCCGCACCGCCCGCACCCGCCAGGTGGTCAACACCGCCGACGCCCCCGCCGAGCCGGGCTTCCGCTACATGCCCGAGACCGGCGAGGAACGGTATTCCAGCTTCTGCGGCGTGCCGATCCAGCGCCTGGGCGAGCCCTTGGGCGTGTTGGTGGTGCAGTCCAAGGCGGCGCGCGAATTCACCCCCGACGAGGTCTATGCGCTCGAGGTCGTGGCCATGGTGCTGGCCGAGATGACCGAGCTGGGCGCCTTCATCGATACCGGTGCCGCGCTCTCAGCGCGTCACCAGCAGGCGGTGATGTTCAAGGGCACTTCCGGCCAGGAGGGCGCGGCCGAGGGCCATGTCTGGCTGCACGACCCCCGCGTCGTCGTCACCAACCCGATCGCCGACGACCCGGCGATCGAGCTGGAGCGGCTGCGCCAGGCCGTGGACAAGCTGCGCGTCACCGTCGACGAGATGCTCTCGGGGGCGACGACCGCGAATGCCGATCAGGTGCAGGTGCTCGAGACCTATCGCATGTTCGCCAATTCGCGCAGCTGGATGCGGCGCATGGAGGAGGACATCGAAAGCGGGCTCTCGGCCGAGGCCGCCGTGGAAAAGGAGCAGTCGCTGGCGCGTTCGCGGATGAACCGCTCGGGCGATCATTACATGCGCGAGCGGCTCTCGGATCTCGACGATCTGTCGAACCGGCTGCTGCGCATCCTGACCGGACAGGGCCGCGACACCGGCGCCGAGATGCCCGACGACCCTGTGCTGGTTGCGCGCAATATCGGCCCCGGCGAGCTTCTCGAATACGGCAAGAAGCTCAGGGGCATCGTGCTCGAAGAGGGCTCGGTCGGCTCCCACGCCGCGATCGTCGCCCGGGCCTGGGCGATTCCGCTGGTGATCCATGCGCGCAACATCACCCAGGAGGCGCTGAACGGTGACGTGATCCTGGTCGACGGCGATCAGGGCGTGGCGCATCTGCGGCCCGAGGAGACGGTGAAGACCGCGTTCCGCGACAAGATCGCGATGCAGGCCCGTGCGCTCGAACGCTATGCCTCGATCCGCGATCTGAAGGCCACCGCGCTGTGCGGCAGCACGATCTCGCTGCACATGAATGCCGGACTGATGGCCGACCTGCCCTCGCTCAAGGGCTCGGGCGCCGAAGGGGTCGGGCTGTTTCGCACCGAGCTGCAGTTCCTGATCCGCAACAAGATGCCCAAGCGCGCCGAGCTCTCGGCGCTCTATGCGCGGGTGATGGACGCGGCGGACGGCAAGCGCGTTGCCTTCCGAACGCTCGACATCGGCTCGGACAAGGTGCTGAGCTACATGAAGCCCAATGACGAGCCGAACCCGGCGATGGGCTGGCGCGCGGTGCGGGTCGGGCTCGACAAGCCCGGCGTGCTCAGGATGCAGCTGCAGGCACTGATCCGCGCCGCGAATGGCCGCCCGCTATCGGTGATGTTTCCCTTCATCACCCTGCCGGCCGAATTCTATGCCGCGCGCGAGGAATTCGAGAAGGCGATGGCGCGCGAGCGCATCCTCGGCCATGCGCTGCCCGAAACCATCGAGGTCGGCGCCATGCTCGAGACGCCGAGCCTCGCCTACGCGCCAGACTGCTTCTACCACGAGGTCGACTTCCTCTCCGTGGGCGGCAACGATCTCAAGCAGTTCTTCTTCGCCGCCGATCGCGAGAACGAGCGGGTGCGCCGCCGCTACGATACGCTCGACGTGAGCTTCCTGAGCTTCCTCGACCACATCCTCTCCCGCGCCAAGGCGGCCGGCACGCCGATCTCCTTCTGCGGCGAGGATGCGGGACGGCCGATGGAGGCGCTGTGCCTCGCCGCCCTTGGTTTTCCGATGCTGTCGATGCGCCCGGCCTCGGTCGGACCGGTCAAGCACCTGATTCGGCACTGCAACCTCAAGGCGCTGCGCGGTGTCATCGAAGAGGCGCGGGCCGAGGGCGCTGCATCGGTGCGGCCGGCTGTGACCAAATGGCTGACCTCGCAGGGCTGGCTGATGTGACGACTTGAACCGCCCTCCTCACTTCCATATATCCAGAAAAATGGAAATGAGGAGACGGCCATGTCCGACCTGCCCAATCTCGACCGCGACCGGCTGGAGCCGATCGACCCGGCGCTCTACGCCGCCCCCGGCGATCCGGGCCACGCGCCGCGCATCCTGATCCTGTATGGCAGCCTGCGCACCCGCTCCTTCTCGCGCTTCGCCGCCGAGGAGGCCGCGCGGCTGCTCGAACATCTCGGAGCCGAGGTGCGGATCTTCGACCCCACCGGCCTGCCGCTGCCGGATGCCGAACCTGCCGACCACCCCAAGGTCGCCGAACTGCGCGAACTCGCGGACTGGTCCGAAGGCATGGTCTGGTCCAGCCCCGAGCGGCATGGCGCGATGACGGGCATCCTCAAGGCGCAGATCGACTGGATCCCGCTCTCGTTGGGCAGCGTGCGGCCGACCCAGGGCAAGACCCTCGCCCTGATGCAGGTCTGCGGCGGCTCGCAGAGCTTCAACGCCCTCAACCAGATGCGGGTATTGGGCCGCTGGATGCGCATGGTGACGATCCCCAACCAGTCCTCGGTCGCCAAGGCGTGGGACGAGTTCGACGAGGCCGGGCGGATGAAGCCCTCGCCCTATTACGCGCGGATCGTCGACGTGATGGAGGAGCTGGTGAAGTTCACCTACATGACCCGCGGCCGTCCCGCCCTGACCGACCGCTACTCCGAGCGGGTAGAGAGCCACGCGGCGCTGTCGAAGCGGGTGAACACCGGTAGGATCTAGCGCCGCGCCGGCATACGGCGGCGGTCGAGCGCCGCGTGGAAGGCCTCGAGCACCGCCGTCTCGCCATGGACGCGCGCCAGCCGCCGCAGCCCGAAATGGACATGTGCGATCTCAACGTAATAATCGATGAAAGCGTAATTCGTGCCCGCACCGGCCGCGGCGCCAAGGATCGGCACGGCTTGGCCTGCAAGCTTCTGTCCCAGCACGGTGGCAAAGCGCGGCGCCACGCGCGAGATCAACCGGTTCACGGCGACGCCTGAAAGGCCGAGCCTCGCGCCGAGAAAGGCGGTGTCGACGCCGTCGTCATCCTCCTCCGTGCCCCCGGCGCCGAACACGCGCAGGCATTCGGCCCGAGTTTCGGCGCTGGCAGGATCCTCGCCATTGGCCTCGGCCACGCGCTGGACGGCGCGAAAGATCATCGTGGTGGCGACCGGCAGTTCGGCCAGCGCCGTGGTCATTCCGCCTAGGCCGCCCAGCGCCCCCGACAGCGTGCACATGAACCGCGCCGCCCGGTCCGAGCCGAAGGCTGCCTCGAGCACGGCCGCGCCATTGCCAGGGGCGCGGGTGCGTTCGGCCATGTCGTAGCTGCGCGTCAGCGCGGCCCGTGCCGCCGCCTCGATCCGCGCCCGGGCGGGCTTTGGCAGCATCCGGATGCCGCCCTCGACACGATTGCCGGCCAGATTGATGATCCGTATCAGCCCGCGCCCCGCGCGCGCCTGACGTTCGGCCAGCGCCGTGATCTCGTCCTTCACCGCCGCATCGAGCGGCGCGGGGGGATGTTCGGGATTGATCTCGCGCATGACGGGGCTCATGCGCCGATATCTGGGATGCCCGGGGCGGTTTTCAATCCACTGCGCGCGTCACTTCGCCCGCGATCCCGTCCCAGCCGCCCTCCACGAGCTCGAGCCCGAGCACGCGTTCGGGATTGGTCGGCGGCGGCATGACCACGCCTTCGAGCCGCGCGAAGCCGAAGCGGGCGTAATAGGGCGCGTCACCGACGAGCATCATGCGTGGATGGCCCAGATCGCGTGCCCGGGCGACCACCTTGTGGATCAGCAGCGCGCCAAGGCCTTCGCCCTGACGGGTCGGGTGCACCGCGACCGGCCCCAGAAGCAGCGCGGGTACCTCGTCCACGCGCACCGGCCAGGTGCGGATCGCCCCGGCCACCTCGCCCGCGCGGCCGCGCGCCACGAGGCACAGCGCCGCCTCCGGCGGCACTCCGTCACGCAAGCGATACGACGACAGCGCCTCGCGTCCCGGTGCGAAGCACAGGTCGTAGAGAGCTTCGACCTCGTGGAAATCCCCGGGCGCCTCGCGCGCGATCTCGGCCATGCGTCACTCCCGCCCCCGCGGCGAAGCGCGCCGCGCGCCGCGCCCTAGCATGGCGGGGGCGCGGTGCAAACCGCCTCAGGCGGCTGGACCGACGCAGGCCGGGCCGCTACCTCTCGGTACAACTGAAAAGGAAAGCGCGATGTTCTACCGCCCCGAGAATGGCCACGGCCTGCCGCACAACCCGTTCAACGCCATCGTCACGCCCCGCCCGATCGGCTGGATCTCCACCCGTGGCGCCGATGGATCGGAGAACCTCGCCCCCTACTCCTTCTTCAACGCCGTGGCCTACGTCCCGCCGCAGGTGATGTTCGCCTCGACCTCGGCCAAGGAGGACCGAGACTGGTCCAAGGACAGCATGTCCAACATCCGCGAGACCGGCGTGTTCTGCGTCAACATCGTCGAATACGCGGCGCGCGACGCCATGAACGCGACCTCCGGGCCGTGGCCGCGCGGCACCGACGAATTCGAGCATGCCGGCATCGAGCGGGCGGAATGCGAGACCATCCCCTGCTCGCGCGTGGCGTCGGCGCCTGCATCGCTTGAGTGCAAGCTGCTCCGCTTCGTCGAGCTGGAAGGCGAGATGAACGTGATGGCGATCGGCGAAGTGACGGGCGTGCACATGCGCGACGACTGCCTCGTCGATGGCCATTTCGACGTGACCCGGTTCCAGCCCTTGGCGCGGCTCGGCTACCGCGACTATGCCCGGGTGACCGAGCTGTTCAGCCTCAAGCGGCCCGCCGACTGAACGCAAAAGGCGGCCCGCCAAGGGGCCGCCTCTCGATTTTCGCAAAGGCCGGTGGGCTCAGTGCCCGCCGCCCAGCGCGCCGAGCCGGACGTCGTAATCGACCGCCAGACCGTAATTCGGATCGTCATCGCTCTCGACCACGAGCTGGCCCGCCCGGCGCAGAAGCGCGTGGCAGTCCGGCGACAGGTGGCGCAGCACCAGCCGCTTGCCGGCATTGGTGTAGCGCTCGGCCATCGTCTCGATCGCCGCCAGCGCCGACTGGTCGGCGACGCGGCTGTGCTCGAAATCGACGATCACGTGGTCCGGGTCGTTTTCGACCTGGAACAGCTCGGAAAAGCCATCGGCCGAGCCGAAGAAGAGCGGGCCCTGTATCTGGTAGACCTTGGCGCCGTCCTCGGTGCGGAAGGTGCGTGCGCCGATCCGGGTCGCGTTCTGCCAGGCATAGGCCAGCGCCGAGACGATGACGCCCGCCACCACCGCGGTGGCGAGGTCGGTCAGCACGGTGATGACCGTGACCAGCACGATGACGATGGCATCCACCCGCGGCACCCGGCGCATCACCCGGAAGCTGTTCCAGGCGAAGGTGCCGATAACCACCATGAACATCACGCCGACCAGCGCGGCGAGCGGGATCTGCTCGATCACAGGGGCGGCGAAGAGGATGAAGCACAGAAGGAAGATCGCGGCCGAGGCGGCGGCAAGACGGGTGCGGCCGCCCGAGGAGACGTTGATCATCGACTGGCCGATCATCGCGCAGCCGCCCATCCCGCCGAAAAAGCCGGTGACGACGTTGGCGATGCCCTGGGCCACGCATTCTTGGCTGGCGCCGCCGCGCTTGCCCGTGATCTCGCTGACGAGGTTGAGCGTCAGCAGGCTTTCGATCAGGCCGATCGCCGCGAGGATAAGCGCGTAGGGCAGGATGATGCCGAAGGTCTCGAGGTTGAGCGGCACCATCGGGATCGAGAACTCGGGCAGCCCGCCCGAGATCTGCGCGAGGTCGCCGACGCGCGGCACCGGCAGGCCGAAGCCGATCACCAGCGCGGCCACAATGCCGATGGCGGCGAGCGGCGCGGGGATCGCACGGGTCAGGCGCGGCATGATCCAGATGATGAACATCGTGAGCGCCACCAGCGCCAGCATCAGCACCAAGCGTCCACCGCTGAGGAAGCCGCCGGTCTGGGGGTCGTGGAACTGCTCAAGCTGCGACAGGCCAATCACGATGGCCAGGCCGTTGACGAAGCCGAGCATCACCGGATGCGGCACCAGCCGCATGAACTTGCCCAGCCGAAAGATGCCGGCGAGCACTTGCAGGATGCCCATCAGCACCACGGTGGCGAAGAGATACTCGACCCCGTGCTCGGCGACGAGGCTGACCATGACCACGGCGAGCGCGCCGGTTGCGCCAGAGATCATGCCGGGCCGGCCGCCGATCAGTGCCGTGATCAGGCCGACCAGGAAGGCCGCGTAGAGACCGACGAGCGGATTGACTCCAGCGACGAAGGCGAAGGCCACCGCCTCGGGCACCAGCGCCAGCGCCACCGTCAGCCCCGACAGGATCTCGGTCTTGTAATCGGCGGCGCTGCCGGGCAGCGCCGGTGCGTTCTCGGAGGAGACGGCATTGGCCAGCACGGCCAGCGGGGATCGGCTCATCGGCTCACTTTCGCGGACAGGTTCGTTCGGGATGCGGTCGCGGCATAGCCCAGCGCGCCCCGCGACGGAACCCGCAAACGCGCCGTTTCCCCGAATCGGGCTTCGCAAGCGGCCCTGCACGCCCTATGAACGCGCCGCCCGTCCCTTGGGGACACGTACAGCCGCAATACAAGGAGCCGTCATGGCCCATGTGACCGACTACATCCGCACCATCCCCGACTTCCCGCATGAAGGCATCATGTTCAGGGACGTCACCACGCTCTTCGCCGATCGCGACGGGCTGCGGCTCGCCATCGAGGGGCTGGTCACGGCCTGCGAAGGGCTCGAGATCGACACGGTGGCGGGTCTCGAAGCCCGCGGCTTCATCCTAGGCGGGGCGCTTGCCGACCGGCTCGGCACCGGCTTCGTGCCGATCCGCAAGAAGGGCAAGCTGCCCGGCAAGACCATCGAGCAGGCCTACAGCCTCGAATATGGCGAAGCGGTGGTCGAAATTCATGACGACGCGCTGCATGCCGGCCAGAAGGTGCTCTTGGTCGACGATCTGCTGGCCACCGGCGGCACGGCCGAGGCGGGGATCCGGCTGATCGAGCGGCTGGGCGCCGAGGTCACGGCCTGCGCCTTCGTGATCGATCTCAGGGAGCTGGGCGGCCGGAAGCGGCTCGAGGGGCTGGGTCAGCGGGTCGAGGCGCTCTGCGCCTATGAAGGGGCCTGAGCCCATCTCGCAGACGTGAAGCTTGGCGGCACGCCGCGCGCAACTGCGGGGCGTGCTCCAGCGTTTGATGTCCACGAAGCGAGGTGCGGCGATGGTCGCCGCGCCTGCCGCGATTGAGGACGTCCCCAATGGGTGAATTCATCGACAAGACCAAGGCCGCCGCCAACAAGGCCGCTGGCTCCGCCAAGGATGCCATCGGCGAGGCGACGGGCGACGAGCGGCTGCGCTCCGAGGGCAAGGCACAAAAGGCACGCGGCACGGCTCAGAACGTCTCGGGTTCGATCAAGGGGGCGTTGGGCGACGATATCTGATCACGTCTCCCCAAATCCCGGCTCCGCGTGAGCCCGAATGGCCGCAGCGGTGCGGCCATTCGCATGTCGGGCCTCAGCCCCTCAATACCGCGCCCGGATTGAGGATACCGTTCGGATCGAGCGCCGACTTGATTGCGCGCATCATCGACAGCTTCACCGGGTCGCCGTAGCGCTCCAGATCGCCGACCTTGAGCCTCCCGATGCCATGCTCGGCGCTCACAGAGCCGCCGAAGCCATGCGCGAGGTCGTGGACGATCTCCTTCACGCGCGGGCGGATGTCGTCGAACTCCCGCCGGTCCCGTCCTTTCGGCGGGAAAACGTTGTAATGCAGGTTGCCGTCGCCCAGATGGCCGAAGCAGTTGATCCGCACCTCGCCCACTTCCTGCAGCGCCGAGCCGCCTTGCGCGATGAAGTCCGGCACGGAGGAGAGCGGGACGGAGATGTCGTGCGAAGAGATCGAGCCGATGCGGCGGTTGGCCTCGGGGATCGTCTCCCGCACCGCCCAGAGCGCCTGGGCCTGAGCCTCGGACGAGGCGATCACCCCATCCTCGGACAGCCCCTTCTCGAGCGCTGCTTCGAAGATCGCGGCGAGGCTGTCCTCGGGACGCAGCCCCTCGGGCAGGCCCAGTTCGATCAGCACCATCCACTCCGGCAGCGGATCGAGCGGTACGCGCGCGTCTAGACCCGCCTCGATCAGGAACTCGGGGCCTTGCCGGTGCATCAGCTCGAACGCGGTGACGTTGTCGCCGACCCGGTCGCGCGCCAGCGCCAGCAGATCGAGCGCGGCCCGGGGCGAGGCCACCTGCAGGAGCGCCGTGCCGGAGGCCGCGGGCACCGGCGCCAGCTTCAGCGCCGCGGCGGTGATGACGCCCAGCGTGCCCTCCGCGCCGATCATCAGGTCGCGCAGGCCGTAGCCGGTGTTGTCCTTGTAGAGCCGCGTCAGCCCGTGCCAGATCTCGCCCTGTGCTGTGACCACCTCGAGCCCGAGGCATTGCGCCCGCGCATTGCCGTAGCGCAGCACGTTGAGCCCCCCCGCATTTGTCGACAGGAGCCCGCCGATCCGGGCCGAGCCTTCCGAGGCAAGCGAGAGCGGGAACATGCGCCCGGCGTCGCGCGCGGCCGCCTGCACCTCGGCCAGGATTGCCCCGGCCTCGGCGACGATGACATTCTCGGAGGGGTGGACCGCGCGGATCGCGTCCATCCGGGCCAGCGACAGGATCACCGGCGCCGCGCCATCCTGCATCACCTGCCCGCCCACGAGGCCGGTACCGCCGCCATGCGGCACCACGCCGACGCGCGCCGCGTGGCAGGCCCGCAGGATCGTGGCCACCTCCTCGGTCGAGTTCGGTGCCAGCAGCAGCCCCTGCCCCGTGTAGCGGCCCCTCGGCTCCTGCAGATGTTCCGGCCCCGCCTCGCGGAACGTGGCCGCGGGCAGGTGCGCGCGGAGCGTGTCGAGGAATGCAGGCGTGGCGGGGTTCAGCATGGCAGGTCTCCTCCCTAGCCAGTCTCGGCGCGACCGCGCCGGTCGGCCCGCAGATTGGCGTAGAGCACATGGTTGCGCCAGCGTCCGTCTATCTGCAGGTAACTCTGCGCCACGCCCTCATACTTGTAGCCGCAGCTTTCGAGCAGGCGGCGCGAGGGGGTGTTTTCCGGCAGGCATCCCGCCTCGATGCGGCTGAGATCCATGACGTTGAAGGCGTGGTGCACCACCGCCAGCACCGCTTCGCGCATGTAGCCCGCGCGGGCGAAGGGTTTGCCGATCCAGTAGCCGGTCGTGCCCGCCTGTGCTGGGCCGCGGCGGATGTTGTCGAGGGTAATGGCCCCCAGCAGCATCTGGTCGGCGCGGCGGATCAGAAACAGCGGCAGCGCGGTGTTCTGGGCGATCGAGCGCTGCGCCCAGTAGACGCGGTTGGTGAAGGCGCGGCGGGTCAGGTGGTCGGCCGCCCAAGTCGGCTCCCAGCGGGTCAGGAAATCCGCCGAGTCCTCGCGCAGCGCCGCCCAGGCCCGGTAATCGCCATGCACGGGCGGGCGCAGGGTCAGCCGCTCGGTCTCGATCTGGACCCGCCGCCGCTGGCCGAGCATCAGGCGGCGAGCCTTTCCTTCAGCTCGTCGAGACGCGGCGCCTTTTCCGCCGGGCCGTAGAGCGCCAGCGCACTGCCGGCGCCGCCCGCCGCATGCGCGGCGAAGGCGCGGACATCCTCGACGGTGACGGCGTCGATCTTCTCGACCGCCTCCTCGATGCCCGGCACCCGGCCCCAGATCGCCAGCATCCGCGCCAGGCGCTCGGCCCGGTTCGACGGGCTTTCCAGCCCCATCAGCATCCCGGCCTTCATCTGCGCGCGGGCCCGGGCGACCTCGGCCTCGCTCATGTCGTCGGCCGCGCGCTTCATCTCGTCGATGGTGAGCCGCGCCAGATCGCCGATCTCCTCGGCCGAGGTCCCGGCATAAATCGTGGTCATGCCGGTGTCCTCATAGGCCCCGGCCTGCGCAAAGATGGTGTAGCACAGGCCCCGATCCTCGCGGATCTTCTGGAACAGCCGGGACGACATGCCGCCGCCCAAAGCGGTCGCGTAGATCTGCGCCGTGTAGATCGCCGGATCGCGGTAATGCGGGCCTTCGAGCGCCATCGCGAAATGCACCTGCTCAAGCGGTTTGATCACCCGCCTCTCGCCGCCGAGGAAACGCGCAGGCGGCTGGATCGGTGCGGTGACGCGCGGCGCCAGCCCGCCGAACAGCCGTTCGGCCGCGGCCACGATGGCCTCGTGATCGACATCGCCCGCCGCCGACAGGATTAGCTGGCCCGGGCCGTAGTGGGCCTGGGTAAAGGCCTCTAGATCGGCGCGGCTGAAGCGCGCCACCCGCTCGGCGGGGCCGAGGATGGTGCGGCCCAGCGACTGGCCCGGATAGGCCTCTTCCTGGAGCCAATCGAAGATGATGTCGTCGGGCGTGTCCAGCGCCTGGCCGATCTCCTGCAGGATCACGCCGCGCTCGACCTCGATTTCCTCGGGCGAGAAGACCGGGTTCAGCAGGATGTCGGAGATCACGTCGAGCGCGAGGTCCACGTCCTGCCCCAGCACCCGGGCGTAATAGGCGGTCATCTCGCGCGAGGTATAGGCGTTGATGTAGCCGCCCACGTCCTCGATCGCCTCGGCGATGGCCAGCGCCGAGCGCTTCGCCGTGCCCTTGAACGCCATGTGCTCGAGGAAATGGGCGATGCCGTTCTGGTCCTCGGTCTCGTGGCGTCCGCCAGCCAGCACCCAGATGCCGATCGAGGCCGATTGCAGCCCCGGCATCCGCTCGGTGGCGATGCGGAAGCCGTTGGACAGGGTATGCAGCTGGACACTCACCGTGCGATCTTCTCCCGGATGACGGATTGCAGGGCGGCGAGGTCATTCTCGACCCGCGTCACCCGCTCCGGGCGGTCATACAGCCCTGCCATCCGGGTGGGAAGGGGCGGCCGGACCGTGGTGGCGGCCTCGACCGCGTCGGGGAACTTCGCGGGATGCGCGGTGGCGAGCGTCACCATCGGGTTGTCGCCCAGATGCGCCTCGGCCACGTGCACGCCGACCGCGGAATGCGGACACAGGAGCTCGCCGGTCTCGGCGTGGAGACGGCGGATGGTGTCCCGCGTCTCCTCCTCGGAAGCCCGGCCCGAGGCGAAGCTGTCACGCAGCCGGCCGATCGCGCCCTGGCTCACCGCGAAGCCGCCTTCGCGTTTGAGTTCGTTCATCAGCTGGGTCACCGCCGCGCCGTCACGTCCATAGGCATCCCAGAGCGCCCGCTCGAAGTTCGACGACACCTGGATGTCCATCGACGGGCTGATGGTCGGCGTGACGCCCGCCTTGCGGTGCTCGCCGCTCTCGATGGTGCGGTGCAGGATGTCGTTGCGGTTGGTGGCGATCACCAGCCGCCCGATGCTGAGCCCCATGCGCCGCGCGATGTCACCGGCGTAGATGTCGCCGAAATTGCCGGTCGGCACGGTGAAGTCGATGTCGCGATGCGGCGCGCCGAGCGTGGTGGCGGCGGTGAAGTAGTACACCACCTGCGCCAGCACCCGGCCCCAGTTGATCGAGTTCACCCCCGCCAGCCCGACCTCGTCGCGGAAGCCGAAATCGTTGAACATGTCCTTGAGCGCGGCCTGGCAATCGTCGAAATCGCCGCTCACCGCGAGGGTGTGGACGTTCTCCTCCGACGGCGTGGTCATCTGCCGGCGCTGCACCTCGGAAATCCGCTCATGCGGGTAGAGGATCACCACGTCGACATTGGCGAGCCCGCGGAAAGCCTCGATCGCCGCCGAGCCGGTATCGCCGGAGGTCGCGCCGACGATGGTAATGCGCCGCCCCGAACGCTCCAGCGAGGCCTGGAACAGCTGACCGATCAGCTGCATGGCGAAGTCCTTGAAGGCCAGCGTCGGCCCGTGGAACAGCTCCAGCAGGTGGTGGTTCGGGCCGAGCTGCTTGAGCGGCGCGCGGGCGGGATGGGCAAAGCCCGCATAGGCCCGCGCGATCAGCTCGCGGAATTCGTCATCGGTGAAGGCGTCGCCGATGAAGGGGCGCATCACCCGGAAGGCCACCTCCTCGTAGGGCTGGCCCGCCATCGCCGCGATCTGGGCGCGGTCGAACATCGGCACCGTCTCGGGGACGTAGAGGCCGCCGTCGCGGGCCAGACCGGTGAGCATCGCCTCTTCGAAGGAGAGGCTCGGGGCCTGGCCCCGGGTCGAGACGTAGCGCATGGATCGGTCCTTCGTGGTCAGGACGCGGCGCGGCGGCCGCGCCACAGGAAAAATCCGGTCATCACGGCCCAGACGGCGGCCAGCGAGAACCAGGTGATCGCGTAGCCGAGGTGGTCGTTCGGCACGGCGCCGCTGTCAAGCGGCATGGGGATGGTGCCGACCGACGGGCTGATCCGTCGTGCCACCACCAGAAGCGGGCGGGTCCCGAGCGCGGCGGCCATCGGCCCGACGTCGCGCGCGTACCAGATATTGGCGGCCGTGTCGGCGGGCGGGGTCCATTCGTCGGCTTCCTGCGGCCAGTGCAGGTTGCCGGTGACCATCACGTCGAGCGCGGCGCGGCCGCGCTCCTTGGCCTCCAGGGGCACGAAGCCGAGATCGATCATCACCCGGCGACCGCCGGTGTCGAGCACGCCGATCACCCGAAAGCCGGGGCCATCCGCTGCGCTCAGCACGTGGATCTCTTCGCCGGTCAGCCGGCCTTGGGCCACCACCGGCAGGTAGCGCTGGGCCTGCGGGTCGGCGCTCGACACGCCTGATAGCGGCACCGGGGCCGCGAGGATGCGCGAGTCGAGATCGGCAAGGATCGCGGTCTTCCACGACAGGCGCTGCACCTGCCAGACACCGAGGCCGAGCAGGATGGCGCAGCCCATGAGACCCATGAGCAGGGGAAGGATCGTACGGCGCATCTCGTCTCCGGAAACGTAAGGACGCGCGAGGAGGCCCCGCGCGTCCGTGAATCGGTGGGCCATGTGGCGGGCGGTCTCGCCCCGACCGCTCAGCTGCCCCAGACGTAGATCGCGAAGAACAGGAAGAGCCAGACCACGTCGACGAAGTGCCAGTACCAAGCCGCCGCCTCGAAGCCGACATGCTTCTCGGGGGTGAAATGGCCGCGCTCGAGGCGGATCAGGCAGACCAGCAGGAAGATCGTGCCGATGATCACATGCGCGCCGTGGAAGCCGGTCGCCATGAAGAACACGCCGCCATAGACGTTGCCGCCGAAGCTGAAGGGCGCTTCCCAGTATTCCAGTGCCTGGAAGCCGGTGAAGATCAGGCCGAGAACGACGGCGATGATCAGGCCATTGCGCATGTCCTTGCGGTTGTTCTCATGCACCAGCGCGTGGTGCGCCCAGGTGGCCGCCGCGCCCGAGCACAGCAGGATCAGCGTGTTGATCAGCGGCAGGTGCCACGGGTCGAAGGTGGTGATGCCCTCGGGCGGCCAGACGCCGTCGACCATCGGGCTTTCGGGGCCCATCGGGTAGAGCGCGTTCTTGAAGAAGGCCCAGAACCAGGCCGCGAAGAACATCACCTCGGACATGATGAACATGATGACGCCGTAGCGCAGGCCGATCTGCACCACCGGGGTGTGATCGCCGACCCGGCTTTCGCCGACCACGTCGGCCCACCAGCCATACATGCTGTAGAGCACGGCGGCGAGGCCGATCAGGAACAGCCAGGGGCCCGAGCCATGCATCCAGACGACAGCGCCGAACAGCATCGCGAAGGCGCCACCGGCGGAGATGAGCGGCCAGATGGACGGGGCCAGGATGTGGTAGTCGTGGTTCTTCTCATGCGCCATTGCGTCGGTCCCTCGGGCCTTTCGTTCAGTTCGTGTCTATCGCCTGCACGGCGGTTCGTGTCAAAGACTCGTTGCCCGGCGCCAGCGCCGCCGTCTCCGTGTCCTCGGGCAGGTCGATCTCGTAGAAAGTGTAGCTCAGCGTGATCTCGTGGACATACTTCGCCTCACGATGCTCCACGATCTCGGGATCGACGTAGAAGCTCACCGGCATCAGCACCGTCTCGCCGGGCTGCAGCACCTGCTCGGTGAAGCAGAAGCAGTCGATCTTCTCGAAGAAGCCACCGGCCGCATAGGGCGCGACGTTGTAGGCCGCCTGCCCCGCCACCGGCCGATCGGTCGGGTTGTGAGCCTCGTAGAAGGCCAGCCCGGTTTCGCCGATCTTGAGCATCATCTGCCGCTCGACCGGCTTGAAGGTCCAGGGCATGCCGCGATCGAGCGAGGCGTCGAAGCGCACGGTGATGGTCTCGTCGAGCACGGTGTCCGAGGCGGCCTCCGCCACCGAGGTGGCACCTCCGAAGCCGGTCACGCGGCAGAACCAGGAATAGAAGGGCACGGCGGCCCAGGCGAGCGCGCCCATCACCACGACCACGCCGACCATCTGCAGCGCCGTGCGGCGCAGTCTGCGATCCCGATCGATCATTGCGCCGGCGCCTCCTCCTGCGGAACGAGCTGGGGCCGGGCGACGTGGTCGAAGCGCTCGAGCTCGACGATGTTGCCGAGGCTCAGCGTCTTGACCACGGTCAGGCCGAAGATCAGCGCGACGAAGGCCACGAGCAGCAGCCCGACGCCCCAGTTGCGGCCCTTGCGGCGCTGGTGGATCTCATGTTCGACACGCATGGACATGTCTCCTTATGCCCCGAACAGGCCCGACAGGATCTGCCAGGAGCCGCCCCAGGGACGCAGCGCCGCCTCGATCAGAAGCGCGCCGAAATGCAGGAAAAGATAGCCGAGCGAGATCTTGAAGACCTTCTTCTCGGCGGCGTAGCCATCGGCCTCCGCCTGCGCCTCGTCGCGGCGCAGCAGCTTCCAGGCGCCGCCCAGGAACTGTAGGTTCAGCACGACCGCGATGGCGAGGTAGATCGGCCCGCCGATCGAGGTGAAGCCAAGGCCCAGCGCCACCGGCAGCAGCAGCAGCGTATAGGCGAGGATGTGGCGGCGGGTGGAGCGGCGGCCATGCGTCTCGGTCAGCATCGGCACGCCCGCGTCGCCGTAATCCGATTTCACGAACAGCGCCAGCGCCCAGAAATGCGGCGGCGTCCACATGAAGGTCAGCGCGAACATCAGCACGCTCTCGACGGCGATGTCGCCGGTCGCGGCGGCCCAGCCGATCATCGGAGGGAAGGCGCCGGCGGCGCCGCCGATGACGATGTTCTGCGGCGTCGAGCGCTTGAGCCACATCGTGTAGACCACGGCGTAGAAGAAGATGGTGAAGGCCAGCAGGCCAGCGGCCAGCGGCCCGGCGGCGAGGAACAGCACCACCACCGAAAAGCCCGACAGCGCCAGACCCAGCGCCAGTGCATCGCCCGGCGTCGTCTTGCCCGACGGGATCGGGCGCGACTTGGTGCGGCGCATGATCGCGTCGATGTCGGCGTCCCACCACATGTTGAGCGCGCCGGAGGCACCGCCACCGACCGCGATGCACAGGATCGCCACAAAACCGATGAAGGGATTGACCTGAACCGGCGCGACCACGAGGCCGACCAGCGCGGTGAAGACCACCAGCGACATCACCCGCGGCTTGAGCAGCGCGAAGTAGTCCTTGAGTCCCGCCTCGGGGGCCCCGGGATAGCTCAGGTCGGTCATGCTGGCATCGGTCATGCGGGCTCCCGTCCGGCGGTCATCATCCGCCGTCGCTGCTGGCGCGGTTGCGGGGCGCGTCGACCCCGCCGTCGCGGCCGGGCGGTCCCGGCCGGTCGTCATGTCGAATGGCGGCGATGCCGCCTCGTCGGGCGGGCGCCTGCGCGCCCTGCCCCGTCAGCCACGTCCCGGGTCAGGCCGGGAACTCTTCCTTGGCGCCGGCGAGCCACTGCTCGTAGGCCTCGGGGCTCACCACCTTGACGGTGATCGGCATGTAGGCGTGGTCCTTGCCGCACAGCTCCGAGCACTGGCCGAAATAGACGCCCTCCTGCTCGGCCTCGAACCACAGCTGGGCGATCCGGCCCGGCACCGCGTCCTGCTTCACGCCGAAGGCGGGGATGGTCCAGGAATGGATCACGTCGGCACCGGTGACGTCCATCACCACGGTCGCGCCCACCGGCACCACCACGGCGGTGTCGGTCGCCAGCTTGAACTCGTCGGCGCCGTAGCCGGCTTCGTTCAGCTCGGCCAGGATCTCCTCGTTGAGGTTGCCCATGCCGGCACCGATCATGAAGCTCTCGAAGGCGACTTCCTCGTCGACATACTCGTAGCCCCAGTACCACTGGAAGCCGGTCACCTTGATCCGGACATCACCCTCGGGGATCTCCTGCTGGTCGAACAGCACCGGCAGGGAGAAGGCGCCGATGAAGATCAGGATCACGATCGGCACAACGGTCCAGGCGATCTCGAGCGGCGAGTTGTGGGTGAAGGTCGCGGGCTTCGGATTGGATTTGCGGTTGTAGCGCAGGATCACGAAGGCCAGCAGGCCGGTAACGAAGAGCGTGATCGCGGTGATGATCACCAGCAGCATGCCGTCGAGCCAGTGGATGTCGCGCGCCAGCTTGGTCGCGGCGGGCTGCCAGCCCACGGCCCCGTCAACCGGACGGCCGATGATCGGCAGCTCGGCGATCGTCTCCTGTGCCGAAACCGCGCCCGCCGTCAGGCTGGCGGCGATGGTCCCGAGCATGGCGAGGGGCTTTGTGAGGTGCATGTCTCTACCTTGCATGTGTGGCGTAATCCGGCGCCCCGAGGCCCCCGCGCGGGCGGAATCCCCTGTCGTCCGCGGGTCTATTCCCATAAACTGTCGCGCAGAACAAGCTGTCGGGTTGCGGCAAAGGGACGCTCGCCCTACCTGCCCCGGCGCCCCTTTCCCACCCGCCGAGGACGCCAGATGACCGCACGCCAGGCCGAACCCGCCTTCGACCCCTTTGCCACACATCTCGACCGCGCCGCGGCGCTGCGGCTCCTGCGCGAGGCGGTGGCGGGCGCCGATGATGGCGAGCTGTTTCTCGAGCGTCGCCGTTCCGAGGTGCTGGGCTTCGATGACGGGCGGCTCAAGCACGCCAATTTCGACGCGGCCGAGGGCTTCGGGCTGCGCGCGGTGCGTGGCGAGACCGCCGGCTACGCCCATTCGACCACGATCGACGAAGCGGCAGTGGCCCGCGCCGTCGCCACGGCCCGGCTCGCCGTGGGCGATGGCGGCGGCACGCTGGCCGAAGCGCCGGCGCGCACCAACCGCCACCTTTATACCGATGCCGACCCGATCATGGGCGCGAGCTTCGGCGCCAAGGTCGACATCCTGCGCGAGATCGACGCGGTGGCGCGCGCGCTCGACCCGCGGGTGGTGCAGGTGACTGCCAGCCTCGCCGCCTCGCATCAGGAGGTGGCGATCCTGCGGCCCGAGGACGCGCTCTATACCGATATCCGCCCGATGGCCCGGATCTCGATCGGCGTGATCGTCGAGAAGGACGGGCGCCGCGAGAGCGGTCACATGGGCGGCGGTGGACGTTTCGGCCTCGACGGGCTGATGGCGCGCGACCACTGGGAGCCGGTGCTGCGCGAGGCACTGAGGATCGCGCTGGTCAACCTCGACGCCGAGGCAGCGCCCGCCGGGGTCATGGACGTGGTGCTCGGGCCGGGCTGGCCCGGCATCCTACTGCACGAGGCGGTGGGCCACGGCCTCGAGGGCGATTTCAACCGCAAGGGTTCCTCTGCCTTTTCGGGGCTGATGGGCAGCGAGGTCGCCGCGCGCGGCGTCACCGTACTCGATGACGGCACGATTCCGGATCGCCGGGGCTCGATCACCTTCGACGACGAGGGCACGCCCTCGAACCGCACCACGCTGATCGAGGATGGCAAACTGGTGGGCTACATGCAGGACCGGCAGAACGCGCGGCTGATGGGCGTCGCGCCGACCGGCAACGGCCGGCGCGAGAGCTTTGCCCACACGCCGATGCCGCGCATGACCAACACCTACATGCTGGCGGGCAATGACGATCCCGAAGCCATGGTCGCCGATCTCAAGGACGGGATCTGGGCGGTGGGCTTTGGCGGCGGGCAGGTCGACATCACCTCCGGCAAGTTCGTCTTCTCCTGCACCGAGGCCTACCGGGTGAAGAACGGCAAGGTCGGCGCGCCGGTCAAGGGCGCCACGTTGATCGGCGACGGCGCCACGGCCCTCAAGAAGATCCGCGCCATCGGCAATGACCTCGCGCTCGACCCCGGCATCGGCAATTGCGGCAAGGCGGGTCAATGGGTGCCGGTCGGCGTGGGCCAGCCTTCCCTGATGATCGGTGGCCTGACGGTGGGCGGATCGGGCAGCTGATACGCCTTTTGATTTACGCGCTGTTAACCGAGTCGCCCTAGTTCTGGTCGGGCAACAGGCGAGGCGCGGATGGCCCAGAACCCGACTTCTTCCGCTCACCCCCCACTCCCACCCACCTCGGAAGAAGACACGCTGTCCCGCCTGCGCCTGTTGCGCTCCCGCCGCGTGGGTATCGTCACCTACTGGCGCCTGATGGCCGAGCATCGCTGCGCACGCGGCGCGCTTGCGGCGCTGCCCGACATCGCCCGCGCCGCCGGGATCGAGAATTACGTCCCCTGCCCACCCGAGGCCGCGCGCGCCGAAATGGCGGCCGCCGCGCGGCTCGGGGCGCGGTTGCTGGCGCATGGCGATCCCCTCTACCCCTCTGACCTTGCCGCCCTGCCCGACGCGCCCCCGCTGCTGTGGATGCGCGGCCGCGCGGCACTGCTGCGCCGTCCGCTGCTGGCCGTGGTCGGCGCGCGCAACGCCTCGTCTCTCGGGTTGCGCATGGCGCGGCGCATGGCGGCGGATCTGTCGGAGGCGGGCTGGGTCGTGGTATCGGGGCTGGCGCGCGGCATCGACGCCCAGGCGCATGAGGCCGCGCTCGGCGGCGGCACGATCGCGGTGACCGCTGGTGGCGTCGACGTGACCTATCCGCCCGAAAACGCGAAGCTGTCCGACCGCATCGCCCATGATGGGCTGATCCTGTCGGAGCAACCCATGGGCCTCGCGCCGCAGGGGCGGCACTTCCCGGCCCGCAACCGCATCGTCGCCGGGCTCGCTCGGGCCACCATCGTAGTCGAGGCCGCGCCCCGCTCCGGCAGCCTGATCACCGCCCGCGCAGCACTCGAGGCGGGCCGCGAGGTGATGGCCGTCCCCGGACACCCCTTCGACGCCCGCGCCGGCGGCTGCAACGCGCTGATCCGCGACGGCGCGACGCTGCTGCGCGGTGCGCGTGACGTGCTGGACATCCTTGGCACGCCTGCCGCGGCTGCGCCGATCATCGCCGAGCGTCCGACGCCCCGGCCGCCGGATGCTCCGGTCGAGGGACTGGAGGGGCGCATCCTCTCGGCCCTTTCTGCCGCGCCGCTGGCCGAGGACCAGCTGCTGCGCGACCTTGGCCTTCCGGCGGCGCAGGTGGCCCCGACGCTGGTCGACCTCGAACTCTCGGGCCGGGTCGAGCGGCAGCCCGGGGGGCTGCTGGTGCGCCGGGACCTTGCCCGGACCGGCTGAAACGGGGCGACAGAGGGCGGATTGACATTGCGGCGGCGGCCGCCACATGTTGCGCGCCCAAAGCGCCCCTCCCCTGTCCCGAGGATTCCCCATGCCCGTCGTCGTCGTCGAATCTCCGGCCAAGGCCAAGACGATCAACACTTATCTCGGGTCGGACTACACCGTCCTCGCCTCCTACGGGCATGTGCGCGACCTGCCGCCCAAGGACGGCTCGGTCGACACTGAGAACGATTTCGACATGCGCTGGGAGGTCGGAGCCGACAGCCGCAAGCACGTCAAGGCGATTGCCGACGCGCTCAAGAACGACCCGAATCTGATCCTCGCCACCGACCCTGATCGCGAAGGCGAGGCGATCTCTTGGCACCTTCAGGAGGCGCTGACCGCGCGCAAGGTGCTCAAGAAGGACACACCGGTGTCGCGGGTCGTGTTCAACGCGATCACCAAGGCCGCCGTCACCGAGGCGATGAAGAACCCGCGCGAGGTCGACGCGCCCTTGGTGCACGCCTATCTGGCGCGCCGCGCGCTCGACTATCTCGTGGGCTTCAACCTGTCGCCCGTGCTGTGGCGCAAGCTGCCCGGCGCGAAATCCGCCGGCCGCGTGCAGTCGGTCTGCCTGCGGCTCATCGTCGAGCGCGAGATGGAGATCGAGGCGTTCAAGCCTCGCGAATACTGGAGCGTGAAGGCGCAGCTGGTCACGCCGCGTGGCCAGGAATACGAAGCGCGCCTCACCGTGCTGGCCGGCAAGAAGCTCGACCGCTTCGACATCGCCGACCGGACCCAAGCCGAGATGGCCGTGCAGGCCGTGGCCTCGCGCGATCTCACGGTATCTTCGGTCGAGGCGAAGCCGGCGTCGCGCAACCCCTCCGCGCCTTTCATGACCTCGACGCTGCAGCAAGAAGCCAGCCGCAAGTTCGGCATGGGCGCGCGCGCCACGATGTCGGCCGCCCAGCGCCTCTACGAGGCGGGCTACATCACCTATATGCGGACCGACGGCATCGACATGGCGCCCGAAGCGGTGATGGCCGCGCGTGACGAGATCAAGTCGCGCTACGGCGAGGCCTACGTGCCCAAGAGCCCGCGCATGTACAAGAACAAGGCCAAGAACGCGCAGGAAGCCCACGAGTGCATCCGGCCCACCGACATGTCGCGCGACGCCTCGAAGCTGGCGCGGCTGGAGGCGGACCAGCGCAAGCTCTACGACCTGATCTGGAAGCGGACGCTGGCCTGCCAGATGGAAGCCGCGCGGATGGAGCGCACCACCGTCGACATCGCCAGCCGGGACGAGCAGGTCGTGCTGCGTGCCACCGGCCAGGTCGTGCTCTTCGACGGCTTCCTCAAGGTCTATGAAGAGGGCCGCGACGACGTCGAAAGCGATGACGACCGCCGCCTGCCGCAGATCCATCAGGGCGAGGCCGCCAAGTTCGCCTCCGGCACGCTCAAGGGTGCCTTCGCCAAGGCGACCGAGGAGAACAAGGACGCGGCCGTTCTCGGCGGCCCCGATGCCGTGCTGGCACTGCAGCACCACACCCAGCCGCCGCCGCGCTACACCGAGGCGACGCTGGTCAAGCGCATGGAAGAGCTCGGCATCGGCCGTCCCTCGACCTATGCCAGCGTCATCGGCACGATCCAGGACCGCGAATACGTCACCAAGGACAAGAACCGGCTGATCCCCCAGGACAAGGGGCGGATCGTCACGATCTTCCTGCTGAACTTCTTCAAGCGCTACGTCGAATACGACTTCACCGCCGAGCTCGAGGAGCAGCTCGACGACGTCTCGGCCGGCAAGGCGGATTACAAGGAGCTGCTGGCCCAGTTCTGGCGCGACTTCTCGGCCGCCATCGCCGAAACCTCGGAGCTGCGCATCACCGAGGTGCTCGACGTGCTCGACGAGGCGTTGGCGCCGCAGCTCTACCCGCCGCGCGAGGATGGCTCCGATCCGCGCATCTGCCCGCAATGCGGCACCGGCAAACTGCATCTGAAGACTTCGCGCACCGGCGGCTTCGTCGGCTGCGGCAACTATCCCGAATGCCGCTACACCCGCCCGATCGGCGGTGACGGCGCCGACACCGGCGCCGATCGGGTGCTGGGCGAGGATGGCGGCGACGAGATCTGGCTCAAGACCGGGCGCTTCGGTCCCTATGTCCAGCGGGGTGAGCCGACCGAGGACCAGCCCAAGCCGCCGCGCGCCTCGCTGCCGAAGGGGTGGCAGGCCGATGCGATGGATCTCGACAAGGCGCTGACGCTCCTGTCGCTGCCGCGCCTCGTCGGTCACCACCCCGAGGATGGCGAGCCGGTCGAGGCCGGGCTCGGCCGCTTCGGCCCCTTCGTCAAGCACGGCAAGCTCTATGCCAACCTCAAGGAGGTCGACGAGGTCTTCGAGATCGGCATGAACCGCGCGGTCGAGGTACTGGCCCAGAAAGCCGCCGGGCGCGGTGGCCGCGGCGCGGCCGCCAAGGCGCTCAAGGAGCTGGGCGAGCACCCTTCGGGCGGCGCGATCTCGGTGATGCCAGGGCGTTACGGGCCCTATGTGAAATGGGAAAAGGTCAACGCCACCCTGCCCAAGGACGTGGAGCCCGAAGCGGTGACGCTGGAGCAGGCGATCGCTCTGGTCGACGAAAAGGCGGCCAAGGGAGGCAAGAAGGCTCCGGCCAAGAAGGCGGCGGCGAAGAAGCCCGCAGCCAAGAAGACTACGGCCAAGGCCAAGACCGCGACCAAGAAGGCCCCGGCCAAGAAAACCACGAAAAAGGCCGCCGACGCGGCCGAATGAGGCTGGAAGCCGCGCCGCCCGCTGCGGCGCGGCATTTCCATTGACTTCGCGCCCGCTCGGCGCAAGGCTCCCCTCCGTGACAACAGGGGGAGAGCGATGAAAAAGACCTATCCGGACGCGGCTGCCGCGCTCGACGGGCTTCTGTCCGACGGGATGCTGATCGCCGCCGGAGGCTTCGGCCTGTGCGGCATTCCCGAGCTGCTGATCGCCGCCATTCGCGATGCAGGCGTCAAGGATCTCACCTTCGCCTCGAACAACGCCGGCGTCGACGATTTCGGGCTCGGGCTGCTGCTGCAGACCCGGCAGGTGAAGAAGATGATCTCGTCCTATGTGGGCGAGAACGCCGAGTTCATGCGCCAGTATCTGAGCGGCGAGCTCGAGCTGGAATTCACGCCGCAGGGCACGCTCGCGGAGCGCATGCGCGCAGGCGGCTCGGGCATCCCGGGCTTCTACACCAAGACCGGCGTCGGCACCAAGGTGGCCGAGGGCAAGGAGGAGAAGGTCTTCGACGGCGAGACCTACATCCTCGAGCGAGGCATCGTCGCCGACCTGTCGATCGTCAAGGCCTGGAAGGCCGACGAGACCGGCAACCTCGTGTTCCGCAAGACGGCCCGCAACTTCAACCCGCCGGCGGCGATGTGCGGCCGGATCTGCGTGGCCGAAGTCGAAGAGATCGTTCCGGCCGGCAGCCTCGATCCCGACCACATCCACCTGCCCGGCATCTACGTGCACCGGCTGATCCAAGGCGAGCACGAGAAGCGCATCGAGCAACGCACCGTGAGGGAGGGCTGAACATGGGCTGGGACCGCAAGCAGATGGCGGCACGCGCGGCGCGCGAGCTCGAGGACGGCACCTATGTCAATTTGGGGATCGGCATCCCGACCCTGGTGCCCAACTACATCCCCGAAGGTGTTCACGTGACGCTCCAGTCTGAGAACGGGATGCTGGGCATGGGCCCCTTCCCGACCGAGGACGAGATCGACCCCGACCTCATCAACGCGGGCAAGCAGACCATCACGGAGCTGCCGCACACCGCCTATTTCGACAGCGCCACCAGCTTCGGGATGATCCGCGGCGGCAAGATCGCGATGGCGATCCTCGGCGCGATGGAAGTGGCCGAGAACGGCGACCTCGCGAACTGGATGATCCCGGGCAAGCTGGTCAAGGGCATGGGCGGCGCCATGGACCTCGTCGCGGGCGTCGGCCGCGTCGTCGTGGTCATGGACCACACCTCCAAGCATGGCGAGAGCAAGCTGCTGAGAGAATGCACCCTGCCGCTCACCGGCAAAGGCGTGGTCGACCGGGTGATCACCAATCTCGGCGTTCTCGACGTGGTCGAGGGCGGGCTCAGGATCGTTGAATGCGCCCCGGGCGTGACCGAGCAGGAAATCCGCGACGCGACCGAGGCGACCATTGTCTGATCGCGAGATCCGTCGCGAAGGCGGCCCCGACAGGGGCCGCTACGCGCTCGATCTCGGCGGTGGGGCGGAGGCGGAGCTCACCTGGGTAGCGCGGGGCGACACCCGCATCGCCACCTATACCGGCGTGCCGCGCGCATTCGAGGGGCGCGGTCACGCCGCGGCCCTCGTCGCGGCTATGGTCGAGGATGCGAAATCCGAAGGCTTTCGCATCGTTCCCGCCTGCTCCTACGTCGCGCTCTGGGCGCGCAGGCACCCCGAGGCGGCGACGCATTTCGTCTAGAGATTGTTGACGCCGAAGACACAGCCGTCGCTCATCAACACGGGCGGCGTGATGCACAGCCCCCGCGCCACGCCCCAGGCCGCGAGCACCTTGGGCACGTAGGCGCGGGTTTCCGCATAGGGCGGCACCCCTCCATTGTCGCGCACAGCCCCTTCGCCCGCGTTGTAGCCCGCGAGCGCCAGAATGGGGTCGCGGTCGAAATGTCCCATCAACCAGTCGAGATAGGCGATGCCGCCGCGGATGTTGTCGGGGGCCACGGCCCGGTCGCGTACGCCGAAACGGGCGGCGGTGGCGGGCATGAGTTGCATCAACCCCTGCGCCCCCGCCGAGCTCACCGCATCGGCGCGCCCCGCGCTTTCGACCGAGATCACCGCGAGCGCCAGCGCCGGCGAGACGCGGGTACCGATGGTGGCGCGCATGATGTCGGGGCCGTGGATGCGGGCGATCTCCTGTAACTGCTGCAGCCGCGGCGCGACGGCCGCCCCCGGCGGTGCCGCACGCAGCGCGGCCAGCGCCGGTTCGAGCCGACCCGGGCCGCCATCGGCGAGCCGGGGCGACACCGCCTCCCAGAACCAGGCCGCCGTCGTCGCGCCTTGTGATTTTCCCGAAGAAGCCGCGCCTGTAGGCTGGCCGCCCTGCCCCGCCGCCGGGGGCGCGGCCGGTGCACGCGGCGCCGCGGGGTCTATCTGGACGGTGATCCGACGCGCGCCGGGCTTGGGGACCGCGATCCGGCGATAGGTGAAGTCGGTGCCGATCCGCTCCGCCATCACCGGCATCGCAGGGCCGAGAATCAGCGCGGCCAGCAACACCGTGCCGGCGATTCCCCTGCCCAACGCCATGCCTCACCGCCCGTTTTCGTCCGATTCCCTCCCGAGAGTAGCGATGCCGATCGCGCAACGATGCCCCCCTCCGGCGAGGATTTTGCAGATGGTGAGAATACGCCACTTCCTTTCGTATAGCGGCCGGCGTCAGCCGCTGTGAAATCGCTCCAACCGGGACAAACTCCCGCCCCATTCCGACGGCCATATGGGCTCATCCACTGCGATGGACGGGTACACAGCCAACACACGGACCCGCAGAGGCAAGCGTATACCTACCACCCCCCAGGAGGGATCTGACATGCTGAACTTCATCAAGACCTTCGCCCGTGACGAAGCTGGCGCCGTGACCGTTGACTGGGTCGTCCTGACCGCCGCTGTAGTGGGCCTCGGCGTCGCCATCATGGGCCAGGTCGCCACCGGCACCAAGTCGATGGCCGGCGCGATCAGCACCGAGCTTTCGACGACTACCATCATGGGCGCAGGCGATGGCGGCACCTACTAAAGGTACGTGATTTTCTAAGCTCCCGGGGGCCGCATTCTAGTGCGGCCCCCGCTTTGTTTTGGGCGGGCGGCAGTAGCAATGGTCAATCGATCGTCTTGCACCTTCGGCACCAGACAGACGCCCCGCCCTTGACGCCACGCATCCATGGCCGCGCCACAATCGGCCGACAGTGTCGAAGCAACATGAAAACGCGGGCCTCTTGCCCACAACAGGGTCGACCGGATGAAGCGTCGAAAATTCAGGATCCAGTCCGATCAGGATGGGTCCGTCACCGAATGGAGCGCGTTGCTGGCTGGCTCCGTTGCGCTGGCACTTCTCGCGGGCGCGGCCTTCAGCGAGGTCGCGACCAAGATGCTGGCGGATCTGAAGAGCACGGTCGAGACCGAATTGCGGGACGATACCGCCCCGACCCCATGATGCCCGACGCGCAAGGAGACACGAGATGAGAGCAGTATTCGGACTGGTTTTCGCCCTGGGCCTCGGGCTCGCTGGCTTCGCCGTCTACATGGTCAAAGGCTATTTCGACCAGCAGCAGGCCGCGCTCGCCGCCGAACGCGCAGCGGCCGCGCAGAGGCTGCCCACGGTCGAGGTGGTGGGCGTGAAGAACCCGCTGCCCTACGGCACGGTGATCACCCGCGCCGATCTCAAGCCGATCCAGTACACCGAAGCCTTCCTGCCGGAGGGCACCTTCCCCGGCCTCGAGGAGCTTTTCCCCGAAGGCGAGGACGTGCCCCGCATCGTGCTGCGGCCGATGGAGCCGAACGAGCCGGTGCTGGCCTCCAAGATCACCGCGCCGGGCGGCGATGCGGGCATCAGCACGCGGCTCGATGCCGGCATGCGGGCCTTTGCAATCTCTGTCAACGCCACCAGCGGCGTCTCGGGCTTCCTGCGGCCGGGCGACCGGGTCGATGTCTACTGGACCGGCTCGGTCTCGATGAAGGGCGAGGCCCGCGAGGTGACCAAGCTGATCGAAACCGGGCTGGAGCTCGTCGGCGTCGACCAGACCGCCGACAAGGGTCGGTCCGAGGCGATGATCGCGCGCACCGTGACGGTGCAGGCCACGCCGCAGCAGGTCGCCAAGCTGGCGCAGGCACAGTCGACCGGAACGCTGGCCCTGTCGCTGGTGGGCCTTAGCGACGACGCCGTGGCCGGCGCGGTTCAGGTCGACCAGCGCAGCCTGCTCGGCATCGTCGAGGAGGAGGCACCCGAACCGCAGGTGGTCGCGGCCCCTGCCCCCGCGCCGCAGGTCTGTTCGGTCCGCACCCGTCGCGGAGCCGAGGTGGTCGAGATCCCGATTCCCTGCACGAACTGAACCGACTGGGCGCGCGGCCTGTGGCCGGGCGCCCACAAACGAGGTCCGGGGGTCGGGCCGCATGGGCCACGCGCGTTGCATTGCCTGCCCCCGTCGGGCAGGCTTCGGCCGGACGGGGCGTTGCAAGACCCCGATGCAGGACCTGCAGCGAGGCGGCACGATGAACATCCCAAGCATCTTCCGGGCCGGGCTGGCCGGGCTCGCCCTCGGGCTCGCCCTGCCGGGCGCCGCGACGGCCCAACCGCTGCGCATCCTCGCCGGGTCGCCCTCGGCGGCGCTGCAGGTGCCGATGAACCGCGCCGTTGTGGTCGAGAGCGACATTCCCTTCGTCGAACTGTCGATCGCCAATCCCGGCATCGCCGACATCTCATCGCTCACCGACCGGACCATCTATGTGCTGGGCAAGGCGCCGGGGCGCACGACACTGACCGTGCTGGGCGAGAACGGGCGGCTGATCAGCAATGTCGAGGTACAGGTCACCCCCGACATCGCCGAATTCAAGGAACGGCTGGAGCAGATCCTGCCGGGCGAGCCGATCGAGGTGCGGACCGCCAATGACGGCATCGTGCTGTCGGGCGTGGTCAGCTCGATCGCCAAGCTCGACCGCGCGCTGGAGCTTGCGCAGCGCTACGCGCCCGAACGCGTGTCGAACCTGATGAGCGTCGGCGGCACCCAGCAGGTGATGCTCAAGGTCCGCTTCTCGGAGATGCAGCGCTCGGTGAGCAAATCGCTCTCGGCCTCGCTCGGTGCGCGCGGCACGGCGCGGGGCAACGACCTCGGGTTGGCCATCGGCACCAATTCCCTGAACAACTCAGGTGGCCTGGGTACCGCCTTGAGCGGCTCGTTGCCCGCTGCAGGCACCGCCAATGCCTCGACGCTGTTCGGCTTCAATGCCGGAGGCGTCGAGGTCGGTCTGCTGCTCGAGGCGCTGGAGAGCCGCGGCGTGGTACGCACCCTGGCCGAACCCAACCTGACCGCTCTGTCGGGGCAGGAAGCGAGCTTCCTAGCGGGTGGCGAATACCCGGTCCCGGTGAGCCAGGAGAACGGCAACATCTCGATCGACTACAAGCCGTTCGGGGTCGAGCTTCAGTTCGTGCCCCGAGTGGTCGAGGGCGACCTGATCAACCTCGAACTCAAGGCCGCCGTCAGCTCGATCGATCCGACCAACGGCTTCACCTCCAATGGCTTCACCGTCGACGCCTTCAGCCGCCGCGAGACCTCGACCACGGTCGAGATGCGCGACGGCGAAAGCTTTGCCATCGCCGGGCTGCTCTCGGATGACTTCCGTGACCTCAAGGGCCAGGTGCCGTGGCTCGGCGACGTCCCGGTGCTGGGCGCGCTGTTCCGGTCGGCCGAGTATTCCCGCCAGCAGACCGAGTTGGTGATCATCATCACGCCGCACCTGGTGACGCCGACGCGTGGTGAGACGCTGGCCATGCCGACCGACCGGGTCCGCCCCCCTTCGGAGCGCGAACTGTTCCTGTTCGGCCGCGTCGCCGCCGACCGCGCGCCCCAGAGCGGAAGCGCCGGGGAAATCGCGCGCCAGGACTTCTCGGGCTCCTACGGCTACGTGATGGACTGAGAGGAGATCCGAGATGCGCCGCCTTCTGACCTCATGCGGCTGCGCGCTCGCGCTCGCGGCCTGCACCGCCCCGCCCGGCTTCGATCAGGAGGCAGGGCTGGTCCATCCGAGCTTCGGCACGGCGACTCGGACCAACACCCTCGCTCAAAGCGGGGCCTCGGAAGGGCTGCGCGTGGATCTCGCCCGGCAATTCGCGGCCGAGGTCGATACCACGATCACCTTCGCCTTTGATTCGGATGCGCTCGACACCGCCGCCCGCGCCGCCCTGCAGCGCCAGGCCGCCTGGATCCGCCGCTACCCCGAACTGCGGTTCCGGGTCTATGGTCACACCGACCTCGTCGGCTCCGAAGCCTACAATCAGGCGCTCGGCCTGCGCCGGGCCCGCGCCGCGGTCGCCTATCTGGTCTCTCAGGGTCTCGACGCGCGCCGTCTCAAGGCGGTGGCCTCCTTCGGCGAGACGCGGCCGCTCATCGCCACCACCGACCCGGAGCGTGCCAACCGCCGCACCGTCACAGAGGTGTCGGGCTTCGTTCAGGGCCATCCCAACCTGCTCAATGGAAAATACGCGGCCGTCGTGTTCTCGGGCTACGTCGCCAGCGCCGCCCCGGACAGCGCCGTCGCGGCAGGCCAGAGCGCGCTTGGTGGCGGCACGGCGGAGCCCTGAGTCGCGTGGCGACAAAGCGTCGAACCATGCCTTGATCGTTGCCACCGTTCCAACAATTTCAGCTTTTCAGCCCCATTGCAGCCATCATTGAACGGCAAGACTCGTAGTGTGGAGGAGCGGCCCCGAGGGTTCGTCCCACGGATCGCACGCTTCGCCCCGGCGAGGCCCTCCCGCATGACAGAGGATTGGAAGGCATGAACAGCACGGCCCCCCTGCAACCCGAGCCCCAGCCGATCGCAGCCTGCACGATCAGTCGTGACGTGCAGGAATTCGACCTGCTGATCGAGGACATGGAGGCCGCGATGGGCGAGAACTGGGGCGATCTCGGCTTTGCCGACGCCCTGGCCTTTCTCGAACAGCCCGAGGCGGAGGAGCTGGAATTCATCGCCGTCGCGCTGAGCAAGGAAGACGAGCGCGATCTGCCGCTGATCGCCGACATCATCGCCCATGCCAAGCGACGCGGCATCAAGGTGGTGTTGATCGCCGACGAGGTCAGCCCCGGCGCGCTGCACCAGCTGCTGCGCGAGGGCGGCGACGAGTTCGTCCCCTACCCGCTGCCCGAGGGCGAGCTGGCGCAGGCGATCGAGCGGCTCCGCTCGGGGGCCGGACCGATCCTTCCCGAACAGCAAGCCGCGCCGCCCAAGGTCACCAATGACCGCTCGGGCGTGGTGATCCCGGTCCAAGGTCTGTCCGGCGGCAGCGGCGCGACGACGCTCGCGGTCAACCTCGCCTGGGAGCTGGCCAACGTCGACCGCAAGGCGCCGCCGAAGGTCTGCCTGATCGATCTCGACCTGCAATTCGGCTCGGTCGCCACCTATCTCGACCTGCCGCGCCGCGAGGCCGTGCTGGAGTTCCTGAGCGACCTCGCCACCGCCGAGGGCGAGCGGCTGATGACCGCCATGGTCCCCTACCAGGACCGGCTGCAGGTGCTCACCTCGCCGGCCGAACTGGTGCCGCTCGACCTGATCGGCCCCTCGGAGGTGGAGCGGCTGATCGAGATGGCCCGGGTCAATTTCGACTACGTCGTGATCGACATGCCCTCGAGCCTCGTCGACTGGTCCGCGACGGTGCTGCAGGCGGCGCATGTCTACTTCTCGACGCTCGAACTCGACATGCGCTCGGCCCAGAACACGATGCGGATGAAGCGGGCGCTGCAATCCGAGGAGTTGCCCTTCGAGAAGCTGCGCTTCGTGCTCAACCGCGCGCCGGGCTTCACCGACCTGTCCGGCAAGAGCCGGGCCAAGCGGCTCGCGGATTCGCTCGGGATCTCGATCGAGCTGCAGATGCCCGACGGCGGCCGCGCGGTGACCCAGAGCGCCGATCACGGCACGCCGCTGGCCGAGGGTGCGGGCAAGAACGCGCTGCGCCGCGAGATCGCCAAGCTCGCCCGCTCGGTCCACAAGGTCAACATGTCCGAGGCGCGGGCCCCCGCCTGACGCCCCGAAGGGAGCGCGACCCATGTTCTCGAAGTTCCGAAAGCCAGAGCCAGGCCAGCCCGTGGCCGCCCCGCAGACCGCTCCTGCCAACGCGCCGGCCTCCCCGGCCACAGCTGCGGCCGCCCTGCCTCCGCCGACCGCCGCCGCGCGCCGGGCTGCGACGGCCAGTGCGGAGACCGCGCGCCGCGCCGCCGAAGCAGGCCCCGCCGAGAAAGAGCGGCGCCGCAAGGAGCGCCTCGCCGAGATCAAGCTCGAGGTACACAAGGCGCTGCTCGACACCCTCAACCTCGCCGCGCTCGACAAAGCCAGCGAGCAGGATCTGCGCAACGAGATCAACGCCATCGCCAGCGAGACGCTGGACCAGATGGGGGTGTCGCTCACCCGCGAGGAACGCGCCGGGCTTGGGCAGGACCTGTATTTCGAGGTGACCGGGCTCGGCCCGCTCGAAACCCTGCTCAAGGATGACAGCGTCAACGACATCCTCGTCAACGGCCCGCACCAGATCTTCGTCGAGCGCGACGGCAAGCTGCAACTCACCGACATCACCTTCAAGGACGAGCGCCACCTGCTCCGGATCATCGACAAGATCGTCTCGGCCGTGGGTCGGCGTGTCGACGAATCCAACCCCTATGTCGACGCCCGCCTTGCCGATGGCTCGCGCTTCAACGCCATGGTCGGACCGATCGCGGTGGATGGCAGCCTGGTCTCGATCCGCAAGTTCAAGAAGGACAAGCTCGGCATCGACGACCTGATCCGCTTCGGCGCGATGTCCGAGGAAATGGCCGCCTATCTCGAGGCGGCGGTGGCGACGCGGCTGAACATCATCGTGTCGGGGGGCACCGGCTCGGGCAAGACCACCACGCTCAACGCGCTGTCCTCCTTCATCGCCGATAACGAACGGATCCTGACCATCGAGGATACCGCCGAACTGCAGCTGCAGCAGACCCATGTCGGCCGCATGGAGAGCCGCCCCCCCAACGTCGAGGGCAAGGGGGCCGTGAGCCAGCGCGACTGCCTCAAGAACGCGCTGCGGATGCGACCCGACCGGATCATCGTCGGCGAAACCCGCGGCGAGGAAGTGATCGACATGCTGCAGGCGATGAACACCGGCCATGACGGCTCGATGACCACGATCCACGCCAACTCGGCCCGCGATGGCGTGAGCCGACTCGAGAACATGATCGCCATGGCCGGGCTCGAAATGCCGATCAAGGCGGTGCGCAGCCAGATCGCCAGCGCCGTCCACCTGATCGTCCAGGCCAGCCGCCTTCAGGACGGCTCCCGCCGGATGACCTCGATCACCGAGATCACCGGCATGGAGGGCGACGTGATCTCGATGCAGGAGATCTTCCGTTACCGCCGGGTCGGACTGAATCCCGACAACAGCATCATCGGCCACTTCACTGCGACCGGCGTCCGCAGCCATTTTTCGGAGCGGTTCCGGCTCTGGGGCTACGACCTGCCCGCCTCGGTGTTCGAACCCGTAGGAGGGAAGTGACGCATGAACCTCAGCGCCGAACCGGTCATCTACGGCCTCGTCTTCATCGCCGTGCTCGTGCTGGTCGAAGGGGTGTATCTCACCATCTTCGGCCGCTCGATCAGCCTCAACAGCCGGGTCAACCGCCGGCTGACCCTGCTTGAGAAGGGCACGCGGCGCGAGGAGGTTCTCGAGCAGCTGCGCAAGGAGATGACGCAGCATCTCAAGGCCCGCCGGGTTCCGCTCTATGCCCTGCTGGCGCACAAGGCGCAGAAGGCCAACATCGCCTTCAGCCCGGCCCAGCTCGTCATGCTGATGGCGGGGCTGGGCTGCGTGGCCTTCGCCGGGCTGACGCTCGGAACCGGGGCCGGTCTGCCGATCCGCATCGCGGTCGCCGCCGCGATGGGGGTGGGCGGCGTCTATGTCTGGGTCAGCAACAAGGCCAAGAAGCGGATCGACCTGATCGAGGCGCAACTGCCCGAGGCGATCGAACTGATGGTGCGCTCGCTGCGCGTCGGCCACCCGTTTTCCTCGGCGATCGGCATCGTCGCGCGCGAGGTCCCCGACCCGCTGGGCTCCGAGATGGGGGTGATCGCCGACGAGGCCGCCTATGGCCGCGATATGAGCGATAGCCTCAAGTCGATGGCCGAACGGCTCGACATGCAGGATCTGCGCTTCCTGGCGGTGGCGGTGACGATCCAGCGCCAGTCGGGCGGCAACTTGGCCGAAATCCTCGACGGCCTGGCAAAAGTTGTGCGGGCGCGTTTCCGGCTGTTCCGGCGGGTCAAGGCGATCACCGCCGAGGCCAAGTGGTCGGGCATGTTCCTGTCGGGGTTTCCGATCGCCGCGTTGATCGGCATCAACCTGATGGACCCGAACTACTACGATGAAGTCAGCCAGACGTCGGTGTTCATTCCGGCCTGCTTCGCCGTCGCGGCCTTTCTGATCATCAACATCATCGTCATGCGCGCCCTCGTAAACATCAAGGTCTGACCGATGCTCCAACTGCAACAGATCCAGGCCATGCTCGTCGAGCGCTTCGGACCCGCGGGACCGGTTCTCGCCCTCGGGCTGATCGGGATCGTGCTGATCCTGCTGACGTTGCCTTCGCTGCTCCACCGCCGCGAGGACCCGCTCGACAAGCTCAAAGCGCAGAACGGCAACGGCGCGGTCGCACCGGCCGATGCCGCCAAGTCGGCGCGGCTGCGCACCCCCTCGGCCGCCGACAAGCTGGAACGCTACGCCACCTTCCTCGAGCCGCAGAACGCCAAGGAATTCTCGGCGATCCGGTTGCAGCTGATGCAGGCCGGCTACCGGTCGCGCCATGCCGTCCGGATCTTCCACTTCTCACAGTTCGCGCTGGGCATCGTGTCGCTGATCGGCGGGCTGACCTACGTGCTGAGCCAAGGCGCCGAGGGGGCCACCGACCTGATCGCCCCCACCCTTATTCCGGCGGCGATCGGCTATCTGCTGCCGCGCTACTGGGTGACCCGGCGGCGCGAAGCGCGGCGCCAGCAGATCACCGACGGCTTTCCCGACAGCCTCGACATGATGCTGGTCTGCGTCGAGGCGGGCCAGTCGCTTGACCAGTCGATCATCCGCGTCAGCCACGAGCTGCGCGCGGGCTATCCGGATCTGGCTTGGGAATACGGCCAGGTGGCGCATGAGATGAAGGCGGGCAAGGAAAAGACGCAGGTGCTGCGCGACCTGTCCGAGCGCTGCGGCGTGACCGACATCTCGAGCTTCGTGACCGTGCTGGTGCAGAGCCAGCAATTCGGCACCTCGATCGCCGACGCGCTGCGGGTCTTCTCGGCCGAGATGCGCGACAAGCGGGTGATGCGGGCCGAGGAAAAGGCCAACACCTTGCCGACGAAGATGACGCTGGCGACGATGATGTTGACGGTGCCGCCGCTGCTCATCATCCTGATCGGGCCGTCGCTTCTCGACATCTACATGACCCTTGGCGGCGGGGCTTCGGGGAACTGACGCGACCGACATGCGCCCACCGCTCCTGCTTTTCGTGGTCCTGCTTGCGGCCGCCTGCTCCGACGCGGGCGGCCTGTCCGAATCCGCAGGTGGGGTCTATGCGCCCGGCCCGTCCGGCGCCCCCGATGTCGATGGTCTGATCGTCGGCCACCGGCTGATGGCTGCGAACGAGGCCGAGTTGGCGCTTGCCGCCTATGGCCGCGCGGCAGCAGAGCAGGGCATGGGTGTCGACACGCTCTCGGCGATGGGATCGGCCAACCTGCGGCTCGGGCGTCTGGGCCAAGCTGAACGGCTGCTGCGCCGCGCGGTCGAACTCGACCCCGAATTCGCGCCGGCCTGGAACAACCTCGGCGTGGTGCTGATGGAGACCGACCGCGCCCCCGAGGCGGCCGAGAGCTTCCTGCGCGCCTTCGCGCTGGTGGATGGCAATGATGACAGCGTCCGCGACAACCTCCGCCGGGCTATCGCCAAGCGCGATGCCGCCCTCTATGCTGGCGAGGAGGAACCACAAGAGTTCCAACTGGTGCGGCGCGGACCGAGTGAATACGCGATCCTGACCGCGCTTTGAGGATGACGAGCAGCAAAGGACCCCTCATGCGCCTTCCGGCCCGTTATTGCGTCTTCGCGGCCGCGCTTGCGCTCGCGGCCTGCAGCACGTCCGACGGCAAGGTGTCGCGCGCGGTCGACGACCTGCGTGAGGCGCGTGATGCCGATCTCAACGAGATCATGCTGACCGTGGCCGAACCCGCCGAGAGCGTCGCCTATTTCGAACGGCTCGCCACCGCCGAACCGGAAGCCATCACGCCGCAGCGCGGTCTCGCCACCTCGCTGGTGCGCGCCAAGCGCGGCGCCGAAGGGGTGGCCGCCTGGCGCAAGGTGACGGCGCATCCCGAAGCAGAGCCCGAAGATTCGGTCGAGCTGGCCGACGCGCTGATCCGGGTCAACGAATGGGACGAGGCCGAGCGCGTGCTCGATGCCATCCCGCCCACCTACGAGACCTTCCAGCGCTACCGGCTCGAGGCGATGGTCGCCGACAGCAACGAGGAATGGGCCCGGGCCGACAGTTTCTACGAAACCGCCGCGGGGCTGACGACCACGCCGGGCGGCGTGCTCAACAACTGGGGCTACTCCAAGCTGACCCGCGGCGATTACCGCGCCGCCGAGCGGCTCTTCACCGATGCGCTGCGCCAGCAGCCGGGGCTGTTCACCGCCAAGAACAACCTCGTCCTCGCCCGCGGCGCCCAGCGCAACTACAAGCTGCCAGTCATGCCGATGACCCAGACCGAACGGGCGCAGCTGCTCTATACGCTGGCGCTCACGGCGATCAAGCAGAACGACGTGACGATCGGCAAGGAGCTTCTGCGCGACGCCGTCGATACCCATCCCCAGCATTTCGAGGAAGCGGCGCGCGCGTTGCGCGCACTCGACGGCGGCTGACGCCGTACTGCCGGGCTCGCTCCCACTTGCCGCCACAATGATCGTGCAACTTGGCCGCGTCAGGTCGGGAGGACACCGATCGCCGTAGCGGAGTGATCCATGAACATGCAGGTCGGCACGGCCGCGCCGCAGGTCCCGCGCAGCCTCGAGGCGGCGGGGCTGCCGCCGGTCATGATGCGTGACATCGCGCTCAAGACCATCTTTCGCACCAATGTCCGGCTGCCGAGCGAGATCGGCCGGGCACTGTGCCTGCCGGTCAATGTCGCGCAGGAGCTGATCGACGCGCTTCGCGGCCAGAAGCTGCTCGAGGCGATGGGCACGCTGAACGGCATCGATCCCGGCACCGAGATGCCCTACCAGCTCACCGATACCGGCCGGGCGCGGGCGCTCGATGCGCTGGCGCAATCCGAATATTTCGGCGCGATGCCGGTGCCGCTTGCCACCTATCGCGAGCAAGTGGCCCGCCAATCGGTGCGCAACCTGACCATGACCCGCGATCGGCTGGACGCGGCGATGGGGCATCTCGTGCTGCCCAACGCCTTGCTCGGCCAGCTCGGCCCGGCCATCGGAGCCGGTCGTTCGATCCTGATGTATGGTCCGCCCGGCAACGGCAAATCCTCGATCTCCAACGGCATCCGCGACGCCTTGGGCGATCTGGTCTACGTGCCCCGCGCGCTCGAATATGGCGGTCAGGTGATCACCGTCTACGACCCGATCATCCATGCCAGCGTCGAGGACAACGAGGACGCGCCCAGCGCGCTGCGCCGCGCCGGGATGCGGTTCGATCCACGCTACGTGCGCTGCGAACGTCCCACGGTGGTGACCGGGGGCGAGCTGTCGCTCGACATGCTCGACCTGGTCTACAACCCGGTGGCCCGGACCTATCAGGCGCCGCTTCAGCTCAAGGCGACCGGCGGTATCTTCATCGTCGACGACCTTGGCCGCCAGGCGGAGCCCCCCCAGAAGCTCGTCAACCGCTGGATCGTGCCGCTCGAGGAAAACCGCGACATCCTCTCGCTGCAGTCGGGCGAGAAGTTCGAGGTGCCCTTCGATACGCTGGTAATCTTCTCGACCAACTTTCACCCGAACGAGATCTTCGACCAGGCCGCGCTGCGCCGGATCTTCTACAAGATCCGGATCGACGGGCCGAGCCAGGAAGATTTCCTGAAGATCTTCGCCATGGTCGCCCGCAAGAGAAAGATGCCGCTCGACCAGGCGGCGATGCTTCACCTGCTCAAGGTCAAGTATCCGAGCATCGGCAACGTCTTCGCCAACTACCAGCCGATCTTCCTGATCGACCAGATGATCGCGATCTGCGAGTTCGAAGGCATCCCCTACCAGATGACCCCCGAACTGGTCGATCGCGCCTGGGACAACATGTTCGTGCGCGACGGCATGGTGGTCCACTAGGCGCGACCGCGACGGAACGTCCTTCCTCATCCGCTGTGGCAATCTCGTGGCCGCATGGGCTATCAGGTCGAACGGCGGGCCGATGGCCCGGCGGCACGACACGGGAACCGAAGGGCGGAACATGGCCGAACGCGACGAGGAGCTGATCGGGGACATGGCGCGGGCCGGGATCGCGCCGGAGGTCACCCGGGCGGCGCTGGCATTCGACGCGGTGCTGCAGCGGTGGCGGCGACGCGTGCGCACCCGCGAGCTGGGGCATCGGGCGCTCGACGAGCTTGGGTTGCCGCTCGATCTCGCCCAACTCGACGTGATGATCGCGATCCACGCCCCGGCCAACGAGTTCGCCGACGACCCGGCCGAGGAGACCATGGTCTCCACCGTGGCTCAGCGCCTCAACATCGACCCGTCGCGGGCCAGTCGGATCGTCACCGACCTGATCGGCCGCGGCCTCGCCGCGCGCGCCACCAGCCGCGCCGATGCGCGCCGCAGCATCGTGACGCTGACGCCGTCGGGACAGGCCATGGTCGAGGCTGTGCGACGCTACAAGTTCCTGCTGCTCGGCGGTTTCCTGTCGGACTGGACGCCGGATGAGCGCGAGACGCTGCTGCCGCTTCTGGAGCGATTCTCGCACTGGTCCGAGAGCGGCGCCACCGCCGACGAGGCGGGGCTCGAGGACCGAATCGCCCGGCTGCGCGACGAACTGGCGCAGCACCTCGCCACGCTTTGAAACGGAGGGCCGGTCGCCCTAGATCAAGCGGATGACCGCGCTGCCCCCCCTCTTCGACGACTGGTTCGCCAAGCGCGGCTGGAGCATCCATCCGCATCAGCGCGAGATGCTCGCACGCGCCGACGCTCCGGCCCTGATGCTGATCGCGCCCACCGGGGGCGGCAAGACCCTCGCCGGGTTCCTGCCGACGCTGGCCGAGCTGGCGGATGGCAGCCACAAGGGGTTGCACACGCTCTACGTCTCGCCCCTGAAGGCACTGGCCACCGACATCCGGCGCAACCTCACCATCCCGGTCGAGGAAATGGGCCTGCCGATCCGGATCGAGGACCGCACCGGCGATACCAAGCAGACGGCCAAGAAACGGCAGCGCGCCGATCCGCCGCATATCCTGCTGACCACGCCCGAAAGCCTCGCCTTGATGATATCCTACGAGGATGCACCGCGCATCTTCGCGGGGCTCAAGCGCATCGTGGTGGACGAGATTCACGCGCTGATGGAGGGCAAGCGCGGCGATCAACTGATGCTGAGCCTCGGACGGCTGGAAACCCTCGCGCCCGGCCTGCGCCGGGTCGGCCTTTCGGCCACGGTCGAGGACCCTGAGGCGCTGGCCTCTCTACTCGCGAAGCATCCCGAGCCTTGCGAGATCATCGAGGCCGATCCTGGCCCCGATCCCGACATCTCCATGCTGCGCACCGAGGCACCGCCGCCCTGGGCGGGGGCCGGCGGCGGCTACGCCGTCCGAGAGGTGCTCGAGCAGGTCAAGAAGCACAAGACGACGCTGATCTTTCACAACACCCGCGCGCAGGCCGAGATCTTCTTTCACAAGCTCTGGCTCGCCAACGAGGACGACCTGCCGATCGGCATCCATCACGGCAGCCTGAGCCGGCAGGTCCGTGCCAATGTCGAGGCAGCAATGGTGGCGGGCGAGCTCAAGGCCATCGTCTGCACCGGCAGCCTCGATCTCGGCATCGATTGGGGCGACGTCGACCTCGTGATTCAGATCGGCGCGCCCAAGAACGTGAAACGGCTCGTGCAGCGGATCGGCCGGGCCAACCACCGCTACAACGCCCCCTCCAAGGCGCTTCTGGTGCCAGCCAACCGTTTCGAGGTGGTCGAATGCATGGCCGCGCTGGAGGCGGTGAAGGCGCACGAGCTCGACGGCTCGCCCCGCGGGCCCGGACCGCTCGACGTGCTGTGCCAGCACATCATGATCACCGCCTGTGCCGGACCCTTCGACGAGGATGCGCTCTTCGCCGAGGTGAAGACCGTCGGCCCCTATGCCGGGATCAGTCGGGCGCAGTTCGACGACTGCCTCGATTTCGTCGCCACCGGCGGCTATGCGTTGCGCGCCTATGACAAGTGGAAACGACTGCTGCAGCGACCCGACGGGCTGTGGCAGCTGCGTGACCCGCGCTCCGCCCTGCGCATCCGCATGAATATCGGCACGATCCAGGATGCCGACATGCTCAAGGTGCGGATGCGCGGTGGCGGCGGCCGGCCACTGGGCGAGGTCGAGGAAGGCTTCGCCTCCTCGCTCACCCCCGGCGACACCTTCCTCATCGGCGGACAGGTCGTGCGCTACGAGACGCTGCGCGAAATGACGGTGGAGGTCACCCGCCGCGCCGACCGCGAGCCGCGCATCGCTACCTATGCGGGCGCCAAGATGCCGACCTCGGCACAACTCGCGCACCGCATTCTCGACGACCTGCAGCGTCCCGACTGGCCCGAGCTGCCGCGCCATACGCGCGACTGGCTGCATCTCCAGCGCGAGGTGTCGAAGATGCCCGAGCGGGGCCGCATCCTCGTCGAGACCTTCGAACATGACGGGCGCCACCATGCCTGCTTCCACACCTTCGCGGGCAGGCACGCCCAGCAGACGCTCGGCCTGCTGCTGACCCGTCGGATGGAGACGCTCGGCCTGCACCCGCTGGGCTTCGTCGGCACGGACTACGCGACACTGGTATGGGGGCTCGACGAGCTCACCGATCCGGCGCCGCTGTTCGAGGCGCATGAGTTGCGCGAGGGGCTGGAGGGGTGGTTGACCTCGAACGCGGTGATGAAGCGGACCTTCAGAGGGGTCGCCAGTATTGCGGGGCTGATCGAGAAGAATCTGCCGCAGGTCCGCAAGACCGGCAAGCAGGCGACGTTCTCGTCCGACATCCTCTATGACACGCTGGCGAAATACGATCCCGACCATCTGATCCTGCGCGTGACCCGCGATGAGGCGATGCGCGGCCTCGTCGATTTCGCCCGGGTCGAGGAGATGCTCGAGCGTACCAAGGGCCGGGTCGATCTGGTCCGCGCCGCCCGCCCCACCCCGCTTGCCGCTGCGATGCTGCTGGAACGGGACCGGGTGCCTGTGGCGGGCGCCGGGCGCGAACGGCTGGCCGAGCAGGAGGCGGCACGTCTGTTGAAGGAGTCAGGCCTTGCGGCCTTCGGCGCGCCCACCGTCGCGGGGGTGTGAGGGACCGCCCGCTTGCATGGCGCGGCCTGCGCGGGCATGGGGACGTTCCATGAACGCCATCGAGATTCCCTTCCAAGGCGAGACGCTTTGCGCGTTGGCCTCGGGCGCGCTGCTTTGGCGCGCGCGCGACCTGTTGATCGTGTCGGACCTACACTTGGGCAAGTCCGAGCGCATCGCGCGGCGGCGTGGCACCATGCTGCCGCCCTACGAGACCCGCGCGACGCTCGAGCGGCTGGAGGCCGATCTCGCCGCGACGGGCGCGAATGGCGTGCTTTGCCTGGGCGACAGTTTCGACGATCTCGACGCGGCGACCGGTCTGGAGCCGCAGGACCGCGCGCATCTGGTCTCGTTGATCGAAGGGCGGGCATGGCATTGGGTCGAGGGCAACCACGATCCCGGCCCGGCGGGGCTGCCCGGCGTGCATCATGCCGAGCTGGTCATGGGCCCGCTCACCTTCCGTCATATCGCCGAGCCGGGCGCGCAGGGCGAATTGTCGGGACATTACCACCCCAAGCTCGGCCTGCCCGGCTGTGGCGAGGCGCGGGCCTGCCTGCTCTTCGACGCGACCCGGATGATCCTGCCCGCCTACGGGGCCTATACCGGCGGCATGCCCGCCACCGCGCCGGAGCTGCGCGCGTTGATCGGCAGCCCCGGCTTCGCGGTGCTGACCGGATCGAAGCCCTTGCTCGTTCCCTACCCCGCGCGCGCAGGCGCGGGGCGAGGTCGCAGGCGGTTCTAGACGGTGAGCCCTTCGGGCTCGGGCAGGCCATTGGCGCGGCAGGCAGCCGTGAGCGTGTTGGCCAGCAGGCAGGCGATGGTCATCGGGCCGACGCCGCCGGGGACCGGGGTGATCGCGCCCGCAACCTCCTTCGCCGCGTCGAAGTCGACATCGCCCACCAGCCGCGTCTTGCCGCCCTGGGCCTCGACCCGGTTGATGCCGACGTCGATCACGGTCGCGCCGGGCTTGATCCAGTCACCCTTGACCATCTTCGGACGGCCAACCGCCGCGACCACGATATCGGCACGGCGCACGACATCGGCGATGTCCTTGGTGCGGCTATGGGCGATGCTCACCGTGCAGCTCTCGCCCAACAGCAGATGGGCCATCGGCTTGCCGACGATGTTGGAGCGGCCGATCACCACCGCTTCCTTGCCGGACATGTCGCCGAGATGATCGCGCAGCATCATGAGACAGCCCAGCGGCGTGCAGGGCACCATCGCCTTCTGTCCGGTGCCCAGAAGACCGACATTGGAGATATGAAAGCCGTCCACGTCCTTGGCCGGATCGATGGCGTTGATGACAGCGTCTGAGTTCATGTGCTTGGGCAGCGGCAGCTGCACGAGGATGCCATGTACCTTCGGGTCGGCATTGAGCTTGTTCACCAGCGCCATCAGATCGGCCTCGGAGGTGTCTTCGGACAGGCGGTGCTCGAAGCTCTCCATCCCGACCTCGACCGTCATCCGCCCCTTGGAGCGGACATAGACCTCTGAGGCCGGGTCGGCGCCGACCAGAACCACGGCCAGGCCGGGGGTGATGCCATGCGCTTCCTTCAGGGTCGCGACCTGCTCGGCCACGCGGCCGCGAATGTCGGCGGCAAACGCCTTGCCGTCGATGATGGTGGCGCTCATTCGGCGTCTCCCTTGCCCAGAACCTCTTCCTCGCGCGCGATGAAATGCTCCATCATCTCGCGCCACAGCCGCTCGGTCAGGCCGATGTCGAGACCTTCGGCATGGGCGCGGGCGATCACCTTGTCGAGCACGTCCTGCACCCGGCTTTCGATCCGGGCGGGCAACCCCTCGCGCGGCTTCAGCTCGATCGCGCGTTCGATCATCGTGGAGCGGTGCGCCAGAAGCCGCACCAGCTCCGCGTCGATCGCGTCGATCTCGCGCCTGAGCGCCGCCATGTCGCCGATTTCGGCCGCTGCCGTCATTCGAAACCCTCCGAAAGCTCGTTCGGGGGCCTTTTCCCACAGTGCGACGGCCTAGAACAGACCCTCGACATGACCGGCATCGCATAGCCGAATCTTCTCTGCTGCAGGACGGCTCGGTAGGCCGGGCATGGTCATGATCTCCCCGCAGACCGCGACGACGAAGCCCGCCCCAGCCGAGAGCCGGACCTCGCGGACCGGCACGTCGTGGCCGGTAGGGGCGCCGCGCCGGGTGGGATCGGTGGTGAAGGAATACTGCGTCTTGGCCATGCAGACCGGCAGATGGCCGTAGCCCTGCGCCTCCCATGCATGGAGCTGGTCGCGGATCTTGGCATCCGCGATGGCCTGATCGGCGTGGTAGATGCGCCGGGCGATGGTGTCGATCTTGTCGAAGAGGCCCATCTCGTCCTCGTAGAGCGGCGCGAATGAGGAGGCGCCGCTCTCGGCCAGCTTCACGACCCGCTCGGCCAACGCCTCGGCGCCCTTGCCGCCCTCGGCCCAATGCCGGCACAGCACCGCCTCGGAGCCGTGCTGGTGGACATAGTCCGTCACGGCGGCGATCTCGGCCTCGCTGTCACCTGCGAAATGATTGATCGCGACGATCACCGGCACGCCGAAGCCCTTGAGGTTGGCGAGGTGCCGCCCGAGATTGGCGCAGCCGCGCGAGACGGCTTCCGCATCCGGGGTGCCGAGATCCTCCTTAGCGGTGCCGCCATTCATCTTCAGCGCCCGGATCGTCGCCACGAGCACCGCCGCATCGGGGTGCAGCCCGGCCTTGCGACACTTGATGTCAAAGAACTTCTCGGCGCCCAGATCGGCGCCGAAACCGGCTTCTGTCACCACGAAATCGGCGAGCTTGAGCGCCGTGGTGGTGGCGATGACCGAGTTGCAGCCATGCGCGATGTTGGCGAAAGGGCCGCCATGGACGAAGGCGGGGTTGTTCTCGAGCGTCTGCACGAGGTTGGGCTGCATCGCGTCGCGCAGCAGCACCGTCATCGCGCCATCCGCCTTGAGATCGCGGGCAAAGACCGGCGACCTGTCACGTCTGTAGGCCACGATCATGTCGCCCAGCCGCCTTTGCAGATCGCGCAGATCGGTGGCGAGGCAGAGGATCGCCATGACTTCGGACGCGACGGTGATGTCGAACCCCGCTTCGCGCGGAAAGCCGTTGGTCACGCCGCCCAGGCTCGCGGTGATCTGCCGCAACGCTCGGTCGTTCATGTCGATCACCCGGCGCCATGTGATGCGGCGGGTGTCGATGTCGAGCTCGTTGCCCCAATAGATGTGGTTGTCGATCATCGCGGCGAGCAGGTTGTGGGCACTGGTGATCGCGTGGAAATCGCCGGTGAAATGAAGGTTCATCTCCTCCATCGGCACGATCTGCGCATAACCGCCACCAGCGGCGCCGCCCTTCATGCCGAAATTCGGTCCGAGGGACGCCTCGCGGATGCAGATCGCGGCCTTGCGGCCGATCCGGTTGATCGCATCGCCCAGCCCCACGGTCGTCGTGGTCTTGCCCTCGCCGGCCGGGGTCGGGTTGATGGCGGTGACGAGGATCAGCCTGCCCGAAGGGCGATCCTTCAGCCCGTCGATGAAGCGTTGGGAGATCTTGGCCTTGTCGTGCCCATAGGGCAGCAGGTCGGCTTCGGGAATGCCCAGCCGTGCGCCGATCTCGCGGATCGGCAGCTTGTCCGCCGCGCGGGCGATCTCGATGTCGGATTTCTGTGCCATGCGCCTAGTTCCCCCCTGTCCTGACCCCAGCCTCACCCGCCCGGCCGCGCTGTCCCGCGCCCAGGCGACCCATCGCGGCCCTTATGCGTCGCCTGCGGCAACGGGACGCCACGCCCGCTGATCCGGCAGATGCAGGCGAAGCGTATCGCCCGACCGCAATGTGCCGGGGCGTTCGACCCATGCCGTGACGCCGCGCAGCCCCTTGGAGGCAGATTTGAACGCCTTGCCATGGCCCGGCCGTGCCGTCTCGATGGTCATGGCGGGGAACTGGCAGGGCCGGTTCTGCATATCGATGACCAGGGTGCAGCCGTCTGGCCCCTGCAGGCGCGCCGAGGGCGGCAGGTGGCTGAAATCCGGCAGACCGGCGATCACCACCGAGGCGCCGAGCCAAGCGGGATCGACCGCCTCGAGGTCGAGCCGTTTCGCGATCTCGTCGAGCTCCTCTGCGCCCACAAGGCTGAGCTGACGGGTGTTACGGATCTCGGTCCCCTTGGGATGCTGCGAGGTGACGCGCGAGCAGGAGGGACGGGTCAGGCCGGCATGAACCTCGCCATCCATGCCACCGAAACCGAGCTCCATCTTTTCGAGCGCCAGCGTTTCGATCGGCGCTTCGTTGCGGTGCGGAACACGGCCGAGCCAGGTGATGCATCCGGTGAATTCGGTAGGGGCAAGCGCGGGCATGGCGATTCCTGCATTGGTTGCACTCCTCATGCCAGCAGGTTCCGCCTCGCTCAAGCGCACATGAAAAGCCCCGGCGCCTTGCGGGGCCGGGGCCGATATCGATTCACGTGGAACGTGGCGCTCAGGCGCTGGGCTCGGGCAGCCCGCCATCGGGCGCCTTGGGCTTGCGCGTCTTGGGGATCGCGGTGATCGACGCGCCGCCGCCCTGCTCGGGCTTCTGGTGGTCGTCATCGTCGCCCCTGTTGAGCGGCTCGCCGGCGATAACGCGGGTGATCTCGTTGCCGGTCAGCGTCTCGTACTCCAGGAGACCCTGCGCCAGACGCTCGAGATCCTCGCGCCGCTCGGTCAGGATGCGCTTGGCGGTCTCGTAACCCTCGTCGATGATCCGGCGGACTTCTTCGTCGATGATCTTCTGGGTCTCGGCCGAGTGGCTCGCCCCGCCGGAGTAGGAGCCGAGATAGCTCTGCTGCTCGTTGGCGTAGTCGATATGGCCGATCTTGTCCGAGAAGCCGAACTGCGTGACCATCGCACGGGCGATCTTGGTCACCTGCTGGATGTCCGAGGTGGCGCCCGAGGTCACGTTCTCCTTGCCGAAGATCAGCTCCTCGGCGACCTTGCCGCCCATCGCCATGGCGATCTTGGACTTGTACTTGGTGTAGGTGACCGAGAGCTGGTCGCGCTCGGGCAAGCTTAGCACCAGACCAAGGGCCCGGCCACGCGGGATGATGGTCGCCTTGTGGATCGGGTCATGCTGCGGAACGTTGAGGCCGACGATGGCGTGACCGGCCTCGTGATAGGCAGTCAGCTTCTTCTCGTCCTCGGTCATGACCATGGAGCGACGCTCCGAGCCCATCATGACCTTGTCCTTGGCGTTCTCGAAATCGATCATCGTCACGAACCGGCGGCCGACGCGCGCGGCCATCAGCGCCGCCTCGTTGACGAGGTTGGCGAGATCCGCGCCCGAGAAACCGGGGGTGCCACGCGCGATGATGCGCAGATCGACATCCGGGCCAAGCGGCACCTTGCGGGCATGCACGCCGAGGATCTTCTCGCGGCCCTTGATGTCAGGGTTCGGCACCTGCACCTGGCGGTCGAAACGGCCCGGGCGCAGCAGCGCGGGGTCGAGCACGTCAGGACGGTTGGTCGCCGCGACGATGATGATGCCCTCGTTCGCCTCGAAGCCGTCCATCTCGACCAGAAGCTGGTTCAGCGTCTGCTCGCGCTCGTCGTTGCCGCCGCCATAGCCCACGCCACGCGACCGACCCACGGCGTCGATCTCGTCGATGAAGACGATGCAGGGTGCGTTCTTCTTGGCCTGCTCGAACATGTCGCGCACGCGGCTGGCGCCGACGCCCACGAACATCTCGACAAAGTCGGAGCCCGAGATGGTGAAGAAGGGCACGCCCGCTTCGCCCGCGATGGCACGTGCCAGCAGCGTCTTACCGGTGCCCGGAGGGCCCACGAGCAGCGCGCCCTTGGGGATCTTGCCGCCAAGGCGCGAGAACTTCTGCGGGTTGCGCAGGAATTCGACGATCTCCTCGAGCTCGTCCTTGGCCTCGTCGATGCCGGCGACGTCGTCGAAGGTGACGCGGCCATGCTTTTCCGTCAGCAGCTTGGCCCGGCTCTTGCCAAAGCCCATGGCGCCGCCGCGTCCGCCGCCCTGCATCCGGTTCATGAAGTAGATCCAGACACCGATCAGCAGCAGGAAGGGCAGCAGCGACAGCAGGAAGGTGGTGAAACCCGACTGCTCCTGGCTGCGCGCGCTCACGGGGATGTCGCGTTCGATCAGCAGCTGCGTGACCTCGGCATCCTCGGGCTTGATGGTGACGTAGTCACGACCGTCGGTGCCGCGGTAGCGGACCTCTTCGCCGTCGAGCGTCACCTGCGCGACATTGCCCGTCTCCACCGCCTCGACGAAGTCGGAATAATTGCGGGAATTCGACTGGAGCGTGGACTGCCCGCCGCTGAACAGGTTGAACAGCGCCAGGATCAGCAAGAAGAGCACGACCCAGAAGGCGATGTTGCGCGCGTTGCCCAAGGGATTTCCTCCGAAAAATAGATCAGTCCGCGCTTATCGGCGCGAGGACCGTGAAATCAAGATAGAGATTGCCGTGGCATCTTCAATGCGGAAGCGCCGGATAAGGGAACTCCGCGACAATCCGCGCGCCGGAATCGTTCCCACATCCGGCGATCGGCGCCGCGAGGAGCGTTTCGCCGCGCCACAGCGCCGGGCTGGCGAGCAAGGCGGGTCGCGGCAGTCCGGTGTCACGCCAATCCGGACAGTGCGCGAGCCCGGCGGTGCCCAGCGCCCCGAGTCGCAGCCCCGCCTCCCTGGGCGCGGTCTCGAGCCGCCAGCGCCCGTCCCAGAGGGCATCGGGCGCCACATCCGGTCCGACCCGTGCGGGTTCGCGGCACAGCCACAGCTGCCCTGCCCTCTCGCCCAACAGCACCCCTGACAGGCTGCGCCATTGCCCAGCCGCCGCTTGGTCGAGCGCGCGGCGCAAGCTGTCGAGCCTTGGACGATAGGCCGCCCCGCCAATCCAGCGCAGCGCCGCCGACACCAGCCGCAGTCGCGTCTCCTCCGGGGCCTCGCGCAGCGCAACGGCGTCGATCCGGACCGCGCCGCCTGCAAGCCGCAGCGCGCGGGCGGAGAGGTCGCCTGCAAGGTGATCCAGCGCCTCCCGCGCCATCGCCATGCGCTCCGCGGTCTCGGCCAACCCCTGCGCATCGATGCCGACCGGTTCGAGCTGCGCAAGCGCGTCCCGGGCGCGAACCCGCTGGAACCGCGGATCGGCGTTGGAGGGATCCTCGTCCCACGCGATACCCCGTTCCTGCAGCCAGTCACGCAACGCATCCCGACGCAGACCGAGCAATGGCCGCAGCCATGTGAACCCGCCTTCGCGCCGCGCCTGAGCCATCCCCGACAGCCCGTCGACGCCGGAGCCGCGCGCCAGCCGCATCAGCACCGTTTCGGCCTGATCATCCAGCGTGTGTCCCAGTGCCACCGTGCCGAGCCCATGGCACGCGGCCCAGTTCCCGAGCAGGCGTTGCCGCGCGTGGCGGGCGGCGTCCTGCAGATTCCCCCTGCGGTCCCAACCGGTCCAGTGAAGAATCTCGTGCGGCACGCCCAATTCCATACAGGCACTGGCCACGCGCATCGCCTCGGCCCTGGCCTCGGGGCGCAGCCCGTGATCGACCGTCGCCGCGCGGCAAGGGATGCCACGAGCCTGCGCCTCACGCGTCATGAGGTGCAGCAGCGCCATGGAATCCCCGCCCCCCGATACGGCGAGACCGAACCCCTCGCGGAGCTCGGTCTCGAACGTCTCGAAGAAACTCGCGACCACCGCACCCGGCGGATCGGGCCGCGTGGTCACTGGCAGGACAGGTTTCGCATCGCGGTCTGCGCCTCGGTCGCTGCCGGGTCGCCCGGAAAGCGGGTCCCGACCTCGCCCAGCGTCACGCAAGCGTCGGGCACCTGACCCAGCGCCGCGAGCGACTGGCCGAGCTTAAGCAGCGCCTGTGGTGCGACCTTGCCGTCGGGATCGCCGGAGAAGCTGTCGAGATAGGCCCGCGCCGCGCCGGCGCTGTCACCCAGCCCGGTCAACGCTTCGCCGCGACCGAACAGTGCCTCAGAGCTCAGCGCGCCGCCTGGGTAGGCCTGGAGATAGGCCGCAAACTGGTCAGCGGCGCTGCGAAAGTCACCTTGGGCGAGCACCTCCGACGCCCGCTCGAAATCCGCCTTCTCGCCGACGGCGAGAGCGGGGCCGGACCCGGTCGGAGCCGGGGCCGCAGGGGTGGGTACGGAAGACGCGCTGTCGACGCCGCCGAGGCTCGGCGTGTCGCCGAGCTGGCTGATGTCGCAATCGGACTCAAGCTCGCAGATCCGGAATTCGAGATCGCCGACCCGGTTGGTGCCGTCGGTGGTGATCCGGTTGATCCGGAACTCCAGCTCCTCGGTCTTGGAGGTCAGGCCCTGAAGCTGCGCTTCGATGGCGTTGAGGCGTTCCAGCGCCGAGTTTCCGCCGACCGCCTGCGGCGTGGCGCCGGTGGTGTCGAGCTCGCGGCGGAGCGACTGGATGTCGCCATAGAGCACCGACAGCTCCTGCCGGATGTCGGCTAGGGTCTGGGACTGCCCCTGCGCATTGCCCACGGCCGGAGCCGCAAGGGCGCACAGGAGCGCGAGGCTGCGCAGGGGGGCCTTCATCAGCTCAGCGCCCCGGCCGCGATCACGGTGACGGCGCGACGGTTCTGCGCATAGCAGCTCGGATCGGAGCAGGTCGCGATCGGACGCTCCTTGCCGTAGGAGATGGTGCGCAGCCGGTTCGCCGGCACGCCGCGCGAGATCAGGTATTCGCGCGCCGCGTTGGCCCGCCGCGCGCCCAGCGCGACGTTGTATTCGCGGGTGCCCTGCTCGTCGGCATGGCCTTCGATCACCGCGAGGTAATCGCTGTTGGCCTGCAGCCATTGCGCCTGTCCGTCCAGCGTCGCCATCGCCTCCGCACTCAGCGTCGACTGGTCGACCGCGAAGAGCACGCGGTCACCGATGGTCTGCTGGAAGTATTCGGGGCTGTTGGGATTGCCGGCGCCGAGGCCGCTCTGGCCGATACCAGCCTGATCGAAGCCCGCGCCGGCGCCCGCCCCGACGCCCATGCCGTCCGCGCCAGCACCGGCACCCGCACCGAAGCGGTCGGGCCGGGTACAGGCAGAGAGCGCCAGCGCGCCGACGAGGATGGATACGGTGAGATACTTGTTCATGAAATTGGTCCTGCCCCTCGAGGAGTGTTCGTTAAAATGCCTAGCACGGGGTCGCCCCCGTGCAAACGCCGGGTCCTTACTGTTGCAGCGGTCCCCAGGACGGATCCGAGGCAAAGCCACCGGTCGGCACCTGCTTGAGATTGCGACCCGAGATGTCGACCGAGTAGATCTGCGGGCCGCCCGAGGCGCCCTGCGTCTCGCGGGTGAACATCAGCACGCGGCCGTTCGGCGCCCAAGTCGGGCTTTCGTCCAGGAAGGACGAGGTGAGCAGCCGCTCCTCGGAGCCATCGGTGCGCATCACGCCGATATGGAACCGGCCCGCATTCTGCTTGGTGAAGGCGATCAGGTCGCCGCGCGGCGACCACACCGGAGAGCCGTAGCGGCCCTCGCCGAAGGAAATGCGCTGCGGCTCACCGCCGGAGGCGGACATGACGTAGAGCTGCTGGGTGCCAGAACGGTCGCTCTCGAAGACGATGCGGCTGCCATCGGGCGACAGCGAGGGCGATGTCTCGATCGAGGGCGCCGAGGTCAGGCGGCTATGCGAACCGGAGCCGAGGTCGGTGCGGTAGATGTCGGTGTTGCCGCCGGTGGAGACCGAGTAGATCACCGCGCTGCCATCCTTGGAGAAACGCGGCGAGAAGGCCATCTCGCCCTCGACGGTGGTGATCTGCCGCCGGCCGACGCTGGCCACGTCGAGCAGGCTGATCCGCGGGAAGCCGCTCTCATAGCTGGTGTAGAGCACCCGGTCGCCATTGGGCGAGAAGCGCGGGGCGAGGACGAGGCTGTTGCTGTCGGTCAGGAACTGCCGGTTCTCGCCGTCGTAATCCATGATGCCCAGACGACGGGCGCGGTTGTCCTTGGGGCCGCTTTCCGCGACGAACACGACGCGGCTGTCGAAATAGCCGCTCTCGCCAGTGATGCGCGAATAGACCGCGTCGGCCACCTTGTGACCCATGCGACGCCAGCCGCCGGTGGTACCGGCGAACTGCAGCCCCTCACCCAGCTCGGCGCCGGTGAAGACGTCGAACAGGCGGAACTTCACGGTGAGCTGGTTGCCGTTCACGGCGACCGCACCGGTGATCAGCGCCTGCGCGTTGATCGCGCGCCAGTCCGGGTAGGCTACCGGGCTGGCAAAGCTCGCGGGCGTCGAGATGAAGGACGAGGCCGGGATCTCGCGGAACAGGCCGGTGCCGGTCAGGTCCTGCGCCACCACGCGGGTGATGTCGGCGGCGATCTGCTCGGCGCCGCCGGTCTCGGCCTGGAACATCGGCACCGCGAAGGGCAGCGGCTCGATCACGCCTTCAGAGATGGTGATCCGCAACGGGCCGCTCTGGGCGGTCACCGGGGCGGGAAGCACGGTCGCCGCGACGAGCGGCGCCAGCAGAAGCGCGATGGTTCTGGTCAGCATCTTGGTCCTCGTTCCGTCAGGCCGCGGGGGTCTGGCGCCCCTTTGTGCGCAGCGGCGTGTGTTTGGGCAACGCCCCTTCGGGCGCGCGGGTTCAACGGTTTCGTGAGCGCGCCGAAACATCAGCGCATTCTCATGCCCGAGGGGTCGAAGGTCATCTCGACCTCCTTCCACTGCTCGTACTTGTCGGCGGGCAGCACGTAGCCGTCGCGCTGGCAGCGCAGGATCGCGCGCCGCGCTGCCTGGAAGGCCGCCTCGATCGCGCCGTCGCTGCCGCCTTCACCGGAGATCCGCCGCACGTCGCCCTGCACCCGGCCCTGCGGGTCGAGATCGAAAGCCACGGTCAGCGTCACCCGTGCCGCCTCGGAGCCGACATCGACGTTCCAGCACTGCTGCACCGCGACACGGAAGGCGTCCTGCTCGGCCCCGGTCATCGGCGGGCCGGGATTGGCGGCGGGCGCGGCCGGAGCGGGCGTGGAGGCCAGTGCAGCGGCCAGCGCGTCGGCCACGGCGTCGCTGGTGTCGACCGGGGCGGGCGTGGGCTCGGCCTCCTGCGATGAAGCGCTCTGCGTCTCGGCAGGCGTTTCGGGCGCAGGCGCCGGAGCTGGATCGCGGCGGGCCGGACGCGATGGCGGACGCGGCGCCGAGGGCGGCGCAAGCGCCGCGACCTGCGGGGCGGGCGGCGTCTCGGGCGCGCTGGCGGGCTCCTCGGCCTCGGTCACGATCTCGGTCGTGGCCTCCTCGGGGGCGGTTGCCTCCTCCTCGATCTCGGCCACCTCGGCGCTTTCGGCATCGGGCGTCGCGGCCTCGCGCACGGCATCGGCCACCTGCGCATCGGGCGGCGGCGGCGCGACGGCCTCCGGCGCCACGCGGGGCGCGGGGCGGGGCACGGGGCGCTCGGAGATGTTCGGCAGCTCCGGCACCGGCGGCGGCGCGGCGGCGGGAGGCGCCGGCGGCGGTGCGATCTCCTCGACCGCCTCGGCGGGTGGCTCGGGCAACGGCTCCGGGGCGGGCGGCGGCGGGGTTTCCTCGGCCGGGGCCGCCGGGGCGGGCGGCGGCGGGGCCGGCTCGGCCGGGGGCTCCTGCGGCGTCTCGGGCGCGGGCGGGGTCTCCTCGACCACGGGCGCCTCGGGGGCGGGCGGCTGCTCGGTCTGCGGCTGCGGCGAGGTTGCGGCGACGAGGGCGGCATATTCCTCGCCGGAGACGACGGACACGGGCGCGACCTCGAAATCCAGCGGTTCGGCGTCGAAACCCCAGCCCATGACGAGCCAGAGCAGCAGGCCGGCGTGGCCGATGCCCGAAATATAGCCGCCGGTGCTCATAGCAAGGGCCTCAGCCGCCCGAGGGCAGCGCGGTCGGCGCGCCCGCCCCGAAATCAGACCCGCCCACATCCGTAACCAGGCCGATATTCGAGAAGCCGCCGGCGTTGAGCGCGCCCATCACCTCGGCGACCCGGTTCCAGGCATTGGCGCCGTCAGCGCGCAGGAAGATGCGGTTCGAGCTGCGCTCGGACGCGATCGCCTGCAGCCGGCCGATCAGCTCGCCCTGCGGCACCTCGGTGGTCTGGATCATCAGCCCGCCTTCGGCGGTCACGGTCACGGTCAGCGGCTCCTCCTCGTCGGAGGGCAGTGCCGCGGCCGCGGTCTGCGGCAGCTCCACCGGGATGCCCACGGTCATCAGCGGCGCCGCGACCATGAAGATGATCAGCAGCACCAGCATCACGTCCACGAAGGGCGTGATGTTGATCTCGGCCATCGGCTGCGCCCGGCCCCGGCGGCGTCCGCGGCGATTGCCGCCTCCGCCCGATTTCATGACCCCAGCGCCCATCTCAGCTATCCAGCTGGCGCGACAGGATGGTCGAGAATTCGTCGGCGAAGGCCTCGTAGCCGCCGATCAGCCGGTCGGCATCGGCCGACAGCTTGTTGTAGAAGATCACGGCCGGGATCGCGGCCATGAGGCCGAGACCCGTGGCGAGCAGCGCCTCGGCGATGCCCGGCGCCACGACGGCGAGGTTGGTGTTCTGCGCCTCGGCGATCTCGATGAAGGCGTTCATGATGCCGAACACGGTGCCGAACAGGCCGACGAAGGGCGCGGTCGAACCGGTCGTGGCCAGCACCGGCAGGCCGCGTTGCAGCCGCGATGCCTCCTTGGCGATGGCCACATCCATGCCCCGGTCGATCCGTGCCTGAGCACCGGCGATCAGCCCGCCATCCTGACGATGCGAGCGGCGCCACTCGGTCATGCCGGCGGCGAAGATCCTCTCGGAGGCGCCGCGCGGGTTGGCACCGATCTCGTCGAAGAGCTGGTCGAGCGGTTCGCCGGACCAGAAAGCGCGGTCGAATCGCGCGGCCTCGCTGCGCGCAGCGCGGTACTGGATGACCTTGTCGACGATCACGGCCCAGCACCAGATCGAAGCCAGGATCAGAGCGATCATGACGAATTTGACGGTGATCGTCGCGCGGGCGAACAACCCCCACATCGAGAAGTCTACTACCTGATCCATCTGCCTGCTCTTTGTGACGCGCGCGCGGCCTCTGCCGGGCCGCTAGGGGGGCGCATACCCGATCCTCAAGGCGAAATCCACTTCGCGCTTTGCACGGTGCGGTGAGAGGGGACAGCCCCGCCGACACCCCCATGGCGTCGTCGGCGGAACTCCGCCACCCTAGCCTGCCGCCAGCGCGGCGCGCAGCCCGGCCGGCAGTCGCATCGGCCGCCCCGCTTCCGACAGCGCCACGAGTTGCACCTGCGCCGCGAAGCATGCCGTCTCGCCCCGCCGCACCGCCTGAGACAGAGTGATCCGTGCGCCGCCGAGTTCTTCGAGTTTGGTCTCCACCGTCAGAACGTCATCGAAGCGCGCAGGAACGAGGTAGTCGGCCTCGACCCGCCGGACCGCAAAGACGATGCCTTCCTCCGCCTTGAGACGGGCCTGATCGACGCCCAGGCTCCGCACCCACTCGGTGCGGGCCCTCTCGATGAATTTCAGGTAATTGGCGTAATAGACGATCCCGGCGAGATCGGTGTCCTCATAGTAGACACGGATGTCGAAACGATGCGTCATGCGTGGCCTTCGGCGCGATAGAGTACGAGGGGCATTTCGGACACGGCGCCGTTCATGCCTCGTCCGGAGCCGCCGCCGCGCCGCCCTCTCCCGCACGGATACGCGCGGCGAGCCGCAACGCCGTGGCCGGGTCGTCCGAAGCCGCCGGCAACACCGGGTCGTATGCGGCGCGGATCAGCGCCGCGATCTCGGGCTTGAGCACGACCGTGCCATCCGGGGCGGAGGCGAGCGGCGAGGTCGCGTCGAAAGCGCTCTCCGACCAAGTCAGCATGGACAGCACCGCCTGGCTCAGCGCCAACACGTCGGCGGGCACCTCGGCCGCTTCGCCCTTCATGCGCAGAAAGACGATGCCGGCCCGGATTGCACCATCCGGCTCGAAGCGGAAGGCGCGGTACTGGCTGGCATCGTTCTCCGCCAGTTTCGCCAGCAGTTCCGGCAGGCCCGGTACCAGCTTGTCGAGATCGGGCACGGCCGCGAGTTCGTCCCATTCGCGACAGAAGAAAACCAGCAGGTTCACGCCCAGCTCGGGATCGGTTTCGGCCATGTCGTGATCGGCGAGGCGGCACAGCGCCTGCAGCGCCGATTTCATCACGCCGAGCGTTTCGTCCTCGACCCCGAACACCACCGGCACGATCGGCCGGCCCCAGCGCGCGCACATATAGCCGCCATCGCCCCGGGTGAACATCGCCTCGACGGCTTTTGCATCCAACATCGCCGGTCCTCCTGTTTGGGCCGGGATACGCGTCGCGGCCCTGTCGGGCAAGCGCGGGGGATCAATCGAACAGGACGCCCTGCCCCGATTCGGGCGCGCGCGGCACAGCGAGGCCGAGATGCCGCCATGCAGCATGGGCCAGCATCCGTCCGCGCGGCGTGCGCTGGATCAGCCCCTGCTGCAGCAGGAAGGGCTCGATCACCTCCTCCAGCGCATCCCGGCTTTCCGACAGCGCCGCCGACAGCGTCTCGATCCCCACCGGCCCGCCGCCATAGGCCTCTGCGATGAGCCGCAGGTAGCGCCGGTCGGCCCCGTCGAGGCCGAGATCGTCGACGCCGAGCCGGGTCAGCGCGCTGTCGGCCAGCTCCCGGGTGACCCGCCCGTCGCCCTCAACCACCGCGAAATCGACGACCCGGCGCAGCAGCCGCCCGGCGATGCGCGGGGTGCCGCGCGCCCGACGCGCGATCTCGCGCGCGCCGTCATCATCGGCGGGGGTGCCCAGCAGCCGGGCATTGCGGGTGACGATCTCGTGCAGCTCGTCGACTGTGTAGAACTGCAGCCGCGTCGGGATTCCGAAGCGGTCGCGCAACGGCGTGGTGAGCAGGCCGAGCCGGGTCGTCGCGCCGACCAGCGTGAAGGGCTGCAGCTCGATCCGCACGGTGCGCGCGGCCGGACCCTCGCCGATCACCAGATCGAGCGCGTAATCCTCAAGCGCCGGGTAGAGCACCTCCTCGACCGCCGGGTTCAGACGGTGGATCTCGTCGATGAAGAGCACGTCGCGCGGTTCGAGATTGGTGAGAATGGCGGCGAGATCGCCCGCCTTGGCCAGCACTGGCCCGGAGGTCATGCGGAATCCCACGCCCAGCTCGCGGGAGATGATCTGCGCCAGCGTCGTCTTGCCGAGACCCGGCGGGCCATGGAACAGCGTGTGGTCCATCGCCTCGCCACGGATCCGCGCGCTTTCGATGAAGATGCGCAGGTTGGCGCGGGCCTCGGCCTGGCCGATGAACTCGTCGAGACCCTGCGGCCGCAGCGCGCGATCGTGGTCTTCGGGAAGCCGCTCAGGGCGCAGCGCGGGATCGGGAGCGTCGGTCATCGTCCAGTCCTAAGCATCGCAGGGCAACATTGTAAGGCAGCGCGGCATCTCACCGCTCCTTGGGTGCGAGCTTACGCAGCGCCGCGCGGATCAGTCCCGCCGTGTCGGCCTCGGGCGTCTCATGCGCGGCCTCTGCCACGGCGCCCGCGGCTTCCGACAGGCCATAGCCGAGATTGCCCAGCGCCGAGAGCGCCTCGGCCTGCGCCGCGGCATTGCCCTCGTCCTTCTTCTTGGCAGCCTGCCGTTTCGGCGCGGGCGCGGCGGCGGGCGCATCCTCGATCACTGCCTCGGCGTCGTCCATACGCATCGCGGCCGGCTGTGCGCCCATCGCCATGATCGACGGCGCCTTGTCCTTGAGCTCGTTGACCACGCGCTGCGCAGTCTTGGGGCCGACCCCCTTGGCGCGGGCCACGGCCGACCAGTCGGCAAGCGCGATGGCGCGGCTCAGCCCGTCGGCGCCGAGCGCGCCCAAGATCGCCAGGGACGCCTTGGCGCCAATGCCCTGCACGGTGAGCAACAGCCGGTGCCATTCCTTTTCCACCAGCGTCGGAAAGCCGAAGAGCTGAAGGATGTCCTCGCGCACCAGTAGCTCGGTATAGAGCGCCACGGCCTCCCCCGGCCCCGGCAACTGCGCGAGCACCCGGTCGGAGACATAGACGACATAGCCCACGCCGCGCACGTCGATCAGCACGTGATCGGTGGCCCGGTATTCGAGCCGTCCCGCGATGCGGCCGATCATGCCCGCGCCCTCGTCGTTTCGGCCCGCGCGACAGCGGCCGCAAGGTGGCCCGCGGATTGCAGGTGATGGGCATGGCAGATCGCGACGGCCAGCGCGTCGGCGGCGTCGGCACTGTCGAGCTTTACGCCGGGAAGCTGCAGCTTCACCATGTGCTGCACCTGCGCCTTGGCGGCAGCGCCGTTGCCGACCACGGCCTTCTTGATGGTCGAGGGCATGTATTCGCCCACCGCCAGCCCCGCCTCGGCCGGAATCATCAGCGCGATGCCGCGCGCCTGACCGAGCTTGAGCGTGCCGGCGCCGTCGGAGTTGACGAAGACGTGCTCTACGGCAGCGGCCTGCGGCGCATGCAGCGCGATCACCGCGCGCAGCTGGTGGGCCAGCGACAGCAGGCGCTCGGCCAGATCGTCCCCTTCGGAATGGCAGGTGCCGTTGGCGACATGGCGCAGGCGGGCGCCTTGCGCCTCGATCACGCCCCAGCCGAGATTCCGCAGACCCGGATCGATCCCGATGACTCGCATGTGCCCCCATTCGCCGATCGCGGCTGCTCTCCGCCCCGGCCCTTGTTCTACGTGGTTTTTCCGATCCCTAGCACAAAGCGCGAACGCAAGCCATGGCCGCGAGACATGCGCCGTCACCTGTCGCGCAACCGCCGCGGTCGTTCAGAGACCGAGCCGGGCGATCGCGTCTGAGAGCTGTCGCTGCATGTAGGGCTTGGCGAGGCGCGGCAGATCGAGCGCGTCGCCCTCGGGCAGCTCGGCATAGCCGGTGGCGAGCAGCACCGGCAGATCGGGCCGCAAAGCGCGGGCCCGGCGCGCCAGCTCGCCGCCGTTCATCCGGGGCATCGAGAAATCGGTGATCAGCAGATCGATTTCCGCCCCACCTTCGAGCAGGCCCAGCGCCTGCGCCGCCGAATTAGCCTCGGTCACCTCGTGACCCAGATCCTCCAGTAGCTCCACGCTGCTCATCGCGATCAGCGCGTCGTCGTCGACGAACAGGATCCGCAGTGGCGCGCCCGGCGTCGTGCTGCTGGCCGGCGCTTCGATCGCCGCCATGGCCACGCCCGTCGCCACCGGAAGCCATAGCTCGGCCCGGGTGCCTTCTCCGACCCGGCTCGACAGCCGCAGCGCGCCGCCCAGCTGCTGCGCCAGCCCATGGATCATAGACAGGCCCAAGCCGGTGCCCTTGCCGAGCTCCTTGGTCGAGAAGAAGGGCTGCGTCGCCTGATCGAGCGTCGCGGCGTCCATGCCGATGCCGGTGTCGCCGACGATCAGCCGCAGGTACCGGCCATCCGCGAGGTCGGGCGCATTCGCGGCCGCAGCTTCTTCGAGCGAAATGGCGATCCGGCCGCCGCCCGGCATCGCGTCGCGCGCGTTGACCACGAGGTTCAGCAGCGCGAGGTCGAACTGGGGACCGTCGACCTGCGCCGCCGGCAGACCCTCGGGCAGCGAAATCTGCAGCTCGATCCCGTCTCCCAGCGATCGGCGCAGCAGCTCCTCGGACTCGCGCACGAGCCCGGCTAGGTCGCGCGGCGCGACCTCCAGCTCCTGCTTGCGCGCGAAGGCGAGCAGGCGCTGGGTCAGCGCGGCACCGCGTTGCGCCCCTTGGATCGCGCCGTCGATCAGCCTGGCGGCGCGCGCATCACCCGCGACATGGCGCGATAACAGATCGAGATTGCTCAGCACCGCCATCAGCAGGTTGTTGAAGTCATGCGCCACGCCGCCGGTAAGCTGCCCGATCGCTTCCATCTTCTGGCTTTGCAGCAGCTGGCCCTCGGTGCGTTCGCGCTGGCGGATTTCCTCGAGCACGCGCGCATGTGCGCTTTCCAGCTCGGCGGTGCGCTGGGCCACGCGCCGTTCCAGTTCCTCGGTCTGTTCGCGCTGGTCGGCCTCGGCCCGCTTGCGGTCGGTGATGTCGGAGGTCACGCCAACGAGCTGGATTTCGCCGTCAGGCTCGCGCTCGGTCCGCGCCACCGCCTCGGCCCAGCGCTGGCTGCCATCGGGCCAGACAACTCGGAACTGGGCGCGATACTCGGTCCCGTCGCGGACCGCATTGGCGATGGTGGCGCTTACCCTTTCGACATCGTCGGGATGCAGGCCGGCGATGAATTCCTCATAGGTCAGCCCCTCGGCCTCTTGCCGGCCGAAGATCGCCCGCAATAGCGGCGAGGTGACCAGTTCACCGGTCGAGGGCCGCAGCTTCCATGCTCCGAGCCGCCCGGCCGTTAGCGCGGTACGCAACATCTCGTCGCTGCGATTGAGCTGCTCGACCGCGGCGCGTGCCTCGAACTGCCGCTCGCGGCCGCGCAGGGCGCTGCGCGCGACACTTGCAAAGGTGGTGGCGTGGAAGGGCCGTTCGAGGAAGGTGACGTTGCCCAGGATTTCGGAGAGCCGCGCCGCCTCCGGGTTACGCTCGGGCCCACCGCCATGCCGGGTCAGGATGATGAAAGGCAGCGCCGACCAGCTTGGCTGAGCCTCGACCGCTGTCGCGAGAGCGGCGAGATCGGCATGCTGGACCGTCTCCTCGGTCAGCAGGCAGAAGGCCGTGCCCTCGCCCAGCGCCGTAACGAAGGAGGGCATGTCGTCGCAGATGATCGAAGGCTGGCCGATTTCCGCGAGCAATGCCGATGCGAGCCGCGCGTCCCGCCCGCCGGGCGCGAGGATCAGCGCGCGTGCCGGTTCAGCTCCCGGCATTGTCGGCATCCATCCCCATCAGCGGCCCGGCGGAGCCAATGAAGTCCGGCACGCCGCGCAACACGCCCTGGAAGCCACGCAGCGGTGCGCCGAGCTCAAGCCCTTCGCCGCCGATCCGGTATTCGCGGATGGTGTCCTCATGCGCGCCGGTGCGCTTCTTGATGATCGAGACCGCGCGGCGGACCTGACCCATCGCCTCGAAATAGCGCAGCAGCACGACGGTATCGGCCAGGTAGGTCAGATCGAGTGGCGACCGCATGTCGCCCACCAGCCCGTGCTGCGCCACGGTCAGGAAGGTCGAGGCACCCTGCCGATTGAGGAACTGCAGGAGCTCATGGATGTGCAGGATCAGCGCGTTCTCCTGCGGCATCGCGGCCTGGTAGCCATTCATGCTATCGATCACTACGGTGCGCACGCCCAGCGTCGCCACGCAGTCGCGGACCTTCTGCGAGAACTCGCCGGGCGACATCTCCGCGGCGTCAATCTGCTCGACCAGCAAGGCGCCGCTTTCGCGCAGCGACGGCAGGTCGATGCCCATCTTGACCAATCGCGCCTCGAGCTGGCTCAGCTCCTCGTCGAAGACAAAGAACGCGGCACGCTCGCCCCGCTCGATCGCGGCCAGCGCGAACTGCAGCGCGAGCAGGCTCTTGCCGGTGCCCGAGGGTCCCAGCACAAGCGTGCTCGACCCCTGCTCGACGCCACCGCCGAGCAGCTTGTCGAGCTCGGGGATGCCGCTGCCGCGCGGGCTGCGGTCGAAATCGGTGCGGTGCTCGAGCGCCACGAGGCGCGGGAACACCTCGATGCCGCCGGTCTTGATGGCGAAGTCGTGGTAGCCGCCGCGGTAGCGCTGGCCCCGATACTTGGTGACCCGGAGGCGACGCCGCTCGGCCCCGTATTCTGGCGCCAGCTCTTCGAGCTGGATCACCCCGTGCACGACGCTGTGCACGGTGCGGTCATGCGCCTCGGCGGTGAGATCGTCGAGCATCAGCACGGTGGCGTCCTGCCGCGCGAAGTAGTGCTTCATGGCAAGGATCTGGCGGCGGTAGCGCAGAGAGCCCTGTGCCAGCAGCCGGATCTCCGAGAGGCTGTCGATCACCACCCGCTGGGGGCGGATCCGCTCGAAGGCGTCGAAGATCTGGCGGGTCGCCTCGCCCAGCTCCAGATCAGAGGAATAGAGCAGGCTTTGCTGCTGATCTGCATCGAGCAGGCTTTCGGCGGGGACGACCTCGAAGACGGAAACGCGTTCGTCCAAGGTCCAGCCATGCGAGGCGGCGCTGTCGCGCAGCTCTTCCTCGGTCTCCGACAAGGTCACGTAGAGACAGGTCTCGCCGCGCTCGGCGCCTTCCAAGAGAAAGCGCATCGCGGTGGTGGTCTTGCCGGTGCCGGGCGCGCCCTCGACCAAGAAGACATGGCGGCGGGTCAGCCCGCCCGCCAGAACATCGTCGAGCCCTGGCACCCCGGTACGGGCATACTCCTTGGGTCTCATGGGCTCAGCTCCTTCACGCCGGTCAGTGCCTCCTAGCAGCTTTGAGGGGGCGCCAAAAGGCAGCTTGAAGGGGGTGCGGCACGGCCCGGAGGCCGTGCCTGCAGAGTATCAGCCGAGCCGTGCGATCAGCGCGCCGTTCGGACCGAGCCAGACCTTGCCATCCGCGCTCTCGGCCGAGAGCGCGAAGAGGGTTTCGGTGATCCCCGGCAGCTCGATTTCCTGCGGCGTGGCCGAAAGATTGAAGGCGCAGACGGTCTTCTCGCCGCGATGGAAGGCCAGCACCGGCTCCTCGGTCTCGGCGAACATGGTGCGGCCCTCGCGCAGGTCCGGAGTCTCGCGCCGCAGCTTCAGTAGCGCGCGGTAGGTCTCGAGCACCGAGCCGTCGACGCCCTTCTGGGTATCGACGGCACGCGCCGCCTGCGGTGCCTTGACCGGCAGCCACGGCTTGTCACTGTCGGAGAAGCCGGCATTGGGCGCGCTCCGCTCCCAGACCATCGGCGTGCGGCAGCCGTCGCGGCCCTTGTCGGCGGGCCAGAAGTTGATGCCCTGCGGGTCGGTCAGCTCCTCGAATTCCAGCTCGGTCTCGGTCTGGCCCAGCTCTTCGCCCTGATAGACGCAGATCGAGCCTTCCATCGACAACAGCATCGCCGCGGCGAGCTTGGCGACCGCCTCCTGGTCGCCATGCTCGGCCCAGCGGGTCACGTGGCGCGGCACGTCGTGGTTCGAGAGCGCCCAGCACGGCCAGCCCTTCGGCGCGTGCTTGAAGAACTGGTCGATCTGGTGACGGAAGTGCTCGGCGGTGAAGTTCGGCCCCAGCATCTCGAAGCTGTAAGCCATGTGCAGACGGTTCGCCGAGGTGTACTCGCCCATGATCTCGATAGGGTGGTGGCTCTCGCCGACCTCGCCCACCAGAGTGCGGTCGTCATACTCGTCCATCAGCCGGCGCATCTTCTCGAGGAAGGCGATGTTGTCCGGCTGGTTCTTCGAGAAGATGTGGTACTGCATGTCGTAGGGCTTGACCGCCTGGGTGCCGTTCAGACGGAAATCGGCCGGGTCGTCGCGCAGATGCTTGTCGTGGAAGTAGAAGTTCACGGTGTCGAGACGGAAGCCGTCAACGCCGCGATCGAGCCAGAAGCGCATCGTGTCCAAGAGCCAGTCCTGCACTTCCGGATTGTGGAAGTTGAAGTCGGGCTGCTCCTTTAGGAAGTTGTGGAAGTAGTACTGCCGACGGCGCGGCTCCCACTCCCAGGCGATGCCGCCGAAGATGGCCTGCCAGTTGTTGGGGGCTGAGCCGTCATGCTTGGGATCGGCCCAGACGTACCAGTCGGACTTGGGGTTGTCGCGGCTCTGCCGGCTCTCCTCGAAGAAGGAATGTTTGTCCGAGCTGTGCGACAGCACCTGGTCGATCATCACCTTGAGCCCGAGCTCGTGCGCGCGGGCGACCATCTCGTCGAAATCCGCGAGCGTGCCGAAGGTCGGGTCGATGTCGGTGTAGTTCGACACGTCGTAACCCATGTCGGCCATGGGCGAGGTGAAGATCGGCGACAGCCAAACCGCGTCGACGCCGAGATCGGCGATATGGGGCAGCCGCGCCGTGATCCCCTTGAGATCGCCGATGCCGTCGCCATTGCCGTCCTGATAGGAGCGCGGATAGATCTGGTAGATCACCGCACCCTTCCACCAATTCGCCTTGCTCATCCTCGAATCCTTTCGTCCCAGGGGTGCCATCGGGTCACGGGCAGGCTTGCCCGAAGCGTTTCGGTTTGACAAGGTGCCGCGGCAAACCCGGGAGAGATCATGTCGGCGACACTCAAGGACATCGCGGCCAGCACAGGGCTGTCGGTCACGCAGGTGAGCCGTGCGTTGAACGACCACGCCGATGTCAGCGCCGAAACCAAGATCCGGGTGAGAAAAGCAGCTAAGGCCCTGAACTACAGCCCGAATCTTTCAGCGCGCAAGCTGGCTTCCGGTCGCTCCCACATCGTCGGACTGGTGCTGCCGCCGCTCGACCGGACACCGCGCGACAGCCTCTTCGTGGAGATGGTGCGGGGGCTGTCGGGGGCCTTCTCGCGGCGCGGCCGACTGTTCGTGCTGCACGCCGCCGAAGAGGGCGAGGACGTGGTGGCGGTACATCGCAGGCTGATCGATGGCGGGTCGCTCGACGGCTTCGTGCTGATCGAGCCGGAACGGGACGACCGCCGCGTGACCTATCTGCAGGGGCGGGGCGTGCCGCTGGTGATGCATGGTCGTGGCAGCGACGCGCCCGACTATCCCTATTACGACATCGACAACCTGGCGGTCGGCAGGACGCTGACGGAGATGCTGCTGCGCGCCGGTCATCGCAAGATCGGCTTCATCAACGGGCTTGCCGAGATGTGCTATGCCGATCATCGCCGCCTCGGTTGGGAGCGGGCGCTGGAGGCGGCCGGGCTGCCCGCCGACCCTGCCCTCCACGAACACGGCCAGATGACCGAAAGCCACGGCGCCCTTGCCACGTTGAGAATGATGTCCAGCGATGGCCCCCGCCCGAGCGCGCTCATTGCCGGCAACATGCTGATCGCCAAGGGCATCCACAATGCGCTCGCGATGCTCGGCCTGCGGGTGCCGCATGATGTCTCGGTAGTGGCGCATGACGACGCGCTTCCGGGCGAGGACCTGCTGGCGCTGCCGCCCTGTTCGGGCACCCGCTCGGCGCTGTCGCTCAGCTGGGAGCCGCTGGCCCAAGGGCTGATCGGCGCGATCGAGGGGCAGCCGCTCGCGGATCTGCAGCGGCTGGGTGATTTCGAGGTGATCGAGGCAGGATCAGTGTCTTCGCCTTTGGTGGAGTGAAACCCCGAAACGGTTCGGCTTTCACCGCGCCATGCGGTGAGCGCAAGTCGCTGCGGCGCTTTCGGCCATGGTCACCGACGCCGTGAAACGCCAGATGAGGCTCAACGGCGCCACAGGGGTGCCGCTCCGGTCGACGGCGTGCCGCCCGTCGCACAAGCCCAAGGACCAAAGCCAATGACCACGCTCGTCGCCACCCGCCCCACCTCTCCCCTCGCCCGTCTCATTGGCCGCCTGACCGCCTGGCGGGCCAGCGCCCGCGCCTACGGCACCACCCGCCGCGAACTCTCCGCGCTGAGCGAGCGCGAGCTGGCCGATCTGGGCATCCATCGTTCGATGATCGAAGAGATCGCCCGCCAGTCGGCGCGCCGCGGCTGAGTTTTCGCCATCCGGCGCGGATCTTTTCCGGGTCTAGGGGGTTGGGCGGTACATGACGGCCCTCCTCCCTCACCGTCTATATAACAAGGCGGCGGCACCTCTCCTCCCGGGCGCCGCCGCCTTTCTCTTTTCCGGGATACTGATTCAGTCCTCGCGCAGGCCCAACTGCGCCTCGCCAAAGCCCAGCTCCACCGTCAGGCCGGTCGAGCCGCCAGAGGTGCGCACGAAGCCGCCATGCTTCTGAACCATGGTGCGAATCATCCGCCAGCCCAACGAGTCCGAGCGTTCGGGACGCTCCATCCCCGGTGCCAGACCGCATCCGTCATCCGCGACGGTGAGCTTGAGCATCCCCTCCTCCCGCGCCAGCGCCACGTGCAGCCGGCCCTTGTCGCGACCGGCAAAGGCATGCTTGCAGGCGTTGGTCATCAGCTCGCCGGCCGCCAGCGCAAGATCGGTCGCGGCATTGCCCGACAGGCTCAGGGCCTCACCCGTTACTGCGACCGCGACCTCCTGATCCGGCGTCGAGAAGGCTTGCCGCGTCTGCTCCGCCACGTCGCGCAACAACGGCAGCAGCGGCGTGCTGTCCGCTCCGGCGGCGCGCTGCAACCGGTCGTGCAGCGCCGTGATCGCCTTCACCCGCAGTTCGAGGTCGCGCAGCACCTCGCGAGTTTCTTCGGTCTTGGCCGCGCTGCGCGACAACCGCATCAACCCGGTCACGAGGGCGAGGTTGTTCTTGGTGCGATGGTGCACCTCGGCCATCAGCAGGTCGCGCTCCTCGAGCGCATCGAGCAGATCACGGTTCTGCTGGGCGAGCATCGCGGCCGGGTCGGCCCGTCGCAGCACCGCCAGCGCCTCGCCGATCTCGCTGCCCAGCGCGGCCGCCTCACCTGCCCCGCACGAGGTGGCGAAGATCACCCGGATCCGAGTCCCTTCCGGGCCGGTATCCACATCCATCCGGTCAGCGATCCGCCTGACACCGCGCAGTCCGAGGCCAAGGCCCGCAGCGGGTCCGCCATTGGTGCCCGGCAGCGGCCCAGCGGCCGAGAGCCGGGCGTCGAGATCGGAGATGCCCGGACCATGGTCGATCGCCTCGGCCACGAGGTCGAGGCCGGCGTCGCGCGGCTCGAGCGTCAGGATCATCCGGCCGCCACCGCCATGCTGGACGATGTTCCTGCCCAGCTCGAGCAGCGCGGTGACGATGCGGGTCTCGGCAAACTTGCCGAAGCCACAGCGCCGCGCCACCTCCTGACCGACCATGCGCAGGCGCACGATGTCGTCATCGGCCTCGATCTTAAGCGTCGTGATCCTCATGCCGCCTCCTCCGGGGCAAGCCGGGCAACCAGCGCGCAGCAGTCGTCGCGCCCTTTCGCCCGGTCTCGAATGAGTTGCGCCGCGATCATCGCGCAGCTCATGCCTGCAAGCTCCGGCAGATCGGCCGGGCTGCGCAGCGTCGAAAGCCCGTCGCTGTGCAGGATCAGCACGTCACCCAGCGTCATCGTCTCGGTTTCGATCGGCGGCGTGCGCACCGCTCCACCGAGCCGGCCCTCGCGGCTGATCAACCGCCGCATCCGCCCCCCGGGCCGCACCAACAGCGCCGAGATGTTGCCGATACCTGCAAGGCTGAGCCGGCCATCCGCAGCCTCGATCTGCGCCAGGGCGGCGACAGAGCCTCGGCTGCCCGAAAGCCGGGCCGACAGCTCGGCCAGAAGGCGCGCGGGATCGTCGCCCCTCAGCGCCGCAAAGCCGTCGAGCGTCTCGGTGGCGGCGACCTCCGCGCGGGCGCCATGGCCCAGCCCATCGATCGAGATGAGATCGACCCGACCGCCGACATTGCGCGCATGCAAAGCATCGCCGCAGGCCCGGTCACCGGGGTAGTTCGTCAGGAAACCGCCGATCTCGACCCCGGCCAGCACCGGCGATGCGCCGAAGCCGCAGACCGTGACGGTCCCCTGCCCGGGCGTCGACTGGATCTCGAAGCTGTCGGCCAGCCGCTTCATCGCACCGAGGCCGCCCCCCGCGCTCGATCCGGTCGAGAACCCGTCGGAGAGCGCCTGCTCGATATCGGGGATGCCGGGGCCGCGGTCGATCGCCGCCAGCGCCACGCGCGGTCCCGCGACAGGCTGCGCCAGCAGCATCAACTGTCCGCCCCTGGCATGCCGCAGGAGGTTGGTCGCCATTTCTGTCACGACGATGGCCAGCGCGGCCGTACGGGTGGCATCGAGGCCCACGTTCTCGGCCAGATTGCGCCCCAGCCGCCGGGCTTCGGCCACGGCGCTGGGCTCGCTCACTTCGACGACATGCCTCATGGTCTGGCCTCCATTTCGACGGTGGTCCCGACCCCGGGCCGGCTATCGATGCGGAACGCCTCGACCAGTCGTCTGGCTCCGCCCAGCCCCTTGCCCATGCTGCGCGCGGTCGAGAAGCCGTCGGTCATCGCCTGATCGATATCGGCGATACCGGGTCCCTCGTCGCGGCAGCGGATCATGATTCGCGCGGGCCGGTCCAGCCGCCAGACCTCGATCACCCCGCCGCCACCATGGTCGAGCGCGTTGCGAGCGATCTCGCTCACGGCGGTGACGAAACGGGTCTTGCGCAGAGCCCGCGCGCCCATCGCATCCATCACCCGCGATACGGCGAGCCGCGCCGCCGCCACATCGCGCTCCTGGCGCAGCTCGACGCGGGCCGCCGGCTCGGCCGGCGGGCCGCTCACGCCAGCCCCTTGGCCTTCAGCGCGCGCAGCGCGTGACTGAGCGACAGCGCGGTCTTTGAGCCCGGCAGGTCCATGCCCAGCTCGACCAGCGTCATCGCCACCGCCGGACGCATGCCGACGATGTAGGTCTCGGCCGCCAGCAGCCGCGATATCGCCGAGAGCTGCGCGAGGATGCGGCCGACAAAAGTGTCGACGATCTCCAGCGCCGCGATGTCGATCACGACACCGCGCGCCTTTTCGCTGACGATCCGCTCGGACAGATCCTCCTGAAGGTTGATGATGTCGGTGTCGGTGATGTTGTCGCGGATCGCGACCAGCAGCACCTTGTCGACCTTGTAGATCGAGGCCGCCTCAGGCACGGGTGTCCTCGACCCGGGTGATGGCGAAGCCGACCCTGCGGAACGCCTCGGCCAAGGCCGCGCGGATCGAGGGCCGCGTCGTCACCTCGCCCACGTCGACGCCGAGCTCGACCATGGTCTGGGCGATTTTGGGCGAAATGCCCGAGATGATCGCCTCGGCACCCATCAGCCGCACCGCGGCGGCGGTGCGCAGCAGGTGCTGGGCGACCTGGGTATCCACCACCCGCACGCCGGTGATGTCGACGATCACCACTTCGGCCTGATGCTCGACGATGGCGTTGAGCAGGTTTTCCATCACTTCCTGGGCGCGCATCGAATCGAGCGTGCCGATCAGCGGGATGGTCAGCACCCGCTCCCACAGCTGCACGACCGGGGTCGACAGCTCCATCATCTCGGCGCGCTGACGCTCGATGATCTCGTCGCGCTCGGCGATGAAGTGCTCGTTGATATGCATCGCGAAGGCATCGACGATGCGCCCGAAATCGGCGGCCTCCTGCAACAGCCGATCGGGCGTGTCGCGCAGCCGCTCGTTCAGCTTGCCGAAAACCGGCTGCTTGAGCGCCAGAACGAAGGTCGTCATCTCCCAAGGCGCGACACCGCGCTCGGCGCGCACCAGCGTGATCTCGGAGAGCGCGAGGCGCAGGTCCGACCACTCCTCTGCGTCGACGTCGACACTCTGGCTCAGATCGATCCGCCCCAGCGTATCGGCGAAGGCGCGCAGCAGATCCGAGAGCTGTCGGCGGCTCTCGCGGTCGGAAAACAGATCGGGCCGGCGCACGCCCTCGCGCTTCTGCGTGGCGAACCAGGCGTCGACCACCTCTTCGAAATCCTCCTGCAGGAGGCGGCTTACCTCGGTCATCGCTGCGGTCATGATGGATCCTAACTGGTCACGGCGGCGCCATCGATAGGCGTTGACAGAGCAGAAGAAAAGCCTTGCCTGCCCCTGCCGGCACGGCACCGCCGGGGCTCAGCCGCCGCGACGGCGCCCCAGCAGCAAGTCGGCCCGGCCCAGCGCCGCGTCGAGATCGGCAAAGGCGCGGGCCATTGCCGCCCGGCCGGCTTGCGGATCGGGCACGACGGCCTCGGTCGGCGGCCGGGTCGCCACCTTCCGCGGGCGCGCCGCGAGCCGTTCCGCCAGCCCCGGCACCGACCAGATCCGCGCTGTCCGCCGGCGGGTGATCTCGCGCAGCAGCCCCTCGGCCACCAGCGCGTCGATCAGGTTGGTTGCGCCACGCGGGGTCACGCCGATCCGGTCGGCGAGAAGCCCTGCCGTCAGGCAGGGCGCCGAGGCGAAGGCCTGCGCCGCGTCGCCCAGTCGCGAGCGGCCGTGCCGCCCCTCGCCGCAGGCCCGGGCCCGGCGCAGCCAGTCGCGGGCCCGGCCGACGCGGCCGATCTCCATGCCCAGCACCTGCCCCAGCCCCTCGAGCAGATCGGCGAGACCGGCAGGGCTCGATGGCGACCACGGCTTGTAGCCATGAGTCGAGAGCGCCAGCGCCGGCGTCGCCACCCAGTCGGCATCGACCCGGCCCGAGAGCCCGCGCAGCGGATCCTCCTCATGCGTCACGGCGCCGCCGGGTCCGGGCGCCTCCCGGCGCCGCGCGCCCTCCACCGCCATGAACAGCGCCCGTTCGACCATCGGCTGCGCGCGCTCGGTGGCGAACGCGTAGGCGGCACTGACCCGCAGCCCAGCCAGGATCGGGGGATCCCCGGGCCGCAAGGTCGCCAGAGCGTCTCGCAGTGCCGAGAGCGGGGCATCGGCATCCGGCTCCGTCTGATCGTCATTCCAGTTGCGCCCGCCCACCCGGCGTTCGAGCCGCTCCAGCGTCTCGGCCGGCTGCGCGATCGGATCGCCCGGCGCCTTGAGCGCCCGGATCAGCGCCAGCGCCTGTTCGCCCGCCACGGGGTCGCCTGCGACGGCGCCACCCGCGACGCGCGGCAGCAGGTCGGTCTCGCTCAGCCGCCGCCCTTCGAGCGCCACGGAAGCGACGGCCTCGGCCACTGCCATTTCCGAACGCCACAGATTGCCTGCATCCGGGTCGGCGCGCCCATGCGCCTCGATCCGCGCGGCGAGCACCTCGATCCGCAACAGGTCGAGCGCCCCGTTGCCATCGGCCTCCGCCACGGTCCTGCCCATTCCAGCCCCTTTCGGTTGCCGCCTCAGACTGGACCGGCGCAGCGGCGCTTGTCCATCGCGCGACGCGCAATGGCTCGTTCAGGCCAGAGAAAGTGCCGGGCTGGTACATTTCCGCGCCGCATGAGCGACGGCACGCCCTGCGCTCCCGGCCGCCGCCTCAATTGACCGGGGCCTGCTCGCGCACGACCACCTCTTCGCGCGACTGACCGAGGCGGACCTCGTCGAACACCACCCATTGCGTCGGGATGCGCCCGGGATAACGGGAGATGAAGGACCGGTAGAGGCCGTATTTGAAGTAATAACGCTCCCCCATGTGCCGGTGGAAACCCTCGACGCGTTTGACGAGACGGCCATTCGCCCAGATCTCGATGCTGCCCCCCTGTCGACGCAGGTCGAGGCCGATCTGGATGTCCGTCCACCTCCCCCTCATCTGACCGAGAGTGGCGATCTGCACATGCAGGCAATCGTCCTGAACCGCCTGACGCGGTCCACTCAGCCTGATGACGCAGGCGGTATAGCCCGACTGGTTCAGATCCATGAGCAGAACACCGGGCTGCGACAGATGTCCGCCGCGCATGTTGGTCGGTCCGCCTTGCATGTGGATCTGCCCCGCGACGGTTCCCAGCGGATCGATCTCGGGGAAATCCGGCGGAAGATAGAGGCTGTAGCCAATCCATTGCAGCGTGCCGGGCCCCCATTGGTCGTCCGGCAGCCAAACCTCGGTACGCTCGCGATCGGTGGCGCAGTCGCTGTGCCAGCGATCCGCCCCGCAATCGCCGTGGCGCAGCTCGAAATACTGCGCGGTCCGCCCGGCACGTACCGGCGACGACACCCGCAAGAAGCCATGCGGTGTGTCGTTGAGGCTCCGTTCGACCCGAAGCTCGGCATGGGCGAGTGCCGGAAAAGACAACACCGCGATCGCGACGACACGGGTCATCAAATGAATGATCGAAAAGGAAAAACGCATATCCACCCCTTAACTGGAAATCCGGCGGCGTGATCGAGAGCGTCGCCAGAAATCGGAAATGAAGCGAAAACCAGACTATGGATCCGCTTGACTGATATCGCCAAGGTATCATGATTTTTCCGGAGATGACCGCTTGGGAACTCGTCGCAGGAGCAGACCGGCAGGCTCGATTCAGGTCAGGCCAAAGCATTTGAGGCGATCATTCTTGGGAGGCGTATTTAACTCGGCCGCCAATCCCTCCGACGTACCAAGCGCTTAAGCCGAACATAGTGGGTTCGATCCAGTAGTCGAGAAGCCAAGTGCCCCAAGATTGGGCGCCACCGAGACACTTCAAGGGGCGCGCCGTTCAAAGGATAGAGAGCGCTCGATTCCGGCGGATATGCGCCATCCACGGGGACGGAAATTGGCAGGCCCTCGCTGGCTTTTACCTCCAATCGGAACTGCAAGCCAATCAACGTTGCGCATGCAGCATGCGATAGGCAGGTAGGCTGCACGGCAAATATTGGGACTGAAGGACGGGCCTGTGATCAAGATGACCACCATGCTTCGAACCGCTTTGACGGCCGGCTGTCTGCTTGCGACGACGCCCTTTGCAACCGCTCATGACGGCGGCGTCACCAAGGTCTTCGAGGGAACCGCTTCTTGGTACGGACCCGGCTTCCATGGCCGCCAGACCGCGAATGGCGAGACCTACGACATGAACGACCTCACCGCGGCCCACCCCAACCTGCCTTTCGGAACGCGAGTCCGCGTCACGAATGAAGCGACCGACGAGTCGGTCGTGGTGCGGATCAACGATCGTGGCCCCTATGCCAAGAACCGCGTCATCGACCTGTCGAAGGAAGCGGCGGCGGATATCGGCATCCTCGACACCGGCGTCGGCCGCGTGACCATCGAAGTGCTCGCCTGAGACGGTGGACGAATAAGAACAGGCTTGGGCGATGCAGATCGTCGCCTCGGCCCAGTCCCGGCACTACGCTTGAACCAGCGGCCGCTTGACGGTGGCACCGGATGGCCGAGTATCGCCATTCACGCGATCTCGCCGCGTTTGAGCGTGTGATGCTGAGAAATGAGAGTGTCAGATTTTTTCGTATCTGAATCAAAGCTTGGCCCACACTAATTGCCAGGCCACATCGACTATACCCCTGAAAGATTGCCCTAGTTCTGATCGAGAAGGCTTTCCGTGGCGTGCACGACTGGAAGCTTTTTAAGGAGTCGTGGAACGTAGCGGTGAATGGCATTCACATAGAGAGGCTGTCGCCGGGGTCTAAGATGTTGGAATTCATGCCTTCAACCATCCCCTCGTCACGAGCAGGCTGAGCGCTTTGTCTTCTAGGCGAGACGCCAGCTCAAGGATGGCTAGGCCGCCCTCGCCCGCATCTCGATACGTCGAATGCAAAGGCTAGCTAAGCCGAACCCGAGTCGGAGGGCTGCGGGGGTAGTACACCCTTTCGGCACAAGCCTTAGCCACTGATGTTTTCGGGTGTGACGCACATCCTTGGCGGAGGAGGTGGCCGCCATCATCGTGTTGCGACCCGCTGCACTAACCTGCATCATCCCTCTGAAGCCGCTATACTTTAACGGAAAAATGCCTTTGCCATGTAGTACCTGTTGCATCGTGTTGCACCTATACCCATCATCCTATGGTGGGTGTGAACAGGGGTGCGATTTTGCCACGTCTTGCCAAAGAGCTTTCTGCCCTTGAGGTCAAACGCCTCAAGCATCCCGGCCGGGGGCACAACGCCTGCTTGCCGGTGGGCGGTGTCGCTGGGCTCTACCTGCAAATCACTCCGACCGGTGGCCGCACATGGCTCCTGCGCGTGGTCGTGGGCGACCGGCGGCGCGAGATAGGGCTCGGAGGCTATCCCGAGGTGCCGCTTGCCCAGGCAAGAGAGCGCGCCCGTGAGGCCAAGGACGCCATCCGCCGGGGCATCGACCCGGTGGAAGAGCGCAAAGCCGCCCGCGCCGCGCTCATGACCGCCCAGCGCCGGGGCCTCAGCTTCGCGGATGCTGCCGATCGCTTTCTCGACGCGAAGCTCTCCGAGTTCCGCAATGTCAAACATGCCGCACAATGGCGCTCCACCCTGACGACCTACGCCTTGCCGCAGCTTGGGCACATGCTGGTGTCCGACATCAAAGTTCAGGACGTGCTGCGCGCAGTTCAACCGATCTGGCACGACAAGACCGAGACGGCGAAGCGGGTGCGGGGCCGCATCGAGGCGGTGCTGTCATGGGCGACCGTGGCCGGGCACCGCCAGGGCGACAACCCGGCGCGCTGGAAAGGCAATCTCGACAGCCTGCTACCCAAGCCCGATCGCGTGACGAGGAAAGAAAACTGGCCTGCTCTCGCGATAGATGATGCTGCCGCATGGTTCGGGCATCTACGCCAGCGCGATGGCATTTCGGCCCGTGCGCTTGAGTTCCTAGCGCTAACCGCCGCCCGGTCGGGTGAGGTGAGAGGCGCGACATGGGCCGAGGTGGACCTTGAGGCCGGGCTCTGGACCGTGCCCGCCCAGCGCATGAAGATGGAGCGCGAGCACCGCGTGCCGCTGACGGCTGAGGCGGTCGCACTCCTGCGCGCCCTCCCCCGCATGGAGGGCAACCCGCTGGTGTTTCCGGCCCCGCGCGGCGGCCCTCTCTCAGACATGAGCCTTTCCGCCGTCATGAGGCGAATGCAGAAGGACGAGGAGAAGGCGAGTCGTCCCGGATGGCTCGACCCCCGTAGCGCCCGCCCTGCGGTGCCGCACGGGCTGCGCTCGACGTTCCGCGATTGGGCCGCCGAGCGGACGCACTACCCACGCGAGATGGCCGAGATTGCCCTCGCCCAAGAGGTTGGCTCGGAAGTCGAACGGGCCTATCGGCGTGGCGACATGATGGAGAAACGGCGCGACCTCATGGCGGCGTGGGCGGGTTTCTTGACCCAATCAAAACAGGAATTGGAAACGTAGTGGACTTCAAATGACATTGAGCGCGTTCGACTTGTGGAAACTGGTAGACCACTACACCGTAGAAGACGCGGCCATTCTGATAGCTGGAGGAGAGCCGCATTATCATCGCGCACATGTAGGCATTGCTGATAGCCAGTTTCTCGCGCAAATAGCGACAGCCGAGACCGCCCTAAAGAGGGCAATCTTGAAGAACGCCTTGAGAGCTGAACTAGGGTCAGGACTCGTTAACCCTCAAAGCCAGAACATGACGGTCGCGGCCAGGGCGATGGCAGAAAGGAAGACCTTCGGGCATCTGTCGTAGCG